>JAHBWD010000074.1 GCA_019637175.1 Labilithrix sp. | reverse complement strand
GCGCGCCCGCCGAGGCCAAGCGTGCAGAGGTCGCGAACACCGACGGAGCGCCGGCCCTCGCGCCGCCTCCTCCCGCGCGGCCGCTCCGCGTGATCGTCGGCGGCGATCTGCTCCCGCATCGTCCGAGCCTCATCACGCCGGCGTCGATCCGCGGCGCGCTCGAGCCCCTCGGGCCTCTCTTCGCGAAGGCCGACGCGGTCATCGCCAACTACGAGGCCGCGACCGGCGACGTCGACCCGAAGGCCTTCCGCTTGATCTACGCCGCGCCGCGCGGCTGGCTCGAAGAGCTCCCCAAGGCGGGCCTCAAGGGCGTGACGATCGCGAACAACCACGCGTGCGATCTCGGCGAAGCGGGGATCACGGCGACGCTCGAGGCCGCGAACGCGAGCGGCCTGCTCGCGCTCGGCGCCGACGACGCCGATCCGTGGACGCCGCGCGTCGTCGCCGAAGAGAACGGCAAGCGCGTCTGCGCGATTGCGTGGACCACGATCTCGAACACCGAAGGCGCCTGCGCGCGAAGCCGTCGCCTCGCGGTCGCGCCGCTGAGCGGCGCCGGCAAGCAACGGATCGATCGTGCCCTCGCGAAGGCGCGCCCGCAGTGCGACGCGACGATCGCCATCCTGCACGGCGGCGTCGAGTACGTGCCGCAGACGAGCATGGTGATGGATCAAGCGGGCCACGCCGCCGAGGCTGGCTTCGACGCCGTCGTCATTCACCATCCTCACATCGCCTCGCCGGTGGTCGTGCACGGGACCAAGGATCGCCGCAACGTGCCCATCTTCGCGTCGGTCGGCAACCTCGCCACGAACCAGGGCGAGTCGTGGAAGCCGCCGATGTTCCCCGTGATGACGTCGAACCGCCGGCTCGTGTGCGTCAACGGATGGACGCGCCTCGGCGTCCTCGCCGATCTCTCGTTCTCCTTCGACGGCGGAGCTCGCGCGCACCTCGACTGGGGCATGCACCTCGTTTGGATCGAGAACGAGCACGCCGAAGATCGCACCGTCACGAACCCGAAGATCGCCGCGCGCCTGCTCGATCCTCAGCGCGATCGCAGGATCATCACGCAGCTCTCCGAAGATCGCCGCGGGCCCCTCGCGCTCTTCACGGAGCCGTGCTGGTTCGAGCGCGAGAGCGTGAGCGCGGAAGAGAGGCCCGTCGATCCGCGATGCTCCGGCTCGATCGCCGACGTCAAGGGCGCCCCGCGCACGGCGTCGCCGCGCGCGCGAGTCACGAAACGCCCCGCCGCGAAGTAGCGCGTCGATCGGAACGGCCTGCCCGTTCGGCGGCACGCCGGGTGCACCTCGGTCGCGCATGAGCCGCAGCATCCCCCGCAGGACCTTCCTCCGCGCCACGTCGGTCACGCTCGCGCTCGCGGCGTGCCGGAAGAGATCGGAGCCGCCGCGCGAAGGAATGATCACGGTGCCGCCCGGCCCGGTCGCCGCGGCGACGATGCCTCGAAGGCCGCTCGGGCGAACCGGCGTGAACGTGTCGATCGTCGGGCTCGGCGGCTTTCACGTCGGCGGCGTCGCCGACGAGGTCGAGAGCGTGCGCCTCGTGCGGAGCGCCATCGATCGCGGCGTCACGTTCATGGACAACTGCTGGGACTACCACGACGGACGGAGCGAAGAGCGCATGGGCAAGGCCCTGCGCGACGGCTACCGGAAGCGCGCGTTCCTGATGACCAAGATCGACGGCCGCACGCGCAAGGCGGCGATGGATCAGCTCGAGCAGTCGCTCGCGCGCCTCCAAACCGACGTGATCGATCTCGTGCAGATCCACGAGATCATCCGCCCCGACGATCCCGCGAGGTGCTTCGCCGCCGGCGGCTGCGTCGAGGCGCTGCTCGACGCGCGCGCCGCGGGCAAGGTCCGATTCATCGGGTTCACGGGGCACAAAGACCCGGCCTACTTCCTCGAGATGCTCGCCGTCGCCGACGCGCACGACGTCGCCTTCGACGCGGTGCAGATGCCGCTCAACGTGATGGACGCGCACTTCAAGAGCTTCGAGAAGACCGTCTTGCCCGTCCTCGTGCAGAAGGGCATCGGCGTCCTCGGGATGAAGTCGCTCGGCGGCGGGAAGATCCTCGAGAGCAAAGCGGTGACGGCGCTCGAGTGTTTGCATTATGCAATGAACCTCCCGACCTCGACGGTCATCACGGGGGTCGACGGCATGGGCACGCTCGATCAGGCGATCGCCGCGGCGCTCACCTTCTCGCCCCTCGACAAGCAGGCCGTCGCCGCGCTGCTCGAGCGGACGCAGCCGTTCGCCGGGTCGGGGCGGTACGAGCGCTTCAAGACGACGACCGACCACGACGGAACGACCCGGCACCCCGAGTGGCTCGAGTCAGCCTCGATTTGACACGCGGCCCGGCCGGGACGATAACCCCGCCTCGATGTCGCAAGAGGCCCAAAGCAGCCGCAAAGTCCGCATCCTCGTCGCCAAGCCCGGGCTCGACGGCCACGATCGCGGCGCGAAGGTCGTCGCCCGCGCGCTCCGCGACGCCGGCTTCGAGGTCATCTACACCGGCCTCCACCAGACGCCGGAGATGATCGCGAACGCCGTCGTGCAAGAAGACGTCGACGGCGTCGGCCTCTCGATCATGAGCGGCGCGCACAACACGCTCTTCCCCGCGGTCATCGACGCGCTCAAGGCGAAGGGCGTCTCCGACGTCGTGATCTTCGGCGGCGGCATCATCCCCGAGGGCGATCTCGAGCGCCTCCGCGACGCGGGCGTGAAGGGCGTGTTCACGCCCGGAACGACGCTCGAGTCGATCATCGGCTGGGTGAAGGAGAACGTGCGCCCGCGCGCGTGAGTCAGGGGCCGAGCGCCTTCAGGCGCGGTGTCAGCGTGTCGATCGCCCAACGCGTGAGGTTGGGGAAGTGGCGTGAGAGCGCGTAGAAGCGCGGGTAGATGACGCGCGCGCGCTTGTTCGCGACCGCGTCGGCGACGAGGCGCGCGAGGACGTCGGGCGATCCGATCGGTGCGTGGCGCGCCGCCGCCGTCACCTCGTAGGCCGTGCGGGCCGCCGCTTCCATGTCGCTCGTCACCGGGCCGGGGTAGACCGTCACGACGTGGATGCCGTGCGGCTTCATCTCCGCGCGGAGGCCCTCGGAGGCCGCGGCCAGGCCCGCCTTCGCGGCGTTGTAGAAGAACATGCCGGGCGTCGGGCCGATCGCGGCCATCGACGCGATGTCGACGATCGTCCCCGAGCGCCGCGGGATCATCTTGCGGAGCACGATCTGCGTGAGCCTGAGCGGCGTGTGGAGATCGAGCACGAGGAGCTTCTCGGCGGCTTCCCACTTCGTCTCGGTCGCGCTCTCGACGATCTGCACGCCGGCGTTGTTCACGAGGACGTCGATCGGCCCCATCGCCTCTTCTGCCGCCTCGACCCAGGCGCACGCCGCCTCGGGATTCGCGAGATCCGCTTCGATGACGTGGGCGCGGTCGCTCGCTTCGCCGGCGATGCGCTCGAGCCGGTCGCGCCTACGCGCGACGAGCGTGACGCTGTCGCCGCGCTTCAACCACTCGCGGGCGAGCGCTTCGCCGATTCCACTCGAGGCTCCGGTGACGACGACGTGCATGGCGGTCCAGGATAGCTCGCTTCGGCGAGGCGCTCGACGCGCTCGAGGAGCGCGCGCGCGTTCATCTTTCCCTTGTAGACGTAGAGCGCCGCGGGCACGTCGCCTCCCAGCACCGCGGCGCTCACGCGCAGGCGCTCGCTCACGCAGAAGACGACGCGGTCGGCCCAGCCCATCGACTGGGCGAGCTCGACGCGCCTCCACACCGCGTCGCGGCTCCAGAAACCGAGCACCTCGACGTACACGGGCGGCTTGCCCTCGCGCTCGAAGAGGAGATCGGGGACGCAGAGGCCGACGCCGGGCTGATCGAGCAGCGCCGACGCGGGCGACGCGCGCCACGGCGAGCCCAAGGCGCGCACGCTCTCGAGCAGCGCCTCGACGTCGTCGGCGAGGCGCGGGGGTGCGCTCGCTTCGTCGTGGCCGAAGCCCTCGGACGAGAGGCGGAAGACGAGCGGCTCGCGGCTCTTGCCCCAACGAACGTCGGCGACGAACGACCAGCTCTCGAGCGCGCGCAGCGCCGGGAGCAGCAGCGCGAGCTTGAGCCCGTACTTCGTGACCGATTCGAACATCGAGAACGGACCGTCGACGACGACGCGGAGCCCGTCGCCCTCGCCGCGATGCGCGCTGAAGAGCAGCTTGTGGAACTTCATCGTCGCGAAGAAGCTCCGGAGCGCCGCGGGCGAGACGCCCTTCACCTCGCAGGTGACCCGCACCGCGCGGAGGAGCACCGCCTGCGCCTGCCCGAGCTCGTACGACGCCACGATCGACGCGGCGCCGAGCACGGGGATCGTGTGCAAGACGTGCTCGCCCTTGAGATCGGCGAAGAGCGCGCGATCGATCGCGCCGGCGTCGATCTCGACCTTCGCGGCGACCTCGCGGAGGATCGCGTCGCGGTCGAACGGCGCGCCGCTCTTGCGCGTCGCGCTCGCGTGCTCGAAGAGCGCGCGGCGGAGCGCGATCGGATCGATCTCCGCTTCCGCGTCGAAGCCGCAGGCGTCGTCGACGAGCTTCCGCAGCCCGGCGGCGACGCGGCGCGTGCGCGCGCTCGCGTCGATGCCTTCCCACGCGGCGGAGAGCTCTTCGCGCGTGCGCCCGAGGTGCTCGCGCGCGGCGTCGAGGTAGGCCTGCGCGAGCGCGATCGCCTCGACGCGCTGCTTGTCGTCGAGGCCGCGGAGCACGAGCTCGCCGCCCTTCTTCCGGACCTGGACGTGATCAGCGGTAAGCATCGTGATCGCGCCTCCGCTCGCTCGTTCCCGTCTCCGCGGTGCGCGCCGTGACGAGCTCGTAGAGGATCGCGCGCTTGCCTTCGCGCTTGCGCAAGATGCGCCCGAGGCGCTGCACGTGCTCGCGCACCGAGCCGCTGCCGGAGAGCACGATCGCGACGTTGGCGTCGCGCACGTCGACGCCCTCGTTCAGCACCTTCGAGGTGGCGATCGCGGCGTAGCGCCCTTCGGCGAGGCCCGCGAGGATGTCGCTGCGCTCGGTCACGCGCGTCTGGTGGGTGATCGCGGGGACGAGGAAGCGACGCGCGACCTCGTAGGCCGTCGCGTTGTCTTGCGTGAAGAGGAGGGCGCGGTCGCCCTGGTGCCGATCGAGCAAGAGACCGACGTACGCGAGCTTCGCGCTGGCGGCGAAGGCGAGCTGGCGCTGGCGCCGGTAGGCGCGCATCGCGCGACGGCCTTCGGCGCTCTGCGAGGCGCGCATGATGAACTCGCCGAAGCCGGCCGGCGAGCCGAGCCGGATGCCGTTCTTCGACACGAAGCCGAGATAGAGCTTGCGCTCGGCGTCGTGCTCTTCACGCTCTTCGTCGGTGAGCTCGACCGAGAGCTCGACGGTCTCGTACTCCGCGAGCCACTCGCCGGCGAGCTCGCCGATGTCGCGGCGATACACCGTCGGGCCGATGAGCGCGTCGAGCGCGGCTTCGCGCCCGTCGGCGCGCTCGGGCGTGGCGGTGAGCCCGAGGCGGTAGGGCGCGAGGCAGAGCCGCGCGGCGAGCGCGTACGTCGGGCTCGGCAGGTGATGACACTCGTCGAAGACGACGAGCCCGAAGCGCGCGCCGAGGTGCTCCATGTGGAGATACGCGGAGTCGTACGTCGTGACCGTGAGCGGCTGCACGTCGTGATCGCCGCCGCCGATGACGCCGACGCGGACGCCGAAGGTCGCGCGCAAGAGGTCGTACCACTGGCGCACGAGATCGAGCGTCGGGGCGACGATGAGCGCGCTGCGCCTCCGATCCTCGATCGCCATCACGGCGACGTGCGTCTTGCCTGCGCCGGTCGGCAGGACGACGACGCCTCGCCCTCGCGCGCGCCTCCAGGCCTCGACCGCCTCCGCCTGGAAGGGCCGCGGCTCGCGGTGGACGATCGCGCGGCGTTCGAGCTCGGTGTAGCGGCGCGCTTCGTCGTCGATCGCGACGCCGTCTGCGCGCAGCGCGCGGATCACGTCGGCGTAGGCGATCGCGGGCGCGCGGAAGCACGCGGCGCGCGCGTCCCACGCGAGCGCCGTGTCGCGGACGAACGCCGCGTCCTCGGCGGCGCCGCGGAGCTCGATCGTGCCAGCATTGAACGACAGCGACGGCACGCGCTCGGTCTAGCACGACTCGGCCACGCCGGCCGAGTCGTCAGCCGGCTGCTCATGGGATCAGAAGCGGAGCTCTCTCCAGCGAAGGCGCCGCCGAAGCGGAAGAACGATCGCGACGAAGAGCATCGCGTAGCGCGACACCGGCGACGATCCGCGCACCTTCTTCATGCTCTGTTTTCCGCTCTTCTTCTTCGAAGTCTTGCTCGGCTCGATCGGCGCGCCGGTCGACTGGGGCGACATGTCGGGCTCGTCCCAGCCGCTGCTGCTCCCGCTGCTGCTGCTGCTGCTGCTGCTGCTCGACTTCTTCGAGCTGCAGGCGTCGTCGGACGAGTCGCCGTCGTCGTCGTCTGCCGTGTCCCAACCGTCGCTGTCGTCGTCGTCGCTCGAAGAGCCCGAGCTCGAGCCGGTCGTGTCGCCGCCGCATCCGTCTTCGCCCGCGGTGGTGGTCGTTCCCGTCGTGCCGCCGCTGCACCCCTCGTCGGCGACCACGGCTTCCTCACCCGTCTCGTAGACGACGGTCGTGGCCGAGCCCATGCAGCCGGTCTCGCGGAGGACGTGCCCACCCCCTCCTTCTTCGTCGTCGCTCGGGGAGCTCGGCGAAATCGAGCCGTTCGACGGAGGCGACGTCGCCGGCGGCGGGCATGCTTCGAAGCGCCCCGCGAAGCCGACCGGGCTCACGGCAGCCGAGGGCGTGTGGATCGTCCATTCGAATCCGAGGCTGCCGCGAGGAACGATGCCCGAAAGACGCGAGACGTGGACCGATCGCGGCGCCGCGCCCGCGAGCGCGAGCGCGAGATCGTCGACGCCCGAGCCACACGTGAGCTTGCTCGGATCGATCGCGCCCGGATCGGGCACGCACTCGACGCCTCCGGGGAGGCGCGCGAGCGCGCCCGCGGGACACGCGCGGCCCACGACGCCGGCCTCCGCCGCGGCGGCCTTCGCCGCGGCTTCGCAGGCAGGCGTGATCTGGCCTGTGGCGTCGCGAAAGTACGCGCTGACGACCGAAGGGATCGGCGCGCCGCGCGGCACGGGCGATCCGGTGAAGAGCGCTTGCGCCGACGACGACTCGCGGAGCCAGATCGCGCCGCCCCCGTTGGCGAGGATGCGCGCGCGCTCGTTCGCGTAAGTGCTCCCGGCCGGGCCCCACGAGAGCAGATCGGGATCGACCTCGCGCGCGCCCGAGAGCGTCGCGCCGCCGCCCGCGATCACGACCGCCGTGAGCCGCGTCGTCGTCGCTCGGCTTCCCGTGAGCGCGAGCGGGAGCACGGCCGGCGCGTCGTCGTGGACGCGAAGCGTGGGGGAAGAGATCGCGCCCGACGTCTCGATCTCGATCGAGACGAAGCCGTAGCCCTGACCGTACAGCTCGCCGATCGACGTCGACGCGGCGCCGGAGATCTCGAAGCCGCGCGAAGCCACGTGGTTGCGGAGATCCCCTTCGCTCGCGTGAGCGACGACCGCGCGAGGGAACTTCTTGCCCGCGACGCCACCCCACGTCGGGACGCGCTCCGCGACCGTGCTCTGCCCGCACGGAGGTTCGGCCGAGGGCGGCGCGATTCGCGGCGCGGTCGCCGTGTCGAGGGCGCTGAGCCATGCGTCGGAAGCCCAGTCGAGCGACGCGCCGGGGCGCGCGGGCACGAGCCACATGACGTGGTTCGGTCCGGCGACGGTGAGGCGCGCCCATCGCGTCGAGCCGAGAGGAGTGGGCGCGACGGCGATCGCGACGTCCAGCGTGGACGGATCGGCGGATCCCGAAGGTGGGAGAGCGGCGCCGGTTGCGCGCGCGGTCGGTGCTGCGGCGAGGAGAGCGAGAGCAGTGGCGAGACCGAAGACGGCGCGGGGAAACAATCCGCGATCGAATACGCAAGTCACGTACCCAGGATCTCCCGCCGTTCGACGGCGATCCGCGGAGGGCTTCGTATCCGCCGATGACGTGACGGGTGAGAACCTCCGGTCACACTTCATCAGCACCCGGGCGCACGCGTGATCCCCGCCTTCAGCCGCGCGATCTCTTGCAGCTCCTCGGCCATCGCGAGGACGCGCGCGCTCGCTTCGCGCGCGGCCGCCTGCGCGTCGTCGGTCGTCGCGAGATCGAGGAGGAGGCGGCGACCGAGATCGTGGTGGTGCGTCTCGTCGGGCTGGATGATCTCCTCGTAGAGCTTCGCCGTCGCGTCGTCGCCCTGCGCGCGACAGAAGCGTATGAACGCAGCGTTGCGGACGAGGGCGAGCGCCTCGCGCGTGAACTGCCCGGCGGCGACGCGCGCGACGGTCCCCTCGAGGCCGAGGAGCCACGCGAGGAGCGGGCTCTTGCCCGTCGCGAGCGGATCGTGCGCCTGCGTGTCGACGCCGAGCTCGCCGAGTCGCGACTGGATGAGTCGGTAGTGCTTCGCTTCGTCGCCGGCTTGTCGCGCGAACGCGAGCTTCACGTTCACCTCGGGCGTCGACGCGATCCACGACGCGGCGCACTCGGTCGCCTCGAGCTCGTTCTTGAGCGCCAGCATCAAGAGCTTGGGGACCGTCACCGCGGGACCGGGCTCGCCGCTGCACGAGGCCTGCGCGATGCGATCGAGCGCTTCGCGGTTCTTCGAATCGAGCTCGGCGACGAACGCCTCGGCGGAGAGCGGCATACGACCAGACTATCAAAGCGCCGCTCGTCTTCGCGTGAAGGTGACCCTACGCTCTCGCGCGTGAGCCACGTGAGCCACGCGAGCCATCCCGCCGGCTTCGACTGGACGCGCGTGCCGCGCGCCTCTCGGGCCGATCCGCTGCGCGTCCTCTTCAGCGCGTGTCTCCTCGGTCACGCGACCGGCTGGGAGGGCGGCGCCTACACCGAGCCGCTGGCCGTCCGCCTCGCGAACCTGCCCGAGGTCGAGGCGATCCACTTCTGCCCGGAGAACGCCACGCTCGGCACGCCGCGCCCGCTGACGACGCTCTACGACGGGCACGGCCGCGATGTCCTCGCCGGTCGCGCGCGCGTGCTCGAGACGACGGGCCGCGACGTGACGCGCGAGATCGTTCGCGGGGCCGAGGCGATGCTCGAGATCGCGCGCCGGCGTCGCGTCGAGCTCGCCGTGCTCCTCGACGTGAGCGACTCGTGCGGGAGCCACGCGGTCTACCTCGGCGCGCCGGAGGAGAAGCGCTATCAACGCGGCATGGGCGTCGCCGCGGCGATGCTCGCCGACGCCGGCGTTCCCGTCCTCGCGCAGCGAGACGAAAAGACGCTCGGACGCCTCGTGGGCGCGCTCGATCCTTCGTTCGAGCCCGATCCCTCGGCGATCGACTTCGTCGATCACCCGTGGTTCCGCGACTACTTCCGCGAGGGCTGAGCCGCGCCGAACGCGTGGCGCGCGAAGATCTCTCCCACGTCGGCGAGCGCGGGGAACGAGACCGCGTCGTAGGCGTAGTTGTCGTCGTTCATCGTCTCGTTGGGGTTCGCGTAGATCGACGCGACGAGGAAGAACGCGCGGCCGGTGTCTTTGTCGACCACGTACGCGTTCGCCACGAGGAAGCCGTACGCCTGACCGACCTTGGAGAAGATCTGGAAGCGTCCTCGCGGGCGCACGCGCTCGATGCCGCGGAGGAACGGGACGAGCTGATAGTCCGCGACGACGTTGCGCTCGAAGCCCGCGAGCCCGGACTCGCTCGGGAGCGTTCCGAGCGCTTGGCGGAGGTACGCGAGATCGTCGCTCGAGCCCGTGTCGCGCGCGCTGCCCGCGGGCAGCAGATCCGGACGCGTGATGCGGACGAGCGTGTCTTGCAAGTGCACGATGCGCATCGCGTTCTTGTCGGCGAACGAGAGCGGTGCGTCGACGCGTCGGCCGTCGGCGGCGATGTGCGCGCGACCGAGGTCGAGGTCGACGGCGTCGTTGGGTGGCAGCGCGAGATCGCTGCGTCGCGCGGCGAGCTCGCCGCCGCCGGTGATCTCGATGCGCGGCGAGAGCTCCGCGGGCGAGACGTCGGCGCCCGTCGCGAACCCGGCGCGAACGCGCGCCGAGGAGAGCCCGAGCGACCAGAGCGCCTCGTGGGCCTCGCGGTGGCCGACGATCGCGATCATCCGGTTGGCGGAGAAATTGTCGGAGACGATGAGCGAGCGCCACGTCTCGCGCGCGATCGACGTGACGTACGGCTCGCCGCTCCCGCTCAGGGGGTAAACGCGGAGCGTCGCGTCGCGCGTGAGCGCCGGCTTGCCTCCGGCGCGGAGCAAGGCGAGGCGCTCGTAGGCCGCGAGCGCGATGGGCATCTTCATCGAGCTCGCGGGGAAGAAGTACTCCGCGTCGGCGCGGTACGGGTGGCGCTCGAGCGAAGCGGGCGCGCCGGGGCGCGCCTCGTGGACGACGCCGTAGACGACCTGGAAGCGATACTTCTCCGGGCTCGCGAGCACGGTTCGCAAGGCGGCGCCTCCGCTTGCGAGGAGCTGCGACGCGAGCGGATCCTTCGAGAGCACGATCGTCGCGGGCGCCGCGGTCACCTCGCGCGGCGGCTCGGCGGCGCGCGGCGGTGACGGCGCGGTCGCGGATGGAGGAGCCTTCGCGGCGGCGATCTCCGCCGGCGCGGGCGTCGGCGCGGAGGGCGCGTGAGGCACGTACGGCACGTACGATCCGGCGGGGACCGACGGAGGGCTCGCCTGGGCGCACCCCGTCGCCAGCGCGAGCGCCGCGATGAGGATCTCAGGGCGCGCCATCGCCGGCCGTCGCGCTCGGCGCGTCTTGCATCTCTCGCTTCTGCAGTCGCGCGAGCTCGTGATCGGCGGCGAGCACGGGCTCGAGGAGCATCACGAGGTAGTGATCTTCGTTCATCTGCCGCAGCTTGCCGATCTCGCGGAGCGCGACGCGCGGGTTGTTCGCGAGGAGCACGAGGATCACCTGCGCGCGCACGAGCTTCGGAAACGCCGCGAGGCTCTCGCGCATGATCGCCGCGCCTTGCTGCCGTCGCTGGTAGCGCTCGACCTGCTCCATGCCGCGCAGGTACCGCAGCGCCGGCGATCGCGACGGCGAGGCCTCCGCCGCCTTCATCGCGGCGTCGAACTCGGTCCACTCGCCGCGCAGCCGGTGAAGCTCGGCGACGAGGATCTGCGTCTCGGGATCCGCCGGCGCCTCGGCGCGAAGGCCGCGGACGACCTCGGCGCCGCGCGCGAGGTGCGAGGGGGCGACCGCGCCCAGCGCGTCGGCGATCTTGTTGCCCTCCTCGACGACGCGGATGAGCTGCGCGAGGAGGCGCCCGCGATCGGTCGGCTGCCCTCGCTCGATCGCGAGGCTGGCGCGGGCGACGCGAAGATCGCCCGAGACCCACGCGGCTTGCACCGAGAGCACCTGCGAGGCGATGAGCTGCGACTCGCCGAGCAGGAGCTCGAGGTACGCCTCGGCGAAGCGGCCTTCGAGGCTGTTCAGGCTGCGCGCGAACGCGGCGGCCGCGGGAAAGAGGTACACCGCGTCGCGCCGGAGGATCGCGCGTACGTCTTCGAGCGACTTCGGCTCGCGGAGCGCTTCGTCTTCCGGCGCGAGGCGGATGTGCGACGTGAGCTCGTCGAGCGTCTTGTTCGCGTCCTTCTCGCGGAGCTCCGTTCCGCCCTGGATGGTGAAGCATGGCGGTGACGGTGGAGCGGCAGGCGCGCACGCGAGCGTGAGAAACGAAGGAACGAAGGCGAGCAGGCGCTTCACGAGCGCGAGGATACCTCGTCTGCTATGACCGGCGCGTGAGCGAGTACGTCGACGACGTGCCGTACGTGCGCCAGTTCGTCTCCGAGCTGAGCCCGACGATGCTGCGTCTCGTCGCGGGCTCGAGCGGGTTGGCGCCGCCGCCAGGCGACGACTTCGACTACTGCGAGCTCGGATGCGGGCACGGCGACACGCTCTGCGCGCTCGCCGCGGCGCACCCCGAGAGCCGCTTCCTCGGCGTCGATCTCAGTACGGCGCACATCGCCTCGGCGAAGCGCCTCGCGCGCGACGGCGCGCTCGAGAACGTGGGCTTCCTCGAGCGCGACTTCGGCGATCTGCTCGAGGAAGATCTCGGCGAGCTCGACTACGTCACCGCACACGGCGTGCTCACCTGGGTGAGCCCGGAGAAGCGGCGGCAGCTCATCGCGTTCGCCCGCCAGAAGCTCAAGCCCGGCGGCCTGCTCTTCGTCTCGTACAACGCGATGCCCGGGTGGGCGTCGGTCGAGCCGCTGCGCCAGCTGCTCGTCTCGGCGCCGGGCGGCGCGCCGCTCACCACGGAGGCGACCACGCTCGAGCGCGCGCGCCACGGCCTCGCGTTCGCGCAGGCGATGCAGCGCGCCGGCGCGGATTACTTCGAGAAGAACCCCTCGGCGGGCCGGATGCTGGCGACGATGGATCGCGTCGGGCTGCCTTACGTCGTCCACGAGTACTTCCACGAGCACTGGACGCCGATGTACTTCGCGCGCGTCGCGTGGGAGATGAGCGAGCAGGAGCTGTCGTTCGTCGGCGCGCTCCCGCTCTTTTCGAACTTTCCGGAGACCGCGATCTCCGAAGACGTCGCGCGCGTCTTCGAGAACATCACCGATCGCGTGACGTTCGAGAGCTTCAAAGACTTCGCGACCAATCAGTTCTTTCGCTGCGACGTCTTCGTGAAGGGGAGCCTCCCGCGCTCGAGCGAGGCGAGGCGTGAAGCGACGAACGCGTACCTCGACGCGACGCCGTTCGGTCCTTCACCTCACGAGGCGATACAAGACACGCAGGTGCGGCTCCCCCATCGCACGATCGATCTCGCAGGGCCGACGTTCGACGCGCTGCGGACGGCGCTCGGCGAAGGCGGCACGACGCTCGACGTGCTCGCGTCGAGGACGAAGCTCGATCGCGACGAGCTGCGAAAGGCGATCCACTCGATGCTCGTCGCCGATCGCGTCGTCCCGCTGCGCGCGTCGACGCGCGCAGCGCCGGCGACCCTCGAGGCGCGCTACGAGCTGCCGTCGCCTTACAACCAGCTCATGCTCCGCAGGCTCTCGAGCGAGACGCCGCTCGTCATGGCGTCGTCGACGGCGGGCACGGCGCTGCCGGTGTCGGCGCTCGACGTCCTCGCGCTCCGCGCGCTCACCGAGGCCGGTCCCGCCGAGCGCGCGGGCTGGATCCGCGATCTGGTCGGGCGCAGCGTGATGCGATTGCGCGTCGGCGATCGCGTCCTCGACGATCGCGAGGAGCAGCGCGCGGCGATCGCGTCGGCCGTCACGCGGCTCGGCGCGGAGCGCCTCGCGACCCTCGTCGATCTCGGCGTGCTTCGACGCGTGGCCGGTTGACGGGTTGAACGGTCGACCGCTATCGCGCCGTCCGGACGCGGGCGAGGACCCATCGCGCGAGCGTCGCCGCCGCCATCGCCGCGGCCATGCCGCCGACGAGGCCGAGCGCCTCGCCGAGAAACAGCATCGAGCACCGGAGGACCGCGACCGCGGTGACGCCCACGATCATGCCGGCGGCCGCCTCCCAGCGCCCGCGCTCGTCGCCCGCCTTCGTCTTGGGGAGAAAGAGGCTCATCCCGACGCCGACGAGCGCGCCCGCCGTCCAGCACGCCGAAGGCATGATGCAGCAGCTCATGCCCATGGCCTTGGCGTCCATTCCGCAGCACGGCCTCAGGATCGAGAGAGGCAGGAGCATCGACGCGAGGCCGACCACGAGCCCACGGCGCGCGCCGCGCATCAACCAGACGCCGCGCCACTCGGTGGCGACGACGGCGAAGAACGTCACCGGGAGCCAGACGAGCGCCTCCCTGCCGAGCAGCGGGATCGTCACGATCGCGACCACGACGACGGCCATCGCCGCGCGGCGCAGCGAGGTCCAGAGGCGACCGATCTCGTAGGATCGGCGCGCGGCTCGCGAGGCGGTATCGAAGTCACTTCGCATCGAGCCCTCCGAGCAGCACCCTGATCTTCGCGTACGCGCGCGAGACGCGCTTTCGAAACGCCGCCGGGCCGATCGCCGGGCGGCTCCCTTCGTCGAGCATCGCGGCGATCGCCTCGGCGCCCTCTTCGTCGAGCGCGGCGATCGCCTGCGCGAGCGCGTCGTGAAGCTCGCGATCGAGCAGCGCGCGTTCGGGATCGTCGCCCGCGGCGAGGGCGTGCGCGGCGCTCTCGCCTGCGCTGCGTCGCTCGGCGCGCGCGCGCTGACGCATGAGCGTGCGCAGCTCGTTCGCCGCGACCGCGTAGAACCAGGGGAGCACGGGCTTGCCCGCTTCGAAGTCGCTCGCGCGGGCGAACACCTTCATCAGCATCGACTGCGCCGCGTCGGCGGCCTGATCGGCCGGCAGGCGGAGCCGCGCCAGGCGCAACCCCCGAGGGTAGAGCGCACGAAACAGCGGATCGAAGGACGCGCGCTCTCCCCGCGAGAGCCGCGACATCTGTTCGTCCAGATCCTGTTCCAGGGGATCGCGCACGCGGACGGGAGGCTAGCGCTCGGCGACCTCTTTTCCATGGTTGCAGCATGGCGAGCCCGGGTAGCAGCACGACGCCCCCGGCTGGCAGCAGTCACCGCTGAGCCGCTGGTAAGCGTGGAAACCGCCCGCGCCGAGGAGCGTGGCGACGAGGAGCCCGGTGGAAATCTTGGGCCAGTGAGCGAAAATCTTGGCGATCATCGTTACCTCCACCTCCTCCTAGCCGCCGCGCGGGGAGGTGTGACCGACGAATCGCGAGCTCGGCCTTGGGCCTCAGAGCGCCTCCGGGTCGTATTCGGGCTTGGGAGCGCGGGGCGGCGGTCCGAAGACGCACGCACCCGCGCAGACTCGCGGACACGGACCTTTGCCGTTGCACGAGGAGGGCGAGCCGCAGTCGCCGTCCTCGACCGAGCAATGCTGGTTCTTCGGGCAGTCACTGGAGGCCTGGCACTCTCTGCCGCCTGTCCGAGGAGGCGACCGCCGGGGAGGAGCCCGGGGAGCCGGTGGCGATGACGTGGCCGCGTTCGATTCACCGCCGCGAAACGGAGGAGGCATCATCGGGAGGACGACGGAGCGTGGTGGGTCGGGCGTCGGATCCTCCTGCAGCGGCGGCGGGCTCGTCTTGCCGCAGGCCGCAGCGAGCGTGAAGAGCGCTCTCAAGATCCACGATCGTCGTGAGCGCGCGCCCCCTTCCCCCACGCTCGAAGGATATCGCGCGGCCGCGCGATCTGGCCGGGCCAGGCTGATTTCTGGCCGGGCCACCCCCCGGCGGCGAATAGCCGAACGATCTCGCGCGAAGTCCACGGGCACGCGTCTCGCTTGAGCGCGCGCTCGCAGGCACGCCTCGCGTCGACGCCTGCCTGGAGGTCTCACGATGATCCGACGTCGCGTTTTCACGTTCCTTGGTGTTCTCCCTCTCGTGGCGCTCTTGGCGTGCGGGCCTACGGCCGAGCGCTCCGAGCTCCGCGCCTCCGTCGAGCCGCGGGCCGACGCCGGCGCCGACGCCGCGGCCGGCATCGTCGCCGACGAAGTGGAGATCGTGCGCGGCGTGCGCGATCGCAACCGGGATCCTGGCGTCGTGGCGCTCGAGATCGGGAGCGACGGGCTCTGCAGCGGATCGCTGATCTCGTCGCGCCTCGTCCTCACGGCGCGTCACTGCGTGAGCCGCACGGTGTCGAAGGTCGCCTGCCCGCCCTCGGGCGTGCAGGTGCTGGGCAGCATCGATCCGACGACGATCAGCGTCTTCGTCGGCGACGAGGTGGCGTCGGCGCATCGCGTCGCGCGCGGCCTCGCGGTGGTCGCGCCCTCCGGCGTCACGCTGTGCGACGCCGACATCGCGATCTTGATCCTCGACACGCCCGTCAAGCAGGTCAAGCCGATGCCCGTGCGCTCGCGCGGCGTCGCGCGGGGCGATCGCGTGCGCGCCGTCGGTTACGGGCGCGAAGAAGACGGCGGGCCCGCCGGCATCAAGCTCGTGCGCGAGCACGTGCGCGTCTTGTCGGTGAGCGCCGCGGAGTTCACCGTCGGCGAGGCGACGTGTCAGGGCGACTCCGGCGGCCCCGCGCTCGACCAAGACACCGGCGAGATCGTCGGCGTCGTCTCGCGCGGCGGCCCGTCGTGCGAGGGCGCGAACGTCCACAACATCTACACGCGCGTCGACGCGTTCTCCTGGCTCGTCGACGAAGCGTTCGCCGAGGTCGCGGGCCTCGATCGGAGCGAGCGCGGCGACGGGGGCGCGCCCGGCGCGCCGCCCCCGAAGGGCACGAAGGGGAAGCCCCCGAGCGACGTGGGCGGCCCCTGCGACCGAGGCAGCGACTGCGCCGCCGGCGTCTGCATCATCGACGGCGAGCGCGCCTACTGCTCGCGCCCGTGCGGGCCGGGCGACCGCTGCCCGACGAAGTATCACTGCAAGCCCGTCACGAGCGGCGGCTCCGCCTGCGTCAACGTCCGCTGAGCATTGACGGCGAGACCACGACACCCCTAAATGGCGGTGATCATGGACTTCTCGCTGTCCGAGCACCACGAGCTCCTCCGGAAGACGGTTCGCGACTTCGCCCGCACCGAAGTGCTTCCCCACGCGCGCAAGTGGGACGAAGAAGAGCGCTTCCCGAAGGAGATCGTCCCGAAGCTCGCCGATCTCGGCCTGCTCGGGATCCGCATCCCCGAGGAGTACGGCGGCTCGGGCATGGACATCACGAGCTACGCGATCTGCGTCGAGGAGATCGCGCGCGCCGACGGCTCGCTCGCGCTCACGGTCGCGTCGCACAACGGCCTCGGGACGGGACACATCCTCTCGTTCGGAAACGAAGACCAGAAGAAGAAGTACCTCCCGAAGGCCGCGCGCGGCGAGTGGCTCGCGGCCTGGGCGCTCACCGAGCCCGGCAGCGGCAGCGACTCGGCCGGGCTCCGCACCACCGCGCGCCGCGACGGCGACGCGTGGGTGCTGAACGGCACGAAGATGTTCATCACGCAGGGGAGCGTCGGCGGCTTCTGCGTCGTGCTCGCGCGCACCAACCCCGACGTCTCGAAGCAGAAGGGCATCACCGCGTTCGTCGTCGAGCACGGCACGAAGGGCTTCACGGCGTCGAAGCACCTCGAGAAGCTCGGCTGTCGATCGAGCGACACAGTCGAGCTCACCTTCGAAGACGTCGTCGTGCCCGACACGCAGCGCATCGGCGAGATCGATCACGGCTTCACCGACACGATGAAGATCCTCGATCGCGGCCGCATCTCGATCGCCGCGATGGCGCTCGGCCTCGGCTTCGGCGCGCTCGAGATGGCGATCGCCTACGCCAAGGATCGCAAGCAGTTCAACAAGCCGATCGCCGAGTTCCAGGCCGTGCAGTGGATGCTCGCCGACATGAAGACCGAGCTCGACGCGGCGCAGCTCTTGACCTACCGCGCCGCGTGGCTCGCCGATCAGGGCCGTCCGTTCACGAAGGAGGCTTCGATGGCCAAGCTCTTCGCGAGCGAGGCCGCGAGCCGCGCGTGCAACAAGGCCCTCCAGATCCACGGCGGCTACGGCTACACGCGCGAGTTCCACGTCGAGCGGCACCTCCGCGACGC
This sequence comes from Labilithrix sp., assembly GCA_019637175.1. GTDB lineage: Bacteria > Myxococcota_A > Polyangia > Polyangiales > Polyangiaceae > Labilithrix. Next base: position 20,395 of record JAHBWD010000074.1, on the reverse strand, counting down.
GAAGATCTGCGAGATCGGCGAAGGCACGAGCGAAGTCCAGCGCATCGTCATCGCCAAGCAGCTCCTCGTGTAGAGGCGAAGCGCAGGAAAGCCGCGCCTTCGCGCCTGTCTTTCCATCCCTCTCACGGAGACTTCGCGCAGCGGAAGCCGACGCCGTGGCTGCGCGTGTCGGGCGCGTCGTGGAAGCGGAACGTCGGCCGCACCCAGTCGGCGTGGGCGCCGTTCCACGCGCCGCCGCGCATCGCGCGCGTCGCGCCCGTCGCGGGGCCCCGCGGATCTTCCTGGTCCGACGCGCCGTACGCGTCGTACCAGTCGCCGACCCACTCCCAGACGTTGCCGACGATGTCTTCGATCCCCCACGGGGAGGCGCCCGCGGGAAAGGAGCCGACCGGCGCCGTCGTCGGGAACGGATCGCTCTCGCTGAAGAGCGCCTCGAGCGACGCACCTTGCTTCTTTCCCCACGCGAGGCACTCGACGCCGCACGCGTTGAGGTGCTTCGGCGTCGGCGCGGCGTCGCCCCAAGGATACTTGCGCCCGTCGGAGCCGCGCGCGGCGAACTCCCACTCCGCTTCGGTCGGCAAGCGCTTGCCCTCGGCCTTGCAGAAGCGATCGGCCATGTGCCAGTCGACGCAGTTGACCGGATGGCTCCCGCGCGCGCTATCGGCGGCGTTGCAGAGCGGGTCGTAGATCTTCGAGTCCTTCGGCGTGATCCCGCTCCAGCGGTTCGTCACCGCCGCGCGCTTGCAGTCGCCGCGATCGCTGCACGCGCGATAGGCGTCGGTCGAGACCTCGCGCTTGTCCATGCAGTACGCGCGGAGCACGACCTTGTGCGCAGGGCGCTCGGCCGGGAGATCGTCGTCCGAGCCCATGAAGAAGCGGCCGCCGGCGACGAGCGCCATGCCCTCCGGACACGGATCGATCGGGGTCGCGGCGACGCCGGCGCTCACGGGCCCGCCGTCGTGCGCCGCGACGATCGCGGACCCGCCGCCGATCGCCAAGCTCGTCGCCGCCGGGCCCGCGTGCGCGCGGCGCCGCAACGCGAGGAAGCCGCCGGCCGAGAGCAAGAGCAGGAGGACCACCGCCGCCGCCGCGATCGTGGCGAAGACGCGCCCGCGAGCGATCCCCGGCGCCGGCGCGCGCGGCGGGCCGCCGGATCCCGCGGGAGGCGGGAACGACGCGACGTTGGCGTGAACGGCCACGTCGACGAGCCCGGGCGGCGGCACCGTCTGGATGGGCGGCCGCGCGCTGATCCGAGCAACGGCTTCGCGGCTGCTCGAGCGCGCCGCGTCCTGACGGAGCGATCGCAGGCTCGAGGCGGCCTCGCGCAAATTCGATGACGAGCTCCTCGCTTCGATCTCGGCGATCAGCGCGGCGCGCCGCGAGAGGCTCTCCGCGCACGCGCCGGTGACGGTCGCCGCGACGTCCGCGTGGCTCGCGAGCGGGATCGCGCGCTCGATCGCGCGCGCCATCTCTTGCGCGCTCGCGAACCGATCGCTTGCTTCGCGCGCCAGGCCGCGCATCACCACCTCGTCGAGCGCGGGCGGCACCGCGCCGTTCAGGCTGCTCGGCGGTCGAACCTTCTCGAGCATGATGTGGGTCAACACGGCGGCTTCGTTCTCGCCGTAGAACAGCTTCGTCCCCGTGAGCGCCTCCCACAGAACGACCGACGCCGCGTAGACGTCCGTTCGCCGATCGAGCCTTCCGTTGCGGACTTGCTCCGGCGCCATGTACGAGAGCTTGCCCTTGAGCTGACCGTCGAGCGTGCTCTGGATCCGTTGGGTCGCCTTGGCGACGCCGAAGTCGAGCACGCGGGCGACGCCGTCGACGCCCACGAGGATGTTCTGGGGCGAGACGTCGCGATGGACGATCCCGAGCGGCTCGCCCGTCTCGCTCCGCGCTTCGTGCGCCTCGTGCAGCCCCTGGAGCGCGCCGGCGACGATGCTCGCCGTCACGCCGACGGGCAGCCCGAGGTCTCGCCGGTGCGAGAGCTGGATGACGCGGAGGAGCGACTCGCCGTGGACGTACTCCATGACGAGGAACAGCTCGCCGTCCTCGGCCACGACGTCGACCGTCTGAACCACGTTCGGATGGCGGATGCGGGCGACGAGCCGCGCCTCGTCGAGGAACATCCCCACGAGCTCCGGATCCCGCGCGAAGCGCTCGTGGAGGCGCTTGACCGCGACGATGCGCGCGAAGCCCCCGGCGCCGATCTGCCGCGCGAGATGGACCGTCGCCATCCCGCCCGACGCGATCTCCTCCGAGAGGGCGTACCTGCCCCCGATCGTGCTCACGAGCGGCCTCGCCAACCCCGCGCCTCCTCCTCGTGGACAACGAAGCAACACGAGCGGCGGTTGCACGGGCGCGCAGAAGTGGGCCCGCCCGAGCCACTTATGGAAAACCTGTGGACAACTCGTGGGCGCTCTAGCGTGTTGAAATTGTTGACAGTGGATTGCCAGGAAAATACCCTGCCCTTGCTACGTGGGAAAAAGTGGCGGAAAGTGCCAAACACTGGCACGCCCGCCCGCAGGGCCACTCACGCAGCGCGAGGGCGTGTCGATGTTTCGGGGTCGGTTCGAGCACACGATCGACGCCAAGGGGCGAACGAGCCTGCCGGCGCGGTACCGCGACGTGCTCTCGTCGATCGGCGAACGCCGCGTGATCCTCACGAGCGCGCTCGACCCTTGTCTCGTCGCGTACACGGCGCCCGAGTGGACGGCCTTCGAGGAGCGCCTGGCGAAGCTCCCGCAGTTCGATCGCGCGGTGCAGAAGCTGAAGCGGATCTACGTCTCCGGCGCCGTCGAGTGCGAGGTCGACGACTCGGGGCGCATCTTGGTGCCGCCGACGCTTCGCGATCACGCGCAGCTCACGAAGGACGTGCTCTGGGCGGGCAGCGGCAAGTACGCCGAGCTCTGGGACGCGAAGCTCTGGAAGACGCACTTCGACACCACCGACGACGAGCGGCAGCAGATCAGCGCGCGCCTGGCGGAGCTCGGTCTATGAGCCAAGCGAGCCAGGCGCAGCTCGCGCTTCCGGGAGTCGTTCCCGATTCGGCCGCCGAGTGGGTATGGACGGAGGAGACGGGAGAGGAAGCCGACGTGTCCGACTTCGCCCACGCCACCGTGATGAAGAGCGAGGTGGTCGCCGCCCTCGCGCCCGCCGCCGGCCTCTACGTCGACGTCACCGTCGGCGGCGGCGGCCACGCCGAAGCGATCCTCGAGGCGCACCCTGCGTCGCGCGTCATCGCCCTCGATCGCGATCAGACCGCGCTCGAGGCCGCGCGCGCCCGCCTCGAGCGCTTCGGCGATCGCGTGACGCTCGTGAAGACGCCCTTCGGCCGCGTGGCCGAGGCCCTCGACGCGCTCGGCGTCGAGAGCGTCCAGGGGCTCTGCGCCGATCTCGGCGTCAGCTCGCCGCAGCTCGACGATGCCGCGCGGGGGATGAGCTTCCGTCGCGAAGGCCCGATCGACATGCGCATGGACCCGAGCGAAGGCGAGACGGCGCTCGAGCTCATCGCGCGGCTGACCGACGACGATCTCGCGAACGTCATCTACGACTACGGCGAGGAGCGGCGGTCGCGGCGGATCGCGCGCAGCGTCAAGCGCGCGTTCGCCGACAACCAGCTCGAGACGACGCTCGATCTACGGCGGGCCATCGTGCGCGCCGTCGGACCGGTGCGCGTCGGCGGCGTCGACCCGGCGACGCGCACCTTCCAGGCGCTGCGCATCGCGGTGAACCACGAGCTCGACGAGCTCGAGAGCCTGCTCGCCGCGCTCCCGCGCGTCGTCGCGCCCGGAGGCGTCGCGGCCGTCATCAGCTTCCACTCGCTCGAAGATCGCCTCGTCAAGCGCGCGTTCCAGGCGAAGCGCACCTGGCAGTCGCTCACGAAGAAGCCCCTCGTCGCGACCGACGAAGAGGGCGCCGCGAACCCCCGATCGCGGAGCGCGAAGCTCCGCGCCGCGCGTCGCCTCGAGGAAGAATCGCCGTGATGACGCTCAAGCGCTCGCGCATCTTCCTCTTGAACTGGACGCTCGCGGTGATCGCGACGGTCTGCGCGTTCGTCGTCCACCTCGCGATGCGCGGGCGCACGGTCTCGCTCGGCTACGAGCTCGGCAAGGCGCGCAACGAGCAAGCACGCCTGCGCGAGGTCAAGCGCGTCCTCGAGCTCGAGTCGGCGAGCTACAAGACGCCCGAGCGCGTCGTGATCGTCTCGCGAACGCTCCTCGGCATGGAGCCCCCGAGCCACGATCGCATCATCCCGACCTCGGCGAAGGCCCCCGAGAGCGAGGCGCGGAACGCCGGGGCGCCGGGCCAATGAAGAACCTCGACCCCACGCGCGCGAAATGGATTCGCTTTCGAATGGGGCTGCTCTGCGGCGTCATGGCCGTGGGGCTCGGCGGCTTCGTCTCGAGCGCGTTCCGCGTGCAGGTCGAAGACGGACCTTCGTGGAAGGAGACGGCGGAGAACCAGCGCCAGCGCCGGCTCCACGTCGAGCCGAAGCGCGGCACCATCTACGACCGCAACGGCGCGGCGCTCGCCGCGAGCGTCGAGGTCCCCAGCATCAGCGCCGACGTGGTCGAGATGCTCCGCGGCATCGAGGGCGAGAAGCTACAGCAGGCCGCGCTCGCCGAGTACGCGCCCCGCGTGGCGGCCGCGCTCGGGCTCGATCCTGCCGACGTCCACCAGAAGCTCGCGGCCAAGCGTCGTTTCGTGTGGCTGAAGCGCCGCGTGACCGCCGAAGAGGCGCAGGCCATCCGCGATCTCGGCGATCCGAAGAAGCAGGCGGGGCCCGCGCTCCGCGCCGGCGGCGCCGTCCGCGGCCTCTCGGTCGAAGGCGAAGGTCGCCGCTACTACCCCGGCCGCGAGCTCGCCGGCCCGCTGCTCGGCTTCGTCGCGCCCGACGGCTTCGGAAAGGACGGCCTCGAGCTGTCGCTCGACGAGGAGCTGCGCGGGAGGGCGGAGGAGGTCCGAGGCCTCCGCGATCGATCCGGCCGCCTCATCTTCTCCGAGGGCGCGACCGACGAAGGCGCGTTCGCCGGTCACGACGTGCAGCTCGCGATCGACGAGGGGATCCAGCACGTCGCCGAGCGCGAGCTCGCCGTGGCGCAGCGCACGTACGAGACGAAGGGCGCGTCGATCGTCGTCCTCGATCCGGGCACCGGCGACATCCTCGCGATCGCGTCGGTCCCCGGCTACAACCCCAACGACTACGGCGAGAGCGAGGTCGACTCGCGGCGCGATCGCGCGGTCACCGATCGCTTCGAGCCCGGCTCCGTCATGAAGGTCTTCACCGTCGCGGCCGCTCTCGCGGGCGGAACGCTCAAGCCGACGGAGACCATCTTCTGCGAGCACGGCAACTACCAGATGGGGCCGGTCGTCATTCACGACACGCACGAGAACGACTGGCTCTCGCCCACGCAGATCCTCGCGAAGAGCTCGAACATCGGCGCGCTCAAGATCGGCCTCGGCGTCGGCGAGCCCGCGCTGTACGCCGCGCTCCGCCGCTTCGGGTTCGGCGAGCCGACCGGGCTGCCCTTGCCGGGCGAGGCCTCGGGTGTTCTCCGCCCGAAGGGCCGGCCGTGGTTCGAGATCGAGACCGCGAACGCGTCGTTCGGGCAGGGGATCAGCGTCACCACGGTGCAGCTCGCCGTCGCGATGGGCGCAATCGCGAACGGGGGAAAGCTCATGGAGCCGATCCTCGTCCGGAAGATCACCGACACGCGCGGCGCCGTCGTCAAGGAGTGGACGCCGCACGTACGCCGCGAGACCGTGCCCGCAGGCGTCGCCAAGACGGTCGCCGAGATGCTCACCGCCGTCGTCGAAGAGGGTGGCACGGGCGTCGAGGCCGCGATGCCCGGCTTCCGCGTCGCCGGCAAGACCGCGACGGCGCAGAAGGTCGATCCGGCGACGGGTAGGTACTCGGAAGACAAGTACACCGCGTCGTTCGTCGGCTTCGTGCCCGCTTCGAATCCACGCCTCGTCGTCGCGGTCGTGCTCGACGAACCGATGATCGGGCGCTACGGAGGCGATCTCGCGGGCCCGGTCTTCCGGCGCGTCGCGGAGGCGAGCCTCCGCTACCTCGGCGTTCCGCCCGCCCACACCGCGCCCAAGATCAAGACCGTGACCCGCTCCGGAGATCCCGCCGACGTGACGCTCGCCGCGCTCAAGGCCGATCCCAAGCCCGAAGCGCCGCCGCCCCCGGTGAAGCCCGACATGGGGCCCCCGCCTCCGAACACCGTGCGCGTCCCCGACGCCGCGGGCATGGGCGCGCGCGCCGCGGTGCGCGCGGTCGGCGCCGCGGGGCTCGTGCCGCTGCTCGAAGGAACGGGGCGCCTCGTGAAGCAGGTGCCGGCCGCGGGCTCGCCGGCGGCCAAGGGCTCCACCGTGCGATTGGTCTTCGAGCCGGCGTCATGACCGACGGGATGACGCTCGCGGATCTCGCGCGCGAGCTCCCCGGCGACACGCGGATCGAGGGCGACGGCACCGTGCGGGTGACCGGCGTGCATCATGACTCGCGCCGGATCGCGCCCGGAGATCTGTTCGTCGTCCGCCGCGGCGAGACGCACGACGGGCGCGCGTTCGTCGCGTCGGCGCGCGAGCGCGGCGCGGTCGCGCTCCTCGCCGGTCGCGACGACGAGCTGCCCGATCGGGGAGACTTGCCCGTGCTCCGCGTCGACGACGTGCCGGCGGGCTTGGCCTACGCCGCCGCCGCCGTCTACGGGCATCCGGCGTTCTCGCTCGAGATCGTCGGTGTCACCGGGACGAACGGCAAGACGACGACCACCCACCTCCTGCGCACCGCGATCGACGGCGCCCTCGGCAAGCCGCTCTGCGGCGTGGTCGGCACCATCGGCCACACCTTCGCCGGCGAGACGATCGCCGCCGCCCACACGACGCCGGAGTCCGACGAGCTCGCGCGCGTGCTCGCGGCGATGCGCGCGCGCGGCGCCACGCACGTCGCGATGGAGGTCTCGTCGATCGCGGTCGTGCTCGGACGCCTGAAGGCCGTGCGGTTCCGCGTCGCCGCCTTCACGAACCTCACGCAAGATCACCTCGATTTTCACGGGTCGATGGAGGCCTACGCGGCGGCGAAGATGGAGCTCTTCACGACGATGGGCCCGGGCCTCGCGGTCGTGAACGTCGACGACCCGTTCGGCGAGAAGATCGCCGCGGCCGCGCGCTGCAAGGTCGTGCGCGTGCGCACGCGCGTCTCGCCGGCTTCGGACGGGAGCGCCGACGTCGAGCCGCTCGCGGTCGACGCCACCGCCGAAGGGATGAAGATCAAAGCGCGTGTGTGCGGGCGCGAGCTCGAGCTGACGACGCGCCTCGTCGGGATGCACAACGTCGAGAACCTCATGGTCACGCTCGGCGTCGTCAGCGCGCTCGAGCTCGAGGTCGATCGGGCCGCGGCCGCGCTCGCGAACGAAGTGGGCGCGCCCGGAAGGCTCGAGCGTTGCGACGGCGCGGACGACGACGTGGTCGCCCTCGTCGACTACGCCCACACGCCGGATGCGCTCGCGCGCGTGCTCGATGCCGTGCGAGAAGTCGTACGTGGTGAAGCCAGGATGGAGCGGCGCGTGATCTGCGTCTTCGGCTGCGGAGGCGATCGCGATCCGACCAAGCGAGGGCCCATGGGCCTCGCCGCAGGCGCGCGCGCGGACATCGCGATCATCACGAGCGACAACCCGCGGACCGAAGCGCCCGAGGCCATCGCCGCGCCCGTCGAGGAGGGCGTGCGCGAGACGGGCCTCACGCGCCTCGCGCCGCAGGAGATCGCGACCGTCAAGCGCGGCTACGTCGTGGAGCTCGATCGGCACCGCGCGATCGCGCTCGCGATCGAGGCGGCGCGGCCCGGCGACGTCGTCGTCATCGCCGGCAAGGGTCACGAGGACTACCAGATCATCGGGACCACGAAGCGCCCGTTCGACGATCGCGTCGAAGCGCGCGCCGCCCTCGCCAATCGTCGCGAGCGCGCGGGGCGATCGGAGCGCGCCTGAGCGATGGCCACGCCGATCCCCATCAACCGCGCGCGGTTCGCCGTCGACGACGCCGCGGCCGCGACGCGCGGGATGATCGTCAAGCGCGGCGGCGCCGAGGCGACGAGCGTCACGACCGACAGCCGCGCGGTCACGACGGGCTCGCTCTTCGTCGCGCTCCGCGGCGAGAAGATCGACGCGCACGCGTTCGTGGTCTCCGCGCTGGAGAAGGGCGCGGCGATCGCCGTCATCGAGCGAAGTCGCATCAGCGCCGAGGAGTACGCGCGCGTCGGCCGCCTCGACGGCGCGACCGTGATCGAGGTCGACGACGCGCTGGTCGCGCTCGGCGATCTCGCGCGCGCTCACCTCGAGCGGTGGAGAGCGCCAGACAAGCGCGTGCTCGCGATCACCGGCAGCGCCGGCAAGACGACCACGAAAGAGCTCGCCGCGACGCTCTTCGGCGCGGTGGGGCCGACGCACTTCACCGCGGGGAACCTGAACAACCGCGTGGGCGTTCCCTTCGTCGTGTTCGGCCTCGAGAGCGCGCACCGCTACGCGGTGCTGGAGATGGGCATGAGCTTGCGCGGCGAGCTCGACGCGATCGCGAGCTTCGCGCGGCCCGACGTGTCGATCGTCACCAACGTCGGCGTGGCGCACGCCGAAGGAGTCGGCGGACGCGAAGGCGTCATGCACGAGAAGGGCGCGGTCTACCGCGCGCTCGCGGAGGGCGGGATCGCGATCGTCAACGCCGACGACGCGTTCGCGACGCGCGCGGCGGAAGGGACGCGGGGCCGCGTCGTCACGTTCGGCGTCGGATCTGCGGCGTATCGGCTCGTGCGGCGTGAAGCGCGAGGAGACGCGGGCTCGCGCGTCGTCATCGCGACGCCCGCCCGTGAGCTCGAGGTCACGTTGCCCCTCCCGGGAGAGGCCGCGGCGATCGATCTCGTGGCCGCGCTCGCAGCCCAAGAGGCCGCGACCGGCGTATCGCTCTCGCCCGATCGCATCGAGGCTGCGCTCGCGGCCGTCAGGCTCCCGGGCCGAGCGACGGTGTCTCGCCTCGGCGGCGACGTCGTGATCCTCGACGACACCTACAACGCGAACCCCGCGAGCATGCGGGCCGCGCTCGCGACGCTCGCCGAGATCGCCGGCGGACGCCGCCGCGTGGTCGTGCTCGGCGAGATGAAGGAGCTCGGAGACCACGCCGAGCGCGAGCACGACGCCCTCGGCGACGCGGTCGCCGAGGCGGGCGTCGCCCTCGCGATCGGCTGCGGCGGCCTGATCGGCCGCGCCCTCGACCGTGCCGCCGCCCGCGGGATCGAGGTCGTCGCCGCGCCGTCGACCGAGGCCGCCGCCGCGGAGGCCAAGGCCCGCGTGAGGCCTTCCGACGCCGTTCTGGTCAAGGGATCGCGCAGCGTCGGGGCCGAGCGGGTGGTCGCCGCTTTGACGGAAGCTTGGCCTAAGTCCGCAAAATCTGCATCGTCGGGAACGGCATGATCTACGAGCTGCTCTACCCGCTGCGGCACTCGGCGAGCTGGTTGGGGTGGCTCAACGTCCTCCGCTACGTGCCGTTCCGCGTGATCGCCGCGACGATCACCGCGATGCTCATCTGCTTTCTGCTCTCGCCGTGGTTCATCCGCGAGCTGCAGAAGAAGCAGATCGGCCAGGTCGTCCGCGACGACGGGATGATCCCCGAGGGTCACGTGAAGAAGCGCGGCACCCCGACGATGGGCGGCGCGCTCCTGCTCCTCGCGGTGCTCGGCTCGACGATCCTCTGGTGCGATCTGCGCAACACGTTCGTCCTCGCGGCCACGGCGGTGACCGCGGGCTACGGCGTCATCGGGTACCTCGACGACTACCTGAAGATCCGGATGAAGAACTCGAAGGGCCTGGCCGCCCGCTACAAGCTCCTCGGCCAGTTCCTCGTCGCCGGCGCCGTGCTCACGTGGGTGTTCACGGCGAAAGAGCACGTCCCCGCCGACTTCTGGGAGATCCGCGATCGGCTCGGGGTTCCCTTCGTGGCGTTCGCCAAGCACCCGATCCGCCTGCCGATCGCGGTCTACATCGCGTTCGCCGTGCTCACGGTGGTCGCGATGTCGAACGCGGTGAACTTCACCGACGGCCTCGACGGCCTCGCGATCGGGCCGGTCATCTTCAACGCCGGCACGTACCTCATCTGGGCGTACCTCTGCGGCGCGACGTTCGGCATCGCGAACGTCGCCCAGCGCTTCGTCGTCGCGAAGTACCTCGACATCCCGTTCATCGCGAGCTCGGGAGAGCTCGCGATCTTCAGCGGCGCCATGGTCGGCGCCGGCATCGGGTTCCTTTGGTACAACACGTACCCCGCGCAGGTCTTCATGGGCGACGTCGGCGCGCTCGCGCTCGGCGGCGGGCTCGGGATGTGCGCGGTGTTCACCAAGAACGAGCTGCTCTCGGTGATCCTCGGCGGGATCTTCTTCCTCGAGGGCCTGAGCGTCGTGACGCAGGTGGTGTCGTTCAAGCTGACCGGCAAGCGCATCTTCCTGATGGCGCCGATCCACCATCACTACGAAAAGAAGGGCTGGCCCGAGCCGAAGATCATCGTGCGCTTCTGGATCATCTCCATCCTCCTCGCGCTCGTGAGCCTCGCGAGCCTGAAGCTCCGGTGACGCACGTGAGCGCTCTGTCTCTTCATCCTCTTCGTCCGAACGGCCTCCGCGGCGCGCGCGCCGTGGTCGTCGGCCTGGGCGCGAGCGGCGTCGCCGCCTGCCGGCTCCTCGCCGCGCGCGGGGCGACGGTGATCGGGACGGACAGCAAGACCGACGTCTCCCCCGAAGCGCGCGCGCTCGCCGACGGCGGCGTGACGCTCGCGCTCGGCGGCCACCGCGACGCGAAGCTGGGCGAGGCGGATCTCGTCGTGATCTCGCCCGGCGTCCCTGACTTCGCCGAGCTCGCCGCGGTACGCGCGGGCGTGCCCGTCTGGGGCGAGGTCGAGCTCGCGGTGCGCGCGGCCGTCGCGGCCGCCGAAGCGCGCGGCGCGAAGGCGCCTCGCCTCGTCGCGATCGGCGGCACGAACGGCAAGAGCACGACGACGTCGCTCGTCGGCGCGCTCCTCGAGCGCAAGGGCCTGCGCGTCTTCACCGGCGGCAACCTCGGCGAGCCGCTCGCGGCGCACGTCGACGAGAGCTTCGACGCGATCGTGCTCGAGGTCTCGAGCTTCCAGATGGAGCGCGTCGACGCGTTCCACCCCGAGGTCTCGGTGCTCCTCAACATCACGCCCGATCACCTCGATCGCTACGCCGACTTCGCGGCGTACGCCGACGCGAAGGGCAACGCGTTCCGCCGTCAGACCGACGGCGACTGGGCGGTCGTTCCTCACGGCGACGAGGAGACGCTCCGACAAGCGCGACGGGGCAAGGCGCGCGTCGTGAGCTTCGGACCCGGCGGCGTCGTCGACGTCCTCGAGCACGCGATCGTCGATCGACGCTTGCCGCCGTTCACGTACGAGCGCGCGCGCGTCGCGCTCCAGGGCGGCCACAACGCGCTCAACGTCGCCGCGGCGGTGGCCGCGATCGGACCCTTCGGCCTCGATCCGCGCGACATCGCCGAGGTGCTCGCGAGCTTCCGCGGGCTCCCGCATCGGATGGCGTTCGTGCGCAAGCGCGACGGCGTTCGCTACTACGACGACTCCAAGGGCACCAACGTCGGCGCGACCGTCACCGCCGTCCGCGGCGTGAGGGAAGATCGCGTCGTCCTCGTCGCCGGCGGGCGCGACAAAGGCGGCAGCTACGGCCCGCTCGTCGAGGCGCTGCGCGCGAAGGGCCGCGCCGCCGTTCTCATCGGCGAGGCCGCCGCCGCCATCCGCGCGGCGATCGGCGACGTCGTCCCCGTTCGCCTCGCGAGCTCGATGGATGAAGCCGTGAGCGTCGCCGCCGATCTCGCGCGCGCGGGCGACGCCGTGCTCCTCTCGCCCGCGTGCTCGAGCTTCGACATGTTCCGTGACTACAAAGAACGCGGCGACGCGTTCGTGCGCGCCGTCGAGGCGCTCCCTGGAGACGGGGGACCTTCGCCATGATCAAGAATCGCCGCCTGCCCGTTCAGCTTCCGCTCCCGATCGCGGCGCCGCTCGACGCGCGGCCGACCGAGGGATCGTCACACAAGCCGGTCGACGTCTTCCTCGGCGCGATCGTCGTGGCGCTCGTCGGCTTCGGCGTCGTGATGGTCTACAGCGCCTCGGCCGTGCAGGCGACGCTGCACTACCACGATCCCCAGTTCTTCCTGAAGCGACAGGCCGCGTACGCGGTCGTCGCGCTGCTCTTGTTCTTCATCGTCGGCGCGATCGACTACCACCGCCTCTACAAGCTCACCTATCCGGTGCTCGGCGGCGTCGGCGTGCTCTTGCTCATGTGCGTCGCCGGCCTCGGTCACACGGGCGGCGGCGCGACGCGCTGGCTCTCCGTCGGCCCCGTTCACGTGCAGCCCGCCGAGATGGCGAAGCTCGCGCTCGTGAGCTGGCTCGCGTACTCGCTCGCGAAGAAGGCCGAGAAGGTGAAGACGTTCACCGTCGGCTTCCTCCCGCACCTGATCGTCGCCGGCATCTTCATGTTCCTCTGCATGAAGCAGCCCGACTTCGGCAGCGCGGTCGTGCTCCTGCTCCTCACGTTCACGATGCTGTTCGTCGCCGGCGCGAAGGTCGGCTACATCCTCGGCGCGTCGATCTTCGGCGGCGTGTTCGGCGCGATCTCGATCATGTCGAAGCAGTATCGCTACGAGCGATACCTCGCGTGGATGAACATGGATCAGCACCGCGCCGATCTCGCGTACCAGCCGTTCCAGTCGGTCATGTCCTTCGGATCGGGCGGCACCTGGGGCACCGGCGTGGGCAAGGGCCTCCAAACGCTCTACCTGCCCGAGGCGCACAACGACTTCATCGCCGCGATCATCGGCGAAGAGCTCGGCTTCGTCGGCATCCTCGCGCTGTGCGTCGTGTACCTCGCGCTCGTCGCGCGCGGCGTGCGCGCAGCGTTCCGCGCGCCCGACGACTACGGGGCGTACCTCGCGTTCGGCATCTCGACGATGTTCGGCGCGCAGGCGCTCGTGAACCTCTCGGTCGCGCTCGCGATCCTCCCGACGAAGGGCCTCACGCTGCCGTTCTTGAGCTTCGGCGGCTCTTCGCTCCTCGTGAACGCGGCCGCCGCGGGCGTGCTCCTGAACGTCTCGCGTCAGGGCGCGCCGAGCCCGCGCCTCGAGTCGGAGACGCCCACGCCCGAGCCGCCCGAGGCGACGGAGAGCGACCTCGTCGCCGCGCTCGGCGCCGAAGGGGGTGCGGAGTGAAGACGATCCTCGTCGCCGGCGGCGGAACGGGCGGGCACGTCTTCCCCGGGCTCGCGGTCGCGCACGCGCTCCGCGAGCTCGCCGACGTCGACGTCGTGTTCGCCGGATCGCCGCGCGGCCTCGAGACGAAGATCGTCCCCGCCCACGGCTACACGCTCGAGCTGCTCGACGTCGAGCCGATGAAGGGCGGCGGGCCGGCGCGCGCCGTCCGCGGCGCGCTCGTCGCGGCGAAGGCGATGCGCCACGCGACCGGCCTCGTCGGCCGCCTTCGTCCGAGCGCGGTGCTCAGCGTCGGCGGCTACTCGGCCGGCCCGGCCGCGCTCGCGTGCGTTCGCGCGCGCGTCCCGCTCGCGATCCTCGAGCCCAACAGCGCGCTCGGCCTCGCGAACCGGCTGCTCGCACCTTTCGCGCGCCGCGCCTACGTCGCGTGGAGCGAGACGGCGCGTCTCTTCCGTGGAGACAAGGCGCGCCTCTACGGCGTTCCTCTCCGCCCGGGCTTCGAGCCGCGGGCGTACTCGGCGAAGCCCGGCCAGCGGCGCGTGCTCGTCCTCGGCGGCAGCCAGGGCGCGACGGCGCTCAACGAGCGCCTGCCTCCCGCGATCGCCCGAACGGTCGCGAAGGTGGGCGACGTGCACGTCGTTCACCAAGCGGGCCGCGAGCGCGCGGCCGCGGTGAAAGAGGCCTACGAGCGCGCCGGCGTGCGCACCGCCACGGTGACCGAGTTCATCGACGACGTCGCCGATCAGATGTCGTCGGCCGACGTGATCGTCGCGCGCGCGGGCGCGGTCACCGTCGCCGAGATCGCCGCGATCGGGCGCGCGTCGCTCCTCGTGCCGTTCCCTCACGCCGCCGACGATCACCAGGCGAAGAACGCGCTCGCGCTCGGCGAGCTCGGCGGCGCGATCTGCATCCGCCAGGAGGCGGCCGACGAGGTCCGCCTCGCGACCGAGCTGTCGCTGCTCTTCGAAGACGACGAGCGGCGCGTCCGTATGGCCCACGCCGCGCGCGAGCACGGGCACCCGCACGCCGCGCACGACGTGGCGCGCGATCTCCTCTCGCTCGCCGGCATCGGGCCGAAGAAGAAGGCGGAGCCCGTCAAGGCGGTGAACGGATCTCCGCGCGCCTCGGCCACCGGCGTGCGCCCGTCGAAGGAGGTCTCCTGATGTTCCGCGGACGCGTTCGCCACGCGCACTTCGTGGGGATCGGCGGGATCGGGATGAGCGGCCTCGCCGAGATCCTGCGCACGATGGAGTTCGACGTCTCCGGATCCGACCTCAAGCCGAACGACATCACGCGGCGCCTCGAGAGCATGGGCGTGCGCATCGACGTCGGCCACCGCGCCGAGAACGTCGAGAACGCGGACGTCGTCGTCTACTCGAGCGCGATCGATCCGAAGAACCCCGAGATCCAGCGCGCGCGCGCGCTCGACATCCCGATCATCCCTCGCGCCGAGATGCTCGCCGAGCTGATGCGCGTGAAGTACTGCGTCCTCATCGCGGGCTCGCACGGCAAGACGACGACGACGTCGCTCGTCGCGACCGTCGTGCGCGCCGCGGGCCTCGACCCCACGGTCGTCGTCGGCGGCAAGGTCAACGCGCTCGGATCGAACGCGCGCCTCGGCGAAGGCGATCTCTTCGTCGCCGAGGCCGACGAGAGCGACGGCTCGTTCCTGAAGCTCACGCCCACCATCGGCGTCGTCACCAACATCGACGCCGAGCACCTCGATCACTACGGCACGCACGAGAACGTCAAGGAGGCGTTCGTGCAGTTCGCGAACAAGATCCCGTTCTACGGCCTCGCGGTCGTGTGCATGGATCACCCGCACGTCCAGGCGATCCTCCCGCGCCTCGGGCGGCGTCACGTGACCTACGGCGTCTCTCGCCAGGCCGACTATCGGGCCAAGAACCTCCGCTTCAGCGGCCTCTCGACCCATTTCGAGGTCTCGCGCCGCGGCGAGTCGCTCGGCGCGTTCACCGTGAAGATGCCGGGGCACCACAACGTGCTCAACGCGCTCGCGGTCATCGCCGTCGCCGACGAGCTCGAGGTGCCATTCGACGTCGTTCGCGAGGCGATCGCCGGCTTCCACGGCGTGCAGCGCCGCTTCACCGTCGTCGGTCAGCCGGCGATCGTGCGCGAGGGCAAGCGCGGCGACGTGATGGTGGTCGACGACTACGGGCACCACCCCGCCGAGATCGAGGCCACGCTCGACGCGGCGCAGAACGGCTTCGACCGCCGCGTGGTCGTCGCCTTCCAGCCGCACCGCTACACGCGCACGCAGTCGCTCTTCGGCGACTTCACGCGCGCCTTCAACAAGGCCGACATGCTCATCGTGACCGACGTGTACCCCGCCGGCGAGCAGCCGATCGCGGGCGCCACGGGTGAAGCGCTCGCCGAGGCGATCCGCGCGCACGGGCACCACAACGTCCGCTACGTCGCCGACAAGAAGAAGGTCTCGGCCGTGCTCCTCGAGCACGCGCGCCCCGGCGACCTCGTCATCGCGCTCGGCGCGGGAGACATCAACGCGAGCGCGCGCGAGCTCGTCGCCGCGCTCGAGAGCGAGAGGGAAGGCGCACCGTGAGCAAGAGCAGCGGCAACACCCGACGCAAGGCGCGACCGTCCATCCCCAGCGAAGCGCCGGTCGCGCTCGAGCCGCCGTGCGAGATCGCGCCCGCGCCGAAGGTCGAGTCGCGCGCGATGCGCATCGCGCGCGGCGTGCTCGGCTTCGTCATGGTGGTGGCCATCGGCGGAACGGTCGCCTGGGGCGCGCGCCGCTACGTGAAGACGAGCCCGCGGTTCGCCGTAGGCGAGATCGTGACGACGGGCGCCAAGCGCCGCACGCCCGACGAGCTCGCGACCGTCGCCGGCATCGCGAAGGGGCAGAACATCTTCACCGCGGATCTCGACCGCGCGCGCGCGCGCCTGATCGCCGATCCATGGGTCGCGGAGGCGTCGCTCGCGAGGCAGCTCCCGGGGACGCTCTATCTGCGCGTGGTCGAGCGAGAGGCCGCGGGCCTCGTTTCGACCAACGGCGAGAGCTACCTCGTGATGCGCGAGGGCGCCGTCATCAAGCGCGTCGAGCCGGGCGATCCGACCGATCTTCCGATCGTGACGGGCATCGCGATGCAGATGCTCGTCGACGACCGCGAAGGCGCTTCGCGCCTCATCCGTCGAGCCCTCGATCTCGCCCACGACTACGATCACTCTCCGCTCGCCGTCCGCGCGCCCCTCGAGGAGGTCCACGTCGAGCCGAACGGCGAGATGACGCTCGTCATCGGCAAGAACGCGGTGATGCTGCACATGGGCGCGCCGCCCTACCGGAAGAAGCTCGAGCAGGCGATGCGTGTCACCGCCGAGCTCGATCGCCGCGGCGCGAAGCCCGACGCGATCATGCTCGACAACGAATCGCGCCCCGACCGCGTCGTCGTGCGCATCCGCTAGAGTCAGCCGGCGCGGCGAGAGGGGAGCACGGCGTCGATCTCTTCTTCGAGATCGGCGTCGCTCGAGGCCGTCGCGGCGCGGATCGCGATGCGGCGCACCATAGGCTCGGCGAGATCGTCGGCCATCACGCGGAGCTTCGGCGCGTGCTCGGCTTGCGCGCCGAGCGCCACCGCGGCCGCGACGCGGAGCTCGGACGACGCCTGCGCGTCGGTGACGACGTCGAAGAGCGTCCGCTCGTCGATGGCCGAGACGCGGTAGCCGATCTGCGCGTCGCGGCTTCCGATCTCGCGCAGCGCGAGGACCCACTCGCGCGTCGAGCGGTCGCCGCGCAGCAGCGTCACCGCCGAGGCCTGCGCCGACGAAGCGCGCGCGCGTGTCCACGCGTCGCGCGTGCCCTCGAAGATCGGATCGGTCTTCCACACGCCGGTTCGGAAGCGCTCGTCGCGCGTATCGAAGGCGAGGATCGCTCCGTCGTCGAGCACGACGCGGAAGCCCGGCGAGACGATCTCCGCGCCGGGCCAGCCTTGCGGGGCCCCGATCTCCTCGACGCGGACGATGCGCGCGTGGGGCACGAACCGCCTCGCGCCCGAGCCGCGCAGGATCTCGAGCCCGTCGATGCCCACGGTCAGGTCGACCCGGAAGAGCACGCGATCGACGAGCGGCATGAGCCCGGCGGCGACGAGCCCGCCGATGACCCAAAGAGGCCCGAGCCCCACGAGCATCAGCGCGAAGACGCCGACGACGACGGCGCCCACCACCGCGAAGCCCTGCACGGGCGGATGCCACCGCAGGTGGAATCGCGAGGTGCCCTCGCGCCGATCGAGCCCGAGCGCCGCGAGCAGCTCGCGCGCCTCGCGTTGCCCCTCGACCTCGAGCCGGAGCCGCGGCCCCACGCGGGTGTGCAGATCGACGCGATAGCGGCCGTCGGGCATCGCCACCGCGCCTCCGCGTCGGAGGCTCGCGCGGTCGCGGAGGAGCCCGAGATCGCGGCCTCGCCGCTGCGCAGAGAGCCCGCGGCGGTCGACGCGGATCGTGATCTCCCGGCGCCGCGGCGCGTGGTACCCGAGCCAGGCGCACGCCGGGAGAAATCCGAGCGTCCCCATGATGTACGCGAGGCCGGCGAGGTCTTCGGCCCTCCCCGGGCTCACCGAGAGCAGGAGCACCGCGACCACGAAGATGACGCCCGTGCTCACCGCCCAGAAGCGGCTGCGGGTCACGAGGACGGCCGGGGTCGAGCCCATTCCCCCATCGTAGGGCCGCCCCGAAAAAACCGCCTCCCGCACCGCCACTTATTTGGCCGGATCAACGGGACTATGCGAACCCTGGGCTGAGATGAGCACGATGGCTTCGCAAGGAGAGATCGTCGTCGGTCTGGACATCGGGACGACGAAGGTGTGTGCGGTCGTCGGAGAGATCGCGGAGGACGGCATCACGATCCTCGGGGTCGGCTCCGTCCCGTGCCGCGGGCTCCGCAAGGGCATCGTCAGCAACATCGACTGGACCGTCCGCTCCATCAAGGACGCGATCGAGGCGGCCCAGACGATGGCCGGCGTCGAGATCCGGACGGTGTACGCGGGCGTGGCCGGCAGCCACATCCGGTCGCAGTCGTCCGACGGCGTCGCCGCGATCGCCGCGGGCGAGGTCACCCGCGCCGACGTCGAGCGCGTGCTCGAAGGCGCGCGGGCCATCCCGGTCGACGCCGATCGTCAGATCCTCCACGTCCTTCCCCGCGAGTACGTCGTCGACATCCAGGACGGCATCCGCGACCCCATCGGGATGAGCGGCGTGCGCCTCGGCGCCAAGGTCAACCTCGTGACCGCGGCGACGAGCTGCGTGCAGAACGTCATCCGCTGCGCCGAGCGCTGCGGCCTGGTCGTCGCCGACGTGGTGCTCGAGCCGCTCGCGAGCTCCGAGGCCGTGCTCTCCGACGACGAGCGCGAGATCGGCGCCGCGGTCGTCGACATCGGCGGCGGCACCACCGACATCCTGCTCTACGTCGACGGCGGCATCGCGCACGCGAGCGTCATCCCGGTCGGCGGCAACAACATCACCAACGACATCGCCGCGGGCCTCCGCACGCCGATGGCGGAGGCCGATCGGCTCAAGCGCCTCTTCGGCTGCTCGCTCGGCCGGATGGTGGCGGATGATGAAGAGATCGAGGTGCCCGGCGTCGGCGGGCAGAAGCCGCGCCGCACGCCTCGCCGCGTCCTGAGCGACATCATCGAGCCGCGCGTCGAAGAGATCTTCGCGGTCGTGCGGAAGCGCATCGAGGACACGGGCCTGCTCGAGCAGCTCTCGGCCGGCGTCGTCCTCACCGGCGGCGCGGTGCTCCTCGAGGGAACGACGGAGCTCGCCGAGGAGATCCTCGGCATGCCCGTCCGCATCGGCTTCCCGACTGGCGTCCGCGGGATCACGCAGCTCGTGCACGGACCGCAATATGCGACCGGCGTCGGCCTCGTCCGCTACGGCGCGCAGGCGATCGCCGATGCCCATGCACGCGCCGCGGCCCCGGCGCACTCGATGATGCGCATGAGCGCGGCCGCGGGGAGGCGCGAGGAGCTCGCGGGACCCGTGAAGGCGGAGGAGTCTCCGAAGTCGTCGAAGATCTGGGAGTGGCTCAAGGCCGCATTCTGAGCGACGTCGCGGGCGGAACGTTCCGCTCTCACGTGTTCGTCGCGCGCGCTGGCACAGTGGATCCCCGGCGGGTCCGCCTGCGCATGAACGCTTCGCATCAGCCGGCTGCCCTCACCGCCCGCGAACCCGCGCGCTCTCCGGCACTTCCGCGCGAGACGTCGGCGGCGCGGCCGCTGCAGTAGTCGAGTCCCGCGGACGGACGGGGCGCGCGGTGCTCGCCGCGCGGAGCGTGATGCACGTCAGGGAGGCGTGCTTCATGACGCGCCCGTTCGTCCTCGCTCGGGAGGACTCGACGGATGAGAAAGAATACGACCAGGGCTGCTCGCGACGAGCGGCCCGTCTCGGCGCGAGCTGTCGTCGGTCTCGGTGCGCTCATCGCATTCGTGGGTGGAGCCACCGTGGCCGTCGCGTGTGCAGCACCACCAGGACCTCGTGATGGTGGAGGACCCGGTGCCGCCGCCGGAGCGGAAGTCCGCTCCGATGCTCACCGACGCTGCGTCGACCTCGCCGTGGCCGGAAGACAATCCGCTGCCGAACGTCCGGCAGCTTCCGTCGTGCTTCCATCCGCGCGAGGGCTGCCGCCGAACATCCGTCGATCGTGGGGAACGGATGGGGCGGCCGGTTTGTTGGCCACATTGGCCTACATTGGCGATTCTGCGCATATCCCGCGTGAAACGAGGGTGATCCGTCCTCGAGCACGTGCGCGACGTCTTCCGCCATCTCCAGCGCGAGCGCCCGCACCCGACGAAAAAAGTCTCGTCGCGGCGTGCCACTTATTTGGCCCTCGCCCTCGAAGCATGCGAACCGTCGGTGTGTGAGCACGATGGCTTCGGTCGCGAAGCCCGGCTCACTCCCCACGTGCGCGTGGGAAACAGCTCATCGCGGTCCCCAGGAAGAGGCGCCGGAGGATCGCGCGACGGTTACGGCGGGTGACCGCCCCGGGAGGCATGCGTCATGACGTTTTCCATCGAGTTCGCAGACGAGCAGCAGGAATACCAGGCGCGCATCAAGGTGATCGGCTGCGGCGGCTCCGGCGGCAA
>JAHBWD010000073.1 GCA_019637175.1 Labilithrix sp. | reverse complement strand
TTCAAGGAACAGAGGGAACGCGAGCGGTTCCCGTGAGCAGGACGGCACGTCGGCGCTCGATGGCGACGAACGGGCCGGTGAGCGCTCCCCCTCAGACGACGATGGCACGCCTCTCCGGTGATGAGTAGACCTTCCCGATCGCCTTGATCGACGTGCCGCCGCGACCTTCGACGGGGCCCACGTCAACGAAGAGCACCTGGTCCTCGACGTGGTTGATCACGAACGCGAGCCGCGAACGAAGCTCGACGAGCTCGCGCGCGTTGAGCTCGCACCGAAAGACGGAGAGCTGGATGTGATCGCCCCAACCGCGCATGAGGCGATAGACCTTGCGGAGGCGCTTCGGGTCCGAGATGTCGTAGCTGACGACGAACGTCTGACGCATGATGAGCCTCGCGGATCAGCGCGTGCGGAACTCCGGGTAGCCGGGGATTTCGCCGAGAAGGAAGCGCGCGAAGAGGCGAGCCTGGACCTCGAGGACGCGACGATAAGAGATGCGGTAGCCGAAGACCGGGTGCGTGACGAGCTGGTCCATGCGGCGCTCGTACGCGAGGATGAAGCGGCGGCGCCCGTGGGGCTTGAGGGAGACGCCCGTCGGGTGGATTTGGAACTCCGAGCTCGTCACGACGCCGTTGTTGATCGCCGAGATCACCGTCGAGTCGGCGATGATCGGGCGAAACTCCTCCATCAGGTCGAGGGCGAGCGCGGGTCGTCCGAAACGAGGTTGATGGAAGAAGCCGAGCAGCGGATCGAGGCCGGCCGACGCGATCGTGTGTGCCAGCTCCTTCGTGAGCAAGGCGTACGCGAACGAGAGAAGAGCGTTGATCGGATCACGCGGGGGTCGGCGATTTCGGCCGTCGAGATCGAACGTGTCTCGTGCGTCGCCCTTGAGCATGCCCGAGAAGCCCGAGAAGTAGCTGCGCGCGGCGGTGCCCTCGAGGCCTAGCAGCGAGGCGATCGACGACGCGCCCTCGGCCTTCTTCGCGAGCTGCTCGAGCTCGAAGAGGACCACCTCGGGAGGCTCGGGGTGATTGCGGCGGAGCATCGTCCGGCAGTTTCGGATCTTCGAGGCGACGACGCCGCGCGCGAGCGCCAGGCACGTGTCCACGTCGGCCATCGTCCGATGCTGCGCCACGCGGAGCTCGATGTTCTTCGACTCGATGCCGGTCGCCCGGCCGCTGAACCATCCACCGGTCGACAAGAACGAGATCGAGATCCCGCGCTCCATCACTGCGCGAAGAGCCTGCGTCGACATCTGGACGTTGCCGAACAAGCTCACCTGAGACACGTTGGGGAGGCGCGCTCGCGTCGTGCCCTCCTTGCCGCGAATGACCAGCTCCTCGCCGCTCAGGGAGATCTTCGCCCCTTGCTCCTGGACGTAGAGCGGCAGCTCGTCGTCGCGCGCGGGCTGAAGCCGCCTGAGCACGAGCTCCGCGTCCTCGTCGTCGTCGTTGGCCACCGGCCAGAAGGCGTCCATCGCCTCGGTCTCCTTCGGAGCGTCGCGCGCCACGATCTCGGCGCCGCGAAGGAGGTTCGTCTCGTCGGGGAGGCAGATCCCGACGAGCGAGCAGCCGTCGCACTTCTCGCTGTCCACGAGCGGTGGAGGCATGACGCCGCCGGCGGCGAGCTCGCGCGCGCGCCGCGCGGCCTCCTTCGTGACGTCGACGAGCGCGTCGTCGATCGCGATGGGGACGCGCTTTCGCGATCGCGCGAAGTAGATCTCGCCGTGCTCGCAGGCGTAGCCGTTGTCGCGGAGGATCAAGACCTGCGCGCAGACCTGAGCCCGCTCGGGGAGGTGCGCGCCCTCCGCGACGTCGGGCGCCGCGCCGCGCTTGTACTCGATCGGAACGACCGCACCCGAGGCGTTACCCTCGACGACGTCGATCTTCGCCGTCATGCCGAGCGACTCCGACGAGAGCCATAGCGAGCGCGCCTGATATGGAGGTGGCTCCGTGTCGTCGTCTTCGTCGGGCTCGCGGGGCGAGGTCTCTCGCGGCGGCGGAAGCGCTCCGCCCGGCGTATCTGCTCGCGCGTGGACCGCGCGGCCGTCGACCGTGAAGGCGTTGTCGGCGAACTCGCCTTGCGCCCACTCGAGGTACATGAGCCGCTCGCAGTAGAGCGTCTCGTTGATCATGCGCGCAGGGACGAGATCGGGCGCTTCGGTCGCGAGAGGCAGGCGCCGCGGGAGCGGCTTGGCGCGAAGACCTTCGGCGACCTCGCGCGACTCGGCCGGCTCGTCAGACACGACCCATCACCCGCGTCCGAACAGCGACCCCAAGCTCGAAACGAACCTCACGCATCACGCCCTCCCCGGTGAGCTCGCTCGATCGAACGTATGCTGCAACGACGCCCAAAGGAACCTCGCGCGCGGCGAGATCAGCGTCGCCGAAAAATACTCCCTCGGGATGATGCGCGGCTCGGGCGCGTCGTGATAGGCGCCCAGCGACCGCGCCGGCGGCCCCTACTAGAGGAGAGGCCCGCGGCAGCTCAAGTGCATGAAATCACCCCGATCGCACGCGCGCCGAGAACGCAAGGGGTGGTCTGAAGTGCGCAACTAAGTGCAGGATGCAATCGATGCGCGCGCGTGCTCCGAGAGCGCGCGCTCGAGCTCGCGCGCGGCGCGCGCGCCGAGGACCTTGAGGCACGCGACGGCGCGCGGGGCGTCGAAGACGCGGGCGACGAACAAGAAGAACGCGCGGAGCTCGTCGATGATCGCGCGCGCCTTCGACGCGTCGACGCGCGCCTTGCTGGGAATGCGCTCGAAGAGGATGCGACGGAAGCGCGGCGCGTCGAGCGACGCGATCGACACGCCGTCCTCCGCGGCGAGATCGGCGACGTGCTCCGACCAACGAATGTCGGTGAGCGCCTCGGCCTCCGGCGAATCGCAGAAGTCTCGCACGAGGTCTTCGACGCTCTCGGGGGGCTCCACGCGATCGAGCATGAACGTCTGCTCGCACGCGCGCGCGGAGGCCGCAAGCCGATTTCTCGGGGCGATCATCGCGATCATGTGGACAAGTTGAGGGCTAACCGTGAAGAGCGATGCGCGCGCCTCAACGCGTACGACGGCGCTCGACGCGGGATCAAAGCGACGGCGGCGGGAGCGACTTTCCCCAGTTGCCGAGGTAGCGACCGACGACCGTCGGGTGCTCGCGGAACGACTCGGGATCCGCCTCGATCGCGATCTCGCCGTCGAGCAGGAGCACCGCGCGCGTGCACACGCGGAGCGCTTCGGCCACGTGATGGTCGGCGAGCAAGACGGCGACGCCGTCGTTCGCGAGATCGCGGAGCATGTCGCCGAGGCGGCTCGCCTGCTGCGGATCGACGCCGGCGAACGGCTCGTCGCACACGAGGACCTTCGGCGGGCGCGTCAGCGCGCGCGCGAGCTCGAGGCGACGGCGCTCGCCGCCCGAGAGATCGCCCGCGCGGACGTCCATCCGATCGTCGAGCGCGACGCGCGAGGCGAGCGCCGCGATCGCGTCGTCTTCGCGCTTCAGCGCCTCGGGGGAGCGCCATCGCCACGGCGAGCCCGTCTCGTGGACCACGCGATGGTAGACGCGGAGGTTGTCGCGCACGGAGAGATCCCAGAGCACGCTCGGCGTCTGCGGAACGTAAGAGACGCCCTCGCGCGCGCGCTGCCAGAGCGCCTCGCGCGTCACGTCGCGGCCGAAGAGGAGCACCTCGCCGCCGTCGACCGGGATCTCGCCGACGAGCGCGCGGAAGAGCGTCGACTTGCCCGCGCCCGAAGGGCCGAGCACGCCGACGACCTCGCCGCTCGCCGCGGCGACCGACACGCCTCGCAGGATCGTCTTGTCGCCGGCGGTCACGCGGACGCCGCGCGCCTCGACCACCGCGTCGTCGCTCACGGCTTCGGCACGGGGATCGAGCCCTTCACCTGCGTCGCCGTCACGCGCGCGGTGGCGAGCTCGATCGTCGCCTTGTCGGCCTGGATCCATCCCTGGCCGCGCGACAGCTTCACGCCGCCGCGGAGCTCGAGGACCTGCTTCCGGAGATCGAGCTCGACCTCCGGCGCCTCGCCGTGCACACCGCGCACGTCGGCGACCACACCACCCGACCCCCGCGCCCAGTTGAGGTGCGGCGAAGTGTCGAACTTGAGATCGACGCGCGGACACTTCACCGCCATGTCGCCCTTCGAGAGGACGACCTGGCCGGTCAAGATCGCCGTGCCGGTCGCGACGTCGACCTCGAGCTTGTCGGCCTGCACGCTCACGTCGCCCTTGCCGACGTCGATCAGCGGATCGGCGACGGCCTCGCGCGGCGCGAACGACGTCGTCGAGATCACGACGGCGAAGGTCGCGCACGTGAAGAGGATCCGACGGAGCCCCGCAACGGGGATCGGCGAGCGTGTCATCTCGCCATAGCTTTCCCCATCTGGCCTCGGCTGTCACGTACGTGCTAGCGATGGAAGAGATGGGTACGAGCTTCCGCTTCGCATGGGCCACCTCGATGCTCCTCTTGGGCTCGGGGTGTGAGGGCGTGAACGAGGGACCGGCCACGCTCGGTCCACGTCCGCCGCCGGAGGCGGGGCCCGCGCTCTCGGCGGCGTACGTGGCGCAGTGCGCCCGATGCCACGGCGAGCGCGGCGAAGGGACGACGATCACGTTCCCGCGCCTGCCCGGGCGTGCGCGCGACGAGGGATCGTTCATCGCGCGCGTTCGCGGCGGAGGAGGGCCCATGCCCGCCTTCGACGAGTCGCTCATCAGCGACGCGGACCTGAAGAGCGACTTCGCGGTCTTGCTCCAGCTCAATCCTTGAGACCGAGCGCCGAGGCGAGCGCCTCGAGCTCGGCCACGCGGCCCTCGGCGCGGCCTCGCTCCGGGGGAGCCGCGGCGAGCTCGAGCAAGTGATCGACGAGCGACGCGATCGCGCTGCGCGTCAGCGGCAAGAGCGCGTCGGCGCGCCCGCCCGACGCCGCGAACGTGCGGATCACCGCGCGGACGAAGGGCATGAGATCGTCTTCGCCCGCGCCGGCGCGAGGCGCCGCGGCGATCGAGGCGAGCACCTTCGCGAGCGGACCCGCGAGGCGCGTCATCGCGCGATCGATCTTGTAGCGCGAGAGCACCGGATCGGCCTCGGCCTGCGCCGCGTCGCGGCCGGTGACGACGACGTCGAGATCGCGCTTCCAGTCGGCGGCCGGGGCGGTGAGCGCACCCGCGACCATCTGCGCCGTCTCGTCGACCTCGCGCTCGAGCTTCGCCGCGCGGAGCGCGAGCTCGGTCGCCGCCGATCGGGCGGCCTCGATCGTCGCCAGCTCGTCGTGGGCGTGCTCCCTCGCGCGCTCGAGGAGGCCGACGACGACGCGGCTCGCGCGGCGGCGCAGGCCGCGCTCCTTGAGCTCGTCGCTCCGGCCGACGATCTGCTCGTCGAGCAGCTTCTGCACCGCCTCCCAGCCGCTCGCGTCGAGCGCTCCGGCGTCGCCGAGCTTGCCTTGGAGCGCGAGGCGCGCCGAGAGCGCGATGGGCGATGACCACGATCGCAGGCCCGTCTCCACGAGCGAAGCGTCGACCGTGCTCATCACGTGCGCGAGATCGTCGGGCTTCAGGCGGTCGGCCTTGTTGACGAGGATCTGCACGGGCAGCTTCGTCGTCTTCGCTTCCTCGAGGATGCGGCGCTCGCTCTGCTTGAGCGGCTGACCGGCGTCGAGCAGCCAGATCGCGGCGTCGGCTTCCTCGAACGCCGATCGCGCGGCCTCGGTGTGGCGCTGATCGGGCGCGTTGAAGCCGGGGGTGTCGAGGATCTCGACGCGCGTGAGCGACGCGATCGGCATCAAGATCTCGACGCGCTTCACGTTCCCGGTGTCGCTGTTCTTCAGCGCCGCGCGGAGCTCGCTCGAGGGGACGATGCGCTCCTTGACGTCGCCCTCGTAGAACTGGATGCGCGCGAAGGGATCGGGCGCATAGCGGAGGTGATGGAGCGTCGCCGTCGTCGGCAAGACGCCCGTCGGCGCGACGTCGGCGCCCATCACCGCGTTGATGAACGTGCTCTTGCCGGCGTTGAACTCGCCCACGATCGCGACGCGCACGGGGCGCGAGCGCTCGACCGCGAGCTCGGCGATCTTCGCCGTCGACTCGAGCGCGTGGAGCGCGCGCGCGTGGCGATCGAGCCGCGTGAGGAGCGACGTCCAGTCGCCGGGCGCGCCCGACGGCGGGATCCACCCCGCGAGCGCCGTCATGCGCGCTTCGTCGGCCCACGTGCGCGCGCGCGCCGTCTCCACCTGCGCGAGCGCGTCGAGGATCGCCGCCGCCTCGCCGGGATCGCGCAGGCGCGCGGGGGAGGGGAGGCGCCGCGCGTCGCGCACCACGGGATCGGAAGCGCTCTCGCCGAGCGCGCCGAGGGCGACGGAGAGCGCCGCGTGATCGCGATCCTCGAGCGCGCTGTCGAGCAGCGGGCGCGCGGCCGAGCCCTCGCCGGCGCGCACCGCGGCGACGAGCGCCGCGCGCGCTTCGTCGCGCCTTCCTTCGGCGCGGGCGAACGCAGCCTTCCATCGCGCGAGGCCTTGCTCGCCTCGGCCCTCGACCACGGTGCGGATCTTCGCGCGCGAGGTCTCGTCGGTCGGCAGCCACGCGAGCGCCGAGGCGAGCGCCTCGGTCGCGCCCGGGACCTCGAGCACCATCGCGCGGAGGAGCAGCGGGAACGCGGCGACGTCTCCGCCGATCGCGAGCGCGCGGCCGCGCAAGAGCGCGGCGCGCCCGTCGGTCGGATCCGCGTCGAGCCCTTCGAGCGCCGCGCGCGCGCCTTCGACGTCGTTCTGCAAGAGGCGCGCTTCGGCGCGACGGAGCGCGACGTCTTTGTGCTTGCGATCGCCGAGGCGCTCGAGCCAGAGCTCGGCGCGCGGGCCGTCGCCGTTCGACAGATCGAGATCGGCGAGCCAGAGGAGCGCCTCGCGACGCGCCTCGGTGCCCGGCTCGGCGACCGCGAGCGCGCGGAGGAAGGCGTCGCGCGTCTCCTCGGCCGGCGCGCCGACGCGCTCGCGCGATCGACCGAGGCGCACCCACACCTCACCCCGCGACGCGACCCGCGACGCGAGCTCTTCGAGGGTGAGCGCGAGCTCGGCCTCGAGGCCCGCGGCCTCACACGCGTCGGCCAGGAGGGCGAGGCCGATCGGAGAATGCGGGACCCGCGCCAGGATGGCCTTGGCGAGCTGCCGCGCCCGCATCGCGTCGCCCCGTGCGAGCGCCTCTTCGCCGTCGCGCAAATAGCCCTCGACGCCCGCGAGCACGACCTCGACGCGCCCGAGCCAGCCGGCGATGGTCTCCGCGAGGCGCATGGCGTCCTCGTGTCTACCACATCACCTTTGGCGGACGTTTGCGCTTCCCCTGGGCCGACTTTGGACGTCCAATTTCCCCCATGGGCGACGATCCCAAGATCGACCCTGCCGAGGGGGAAGACGGTCACGCACCGCTCGTGTCCGCCGCGCCGGGCAAGTGGACGCTGATCGATCCTGCGGGCATCGTCCGCACCTTCACGCGATGGGAGGACGTGCTCGCCTCGATGTCGTCGCGCGGAACCGCGACGGGGCCTCCGCCGTCGGGGCCCGTCGGTCTGCCGTCGGGCGTTGGGAACGCGCCGGTGCGCGAGGCGGAAGACGATCCTCCGCCGCGCGCGAGCAGCGCGGCCGCGCTCCTCGTGGAGACGCCGGCGCCGCCGCGGCTCAGCCTCGTCGCCGAGGCGCCGCCGCTTCCGGCGCTGCCGGCGATGCGGAAGATCGAGGAGCCGAAGATCGACGAGGTCGTCGAGGTTCCGGACGAAGACGTGATGCCCGCGTCGGAAGACGGCAGGGCGCTCGCGAAGCGGCGCCCGAACGTCACCGGCCCGCCGCCGCCTCCGCGGGTGACGGGACCGCCGCCTCCGCTGCCGAAGAGCCCGCGGATCTCGTTGGGCAGCGATCCGCCGCCGCCGTCGGTCTCGAGCATCCCGACGCCGCTGCCTCCGCGCGCCGGATCGCTGCGGACGCTGCCGCCGGCGCCGCGGCACGATCTTCCTCCGCCTCCTCCGCCGACGATCGACGTCGAGAGCGAGCGCGACGTCTCCGCGGCGGTGGCCGCCGCGGCGGACGCGCCGTCGTCGCCGCCGCCTTCGCGCAAGTCGCGAACGCCGGCGTCGGCCAAGAAGAAGAAGGCGAGGGAATCCGAGCCGCGTCCGCGGCGGAGCGCGAGGCCGGAGCCCGCGCCCGAGCCGCGAGAAGAGCAGGGCCGGAGCTGGCTCGTGCCCGCGGCGGCGATGCTGATCGCCGGCGGCGCGGCGTACTACTTCATGCGCGGAGATCCGCCCGCGGCCACGACGCCGGCCGGCGCGACGACCGAGACGCCGATCGCCACGAGCGCGCCGCCCGAGATCACGCCGCCGCCGTCGGCGACCGCGTCGGCGTCGGCATCGCCGATCGCGTCCGCCGACGCGGGTCTCGCCGCCGCCGACGCCGGAGAGAAGCGCGTCGTGGGAGACTCTCAGCTCTCGCTCCCGGAGCTGCTCGAACGCGCCGCGGTCGCGCGCAAGACCGGCGACGCCGCGCACGCGCGCATGCTGCTCGATCGCGCGCTCGCCCTCAACCCGGGCAACGCCGAGGCGCACGGATCGCTCGCCGAGCTCGCGCGATCGCAAGGCGATCTCGCGGGCGCGCGCGCCAACTACGAGCGCGCGCTCGCGACGAGCCCGAGCTACTACCCGGCGCTCCTCGGGCTCGCCGACACGCTCTGGGATCTCGGCGATCGCGACGGCGCGCAGCGGCACTATCGCGCGATCCTCGCGCTGCCGACGAACGCGCCCGAGCGCGTGAAGGAGCGCGCGAACCCGAGCGCGTCGACGTCGTCGGCGCCGACTTCGACGTCGACTTCGCAGCCGAGCGCGTCGAGCGCGTCGAGCGCGTCGAGCCCGGCGCCGACCTCGTCGGCGGGCGCGTCGACGAGCCCCGCGCCTCCCGAGGGCGATCCTTCGCCCTGAAGCGTCAGGTCTCTTCGCGATCGAGGAGCGTCCGCAAGAGCGCCGGATCGAACCGCAGAGGCAGCACCTTCTCGCGCTCGATCGCGACGAGCCCCGGCGCCGAGCCCTTCGGCTTGCGCACGTAGCGCTTCGGCACGTAGCTGACGTCGACGCCCTTCTCGTCGCGCGCTTCGGAGAAGTGTGCGGCGAGGTGCGCGGCGTCCACGAGATCGTCGCCGGCGCACGTCTGACCTTTGTCGAGCGGGACGACGACGTGCGCGCCCGCGTGATCCTTCGCGTGGAGCCAGAGATCGTGGGGGCGCGCGACGTCGAGCGTCAGCGCGTCGTTGTCTTTCGCGCCTTTGCCGACGAGGATCTTCCTGCCGCTCCGGGCGATGAACGTGCGGAAGGGGACGCGCGTCTTCGGCTTCGCGCGTGCGGGCTGGGCGGCGCCTCCCGCGGTGAGCGCGACGTCGCGCGGCGCGCTCCGCTTCGCTTCTCGCGCGGCCGCGTCGATGTCGCCGAGCGAGCCGGCGCCGCGGACGCGCGCGAGGGCGGCGGCGACGGCCTCCTGCTGCGCCTCGGCTTGGCGGAGGCGCTCCTCGGCGACCTTCCCGCCGAGCCGCAGGCGCTTGGCGCGCTTGAACATCGCCTCGACCTGCTCGCGCGCGCCCTTCGCCGGATCGAGCGGCACTTCCATGGGGACGGCCTCGCCGCTCGACCAGTCGGTGACGACGAGCCGCGTCGCGCCGCGCGGCGCGCGCGCCGCCTCGGCGACGAGCCACTGCGCCTGCGACGCGAGCCGATCGGCCTGCGCGATCTTCGCCAGATCTTCGCCGATCGCCGCGCGGCGGCGATCGATACGCGCCGTGGCGCGCTCGAGGACGCGCACGATCTCGGCGCGATGGATCTCGACGGCGTCCTCGGCGAGCGCGCGCGCGAGCGCGAGGCCGCGCGCCTCGAGCGCGGCGCGCTCGTCGTCCGACGCGTCGGCGAAGCGCGGCAAATCGAGCGCCTTCGCGTCGGTCACGACGACGCGACCGCCTTGGACGCGAAGAGCGCGCGCGTCGCCGTGTTGATCGAAGAAGACTTCGAGCGGGCCGAGGGCGACGATCGTCGCGCCGCGGAGCGCGTCCTCGCGCGCGCGCTGCCGCTCGCACCCTGGAGGGAGGCGTCCGCCCCACATCTCCTGGCGCGCGCCTTGGGAGAGGAGCCCCGCGCCCGAGGCGCCGGGCGCGCTCCGCGACGCGCCGACGACGACGAACGACGTGCGGCCCGGGACGCGCACCTTCAAGACCGCGACGCGCTCGGCGACGTCGGCCTCCTGGACGAACGCGTCCGCCATGGGCGGATGCTACCCGCGAATCAGGCGAACGCGATCCTACGGATGGCGCTCGCCGGCCGATCGGCGATACGCTTTCGAGGAGGCTCCGTGAAGGTCCGCCACACGTTCCCGACGGGGCAGACGAGCGCGTCGAAGATCAAGGCGCTCCTCTTGTGCCTGGAAGCGAAGAAGGGCGCGAAGGCGGCCTCGACGTGGCTCGCCGCGCTGCGCCTCTCGCGCGCGGATCTCGAAGACGAGACGCGCCTGCTCCCGCTCGGCGCGCTGCACAGCGCGCTCGAGGCGTTCGTCGCGCAGCTCCCCGACGGGCTGCCCGACGTGGGGCCCTACCTCGTCGCGCAAGACAACCTCGGGACGTGGGCGCGCCTGCTGCGAGGCACGCGCGCACCCGAGCACGCGTTCGCGCGGCTCGACTCCTCCGACAGCGAGCACGGGCGCACGACGCGATGGGAGACGACCGAGTCGGCGCCGGGCCGGTGGCGGGGCCGCGTGCGCATCGGGCACGATCCCGCGCTCGAGAAAGACGGCCTGCTCGCGCGCGCGCGGAGCCTCGAGCTCGCGGTGGTGCCCACGCTCTTCGGATATCCCGCGGGCGAGGTCACGACGCTCGCGTCGTCGGACGACGCGCAAGAGTTCGAGGTGCGATGGACGCTCCCCACGACGGCGCGCGGCGTCGCGATCGGCGCGGTGGCGGGCGGCCTCGCGGGCGGCGGCGCCCTCGCGGCGTCGCCGTCGGTCGCCACGGCCTTCGCCGCGCTCACCGCGCCGCTCGTCCTCGGCGGCCTCGGCCTCTGGTGGGCGCGCGATCGCGCGCGCCGCGTCGAGACGGCCGCGCAGGCGATCCGCGTGCACGCGCTCGAGCGCAGCCTCGCGCTCCGCGAGACCGAGAAGCGCGCCGGCGCCGGCGATCTGGAGGGCAGCGTCGTCGCCGGTCAGTTCCGGATCGGCGAGCGCATGGGATCGGGCGCGAGCGGCGTCATCTACAAGGCGACGCGCCTCACCGACGGGCTGCCCGTCGCGATCAAGCTCCTGCGCGCCGCGACCGCGCACGACGCGGTCGCGTCGGATCGACTCCGCCGCGAGGCCGAGGCGCTCGGCCTGTCGTGGCACCCGAACGTCGTCGAGGTGATCGATCACGGCCACCTGCCCGACGGCACGTCGTACCTCGTGATGGAGCTGCTCGAGGGCGAGCCGCTCGCGAACCACCTCAAGTACAAGCTCCGCCTCACGACCGACGAGCTCGCGCCGATCGCGATGCAGGTCGCCGAGGCGGTCGTCGCGATCCACGCGGCCGGCGTCGTGCACCGCGATCTCAAGCCGGCGAACATCTACCTCACGCGCGACGAGGGCGCCGTGCGCGTCAAGATCCTCGACTTCGGCATCGCGCGCGTCGAGTGGGAAGAGATGCGCATCACCAACACCGGCGCGCCGATGGGAACGCCCGGGTACATGTCGCCCGAGCAGGAGACCGGCGGCGAGGTCGACGCGCGCAGCGACGTCTACGCGATCGGCGCCGTGCTCTACGAGTGCCTCGTCGGCGAGCCTCCGCCGCCTTCGGCCTCCGACATGTGGACGCCGGGCAAGCGGCCGCCGAGCAGCATCGGCTTGCGCCTCCCCGATCCGCCCTCGGTCGACGTTCTCGCGAGCGAGGCCTCGCACGGCGAGTCGGGCGTGCACCCCGCGTCGCGGCGCATGGCGAGCGCGGCGCCGGCGCCGATGGATCCGATCGACGTCTCCGAAGCGTGGCGCGCGCTCGTCGAGCGCGCGCTCGCGAAGAAGCCCGAGGATCGCTTCCAGGACGCGCGCGCGCTGCTCGGCGCCATCCGAACGGCCGCGGGCACGAGCGCGGAGACGCCCGCCGCGACCGCGGTGTCGTCGACGTCGTCGACCTGAGCCGTGCTCGTCGCCCGGCCGAGGCGCCCGACGGTTGAAGGAAGGGCGTGCTCGGTTCGTCCAAACGTCTGCTAAATGTGTGGCGTGAGAAAGCTCGGCTCGCTCGTCGTCCTCTTGCTGGGGCTCGCGCCCGCGTTGGCCGCCGGGTGCAACGCGTCTACCTCTGGATCGACTCCGCAGCCGCAGCCGCCCGGGTACTACCCGCCGTACGGCCAAGGGCCGTACCCGCCGCAATATCCGCCGCAGTATCCGCCGCAAGGCCCGGGGCCGATGCAGCCGCCGCCGCAGCAGCCGCCTCCGCAGACGCGCCCGCTCTTGCCGCCGCTCGTCGGCATCCAGGCGCAGCAGCAGGAGCTGCGGAGCGTCCTCGCCGAGCTGCTCGCGGCGCTCTCGGCGCAGAACCAGGCGCTCGTGCGCGGCATCCCGCTCGTCTTCGATCCGACCGTCGAGGTGAACGCGTTCGCCGGGTGCGACGAGCAGGGCGCGCCGTTCCTCGCGGCCACGGTGGGCATCCTCGAAGCCATCGACGGCATCGCGCAGACGCGCGCGACCGACGAGCTCTTCGGCACGAAGACGTACGACGCCTACTGCAACGCGGTCTTGCCGGCGATGGTGCGCAGCGACAAGGCGCGCGCGACGCTGCCGCAAGGCATCATCCCCGCGAACCTCGGCGCTGATCCGCGTCGGTGGTCGCGCGCGCGCGAGATCTACGACGAGGTGCTCGCGTTCACGTTCGGCCACGAGCTCGCGCATCACTACCTCGGTCACACCGGCTGCGCGAAGGGGCAGGGCGGCGGCGCGGGGCCGGATCCGGCGCGCCTCGGGCGCCTGCTCTCGGTGGTGCCGATCTTCAACCAGGCGGGCGAGACGGCGTCCGACTCCGCGGGCGCGTACAACGCGCTCGACGCGGGCCGCGCGCGGCGCCCGCAGTACGAGTGGTCGGAGAACGGCGGCGTCTTCCTCCTCGACTTCTTCGCGCGCCTCGAGCAGACCGCGGGCGCGGGAGGGGTGCTCAGCTTGCTCAGCCCGACGGCGTTCCTCCGCACGCACCCGAACCCGCTCGCGCGCATTCCGTGGCTCCAGACGGTCGCGCGCACGTGGCACGGCCAGCGCCGGTAGGGCCTCTCGAGCGCGTCGAAACGGTGCGCTCCGCAGTGGTGCTTGGACGGCGCGAAGGACATGCGTGACGGGGCTGGAACCACAGCGATCCTCGGATCGCAGGTTCGGTATCGAAGAGGATCAGAAGGTGCCGCTCTTCGGTCCGAGCTGCGCGGAGGCGTCGGATCCCCAGCAGCGGACGCGGCCGCCTTCGCCCCAGGCGCACGTGTGCGAGAGGCCGCACGAGACGTGCCTCGCCGCGAAGTCCGCGTTCACCACGACCCAGGGCCTCGACGGATCCGGCGTCGCGCCGGCCTGATCCGAAGCGTCGTCGCCCCAGCAGAAGATCGATCCTTCGGTGCGCATGGCGCACGTGTGCGCGCCGCCGGCGGCGAGACGCGCGACGTCGGTGAGCGTCGGGATCGGCACCGGCGCCGCGCTCGAGGTCTTGTTGCCGTCGCCGAGCTGCCCCTTCGTGCCCGCGCCCCAGCACGCGATGTTGCCCGACACGTAACGCACGCACGCGTGCGCGGCGCCGGCGACCACCTCCACGGCAGGCTCGGTGAGCTCCTCGATCTTGAACGGCGCGCGCGCGATCGCCGGCGCGGCGCCGATCTGACCGGCGCCGTTGTCGCCCCAGCAGTAGACCGAGCCGAGCTGCGTCGTCGCGCACGCGAAGACGCCGCCCATCGACGCGGCGATCGACGTGACGGGCGCGTCGAAGCCCTTCACCGTCGTGGGCAGGGGCTGATCGTCGCCGCTGTCGATCCCGAGCTGGCCGCGCTCGTTGGCGCCGAAGCAGCGGACCTCGCCGTCGGCGAGGAGGGCGCACGTGAAGAAGCGGCCCACCGCCACCTGCGCGATGTCGCCGATGACGCCCTCGATGCCGAAGGGCGTCGTGATCGGCAGGTGGCCGACCTTCTGGCCGGCGATCTCGCCGACGTACATGTCGCCCCAGCACGAGACGCCGCCGCCGTCGCGGAGCGCGCAGTGCGCGCGCTCGCCGGACGCGATCGCGCGGACCTTCCGGAGCCCGCTCGGCGAGACGGGTGTCCGGCTCGTCGCGGGCTCGACGTCGCCGATCCCGAGCGAGCCGGTGCCGTTCTCTCCCCAGCAAACGAGCTCGTTCGTCTTGGTCTTGACGCACGTGCTCGCGCCGCCCGCGCCGATCGCGCTCGTCGCGCGGACGACGGGGAGCGGATCGGAAACCGGCGGCGCTTCGGGCGCGGCCCCGCCGCCGGCGAGCGAGCCGATGAGGCCCTCCGACGCGCAGGCCGGAAGGACGAGGGCGAGGCAAGCAAGGCGAAGGCGCAAGGGGACGTGGGGAGACGAAGGGGGACGTCGCCCTATTCAGCGCGTACCATGAGCGCGTCGCCCGTGACCGCCCATCTCTTCGAGAAAACACGCATTGCGGCGGCGCTCATCGGCCTCCTCGCGTTCCTCCTCGGAGCGCCCGGGCGCGCGGCGCCGCCCGCGGGTGGGCCGCGCACGTCGGCGCTCTCGTGGGTGCGTCTGCCCGGCGCCGACGCGTGCATCGCCGCGCCCGCGCTCGCCGCCGCGGTCGAGGCGCGCCTCGGGCGGCGCGTCTTCGTTCCGCCGAGCGACGCCGAGCTCTCCGTCGAAGGAACGATCGGCTACGACGCGAAGAGCAAGCGCTATCACGCGACGTTCCGCGTCGCCGATCGCGACGGCAAGGTGCTCGGCACGCGCGAGGTCGACGAGCGCGCCGACGCGTGCGACAAGCTCGACGATCGCCTCGCGTTCGTCCTGTCGATCTTGATCGATCCCGACGCTGCGCTCGATCCGGCGCCTGCGCGTCCGCCCGATCCCGCGCCTGCTCCAGCGCCACCACCACCTACGGCACCTCCGGCGCCGCGCGAGGAGCCTCCTCCCGCTCCGCCCGAGCCGTGGCGCTGGCTCGCGGGCGCCGACTTCGGCGGCGCCGCCGGCCTCGTGCCCGACGTCGGCTGGGTCGTCTCCGGGCACGGCATCCTCACGCCGCCCAAGTGGCCCGGGCTCCGCGCGAAAGGATCTTCGTTTCTCCCGACGAGCCGGCGCGTCGAAGGGATCGCGCGCGCCGACATCACGCTCGTGACCGGCGAGCTCGCGATCTGTCCCGTTCAGGTGCGGAGCCGCCCGTTCGGGTTCAACGCGTGCCTCGGCGGGATGCTCGGTCAGCTCGGCGCGCGCGGCGGAGGCTTCCCCGACTCGCGCGGCTACGACACGCTCCTCGGCGGCATCGTCGTCGACACGCTCGTCGAGCTCGCCGTCACGCGCTCGCCCGATCTGGTCTTCACGCTCTCGCCCGCGCTCGTCGTGCCCCTCTCTCGCGCGCGGCTCGCCTACGACGACGCCGGAGGTGTGCGCCGAACGATCTTCGAGGTTTCGCCCGTCGGCGGCTCGCTCTCTCTGGGCCTGGCGATCGGCGCGCGCTGAAGCGATCGAACGCGCTATCCTGACGCACGATGGCCCGTCTCGTGCTGACCGCCTCGTTCGTCACGTCGGTGCTGTTCGCGTTCGCGGCTTGCGGGGGAGGGGATGATCCGTCTCCCGTCGACGCGAGCGACGCCGCGACGGGCGGCGAAGAGGCGACGAGCGACGCCGGCGCGCTCCCCGACGGAGCGGCGAGCGACGCCGCGGTCGACGCGCCGGTCGACGCGAGCGACGACGGCGACGCCGCGGCCGAGGTGCCGGCGGTCCGCTTCATCGGCCGCTTCGACACGACCGATCCCGCCGGCCCCAAGGTCGCGTGGCCGGGCGCGCAGATCGTCGCGCGCTTCACCGGCACGGAGGTGAAGGTCACCCTCGCGGAGACCGCGGGAGGCTTTCCCACCGATCGATCGCACTGGGACGTGAGCATCGACGGGACGATCGATCCGACGCCGCTCGCGCTCACGCTCGGGCAAGCGACGTACACCCTCGCGAGCGGCCTCGGCGCGGGGATGCACACCGTCGAGCTCTACAAACGCTCCGAGGCGAAGGCCGGTGTCACGCAGTTCCTCGGCTTCGAGTTCCCCAGCGGCCAGCTCCGCCCGCCGCC
The DNA here is from genome assembly GCA_019637175.1 of Labilithrix sp. Taxonomy (GTDB): domain Bacteria; phylum Myxococcota_A; class Polyangia; order Polyangiales; family Polyangiaceae; genus Labilithrix. Next base: position 22,966 of record JAHBWD010000073.1, on the reverse strand, counting down.
GCCCGCGCGCACGCGCCGCATCGAGTTCCTCGGCGACTCGAACGCCAACGGCTACGGCATCGAGGGCGTCGCGCCGTGCGACTACACCTCGGCGACGCAGAACGAGCGCAAGACCTTCGGCGCGCTCACCGCCGCGTCGCTCATGGCCGACCATCACAACCTCGCGTACTCGGGCGTGGGCGTCTCGCTCAACTACGTGCGCACCGATCCGAACGTGATGGAGGTCGTCTACGACCGCGCGCTGCCCGACAGCGCGGGCAACGCCAACGACTTCACGAAGTTCAACCCCGACGTCGTCTGGGTCACGCTCGGCGGCAACGACTGGGACGGCGAAGACGCGGCCAACCCGACGCCGCCGGCCAATTTCCAGGCGAAGTACGCCGATCTCGTGACGGTCCTTCGCGCGAGGCGCCCGAACGCGCACATCGTCTGCGCGGTCGGCGCGTCGCTGAACGACTTCTACCCGCAGAACATGGCGAACAACTACAACGCGTACACGAACGCGAAGAACGCCATCACCGCGGTCGTCAACGCTCGCGTCGCCGGCGGCGACAACAAGATCTACGTCTACGACTACACCCCACGCGCGGTCCCCGCGGACCGCACGGGCTGCCACTCGCACTTCAACGCCGCCAAGCACGCGTCGCTCGCGACCGAGACGGTCGCGTTCATCAAGTCGAAGACCGGCTGGTGACCGCGCGAAAGTGACGGGCCGGCGTCACATTGGGTCATAATCGCGGCGATGTCCGAGCACTCACCAGAAGGACGCGGCGAACCTGCCGCGGCCTCTGCCGTGGAGGTCGAACGGATATTTCGAGAGCACGGCGCGTTCGTGTGGCGCGCGTTGCGGCGTCTGGGCGTCGCGCCCTCCGACGTGGATGACGCGTGTCAGGAGGTCTTCGTGGTGGTTCATCGCAAGCTCGGCGGTTACGAGGGCAGGTCGCAGATGCGCACCTGGCTCTACGGGATCGCCGTGCGCGTGGCCGCCGCACATCGTCGCCGATCGCACACGCGTCACGAGGTGCCGACCGAAGATCCGGTGGGGCCGGAGACGGCGTCGGTCGGGACGCCGGAGGGCGCGCTCGCCGAGCGCGAGGCGCTCGCCCTGCTCGACAAGGCGCTCGACGAGCTCGACGACGACAAGCGCGCCGTCTTCGTCCTCTACGAAGTGGAGGGGCTCGAGATGCCCGAGGTGGCCGAGGCGCTCTCGTGCCCCGTGCAGACGGCCTACTCGCGGCTGCACGCCGCGCGTAAAGACGTCGAGAAGTCGATGCGACGTGCGATGCTCGGGAAGGTGGTGCCGTGAGCGATCCGCGCGTGACGCCTCTGCTCGACGACGCGGACGCGGGATCGCCGCTCGTCCGGGCCGCGCTGCGCGGGGCGCGGGCCGACGTGCCGGACGCGGCGCGGATGGACGCGCTCGCGAAGGCCATCGGCGCCGCCGTCGGCGGGCCCGGCGGCGGCGGCGACGGCGGCCCCGACGCGGGCGCGGGAGGCGGAGGAGGCGGAGGTGCCGGTGGAGCCGCGGTGGCCGCGGGCGCGACGAAGATCGCGATCGGCGGCATCGTCGCGGTCGCCGCGGTCGGCGTCGCGGTCATCGTCGGTCGCGGCGCGCAGGGCGACGCGACGGTCGACGTCGACGCCGGGGTGCAGGTCGCGTCGAACGCCGTCCCCATGCCGAGCGCGGCCCCGATGCCGAGCGCGAGCGCGAGCGCGGCGCCGAGCGCGCCGGTGCTCGACGTGCACGCGCTGCCCGCGGCGAGCGTGACGGCGCCGAAGGCGGTCGACGCCGCCGCGCCGGCGAGCGCGAGCGCGGAGGCGCGCGATCCCGCCGAAGAGATGAAGCTCCTTCGAAGGGCGCAAGACGCGCTCGCGTCGTCGCCCGCCGAGGCGCTCGCGCGCTGCGAGGAGCACGCGAAGACGTACCCGCGCGGCGGCCTCGCCGAAGAGCGCGAGGTGCTGGCGGTCGACGCGCTCCTGCGCCTCGGGCGTCGGAGCGAGGCGGAGTCGAGAGCGGCGCGCTTCAAGGCCGCGCACCCGGGCTCGGCGTACGTGCGCCGCCTCGACGCCATCCTCGGCCGAGACGGCTGACCGCGCACCCCGGCTGACGATTTCAGGCAACCTCTCGGAGTCAGCGGCCGAAGGGGACCTCACGAGGTCGAAGATGAGTGGAGTCGATGGAGTCGATTGTCGGCGAAGGACCGAAGAGCTCGTGAACGATCTGGCGCACGACGCCGGCATCGTCGCGAAGGACGAGACGCTGAAGGCGCGTGCGGGCCTCAAGAGCTCGGCGGAGGCGTGGTCGACGCGACATCACGGCGGGCCCGGCGACGCGGCGAAGCACGTCCCCGAGAGGCCGGCGGCGATCATGAAGTGGCTCGACGACAACGGCTTCGCCGAGAAGCGTCGCGGCGACGTCGCCTTCGGCAAGGGAGGCGAGTACTACAACTGGCTCACCGGTTACGGGGCGCGCGCGGGCGTCGAGCTCGCCGTCGAGTCGCGCAAAGTTCACGAGCGCACGCCCGCGCCGGGCGCCTTCCAGTGCAGGGGATGAAGATGCCGAAGTCCTATCGCGACGGGGATGAGCGCGCCGAAGATCGGCTCGTCTACTTCGACTATGCGCGCTCGCTCGAGCAGAGGCGCCGGCCGATGCCGTGGCGCGCCCTCGCCGGCGCAGGCGCGACGTTCGCGGTCGTGACCTTCGCCGCCGCGCTCCGTCGGGGCTCTTCGCTCGCGCTCGCCGCGCTCTTCGCGTCGATCGCGTTCGTCTGCGCCGCCGCGCTCATCCCCGCCATGCTCGCGAGGCGATCGCTGTCGGGCACGAACCTCGTCGCGATCCGCAAGCGCGGCGAGGCGCCGATCCCGACGGCGCCGCCGGACGACGATCGGCTCTGATCGCTCGGCGTCAGGACACGACGGGGAGCGCGCGGCCGCGGAGCAGCTCGTTGTGGCTGCCCATGCGGTAGCCCGCGAGATCGAGCGTGACGTACGCGAAGCCGAGCTTTTTTCCCGCGGAGACGATCGCGTCGCGCGCTTCGAACGCGCGCTCGATCTCGTCTCTGCCGATCTCGATGCGCGCCATCGCGCTCTCCGACGCGGCAGGGCCGCCGCCGACGGCGTGCCATCGCACGCGCGCCTGGCGGATCCCGAGGCGACGGATCTCGGCCTCGAGGCTGCCGATCTGCGCGAGGCGCTCGCGGGTCACGCGCGTCCCGTAGGGGAGGCGGCTCGAGAGGCAGGCGGCGGCGGGCTTGTCCCAGACGGGCATGCCGAGGAGCTGCGCGACGCGACGCACGTCGGCCTTCGTGAAGCTCGCCTCGACGAGGGGGCTGCGCGCGCCGGCCTTCTTCGCCGCCTCGAGGCCCGGGCGGTAGTCGCCGAGATCGTCGAGGTTCGTCCCGTTGACCGAGAACGCGAGCCCCCACTCGCGCTGCTTCACCTCGCTCACGCGATAGAGCTCGCTCTTGCAGTGAAAGCAGCGATCGGCGTGGTTCTTCGCGTAGCTCTCGTCTTCGATCTCGCTCGACTCGACGAGCTCGTGACGCGCGCCGATCTCCTTGGCGATCGCGATCGCATCTTCGCGCTCGAAGTCGGCGAGGCTCGGGCTCACGGCCGTCATGCCGATGCACTTGTCGCCGAGCACGCGGTGCGCGACCGCGAGGACGAACGCGCTGTCGACCCCGCCGGAGTAACAGACGAGCACGGAGCCCATCTCGCGGAGGATCGCGACGAGGTGGTCGAGCTTCGGATCGGAGCCCTCAGCCAGCAGGGGACGGAGCGCAGGCGCAGTCACAGCCAAGCGATCTAGCGCTGGAGCGGACCGCCAGCATGTTTTTCCTTGCGCGAAGGTCGATACTGGTTAAGTGTTCAGTATCGTCATGGCGGCGCTGGCGGTCCCTCTCCTCGAGCTCGCGCGTCTCGGCGTCCTCCAGGGAACGGCCGAAAAAGCGCCCGATCGGCACGTCCTCTCCCTCGGCTGGCCGGAGCTCGAGCGCGTTCTTCCCGATCGCGGCCTCCCTCGCGGCGTCATCGAGATCGCCTCGCCGGTCGAGAAGAGCGTCATGCGCGGCGGCGCGACCACGATCGCGCTCTCGGCCGTCCGCGCGGTGCACGCGGCCGATCCCAAGGCGTGGTGCGCCTGGGTGAGCGAGAAGAACGCGCCGTCGCTCTACGCGCCCGCCGTGGCCGCGGCGGGCGTCGATCTCGATCGGCTGCTCGTCGTCCGGCCGGAGGCTGCGGCCCTCGCGCGCACCGTCGTGAAGGTGGGCGCCTCGGGGGCGTTCGATCTCGTCGTGATCGACGCGCTCTCCGGCCTCGACGGCAAGATTGGGAAGGCGAAAACGGACGGCGCGATCGTCATTCGCAAGCTCGCGCTCGCGGCGGAAGAGAAGGGAACGACGTTCCTCGTCCTCTCGAACGTCTTCGCTTCACGCGCGGCGCCGTGGCCGGTCGCGCTGCGCATCGAGGTCGAGCGTCGGCCCGAGGCCATCGCCCTTCGCGTCACCAAAGATCGTCGAGGGCGCGCGTCGTCGCAGCACGTCGTGCGCCTCGCGTGCTGAGCGCCCATGCGGATCGCCGCGGTCCATCTCCCCGAGCTGCGCGTCGAGGTCGTGCGCGCGGCCGCGGAGCCGTCGGCCCGCCCGGGGCCGCTCGCGATCGTGGTCGCGCCGGCTCCGCTCACGGAGCAGAAGCTCCTCGGCAACACGCGCATCGACGTGGTCTCGCGCGAAGCGCGCGCCCGCGGCGTTCGTGCCGGTCAAACGATCGCGCAGGCGCGCGCCCGCGCGGGCGATCTCGCGGTGCGCGTCGTCCGCCCCGAAGCTGTCGAGGGCGTCCTCACGCGCCTCGCCGAGGTCGCGCTCGCCTTCGGGGCGACGGTTTCGTTCAGCAGCGAAGCGGGCGACGTCGTGTGGGTCGACGTCACGGGCTGCGCGCATCTGCACGGCGGCGAAGCGATCCTCGCGTCGCGTCTCGCGCGGGTCATCGGCGGCTTCGGCCACGCGTGCACCGTGGCGATCGCCGAGGGCCCTCGCGTCGCGGCGATCCTCGCGCGCGCGGCCTCCGCGAACGTAACGAGCGAAGACGCGCAGATGGTGGTCGTGCCGCCCGGTCAGAACGCCGTCGCCCTCGCGCCGCTCTCCGTCTCCGTTCTCCCGCTGCCCGCGGAAGACGTGCGATGGCTCACGAAGATCGGCGTCCGCACGATCGCCGAGCTCCGCGCGCTCCCTCGCGCCGCGCTCGCCACGCGCCTCGGCGCCCTCGCGCCGCTCGTGATCGGCCTCGCCGAGGGTGAAGATCGCGCGCCCCTCGCGTCGTACACCCCGCCGGAGGTCCCGGAAGAAGAGGCCGCGCTCGAGTACGGCATCGAGGGCAGCGAGGCGCTGACGTTCGTGGCCAAGGCCCTGTGCGATCGCCTCGCGTCGCGCCTCGCCGGCCGCGCGGTGGCGGCCGCGCGCGTCGAGCTCGATCTCCTGCTCGACGCCGCCCTGCTCGAAGGCGGCGATCGCGAGAGGCGAACGCAGATCGCGCTCGATCTTCCCGCGCCGCTGTCGTCGGCGGGCGATCTGCTCGCCGCGCTGCGCCCGAAGATCGAGCGGCTCGCCCTCCGCGCGCCCGTCCTCGTCGCGAAGCTGCGCGCGGCGTCGCTGGTCCACAAGCCGCAGGCCGTGCTCTCGCTGTTCGAGGCTCAGCCGAAGGCGGAGGCTGCGCTGCCACGCCTGGTCGCCGAGCTCGCTTCCGATCTGGGGGAAGAGGCGGTCGGCCAGCTCTCGCTCGGCGACGCGTGGTCGCCGGAGGATCGTTCTCGCTTCGTGAGGCTGCCCTCTTCACGCTCGTCGCGGGCTCCGGAGAAGAAGCGGCATCATCTCCTCTCGAGCGTCCCCGAGCCGACGCGCCTGCTGCGCGAGCCCGTCGTCGTCCCGCGCGACGAGGTGAAGATCGTCCGTCACCTCGCGCGCGTCGAAGGCGTCGACTGGTGGAAGCGCGCTCCCTCCGAGCGCGCGGGCCGCCTCCGCCGGAGCGACTACGTGTACGCTTGGACGTTCGGCGGCCCCGCGTGGGTCGAGCTCGATCGCGACGGCGGCGCGGCGTACGTGCGCGGTTGGTTCGACTGAGACTTCGCTCTCGTCGATGCGATCAATGCGTCGAAGCCGACGGACCGTTCGACTCGGTGAGCGCGCGCTCGGCGGCCTCTTCCGCAGACTCCTGAGCGGGCGCCGCGGGCGCCGCGGACGCTTCGGGTGCGGGGCTCGGCTCGTGCGTGCCGGCCGCGGCGGCCGCCGCGACCGCGGGGCGCGCGCGCGTGATCGGTCGCGCGGGCGGCGTGGTCTGCGTCTTCGCCGGCGGGAGGCTCTTCACGTCGACCACGGGGATCGCCTCCGCGGCCTCGGTGCGCGCCGAGGTGACGAGCTTCGGCTGCGTCGCCGCCGTCACGGTCGTCGTGCTCGCCTCCGTGTCGGATGTGCCGCTCAGCAGCGCGACGATGGCGCCGATCGACATCGACGAGGCCGCGACCGCGGCGACGGCGACGATGATCTTGCGCATCGAACGCGGCGCGCGCCTCGGCGAGAGCGTCGGCGCGACGAACGCCATCGGCGGCGGGCCCATGACGAGGGGCGCGGTCACCTGCGCCACGACGGGCGCGCCGCCCGACGGAGGCGCGTCGAGATCCAGCTGGAGGACGGCGCGCTTCGGAGCCTCGACGGCAGCGCGCGGAGGTGTGACCACGCGCTTGCGGATCTTCGGACGCCGCGGTGCTGCGAACGCGCTCTTGGTCTCCATGCTCGCGGACTCGCCGGTACCGCAGCTCCGCGCGCGCCGCTACTTACGTTCGCTTTCCGAAACGTCTCAAAAGGGGATTCGTCGCGGGTCGGTGCCCTCATGGGCGCGAGGGGCTGAGGGCGGATCACCGCGGCGCGGCGCCGGTGAAGGGTAACGATCTTCGGTGGTTGTCTCATGGCCTGGTCCTTGGGATACGCTCCTCGTCGATGAAACGACGGATCGTCAGCGTGCTCACGATCGCCGCGCTGCTGTCGCCCGCGGTGCCCGCGGTCGCGCGCGCCGACGATCCGCCTGGCGCGCCGAACGCAGCGCCCGCGCCGGTCGAGCCGGCCGAGCCCGCCGATCCGACGCCGCCCGCGGCCGATCCGACGCCCCCGACGCCCGCGCCCGCGCCGGCGCCCGCGCCCGCGCCGGCGACGATGCCCACGACCGACGACGTCCAGCTCATCGAGCCCGCCACGGAGATCCCCGCCGCGCCGCTCGCGAAGCCCGCGAGGCGCCCGAAGCACACGGTCTACCCGTGGCTCCTCGTGGCCGTCGGCGCGACGACCGTCGTCTCCGGGCTCGCGCTCCACCTCACGGCGCCGTCGCTGCCGGCGGGATGCGACGCCGAGACGAGCACGTGTCAGCGGCGCGCCTCGCAGAGCAACGAAGACTTCGCCGCGGAGCGATCGCAGGCAGGCGCGTCGCAGCAGCAGCCGATCATCGGGACGGTCGTGATCGCCCTCGGCGCGCTGACGATGGCCGGCGGCCTCGCCTGGTACCTCCTCGAGACGGAGAAGCCCGCGAGGAGCGCGCGGCCGCGCATCGCTCCGTTCGCCGACGCGCAGGGCGGCGGCCTCGCGGCCTTCGGCACGTTCTAACATTCGGAAATTACACAGTAACATGACCTGAGCAGGTGTTCAGGTCGCGTGCTATACCGTCCATCGTATGGGCTCGCGGATCCGCATCGACCCGACGACGAGGCTGCCGCTCGAGGCGGACGGCTCGCTCGGCGCTTCGAGCGCGTCGAGATCGGCGATGCCCGAGCTGCTCGAGCTGCGCCGCACGATCGAGGCCCGCCCGAGCCGATACGTCGAGCTCACCGCGCGCACGAGCTTCAGCTTCCTCTCGGGCGCGACGCCGCCGGAGAAGCTCGTCGAGCGCGCCGCCGAGCTCGGCTACGACGCCATCGCGATCGCCGATCGCGACGGCCTCTACGGCATCGTCCGCGCGCACGAAGAGGGTCAGAAGCAAGGCGTTCGCGTGATCGTGGGCTGCGAGCTGACGCTCGAAGAGGAAGGCCTCTCGGTGCCGCCGATCCCAGGCAAGCCCACGACCCTCACGGTCCTCGTCGAGAACCATGTAGGATACACGAATCTCTGCAAGATCCTCACGGAGAGCCACCGGCGCCACCCGAAGTCTCGGCCCACGCAGCGAACGAACGATCTCGACGAAGACGAGCTGCCGCGCAACACCTTCGCCGGCGTCCCGCTCGCGTACGTATGCGCGCACGCCGAGGGCCTCTGGGCGATCGCCGACGCGACGCTCCCCGTCGCCGATCTCCACCGCGCCTTCGGCGGTCGCCTCTCCATCGCGGTGCACCTCCACAAAGACGGCGAAGATCGCGCGCGCGTCGTGCGCTCGGAGAACGCGGCGCGCACCCACGGCGTCCCCATCGTCGCCACCGGCCGCGTGCTCTTCGCCAAGCCCGAAGACAAACCGATCTTCGACGTTCTCCACTGCATCCGCGAGGGCAAGACGCTCGACGAAGCCGGCCGCGATCTGCTCCCCAACGCCGAGGCCCACCTCAAGGGCGACGAGGAGATCGGGAGGCTCTTCTCGCTCCACCCCGAGTGGATCGCGCGATCGCGCGCCGTCGCCGATCGCTGCCGCTTCTCGATCACCGAGCTGTCGTATCGCTTCCCCTACGAGATCACCGATCTCGTCCACCGCGACTTCCACGGGAACGTCGGCGAGACGGCGGACGAGGCGCTGCGCCGCCTCACCGAGCAGGGCGCGTGCCTCCGCTACGGCTCGCCTGACGCCGTCCCCGAGAAGGTGCGCGCGCAGATCGAGAAGGAGCTCGCGCTCATCACGAAGCTCGAGGTCGCGCCGTACTTCCTCTCGGTGCGCGCGATCGTCGACATGGCGCGCCGGCGCGACATCCTCTGCCAGGGTCGCGGCAGCGCCGCCAACAGCGCCGTCTGCTTCTGCCTCGGGATCACCGCGGTCGATCCCGCGCGCTCGAACATGCTCTTCGAGCGCTTCCTCTCCGCCGAGCGCCGCGAGCCGCCCGACATCGACGTCGACTTCGAGCACGAGCGCCGCGAAGAGATCATCCAGGAGATCTACGAGACGTACGGGCGCGATCGCGCCGCGATGGTCTGCGAGGTCGTGAGCTACCGCGCGAAGAGCGCGCTGCGCGAGGTCGGCAAGGTCTTCGGCTTCTCGCTCGAGCAGGTCGATCGCCTCGCCGGCGTCGTGACGTGGTGGGACGGCGTCTCGGCCGTGAGCGAGTCGCGCCTTCGCGCGATCGGCCTCTCGGCGACCGATCCGCGCGTTCGCCAGACCGTGGCGCTCACGCGCGCGATCCAGGGCTTCCCGCGTCACCTGTCGATCCACGTCGGCGGCTTCATCCTCTCGGCGGCGCCGCTCGAGGCGGTGGCGCCGGTCGAGCCCGCCACGATGGAAGGCCGCACGATCGTCCCCTGGGACAAAGACGACATCGACACGCTCGGCTTCTTCAAGATCGACGTGCTCGGGCTGGGGATGCTCACCGCGATCCGCAAGTGCCTCGATCTCGTGCGCGACGCGGCCGCGCGCGATCCGAACCATGTCGCGAGCGCGCCGGCCCTCGCGAAGGGCACCGCCATCGAGCGGCTCGCGAGCATCCCGGCCGAGGATCCTGCGGTCTACGACGCGCTTTGCAAGGCCGACACCGTGGGCGTCTTCCAGATCGAGAGCCGCGCGCAGATGGCGATGCTCCCGAGGCTTCGTCCGAGGTGCTTCTACGATCTCGTCATCGAGGTCGCGATCGTGAGGCCGGGCCCGATCCAGGGCGGCATGGTCCATCCGTATCTTCGGCGCCGCTCGGGCGAAGAGAAGCACGATCCGCCGCACCCGATCCTGCGCCCGATCCTCGAGCGCACCCTCGGCGTCCCGCTCTTCCAGGAGCAGGTGATGCAGATCGCGATCGTGGGCGCGGGCTACTCCGGCGGCGAGGCCGATCGCCTCCGCCGCGACATGGCCGCGTGGCGCAAGACGGGCTCGCTCGAGAAGCACCGCGATCGCTTGATCCGCGGCTTCCGCGAGCGCGGCATCCCGGAAGACTTCGGCGAGCGCCTCTATCAACAGATCCACGGCTTCGCCGAGTACGGATTTCCCGAGTCACACTCCGCGAGCTTCTCGCTCCTCGTCTACGCGAGCTCCTGGCTCAAGGTGTACTACCCCGCGGAGTTCGCGGCGGCGCTCGTCAACAGCCAGCCGATGGGGTTCTATTCGCCGTCGACGATCTTGCAAGACGCGCAGCGGCACGGGGTCGAGCTCTTGCCGATCGACGTCGCGCTCAGCGGGTGGGACTGCGCCTGCGACGAGAACCAGATGCGCCTCGGCCTGCGCCTCGTCTCCGGGCTCGGTGAAGAGACGGGGAGGCGCATCGAGCGCGCGCGCGCCGAAGCGCCCTTCGGCAGCATCGAAGATCTCGCCGCGCGCGCGCGGCTCCATCGCAAGGAGCTCGTCGCGCTCGCCGAGTCGGGCGCGCTCGACGGGCTCTCTGGCGGGCGGCGCGAGGCGATCTGGAAGGTCGTCGCGCCGCGGCCGGACGGGATGTACGAAGGCATGGATCGCGACGAGGCGCGCCCGAAGCTGAAGAAGATGTCGCGCGCCGAGCAGCTCGTCCTCGACTACGAGCGCACCGGCGTGTCGATCGCCGATCATCCGATGAAGCTCGTTCGCGCACATCTCCCCAAGAAGACGCGCTCGTCGCGCGATCTCCTCGCGTTGAAGTCGGGCACGCGCGTGAGCGTGGCCGGGCTCGTCATCTGCCGGCAGCGGCCCGGAACGGCCAGCGGTGTCGTCTTCGTGACGATGGAGGATGAATTCGGATTTTCGAACCTCGTGCTGTGGTCGAAATTCTTCGAGGAGAACCGTCACGTCGCGACGACGTCGCGCCTCATGATGGTCCATGGAAAGATCGAGCGGAGCGACGATCCGAAAGGAAAATTCCCGGTGGATCCCGACGCGCCTGCGAGCGTGGTCTACGTCATCGCCGATCGCGTCGAGCGCCTCGACGCCTACATCCCGGCCATGGGATCGATGAGCCGCGACTTCCATTAGTCCGTAGAATGGGCGTGCGGCATGAGTCAAAGCTTCCCTCCGGGCTACCTCGCGAACGAGGGCCAACGCGCGCTCGACGTGCTCCTCCAGCTGACCGCCCAGCTCACCGACGACCGGCCGCTCGAGGAGTTCCTCAAGGCCGTCACCGACGCGACGCTCGATCTGCTCCGCGCCGATCACGCCTCGATCCGTCTGCTCGACACCTCGCGCACCGCGCTGCTCTCGGGCGCCCGATCGGGCACGGGCGAAGACGAGCGACCGATGGAGCTCAAGCGAGGCGAGGGCATCCTCGGCTGGGTCGTCGAGCACGGGCAGCCCGCGCGGATCTCCGACGTGCAGCACGACTCGCGATGGATGAAGTCGCCGCGGCCGCAGCCCTTCGACATTCGATCGATCATGGCCGAGCCCCTTTGGTCGAGCGGCGAGGTGATCGGCGTGCTCGCCGTGACGTCGCCGCGGCCCACGGCGTTCGCCGAGGAAGATCAGCTCCTCTTGCGCCTGCTCGCCAACTGCTCGGCGCCGCCGATCGAGCGCGCGCGCCTCCGGCGCCTCGCGATGTTCGACGACATCACGATGGCCTTCAACCACCGCTATCTCAACCCGCGCTTGGTCGAGGAGATGGAGCGCGCGAGCCGATCCGCGGGCGACGTGAGCGTGCTCTACATGGATCTCGATCACTTCAAATCCGTCAACGACAAGCACGGTCACGCGGTCGGCGACGCCGTGCTCCGCTCGTTCGCCGATCGCGTGCGCAAGGTCGTGCGACGCGTCGACGTGCTCGTGCGCCGCGGCGGCGAAGAGTTCGTCCTCATCATGCCCGCGACGGGCGCCACCCAGGCCCACGCGACCGGCAACCGGATCCAGCAGACGCTCCACGCCGAGCCCTTCGAGGAAGGCAGCGGCCTCCGGATCCAGCAGACGGTGTCGATCGGCGTCGCCACGTGGGACAAGCGCGAGACGCCCGAGCAGCTCGAGCGCCGGGCCGACGAGGCGATGTACGAGGCCAAGCGCCTCGGGCGTAACCGCGTGGTCGTCTCGACGCCGCGCGACGTCGTCGGCTGACCGCGCCTTTGCGGGTGTGCTATCGAGCGATCATGCCGTTCAAGAAAGTCCTCGTCTGCAACCGCGGCGAGATCGCGCGCCGGGTCATTCGTACGTGCAAGCGGCTCGGCGTGGCGACCGTCGCCGTCTACTCCGAGGCCGACGCCCAGGCGCCGCACGTCACGGACGCCGACGAGGCCGTCCTCGTCGGGCCCGCGCCGGCGAAAGACTCGTACTTGAACATCGACGCGATCCTCGCCGCGATCGCGAAAGCGGGCGCCGACGCGGTGCATCCGGGCTACGGATTCTTGAGCGAGAAGTCCGCGTTCGCCCGCGCCGTGGGCGAGGCCGGCGTGACGTTCATCGGGCCGCCGCCTTCGGTGCTCGACGCGTTCGGCGACAAGATGAAGGCGCGCCACGTCGCGCTCGAAGCGGGCACGAGCCCCGTGCCCGGCACCGACGAGCCCATCGCCATCGACACGCCCGAAGGCGTGGCGCACGCGAAGGAAGTGGCGTCGAAGGTCGGCTACCCCGTCGTCGTCAAGGCCGTCTCGGGCGGCGGCGGCATCGGCATGCAGATCGTGAACGACGAGAGCGGCCTCGAGCGCGCGCTCAAGTCGTGCTCCGATCGCGGGCAGGCGAGCTTCGCCGACGCGCGCGTCTTCCTCGAGCGCTACGTCGCCGAGCCGCGACACATCGAGGTGCAAGTCTTCTGCGACACCCATGGGCAGGCGTTCGCGCTCGGCGAGCGCGAGTGCAGCGTGCAGCGGCGTCACCAGAAGATCATCGAAGAGTCGCCCTCGCCGGCGGCCTTCTTCCAGGGAGAAGCAGGCGAAGCTCGGCGGAGCGAGCTCTTCGCCGCGGCGCTCCGCGTCGTCACCAAGGTCGGGTACGTCGGCGCCGGCACCTGCGAGTTCATCGCCGACGACAAGGGCAACCTCTACTTCCTCGAGGTCAACGCGCGGCTCCAGGTCGAGCACCCCGTGACCGAGATGGTCACCGGTCTCGATCTCGTCGAGCTGCAGCTCCGCGTCGCCGCGGGCGAGAGGCTCCCCGATCTCTCGACGCTCACGCGGAAGGGCCACGCCATCGAGACGCGGATCTACGCCGAGGATCCGAGCAAGGGGTTCATCCCGAAGCCCGGGCCGATCGACGAGCTCGTGTGGGCGGGCGGCGCCGGCGAGGTCCAGTCGCGCGCGCTGCGCGTCGAGTCGGGCGTCGCGCCCGGCGCGAAGATCACGCCGTACTACGATCCGATGATCGCCAAGGTGGTCGCCTGGGGCGAGACGCGCGACGCGGCGATCCGCGAGCTCGATCGCGCGCTCGAAACGACGACCATCGCCCCCGCGGTGACGAACCTCGCGTTCCTCCGCAAAGTGCTCGCCTCCGGCGAGTTCGGCCGCGGCCACTACGACACGAAGTTCGCGGAAGCGCTCGCAAAGCGGCCCTGAGCCGTCGGGCTCCTTGCCCCATCGGCCGGCCGGGGCTATCACTCGCGCGCCTGCTTCGCGGAGTGCTTTTCTTGGCTGAATGGTACGTCTACCAACACGACGGAGATCCGCTCGGACCTTGGTCCACGGAGGCCGTCGCCGAAGCAATCCTCAACGGCAAGATCCCGCCTGACGTCTGGGTCGCCGCGCCCGGCGGCAGCCGCTGGCTGCGCGCGCTCGACGTCCCGGCGATCGAGGCGCTCGCGTCGGGCATTCCGACTGTGCCGCGTCGCGACTCCGGTCTTCGCATCATGCCGATCGCCGCCGCCGATCTCGCCGAGACCGGGGGCAAGGCGACCGTCATGATGGCGCCCTTCGAAGATCGCGCGCTGATGAGCGAAGCGGCGCCGTCGACCACGCGGAGCGAGCCGCCGCCTGCCATGGACGAGACGCCGCCCGTCTCCGAGATCACGCCGACCCAGCCGCACCTGGCGGTGCCGCCGTCGTCGTCGTCGTCTCCACGGACGGAGGCGCGCACGAGGCGCAACGGCTGATGGACGAGAGTGACGACGAGCGCAACCCCTACGCGCCACCGGCCGCCGAGCGCGACGAAGTCGGTGACGATGGGCGCGCGCGCGGCGGTCCGAGCGACTTCGAGCCCGAGCGGCGCTCCGTCGGCCTCTGCGTTCTGCTCGGCGTCGTGACGTTCGGGATCTACAACGCCATCTGGCTCCTCAGGCGTCAGCCGTTCCTCGACCGGCTACCGACGCCGCACAAGCTCGGCGCTGTGTTTCCGATCGTGATCATCGCCCTCAACCTGATCAGCGTGCCAATGGCGCTGATCGGCGGAGGGGCTGAAGGCGTGAGCCGCGTGCTCTCCATCGGCGGCGGCATCGCCGCGATCGTCGCGAACTTTCGCGTCGCGGCGATCCTGCGCGCCGAGCTGCGACGGACGGGGCGCTACATCGACATAAGCACGATCTGGGTCTTCCTCCTCCGCGTCTACTACCTTCAGTACAAGATCAACCAGGCCGCCGACACGCCGCCGCTCGCGCTTCGCAAGAAGAAGAAGCGGAAGAAGAAGGCGAAGAACCCGCCCGCCGCCGACGCGAGCTCGCGCGACGCAATCGCTGGCGACGCGGGTACGGGCTGACGAGCACGACTTGCGCAGGCGCAAGTGGCGAGCGTGAGCGAGCTGACGAGCGGTACTTGCGCAGGCGCGAGTGGCGAGCGTGAGCGAGCTGACGAGCGGTACTTGCGCAGGCGCAAGTGGTGGGCGCAAGTGGCGAGCGTGAGCGAGCTGACGAACGGATACTTTCGCTGGCGCGCGAGCGTGCCGACGAAGTCGCGAGCACGCTGACGAAGTCGCGAGCACGCTGACGAAGTCGTGAGCGCGCTGACGACCCGAGCCGAGCTCACGCGACCGGCGTGATCGGCGGCTCACCCGCGAGCACGCGCATGACGTTCGCGACGGCGGCGTTCGCCATCGCTTCGCGCGTCGTGCGGTCCGCGCTGCCGAGGTGCGGCGCGAGGACGACGTTCGGGCACGCCAAGAGCGCGGGGTGCACGCGGGGCTCGTCTTCGTACACGTCGAGGCCCGCCGCCGCGAGCGGACCCCGCTCGAGCGCGACCGCGAGCGCGGCTTCGTCGACGATGGGCCCGCGGGCGGTGTTGATCAGGATCGCGCCGGGGCGCATCCGCGCGAGACGACCGGCGTCGAAGAGATGGCGCGTCTCCGGCGTGAGCGGGCAGTGGAGGCTCACGAAGTCGGACCAGGCGAGCAGCTCGTCGATGTCCGCGACGTAGGTCGCGCCGAGCGCCCTCTCGATGCCCTCGGGGAGCCGGGTCCGTTGGGTGTATAATACATGCATGCCGAAGCCGCGCGCACGGCGCGCCATCGCCTGACCGATGCGGCCGAAGCCCACGACGCCGAGCGTCGCGCCGTGCACCTTCGCGCCGAGCATGAACGTGGGCGTCCATCCGGTGAAGCCGCCCGCGCGCACCAAGCGGTCGCCTTCGGCGATCCTGCGCGCGGCCGCGATGAGGAGCCCGAAGGCGAGATCGGCGGTCGCGTCGGTGAGGACGTCGGGGGTGTTCGTCACGACGACGCCGCGCGCGGCGCACGCGCGGAGATCGACGTTGTCGACGCCGACGGCGACGTTGGCGACGATCGCGAGCGAAGGCGCGCGATCGAGGAGCGCGTCGTCGATGCGATCGGTGAGCAGCGCGACGACGGCCTCGACGCGGCCGGCGCACGCCTCGAACGCCGCCGAGCGAACGCCGCCCTCGTCTTGCACGACCTCGTGCGCGGCGCGGAGCGCTTCGATCCCTTCACCGGGGAGCGCCCCGCTGACGAAGACCGTCGCCATGCTCAGTCGCGATCGAACGGGACGACCTCGTGGCCGGCCAGATCGGGGATCGCCGCGGTCACCTGGTCGAGGATCTCGCTCGCCGTGCCCACGACGATCACGACGAGGTTCTTCGTCGAGATGCGCTCCTTGATCGCCGCGTTGGCGCCCTCGAGATCGACGGCGCGCACGTGATCGAGGTAGCCCGAGTGGTATCCCTCGGGCAGGCTCAAGAGCTCGGCCTCGAGCGCGTGCCCGAGGCGCTTCGGCGCGGTGTCGACCTCGAAGGCGTGCGAGCGAACGAGGTAGTTCTTGATGAACGAGAGCTCGCGCGCGTTGATCCCTTCGCCGACCCAGTCTTCGAGCAGCTTCAGCTCGAGCGCGATGCACGGCGCGCAATCGGCCTGCGCGGGGAACGCGCCCATCGTGAACGCGTGGCGGCGTCGCTCGATCGAGAGCCGGGCGCTCGTGCCGTACGACCAGCCTCTCTTGCTCCGGATCTCGCGCATCATGCGCGACGTGAAGGTGCCGCCGAAGACGGCCGTCGCCGCGACGAGCGGGAAGTGATCGGCATCGCTCGGCAGCGTGCCGAGCGCGCCGATCAGGATCTGCGTCTGCGTGCGCTCCGGCTTGTCGACGAACACGAGGCGGCGCCCCGCGGGCGGCGACGGCTCGGGGATCACGGTCTCGACGCCCGGCCCCTCGCGCAGCGCGGAGACGATCGCCGCGCCGTGCGCTTTCGCTTCGTCTTCGGTGATCGCGCCGGCGAAGCCGACGACGGCGTCGGCGCGGACGAAGCGCCTCTCGTAAGTCGCGACGACGTCGTCGCGGCCGAGCTTCTCGACGCCCGCGGGACGGCCCGCGGCCGTGCGTGCGTAGGGGTGGCCGGCGAAGAGCGCGCGGCGAAACGCGAGCCCGGCGAGCGATCGATCGCTGTCGCGCGCGTCGATGAGCTCGGCGATCGTCTCGCGGCGGAGGCGCGCGACCTCTTCCTCGTCGAACGTCGGCGTGCCCAAGACGCGGGCCAAGAGCTCGACGAAGGGCGCGAGGTTCCTGCGGATCACTTGCCCGTGGACGCTCACGGTCGTCGGGCCGACGTCGATGCCGATCTCGCCGCCGAGGCGATCGAAAGCGCTCTCGATGTCCGTCGACCCGAGGCCGGCGCACCCGCGACGAAGCATGCGCGCCGTCAGGCGCGCGAGGCCGTCTTTGCCCTCGGGATCGGCGAGCGCGCCGCTCCGGAGCGAGAGCACGATCGAGACGAGCGGCACGACCGAGGAGCTCTCGACGAAGCCGACGGCGCCGCCGGGCAGATCGAACCGCTTGCTCGGCGCGCTCGACTTCGCGGCCTTCGCCTTGGTGTCTCGACGCTCGGTCTCCGTCACGCCGCCTCCGCCTTCTTCTCCGGAACGACGCGGATGAGCGTCCGCGCGTCCAGCGTGAGATACCGCCGCGCGGCCGTGCGCAGCTCGCCCGCCGTCACGCGGCGGTACGCCTCGAGCCTCCGGAACGCCGCCGCCGGATCGCCGAGCACGGTGTCGTAGAAGCCGATCTGCTCGGCCTTGCCGCTCGCCGTCTCGAGCGACTGCACGAGCCCGAGCTCGAGGCGCGCCTTCGCGCGCTCGAGCTCCTCGCCTCCGACGAGCTCGTCGCGCACGCGCCGGAGCTCGGCGTCGACGTGCTCGAGCACCGTGTCGGCCGTCGTGCCCGTGCGCGCGGTGAAGTACATCTCGTAGAGACCGGGGTCGCGGAACGTCGACACCCAGCCTCGGAGCTCCGTGCAGACCTCACGCGTCGTGACGAGCTCGCGATACATGCGGCTCGCGCGCCCCGCGAAGAGGATCTCGTTCAAGACCGAGAGCGCGGGGTGATCGGCGTCGCCGAGCGCGGGCCCGTGGAAGCCGAGGAGGATCTTCTCCGACGCGGTCGGCTTCTCGAGCACCACCTGCCGCGACGAGAGCTGCGGCGGCTCGGGCGTCGTGTCTTCCTCGGGGATCACCGACGAAGGGATCGCGCCGTAGGCGTCGCGGATCTTCTCGAGCACGTCCTTCTCGCGCACGTCGCCGGCGATCACGATCGTCGCGTTGTTGGGCGCGTAGTACGTCTTGTAGAAGGCGACGCAGTCGTCGGGCGTGAAGCCCTCGATGTCGGTCATCCAGCCGATCGTGGGCCAGTGATACGGGTGCTTCTCGAACGCCGTCTTGTAGAGGATCTCGTTCGCGGTGCCCTCGATGTCGTCGTCGACGCGCATGCGGCGCTCGTTGGCGACGACCTCCTTCTCGCTCACGACCTGCGGCTCGCGCAGGACGAGCTTCGCCATCCGCTGGCTCTCGAGCTTCACGGCGAGCGCGAGGCGATCCTTCGGCAGCGACTCGTAGTAGTACGTCCAGTCGAGCCAGGTCGCCGCGTTCGACTCGGCGCCGTTCTCTTCGAGCTTGCGATCGAACTCGCCGGCTTTGAGGCCCTCGGCCTCGTTGAACATGAGGTGCTCGAACAGGTGCGCGAGGCCCGTCTTGCCCGGCTTCTCGTGGCGGGAGCCGACGCGGAACCAGGTGAAGTAGCTGAGCACCGGCGCGCTCCGGTCGATGAGCAACAGCAGGCGCAGCCCGTTGCCGAGGCGAAAGCGGTGCACGTGGGCGGCGTCGCCGAGCGACGCGCTGCCGAGATCGGTGAACGGCACCGATCCCTCGTACGTCCAGCGCGCGGTCTCGGCCTCGGACTTTTCGTTCACCCGCGCGACGAGCGCGGCGATGTTGGCGGACATGGGATCCCCTTAGGAATCCCGCTTTCGCCTCGGTGTCAAGCAGACCTCACCACTCGCGCATGTCGAGGACCTGGAAGCCGCCATTTCGCCAGACCCACGCGTTCGCGCCGCTCAGCGCGACGATGCCGAGGTCGCGGCCGTCGCCCTCCGGAGCGCCGCCGGCGTCGGTCGCGCCGACGCGGATGAGGCGAACCGGATCGCGCCCGCCCGGAACCGCGTGGAAGACGGGCGCGCCGTCGCCGGCGTTCGCGGAGATGACGCCGCCGTTGCTCGCGAGCAGCACGCCGCCGTCATACGCGCGCACGGCGTAGAACGGACGCGGCGTTCCCGCTTCGGTGACGAACGCCTGATGACGCGCCGGGAGGTTCAGCGGACGCGGCGGGCCCTGATCGACCTTCCACACCGCGCCTTCGCGATCGAGGACGTACGCCGTTCCGCGCCACACGTCGAGATCGGCCAGCGTCGACTCGATGACCTGGTCCTCGGTGATCGCCTGCCACCCGACGGAGTCGAACCGCGCGACCGCGCCCATGCGATCGCCGCACACGAGCATGGACACGCGGAGGCCGTGCGCGACGAGGGCGACGACCGACTCGCTGTCGTCGAGCATCGCGTCGGGCTCGAAGGGAACGAAGGAGCTGCCGTCGAACTCGAGCAGCGCGCCCGCGCCCCACACGAGCACGCGGTCGCCGCCGCCGCCGATGCCGTACCACCACGGCCGCCCGTGCGTGGGGCGGGAGAGGGGATAGCTGCGGAGGCGCCCGCCCGAGAGGCTCACCGCGTGGGTCGTGGTGAGGCCCCACATCGCGCCGTCGCGCGCGACGTAGAGATCGTTGAGCGGCTCGTCGATGCTGTGCGTCGTGGCGACGACGTTGTCGACGACGTGCAGGATGATGCTCGACGCGTTCTCGCTCGTCGACGCCGTGCGCCCGAGCAAGTAAAAGTCGGACGCGCTCTCGCCGCTCGCCGCGCGGAAGACGTACCGGCTCGCGGGCGCGACGGGCACGTGCATGACGCCGCGGAGGACGAGGGGCGGCTCGCGCGACGCGCGCCGGAGATCGCGGACGTTGTCGGGGTGGCTCGGGACGGTCACCGCGTCGCTGAAGAAGTTCTCGTCGCGGAAGTGCCGGAGCCAGCGGAAGACGTCTTCGGCCTCGAAGACGTAGATGCCCGTGCGCAGCGACACCGCGACGGTGAACTCGTCGACGTTGAGCGTGAGCGAGGCCTTGCCGCTCGAGTCGAAGAGGCGGTCGACGTCGCCGCGCACCGCGGTCGCGACCTCGAAGCCGATGAGCTCGATGATCGCCTCGACGTCGGCCGTCTCGCACCGGCCGACGACGGGGTACTCGAAGCGGAAGCCGAGCTCGTAGAGGAGGCGCTTGAGGCGCTGCGGCATCTTCGCCGCGGTCTCGACCGACTCTTCGCGCGCGTCGGCGACCATGTCGAGCCACTCGCCGAAGTGCGCCGCGAGCGGCGTCGCCGATCCGTTGTGCCACTCGACGATCGGCAGCTCGCCCTGGTAGCGGACGGCCGTGACCTGCCTCTTGCCGCCGCCGATGTCGAAGCAGACCAGCTTCTCCGCCATGCCCGACTTGCAGAACGGCGCGTAGCGCGTCGCCTCTTCGCCGCCGGCCGCGACGATCTTGTTCGCCTCGGCGGTCATCTCGTTGCTCGAGAGGAACCTGTCGGGCTCGCCGATCTTGCTCGAGACGCGCATCGCCGAGACGTAGCTCGGAGGCAGCTCGATCCCGATGACCTGCGCCTGCGCGGCGAGCTCTTTCATCGCGAGCGGCTCGCCGAGGCGCTCCTGGTGGCCCGACTTGACGAGGACGGTGCGAATGCGCTCGAGCGCCTGAAGCGCGACGCGCGTCGGATCGACGTTGCTGCGCGGCTTCGTGCTGCGCGTCACCCTCTTCTTGAGCGGCGTCTTCCTCACGGGCTCTTCGAACCCCTCGCTGAGGAGCGTATCAAATCCGGAGCGCGAGGGGCTACTGGTCGACCTTCAGGATGGCGAGGAAGGCCTTCTGCGGGATCTCCACGGATCCGACCTGTTTCATGCGCTTCTTGCCCTCTTTCTGCTTCTCGAGGAGCTTCCGCTTGCGGGAGATGTCGCCGCCGTAGCACTTGGCGGTCACGTCTTTGCGCAGGGCCCGGACGGTCTCGCGGGCGATGATCTTGCCGCCGATGGCCGCCTGGATGGCGACCTCGTATTGCTGCTGGGGCACGAACTCCTTGAGCTTCTCGGCGAGCGCGCGGCCGCGGTTGTAGGCGCGGTCGCGGTGCACGATGATCGACAGGGCGTCGAGCGGCTCGCCGTTGACGAGCATGTCGACCTTCACGAGGTTGCCCGTCTTGTAGTCGGTGAGCTCGTAGTCCATCGACGCGTAGCCGCGCGACACGCTCTTCAGCTTGTCGTGGAAGTCGAAGAGGACCTCGGCGAAGGGCAGCTCGTACACGATGATGTACCGATCCGCGCTCGGGCAAGTCATGTCGAGCTGGGTGCCGCGCTTGTCTTGGCAGAGCGTGAGCACGGCGCCGACGTACTCCTGCGGCACGTGCACCGTCAGCTTCACGAAGGGCTCCTCGATGCGCTCGATGTTCTGCGGCGGCGGGAGCTTCGCGGGGTTGTCGACGACGACCCTCTCTTGGCCGGCCGAGGCGGTCGTGTACACGTGATAGACGACGCTCGGCGCGGTCGTGATGAGGTCGAGGTTGAACTCGCGATCGAGGCGCTCCTGGATGATCTCCATGTGGAGCAGCCCGAGGAAGCCGCAGCGGTAACCGAAGCCGAGCGCCTCCGACGAGTCGGCCTCGAACGTGAAGGCCGCGTCGTTCATCTGGAGCTTCTCGAGCGAGTCGCGCAGCGCGCCGTAGTCGGAGGCGTCGGTCGGGTAGACGCCGGCGAAGACCATCGGCTTCACCTCTTTGAAGCCGGGGAGCGGATCGGTCGCGGGCTTCGTCGTCTGCGTCGGCGCGTGCGTGATGGTGTCGCCGACCTTCGTGTCGTGCACGCTCTTGATGTTCGCGGCGAGGAAGCCGACCTCGCCCGGGCCGATCTCGGCGAGCGCCGCCGCGTGCGGCGTGAACGTGCCGAGCTCGGTGACCTCGTACTCGGTCTTGCTCGCCATGAAGCGGACCCTGTCGCCGCGCTTGATCGAGCCGTCGACGACGCGGAACATGATCATCGCGCCGCGGTAGCTGTCGTACCAGGAGTCGAAGATGAGCGCGCGGAGCGGCCCCTCGGGGTTGCCCTTCGGCGGCGGCACCTTCTGGACGATCTGCTCGAGGATGTCGGGCACGCCCACGCCCGTCTTGCCGCTGCACGCGACGGCGTCAGACGTGTCGAGGCCGATGATCTGCTCGATCTCCTGCTTCGTCTTGTCGAGATCGGAAGAGGGGAGATCGACCTTGTTGAGGACGGGGATGACCTCGAGGCCCTGATCGATCGCGAGGTAGACGTTGGCGAGGGTCTGCGCCTCGACGCCTTGCGTCGAATCGACGACGAGGATCGCGCCTTCGCACGCGGAGAGCGAGCGCGAGACCTCGTAGTTGAAGTCGACGTGGCCCGGGGTGTCGATCAGATTGAGCTGATAGGTCTCGCCGTCCTTGGCCGTGAATTTGAGGCGGACGTTCTGCGCTTTGACCGTGATGCCGCGCTCGCGCTCGATGTCGAGCTTGTCGAGGAACTGCTCCCGCGCCTCGCGCTGCGTCAGGGCCCCCGTCACTTCGAGGATGCGATCCGCGAGCGTCGATTTGCCGTGGTCGATGTGCGCGATGATCGAGAAGTTGCGGATCTTGGACTGAGGCGTCGTGGGCATCGGCGTACGTCGCGCGGCTGGGCGCGCGCCTCTTCATAGTCGATCCCGCGCTTCGGTGCGCGGGCGCTTGTCGCGCTCTTGGTTCTTGCGCGCTCTGAGCTTCCTCTGCGCTTCTTTTTGGGCCGCTTACTTTTTGCCGGCGGCGGCGAGCGAAGGCGGCGGCTCGGAGGCGAGGAGCGGCTCTTGAACCTGTGGCGGTCGCGGCGACTCGCCCTCTTCGACGAGCGTGAGCTGGCCTGGAAGGAGGTGCGCGTAGTGGCGGAGCACGAGATCGATCCCCTCTCGGATGTAGACCGCGACGGGTACCTTCGTACGCTCGTGCAGGAGCTTCAGCTTGTCGGCCTGCTCCGGCGTCACGTAGATGGTGGTCGAAATCTTCTTCCGCATCGGGGGTGTTTTCGCTTGTCGTTTCGGTGCGTTGGGATCCTCGCCCGAGGCGGGATGAGAGATCGTCTAACGCACGGTTGG
>JAHBWD010000072.1 GCA_019637175.1 Labilithrix sp. | reverse complement strand
ACGTTCGCGCCCTTCTTCGCGACGAGGGCGATCTCGCCCTTCGCGAGGCTCGCCGGCAACGTCCCGGTGAGCGTCGTCGGGCCGACGACGGCCTCGACCTTCGCGCCCTTGACGGAGATCTTCACGCGCACCGGCCCTGCGGGGCTCGGATCGATCGGCGCCGCGAGCATCGCCTCGGCGCCGCCGTCGTCGGTCGTGACGAGCGCCGTCCTGCCGCCCGGCGTGACGACGAGCATCGCGCCGCGCACGCTCTCTCGCGCGTTGGTCGCGCGAAAGGCGATGCCGCCGGGCGCGCCGCGGACGACGAGATCGCCCTCGAGCACGAAGTCTTCCGCGGGCGCCGCGGTGCCGATGGCGTCGTAGCCCTTGGCCGCGGAGCCGAGCAGCTTCACGGTCGGCCCAGCTCCCTTCTCGGCCTTCTCGGCCGGAGGCACGATCGCCGCGCGCGGCGCGCCGCGGAGCTTCGCGAACGAGATCGTGCCGTCGCTCCACGTCGTGCCCTCGCGGAGCGGCGTCTTCGCCGTCGGCAGATGCGCGAGCGAGAGCGGCTGCCCGCCGCGCGTCACGTTCGCGACCGCGAAGCCCGGCGCAGGCCGCTCGAGCGCCCACGCATGACCGTCGAGGGTGAAGCCGATCGCGGTCCCGTTGGGCGCGAGCCGAACGCCGGTCATCGTCTTGCTCAGCGCGAGCTCCGGCCCTTGGCCCGCGGCCTTCGGCGGCGGCGCGAACGCAGCGAGCGCGCCGATCGCGTCGGAGAGGAGCGCCGCGCTCTCGGGCCGCCCGCCGAGCAAGCGCACGAACGCGAGATCGATCGTACGCGGCGCGTCGAGCAAGAGAAGATGAGCGGCGGCCGCGACCTCGTGCTCGACGCTCGGCGCGCGAGGACGCCCGAGGATCTTCGCCTCATCGTTCGCCGCGGTCGCGTCGCGATCTGCTTGCGCGCGGAGCTCGGGGCGAACGTCGAGCCCGCGCTTGACCGCGAGCACCGCGAGATCTTCGGTGATGAGCGACACCGACGTGTCGACGGTGAGCGCGCCCACCTCGTCGCCGAACGGCTTCGCGTCGGCGGCCGCGTCGCGCGAAGCGCCGCCGACGAACGCGACGAGCCCGCGCGTCCGGAGCGGCCCGCGATCTTCGCCGGCGTAGATCAGCTCGAGATCGACGCGCGCGCCGGGCAGGCGCACGAGCACCTGGCGCACCTTCTCGGCCTTGTCTTCGTCGAGCTTGCCGGCGTCGGCGAGGAGGATCCCCCAGTCGGTCAAGATCTGCCGCCGCGCGCCCTTGAGCCCGAGCCGATCGGCCGCGTCGACGCGCCGGGTGAGCCCGTCGGGGAGCATGTCGAAGAGCGCGGTCTGCGCCTGCGCGCGGACGCGGCCGACGCTCTCGGGCATCACGCCGTCGCCCTTCAGCCAGCGCGCGTTGCGATCGACGTGCTCGCGCATCGCCTTCGAGCACTCTTCGTACGTCGCCGCCGAGATGCCCGCGTTGGGATCGTGCGCCGCGAGCGTCGGGCGCCCCGCGTTGGCGATGGCGCCGTCGAGGAACGCGTAGATGCTCACGAGCTCCGCGATCGCGCGCGGCTCGTGATCGAGACCGCCGACGTACTTCTGGAAGATCGCGTCCGCGCGCGCGAGCATCGCCCGCACGACCACCTGCGCGAGCAGCGGCCGCGAGGCGGCCGACGAGACACCGAAGACGATCTCGCGCAAGAAGACGCCGCGCGCGTCGATGAACGGCGCCGGCGAGACGGCGTCGGAGAGCGCGGCGATCGACTCCTCGGTCGTCAGATCGGTGCGCGCCACGAGCGAGCGCACGCGGTTTGCGTTCTCCGGACGCGCGCTCGTGACGAAGTCCTTGATCTGCGCCTTCTCGCTCGTGGTGAGCGAAGCCCGCGCGGGCGAGGGCGTGGAGGCGGCGAGCGCGCCGAGGAGCGCGACGAGAGCGACCCGAAGCTTCATTGGATCAGTATAAACGACGCGGCGGCGCGCCTCCTCCAAGGAAGCCGCGCCGCCGCTGTTCCGGTCGAGAGCGATTTTTATTCGTCGCCGTCGCCCTCGTCGTCATCGTCGTCGTCATCGTCGTCGACGTCGGCGAGCGACTCGGGCTCGGCGGGCAGCGCGCGGCCTTCGCGCTCGGCCTGCTGGCGCTCCTTCTCGCGCTGGGCCTTCGCCTGCGCGACCTTCTGCATGATCGCGGGCTTCGGCGCGACGAGCACGCTCATGGCGCGCGCCTCCATCATCGCGCGTGTCTCCACGTTCGCGATGTCTTCGATGCCCTGGATGATGATCGTGATCTGCTCCTGCGCCTTCTCGGGGTGCGTGATCTCGCGGCCGCGGAAGCGCACCGTGATCTTCACCTTGTGGCCGGCCTCGAGGAAGCGACGCGCCGCGTTCGTCTTGAACGCGATGTCGTGATCGTCGGTCTTCGGGCGGAGCTTGATCTCTTTGATCTGGACGACGGTCTGCTTGCGCTTGGCCTCGCCCGCCTTCTTCTTCTCCTCGTACTTGTACTTCCCGAAGTCGAGGATCTTGCACACCGGCGGCTCGGCCTTGGGGTTCACCTCGACGAGGTCGAGCCCCTGCTCTTGCGCGCGCCTGAGCGCTTCGTGCGTGGAGAGCACACCGAGCATCTCGCCGTTCGCGTCGATGACGCGCACCTCCGGCACGCGGATGCGGTGATTGACTCTGATCTGGAACTGGCGCTGCGGCTGGCGCGGATCGAAGCGCGGACGACCCATCGACATGTTGTGACCGTGACCTCCTGGAGAGAGAGAAGACGAGAAACCCTCGGGCAGTGCCCCCGGGTGACGCTGCAGTCTCGTCCGGGACCCTCCCCCCGGTCAACCCCGGCGGCCCGTAAATCATGCGGTCGACGGCGTTTGTCGCCGCGTGATTTCCGGGCCGCCGGCGGCCGCGCCGGCGCCGCACCTGCCGCTCCGAGCCCGCGCTCTTCCACACTTTTCGTCGTCTTTTCGCAGGGAATTCAGGAAGTGGTAGTGTCCTCGCGTGCTCTCCCTGGTGATGAACCCCGGTCTGCCCGACGAGCAGACGTTCCCGCTGCCGCTCGGGACGGCCACGATCGGCCGCACCAAGGACAACCTCGTCTTCTGCGTCCACAAGAGCCTCTCGCGCAAGCACGCCCAGCTCACCTACGACGGCAAGAAGGTCCGCATCTCCGACCTCCAGAGCAAGAACGGCGTCTTTTTCAACGGCCGCCGCGTCCCCAACGCCGATCTGGTCGAGGGCGACAGCTTTCGCTGCGGCGACATCACCTTCCTCGTCGAGGGCGCGACCACGCGGAGCCCGAAGATCTCGATCGGCGCGCAGACGCTCCAGTCGCCGCTCGGCGCCGAGCCTTCGGCGAGCAAGCGCCCGACGCGCGTGCCTCCCGCGGCCGCGGTCGTGGTCGAAGAAGACCCGCAGCGTCACAAAGACAAGCTCTTCCTCCTCATCCGCGCGAGCGAGCTCTTGGTCGGTGAGCTCGCGCTCGAGAAGATGCTCGACGAGCTCATCGTGCTCGCGGTTCAGGTGCTCGAGGCCGATCGCATCGCGCTGCTCTCGCTCGACGACGAGACGCTCGAGATCACGCCGAAGGTCATCAAGACGTTCGTCGGCGCGGCGCCGCGGCCCTACAGCAAGCGCGTCGTCGATTGGGTGGTCGACAACGGGA
The DNA here is from genome assembly GCA_019637175.1 of Labilithrix sp. GTDB lineage: Bacteria > Myxococcota_A > Polyangia > Polyangiales > Polyangiaceae > Labilithrix. The sequence goes on along the minus strand of JAHBWD010000072.1, from coordinate 37,720 downwards.
GCCCGACGTCGTTCTCCGACGTCTCCCGCGACAAGTCGCTGCCGGGCGAGGCGAAGGACGACGCGAGCATCAAGGGCGCGATGGCGGCGCCGATCAACCCGGGCGGCGGCACGATCGGCGTGCTCTACGCCGACAGCGTCTCGAAGGTCGACGCGTTCAAGCCGGACGATCTCGCGCTCTTCCGCGCGCTCGCCAACCTCGCGGCCGTCGGCATGGAGAGCGACGCGCTGCGACGCAACGAGCAGGACTCGATCGTCGCCGATTGATCTCAGCCGAGCGCGGCGCGCGCGACGAGCACGGCGAGCGTCACGGTCACGCCCTGACCGACCACGAACGAGATCGTGCGCCACGGCTGCGCCTTCGCTGCGTAGCTGATCGCGTGGACCAGCCGCGCGAAGGTGAAGAGCCCGAAGAGGATCCCGACCGTCAGCGGCGCCGGCGCGCCGAGCGCCACGTAGAGCAGGCCGATGACGAGGAAGGGGACGATGTTCGCCAGCGCGTTGCGGTGGGCGCGCATCATCCGCGCGACCGAGGGCGGATCTTCGTCGACGACCTCGACCTTCTTGGCGACCTTTCCGACGTCTTCGGGGTTGATCACGGTCTTCGACCTCGCGCGCGAGAAGCCGCCCGCGGCGTCGAGCGTGATCGCCAAGAGCGAGAGGAACGTGGCGAAGAGGGCGTAGACGGTGAACGCGGGCGTGTGGGCGAAGTCCATGACCTGAGGCTCCTTGCTGGTTTCGCCTTTGGTCGCGGGTCGGCCCGGCTCGTTACGACGAATCGAAGATTGTCCCTGACGATTGCCCTCGCCCTCGGCTCTTGGTTCAATCGGCGTCCTCCATGGCCGGCCTGACCGACGCGGACATCCGTGCGATGGAGCCGATGCTCCGCGCGTGCGCCCGCCGATCGATCGGAAATCCCACGGCCGTCGACGACGTCGTCCAGGAGACGCTCCTCGGCGCGGTCGCCGGGATCGCGAGCTTCGACGGCCGATCGACGCTGCGCACCTGGCTCGTGGGGATTCTGTCGCGAAAGGTGGTCGACCACTTCCGTCGCGCCAAGCGCTGGGAGAGCCTCGACGAAGCGGAGGACGAGCTCATCGCCCCCGCGAGCCGGACGCCCGATCGCGCGATCGACGAGCGCCGAATGCTGCGTACGATCGAGAGAGCGCTGCAGGATCTCCCCGTGCAGGAGCGGATGGCCGTCGTCCTCTGCGACGTCGAGGAGCTCGAGCGCGAGGAAGTCTGTAACGCTCTGGACGTGACGTCGACTCACCTGCGAGTCCTCTTGCATCGGGGCCGGCACCGCCTCCGGAGGGCGCTCGAACGATGATCCTCTGCAAGCACGTGAGGGCGCACCTCTCCGAGCAGCACGACGGCGAGCTCACCGGCTGGTACGCGCGCTACGTGTGGCTCCACTCGCGCGTGTGCCCGCCGTGCAAGCGCACGCGCCTCGCGCTCGAGGAGACGGTGAGCCTCCTCCGTCGCCTGCGCGACGAGGATCCCGCGGCGGCCGCCGACGAAGACGGCTGATCAGCGCGGCGGCTTGCTCTCCGCCTCGAGCGTCGCGACGAACTGATCGAACGGCATCGCGCCGAGCTCGCCCTTGTCGCGCGAGCGCACCGACACGCTCCCCGACTCGGCGTCTTTCGGGCCGACGACGAGCATGTAGGGATGGCGCATGAGGCGAGCCGTGCGGATCTTGGCGCCGAGCTTGTCGCCGGAGAAGTCGGCGTCGATGCGGAAGCCCTTCTGCTGGAGGCGCGCCTGCACGTCGCGCCCGTAGGCCTCGCTCTTGTCGCTCACCGTGAGGATGATCGCCTGCGTCGGCGAGAGCCAGGTCGGGAAGTTGCCGCCGCAGTGCTCGAGGTAGACGCTCAAGAAGCGCTCGAACGTCCCGAAGATCGCGCGGTGGAGCATGACGGGGCGATGGTCTTTGCCGTCGTCGCCGGTGTACGCGAGATCGAAGCGCGCGGGCAGGTTGGGATCGTACTGCATCGTCCCGAGCTGCCAGCTCCGCTTCAGCGCGTCTTGCACGTGGAACTCGAGCTTGGGACCGTAGAAGGCGCCTTCGCCCTTCGCGACCTCGAACGGCAGCCCCGCCTGCTCGAGGCCTTCGGCGAGCGCGCGCTCGCTCATGTCCCAGTCGGCGTCTTCGCCGATGCGCTTCTCGGGCCGCGTCGCGAGGCGGATCTCGATCTTCTCGAGCGAGAACGCCTTGTAGACGCCGTAGAAGAACTTCAAGAACTTCGCGATCTCGGCGGGCACCTGCTCCTTGGTGCAGAAGATGTGCGCGTCGTCTTGGCAGAACGTGCGCACGCGCGAGAGGCCGTGCACGACGCCGCCGCGCTCGTAGCGATGCAGCCGGCCGAAGTCGGCGACGCGCCAGGGCAGCTCGCGGTAGCTCCGCTTGCGCGATCCGAAGATCACGCAGTGGCTCGGGCAGTTCATCGGCTTGAGCGCGAAGCTGTCTTGCTGCAGGGCAGCGCCGGGCGCGGGGCCTCCCTCTTCGAGGAGATCCTCGGTCCACAGCCGGTACATGTTCTCGTTGTAGTTGCCGAGGTGACCGCTCGTCCGAAAGAGCTTCGGATCGAACGCCTGCGGCGTGATCACCTCTTCGTACCCCTCGCCCTCGTACTGCGAGCGCAGGTACTCGACGAGGCGGTTGTAGACGTACGCGCCGCGCGGGAGAAAGAACGGCATCGCCGGCGCGACCGGATCGAAGAAGAAGAGATCGAGCTCCTTGCCGAGCTTGCGATGATCGCGCGCCTTGGCCTCTTCGATCAGCTTGAGGTGCTCGTCGAGCGCCTCCTTGCTGGGGAAGGAGGTGCCGTAGATGCGTTGGAGCATCGGGTTGCGCTCGTCGCCGCGCCAGTAGGCGCCCGCGACGCTCGTGAGCTTCACCGCGCGCAGCATGCCCGTGCGCGGGACGTGCGGGCCCTCGCAGACGTCGACCCACTCGTTCTTCGGATCTTGAGACTTCTCGTGCTTGCCGTGGCGGTAGAGGCTGATCTCTTCGCCCTCGGGGATCGACTCGATGATCTGGACCTTGAACGACTCGCCCATCTTCTCGAAGAGCGCGAGCGCTTCGTTGCGCGAGACGACCTCACGGCGAAACGGCGTGTCGCTCTTGGCGATCTCGCGCATCGTCTTCTCGATCTTCGCGAGATCTTCCTCGGTGAAGCCGCCGCCGGGCTTGTCGAAGTCGTAGTAGAAGCCGTCTTCGATCGCGGGGCCGATCGTCACCTTCGTGCCGGGGAAGAGCTTCTGCACCGCGTCGGCCATGACGTGAGCCGTCGAGTGGCGGATGACCTGAATGCCGTCTTTGTCCGTCGCGCGGATGACCTCGAACGTCGCCGTGGGATCGATGGGAGAGTGAAGGTCGACGACGCGACCGCCCGTACGAACGGCGACGACGTCGTCGGCGAGCAGACCCTTCTGCACGAGGAGATCGCGAACGGAGATTTTTTCGGACATTTGGAGAAACCTGGCCCATGGCTACCACAGCTCGGCGCCCCACGGATCGCCGGCGGCGCTCGTGAGATGCGCACGAGATCGCGGAAGAGCAAGGGGCCGCCGCGCGGTCGACGCCTTCGCCGCACCGTGAGGTTCGGCTACTGGCAGAGCCCGAGCTTCGCGCCTCCGATGACCGGCGCGTTCGCGCCGTACGCGTCCTTGCACGTGAAGCCGGACTTGCACTCGCTCGGCGTCTTGCCGAGCGTGCACCACGGCTCGCACTCGTAGCCGAACCTCGGATGATTGAAGCACGCGTGGCCCGGCAAGCAGTCGGAGCTGTAGTCGCAGACCGAGAACGCGGGCCTCGTGCCGGCGAAGTTGCAGTCGGTGACCTTGCTCGGCGAGTAGAAGTCGGGGAACCACTCGCAGTTGTTCGTGCCGCACACGGCCGAGGGCATGCGCGGATCGCACGTGATGGTGCAGACGGCGGCGTTGGGCAGCGGCTTCTCGTTGTCGTCGAGGCGCTCGACGCAGAGATCGGTCCCCGCGACGCCGCACTTCGATCGCGGCGTCTTGCAGTAAGGGCGACACGCGCCGTACGCGCACGTGAGGCCGGCGACGCAGTCGCCCGTCTGCACGCACGGTCTTCCGAGCGTCCCTGCGCCGGCGGTCACGCACGAGGTCGCGCCCGTCGACACCGTGGTGACGTCGCACGTCTCGTTCGCTCCGCATCCGCATTGCGGGTCGAGGCCGCAACGGTTGTTCGGTCCGACGGTCTCGCACGCAGACGCAGCGTCGGTGTCGCCGGCGTCGGGCGCCGTGACCTCGGTCGTGTTCTGCTGCTGCGTGGGCGGCTTTCGCTTCGGCTGATCGGTGTCGAGCTCGTCGGGCGGCGAGAGCGGCGGCGCGGTGCACGCCACCATCGCAGCCACGATCGAGATGATCGCGATCCCGAGCACCCCGGCGTTGGAAGAAGCAAGGCTCACGGTAGAGAAGGTAGCATCGCGCCTCGCGGAGATACATTAAAACTGAAAGAATCCGTATACCTACATGGCTATCTCTCGATCCAGGCGAGCGTGATCCAGGCGTCTCCGAACGTCTCCGACGGGGACGCGGAGAACGCCGCGCCACCCAAACCGTGAGGTTTCGCTCATTTCCGAACGTCGCGCGGCCGCGAGCGCTGTCGCTCCTCCTCTTCATGATCGCGACGCGCGCGCCCTCCTCACCTTTCACCTTCGCGTACGCCTCGCGTGCCTTCAGTCGCCCGCGCCGGCGTCGCGCGCCGGCCCGGGGCACGCGCGATCGCAGCCGCGGGCGCGCTGACCGCAGAGCGCGACGCGCGCCGCGAGGCAGAGCCCGGCCTGACCTTCGGGCTCGCGGGAGAGGAACCTGCGGATGCAGCCGTCGATGCACGACGGCAGTCCCGCGGGCGGGCCGCGATCGACGAGCTGCTCGCACGGCACGTCGGGCGACGCCGAGTCCCCGAACGAGAGCGCTTCGCCGCAGCTCGCGGCGACGCAGTCGAGGATCAACTTGCACGTCCGGTTCGCGTAGCACGCGTTGAGCGGACCGCAGCACGCCGCGCTGATGCAGCCGTCGCACGTCGCCGAGCCGATCTGCGCGATCGCGGGATCGAGCTGACAGAGCTCGATTCCGCACGACGCGCGGCAGCCGCCGCTCATGGCCTCGAACGCCTCGACGGCGGCGTCGGCGCCGCCGAGCTTCTCCCGCTTGCACGCCTCTTCTTCGCGCTTCGAATGCGTGCCGCCGACGAGGATGCACGCGTGCGTCGCCTTCACGCTCGACGCGCACTGCTCGTCGGCGGCGCACCGTCCGACGCGATCGCAAGCGTCGCGGCCCTCGAGGCACGTCGCGCACGCGTGGTGCGCGGAGGCGTCGTCGGCGATCGCGATCAGGCTCTCGCTGCGGCACGTTCCCTCGGGGAAGTCGAACGTCTTGCACGACGCGCCGGCGAGCGCGCCTCCCGCGACGACGAGCCCGACGAGGCAAGCGAGACGCCGCGCGCGCTGCATCGGTCAGAACCGCCCCTCGAGGCCCATCGTCGTGCCTCCGATGTAAGGACGCACGCCGGTGACGACCTTCTCGTTGATCGGCGTCCGCGCGCCGTAGATGCCGAGCGCCGTGAAGCCGATCGTGACCGCGCCCGAGACGATGGTGGCGATGCCCCAGCGATGCGCGACCTTGATCTCGCCCTCGCGGACGTCGCGAGAGCAGTACTCCTCGCCGCAGAGCGACTTCGCGCTGCTCGCCTCGTTCACCGCGGTGACGCCGGAGACGATCGTGAGCAAGAGACCGACCGAGGCGATGCCGAAGCCGACGAAGACGAGCGGGTTGGTTTGACGGAGGTAGACGATTTGACTCCCCGGAGGGAGCGCCGGCGCCGCCGGCTTGATCCACTGGGGCGCGAGGTGCACCTCCTTCGTCTCGCCCTCGCCGATCTCGATGCTCACGCGCTCTTCGGGGCCGTCGCCGGCCTTGGCCACGATGACGTGCTTGCCCGGCTCGACCGCGCGCGGCGTCGTCGGTCCCGCGAGAGCGATCGGCTCGTCGTCGATCTGGACCGCGCACGTCGCCTCGGGCGGGAGCTTGACGTGGATCTGGAGCGAAGGGATCCGCGGCTCGAGATCCGCCGAGAGTCGCTCGGCCTCTTCGCGCGCGGCGGCCGATCGCTGCGACTCCTCCATCGCGGGCGGCATGCGAACGACGCGCTTGAACAGCTCGTGGGCTTGAAGCACGTGACCGAGGAGCATGTGCGCCTTGCCGAGCTCGAAGCCCGTCACCGGCGTCTGCACGAGATCGTAAGCGGTGTTGAAGCGCGCGAGCGCGCCGGCGAGATCGCCCTTGTCGCGCAGCGCGAGGCCTTCGCGGAGGGCGTTGCGCGCGGTCGCGAGATCGCCCGCCGACGGCTCGGCTCGTCCCGCGGGGCGCGCCGCGGGCGCGGGCGCGGGCGCGGGCGGCTCGGCGCGCGCGCTCGTCGTCGCGAGCGTGAGGGCCACACCGAGCAAGCCTCGAGCGAGAGACGCGCGCATCGTCAGAAGAGGATGTCTCCGCTCGCCGTGGGCGCGGGCAGCGATCGCGCGGGCGCGGGAACGGTGGAGGCCGGCGGCGCCGCGCTCTTCACCACCGCCGCGGTGACGGGAGGCGTGATCTTCGGCGGTGGGCGCCGCACCGACGCCGAGCCCGAAGCGCTCGCGATCGGATCCGCGCTCGCCGTCGCGACGACGCTCGCGCGCGGGATCGGGATCGGATCCGCGCTCGGCGCGACGCTCGCGATCACGACCGTCTCCGTGGGGATCGCTGTGTGCTCCGTTCCGCTCGGCCCCGCGCGAGGCGCGCTCGACTCCCGACCGACGAGCACGCCCGCGGCCGAGGCGGCGATCACGAGCCCGACCGTCGCCGCGAGAAGGCCGCGCGGGCGCCCCCTTCTTCGTCGCGCGGGCGGGCTCGACTCACCGCGGATCGCGAGCGCGGCGCCGCCCGGCTCGCTCCGCGCGAGCGCCGAACGATCGGCCAGCTCCGCCTCCTGCACCGTCGACGCGAGCACGAACGACGGCCGATCGCCGTCCGCGTGATCCGTGCTCGACGCCACGATCTCCGGTCCGGAGACCGTGCGATCGCGCGGCCCCGAGTCGCTCATGCCCGACACGGTCGGCGGCAGCGACACGGTGCCTTCGAACGCCGCGCGGAAGCGGTCGGCGAGCTCGCGCGCGCTCGCGAAGCGCGCGCTCGGCTCGCGCGCGCACGCCTGCGCGAACCACTGATCGACGCTCGGCGGCAGCGTCGTGACGAGATCCGTCGGCTTGTGGGGAACGCCGGTCGCGATCTTCACGGCGAGCGCGCCGAAGGAAGGCCCGTCGAACGGGCGCTGCGCCGTCAGCGCCTCGAACGCGACGACGCCGAGCGACCACAGATCGCTCCGCAGATCGATCGCCTTCTGCGCCGTCACCTGCTCCGGGCTCATGTAGAACGGCGTGCCGACGACCTGCCCCGTCTTCGTCTTTCCGTCGATCGAGATCGCCTCGGCTTCGGTCACGTGGCTCTTGGCGATGCCGAAGTCGAGGAGCTTCACGAAGAGATCGTCGTCGTCCCCGCTCACGAGGAAGATGTTGTCGGGCTTGATGTCGCGGTGAAGGAGCCCGGCGGCGTGCACCTTCGCGAGGGCCTTGGCGACCTGCATCACGATCACGACGACCTGCGCGGGAGGCAGCGCGCCGCGCGCGGCGATCTCGGCGCCGAGATCGCGACCCTCGAGGTGCTCCATCACGATGAACGGAACGCCGTCGCTCGTGACGCCGTGATCGAACATCTGTACGACGTGCGGGCTCTTGACCTGCGCCGCCGCCTCCGCCTCGCGGGTGAAGCGTGCGCGCGCCGTCGAGCTCGAGTCGAGGCCGCCGAGCATGAACTTGACGACGACTTTCGTCTTGAGCGCGGTGTTGTCGGCGAGCCAGACCGCGCCCATGCCGCCGGCGCCCAGCGGCTCGAGCAGGCGAACGCTGGGCGTCACCTGCGTCCCGGCCGCGAGCGTGGCGCGCGATGCGTTCACGACGGCCAGTGTAGCCCAACCGTACCGGCGCCGCGTAGCCTCGGCGGCGCCGGTACGCTCGACGATGTGGCGCGAACGCACGGTCGTGCTTAGCTTGCGCCTGCCTTGGCACGTGGCGAGCGCTCGACGTCGGCCTTCGTCGTCGCCTTCAAGGCGGCGTGCATCGCCGCGATGGTCTGTACGCCGCTCTTCGGCGTCTGGATCGCGTCGTCGCTCGCGGCGTTCGCGAATCGCGCGACGTGGCTCCCGGTCGTCTGCGGGCTCTTGCTCTTTCCCGGTCTTCCCCTCGCGTGGGACGGGTTCGCGGCGCTCCGCCTCCGCGGCGTGGCCGGCGGCGCGAAGCGGCGGTTTCTCACCTTCTCCGATCGGCTGATCCTCCGCACGCTCGCGATCAACGTTTTCTTCCTCGTCGTGCTGCTCGCGGCGTTTCCTTCGCGCGCGTTCGTCGCGCTCTCGACGCGCGGCGACTGGATGCTCGACGGGCATCACGGCGCCGCGGCGGAGCGCACGCGGAGCGCGCTCCTCGGGTGCGCGGGCGGGCTCGAGTGGCTCTACCGCGCCAGCCGCGACAACCCGTATCGACAGGAAGGGAGCGACGACGCGAGTCCGCAGCCGACGCCGGTGCCAACCGCGAGCGCCGCTCCGGCGCCGCTGCCCGCCGCGAGCGCCGAGGCGCCACCTTCACCGATGCCGACGACGACGCCGAGCCCGACGTATCCCTGGCCTGCGACGCTCCATCCGGTCGTCGCGAACATGCCGAAAGAGGTCGAGGTCAGCATCGAGAGCGTGGGCAAGTACATCCAGGAGCGCGAGCCCGATCCGATGTCGCGCGTCAAAGCGCTCCACGACTGGGTCGCCGATCGCGTGGCCTACGACGCGCCCGCGTACGCGGCGCGGAACATCCCTCGAGAAGCCGGCGACGCGCAGCACGTCTTCCGCTCGCGCGTCGGCGTCTGCGCGGGCTATGCCAAGCTCCTCGCGGCGCTCGGAAAGGTGACCGGCGACGAGATCCTCTACGTCGTCGGCGACGCCCGCTCGCAAGACGCGCCGATGGAAGGCGAGAGCCACGCGTGGAACGCGGCCCGCATCGGCGCCGCGTGGTACCTCATCGACGCGACGTGGAACGCGGGCTCGGTGAACGGCGCCTCGTTCCAGAAGAGGTACCAGACGGAGTACCTCTTCACGCCGCCCGAGCTCTTCGCGGTCACGCACTTCCCCGACGCCCCGAAGTGGCAGCTGCTCGAGCGGCCGCTCTCGCGCGTCGAGTTCTTCCGCAGGCCGGTGCTGGCGCCCGCCTTCTTCGCGCACGGGCTCGAGCTCGTCGCGCCGGATCGATCCCAGGTCACGACCGCCGGCTCGATCGAGCTGTCGATCAAGAACCCACGCGGCGTCTTCCTCCTGGCCGACTACGCGCCGAAGACCGGCGGCGCTCGGGTCGAGTGCGCGGGGAATCGACACACGACGATGCGCTGCGATTTTCCGGCCGCCGGTACGTACGACGTTCGCCTCTACGCCAACCACGAGCGCTACGGCACGTACGCCTACGCAGGCGCCGTGCAGGTCAACGCTCGGCCCTGACCGCGGGCCATCCTCCCGACCACCAATCGATCTAGACTCTTACGTGCGATGGTCTTGCGCGTCGTCAGCTACAACGTCCGTTACTTCGGTCACGGCACGCGCGGCCTCGCAAGCACGGCCAAATCGATGGGCCGGATCGCGCAAGCGCTCGCCCACCTGACGCCGCTGGCCGACGTCATCTGCCTCCAAGAGGTGGAGACGACCTCGCTCCGCTCGAACCTCGCGCACCCTGCGCCCGACGGAGAGACTCAGCTCGAGCGCTTCATGCAGATGCTTCACCGCTCTTTGCTGCAAGCCGGGCGGAGAGACACGTACGAGGCCTATTACTTCCCCGCGCACACGTACCGCTTCAGCGTGACGCCGATCTACACGACCGGCCTCGCGGTCGTCGCGCGGAGCGGCTTCAACGTCTCGCACCACAACGCCGGGACGCCGCACGACATCACCTACCGGCACATCCACCCGGTGAAGCGGCTCAAGCAGACGCGCATCTGCGCGCACCTGCGCGTCGAGCACGCCTCCGGCGTCGACCTCGACGTCTTCAACACGCACCTGAGCCTCCCGACGACGCTCTCGCGCGAGTTCTGGTTCGAGCCGCGGCGCATGGGCTGGGGCCCCAACCAGATCGAGGAGGCGAAGAACCTCGCGAAGTTCGTCGCCACCGAGCGCAAGAGCGAGCGCTTCGTCGTCTGCGGAGACTTCAACGCCCTGCCGGGCTCGCCCGTCTACCGCACGCTGATCGCGAGCGGCCTGTCGGATCCGTTCGCGCGCCATCACCGGTTCGACGAAGACGCGCTCGTCAGGTGGCCCACCGCCGGGTTCATGAACATGCGCATGCACCTCGATCACGTCTTCAGCGGAGGCGCCCTGCGCTGGACGGACTTCGAAGGCACCCACCGCTTCGGCCAGCGCAACGGGCTCTTCCGCGGGCTCTCCGACCACGTGCCCATCGTGGGCAGCTTCACGTTGGACGCGGGCGGCGGATAGGTGGTGGATAGGCGCGGAAGACGTACATCGCTCACGGAAAAGGCCGGATGGAAGAAACGAACGGCCCACGCGTACGTCTACCGAAGGTGCCGATCGTCACGACTTGGAATTCGCTCGGCGAACCACGAGTTGTTATGATCGGTCGCCTGCTCCGCGCCCATGGGAACCACGGCTTCGCGTGAGGAGCTCCCCGCCGGAATGCCCGAGCCGGGCTCTCTCTTCGTAGGAAAATATCGCATCGACGACGTCCTCGGGGTCGGGGGGATGGGCGTCGTGTATCTGGCGCTCCACGTGCACCTTCAAGAGCGCGTCGCGCTCAAGCTCCTCCGTCCGGAGTGCGCGGACCCGCAGCTCGTCGAGCGCTTCGTCCGCGAAGGTCGCGCGGCGGTCAAGATCCGCAGCGCGCACATTGCGCGCGTGCACGACGTCGGCACCGACGAGCGCGGGCTTCCCTACCTCGTCCTCGACTACCTCGAGGGATCCGATCTCGCCGACTCGCTGGGGCAGCTGCCGATCCCCGTGTGCGTCGACTACGTCGTGCAGGCCTGCGACGCGCTGGCTCACGCGCACGCCGCCGGGATCGTCCACCGCGATCTGAAGCCCTCGAACCTGTTCGCCGCGACGACCGAAGACGGGATCGTCGTGAAGGTGATCGACTTCGGCATCGCCAAGGCGGCCGCCACCGAAGAGCCGGGCACCATGGCGCTCACGAAGACGCAAGGCACGATGGGCTCGCCGCTCTACATGTCTCCCGAGCAGGTCCGCTGCTTGAAAGACGTCGACGCGCGCACCGACATCTGGAGCCTCGGCGTCGTCCTCCACGAGCTCGTCACCGGCACGCCGCCGTTCGACGGACCGACGCTGCCCGCGCTCGCGGCCGCGATCACCGCCGACATCCCGCACACGATGCGGGCGACGCGCGAAGACGTGCCGCGCGAGCTCGACGACATCGTCGGCCGCTGCCTCGAGAAGAGCCCCGACGCTCGCTTCGCGACGGTCCTCGAGCTCGCCGAGGCGCTCGCGCCCTTCGGCACCGAAGAGACGCCGGGGCGCATCCCGCGCATCGCGCGCGCAGGTCACGGGAGCGATCCGAAGCTCGCCGCCGGACGCGGCAGCGATCCGCGTCTGCCTTCGCGCCAGAGCGATCCGCGGTTGCCGGTGTCGTCGCGTCGCGTGCCGGCGCAGACCGTCCCGCTCGGGCCCTTGAGCAGCGGCTCGTACCGCAGCGGCGAGCCCGTCGGGCCGGCGAGCGCGCCGACGCCGCCGAGCTCGGCGCTGCGGCCGCCGCTCGACGCGCCGTCGCGGCAGACGTCTTCGGCGTGGGGCGGATCGGCCGACGAGAAGAAGACACGCACGATGACGTTCGCCTTCGGCGGCGCGGCGCTCCTCGCGGTCGTCGGGATCGTGCTCGGCGCCGTCGCGCTGCGCGATCCGCCCGCGGATCCGGGGAAGGGCGCGGCGAGCGCGCCGCCCGAGCCGACCGACGTGATCGCGAGCGCCGATCCGTCGGCGCGCGCGCCCACGACGGGCCTCGTGCCCGGCGTCGACCCCACGGCGCCGGCGCCTCCGGCGAGCGCCACGGGCGCGACGAGCACGGCGTCGACGCCCGTGACCGCGGCGACGCAAGTCCGAAAGCCGCTGCCCTCCGCGCGGCCGTCGGCCTCGATCCCCGCGCCGCCCGCCCTCTCCTCCCCTCCCTCACCTCCGGCCGACAGTTCGGGGCTGCTCCGCAATCGTCATGGCAACTAAGATGGGGCCATGCGACGCGCCTTGACGTTCGCCCTGGTCGCGGCAGTTTCGCTCGCTGCGCGCGCGTCGTCGGCGCAGACGACCGACGCGGCCAAGGCCGAGCAGCTCTTCGAAGAAGGAACGAAGCTCTTCGACGCGGGCCGCTTCGCCGAGGCGTGCGACAAGCTCGAAGCGAGCCAAAGGCTCGATCCTGCGCTCGGCACGCAGTTCAACCTCGCCGAGTGCTGGCAGCGCGTCGGCCGCCTCGCGAGCGCGCGCGCGCTCTTCCGCGAGGTCGCCAAGATCGCGCACGCCACCGGACGCGCCGAGGTCGAGCAGCGCGCGCGCGACCGCCTCGCGAAGCTCGACGTCGAGACGCCGATGCTGACCGTCGTCGTCACCGGCACGTCGCGTCCCGACGCCATCACCGTCGACGGCACGCAAGTGACCGAACAGGATCTCGCCAAAGGTCACTACGTCGATCCCGGCGACCACGTCGTCGAGGCCACCGCGCGCGGCAAGCAGCCCTTTCGCAATACGCTGAGCCTCACCGCGGGCGCGCGGTCGACGGTGAGCATCCCCGATCTCGCGCCTGATCCCAGCGCCGCGTCCACGGTGACGACGCCGCGCGAAGACGCGGGCGGAACGCAGCGCACGCTCGCGATGGTCGCCTTCGGCGTCGGCGGCGCGGGCGTGCTCCTCGGCAGCGTCTTCGGGATCGTCTCGATGGGATCGAACAGCGACGCGAAGGCGCTCTGCCCCGATCCCAAGCAGTGCTCCGAGCGCGCGGGCTTCGAGGCGTGGAACGACGCGCGATCGGCAGGCAACGTGTCGACCGCGATGTTCGTGATCGGCGGCGTCGCCGCCGCCGCGGGCGCGGCGCTGTGGATCACGGCGCCGAAGAGCAGCGCCTCCGTCGGGCTCACGCCGGGCGGCGCGGTCGCGAGGCTCACATGGTGAAGCGACGACGATGGCTCGCCGCGACGGCGCTCTTCGCGGTCGCGCTCGCGGCGTGCAACGCGATCCTCGGAAACGAAGAGCCGGTCTTCGTCGAGCCCTCGGCCGAGACGGGCGCTCCGGACACGTCGGTCGACGGCGCGCGCGAGGCGGAGGTCGATGGGGGAGAGACCGACGCGACGGTCGACGCCGACGCCGACGCAGACGCCGATCTCGGGTGCCCGACGACGCCCGATCCCGACGGCGTGTGCCCCGTCGTGGGCGATCTCGACGAGGTGCGCGCGCTCGCTTCGTCGCCGAACGGCCAGGAGCTCTACTGGATGACCGTCGGCGTGACGCGATACGCGATCGCGACGGCGCAGCGCGCGGCGATGAAGATCCACGAGACGGGAGCGCCCTCGCCTCCGCTGCCGAAGAAGCTCACCGGCGCCCCGCAGGGGGTGGTCGTCGCGTTCACCGGAACGGAGAGCCTCCGCTTCGCGCCCGCCGACGGCGGCGCGTCGTATCGCGTGACGGCCGCCGCCTACGACGTCGAGTCGGTCCACTACGCGGGTTTGCTCCCGGGCTCGGCGCTGGGGATGAACTCGCTCTTCTGGTCCGCCGCGGGCGCTTGTTACACGTGCACGTCGCTCGGCGTCGATTGCGCGCAGTCCATCGTCGACGTCAACTGCCCGAACGACACCGCCGTGATCGGCATCCGCGGTCTCGAGAAGCACGCGGTCTGGGTCGGGCCGGAGGCGGTGCTCCGCCGATCGGGGGCGACCTTCCGCATCGACACGGCCGACGGTGGCGTCGCCACCGCGATCGGCGGCGAGATCGGCGACTGGGGCTCGACCGGCGTCGTCTACTGGGGCGGGCGCTACGCGAGCGGCGGCGGCTTCATCCGGCGCGTCACGAGCGGCGCCACCCCACAACAGATCAACCTCGCGAGCGAGCCCATCGTGATCGCCGGCGACGCGACGCGCATCTACTGGCTCCTCGCGGAGGTCGGAGGCACCTTCGGGATCTGGAGCATCGATCGCGGCTTCGCGACGGCGCAGCAGAAGCTCGCCGGCGGTCAGCGCGGCGTCGCCGGCCTCGCCACGGCGAGCGGCGGCGTCTACTGGTCGCGCGAAGAGCTCGCCGACGGCGGCAGCACCGGCAAGTATCAGATCGTCAGACGTAAGAACTGATCGCGCCTACGATGTGCGCATGACCACCGACCGGATCGTCGCGATCACCGGCGGCGCCGGCGCGCTCGGCAGCGCGCTCGCCGCGTACCTCGCCCCACGCGGCTACCGCGTCGCGCTCTTCGACACCGCCGAGGATCGCCTCGCGAGGATCGTCGCCGATCTCGGGAGCGATCGTGCGACGAGCCACGCGGGCGACTTCACGCGCGCCGAGACGTGGGCCGCGGCGCTCGCGACGGTCTCGCGCGCGTTCGGCGCGAGCCCCTCGCACGCCGCGCTCGTCGCCGGCGGCTGGGAGGGCGGCGCCCCGCTTCACGCCGCCCGCAGCGACGACGTGTACGAGAGCATGATGAAGAAGAACGTCGACACGACCTACCGCGCGCTCCGCGCGCTCTTGCCCGCGATGGTGCAGGACAAACGCGGCAGCGTCGTCGTCATCGGCTCGCGCGCCGTCACGCGACCGTGGACGAGCGCGGGCGCCGCCGCCTACGCGGCCTCGAAGTCGGCCGTGGTGACGATGGCGCAAGCCGTCGCCAAGGAGGTCATCGACGACGGCGTCCGCATCAACGCCGTCCTGCCGAGCACGCTCGACACGCCCGCCAACCGCGCGGCGATGCCCGACGCGGATCATTCCCGATGGGTCTCGCTCGACTCCGCCTCCGCGGTCATCGCCTTCCTCCTCTCCGACGACGCGCGCGACGTCACCGGCGCCGCCCTGCCTCTCCACGGTCGAGAGAGTTAGGAAAGAGAGGCGCTGAGGCGCGAATTTTTCGTGGAGCGCGTTCGCGCTGACGGGAGCCCTCTCTCAGTCGGGATCGCAGACGCCGTCGCAGACGGCGTGGATCTCGCCGGTCTCGAGGAACTGCCAGCCCTGGTCCTGCATGCGCGTGAGCTTGCGCGGCTTGCCGTGCGTGTCGGTCTCCTTCGAAGCAGGGCGGTTCGTGCGCGTGCGGGGCGCGACGGCGAAGTCGATCTCCTGGTACGCGTTCGCGCCCACGATCGGGGACGCGGCGGCCTCGAGGCCGAAGATCTCGCGCGGCGCGGGCGCGACGAGCTTCGCGCGATAGAGGCGCGCGAGCAGGCGCGTGACGTCGTTGTTCACTTGCGAGTCTTCGAGGCCCGTCTGCAAGAGGACCTGCTTCGGCGGCGTGTCGGGCAAGGTCGCCCAGAGCGGCGCGAAGTTGATCGCGTCGGTTTTGTCCCAGCCGACCTGCACCAGGCTCTGCACCGCGGCGAACGCGAACGGGTCGCCGTAGTTGCGGCTCAGCGCCGGCGACATCTCCTCCCACTGCGAGGCGCGCGCGAGGATGAAGCCGATCGAGACGCCGGGTACGCCGAGGATCGCGCGCGTCACGTCGCGCGACGGCAGCACGACGAGGTTGCCCATCGTGCCGCCCTGCGAGTTGCCGTGATAGTAGAGCCGCGCGGGATCGTAGAGCGGCTCGCCAGCGCGCTGCACGTTCGGATCGGCGAGGAAGCGCCCCTTCATCAGGCGCTGGAGCGCGAGGTGATTGATGATGCCCTGGAGCGGCTCCTCGGCGATGTGCGCCATCGTCGTCGCGTCTTCGGGCAGGCGCGCGAACCAGAGCGCGCCCGCGGGCGTGTTCATGCCCTGCATGTCGCACGACAGGATCAAGAAGCCGTGACGGTTCGCCCACTCGCGCAGCCAGCCGTTGTTCGCCTCCTCGTCGCTCCCGAGGAAGCCGTGGCCGTACTGCATCACGGCGACCTTGCCCGCGCGCGACGGGTCGAGCGCGACGCGCGGCACCTGCACGCGGAACTTCACGCTCTCGAAGCCCTCGACCGCCGGCAGCCCGCCCGCGTCGAGGCGCAGGCGCCGCGCGCGGAGGATCTCCGGCGGGAGCATGAAGCTCGGAACCTGCGCCGTCGCCTCGATGATCCGCGCGATCGTGCCCGTGGGCCCGTCGGGATCGGTCACGACCCGATCGACGGCGTACGCCGGCCCCTCGTCGCCGACGGCGTCGTAGAGGCGATCGCGCATCGCGAGCAGGCGCCCGATCGATCCTTTCTCGCTCGTGGTCGTGAAGTCCCACGCGAGCTGCACCTCGGCGCGCGGAACCCCGGCGCGCTCGATCACGGGAAAGACCTTCTCTTCGAAGTGCGCGCGGCGCTCGTCGATCCCGGCGAGGGGCGTGCTCGCCGCGTCGCGCAGCGCCGTGAAGCCGCGGCCGGCGGCCACCGGCTTGCCCGCGTCGTCGACGAGCCCGCGCACGATGACGACGTAGCGGCGATCGTGACGGAGCGCGTCGGCGACGCGCAGTTGAACGATGCGCTTGCCCGCGTCTTCGGCGAGGTAGTCGAGCTCGGCCCAGTGAGGCATGCGCTCGCCGCTCTCCGCGTCGACGATCTGGATGCGGCTCTCCGGGCGAACCGACGCGCCGATGTCCTCGAGGGCGGGCGCGCCCGCGAGCGAAGCGCCCTCGAGCGTGAACGTGATCGCGGGGACGACCGGGTAGCCGTCGTGGACCTTGAACGCTTCCGGGTCCATTCGCTCGCCCGAGAGATCGTTCGCCGGCAACGCGGCCCCGAAGTCGAGGTGGAACGCCTGACCGAAAGGACCGCCCGCGCGGCGGAAGAAGTCGGACGGGAACGGGAAGATGCACGCCGACTCGTCGAGGTTGTCGCACGCCGCGTCGCCGACGGCCGGCGCTTCGCGCTCACCGCTGCTCTCGCCGCAGGACGCGCACACGACGAAGCCGAGGACCATCAAGGCGCGGGTTCTCATGGCGAGCCGGGGTAGCACGGCCGCTTCATTTTACAACGTAAAATACCCGAAAGAGACGCGGTCGATCCTTCAGAAGACGAAGCCGAGATCCTCGAACACGGCGAGGTCGAGCGGCGTCGGCAGGTAGCGCGTGCCCGCCGCGTCGGACTGATCCATCAAGAGGCGGCGCCCGCCGGACATCGTCTCGTTCGGCACGTGCCCGAGATCGGGCGTGAGCGCCAAGGGGCCGCCGTGACGCGATTGGGTCTTCGGACCGGTGAAGGCGCCGTTCGCGATCTGTCCCTTGAACGCGTCGGACGTCGCGAAGCCGAGCACGTGCCCGATCTCGTGAAGCGCCACGGAGACGAAGTCGACCGTGCCCGCGGGCACCGCGTCGCCGAGCTCGGGGACGGGATCGAAATGGAACGGGGTCGTCGCGTCGAAGGCGACCCATCCGGTCCACGGCTGGAAGACGGGGCCGTCGAAGCGCGCCTGGAGCGACGCCCGCAGCGTGTCGTCGGTCACGCCCGAGAGGCCCGCCGTCGGCGACGCGATCCCCGTCTGGCCCGCGGGGAGCTCCGCCGAGCCGACGAAGATCACGAGATCGTCGATCTCGTAGTCGATGTCGAGCGAGAGCGCGGGCTCGTTCGGCTTCTGCGGATCGCGCACGCGGATGAACGTGCCCGCGGGCACGTTGGCGAACGTGCTCTTCACGAGGCGGCCCCAGATCCGACACGCGCCCTCGAGCGCTTGGCGGCGCACGGGATCGGAGAAGAAGCCCGCCGTGTCGTAGCGGTAGTCGATCTGGATCTTGAACGAGACCGGATCGGTGGGCCCCGCGTCGAGCGCAGGGACGCCGCCGTCTCCGCTCGGGCCCGCTTCGACCGGAGGCCCGCCTCCCCCGTCGCCGCCGGGCGAGGGGGGATCGGAGTCGGCGCTGCTGCACGCGCCGATCAGCGCGGCGATCGGCAGGAAGGAGAAGATCCGCTTCTTGCCCATCCGGCGCGATCGTAGCGCGCCTCGCCGTCAAGCGCAGCGCGCTTCGACCCACCCGAGCGCCGCGAGCAGACGCGCGCGCGCGCGCTCGGTCGTGACGAGCTCCATGTGACCGGGCGCGGGCGATCCGTCGTCGGCGCGGCTCACGCGGATCACCTCGACGGGCCCGCGGCAGAGGCGCGCGAGCGACGCGGCGGACGCCGGGTGACACATGAGCCGATCGCCGGTGCTCGCCACGGCGCACACCGGCACGGTGACGCGCGCGAGCGACGCGAGGTAGTCGTCTCGTCCGTCGGCGCTGCGCCACGCGCCTTCGGTCACGGTGCGCAGCAAGTCGCGGACGTAGCGCGCGCTCGCGTCGTCGCTCCCCATCCGGAGCTTGCGCGCGGGGAGCGCGCCGACGCGCGCGATCGTCTCGAGCATCGCGCGCGCGACGCCTCGCTTGGCGATCCAGCGCAGGCGCGAGGGCTCGAGCTCGCGGAGCCACACGTTCGCCGCGATCGCGACGATGCCGTCGGCGCTCGTCGCGCCGATCCCTTGGGAGGCGAGCGCGACGTGGCCGCCGAGCGAGTGCCCCACGACGACGACGGGCTTGCCTTCGCTCCGCGCGCGCGCGCACGCGACGACCGCGGGCAGATCGAGGCGCACGAGGTCGTCGTAGCCCCAATCGGGCGCGCCCGGTGGGAGCGTGCTGTCGCCGTGGCCGCGGAAGTCGAACGCGATCGTGCGCCATCCCTCTTTCGCGTACGCCTGCGCGAGGCCGTGGCGATCGCGCCGGCCGAACTCGGTCTTGCGCGCGAACATCGCGTGCGCGAGCACGCACGTGCCCGCGAAGCGCGCGCCTTCGGGCGGATCGTCGACGACCGCGCGGAGGGCGACGCCGTCGCTCGTGTGGATCTCGAGCTCTTCGAACGAAGCGCGCGGCTCGCTCTTCGCCGCGCGCCGACGGCGCCCGTTCGTTCCTTCGTCTCGACGCGATCGCGCGGGCCTCATCGGTCGGCGCAGTCTATCACTCGAGCGGCAGAACCCAGGCCTCGGAGCCCGCCTCGAGGCCGAGCGCGCGCGCCGCGGGCGCGCCGATCGCGCATGCGTCCTTGGGACGCGGCTCGTAGGCGGCGAGCACCGCGCGGAAGAACGGCGCCTCGGCCGACTCGACGGCGACCACCGCGCGCTTCTTCGCGCTCGCCTCGTCGCCCTTCGGCGCAGCGAGCTCCGCGATCTTCACCCGCTGCGTGTTCGTGACGAGCGTGATCTCGTCGGTCATCGCCGTGAAATGCGGCCCGCCGTCGAAGGGGTCGACACGCTCGGCGTAGCGAAACCCGATCCGCCGGAGGAGCTTCTCGACGCCGCGCGTCTGCGCGCCGACCTTGCCGATCACGTCTTGGGCGTTCTGCGGCAGGAGCGAGGCGTAGAACGCGCCCTCGGGGAAGAGCCCGCGGATGAACTCCTTGTTCTTGCGCGAGAGCTTGTCGGCCTCGGCGTAGGTCATGTCGGTGAAGTGCCGGCCGAGCGCGTCCCAGAGGTGCGACGTGCCGTCCTTCTCGAGCGGCGGGAGCAGCTCGGCGAGGACCTCGTCGCGGAACCACTCGCGGTGCATCTTGATGAACAAGAAGCGCACGTAGGAGAGGAACGTTCCGAGCCGCTCGGGCACGCGCCGATAGTCGGGGTGGAGCACGAGGCCGCCGATCTCCGTCGGGCCGTTGTACGAGTAGCCGATCTTGAGCGTCGTGTGCTCGAAGTGCTTGTCGAGCGTCTGCGAGTACCGCTCCTCTTCGATGACGTCGAGGTAGATGTACGGCGCGTCTTTGCGCCCGAGCTGAGCGAAGACCATCGAGGTGCCGATCACCTTCTGGCGCTCGCGGTCGACCAGGACGAAGACGTACTGGCGCCGCTTCGGGTCCTTGATCGCGCCGGTGAAGCTCTTGTGCGACAGATCGAGGATCTGCTTCACGCCCTCTTCTTCTTCGGGCAGGTTCACCGTGTTCAGGTGGCGCGCGATCTCGAGGATCTGCGCCTCGTCTTCGAGCATGGAGCCGCGGATCTCGTAACGCGGCACGACCTCGGCGCGTTTGGCGGACTCCATCGCGGGGCCGGTTGTAGCATGGCTGCGTGCGACCTCTCCTCATCCTCGTGCTTTCGATCGCGCTCACGGCGTTCTCCGGCTGCTCCAGCTGCGGAAAGGGCGCGAGCGAGGACGCGCGCACCCACGTGAGCGTCTCGATCTTCCCCATCTACGATCTGGTTCGCAGGGTCGCGGGGCCCGATGCCGACGTCGCGCTGCTCTTGCCCCCGGGGCGCAACGAGCACTCGTTCGATCCGACGCCCAAGGAGATCGCGACGGTCACGAAGGCCAAGCTGGGCGTGATGGTGGGCCTCGGCCTCGATCCGTGGATGGAGAAGCTGCTGCGCGACGCCGCGCCGAAGGCCGCGATCCTCAAGGTCGGCGAGAAAGTCCCCACGCTGAAGATCAAGGACGATCCGGTCGGCGACGAGGAGGCCGACAAGGCGCGGAAGAAGGACGACGACGACGATCACGGTCACGATCACGATCACGCCGCCGAAGGCAAAGGCGCCGTCGATCCCCACGTGTGGCTCGATCCCGCGCGTGCGCGGACGATCGTGCGCGCGATCGGCGAAGAGCTCGCGAAGGTCGACACCGCGCATGCGGCCGACTACCGCAGGCGCGCGACGGAGGTCGACGCGAGCCTCGAGGCGCTCGACAAGGAGGTCGAGGGCCGAACGAAGGCGCTGAAGACGCGCGGCTTCGTGACCTTCCACGGGAGCTTCCAGTACTTCGCGGCGCGCTACGGGCTCGACATCATCGCCGTCATCGAGCCGTACCCGGGATCGCAGCCCTCGGGCGAGTACATCGCCAAGGTGCTCTCGGTGATCAAGAAGAAGGAGGTGCCCGCGCTCTTCAGCGAGCCGCAGCTCGATCCGCGGCCGGCCAAGATCCTGTCCGACGAGGCGAAGATCCCGCTCGGGGTCCTCGATCCCGTCGGCGGCGGTCCCGAGACCGACTCCTACGAGAAGATGATCCGCTACGACGTCGCCCAGCTCGAGAAGCACCTCCGATGAGCGACGCGCCGCCGCGCTCGGCCGCGCGCAGCGAAGGCGCGCTCGGCCCCGCGTCGCGCCTGCCGTCTCGATCTTCGGGCGAGCCGTTCCGCGGCACGCTCCCGCCGGAAGAGGCGCCGCGCGTGCTCGACGTGAAGGGCGTGAGCAAGCGCTTCGGGAGCAAGGTCGTCCTCGACGACGTGACGTTTTACGTCCCCGTCGGCGAGTTCCTCTGCTTGTGCGGCCCGAACGGCGCGGGCAAGAGCACGCTGCTCAAGGCGATCCTCGGGCTCCTCACGCCCGACGCAGGGGCGATCCTCGTCGACGGCGAGACCGTCGAGAAGGGCCGATCGAAGATCGGCTACGTCCCGCAGCGCAAGGCGTTCGACCGCGACTTCCCCGCGACGCCGCTCGAGGTGATCGTCGCCAACGTGCGCGGGCGCTGGCCGCTCCGCATCTCGAAAGACGAGCGCGAGCTCGCGATGGGCGTGCTCGAGAAGACCGGCGCGAGCGCGCTCGCCAACGCGCAGATGCGCGATCTCTCCGGAGGCGAGACCCAGCGCGTCTTCCTCGCGCGCGCCCTCGCGACCAAGCCCTCGCTGCTCATCCTCGACGAGCCGACCGCGGGCGTCGACGTCGGCGGTCGCGCGGCGATCATCGATCTGATGGCGGAGATCAGCGCGAGCGACGTCATCGCGGCGATCCTCGTCACGCACAACCTGCAAGCGATCGCGCGATGCGCCGAGCGCGTCGTGTACCTAGAGCGGACGGTGAGGGCTTGGGGCCTCTGGTCCGAGCTCAGCTCCGACCGCGAGCTTTCGGCGATCCAGATCGGCGCGGGCGACCACCGCACGCTCGCCATGGACGGAGACTGAACGGCCCGGCTGTTGCGAGACGCCTCGTGCGACATCGACGTACCCGGACGAGGTGCGAGACCTCGGTCCCCGCATCCTGCGTAGATCGTTGCGGTCTAACGGCTGACCTCACGCGACAAACCGCTCGAAAAAACGCAGGTTCCGTGGATGGAAGGGCCCCTCGTGCGATGCTAGCGTGAAGCGTCTGGACCTCGTCGCGGCCCGGCCGCAACTTTGCTCCATCGAGCCCGGAACGAATGTCGCGCAACCACGAGATACCGATCGTTCTCTGGATCTGCGCGGCAGTGTGCGCCCATTTCATCTTCGGCGGCGGCACCGCGGCGGTCTCGTCGGACCTCCAGACGACCAAAGAGGATCATCGGTTCATCGCGCAGCTCGGGACGAAGACGCGCGAGAAGGTGCGCAGCACCGAGCAGACGTTCGAAGTCGCGATCGTCGATCAGGGCAAGCCCCACGAAGAGGAGCCGCCCGAGCCGCCGAAGCCGCCGCCCGTGCCGGAGAAGAAGGTCGAGCCGCCGAAGCCGGAGCAGCCGAAGCCGCCCGAGCCGCCGAAGAAGGTCGAGCCTCCGAAGCAGGAGGTGAAGGTCGTCGTGAAGGAAGACGATCCGCTGAAAAAGCTCGATGAGACGCCGCTCAAGGCCGACAAACGGATCGCGGTGAGGCAGCACGTCGAGCCGAAGCAGGAAGACAACCCGAACGCGAAGTTCATCGGCGACGAGGCGAACCACGTCGACGAGGAGAGCGTCGCGACGCAGACGTCGCACGACCAAGACGATCCCAACCCCACGCCGGGCGCGAACAAGACCGCGGGGCCGAGGGATCGCGTGGGCGACAGCGATCGCACCAAGATCGCCGACAGCGACGAGCACAAAGGCGAAAAGGAGCGCGCGCCGGGCGAGAAGGGCACCGAGTTCGACGTCCAGAAGGACGCCAAGCCGATCGAGAAGCCGCAGGCGACGGCGGCGGTGACGGCGCCGGCGCGGGAGGCCGCGCCGCGATCGGGAGGCGACGGCCGCGCGCCCTCGCAGATCACGCAGAAAGAAACGCCGCCGCAGCTCGCGCCGGGCACGCCGCCCGCGCCCTCGCCCGAGATCGTCCAGTCGGAGCACGGCGCCGGCTGGTTCACCCCGGTGAACCCCGCCGCGCAGAAGCCGAGCGAGCCGGTGCCGGGCACGACCAACCAGAACAAGCCCGTCGTCCCGAACACGCCCGGCAACACGAAGTGGCTCGGCCTCGGCGGCAAGCCCGGGCCGGGGCAAGTGAACCTGAACCTCTCGCAGACCGGCGTCGTCGCGGTCGTCGGATCGGATCAGCTCCGCAAGGAGCGCGAGGCCGACGGCGAGCGGCGCAAGAGCGAGCACCGCGGCTCGTGGACGGCGTCGAACTTCGAGCGCTGGCGCAACGCCATCGAGAACTACGTCTCGAGCGTCAAGCCGGGAAACCAGACCGCGCTCAACACCGCCGCGGTGCCGTTCGCGTCGTACCTCAACACGATCCACAACCGCATCCACCCGCTCTTCGCCGACAGCTTCCTCGGATCGCTCGACAACCTGCCGAAGACGCACCCGCTCAACTCGCCGAAGCTGATCACGCGGCTCGAGATCGTCGTGAGCCCCAAAGAGGGCCGCATCGTGAAGCTCGGCATCGTGAAGACGAGCGGCATCACCGCCTTCGACATCGCGGCGCTCGACAGCGTCCACCGCGCGCAGCCCTTCGGCCCCGCGCCGGGCGCGATCATCTCGACCGACGGCAACGTCTACCTCCACTGGGAGTTCCACCGCGACGAGGTCTTCGCCTGCTCCACGATGCACGCGCGCCCGTTCCTCCTCAACACGCCGGCGAAGGGGCCGGCGGAAGAGCAACAGCCGCCGGCGCCGGCGCCGAAGGGCCCGCAAGAGCGCGGCGCGCCCCCGCCCGTGAACCTCCACGAGCAGCGCGAGGGCAACCTCACGCGCCGGCACGAGCACCGCGGCTGAGCGTGATAGTCTCCGGGGCTCCCGGCCGATGATGGAGACCACGGCTCAGAGAGAAGCGGCGCCGAGCGTCGCGTGGGCCGCCGGAACGCTGGTGCTCACCGCGGTCGTCGGCGCGCTCGCCAAGATCTTCGGCGTGATCGTCGCGCCGGGCATGCGCGGCGTCGCCTCCCAGAAGGCGATGGACGTGACCGAGCTCGTCTCCGCTTCGCTCGGGTACACCTTCGCGGCGCTCCTCGTGGCGCTCATCTGCGGCGGCTCGTTCGAGCTCGCGCGCGTGCGCAAGATCGGGATCGGCTCACGCGGGAGCGTCGTCGCGACCTCGGGGCTGGTCGTCGCGCTCGCGTCGCCGGCGGTGGTGCAGCGCCTGCACACGATGGCGGCGCTCGCGCTCGCGATCGTGACGAGCTTCATCGTGATCGCGGCGGGCATCACGACCCTTCGCGCGGCGCACACGCGCGCGATCGGGGCGATCCTGACGATGCTCGCGCTCGCCGGCCTGCTCCGACCCGCGGCGTGGCAGCTCACGGCGCTCGCGGGCGAGCAAGCGAGCCTCGGCCTCTATCAGACGGGCCGCGCGCTCGCGACGATCGCGGTCGTGCTCCACGCGCTCGCGGTGCTCCTCGGCGCGGCGTGGCTCGGGACGCGATCGCCTTGGCGCGGGCGCCTGCTCGCGAACGCGGCGGTCGTCCTCGCGTTCGTCGTCACGTACGTCGCGGCCAAAGAGTGGAGCGACTCGCCTCCCTCCGCGGTGCAGGCGGTCTTGCGCGGATCGCTCTCGCATGCGGCGGTGCCGCTGCCGCTCGGGCTCTCGAGCATCGCGGCGTTCCTCGTGCCCGCGTCGATCCTGCTCGCGCTCGTCGCGCTCGTGCAGCGCGCGCAGCCTCCCGCCGTGCTCGCCGCGCTCGCGCTCGCGCTCCTCTCTCACGGCGCGTTCGACGTACCGCTCCAGGCGCTCGCCGTCACCGCGGCGGCGCAGTGGGCGATGCTCGCGATGGTCGACGACCGCTCGATGTGGTCCGCGCTCGTCGCTCAGCGCGCGGGCGTCCAGCAGCCGACGTCGGCGGACTCGCCGAACGCGTAGAGGCCGTGGCAGTAGTTGAGCGGGACCTGATCGAAGACCGTGCCGAGGCAGCGAACGATGGGCTTCGGCGCACCGGCCGCCGCGGGGCACTCGAAGTCGGTGCCGGGCGACGCGCCCGCTTTGCACGGGATCGCCGACTTCTTCGCGCACGACTTCTCGGTCGTGTACTGACCCTGCACGCAGGCGCCGTCGTCGCCGCAATCCGCGTCGGAGCGGCACGGCGAGCAGAGCGAGCCGTCGCCGACGCAGCGGCCCGCGCGCGGGTAGCAGGTATTCTCGCCGATCCCGACGTCGACGCACTTCGCGTCGAACGGGCAGTTCTCGCTCTTCTGGCACGTCGGCGCGCAGAAGCCCTTGCCGTCGTCGTCGGTCGTGCAGCGCTGCGGAAGGCCGTTGAGCGGAGGGCAGTCGACGTCGCTCGTGCACGACGCGCAGTAGTCGCGCTTCACGCAGACGTTGTGGACCTCGCGGATCGTGCGCTGCGCCGTCGTGACGTTCGGCGCGACGTTCACCGCCTGACACGTGAAGCCCGCCGCGCAGTTCCGATCGCTCGCGCAGTTGAAGCGCGTGCAGTACGACGCGCCGTCGGTGGGCTCGGTGCCGTAGCAGAAGAAGCCCTGCGCGGTGTCGCACTCGGGGTTGTCTTCGAACCCGCCCGGCGCGGGGCAGGCCGCGCCCCACTGCCCCTTGGGCGCCTTGGTGATCTCCTCGGGGCAGCAGAACGAGCCGCTCTTGCCCTGGAGGCAGCCGTAGGGAGGATCCTCCGGCGTGCAGAGGTACGCGGTCATCTTCTCGTTCGGTCCGCAGAGCGTGCGCTGGTCGCCGTCGGGCGCTTTCGTGCAGGTCGCGGGGACGGTCGACGGCGTGTCCTTCACGCAGAAGGTGGCGCCACCGTCGGCGAGGCACGTGAAGCCGAAGGGGCAGCTCGTCGCCGGCTCGGTGTTGCTCGTGCAGGTCTTCCTGCACCTCGTCTCGCCGCCATAAGGAAGGCACTTGTTGCCCGGCGCGCACTTCGCGTCCTCGCACGGCGCCGGCCCGGTCGCGTTGTACGAGGAGCAGGCGGGCGCGAGCAGCGTGAGCACGGCGACCGCAGCCAGCGCGGCGGCAAGCGGCGCCGTCAGCAAAAGCGACTTCATGGGTGGGCGTTTACCGCCGAGCCCGGACGGAGACAAGCGGTGGAGACACGCGAGATGTGCGGGAGATTCGCGGGGGGCAGATCCCCCCGGGGGGTGATCTGCCCCCGCCGGGCTGCGACCATTTGACGAACGGACGCGTATTGGACAAGAAATGAGTCTGGGGCCGCTTGACGGCCCAGCCTGCGCAAGTACCCTGCCCAGCCGCACGCGCGTTACGCCGGTCCCGTCCTCGAGGTGTCCGTATGAAGATCGCCCGATTTTTCCTCGCTCCGTTGGTCCTCGCTGCCGTCGCGTGCTCGTCATCCGGGCCCGCCAACCCGGAACAAGACCGCGGGATCGAGGGTGAGGGCGAGGCGATCAACGCCCCCGACACGAACCCCGACGGCGTTCCGTATCCGACCGACAACCTCGGAACGAACCCGCGCCAGGGCGATCGCCCGGGCAACAAGATGATCAACTACAAGTTCTACGGGTATCCCAACGGGGATCGCTCGCAGGGCTTGCAGCCGATCTCGCTCGCGAACTTCTTCGATCCGACGGGCGAGCGCGTGAGGCTGATTCACCTTCAGGCCTCGGGCTCCTGGTGCATCTACTGCAAGGAAGAGACGAAGGCGGTGACGCCGCTCAAGGCGGAGCTCGACAGCCGCAAGGTCGTCTGGGTGATGAGCCTCGCCGAGGGCAAGATCCAGGGCACGCCGGCGACGTCGGCCGATCTCGACGCCTGGATCGCGCAGTTCAAGGCGCCCTACACCCACGTGCTCGATCCGGGGAACAAGAACTTCGGCCCGTTCTACGACGCGGCCGCGCTCCCCTGGAACGCCGACATCGACGCGCGCACGATGGAGATCCTCTCCTCGGGCGTCGGCGCCACGACGGATCCCAAGAAGATCCTCGCTGATCTCGACCGCTGGCTCGGCAAGATGGCCGACGGCTCGCTGCCGAAGCCCCAGTGAAGCGCGCGCTCGTCATCCTCGCGGCCGCGGCCGCGCTCGCCGCCGGCTGCGGACCCGAAGCGACCGGGCCCGGCGCCAGCACGCCGACGTCCGGCTCGTCGGGCGCCGGCGCGGCCGCGTCCGACTTCACCGCGCGCGACAGCGAGGGCAAGAACGTCCGCCTCGGCGACTACCTCGGCAAGCAGGCGATCCTCCTCAACTTCTGCGCGAGCTGGTGCGAGCCCTGCGTCGCCGAGTTCCCGCACTTGCGCCGCCTCTACGAGGCGAACAAGGCGAGGGGCTTCGTCGTCCTCGGCGTCGCGATGGACGGCCCCGAAACGGTCGCCAACGTCGCCGCGTTCGCCAAGCGCAACCAGCTCAACTTCCCCGTCCTCCTCGACGAAGACTCGCGCATCGCTTCGCTCTACAACCCGAAGAAGTCGGCGCCGCTCTCGGTGCTCATCGACAAGCAGGGCAGGATCGCGAAGATCCGCGAGGGCTACAACCCGGGCGACGAGGAGTTCCTCGCGAAGGACATCGAGAACCTCCTCGCGGGCACGCCTCAGTAAGCCCCGCAATCTGCCCCCTCTGGAAGACCCACTCGACGGGGCCCGCGCCGCGCAGTAAATGAGGCGTGGTCCGCGCCCGAGCGCGGCTCCGACACCATGGTGGCTGCGCGGCATCGGTGGGCAGTGAGCGCGGCGGCGGCCGCGACGGTCCTCGTTCTCGTCCCGAGCGAAGCGCGCGCGGTCGATCTCCCGAAGGTCGCCGGCAGCCCGGTGTCGCTCGACATCACCGAGACCGCCGTCGTGTCGCAGCGCTTCGAGGCGCGCGAAGGCGAAGACCCGAACGCGCAGGGCTACTTCGCGTTCCTCAACCGCCTGAACCTCGTCCTCGGCTGGAAGAAGCTGACGCTCGGCGCGCGCATCGACTCGTCGATCTACGCTCTCCGCCCCGAGGATCGGAGCTTTCCCGATCCCCAGCTCGCGCGCAACGCGGCCATCGACGGCGCGTCTCGCTATCGCGACGCGATCTATCCCGCGAAGCTCTTTCTCACCTACAAGAGCGAGGGCATCGAGCTCACCGCAGGCGACGCCTACGTGCAGTTCGGCCGCGGCCTCGTGCTCTCGATGCGCAAGGTCGACGAGCTCGGCATCGACACGACGCTCTTCGGCGGCAAGGTCGTCGCCACGAAAGACATCGTGAGCGCGACGCTCGTCGCCGGGCTCGCGAACCCGACGCGCGTCGACGAGCCGACGGGGCGCGCGCTCTTCCTCCCGAAGCCCGTCGCGGGCGACAGGCTCGGCGCGCAGCCGCTCTTCGGCAACGATCGCATCCTCGGCGCGTCGATCACGGCGGGGCGCGGGCTCGCCGTCGTTTCGTCGACGAACTTCGTGATGCTCTCGCGCTGCGCGCCGTACCGCTACGAGCCCGACGGCACCATCCGCGACGACTTCTTCGACGCGCCGATCGGCACCTGCGAGGGCCTCGATCGCGAGAACTTCCTCGGGACGCTGCCGAAGCTCGGCCCGGTCATCAAGTCGAGCCACACGATCAACGCGAGCCAGACGCTCGAGGTGCCGAACCTCTGGGGCCACGGCAACTTCTACCTCGAGGCCTCGATGCAGAAGCGCGAGCCCGAGCTGCCGAACCAAGCGCACCTCGACGGCAACGCGCTCTACGGGTCGCTCGTCACGACCGGCGGGGCGGTCACGAACACCCTCGAGGTCAAGAGCTACCGGAACTACTATCCGCTCGCCGCGTCGGTGAACGCGTCGCGCGCCTCGGCGTTCAGCAACATCGCGTACTCGGCGCCGCCGACCGCGGAGCCCGTCATCAGCGACGTGATGTTCGGCTTCTTCAACGCGTGCGTCACCGGCGGCCGCGACCGGTTCGACTACCGCTTCACCCCGACGTTCCTCGCCTACGCCACGTTCGGCTACTTCCAGACGCGCAGCGAGGTGCCCGGAGGCGAGTGCGATCGCCTCGGGCGGAGCACCGCCGCCAACAAAGACGACACGACGACGCACGTCACCGACGTGAGCGCGGGCGTCGAGTGGCGATGGGACAACGATCGCTCGATCGCCTTCATCAACGTGACCGCGCGCCACGACGTGAAGGAGAGCGGCGATCCGTACTACCGCGAGCTCGCCGGTCAGTACTCGATCACGCAGTACATCAGCGGCCCCTATGCGATCGAGTTCGCAGGCCGGCATCGCCTCCGCGTGCAAGAGGGCGAGAACGTCCGCAGCACGACGTCGTTCGAAGGCGAGCCGTGGGTGCAAGGCGAGCACCAGAACGCGCTCAAGGTCGCGCCGAGCTGGATCATCTCGCAGGCGATCGAGTACACGACGCTGATCGGGCTGCCGGAGATCTACTTCAACGGCGGCGTGCTCTATCGCTTCAACAGCCAGTCGAACATCCGCGTGTACGCGGGGCAGAACCGCGGCGGTCTCCGCTGCGTCAGCGGCATCTGCCGCATGTTCCCCGCGTTCAGCGGCGGCCGCGTCGAGCTCACGCTGCGGTTCTAGGGAGCCTTCTTCTTCGACACGATCTCGACGAGACGAAGGCGGCGCGACGAGCCGTCGGCGGGCGGCTTGCCCGCGGCCTTGGCGGCGACGCGAAGCTCGTACGCGTTGCCCGGCTCGTACGTGAAGCCCTCGATCGACTGATAGAGGAGCGTCCACTCCTCCTTGTCGGAACCGCGGACCTGCATGCACTTCATCGGGCCCGCGCCGCCTTCGCAGTCGGCGAGCGCTTCGCGCACGAACAGCGTCGTCACGGCGTCGGCGGCGCCGGCCTCGCCGACCTCGGAGGGGGCGGCATCCGCGGGCGATGTGGGCGCGCCGGCGTCCGGCGGCGCCATGCTCGAGCTTGGCGCCACGGGCTCGGTTTTCGGCGGGTCGCAGGCGGCGACCGCCGCGGCGAAGAACGAGAGGAGAACCGGCAGCGAGATCCGCGACATCGGCGAGAGCCTACATCAGCCGGAGGCCTTCTTCGTCAAACAGTGACGGGCCCGCGCGCGCGCGCGGTTTTGGTAGCCGAAGGGGTCGAGATTGACGACAATTTCCACGATGGGCATCGCTCGGTCGATCACTGCCACGGTTTGCTGTGTGACGTTGGGAGGCTGCGTCGTCGGAAGCGGCACGGCGCAGAGGCCGCCTCCGTATGGAGGGCCGAGCTACGGCCCCGCCACCGCGGGCGGCCCGCTCGCCGGCGGGAGCCCCGCGGAGACCTACCGGCCGCTGCAACCACGCCAGCACGCGACCGCGCTCCTGTTCCTGCCAGGCAGCCAGAACCAGCAGCTCGTTCGCTACGCCGTCGTCGACGGCCAGGCGATCATGGAAGGCGACATCATGCTCGGCCCGGCCGCGCAGGTGCCCCTCAAGTACGGAATGCCCTTCGCTCCGCAGCGCAACGTCCGATCGGCGGTCGCGCTCGCGAGCAGGACGCACTTCTGGCCGCGATCGGAGATCCCGTTCGTCATCGACGGCTCGATCAACGCGAAGGTCGGGCGCGACATCAACGGCGCGATCGCGCACGTCAACACGACGTCGCTCAAGCTTCGCCCGCGCACGCCGGCCGACAACGACTTCGTCGTCTTCCGTGACAACGGCGACGGCTGCAGCTCGTTCCTCGGTCGCATCGGCGGCCGGCAAGACATCCAGGTCACCGACGGCTGCCAGCAAGGCGGCGTCGTCCACGAGATCTTGCACGCCGCCGGCTTCTTCCACGAGCAGTCGCGCGGCGATCGCGACGAGTTCATCACGATCGCGTTCAACGAGATCTCGCGCGGATTCGAAGACAACTTCGAGAAGCGCGACTCGCGCGGCGTCGACATCGGGCCGTACGACTTCGGCAGCATCATGCACTACTCCGCGCGCGCGTTCAGCCGCTCGGGTCGACCGACGATCATCCCGAAGGTCGCCGGCGTCACGATCGGCCAGCGCGAAGGGCTCTCGCAGCTCGATCGCGCGGCGATCGAGGAGCTCTACGCCCAAACGACGCCGCCGCCCTCCGTGCCGGGGCCGACCACCGTTCCGCCTCCCACGACGCCGCCGCCGACGACGCCGCCGCCCGCCGCGAGCGGCTCGTTCGCGGGCAACTACTCGTCGAACCGCGGCAACGTCGCGTGCGCGCAGAGCGGCAACACCGTCAACTGCCAGTACCCCGGCGGCTTCCTCGTCTGCGCGGCGAACGGCCAGCAGCTCGACTGCGGCTGGAGCGGCGGCGGGCAAGGGCGCGCGAGCTTCGCGCGCCAGGCGAACGGCGTCATCGCGGGGACGTTCGGCGATCTGTTCTCGCACGACAGCCGCGGCGCGTGGACGCTCACGCCCCTCGGGCAGGCGCCGCCCAGCACGCCGCCGCCGGCGGCCCCGCCGCCGGGCGCGGGAGGCAACACCTCGCTCTCCGGCAACTATGCGACGACGCGCGGACCGATGGCGTGCACCGACAGCGGCAGCACGCTCTCGTGCAGCTTCCAGGAGACGCCGACGGTGCAGAGCCGTCTCGAGTGCAACAAGGATGCGCAGGGCTTGGCGCTCGCGTGCAACTGGCTCACCTTCCTGCCGCCGGGCTCCGGCCGCGCGAGGTTCACGCGGCCGAGCACGGCCGAGCGCACGTTCACCGGCACGTGGGGTCACTTCACCGCCGACAGCGGCGGCGGCACGTGGGAGCTCCGCGGGCAGTGAGCCCGTCGATCAGCGCGGGTACGTCGCGCCCGCGCTGATCCCCGGCGTGCAGCCGGCCTTGCCCGTGCGCTCGGTGGTGCGAGCGTACGGCGTGAGCACGCGCGCGCTCGCGAACGACGGCCGCGTCTCGAGCGGGGCGTTGAACGCGTCGAGGACCATGGCGCCCATCTGCGCGTCGCTGAACGCGTTCCAGTTGGTGCACCAGACGGCGTCGGCCGTGGCGACCGATCGCGAGTAGCTCGAAGAGGGGTTGTCGAGATCGTAGAGGTTCTTCCAGTCGCCCTCCGACATGCCGAGGTGCGCCGCGATCTTGGTCGCGAAGCCCGACTCGTCGCCTTCGCGCGTCACGAGCACGACCTGCTCGCACCCGAGGTTGTCGAGGACGAGCGAGGGCGCGAGATCGCTCCACCCGCCGGCGGAGATGCGCCCGTCTTCGAGCGCGACGAAGCGCGAGAGACCGGGCTCGGCGGGCGACGCGGAGAGGATCTCGCGCCACGACGCGTTGCCGAGCGAAGAGAACTTCCGCGTCTTGAGGTCGCCGTGCTTGGCGGCGTTCTGCTTCACCTTGGCGATGTCGGCGTCGCTCCCCCAGTAGCCGAAGGCGACGTCGCCGAACGCAGGCTCGAACGCGACGTTGCCCGTCGGGAACTCGCCCTTGGCGTAGCGCGCGTGCGCCGTCTTCCACTGCGTGACGGCGTCGCCCTCGAGCACCGCGGTGGAGACGAGCTTGTGGAGCGGAGACTTGGGATCGCCGGCGCGCTCGTCGATGCGCGACGTGTACGTGCCCTCGCTCGCGCGCGCCTTGGCGCGGAAGTCTTTGATGAGCGAGGAGAGCGCCTCGCCGCAAGTGCCGCCGGAGGGGATCGCGACGTTGGCCGCTTCGCTCCACGGCTTGCCTCGCGTGCCGTCGGCGCACGCGTCGAGCCAGGCGCTCATGCCCGCTTTGTCGGCGGGGCCGTAGCCCGCGTAGAAGTCGCCGACGCGCCCGAAGTAGGTCGCGAGCGCGGGCCACGAGAGGATGCCGGCGCGGAAGAAGAGACGGTTGTCGTCGACGGAGAACGCGCCCAACGTCGTGATCGACGTCTTGATCTCGTTCACGTTGAACGCGAGGTGCTCGGTGTCGGCGAGCATGCGGAACACCTCGGGGTTCACGAGGCCGCGCACCTCGGGGATGCTCAGCACTTCCTTCAAGCGCTTCGCGGCCTCGGCGCTCTCCGCGCCGCCGAGCGCGTCGATGCCGCGCGCGTCGTAGTTGGCCTTGAGCTCGAGCGCGGTGGCGGCGAGGCCCTTGATCGCGACGCCTTCGTCGGAGTCGCCGACCGCGTACGCGTAGCCTTCGACGCTCTTGAGGGCGAGCGCGAGTCGAGACGCCGCCGCCTCGGGCGAGCAGGGCTTGCCGCTGCACTGCCGGATGACCGGGTTCTTGAGCATGCTCTCGTACGTGAACGTCGTGATGCTGCCCGAGCTGCCGCCGGCCATGCCGTCGACGACGCCGTAGTGCTCGACGATCTGCGAGAGCGACGCGAAGTGCGTCAGGATCGACTGGCCGTTTCCGCGGACGCCCGCGCAGAGCTTCGGCCCAGACGAAGAATCGACGATCTCGCCTTGGTCAGCGGAGGTGTCTTCCTCCGGCGCGCTGCTGCACGCGGCGAGAGCGAGGGTGGCGAGGAGGAGCGCGGGGCGGAGACGCATGCCTCCCACCAGCACGCTCTATGCCCCATCCACCTACATTGTCTACCAAGCAACGCCCTCGCGATGTCGTTGGGGAATTCGGTCTCGGCGGCGAGCGGGGGTGGGCGCCGGTTTGGTCTCCTTCGTGGATCTCGCGTGTACCATCCGGGCGTGCGCCGCCTGCTCCTGATCGCCCTGTCGGTCGCGCTGGCGCTCGTCGCCCTCGGTCGCGAAGCGCGCGCGAACAGCCGCTTCCCGGCGTCGAACGCGCTCTTCTTCTCGCCGACCGATCCGGAGCTCCTGCTCTTGCGAACGACGTTCGGCGTCATGGTCTCCCCCGATCGCGGCAAGACGTGGGACTGGATCTGCGAGCGATCGCTCAACGTCACCGGCGACGAAGATCCGATGTTCGCGATCACGCCGGAAGGAACGTTCATCGCGTCGACGTTCGGGGGCGTCGCGATCACGCGCGACCGCGGCTGCTCGTTCTCGCACGCCGGAGGCGAGCCCGAAGGGCTCGTGTTCGTCGACGTGGTCGCGCGCCCCGAGCGACGCGGCGACGTCTTCGCGTTCGCGAGCTCGTTCGACTTCCAGAACGACGCCGGCGATCTGTTCTTTCGCTCGGCGCTCTACGAGACGACGGACGAAGGACGCTCGTTCACGCGCACCGGCCCCTTCCTCGATCCGACGCTGCTCGGCGAGACCGTCGACGTCACGGCGACCGATCCCGATCGCATCTACCTCACGACCGTACGCGATTACCAGACCTCACCGAAGGGCGTGCTGCTCGTCTCGCGCGACCGCGGCAAGACGTGGACCGAAGACGCGATCCCGCTCGAGCCGGGCGAGCGCGCGGCGTTCATCGCCGCGGTCGATCCGAAGAACGCCGATCGCGTCTACCTCCGCACCGCCGGCCAGCCCGAGGATCCGTCGCGCCTGCTCGTGACCGACGACGCGGGCAAGACGTACCGCGTCGTCTTCCGCGCGCAGTCGGGCCTCTCGGGCTTCGCGCTCTCTCCCGACGGCTCGAAGATCTGGGTCGGGAGCACCACCGACGGCCTCCACATGGCGAGCACGACCGACTTCGCCTTCCAGCAGCGCTCGACGATCGAGGTCCAGTGCCTCGCGTGGGCGCCCGACGGCCTGTGGGCTTGCTCGAGTGAGCGGAGCGGCTTCGTCGCCGGCGTCTCGCACGACGAGGGCGTCACGTTCGAAACGAAGCTTCGGTTCTGCGACGTCCGCGGGCCCCTCACCTGCCCGCCGGGCACCAGCACGCACGTCGAGTGCGCCGGCGGCGGCACCGGCGCGGCCGCGATCTCGCCCTGGCCCACGCTGCGAGGCCTCCTCGGCTGCGGCCCCGACGCCGGCACGGACGCGGGCACGGGCGACGCCGGCGAGAGCGCCGCCGACGCGTTCGACGCCGGCGGCGGCTGCTCGGCCTCGACGCGATCGGCGAGCCCGCTCGTCGCCGCGCTCGCGTTCGCCGCGGCCCTCGTCGCCGCCATGCGGCGACGGCGCTGATTCAGCGACGCGCGCGCTTGCGCTGCTCGCGCTCGCGATCGCGCTCGAGCGAATCGATCTCCGTCTGACCGACCATCTCCTCCGGCCGGAGCTGCGTCGCGTGCACGCGGACGCGCTGCGCGTCGGCGGCGTCGACGCGCTTCTGCGGCGCTTCCGCGACCGAGATCTGCGAGGCGCGACCGGTGACGGCGCGGAGCATCGCGCGGATCACGGCGCCCTTGTGCCACGTGACGACGAAGAGCGAAGCGAGCGCGCCGAACATCACGAGCGGGATGTAGCGCACCGCGTGCACCTCGCGCAGGAGCAGCGGAACGATGATCCAGCCGAGGCCCCAGAGGAGCCACAAGAGGTTGCGGATGCTCTTCACCGCGGCGTCTTCGTTCGTGACGACGCGCTTCGGCGCGCGCCGCGGGGCGGGCACGTCGGCGACGGCGGCGGCACCTTCGAGCGCCGCGGCGACGCTCGGCGCGCGCCGATCGGGATCGGGCTCGAGCATGCGCTCGAGGATCGCGATCATCGAGGGGCTCGCGCGGCCCTGGAGCGCGGCCGCGACGTCGACGCGCAGGCCCTGGTGCGGCAGCGTGTCCGGCTCGGCGCCGGTGAGCGCCGCGAGCGCGGTCGCGCCGACCGCGTAGACGTCGGTGGCGGCGACCGCGCGCCCCTGGAGCTGCTCGGGCGCCATGAAGCCGATCGTACCGACCACCGTGCTCGCGCCGCCGCGGCGATGCACGAGCTCGCTCACGGCGCCGAAGTCGACGAAGACGTACGCGCCGTCGTCGCGTCGGACGACGTTGCGCGGCTTCACGTCGCGATGGACGACCGGCGACGACCGACCGTGGAGGTACGTCATCGCGCGGTCGGCGCACGCGAGGAACCGGCGCACCTCGTCTTCGGGCAGCGGGCCCTGGCGGCGCCGGATCTCCTCGAGCGTCTCGCCGGTGATCTTCTCCATCACGAGGTAGAGCGCGTCGTTCTCCGAGAAGTGATCGAAGTAGCGAGGCACGTGCGGATGGTCGAGCGTGGCGAGGACGCGCGCCTCGCGCTCGGCGAGCTCGACGTCCTTCCAGCTCTTCGCGCCGCGCACGTCGAAGCGCTTGATCGCGACGGCCCGCCCCGCCTGCTGATCGAACGCGTCGAACGTCGTCCCCTGCGCGCCCTCGCCGAGCACGCCGCGGACGACGTAACGTCCGTTCCCGAGAAGCGCGCCGGGCTCCATGTCCGCTCCTTACCATACGAACCCCACGAAAAAGGCCGCCCGGCGAAGGCCGCGCCGGGGCCCGGCGCGAGGTGCGCCGAAAAGCCGGGCTATCCATTGCGCGGAGGGGCCCCGGCGGGCGAAAATAGGGGGCCGACCATGCCCTCGTCTCCCACACAGCCCGCCAGCTCGGCGCCGGTGCAGGAAGGGGACATCCTCGCCTCGAAGTACCGCGTCGAGAAGGTCCTCGGCGTCGGCGGCATGGGCGTCGTCGTCGCGGCGCACCACGTCGACCTCGATCAGAAGGTCGCGCTCAAGTTCCTGCTCCCCGCCGCGGCCACCAACGAGGAGCTCGTCAATCGCTTCCTCCGCGAAGCGCGCGCCTCGGTGCGCCTCAAGGGCTCGCACGTCGCCAAGGTGCTCGACGTCGGCCGCCTCGAAGACAGCTGCCCGTACATCGTGATGGAGTTCCTCGACGGCAACGATCTCCACGCCGTCATCCGCGCGCGCAGCGGGCCCATCGCGATCGAAGACGCGGTGAGCTACCTCTTGCACGCGGCCGAGGGCCTCGCCGAGGCGCACGCGCTCGGGATCGTCCATCGCGATCTCAAGCCGGGCAACCTCTTCCTCACGCGCGGCGTCGACGGC
Organism: Labilithrix sp.; assembly: GCA_019637175.1. Lineage (GTDB taxonomy): Bacteria > Myxococcota_A > Polyangia > Polyangiales > Polyangiaceae > Labilithrix. The sequence goes on along the minus strand of JAHBWD010000072.1, from coordinate 778 downwards.
CGGCCGCTCGTGAAGGTGCTCGACTTCGGCATCTCGAAGACGATCGACACTTCGATCGGCGGCGACCAGATGTCGCTCACGAAGACCGAGATGCTCCTCGGCTCGCCGCTCTACATGTCGCCGGAGCAGATGCGCTCGTCGAAGCACGTCGACGAGCGCTCCGATCTCTGGGCGCTCGGCGCGATCGGCTTCGAGCTGCTCACGGGCAAGGTTCCGTTCGAGGCCGACACGATCCTCGAGCTTTGCTTCAAGGTCGCGCAAGAGAGCGTGCCGAACCCCAAGGATCTCCGGCCCGATCTGCCCGACGGGCTGTGCGCCGCGATCCTCCGCTGCCTCGAGAAGGATCCGGCCGCGCGACACGCCAACGTCGGCGAGCTCGCGCACGCGCTCGAGCCCTTCGGGCCGGCGCGCGATCGCGGAACCGCCGAACGCGCGCTCGACGTCCTCGGCACCGGAAGGAGACCGCCGATGCGGAGCCTCCCCGCGATGGAGGCGGCGTCGCCGAGCGGCGGCGGCGTCACCCCCATGCCGAGCAGCCCCGAGATCGTCGCCGCGGCGGCGTGGGGCACGACGCAGGCCCAGACGACGACGCGCTCGCGCCGAGGCATCATCGCGCTCGGCGGCGCGATCGTGGTCGTGGCCGCGATCGCCGGCGTCGCCGTCTCGCGCGGTCGAAGCCCGGAGGCGGCCGGCCCGACGCCGAGCGCGAGCGCGAGCGTCGCGTCGGCCGGCGAGGCGCCGTTCGCGCCGCCCGCGATGCCGGAGCTCGACGGCCCGG
>JAHBWD010000071.1 GCA_019637175.1 Labilithrix sp. | reverse complement strand
CGACGACCCAGAGCTCGCGGAGCTTCTTGGGGCTGAGCCAGCTCACGTCGAGGACGCCGATCTCGCCGCTCTCGAACCTGAGCAGCCCGGAGAGCATGTCCTCGCAGGTCTTGTGCGCCTTGCGGGCCGTCTCGGCGAACGCGCGGATCACGCGTGAGCCCGTCACGTAGTGCATCGCGTCGATGTCGTGCGTGGCGAGGTCGAGGATCACGCCGACGTCTGCGATCCGGCGGGGGAACGGGCCCAGGCGGCGGGCGTGAAGCTGGAAGAGACGTCCGAGGTCGCTCGCCTCCACGCGTCGTCGGAGCTCGCGGACCGCGGGGTTGAAGCGCTCTACGTGGCCCACCATGAGGAGGACCCCTTGCTTCGCCGCGAGGGCGATCATGCGTTCGGCTTCATCGATGCGTTTGGCGATCGGCTTCTCGACGAGGACATTGATCTTTCGGGTCATGACCTCGCACGCGACCTCGGCGTGGAGCTCCGTGGGCGTCGCCACCACCGCGTAGTCTGGACGGACGACGTCGAGCATCTCTCGGTAGTCGGCGAAGACGCGAACGCCCGCGACGGGCCGGTAGGTTCTGCGGATCTGCTCGCTCGGATCGGCGACGCCAAGCAGACTCACGCCCGCGAGGTCCGACAAGACGCGCGCATGATTCCTGCCCATGCTGCCGAGCCCGATCACGCAAGCCTTGATTTCCGTCATGAGAATCCTCGCGCAGTGCGCATCGTTTCTTGAACCTTTGAGGCTACCTGGTGGCATCCAGTAGCACTGGATTCGCAGTTGATCTAGGGTGGCGCGATCGATGAAGGTTCCCATCACGCGGCCCGACGTCGGCGCGGCAGAGGCCGAGGCGGCGGCTCGGGTCGTCCACTCGGGGTGGCTCACGCAGGGCCCGGAGGTCGCTGCGTTCGAGCAGGAGCTCGCGGCTGCCGTCGGCGCGTCACACGCCGTCGCGGTGGCCAACTGCACGGTCGCGCTGGAGCTCGCGCTCCGCTGCTCGGGCGTCCGCAGAGGTGATGACGTCGTCACCGTCAGCCATTCGTTCATCGCGACGGCGAACGCCGTGGTCGCGGCCGGCGCGCGGCCCGTGTTCTGCGACGTCGAAGAGGACACGTTCGGCATGGATCCTCGCTCGCTCGAGCGCGCGATCACGCCGAAGACTCGCGCGGTCTTGGCGGTTCACCAGATCGGCATGCCCTGCGATATCGAGGGGATCCTCGAGGTGGCGCGTCGTCACTCCCTCCCGGTCATCGAGGACGCGGCGTGCGCCATCGGCAGCGAGATCGAGGTCGGCGGCCGCTGGGAGCGCATCGGAAAGCCGCACGGCGTGATCGCGTGCTTTTCGTTCCACCCGCGCAAGGTCCTCACGATGGGAGACGGAGGGATGCTGACGATGGCCGACGCGGCGACGGCCGAGCGACTCCGGCGCTTGCGTCAGCACGCGATGAGCATTCCCGACACGATCCGTCACCACTCGAACAAGGTGACCTTCGAGGAATACGTCGAGCCCGCATACAATTTTCGGCTGACCGATCTCCAGGCCGCCGTGGGTCGTCCTCAGCTTCGTCGCCTCGCGTCCATCGTCGCCGAGCGTCGCCGCATCGCGGACCGCTACGCCGCGGCGCTCGCGAACAACGCGGTCTTCGCCCCACCCGTGGAGCGCCGCGGAGTGAGGTCGAACTGGCAGAGCTATTCGCTGCGCATCCGCCCCGGCGTGAAGACTTCGCAGCTGGAGATCCTGCAGGCGCTCGTCGACCGCGGGGTCGTTGCGAAGCGCGGCATCATGAACGCGCACCAGACGGCGGCGTATGCGGACGACACCCGCTTCGGGGTCGTGGCGGGTGGCCTTCCTCGGTCGGAGAAGCTCCGGGACGAGTCCGTCGTGATACCGCTCTTCCACGGGATGACGGCAGAGGAAGAGGCGTACGTGCTTCGCGCGTTGGCAGACGTCGCAGCTCTCGCCGAGATGGCGCACTGAGCGCTTCGGACACTCACCTGTTCGAAGTGGACCCGATCACGCGTGCAGGGTTACCTGCAACCTTGGCGCCTCCTGGGACGTCGGACGTCACGAGGCTGTTCGCTCCGATAATCACGGAGTCGCCGATCGTGACGCCGCGTGTGATGACGGCGTTGGGGCCGACATAGACGCGGCTCCCAATCTTCACGGGGCTCCGTTCGATGGGTGCGTCTTCGAGGCACGCGGCGACGCTGTCATGGGTGTAGACCTGGGCGCCAGCGGACAGGGTGAACCCATCGCCGATCTCGAGGCCTCCCGACCCGTCGAGGATGGTGAAAGGGCCGATCCAGCAGTTGTCGCCCATCTTCACGTCGCCGAAGACGAGGCACGAATCGTAGACGGTGCTGCCTTCGCCGAAGCCGAGGAGGCGTGCCTTGTCCCCCCGGTCGACGAAGTATTCGGCGAGTGGAAGCACGCGCTTGAACTGCTCGCGTTTCGTTTCGACGAGCTCGTCGACGATGTCGACGGCGGTCTCGATGCCGCTACGGAAGGAGGCGAGTGCTGCGTGCGCACGCAGCGAGGTGACCACCGAAGCAAACAGGCTGTACACGACGTACGCCGTTAGCACACGAGGTGCGCCTCCGCGACTGCCCTCTCTGGGCCGTTCACGGCTTCGGTCGAGCTAGCTCCGTTCCTCGTTCCTCCGGTCGTGTAGCTTCGTGTTAACGATATCCGCCAGCGCCTAGGCGACATACGCTGAGGCCACCGATGCGCTCGATGCCCCGTGCTGCGGTCCTCGTTCTCCTCGTCGCGTGCTCAGGAGTCAGCGCGCCGCCGGTGGACGGAGCGCCCGGTGAGGGCGCTGATGGTGGGGAACCACCAGCGCCACCGCCATCCGACGGCGGCGAGACGGCTTCCCTTCCACTCGCGGTGACGTCGCCGACGGCGACGTCGAAGTGGGCGGAGGGGAGCCTGCACTGGCTGACGTGGGACGGCACGACGAGCACGGCGTCCTTCGAGGTGTCGCTCGACAGCGGGCTGACCTGGGTTGCGCCGGAGACCGAGGTCATCAGCGTCTACTATCCTTCCGTGCCGCGTCGCGAGCTCTGGCGCGTACCGCCCGCGCCGACGGGCGCGATCAAGGTACGCGTGGTCGACCGCGCGTCGGGCCTCGTCGCTCCCGCGGTGACCTTGACGATCATTCCGTCGCAGAAGGCGTCCTACGTCTGGCAGCAGATGGCGACCAACGCGTTCGCGCCTCGCGATGGCGCAGCCCTCGAGTCGTTCAATGGGGAGCTCCGCCTGTACGGGGGATGGGACGCGCAGTTCGACAAAGTGTCGACGAACGAGGTGTTGACGAGCCCGACTGGAGCCACGTGGACCGAAGACTCCAGGGCACCGTGGGAGGAGCGACACACGTTTGGTTTCGCGCAACACGCCGGCAAGCTGTTCGTGCTGGGCGGCGATGCGCAGCAGTGGCATTACCAACCCGACGTCTGGTCGACCGCGGACGGCACCAATTGGGAGCTCGTCGCAAACGCGGTTCCTTGGGGAGAACGCGTGCTCCACTATGCGCTCGCCTACGATGGGGCGCTATGGGTCATGGGGGGGCAGACGCTCCCCGAGTACGTGGGCCGTCCGCCGCCCGTGACGTATTACAATGACGTCTGGCGTTCGTATGACGGCGCGAACTGGACGCGTGTCCTCCAGCATGCTCCCTGGCGGCCACGCGGGGCGATCGGCGGTCGGTCCGTCTTCCAGAACGAGATGTGGATCGTCGGCGGGGGGACGTACGACACACTCGACGTCCCCACTCGCACGCTCTACGCGGACGCGTGGAGTAGCACGAACGGTGTCAAGTGGACGAAGCACACCGACCCGCCATGGTTCCCTCGTCAGTACCACAGCCTCGAGGTCTTCGACGGCCGGCTCTGGGTGCTCGGTGGATACACGTGGCAAATCTCCGAGAACCTCACCGAGGTTTGGTACACCGTGGACGGCGAAAATTGGTACGAGCTCGAGGGCACACCGTGGAATGAGCGCCACGCCGCGTCGACGGTCGTGACCGCGGACGGCCTCTACATTGGTGCGGGCGGATGGTCCGACATGTGGCGCCTCACTCGTTCCTCGACGTCACCCTAGCCCCTGGCGTGCTCCGGCGAGCTTGACGAATCGCCGCGAACTCGGTACCCAGCGACGGCGTGATCCCCGTTGTCGTCGTCGACTATGGAGTGGGTAACGTCGCGTCGATTCGGAACATGTTCCATCGTCTTGGCGTCGCGTGCGAGCTCAGCCGCGACCCCGAGCGGCTCGCGACAGCCGAGCGCCTCGTCCTTCCGGGCGTGGGCGCGTTCGATACCGGGATCACGCAGCTGCGCGAGTTCGGTCTCGAGCCCGTGATTCGCGAGCACGCCATCGTGAAGAAGCGCCCAATCCTCGGGATCTGCCTCGGCATGCAGCTCCTCTTCGAGGGCAGTGACGAAGGGACCGCCGCAGGGCTCGGCCTCGTCCGCGGGCGAGCGAGCCGCTTCCCTCGCGAGCCTGGATTGACGGTGCCGCACATGGGTTGGAATCAAGTCCACCCTCGAGGATCGCCGCGCCTTTTCCAGGCGCGCTCCGACGAGGGCTTCGACGAGCTCGAGCTCCCGCTCTCGTACTACTTCGTCCACTCGTACTTCGTGACCTGCTCCGATCCTGACGACGTTGCCCTCAAGGCGCGTCACGGCGTCGAGTTCTGCGCCGCGGTGGAGCACGACAACGTCTGTGGCGTGCAGTTCCACCCGGAGAAGAGCCACCGCTACGGCATGCTCTGCCTGAAGAACTTCGCGGAGCTAAGGCCGTGCTGAGACCTCGCTTCATCCCGTGCTTGCTGCTCCGCGACAAACGCTTGGTGAAGACGCGGCGCTTCGCGAATCCAAGCTACGTGGGCGATCCGCAGAACACCGTCGGCATCTTCAGCGAGATGGAAGTCGACGAGCTGTTCATTCTCGACATCGGTGTGGCGAAGGAGAACCACGCGATCGATTGGCCGCTCCTCGAAGGGATCGCGACCGCCTCCTTCATGCCGTTCGGATATGGCGGCGGCGTCACGACGACGGACGACGTCGCGCGTCTGCACGCCCTCGGCGCCGAGAAAGTAATCCTCAACACGGCGGCGTTCCGAGACCGCACGCTCGTCGAAAGGGTGGCCTCGCGCTTCGGGAGTCAGACCGTGGTCGTCTCGGTGGACGTCGTCGGGACGGGCGACGCGGCGCGAGTCCTCGTCGCCGGCACCGAGACGTCAACGGAACCCGTCGAATACGCGCGAGCGATGCAGGAGTGTGGTGCCGGGGAGCTCTTGCTCACGAGCGTCGACCGGGAAGGTACCTTCGAGGGATACGATGTCGATCTCGTGAGGCGTGTGACGGAAACCGTTTCCATTCCGGTCGTCGCCAATGGCGGCTGCGCCAACCTCGATCACGTCCGTGCGGCGGTCTTGGCGGGGGCGTCGGGCGCAGCGGCGGGGTCGATGGTCGTCTTTCAGGGGCCCAACCGCGCGGTTCTCGTGAACTACCCGACGCGCGCCGAGCTTCGGGCGACGTTCGCCTGACGCGCTCGCCTACGGCGATTCGTCATGCGCGGAGCGCCTGGGCGGTGGGCTTGACCCCGAGCTTCGCGAGGATTGCATCGATCGAGTGGTCGACGGCGTAGCGCTGGTGCCACGTGCGACCAGCTTCGCCCACGGCGTTCCAGTGATCAGGTCGGTCGACGTAGTCGACGAGATGCCGCGCGACGTCGGCCGCCGTACGCACGTTCATCAGAGGGTAGAGCTCTGGAAAGAATGCGGAGTAGAGCTCGTCGTCTCTCCGGTGAAGCAGCGGCTTTCCCATCGCGAGGGTCTCGTACACGGTCCCGCAAGACAACCAGCTGTTCGCGAACTCGCCGCATCCGATGTCGGCGAGCGACATCGCGATCATCACCTCCTTCCGCAGCGTCTGCGGGAGCCAGAGGACCTGCGACTCGAGACCGAGCTGGTGAACGAGCTCACGCGTGCGCTCCACGTCGGGGCCATATTCGAGGAAGACCAGCCCGAACTTCACGTCCTTCCGGAGCGTGCAGGCCTGGGCGAAGCCGTGGACGAGCTTGTCGTTCCCCTTGGCCTGCCAGATCCCGGAGTCGGCTCCCCAGATGTGGCGTGCGTGGTGGAGCACGAGCACGTCGACGCGGTCTCGGAGCTCCTTGACGTGGCCGTACCAGTGGCTGCGGTCGTAGTACGCGTGAAGCACGTTGGGCGAATAGAGCGGCGTGTAGACCATCGGCACGCTCTTGAAGGCGCGCGCGCCGCTGTAGCGGAGCCGCGACGTTGCACGGTCGAACGCGATCGAGCGGTCGCCCCAGAGCGTCTTCGATCGACGGACGCCGCGTCTCTGGCGCAGCGGAGCCTCGACGATTGAGAAAGGGGCTCGACGCCGGGGCCCCTGGATCTCGAAGGGGAGCTCGATCAAGTCGGAGCCGTAGGGGATGAAGATGTCGAGCGCGCGGCCGATCTTGTCGAGGTACGCCGGCACGGACCCACAGCCGATGAGAAAGTCGAAGCCGCGCACGGACCGCGCGACGTCGTCCGCCGAAATGCGCGCGATCTCTCGCGGGTCGCCCCAGCCGACGCGGCGCACGAACTGCTGGTAGGACAGATCGAAGGTGTCCGCCGACGGGTGGAAGTGAGCGTCTTCGTCGTTGAGCAGCCGTAGCTCGGCATCCACGCCCTGATCGCGTAGATAACGCGTCAGGGAGAAAAGCATGTTGTTCATGTTGCAGAGGAGGCCGACGCGCATCTCCACTCGTCCCAAGGATCAGATCGTGCTCTTCGACGTGTACTTGATGTAGAAGCTCCAGGGCACGAGCTGAAGCTTCGCCATCGCCCAAAAGAACGGACGCATTCGTTCGAAAGTCGGCTTGTATGTCGCGTAGTCGTGAAACGTCTTGTGCGGCGCCCGAAGAATTCGCTCGAGGTCCGCGTCCGTGAGCGCGAGGCGGCGTTTGACGAGCTCGATCGTTTGAGGGTCGACCTTGATGGGCTCGGAGATGACCTTGAGCCCCTCTTCTCGCGTGAGCTGACCCGAACGCACGCGGGCGGAGTCGGCGATGGCACGAATGTCTCGTCCGTAGCGCCGGGGGAAATACCAACTATGGAAGAATGCGGTGTAGCGATTCTCGAGGTGGTGGCCCCCGTACCACTTCCACGAGAGCTCCTTCGAGAGAAAGTTCTTCGCCTCTTCCTTGTGGTAGTCGAGGTGATAGAGGGGCCGGATCTTCTTGATTCGGCCAACGAGCATCCACTTCAGCTGCTCGCGGAGCCATAGTGTCGGGTACGTCTCGAACGAGACCGGTCGGCGCGCATGCTTCGACACCACGTCCGCGATGTACTTCTGGTCCATGTACACCCAGCCGAGGGGGTGGATGCCCTCGGTGCGGAAGGAGTGGCCTTCCCACTGAAACGGGATTCGGTACTTCTCTGCTGCCCGAAAGAGCGTGGCCGCGAGCCCGATGTCGGTTGGGCACTCGATGTCGGGCGTGCCGGAGAGGAGGAAAGCGCGGAGGATCTCGTCGTACTCGCCGTTGTCGACGACGTGGGTGTAGAGCTCGATGTCCAGCTTCCTCAGGACGCGGTGAATGTTTGCCGTCGCGGTCGCCGAGTTCCACGTGTTGTCGAAGTGGACGGCGAGGGGGCGAAGGCCGTACTCGCGCGCCTTGTAGAGCATGTAAGTCGAGTCACAGCCGCCGCTTACACCGATGATGAGATCGAACGGCCGGCCACGTCCTGCCTCGCGGATCTCTCGGACCATCGCCTCGAAGCGTCGCTGCCCCTCGGGCCCCGTCGGGTTCTCGGCGTCCATCCGATCGTGGACCATGCAGTAATTGCAGACCCCGGCCGCATCGAACGTGATCGCCGGGATCTCGTCGTCACAAAGGCACCGCGTGCATCGGCGAACGGCGGGCGCGGCAACGCCGCTGATTCGAGGCTTCTTGGTGGCCGATCGGATCGTGTCGCTTTCCGAGAAAGTCTCAGCCGATTCGCCCATGTCATTTGCCATATCCAAAGCGGCCCAATGCTAGCACACAGTCGAACTGTTGCGTTTTGCAACAGCCTGAGTGCCTGAAGTGGAAGAGGTCTGATTGGGACGGTCGCGGTGAGCGCGGAAGGTAGTGTCCGGCATGGGGGCCGTCCGTCACACGAACGAGCCTCGGTAGGGGTGCGCGTGCGTTCAGGTTCGGCGGCGCTCGATCCGTCAACGGTCCCAGACCCGCCAAGGCGGGTTGCCGGCGTGCCAGAGGCTCTCGAGCATCCGCAGATCGCGCAACGTGTCCATGCACTGCCAGAAGCGATCGTGACGGAACGCGGCGAGCTGGCCGTCTTTGGCGAGCTGCTCGAGCGCGTCGGCCTCGAGGATGCTCCGATCGCTCTCGAGATAGTCGAAGATCGTCGGCTCGAAGACCATGTAGCCGCCGTTGATCCAGCCTTCGCCGATCTGGGGCTTCTCCGTGAACTCCCTGACGAGGTCGCCGTCGAAGACGAGGCCGCCGAAGCGGGCTGGCGGACGCACGGCCGTGACGGTGGCGATCCTCCCTTGCGCGCGATGAAAACGGACGAGCTCGGCGAGGTCGACGTCGCAGACGCCGTCGCCGTACGTGAGCATGAAGGTCTCGTTGCCCAGGAACCTCCGGAGGCGCCGCACCCGGCCGCCGGTCATTACGTCGATGCCGGTGTCGATGAGGTGGACCTTCCAGTCGTCCGAGTCGCGCTCGTGGTGCTCGACCTCGCCGCTTTTGAGGGCGACGGTCAAGTCGCCCTGCAGGCTGTAGTAGTCGCGAAAGAACCGCTTGATAACGGTGCCCTTGTAGCCGAGCGCCACGAAGAACTCGCGGTGCCCGTGGTGCGCGTAGTGCTTCAGGATGTGCCAGAGGATCGGGTGCCCGCCGATCTCCACCATCGGCTTGGGCTTCGTCTCGGTCTCCTCGGTGAGGCGTGTACCGAATCCACCTGCAAGGACGACCACCTTCATCGGACGGCAAGCTCCTCGCGGCGCGCTCGGACGGTGTCTCGCAGGCCGCTCTCGAGATCGAATCGGGGTTCGAAACCTAGGCGCCCCAGCTTCTGGATGTCGGCGCACACGTACATTGGATCGTCGTGGCGATACGGCACCGCGCCGATGTGGACGCGGTCTTGCGCGTTGCAGATGCGAGCGATCGTCGCAACGATCTCTCGCACGGTCGTCGGCACGCCCGAGCCGACGTTCACCGCGCCTTCTGCGTCCGAGAGCGCGACGGTCGCGATCGCGGCGCCCACGTCCGCGACGTGCATGTAGTCGCGGATCTGCGCACCCTCCGACGTCTCGGCCACACCGTCTCCGAGGAGCCGATCGACGACGTGCGAGACGAGGCGACCCGGGGGTTCCATCGGACCGTAGGGGTAGAAGACGCGGCACCAGGCGAAGCTCGTCTTCGTGGTCGGCGCATACGCCGCGAGGACCTCGTGGAGGGCGAGCTTGCAGGTCGCGTAGAGGAAGCGTGGTCCCGTGGGGCTCGACTCGAGCAGAGGCGCGGTCGCGTCGGCCAACGCGTACTCGAAACATGTTCCGACGCCGACGAAGCGCCTGCATCCCGCGGCCGCTAGGCGCGTCGCGAGGTCGAGGCTCGCCGCGACGTGAGCGAGGTTCGCCGTCGCATCGAGGTACTTGCCGGGGACTGCGTACCACGCGGCGTGCACGCAAGTCTCGGGGGACGAGGCGTCGATCACGCGCCTCACGTGGTCGCGAACGAGCAGGTCGGCCTCGTGGATCGTGACGTTCGCCTCTGCCTCGATGCGCCCGAGTCGCGGCGCGCGAGAGCGGTCGCGCACGACGGCGTGCACATCGGCGCCTCGCGCGAGCAGCGCACGGGCGACGTGGGCGCCGATGAAGCCCCCGGCTCCGGTCAAGAGGACACGCATCTCAGTGGTGCTTGACGGCCCAGTCGTAGCCGATGTGATTGTCGAACGGATCGAGGCGGGCACTCCGCGCCGGATCGTGCGCGTGCGTACAGCAGTTGGCGACGACCGACATCGGATCGGCCATGCCTTTGAAGCCGTTCCAAACGTCCGGAGGCACGATGAGGAGCGAGTAGCTATCGGGTCCGAGGAAGACCTCCATGAGTGAGCCGTTCGAAGGTGAGCCCTCGCGGTCATCGTAGAGCGCGCATTTCACGCGGCCGACCATGCAGGCGTAGTTGAGCGACATCTCCTGGTGCTTGTGCCAGCCCTTGATGACCCCTTTGTAGGCCGTAGAGAAGTAGATCTCGCCGAAGCTCGTGAAGTGCGTATCCGTGGCGCGGAGCATGTGGAAGATCGTCCCTCGCTCATCGGGAATACGACGCAGCGGGATGACCTGCACACCCTCGATGGGCCGGTCGCCGCGTAGCAGGCGAGCGCCGTCGGGGAGCGGTCGCGTCATAGGGTCCTCACTTCCGGGATCGGGATGATGAACTTGCCGCCGTTCTCGCGGTACTCGCGCTGCTGAGCGAGGATCTCGTCTGCGAAGTTCCAAGTCAAAAGCAGGCACGCGTCGGGTTTTCGCGCGACCAGCTCGCGCGGGTCGACGATCGGGACGTGGATCCCTGGCATGTAGCGCCCTTGCTTGTAGGTGCTCCGATCGGCGACGAAGTCGAGCACGTCCTTGCCGATGCCGAAGGAATTGAGCAGCGTGCTGCCCTTCGCAGCGGCGCCGTAGGCGGCGATCCGCTTTCCGTCGGCTTTGAGACCACGAAGCACGCGCACGAGCTCGGCCTTGAGCGCCTCGACGCGCTTCGCGAGCTCAAGGTACGGAGCGAGGGTTGCGACGCCGCCCGCGGCCTCTTCCGCGAGGAGCTCCTCGACGGCTCGTCCGCGCGAGGCCGCGCTCTTCTTCGAAACGAAGATGCGCAGCGATCCGCCGTGGATCGCGAGCCGCTCGACGTCACGTACGACGAGGTCGTGGCGATCCACGAGGTTGTCGAGGGCCGTGAGCGAGAAGTAGCAGAGGTGCTCGTGGTAGATGGTGTCGAACTCGCAGTGATCGACGAGATCCTTGGCGTACGGCGCCTCGATCACCGCTACGCCGTCGTCCTTCAGCGCGATCGCGAGGCCTTCGACGACGCCGTTGAGATCGGGGACGTGCGCGAGCACGTTGTTGGCGTGGATGACGTCGGCACGCTCGCCGCGCTCCGCGAGCGTCGCGGCGAGCTCCTTGCCGAAGAACTCGGCGATGGTGCGGATGCCGCGCTCCTCGACGGCGACCTTCGCGATGTTGCGCGCGGGCTCGATGCCGAGGACGGGGACGCCGCGCTTCGCATAGTGCTGGAGGAGGTAGCCGTCGTTGCTCGCGATCTCGAGGGCCAGGTTGTCTCTCCCGAGCTTTCGCTCGTCGGCGAGGCGGTCGGCGATCGCGCGCGCGTGCTCCACCATCGTGTCGGAGAACGAGGAGAAGTAGAGGTACTCGCGAAACATCTTCTCGGGCGGCACAGTCTCGGTGATTTGCACGAGCGAGCATCGCGAGCAGAAGGCGAGATCGAGCGGGAACTTCTCCTCGGGCCGCGCGAGCTCCTCCTTCGTGAGGAGCGCGTTCGCGAGCGGAGAGAGACCCAGCGACAGGACGAGCGTGAGCCCGCCTCCACCGCACGCGCGGCACGTCGCTTGCGAGGTCATGTGAGCTCCGCCCTTCCGTCGCGCGCGAGGTGCGCGCGGTACCAGGCGACCGTCTTCTCGAGCCCCTCGTCGAGGGAGAAGAGCGGTTTCCACGCGAACGTCTTGCGCGCCTTTTCGGCACTCAGGTACTGGCGTCGAATCTCGTTGGACGCCTCGTTCTTCACGAGGGGGACGAGGTCCGACTTCATCAGGCGGAGGATGCGCTCGACGAGCTGGTTCACGGTGATCTGCTGCTCGTTCGAGAAGTTGTAGGCCTCGCCTGCGAGCTGCGGATCGGTCGCGAGCCGCTCGGCGAGCAGCGTGTACGCCGCGGCGCCGTCCTCGACGTAGAAATAGTCGCGCACGAACTCACCGTCGGAGCGGATCGTCGGTCGCTCGCCGCGAAGGACCGAGCGGATCGTGCCGGGCACGATCCGGTTCCAGTTGAGATCGCCGCCGCCGAAGAAGTTCCCGCAGCGGGTCGTCACGACCGGTAACCCGTAGCTGACCGCATACGTGTTCGTGATGAGGTCGGAGCAGGACTTGCTCACGTCATAGGGGTGCTTGCCACGGAGGGGCGTGTCTTCGCCGTAGGGGAGCACCTCGCTCGTGCCGTACGCTTTGTCCGACGAGGCGCACACGATCGACTTGACCGTGGGGCTACGGCGGCACGCCTCGAGGAGCGACCACGTACCCGCGATGTTGGTCTCGAAGGTTGACAGTGGGTTGCGATTGGCGATGCCGACGATCGTCTGCGCCGCGAGATGGATCACCGTGTTGACCTCGTACTCGCCGAGGATGCGCTCCAGCGTGGGGCCGTCGCGCACGTCGCCGCGCACCACGCGCACTCTGTCGATGAGCCGCGACGCGACGAGCTCACTCTGCGGGACCCAATCGCGCACGAGGCAGATGACGTCGGCGCCGAGCTCGAGCAGGCGCCGCACGAGCCAGCCGCCGACCAGCCCGGTCGCGCCGGTCACGAACGTAGGCCGATCGGTCCAGAAAGAGGAGGTGGTCAAGGCGATCGCGTTCGTACCGCGCTCGCGGACTGGGGTAAAGTCCCGTACTTCGCGGCAGAAGGGTGGGGGTCGAGCTCGGCATGTGCGCCGTGATCCCGATGGTCTCGGCCCTTGGACGCGGCTTTCATCGTAGACGTGCCCCTTCCACGCAGGCGGCGTCGAGCTCGGCTCAGTTGATTCTGTTCTCGCGGCTGATGGTGAGGGCGAGCCCCGGGTCGACCGCGCTCAGCACGACCCAGTAGGTGGTGCCCACAGGCAGCGGGCCGAGGTTGTACGCTCTCGGTCCATTGAGCCACGCGTTCCCGGGGTTCGTCACGTTGCCGTTCGTGTCGAACAGGTTCGTCCCCGGGTCGGCGCACGCCGTCCGCACCTCGATCCGGTAGTTGCCTGTGTTCATCGTCACTCCGCCGACGTTGCTCGTCACGACGATGTACTGCTTCTGCAGGCCAGCTTGGAACGAGAAGTAACGCGTCTCGTTCGGATCGTACATGCGCACGCCGGTGCTCGGCAGCGTCGCCGCCGTCGCACAGGACGTGTTCGTGTTGACGGGGGTTGGGGTCGGCTCGGCGACGAAGTCGCCCTGTCCCGTGCACGTGACGAACGTGTAGAGCCCCGCCTCGAGGACCATCGAGTGCGTTCTTCGGTCGGTCGCAGACGCCGACAGCGGGGCAGCGAGATCGCAGCCGTCATGCAGGTGAACCTCCGGTGGCACGGAGGAGAGCGTGTGGCTGATGAACATCGTGAACGCCGTCTGCTTCGTGAGCTGAAAAGCGTGCGCGTAGGGAGAGGCCGTCGTGATCGGGCAGCCGAACGATCCCTTGGGGACGGCTCCTACCCAGCCCGCCTGGCCAACGAGCGGCTTCGAAGGCGGATCGGTGCCCGGCGGCTTGAGGCACTGCGGGGGCCCGCCCTCGACCGCGGCGTCTTCTCCGCCGTCGTCGGGTGTGGAGAGTCCAGCGTCTTCTCCGCCATCGTCGGGCATGGAGAGTGCGGCGTCTTCTGCGCCGTCGTCGGGCGATGGCTCGGCGTCTACGGGCGTCGAGAGGCCGGCGTCTTCTCCGCCGCCTTCGGGCGTTTGATCCCTGTTCGGGCCGCCGCTGGACGCCGGCTCATCCTCGCGAGGCACGTTGCAGGCGATCCATCCCGCGACCATGACGAGTCCGAACAGCCTCCACGCTCTCATCGAAGCCGCCTCTCCCCAGAACCGAACGAAAACCCTGCCCGGATCGACCCGCTGATGACGACCCAGGTTCGGGTAAACGGAGCCAACTGGTGCACGTGCCCGCGACCACGTCGTTGACGACGTCCGATAGCCCCGGCCAATCCCCCCATCATACTCGCTAGGCTAGCGCATGACGCCCTCGGCGCGCGTACGGAGCCCGGAAAATGGCCGTGCAGCAGATGACCGGGGCGAAAGGTGAGTCCGTCGAAGAGGCGCCGACTTCAGTCCGGGAAGTGCGATGCGACGATGGGCTTGTATGCTTTGCAAAATAGGTCCTCGCAAAGCCAATCGCGGACGACGGGAATCTCCGTCGACAGGATCTCTACGAGCCCCGATGTGCCAAACCGCCGGAGCGGCGCGTAGTGGAACTCGTAGTTGAGGAATCCCGCCTTGATGAGGCAGTTCGTGAAGGACCATCGCGTGGCGAGTCCGATGTGCTGCGGGTCGTCCGTCCCGGGCGTGTGCGGGATGACGAACTTCATCGGATTCTCGAAACGACGGACGGCACGAATCCGCTTGTAGAAGAGGGATGCCTCCAGGTAGGCGAGATTCGGCGTCTTGATGACCAGTAGTCCGCCAGGCTTGAGCACGCGCTTCGCTTCGAGGAGCATCGCGACTTTCTGCTCGTCGGTGATGTGCTCGACGAAGTCGCTCGAAATCACGGCGTCGAAGGTGTCGTCGGCGTACGCCGTGAGCTTCGTTGCATCGCCAACGATGGCCTCGCCCCTGATGTCGAAGCGCGCGAGCTCGTTGTTTGCGAATCCGACCGCGCGTTCGTCGAGGTCGCAGCCGTGGACGGTGGCACCCTGCAACCCGCAGTAGACCATGGTCGCGCCATTCGCGCATCCGATGTCGAGCACGGCCTTGCCCGGCGCGAGCTCGAGCATGTGCAACGCGCGATCACGGAGACGGAGGAAGTCGAAGTTCTTCCACTTGGCGGGCCGTGCTGGGGGGGCGCCTCCCGCCACGTCAACGTTGCTCGCGGTGAAATAGCCACGGAGCCACTCGTCGGATGTGATGCCCTCGGAGTCGGGGATCGGATCTTCCGAAGCTTCGGTCCGATCCTCTTCGCGGTGTGTCGAGTGAGCGCGTTGCATGCCGTGTGCATACTTGAGCTGGGGCGCGGCGCAAGGGCACTCCCGCGCGTTCGTGTTCCGCTTTGGCCCACGCGCTGTCCGCGGGGCTTGACGCCCATGATTCGCCGCCCAGCGCGTTCCGGCTTTCCTCGTCCTCCGCGCCGCCGTCCGCGAGCGAAGGCCTGAAACCTCGTTCGAGCGGGTTCTCGATGGCACCCCGAGAGCACGGCGATCCGCAGTGTCTCGCCAGGTCTCGAGCTCGATGCATGGCCTCGCGTGATCCTCCAGCGAGCGCGCGGCCTCCCTGTCGAGCTCCGCGTGCGGCCGCAACGCCGGGATGGCCGCGATGGCGCGTGCTGCAGCAGGCGTGCTAGCGTTCGGCCGCCTCCGGAACCATTTCCATGCCGCGCGTCTCGGTGATCCTCTGCTCCTACAACCAGAGCGCTTACGTCGGCGAAGCCGTCGAGAGCGTGCTCGCGCAGACCTACGAGGATTGGGAGCTCCTCGCGATCGACAACGGTTCGAATGATGGCTCGCACGACGTCCTTCGCAGATACGCCTCCGACCCCCGCGTGCGCCTGTTGCTGAACGACGCGAACGCGCCCATCACGCAGCGGCTCAACGAAGGCGTACGCGCCACGTCCGGTGAGTTCATTTCATTCCTCTATTCGGATGATCTCTACGATCGTCGCAAGCTCGAGCTTCAGGTCGCCATGTTCGATCGCCGCGGGCCGACATGCGGGGTCGTGAACGGTGGCGCGATCGGCTTCAACGAGCTCACAGGCGCGCGCTGGCGGATGCCGGCGTTCGAGAAGGAAGGCTGCGTGCTGGGCGCGTTCCTCCGCGAGCCGTCCCTCGTCAACATGCTCTCGCCGCTCACCCGACGTGAATGCTTCACGAAGTACCCGTTCTACGAGGACATCTTCGCGGAGACGGAGAGCGCCTACTTCAAGGTCGCGATGACCTACGAGTTCGCGTTCGTCCGCGAGCCCGTCGTGCTTCTGCGCGACCACGGTGGCAATCTCGGAAAAGCCACGCGTCGCAACGCCGAGATGTCCCTCGAGTGCCTCGAGCGCCTCGTGGTGCATCCGGATTTCCCCCCCCAGTTTCTCGAGGACGCCGCGTACTCGAGGCGCGCGCTGCTGCGCTCCTCCGCATGGTGCGTCGTGCGACTCGACGGCGATACCGCGTGGGCGAGGCGTTGCTTCCGCGAGGCCATCGCGCTCGACTGGCGCGAGGCGATGCACCCGCGCACGGTCTTGGGATACGCGCTGTCTTACCTTCCCGCGCGCGCGCGCGGCCCGATCAACGCCCTCGGCCACAAGATTCGCGGCGACAAGGGAAACCGGAACCTCATCACCACCAACTACGGCGGCGCCGACGGCGTCTAACCAAGAGCACACGAGCAAGTATTCGATGCGACCCACACTCCTCATCACCGGCGGCAGCGGTTTCCTGGGAAAGCGCCTCGCGCTCGCGCTCAGAGACCGCTACCGCGTCGTTCTCGGGTCGCGGAACAACAAGCTCAACGCCGCGGCCCAGCAGATGACCGCGTGCGAGGTGATCCCGCTCGACGTCTCCAGTATCGAAGCGGTGCGCGACGCGTTCGTCGAGACGCGCCCTTCGATCGTCATCCACGCCGCGGCGACCAAGTTCGTCGATCTGGCGGAGAAGCAGCCCATGGAGTGCGTCGACGTGAACGTCGTCGGTTCCCAGAATGTCGCGCGCGTGGCCCTCGAGCACGGGGTGGATACCGTCCTCGGTATCTCCACGGACAAGGCGGCGCCACCGGTTCGCAACACGTATGGCCTCTCGAAGGCTCTCATGGAGCGCGTCTTCGCGTCGTGCAACCAGAAGAACGGCAAGACGCGGTTTCTTTGCGTGCGCTATGGCAACGTGGCGTGGTCGACGGGCAGCGTCCTCTGTCTGTGGAAGAAGATGCACGAGAAGGACGGTGTGATCGGGACGACGGGACCAGAGATGCGTCGCTTCTTCTTCACGGTCGACGAGGCCGTGAAGTTGGTCACCACCGGTCTCGACCACGCGGCGGAGCTGCAAGGGAAGGTCCTATCGCGTCACATGAAGGCGTCGCTCATCCGTGACATCCTCGACGTGTGGGTCAAACATCGCGGAGGTCGCTGGGAGAAGATCGAGGGGCGTCCCGGAGAGCGCGATGACGAGTTTCTGATCGGGGAGCTCGAGCTCCCTTACACGCGTGAGACGACGTACGATGGCATCACGCACTACGTCATCTCGTTCAACGAGAAGGCCGCGGCGCCGCTCACGAGAGGCCTCTCTTCGGCGAACACCACCCGGCTCACCGAGGAGGAGATCCTGCGGATCATCGACAATCCGCCGCCGGAAGAGCTGTGACAACGAAGACGATACGGCACGTCGTCATCATGGCCGCGGGGCGCGGCCGTAGGATGGGGCCGCTCACGGAGGCCATCCCCAAGCCGATGGCGCCGTACCTCGACTCGACCCTCATCGCTCACGGCATCACGAAGGTCCGGCGTTACATCCCAAACATTCACGTCACCGTTGGCTACAAGGGCGCGATGCTGGCACATCATCTCGTCGAGATCGGCGTCGCGTCGATCCATTGCACCGAAGGTCGACCGAATGCTTGGTGGGTCTCCAACACCCTGCTTTCGAACCTCGACGAGCCCGCGTTCGTGCTCACGAGCGACAACGTCACGGACGTCGACTTCGACGCGCTCGCGGCGGACTACTTCGCACAGGGGAGCCCAGCTGGCATGCTCGTGCCAGTGCGACCCGTCGAAGGTCTCGACGGCGACTACATCTTTCATGACGACGGCCTCGTCGTGGATCTCGACCGTTTGAGGCCCTCGGAGCTCTATTGTTCGGGCATCCAGATCCTGAATCCGGCGCGGGTCAGCGCTCTATGCCCGCCTGGCGACGACGTGGACTTCTACGCCGTGTGGCGCGCGCTGATTCGGGAGCGACAGCTGCGCATGTCGAAGGTCCTGCCGACGAAGTGGTTCAGCGTCGACACGCTGGTCGATCTCGCGCGCCTACGCGCGGAGGAGTGAGCCTACGACGCCGTCGCGATCACGTCGAAGTGACGGCCTTCGAAGCGATCGTCGGGCGTGACGGTCGCGCCGTCGTCGGCGCTTCGCAGCGCGTAACCGAGCTCGGCGAGAAAGCCGACGAGCTCTCTTGCGGACGTGCCTGAGCCACGGAGGTTCTCTTCGCTGACCTCGACGAAGAGCGTCGGACGAAAGCGCTCTAGCGTCTGCCGCGCGCCGCGCAGCGCGCGCACCTCGAACCCCTCCACGTCGATCTTGACGAGATCGACGCGCTCGAGCCCGTGCTCCGCCACGAAGTCGTCTAGGCGGACGACGCGGATCGCGACGTGCTCGCCGACCGGGCGCTCGAGGATCCGATTGCCCCCGCGGTTGTGGGGTGAGGGCTCGCAGAGTTGAAGGGTAGCCGGCGCGTCGCCGAGGCCGAGAGCCATGATGTCGATGTTCGTCGCGAAGCCGTTGAGCGAGACGTTGCGCTCGAGCTTCGCGCGCACCGACGGACCGGGCTCGAAGGCGAGGACGCGTCCCGTCGGTCCGACGCGCCGCGAGAAGTTCAGGGCGCACTCTCCGACGTTAGCGCCAACGTCGAGCACGGTGTCGCCGGCGGAAGCGAGACCGTACAGCTTGTCGCGCGGCTCCGTCGCGATGCCGTAGTAGATGACCCACTCCATGAAGTCGCTGATGTCGAGGTCGTAGACGATGCCCGCCCGCACGGCGCGGCGCGCCGACGGTCGAGCGTAGAGGATGTGGCTCGGAGGCACGCGCGCCCAGAGGCTCGTCGGCATCTTGCCCCGTGTCGCGTACGAAAGCAGTCCGTCGAGCGTCCGCCCGCGGAGCGGAGCGCGGAACACGTTCAGCACTCGGGTGCGCAAGGGGAGCTTCGCGTCGACCATCGAGTTGGGTCTTAGCACACCGACCGCGCGAGTCACTTCCACCGGCGCGCGAGGGACCACGCGAAGGCGCCGGCACACGCCACGTAGACCCCAATCCCGAACGCGGTTCGTGATGTCGCCAGCCACGACGCCGCGCCCAGGAGCGCGAGCACTGCTAGTGAAGTGCCGATCGCTCGGCCGCTGATCAAGGCGACGCCCTTCTCTCGGGTCACGAAGACGTAGATGACGCCGAGCACCGTGTAGGCGCCGGCGTGAACGAACGCGGCCGCGACGATCGGGGCTCCGTAGCGGACGCACGCGTACGTTCCGCCGACGCGAAGAAGGGCCCACACAGTGTCGACGGCGACCCAGGTCCCGAAGCGCCCCTCGTGGATGAGGTGCATCCCGGCGACCCAAACGAACATCTGACCCACGAACGACAACGCGAGCGCCGCGACGAGAGATGCGCCCGACGTGAAGGCACGCGCGAAGAGCAGGCTCAGGATCTCCGGCGCGCCGAGGATGAGGATCGACCCACCGACGAGGATCAGGGCGAGCAGGACGACGAGCATCCGCTCGGCGAAGCGACGCCTCTCGACGTGGCTTTCGAGGCGCCCGAGCGTCGGCAGAAAGTACGAGCGCATGGGCGCCGTGAGCATCGCGATGGCCGTCGACTCGAGCGTCGAGCCCGCGTTGTATAGACCCAGTGTGTCGATTCCGTAACCACGCGCCATGACCGATTGATGTGCGAGCGCGCTCGTCGTCGCGACGAACGGATGGAGGACCAAGAAGAGCGAGATTGGGAGGCGAGCGCGCACTTCAGCGATCGAACGAAACCCGAAGTCGGCCGCTCGCAATCCATTTCGCTTCCACGTGAAGCGGACACCGAGCAACATCGCGGCGAACGGACCTACGCTGATCAAGAGGGGCAGTCCGAGTGGCCCGATCTTGAGGAACGGATACGAGAGCGCCAGCGTCGCGAAGGAAACCGCGACGCTCAACGACGCGATCTCGCGCACGGCGGCCTGACCGTTCAAGATCGCCTGCACGACCGCGTAGCCCATCGAGGCGCTCGACAGCGCGAGCACGACGCGCACCTCGTCGACGTGCTCACTCCCGCTGCTGCCGAACATCGCAGAGGTGATTGGGGCTGCGAAGAAGAATGCCACGAGCAAGACGACGAGCACGGGCAAAACCAGGAAGTGCGCCGAGGCGCCGATGATGGCCGTCGACTCCTCCTTCGTCTTGGCTCGCGCGATGCCGCGCGTCATCACGTCGGTCACGCCGAGGAGGCCGACGGTCGAAGCGAGGTAGACGAGCGTGCGGTAGATACCGATGAGCCCGATGCCGCTCGAGCCCGCGTAGTGAGCGATGAGCTTGTTGCTCGCTACCCCGAATACGACCGTCAGGAGCGTCGAGGAGGATGTGAGCCGAACGGCGCGGAGGAGCTCGCGAAATCGCCCTGGAACGAGCTGTTCAGGACTCTGGGCCACGGGCGGAGCGGCACCTTAGCCGTCGTCGAGTGGCTTGCCAAGCCGGAGCAGAGCGTTGCGCCGTCATCCGGGCGACGCGCCGAGCAGACGTCCCCGCAGGCGCAGGCACGGCTCCTCGACGAGCGCCGTCGCCGCGATCGCGATTGTCATGGCGGCGGACAGGTACAGGAGCAGGCCGAGCGCGCCGCTGCCGAACCTGTCGCGTAGGGCGAACACGAGCGGTGCGTGCCAGAGATATAGGTTGTAGCTGTAGTAGGCGACGAACCTCACCGACCGCGGGCCCGTTCGCAACGTTCGCGCCCATGCGAGCAAAAGAACGATCCCGACCGGAAGCACAGAGTGAAAGCCTATCGCGGCGAAGAGAGGCGACGCGTCGACGGCGTGCAAGAGCACTGCGACCGCGACGATGCTGCCGCCCACGAACGGCGTCCATCGCGACCGCTCAATGCGACGAAGCAGCCTCCAATCCGCCTCGTGCGCGATCGCGAGCAGCAGTCCCCATGAGAGGGCGTCGACGCGATTGTGCGTCGCCGCGTGCGTTTCGAAGCCGATGCGGTGTCCGGCAACTTTGGCGATGACGCCGGCGAGAATTCCGGCCACCGCGACGCGCGCGATCGTCCGTGAGCCTCCTCCAAAGAGACGGAACGCGACGAGCGCCGACACTGGCAAGAGAACGTAGAAGTGCTCCTCGACACAAAGCGACCACACGTGGTCGAACGACCAGTGCGGTGTGCCGCGGTAGTTCTGGAAGAAGAGTAGATAGCGGGGCGCGTGAGACCACGTGATGATCTGATCGGGATGCGTTTGGCTGTAGAGCGCCGTCGCCATGAGCGTGCCGAGCCCGATGAAGGCATAGTACGAAGGCCAGATCTTGAAACCGCGGGTGATGATGAACCGTCCGACGAGAGGTCTCTTCCCCTGGATGACAGTGCGCGCGAGCGGGCGTCCGACCAAGAACCCAGACACGACAAAGAACAGGTCGACACCGATGTAGCCGTAAGGCAACACGCCGAAGTGGAAGAGGACGACCGCGATCACCGCGATGCCCCGCAGGACGTCGACGCCGGGGATGCGCTTGGGGTCCGAGAGGGTCTCGATTGACTTCAGCACGTCGCGTCCTCGTGTAGCGCTGTCAGCGCGTACAGTCCCGGTCGCCCCCATCGGGCAGTGCGCGTCGAACGGGGCATGCTCACGCCGGATGTTTCGCGCATGCGCGTCACGCACGTCAACGATCAAGTGAACCATCGCTGCCAGGCGCGAGTTGCTCAGCTATTCGGCCGTGAGGAGCGTGCTCGACCTTCCCCATCCGCGAGGACGCATGGGGCTGTGCGTCGTCTTCCCTGCCAGCCGTGGCCGAAGGTCAGCCAGACTCCTTCATTCGGCCGCTCAGCCGACGAGTGCGGAAGAACCACTGCACGAGGCGCTCGCGCGCGGGACCCACGTGGTCCGTCCCGTCGCCGAGCGCCTGTTCGCGCTACCGCGCGTCGGAGGCGTCACCGCGTTTCGCCATTCCGACGACGTCGCGAAGCGTGGGGCCAAGAGCTTCGACTTCAAGCCATGCGTGCCGGTCAACGTCGTCGGGGTCCGCTGCGGGCGATCCGCGTCCGCCTTACGCGGGCGTCGCTTTGTCAGGCCGATTCGTCTAGAAAGCCCGACGTGTCGACGTCACAGAAAGACCACGCCGTTCAGGTCCACACCACGCAGGCGGCGGAGTTCGAGGCTCGTTACCGCGCGCTTCACGAGGATCCGTACCGGTCGACGTTCACCTACGGCCGCAAGAAGATCGAGACGCTGCTCGACGGTCTCACGGCCACTCTCGCACGCGGTACGCGTGCGCTCGACGTCGGGTGCGGCACCGGTTTCAACGTCCAACGTCTCGCTAGCCGCGGCTTCGACGTCGTGGGTATCGAGCCGTCCCCGGCGATGCGCGATCGTGCGCGAACGCTCAACCCAGGCCTGCAAGTCGACGACGGCGATATCGAGAACCTTGCGTTCCCCGACGCGTCGTTCGACTTCGTTCTCTCAATCGAGGTTATCCGGTATCTGGCCGATCCGCAGCGCGGACTCTCGGAGATCGCACGCGTACTTCGTCCAGGAGGCCTTGCGGTCGTGACTGCGGCGCCGCTGCTCTCGCTGAACGGTTATGCGCTCATCAACGCGCTCACCTCGCGCCTGCAGATCCCGACCTTCACGAAGGTCAAGCATTCGTTCATGACCGAGAGAGGCGCGAGGCACGCCATGTCCGAAGCGGGATTCTCGCGCGTCGACGTGCACGGCGTCTTCCTCGGACCTTGGCAGGGGCTCGGCCGCGTGTCCTCGTCTGCGCTCGCGGCGACGCTTCGCCTGCTCGAGCCTCTCGACGACATGCTCTCCGACCGGCCCGGTCTTCGAAACCTCACGAACCATCTGGTGCTCGTCGGCACGAGGTAGCTCCGATGCGCCCGACGTTCATCGTCAGCATCGACGAGGAGCTTATCTGGGGGAGCTTCGATCACACCCCAGCATTGCGATTCGAGCGTGAGAATCCGGACCTGCGCGGCGTCTTCCGCGAGCTCGTGTCGCTGTTCGACGAGCTTCGCGTGCCGGCGACGTGGGCGCTCGTCGGGCACCTCTTCCTGGCGTCGTGCGCTCGCGGCGAAGACGGTCGTGCGCACGGAGACCTCGCGCGCCCGCGCTACCGATGGTTCGAGCGCGACTGGTTCGGCGCCGATCCGTGCACGGACCGAGACCGCGATCCGCTCTGGTATGGCGACGACCTGGTCGACGCGGTGCTCTCTGCGCGCGCGGGTCACGAGGTTGGCTGTCACTCGTTCTCTCATCTCGTCTACGGTGACGCTGGGTGCTCCGCTCGTGCGGCGGCCGACGACTTGCGAGCGTGCGTCGAGAGCGCTCGCACGCGTGGGATCACGCTCCGCAGCTTCGTGTTTCCACGTAACAGCGAGGGGCACCACGCCCTCCTGCGGGACAACGGGTTCCTATGCTACCGGGGAGAGGATCCGACCTGGTTCCGGCCGCTGCCCGGTACGTTGAAGCGTTCCGGTCACCTCATCGATCAGGCGACGGCGCTCTCACCGCCCGTCTCGGAGCCGAACGAGCAACTCGCGGGCTTGTGGAACCTTCCAGGATCGATGCTCCTCTTGCATCGTCGCGGGGTTCGACGCTTCATCCCCATCGCGGCCCGTATCCGCAAAGCGCGTCTCGGCCTCGAGCGCGCGGTGCGCGAGGGAAAGCTGTTCCATCTGTGGTTTCACCCGTTCAACTTCGCCGTGGACCGGGCGGCGATGATGTCCGTGCTGCGCGCCGTCCTGACGCACGCGGTCGAGCTGCGCGAGCGCGGGCGCCTCGATATCCGAACGATGGGCGACCTCGCGGCGGAGCTCGCCGGCGGGAGGGCGTGAGCGCTGGCGAATGGCCTGCTCGCGTCACGACGCGAGGAGCTCGCGGAGGACCTCGGGGCCGTCCCCCAGGTTCGTCTCGCACCACGCTGCGAGCGCGAGCACGTGCCAGAGCACCATCGGGTCGGTACGAAGCCACTCGCGGAACGCGCCGCCGGAGAGCGCGTCACTCGAGAGGATGCCGAAGCGGTCGATGCGTGATTTTTCGAAGAGGCGAACGCACGCCCGGTCGAACGGTCCGCGGAGCCACGCCTCGACGGGGACGCCGAAGCCCTGTTTCTTGCGGTTGGCGAGCGCCGGGCCGAAGCGCCGCTGGTGGAGCGCGCGGAGAACCCGTTTGCCTTTCATCCCGAGCACGAAGCGCTCCGGCAGACCGACCCCGAACTCGACGAGTCGGTGGTCGAGCATCGGCACTCTCGCCTCGAGGTGATGTGCCATGCTCGCTCTGTCGACTTTCACGAGCATGTCGTTGCAGAGCGTGTTGGCTAGGTCGCAGGCTAGCGTTCGCTGCAGCTCGCTCCCGGTCGCGGCGCTGAAGCGCCGGCGGGCTTGGTCGAGGTACTGCTCTGCCGCCGCCGGACTTCGGACGAGGCTCTCGGTGCGCGCGAGAGGCGCGACCTGCGTCAGCTGGCTGTAGACCTCCGCGTCGGCGCCCGCTAGCCCGCGCGAGAGTCTTCGTGTGGTGCGAAGGATCTCCGTCCACACTCGCGTGCGATCCGTGCGCGTCGGGATCTGACCGAGTGCGCGTCCGATACCGTCGCGCATCGCCGGGATCGTCGCGAAGGGAGCGCGCAGCTTGATCACGAGATATTTCTTGTACCCAGCGAAGACCTCGTCGCCGCCGTCACCACCGAGCGCGACTTTGTAGTCTTGCGATACGTGGTCGCAGAGCAAGTATGTAGCGAGGCTGGATGAGTCACCGAACGGCTCGTCGTAGGAGAGAAACACGTCGGGCAGCCTCCGCCGCGCCGTCTCCTCGTCGAACATTTGGATGTCGATCTCGAGCCCGAGGCGTTGGGCTGTGGCGCGCGCGAACGGTGATTCGTCGAACCTCGGCTCATGGAACCCGATCGAATACGCCTTGATCGGCCGGGAAGACTCTTCCGCCGCGAGCGCAGTGACGAGAGAGGAGTCGATACCTCCGCTCAGGAACGTCGCGATCGGGACGTCGCTCTCGAGGTGCTCGCGCACCGAACGACGAAGGAGCATCTCGACGCCGGTGCACGCTTCGTCCAGCGAGGTAATTCGGGCGGCCTCCGCGCTCGGTGCGAGCTCCCAATACGTGCGCGAGCGGCGCCGCCCGCTTTCGAGATCGATCTCGAGCCGCGTGGCGGGCGCGAGCCGCTTCACGCCCTTGAAGATCGTCGCGGTCTCCGGGACGTAGCTCCATGACAGCATCGCGTGCGCCGCCGCGTGGTCGATACCGAAGTACTCGCGAAACGGCGCAAGATCGCGATCGAAGCAGCGAAGCTCGGACGCGAACGCGAGCGCGTGTCCGGAGTCGATCAAGAAGAGCGGCTTGATGCCGAAGCGATCGCGGCTGAGAATGACCCGCCGCCGTCGGCGGTCGTGGATCGCGAACGCCCACATCCCGACGAGCTCCTCCTCGACCCGTTCGGGGTCGTGCTCGTAGAGCCGAATGATCACTTCGGTGTCACTGCGCGTCTTGAAACGGATGCCTTGACGCTGCAGCCGCGTGCGAAGCGCCGGCGCGTTGTAGATCTCGCCGTTGAAGACGATGACGATCGATTCGTCGTCGTTGGCCATCGGCTGGTCGCCGTGCTCGACATCGACGATGGCCAGCCGCTTCATCCCGAGCGTCGCGTCCGGGTGCGCGAGCACGCCCCCCCCATCCGGTCCCCGGTGCGCGATCCGTTCCGCCATCGCGTGGACGACGGCGCGCGCCCGCTCAAGCGAGGCGTCGAACGTAATGAGACCTGCGATGCCACACATCGAAAGGCGAGCATACTACCACGTGGCGCTGGCCGTGCGACGTCGTGGCGGAGACCGAGTGCACGTGATATCAGCACCGGACGATGGCGCGCCCCCACCCGGCGACTGCAGAGCCCGCCACAGGCCGATGATCGGCCTCATCCTCGCGCTTGTTTTCGGCGCTGCGCTCCGGGCGGTCGTCAATGCATCCGGCGAGCGCGCCACGACGCTCGGCAGGATCGTCATGGGGGGCTATTTCCTGCGGTTGGCCATTCAGTTCGTCATCCGTGAGATTCCTTTCTTTTCTCACGGCCTGGGTGGAGATTCAGCGACCTACGAAGAGTTTGGCCGAATGATCGCCGCCTCCTGGCGCAACTTCGGATTTCA
Source organism: Labilithrix sp. (assembly GCA_019637175.1). Classification (GTDB taxonomy): domain Bacteria; phylum Myxococcota_A; class Polyangia; order Polyangiales; family Polyangiaceae; genus Labilithrix. The sequence continues at coordinate 17,236 of JAHBWD010000071.1, read as the reverse complement.
CTTCGTGACGGCCGAGGAGCTTCCGCTCCTCGGGCCCACGTCGCTTCCACCGAACCTGTTTGCCGTCCTCATCTACGCGAACGGCGGAGAGGCCACACAGCTCGGCTGTACGGCGCTCGTCGCGCTCGCCGCGGGTCTTACCGTCCTCAACGTTTTCAAGTTGTCTTCACAGTTCGGCGCGGAGCGCGGCACCTCGTTGCTCTTCGCGAGCATCCTTTACTTCCAGCCCGCGTTTCTCTTTTACACGTGCGATACGTACAAGGATGGGTTGGTTCTCTGCTTCGCGATCGGCGCGCTCGGCAGCGCCCTCCGCCTGAGCCAAAGGCTCTCGATCGTCCACGCTCTGGTTGGCCTCATGTGCGTTGCGGCGCTCTGGTACGTACGCTTCTACCTGGTGTTCGTCGCGGTCGGGCCGCTCGTCGTCGGTTTGGCCGGAGTTGGCAGCAAGAATCTGTTACGGCCGGTCGCCGCTGCGGTGGTCATCGCGACGATCTCGGTCGCGCTCGCATCGTTCACCGACATTCTTCAGATGGCGGCGGACCGCGCTAGTCAGACGTTCGAGGTCGGCACCGCGACGTACATTCGAGAGGCGAACGCCGCCGGTGGCTCGGGCGTCATGTTCGATGATGGTGGCGTTCCCTACGCAGCCTTGCCCCAAAAGCTTGCATACACGGTCTTCGCGCCGTTTCTGTGGGAGGGCGGATCGCTGGGCTTCCAGCTCGGGAAGGTGGATGTGCTGCTCTGGTACTTCATCATCTACCGAGCATTCCTGGCCGCACGCCAGACCGACCGGCGGCTCCTGCTCATGCTCCTTACGTTTATCGTTCCCTCGACCCTCATGTACGCGATGAGCATGGCGAACGTGGGCCTCATCGTGCGACAGCGGCTCGTCATCGTCGCGGCCACGGCGATCCTTGCGGCGACCTACAAGCCGAAACCGAAGGCGGCGGAGCAACCGCTCAAGGCCGGCTTCGAGCGACCTCGAGCAGCTCTCGATAGAGCGCGATCGTCCGCTCGATGACGGTCTCGATCGCGTAGGATGACGCCGTCCTCGCCGCGGCGAGCCCCATTCGCTCGAGAGCCGCGCCATCGCAGAGGAGCGGCCCGAGCGCATCGGCGAGCGCCTTGCCGCTACGCGCCGGAACGAGGACGCCGTGGTCTCCACCGCCGACGACGTCACGGCAGCCGGGGACGTCGGTGGTGACGATCCCGCGGCCGGCGGCGCACGCCTCGAGGAGCGACTTCGGCATTCCTTCGCGATAAGAAGGGAGGCAGACGAGGGTCGAGCTCGCGAGCACCTCGGGCATGTCGCCGCGCATGCCCCACCACTCGACGCAGCCCTCGCTCACCCACGCGTCGATCGTCGCGCGCGGCACGGCGGCGGGGTTACCTGGGTCGATTCCGCCGACGAGCGCGAAGCGCGCGCTGACGCCTCGCGCGCGGAGCAGGCGCGCCGCTTCGACGAACTCCGCGACGCCCTTGTGCCAGAGCATTCGGCTCGGGAGGACGACTACCGGTGGCCCCGCGGGGAGTGGCGTGGGACGGAAGGTCCCGAGGTCGACGCCGCTCCCACGGATCATCACGACGCGCTTCGTGCGAATGGCGGCGCCGAACGTCCGCCGATCATCGTCGTTCTGGAAGATGACGGCGCAGTTCGGGTGTGATGTCACCACGCGGTACGCCGCGCGAATCGCGCTGCGCAGCGCGCGCGCACGCGCGCTTTCGGAGATGAAGACGTAGCCGAGTCCCGAGACGGCATGAACGACCGCGGGAACGCCGACGACCCGCGCGGCGATGCCACCGTAGAGGATGCCCTTCGCGGTCACATGATGCGCGACGTCGGGGCGAACCGCCCGATAGAGCGCGACGAGCGAAGCGATCGCCTTGGCCTCCGAAGCAGGCGACGTTCCTCGCCGTGTGAGGGGGAACGGATGAAGCGGGAAGCCGGCGCTCTCGATCTGTTTGGATGCCACGTCGCGCGGGGTCGCGACGTGAACGTCGAAGCCCGCCGCGCGCGCGCCTACCGCGAGCGGGAGCCGGTGAGACAGGAAGAACGTCGCGTCGTTGACCACGATGAGCAACCGAGGGCTCGTGTGCATCATGCGATGGCGTGCGAAATGGCACAGATCGCCGCGCGTGAGAAGCGACGAGAGAAGCCGCAGCGAGAGACGCGAGAGAAGCGGTAGGAGAGAAGTCGGACGGCTCTGCCGTAGCCTCGAAGGCGTGACTTTCCGCGGTCGCGCCGCTAGCGTCTCGCGGAGCGCCCGGCGTCACATGCGTTCGCTCTACATCTCTCAGAACGGAATGGCGGAGAACCTGGGCCAATCGCAGGTTCTCCCTTACCTGCGGGGGCTCGCGCGCCGCGGAGTCGAAATCGATCTGGTGAGCTTCGAGCTGTCGACCGTCACGGCTGAGGCGCGAGAAGCGATCCGCAGCAGTCTCGCGCAAAGCGGGATCCGATGGCACCCGCTCTCCCGCACCATGCGAGCGCCGCTCGCCGTCAAGGTACAGGAGGCAGCTCGCGGGGTGAGCACGTCTCTCCGTGCCGCGCTCGCTCGGCCGCCGGACATCATCCATGGACGCAGCTACTTCGCGACGGCGATCGCCGACGTCACCGGTCAGGTCTCGCGCCGGTCGAAGGTCCTCTTCGATTGTCGCGGCATGATCGGCGATGAGTACGTGGATTGCGGTCACTGGACGAAAGAGCGGATCGAGTATCGGCTCGTGAAGACCTACGAGCGACGGCTGTTCCGCCAAGCGGACGGCATCGTGACGCTGACGCACGCGCTCGCGCGATGGCTAAAGGACAATCACGTGCTCGGATCACGCCCGGCTCTCGAGGTGATCCCCTGCTGTGTCGACATGGACAGGTTCCGCCCGTCCGAGGAAGCGCGGACGCGTCTACGCAGAGAGCTCCGGATCGACGGCGACCTCACGATCGTCTATGCGGGCTCGCTCGGCACTTGGTATCTCGAACCGGAGATGGCCCGCTTCGCGGCCGCCGTCAGACGGCACCACCAGAAGCTTGGCGGTCGCGTGAGCTTCGTTTGCTTCACGCCCTCGGATGCCTCGCGCCTGCAGGCGCAGCTCGCGAAGACGGGGTTCGCCGAGACCGACGTCGTCGTCCGCAAGGTCGAGCCGAGCCGCATGCCCGAGTACCTCTGCGTCGGCGATGTCGGGCTCTCGTTCATCCAGAGTTGCTTCTCGAAGACCGGGTCGAGCCCGACGAAGGTCGCCGAGTACCTCGCGTGCGGCAACGTCGCAGTCGTCAACGGAGACATCGGAGACCAGACCGACCTCGCGACCGAGAACGGTGCATGTGTCGTCCTCGACGACTTCTCGAACACCTCCATCGAGCGGTGCGCTCGCGAGGTGGTCGCGCTCGCGACGCGCCCGCGCCCGCTGCGTACGTCGTCGACCGTGGATGCCGCGCGGCGCCATTTCGATCTCGAACGGGTGGGCGTCGCCCGGTATGCGCGGCTCTACGATACGCTGATGCGCGCACGTTGACAGTCGGCGCCGCGCGCGCGGACGCCGTCCGATCGTCCTCGCCGCGATCAGGGGCGGTCGGTGCAGCAGCGGAAACCGACGACGCCGCTTGACCCGTTGACGGGGTAGTCGGCCGTCTGTCGGCACGTCGAAAGGATCGCAGGGCTCGAGTGGAACCCCCCCACGATGGCGCAGAGGCTCGCGTCACCAGGACCGTCGCAGTCGTCGATCCACTCGATGACGTTCCCGGCCATGTCGAAGAGCCCCGGCACTCCACCCTCGCACGTCGGTCGGGAGCCGACGGGCTCGAGATCGCCGACGACGTTCTCGTCGTTGCATGCCTGCGGCTCGTGGACATCGCCGTACGGGTACACGTGCTTGCCGTGGTCGGAGCACGCCTCGTACCAGTCACCCGAGCCTGCGTCGCGCGCGACGACGTTTCCGCACAGACGCTTCCCTGCCCACGCGCAGTAAGCGTAGGCCGCGCACCATGAGACGTACGTGACCGGGTGTGCCGGAGGGCCACCCTCGGGAAGCGCGCCGACGGCACGGTCGAAGCCTCGTGCTGCGTTGCACCGCGGGGGTAGACCACCTTCGGGGATGCCTGCGTCGAGGCGCCCGCCGTTCGTCGCCGAGAGGAATTCGTTGTATTGCGCATTCGACACCTCGGTCGTGTCGATGCAGAAGTCGGACCCAGGGACCGGGACGAGTCGCGGACCCGAGAGCCCCTCCGGGCAATCCGGCTTCGCCGCGTCACCGGCGTCGACGGGGGGAGCGCCGTCGGGCTTCGGGGGGAGCGACGGCTCGACGTCCGGCGTCGCGTCGACGGGGATGATCACCACGCGCTCCCCGATGACATCGACGCCGCACGCGACCGCGATCGTGGCCGCACCCACGAAAGCAAAGAAGGCGAGGCGAGAAAACGCTCGCGTGGAGCGTCGTGACATGGCGTGAGGCTATCACGGGTCTCCGTGGGGCGAGTACACCCTCCGCCCGGCTGGACGCCGCCAGCCCGCCCTGCGAACATGCTTCCGTGAGCGATCCCGCCCTCTACGCGCCCGGCCAGCAGCTGCCGGGCACCGTCTACCGCGTGGTGCGCCACCTCGCGACCGGCGGCATGGGCAGCGTCTACGACGTCGAGGACGTCAGCGTCGGCAAGCGGTACGTGCTCAAGACGCTCCACCCGCAGCTCGTGTCGCGCGAAGACCTCGCCAAGCGCATGGAGCAGGAGGCGAGGGCGCTCGCGAAGCTACAGCACCCGAACATCGTCGACGTCGTGACCGCGGGGATGACCGCCGACGAGCGGCGCATGCCGTTCTACGTGATGGAGCGGCTCAACGGGCAGAACCTGCGGATGGTGCTCGAGAAGAAGGGGTCGCTCGATCCTTCGCACTGCTATCGCGTCGCGATCGACGTGCTCGACGCGCTCGAGCACGCGCACGAGAACGCGATCATCCATCGCGACGTCAAGCCGGAGAACATCTTTCTCCACCGGAACACGAACGGCACCACGACGACGAAGCTCCTCGACTTCGGGATCATGCGGCTGCTCGATCGGAAGGCGAGCCACACGCAGGGCAAGTTCCTGGGCACGCTGCGCTACGCGTCGCCCGAGCAAATCATGGGCGGGCAGCTCGGGCCGCCGACGGACATCTATTCGCTCGGGCTCGTCCTCTACGAGATGATCGCGGGGCGCGGACCGTTCGACGATCTCGGCGACGCGTACGCGATCGGCGCGGCGCACGCGCAGAAGCCGGCGCCTCCCGTGTCGAGGTTCACGAACGTGTCGCGAGACGTCGAGCGCCTCGTGATGTCGTCGATCGCCAAGGAGCCGCACGACCGTCCGCGTGACTGCTTCTCCTTCGCCTCCGAGCTGCGACGGCTGCTCCGCGACGAAGAGGCCGCGCCGAAGTCGGTCACCGCGGTGAACATGCTCACCTCCGGCCCGATGGGGAACGCGAGCACCTCGCTGCCGCTCGCGGGGACCGAGCTGTCGCCGGTGCCGGAGACGCCGCGCATGGGGCGCGTGGGCGATCCGACCGACGTGGGCATGCCGCCGCCGACCATCGCCGAGTCGACGCGCGCGAGCGGTCCGCCTTCGATGCCGGGGAGCCAGCCCACACCGAAGAAGCGTCCGATCGATCGCTCCGCGGAGACGCACACGAGCGACGTATCGCGCGCGACGCAGCGGCTCGCGCAGCACGGAACCGAGATGGGGATCGGGCCGTTCGGCAGCGAGGCCTCCGACGACGTCGTCCGCGCCGCCCTCGCCGAGCGCGCGCCGCTGGAGGTGCCGCCGGCGAGCGGCGCCCCCTCCGACGCGCGCGGGAGCGACATCGTCTTTCCCCGGACGTACGCGGCCGGCGGCACGGGACCGATCTCCGGCGAGGCGCAGACGCGCCCGCCCGAACGAAGCATGCTCGCGCCGCTGCTCGCCGCGGCGGCGGTGGGCGCGATGCTCGTCGGAGGCGCCGTGCTCCTCGTGACCAAGCCGTGGCGGCGAAACGAAGCGCCCGCGGTCGCCGCCGCCGCGTCCACGCCGGCGATCCCCATCGCCTCCGTCACGGCCGTCACCGCTCCCGTCGCCCCGGCCGAGCCGGCGCCGAGCGCGTCCGCGCTCGCGGCCGTCGCTCCGTCGAACGCCCCCGCGCGCACATCGGCGCCTGCCGCGGCGCCGCCGAAGGGCCCGCGTCCGCCGCCGGTCGTCGCGCCGCCGGCGCCGTCCGCTCCTCCCGTCGCGGCGCCCGCGACCTCGGCCGTGCGCAAGCCGACCCCCAAGCCGGGCGCGCCGCGCCCCGAAGACGTCGGCTTCGACTGAGGCGAACTCTGCGCACCCATTCTCGGTTTTCGCCACGAAGCGAAAATCGGATAGGCTTTTGACGCGAGATGGGAGCTGAGCGAGAGGACCCCGAGGGCCCTGACGCGCGCGCGCGCGGCGGCGGCACCGAGCCCGGCCTGGGCCGCCCGCTCCCGCCCGCCCAAGAAGCCAACGGCAACACGCTGCCGGAGGCCGTCGACTTCGACGCGCTCCACGCCGCGCTCGGCGATCCGCTCGATCTGGACGAGCTGCCGCCGCCGGCGCAAGACGCCGCCGACGTCGACGTCGATCAAGAGGACGATCCCGCAGAGACGCCGGTGCCTCGGAGCAGGGCGAGTCAGAAGGGCGTGCATGTGGGCGACTCGTCGGGGCGCTCGAGCGCGACCTACTCGTCCGCGCGCCCGCACACGATCCCGCCGACGCGAGCGCCGCAGGAAGACATCAACGCGCCCGCGGTGATCGTCGCCACCGAAGACACCGTTCCGACCGCGCCGCCGCACATGACGGTGCCGCTCGGGCAACCGGGGACGCAGCCCGTCGTCACGCCGGGGATCTCTTCTCCTCCCGGCCCGATCTCGGCGGGCCACGCGCCGTCGGGTCCTCATCTCGCGGCGCCGCCGGCGAGCAACCCCGCGTATCCGGTCGCGCAGGCGCTCCCGCATCAGGTGCTCGCGCCGCATCAGATGACGGTTCAGATGCCGAACCGTCCGATCAACCCGCGCCGGCCGCGCACGGAGACCGTCGTCGTGCGCCCGCGCTCCGGTCCGTCGATGAAGCAGAAGCTCGTCGCCTTCGGCGCGATGCTGGTCCTCGTCACCGCCGCGGGCATCGCGATCATCATCGTACAGAGGCCGTCGTGGCTCGGGATCGAGAGCCCGCTGGGCACGCCTTCGGCGACCGCCACCGCGAGCGCGAGCGCGCCTCCTCCGCAACCGAGCGCGGCGCCTTCGCAGCGGCCGTCTTCGGACGCGCCGGCCGCGAGCAGCCCGCCCGCGGTCAGCGCGAGCGCCAGCGCGGCGCCGAAGGTGAAGCCGAAGCCTCCGCCGGCGCCGCGACCCACGCCGTGATCGCAGACGAGCGCGGTCGCAGCCGATCGCTCAGCAGCCCTAGTCGCCTTCGTCGACGAGCTTCTCCACGCGCGCGGAGGGTCGAACGCGAAGCGCGCGATGCTTGCCGCTCGGGTCCGTGACGTCGACGTCGACGGACGCGCCGCTGACGACGGCCTCCGCCCAGGCGCGCGCCGGGATCTCGAGGATGACGCTCGCCTCGCTCGTCTCATCTTCGCTCGCGGGCGCGAGCCTCGCGAGGTACGTGCGACCGCCGAGCGTCGCGCGAGCTTCACGCACGGCGTCGTCGGCGTCGACGACGAGCCTGACGACCTGCCCGGCGCGCGGATCGACGTCGGCCGAGACCAGCGCGACCGAGGGATCGAGCGAGAGCCCCGCCGACGACGAGATCGTCTCCGCGGCCGGCGCGATCTCGATCGGCGGGAGCATGCGATCGCCGACGTCGCCGTCGATCGCGCACCCGAACGCGTCCGTGAGCTCGTCGACCCCGAGGGCGATCGAGAAGGCGATCCCCGTCGACGTCGTCGCGAGCTTCACGTCTCGCGCGCAGCCGCTCTCGCCGCGAAGGCGGAAGATCGGCGGCTCGGACGCGTCTTCGACCTTGCCGCGGACCTTCATCGAAGCGCGCTCGACGAAGCCGCCGTCGATCGTGAGCACGGGCACGCGCGGCGGCGCGTCGACCTCCTCACTCGTCTCGACGCTCACCTCGACGCTCGACTCGACGCGCGCGTTCGCGTTCGCGTCGTCGCACCCGAGGCCCACCATCGCACCGATCAACACCACCGCGAGCTGTCGCATGTTCCGGACATCGGAACGCTCGACCCCTCAGGGGCCATTCCGGATGCAGATACGCCCGACGAACGCGATCGTGGTGCACTGCGGCAGCTTCCCCACGCAATCCGCGGACGTGGCGCACTCGTCGGAGCAGAAGTAGCCGGCGTCGGCCGGTCCTTCGACGCACACCGCGCTCTCGCAGTCGTTGCCGTCCTTGCACGGGTCGACGCCGTTCTTTCCCGTCCCTCGCGTCCCCGCGCTGCACGCGCAGCCCGCCGACTCGTCGCACGCGCAGCGGAGCGCGAGCTGGCAGTCGCGGTTGAAGCTGCACTCCGCGCCGGCTTCGCCGGGGCCGCCGGCGTCGCGCGACTCTTCGGCGTCGGCGGAAGCGTCGGCGCCGGCCTCCTCCGCGCCGGCGTCGGGCGCGATCGATCCGCCGGTGTCGTCGGAGCACGCCGTGACCGCGGCGGCGAAGGCGATCGAGGAGCACGAGAGGAGAGCGAGCGCGCGCAAGGCCATGGCGCCGTTTGCCACGGAATTTGGCCCGGCGCACCTCCCGCGGCTAACCCCGGATCATGAGCGAACGAAGGATTCGACGCAGCCCTCGCAAGGACGAGGCGCTCCGCCTCCTGCTCGAGGCCGTGAAGGCGCGGAGCGAGGTCACCTCGATCGCGGTCGTCGACGCCCGCGGGCACGTCGTCACGGGCATGGGCACCGAGCGCGAGCTCGCGATCCTCGGCGCGATCGCGGAGCCGGTCGCCGGCGGCGTGCTCTCCGGCCTCGCCGAGCGGCTCACCGAAGGCACCGACGTGATGTCGAGGGAGATCAAGGGCCCGCGCGGGCGCGTCTACCTCGCCGCGCTCGGCGATCGCGTCGGGCGGATGGTCGAGGCCGCGAGCGGCGTCGAGCGCATCCTCGCGCGCACGGGCTGATCGCCGTTCAGCCGGCGGGGAGCCTTCAGCCGGCAGGGAGCTTGGCGGTCACGACGATCCGCTCGCGCTTCGAGACGACGACGCCTCCGGGCTTCTCGACCGTCACGGCGAAGAGCACCGGCGTCGCGACCGGCAGCGTCGCCTTGATCGTCACGACGACGTCGCCGGTCTCGTCGTCGACGTCGAAGACGCCGCCGTCGACCGGGTACTTGTCGTCGCGGTTCTTGTCGAAGATCCAGAGCTGGTACTGCGCGCGCGCGGGATCGTTCTTCGCGAGCCCCCGGAAGCGCATCGTGCCCTTCTGCTCGGCCGCGTTCCAGACGACGTCGCCCGACGCGCCCTTGCTCGCGGGATCCTTGGTCGCCGACCAGTCGGCGCGCGCGCTGCCTGCGGACGCGAGGAGCTTCTCGCGGAGCGCCGCGGGGCTCTCGACCACGGGCGCGGGCGGGACCGGCGGCGTGGGAACGGGCGCGATCGTGGAGACGCTCGGCGGCGGCGTCACGGTGCTCACGGTCGTGCGGCGCGACTGAAAGACGACCGCGCCGATCGCGAGGAGCAGGCACGCCGCCGCCGCGATCCATCCGCCGACGGCGAACGCGCGCGAGGGGGCCTTCGTCGTGGGGCGTTCGAAGGGAACGACGTTCGTCGGCGCCTGCGACGGCGTGGGCGGACGATCGGGCATCACGAACGTCTGCGCGAGCTGCGGCGCCGGCCGCCCGGATCGAGCGGAGTCGATCCGCGACGGATCGACGACGATGACGGGATCGACCTGCGTCTTGTCGAGGCCCGGACCGGTGTGGCGCAAGGCGGCGTTCAGCGCGTCTTGCTCGATGCGCGCGGCGAGGCCCGCCGGCAGCGCTTCGAGCGGCGCGAGATCCGCGAGCGCGACGGCCGCGGCGGCGCGCTCGAAGTGATCGGCCGACGCGCCGGGGATCTCGATGAGGAGCTGCGCGAGCTCGATCTGCTCCTGCGCGTCGAGCCCGACGAGGGCGCGATCGGCGAGCAGCTCGATGAGCCGCTCTTGACGGGTGGCCATCATCGCGCCTCCTGCATGGGCTGACCCATCCCGAGGGCGCCCATCTCACCGAGCACCTCGCGCACGCGGATGAGACCGCGCCGCGCGTGGGCCTTGACCGTGCCGAGCGGCATGTTCATCGACGACGCGACCTCTTCGTGCGAGAGCCCGTGGCACGTCGTGAGGATCAAGACCTGACGCTGCTCGGGCCGGAGCTGGTCGAGCGCGCGCGCGGCGAGGGCGGCTTCGGCGCCGAGCTCGGGAGGCACGCTTCCGCTCGTGCTGCCCGGTCGCGAGGGCGCGCCGTCGAGCGACTCCGTTTCGGGGCGACGCTGCCGCTGCCTGCGGCGATCGATGAGCCGCCGCCGCGCGATGGTCGCGACGAAGGTGGTCTCGGAGCCCAGCGACGGCTCGTACCGCCCGGCGCTCTTCCAGAGGTCCACGAAGATCTCCTGCACCACGTCCTCCGCGTCGGCCTGCCCTGCTCTACGCGCGAGCGACCAGATCAGATTTCCGTAGCGCGCGATGCACTCGCGGATCGCGGTGCGGTCGCCGGAAGCTACGCGGGGGAGGAGGGGTTGCAAGGCGTGGTCCTAGGAACGAGGAGGCGCCGCGACGTCGGGGAACGACGTCGCGGCGCCAGGATACGGGATTCGAAGCGATGTCAGTGGGTGAAGGAGGTGGTGACGGTCCAGGGGGTGGGGGTGGTGTCGACGGTGAAGAAGCGGAACGCTTGACCTCGCGCCGGGTTGAGCGCGCCGGCGGCGATCACGAACGCGCGCTGGCTGTTCTGCGCGGGCACGGTGACGCGCGCCACGATCGAGGTGTTCTGCGCGGCCGGCGTGACGCCGACGAGGAGGTTGCCCGCGAAGGCGCCGAGGCCTTCGTCGGTGGACGCCTCGCCGAACGAGAGGCCGGAGAAGAGCACCGGGTCGATCTTGTTGCCCGTCGCGAGGCCGATGTCGACCTTCGGGGCGTCGGGCGACGAGTGGATCGCGCGGAGCTGCGGCTTGCCCGAGTCGAGCGCGAAGCCCTCGCGGTAGCCGGCGAGGCGGAAGCTCTGCGAGGCGTTGAGGTCGTGGAGGAAGCCGGTCGCGATCGCGAGGTAGCGCTCGCCCGCCGCGAGGTTGCCCGTCGGCGCCGAGGCCGCGGGCGAGCCCGCCGGACGCGCGGAGCCCGCGCTCGCGGCGTAGAAGTCGAGCGTGTAGTCGCCGGGCTGCACCTGGATCGGCGCGGAGAGCTGGCCGAAGGAGATGTTGCTCACGATCTCGGTGTTGCCCACGAAGGCGTCGACCGCGGGCGTGTTCGGCGATCCGTGCAGCGCGTAGACGACCGGATCCTGCTTGATGAAGCCGAGGCTCCCGCTCGGGCCGACGGCGAGCAGCGAGAAGCCGTCGTTCATGCGCGGGAGCTTGCCGAGGAGGCCCGTCGCGATGACGATCACGTCGGCGCCCTCGGCGAGCTTCGGCGTGGTGAACGCGGTGACGCGCTGGCCGCCGACCGCGATGCCGATCGCGAGCGCCGTGTTGGCAGGCAGGCCGACGCCGTCGGCGCCGGTGTCGGCGAAGCGCGCGAGGCCCTTCACCTCGGGGCTCGCGGGATCGTCGTTGCCGACGTCGAGATCGACGCTCGGCGCGTCGGACCCGGCGTGCAGGACGCGCACGCGCGCCGTGCCGGTCTCGGCCTTGCCGAAGCTCTCGACCACCGGCACGACGCGGAAGGCGTCGTCGAGATCCTGCGAGCCGAGGAGGCCGGCGGCGACCGCGCTGATCTTCACGCCCGCGGCGATGTTCAAGACGCCCGTCTTGTAGGCGATGGGATCGGTCGGCTTCGACGGCGCGGCGCGGAGCTCGACCTCGTACGCGCCGGGATCGATCTCGAGCCACGCCGACGTCTGTCCGTACATGAGGCCGGTGACGAGCGGCCTCTCCGAGCCCTTGGCGTAGACGTCGACGCTGGGCGCGTTCGGCGAGCCGTGGATGACGCGCACGATCGCCTTGCCCGGCGCGGGCGTCGGCGCCGGCTTCATCGGATCGTCGCCCTCCATCGCCGGCGGCGCGGGATCCGTGTTCGAGGGCGCAGGCGTGGTCGCCTCGATGTTGCACGCGACCTGCGCGCCGGCGAGACCGAGAACGAACGCGAGCGACGTGATCTTCTTCATTGGCCATCCTCCCAGGTACAAGCGACCGCACGGACGTGCGGCAAACGCGCGCGGCCCGGCGGGACGCGCGACACCCACTCGAGGACGCGGCCGCCGGAACCCTGGGACCCCGAGGGACCCGGTACGAAGCGGCGACGCTGCGTCCTACGAAGAGGTTTTCGACGGGGGCGCCGATCCGGATGCACCGGTCGCGCGTTTTTTTTCCGAGACGTCTATCGACGGGGCCGGGGGGGCCGCATCGGCACGACATTGCTCGTGTCTTCGGGCCAGGCGTGACGCGGGTATTTCCGCATCAGCTCCTTGCGGATGCCCGGATAGTGCCGCTCCCAGAAGCCGGCGAGGTCCGTCGTGACCTGAACCGCGCGTTTGTTGGGCGCGAGCAGGTGTAAGACGATGGGGGTGCGCCCGGCGTGGGGGTTCTTCTTCGTGCCGAAGAAGTCCTGGAGGTAGGACTCGATCCACGGCGGCTTGCCCTCCTCGTACTCGACGCGCGCGCTCCGGCCGCTCGCGAGCACGACGCGCTCGGGCGCGAGGTCGTCGATCTTCGCCCAGCCGCCCATCTGCGCGCGCAGCGTGCCGAGCAGATCCGCTTCTTCGAGCTCGCGCAGCGTCGTCTTGCCCGCGCACATCGCGCGGAGCGTCTTCTTGACGACGTCGTCGGTCGGCGCGCCGATCGTCGGATCCTGGGTCGCGGCGAAGCGCGCGCGCGCGAGCCACCGCGCGAGCGCGTCGTCTTTGACCATCGAGCGGAGGCCGCGCGCCGTCGCGCGCTCGTAGAGGAGCTCGGCGACCTTGGGATCGTCCTTCTCGAAGCCCGGCGACTCGGCGATCGCGAGCGCGTCGTAGAGCATCTTCGAGCCGCCGACGACCGCGCCCTTGTCTTCGTCGAACGACAGATCGGCGACCTCACGGATGCGATCTTCGAACAGATCGATGAGCCACTCGGGCTCGATCGCGCTCGCGACGCGGACGAGCGTGCGGCCGCGCTCGTCGGCGGCGTCGACCGCCACCATCCACGGCGCGTCGCGCACCGCGCTCGTCTCGGCGAGCTCGGCGGTGCCGCCTTGCGCGAGCGCGAGATCGCGCGAGCCCTGCCGCTTCCGACGCGCGACGCGGTCGGGGAAGCCCGCGAGGACCGCGAGGAGGAGCGCGTCGTCGCCGGCCGGCGCGACGTCGCGCGCGCGCACGATGCGCCCGAGCTGCTTGGCGGCGCGTTCGACGGCGCGGACGGCGCCGGGATCGAGGCCGATCGCGCGGAGCGCGTGCGCGGAGAAGCCGCTGCCTTCGGCCTCGCGGTAGCTGTCGAGCAGGCCGAGCAGATCGCTCCGCTCGGTGGCGACGTCGAGCGATCGCGATCCGCGATCGAACCGCGCCTTGGCCGACGAGCGGAGATCGCGCTCGCCGACGAGCGCGGCGAGGACGCATCCGTCTTCGGCGACGCCGCGGCGCTCCGCCTCGACGAGCATGCGCGCCTGGCGCGGGTGGAGAGGGAAGGCGAGCATGCGCCGTCCGACGTCGGTGACGGCGCCGCGCGCGTCGACGGCGCCGAGGCGCGCGAGCAGCTCCTCGGCCGCGGCGAGCGCGTCCGGTCGCGGCGCGTCGAGCCAGTCGACGTCGCGCGCGTTCGACGCAGATAGCTCGAGGAGCGTCTGCGAGAGATCGACGCGCAGGATCTCCGGCGTGTCGTGCTCGGGACGCGCGTCGAAGTCGGCCTTCGTATAGAGCCGGAGCGCGCGGCCCGGACGCGTGCGCCCCGCGCGGCCGGCGCGCTGGGTCGCCGAAGCGCGGCTCGTGCGCTCGATTCCCAGCGCAGGCAGGCCCGACCACGGCGCGTGGCGCACGACGCGCACGAGCCCGCTGTCGACGACCGCGACCACGCCGTCGATCGTGACGCTCGACTCGGCGACGTTGGTCGAGAGGATGATCTTGCGCTTGCTCGACGCGCCGACGGCGCGATCCTGCTCGGCCGGCGGCAGATCGCCGTGGAGCGGCACGAGCGCGAGATCGTGCTCGCTCGCGAGCTTCTCGCAGGCCTCGAGCGCGCGGCGGATCTCGGCGGCGCCGGGGAGGAAGACGAGCACGTGTCCGTCGAGGCCGCCTTGGAGGAGCGCGCGGACGGCGGAGGCGACCTTTTGCTCGAGCTTGCGATCGTCGGCGCTCGCGAGGTGCTCGATCGCGACGTCGAAGCGCCTGCCTTCGGAGCGGATCACCTCGGCGCCGAGGAAGGCCGCGACGGGCCCGGCGTCGAGCGTCGCCGACATCGCGACGACGCGCAGATCGGGCCGCGCGCTCCGCTGGATCCGCCGGACGAGCGCGAGCGCGACGTCGCCCTGGAGGTGGCGCTCGTGGAACTCGTCGAGCAGCACCGCGGAGACGCCGCGGAGCTCGGGATCGGCGAGGAGGCGGCGCGTGAGCACGCCCTCGGTCACGAACCGGATGCGTGTCTTGCGGCTCGAGGCGTCCTCGAAGCGGACGGTGTAGCCGACGGTCTCGCCGACGCGCTCGCCGAGCTCCTCCGCGACGCGGCGCGCCGCGAGCCGGGCCGCGAGGCGCCGCGGCTCGAGGACGACGATCTCTCCGCCGGTCGCGAGCGACGCGTCGAGCATCGCCCGGGGCACGCGCGTCGTCTTGCCCGCGCCCGGCGGCGCTTCGAGGACGAGCGTGGGCCTGTCGCGGAGCGCGCGCGTGATGTCCTCGAGGACCGGATCGATCGGGAGGGCAGCGAGAGGCACGACGAGAGTTTCGCACAACGGGTAGACTCGGGTGGTGCAGCGCGCAGCGCGGACGGATGAGGCGCTTTCGTCGATGACGACCCTGGGCTTGGGCGGCCCTGCCCGACGCGTGACCGAGCCCGAGCGCGAAGCGGACGTGATCGCGGCCGTGAGGGAGGGCGACGATGCGGGCGAGCGGCTCCTCGTGGTCGGCGGCGGGAGCAACCTGGTCGTGGCCGACGAGGGCTTCGACGGAACGGTCCTCAAGATGGTGACGCGCGGGATCGATCTCTCGGCGCAAGGAGAACAGGTCTCGGTGACGGCGTCGGCGGGCGAGCCGTGGGACGCGTTCGTCGCGCGCATGGTCGAGGAGGGGCTCTCGGGCGTCGAGTGCCTCGGCGGGATCCCCGGCCTCGTCGGCGCGGTGCCGATGCAGAACGTCGGCGCGTACGGCCAGGAGGTCAGCGAGACGATCACCCGCGTGCGCACGTGGGATCGCGCGGCGAAGCGGATCGTCGACTTCGATCGCGACGCGTGCCGCTTCTCGTACCGGAGCAGCGTCTTCCGCGGTCGCGACGAGCACGTCATCCTCGCGGTGACGTTCTCGCTCTCGAAGAGCGCGTCGAGCGCGCGCATCCGCTACGCCGAGCTCTCGAAGGCGCTCGGCGTGCGCGACGGCGATCGCGCGCCGCTCGCGCGCGTGCGCGAGACGGTCATCGCGCTGCGACGCAAGAAGGGCATGGTCGTCGACCACGCCGATCCCGACACGAAGAGCGCAGGCTCGTTCTTCACCAACCCGATCCTCGACGGCGCGGCGCTCGCCGAGCTCCGCGAGCGCGTCGCCGGCGTCCTCGGGCCGGGCGAGTCGATGCCGATGTTCGCCGAGCCCGACGGTCGCACGAAGGTGAGCGCGGCGTGGCTCATCGAGCGCGCGGGCTTCGCCAAGGGGCACGCGATGGGGCCGGTGGCGATCTCGAGCAAGCACGCGCTCGCGCTCACCAACCGAGGCGGCGCGACGACCCGCGATCTCGTCGCGCTCGCCCGCGCGATCCGCGCGGGCGTCAGCGCGCGGTTCGGCGTGACGCTCGAGAACGAGCCCGTCTTCGTCGGCGTCGCGCTGTGATCCGAGGTGCGCTCAAGGGACGAGGAGGCCTTGCGCGGCGCCGAGGACGGCCGCGACGGGGACGGCGCGCGCGAGGATCGACGCCAGGCGCCCCGGATCTCGGCTCGCCGCGATCCAGGCGACGAAGCCGACCATCGCTCCGAAGTAGGCGGCCGTCCACGCGCGCCAAAAGAAGCCCGCGTGCGCGCTCCAGATGACGAGCGCGGGGTCCGCTTCCTGGAAGAGGAGCGCCTGCGCCACGCGAATGATCGCGTAGAGCGCGACGGAGGTCGCGCACGCCGCGATGATCGCGAGCGCGAGGCGAACGCGTACGGGAGCGCTCACGAAGCCGGCCCTCGCCGGTGCGCGCGGACGCGCGGACACTCCGGATCGGGGCCGACCGCGCCGCCGTCGTACAGCGAGACGACCTTGCAGCCGCCCTTGCACACCGCGCGAAGCGTGCATGATGCACACGGCTCCGGCGGCGCGTCCGCGTGGCGCCGGAACGGCGCGAGCCCGGGCTCGGCCGACCAGCCCTTCGCGAGATCGCGGACGTCGAGATCCGTGGGATCGGTGAAGCTGCACGGCGCGATCTTTCCGTCGACGCGCGCGGCGCCGAGCAGCCCTCCGGCCTCGCACCCGAGGATGCCCCACCTGGCGAGCTCGTCGGGCCGGCTCGAGAGCTCGGGATCGGCGGAGAAGAACGGCACGAGCGCGCAGTCGATCCGTACGCTGACGCGTCCGGCGTGCTCGGTCGTGAGCTCTCGGAGGAGGGTCGCGAGCCCGCGCGCTTGCACGTCGGTCAGGCGCTTCGCGAGGTAGTCGAGGCTGCTCGCGCGGCCGCGGGGCTTGTAGCGGAGGAGCTGCACCTCGGTCGCGCCGAGCGCGGCGGCGCGCCGGACGGTGTCGCGCACGCGATCGAACGTGGCGCGGGTGAGCACGAGGTTCACGCCGACCTTGACGCCCGCTTCGGCGAGCCGCGCGATGGCCGACTCGGCCGCGGCGGCGCCGTCGACGCCGCGGACGCTCTCGTACGCGTCGCCGGCGCCGTCGTAGCTCACGTTCACCTGGGCGAAGGCGCGCAGGTTCTCGATCTTGCGCGCGCCGAGGCCGATGCCGCTCGTCGTCACGACCGGGGTGATGCCGCGCGCCTCCGCGGCCTTCGCG
>JAHBWD010000070.1 GCA_019637175.1 Labilithrix sp. | reverse complement strand
GCGCGCCGGCGCGGGAAGGCCTACGAGGCAACCGATGCCGATCGTGAAGAGCGAGAGCCGAAGACCCCTCGAGCGACGGTTCGAAGCCAACGCCCCGAGACTACAGCACGACGTCGGGTGCGCCAGGACGAGCGTGCGTCCGAGAGCGTCCGTCGGGAAACCCGGCAGTCACCGAGCTCTGGCTCGACCTACAGCTTCACGCCGACGTCGCGAGAGTAGAGCATCGCGTCGGGCGAGCCTGGACAAGCCGTCTTCCCCAGCGAGACGAAGCCACTCGACGTGAAGCGCGTGAGATCGCCGCTCGACGATCGGCAATCGCACGCGGTCTCGAGCTGACAGCGAAGAAGGCGGTTCGTGCCGTTGGTCAGCCTCACTTCCGTGCCGGTGACGGTGACGTTGGCGAGCCACTGGTAAGCGTCTGCGCTGGGCGGCGCGGCGCCACACACGCCGCCCTGACACCAGCTCTCGGTCACGGTGTATTGGCCTGCGATCGCGCAGCTCGTCGTCGCAGGCGGATACTCGGCGGGGTTGCAGCTCTCCCCGGCGGCGGTTCTTCCGAAGAAGTCGGTTCGAGCAGAGTCCTTGGCGCCCGAGTCGGAAGCCGTGGAGGCGTCGGGGTCGCTCCCTGGGCTCGAACCGTCGCCGCTCGGCGCCGCGCCGTCCGAGCCCGCCGAGCGGCCGCCGAGGTCTTCCTCGTTCGTGCATCCGGCGAAAGCGACGGTAACCATGGAGAAAGCAACGATCCAAAGCTTCGAGTAACAAGTCATGACGTCTCCAGAATTTGGGGTAGCAGTCACGTTTGTCCCCGTGCAGCGACTTTCGTCACGATGACTGCTCCTTCGAGGCCGTCGGCGCCGCTCACGCGTCTTGCGTCTCGTCTTCGGCCTTCGCCACGTCGGCGGGGTTGAGCGCGACGCCCTTGCGCTGCGGGCTCACGAACGGCTGCGGCTTCGGCGCAGGCCGCGTGTGGAGGCGCTCCTTCCCCGCGTCGAGGCCGCCCTGCTGCTGGAGCGCGAGGCGCTCGCGATCCCGCGTGCGAAGCCCCTCCTCGAGCTCGGCGATCCGATCGGCGTCGAGATCGAGCGCTTCGAGGGCGGCCTTGCCGAACGCGATCGCGCTCTCGAACGTCTCGCGGAGCTGGTAGTCGACGCCCTTATCGATGAGCTCGAGGGCGTGGCCGCGATCGAACGCGCGGACGTAGAGCCGCGCGAGGGGAAACGACTCGCGCACGATCTCGGTGATGTGCGTCGCCTTCTCCTGCTTGTCGACGCACACGCAGATGAGACGCGCGCGCTCGGCGCCCGCGGCGCGGAGCACGTCGAGGCGACCGCCGTCGCCGAAGTACACTTTGAAGCCGAAGCGCTCGGCGGCCTCGATCATCTCGATGTCGTTGTCGATGGCCGTGACCTCGACGCCTTCGGGCAAGAGCATCTGGCTGACGATCTGACCGAAGCGCCCGAAGCCGATGAGGAGCACGGCGCCCTTCGCCGCGCCTTCGAAGGTCTCCTCGCGCGTGCGCACCTCCTGGCGGATGAAGCGCGGAGCGAGCGCGACGAGCGCCGGCGTGACCGCCATGCTCAGCGTCACGAGCGCGACGAGGATCGTCGCTTGCTCTTGCTCCATCACGCCGGCCGACACGGCGGCCGCGAAGAGGACGAACCCGAACTCGCCGCCCTGCGAGAGGAGGAACGCCGCGCGGAGCGACGTCGCGTGATTCGTGCCGCCGAAGCGCGCGAGCGCGTACGTGGCGCCGACCTTCACCACCGTCATCGTCACGAGCGCGCCGAGGAGCACGGGCCACACGCGCGGGATCACGCGCAGATCGACGGACATGCCGACGGAGACGAAGAAGAGCCCGAGCAAGAGCCCGCGGAACGGCTCGATGTCGGCCTCGAGCTCGTGGCGGTAGCTCGACTCGGCCAGCATGATCCCGGCGAGGAAGGCGCCGAGCGCCGCCGAGAGACCCGCGGCGGTCATGATCGCGGCCGCGCCGATGACGACGAGCAAGGCCGCCGCCGTCATGAGCTCGCGCGCGCCCGTGTTGGCGAGGATCCGGAAGAACGGGTTGAGCACGAAGCGCCCGATCAACACGAGCGCGCCGACCGCGCCGACCATCTTCACGCCGGAGAGCCAGAGCGGCGCGGCGTCGCTCGTCTTCACGGGCGAGAGGAACGCCACGAGCGCGAGCAGCGGCACGACGGCGAGATCCTGGAAGAGCAGGATCGCGAACGCCTTCTGGCCGTGCGGCGCCTGCACCTGCCCGCGCTCTTCGAGGAGCTGCATGACGAGCGCGGTCGACGAGAGCGCGAGGCCGAGGCCGGCGATGAGCGAGGCCTGCCAGCTCCGCCCCACGACGACGAGCGGGTAGAGCATGACGAGGATCCCGGTGAGCAAGACCTGCGCGGCCCCGAGCCCGAAGATGTCGCGGCGCATCGCCCAGAGGCGCGAGAGGTTCAGCTCGAGCCCGATCAAGAAGAGGAAGAAGACGACGCCGAGCTCGGCAAAATGCATGATCGCTTCGGGATCGGTGAAGAGCGCGAGCCCGCGCGGGCCGACGACGACGCCGGCCGCGAGGTAGCCGAGGATCGAGCCCAGCTTGAGCCGCCTGAACAGCGGGACCGCGATGACGGCGGCCCCGAGCAGGATCATCACCTGAGCGAGCAGCGAGGGGTGAGCGGCTTCTCCCGACGACATTCATCCTCTCAGTTCGTGCCGAACCGCAAGAGCTCGAGGAGCTGATCGGCGCTGATCGACTTCGCGCTCGCCTTGCCCTCGAGGACGGCGGCGGCGAGCTCTCTCTTCGAAGCGTGCATGTCGAGCACCGCCTCTTCGATGGTGCCGCGCGCGACGAGGCGATACACGGTGACCGGATCCTTCTGGCCGATGCGATGGGCGCGCGACGTCGCCTGCTCTTCGGCGGCGGGGTTCCACCACGGATCGGTGTGGATCACGTAGCTCGCCTTCGTGAGGTTGAGGCCGGTGCCTCCCGCGAGGAGCGAGACGCAGAAGACGTCGTACTCGCCCGCCTGGAACGCGTCGATGATCGGACGGCGCTTGGTGGCCGGCACGTCGCCCGCGAGGTAGGCGACGCGGAGCCCGGCGGCGGTGAGCTCGCCTCGGATCTTCTCGAGGAACTGCGTGAACGAGCTGAAGACGAGCGCGCGATTGCCCTCGGCCGCGAGCGCGGAGCAGAGCTCGACGACGCGGACGATCTTCGTCGACTTGCCGGTGAACGTGGGATCGACGAGGCGCGCGTCGCACGCGAGCTGCCGCAGGCGCGTCAGCGCGGCGAAGAGCGCGATCTTCAGCTGCGCCGCCGTCTCGCCCTTCTTGCGCTTGGCGAACTGGAGCTCGCAGGCGCGACGGAGCGCGAGGTAGCGCTTCGTCTCTTCGGGCCCGAGATCGATCGTCTCGGTGATCTCCTCGCGCGGCGGCAGATCGTCGAGCACGCTCGCGCGCGTTCGCCGCAGGAGGAACGGCGAGAGGAGGCGCCCCAAAACGGCGAGCCGCGTGCCGTCGCGACCGCCCTCGATGGGGCGGCGAAAGCGCTCGCGGAACGTCGCCTCGGTGCCGAGCAGGCTCGGGAACACGAGGTCCATGATGCTGAACAGCTCGCCGAGGTGGTTCTCGAGCGGCGTGCCCGTGAGCGCGATCGTGAAGTCGCGCTGGAGGTTGCGAATGGCGTCGGTCCGCAACGCGAGGAGGTTCTTCACGTACTGCGCTTCGTCGACGACGACCGTCGCCCAACGCGGCACCTTGAAGAGATCGACGCATCGCTGGAGGAGGCCATACGAAACGACCAGCACGTCGTTCGGGCCGAGATCGGCCGGCGCGATCTCGCGATCGTCGTTGAACCACTTCACGCGCAGGCTCGGCATGAAGCGCGCGAGCTCGACGAGCCAGTTCGACGAGACCGACGCCGGCGCCACGATGAGCGCGGGCCCGAGCGAGGCGCGCGCTTTCAGCACCGCGGCCGTCTGCACCGTCTTGCCGAGCCCCATGTCGTCGGCGAGAACGCAGCCAGGCGCCCACGCCGCGAGGCTCAGCATCCACGCGACGCCGGCGCGCTGATAAGGGCGTAGCTTGCCGTGCTCGAGCGAAGGGACGCGCACCTTGCGATCGCGCGTTTCGAAGCGCTTCACGTACGGCGCGAGATCGTGGCCGCGCACCGTTCCGAAGACCGCGCGCGCGTCGGCCACGAGCGAGCCGAACGCGTGATGGACCTTCACCTCCCCGTCGCCCTCTACGAGCTCGCTGGCGATCGCGACCGGCTGGAGCGTCGCGATCGCCTCCTTCGACAGCTCGAGGAAGAGACCCTCTCCCGCGGGGACGTAGCGCCGCGCGAGGCGCGCCGCTTCGAGCACGTCGCCCACGGTGAGCTTGACGCCCTCGACGTCGAGCTCGCCGTCGAGGACGAGCCACGAGCCCTCGAGGCGCACCTCGAGCGAGCGCGCGACGTCGCTGATCGAAGCGATCGCCGGCGGACGGCCCACGGTGACCTCGATCGCGAGGCCGAGCGGGTTGCGATCGAGCCAGTCGGCGAGGACGAGCGCGTCTTCCAGGCCGTCGGTGCGCCCCGTGAGATCGGCCCACAGGATCGGCGCGGCGATCCGATCGCGCACCTCGCCCGCGAGCGGCCGCTCGCGCTCGAGATCGCGCTCGACGAAGACGCGGCGGCCCGCGTGCTCGAACGTGAGGAGCTTCGGCCCGAGGCCGGGCGCGACGAGGGGCGCGCCGGGGCACGGCGCGACGAAGATCTGGACGACCGCCGCGCCCTCCTTTCGCCACTCGACGCGGAGCGCCGCCTTCGGCTCGGCGTTGAGCTCGGCGCCCAGCGCGTCGCGCGGGATCCGGACGACGCCGGCGGCGACGAGGGGCTCCGCGGTCGCGACGAGCTTCGACGAAGCTTCCGGCGGAAACGCGAGCGCCGCGCCCATCTTCTCGGCCGCGGCGAGCCAGGGCCGGAGCGCGGGAGGCACGAACGCGGACACGATCGTGTCGCCGCGCCGCATCGCGCGGAACGCGCCGTCTCCCCCGTCGCCGCCGCGGAGGAGTGAAGCGGCGATCTCTTTGCTTCCCACGACGAAGCGCGGGATGAGGTCGCCGCTCGGACCGCGGTCCATCGTCATCGTGACATCGCCCGTGACGATCTCCGCGCGTGGGTCGACGTCGGGATCGATCTTGTCGCGTGGGCTCAGGCACGTGAGCGGATGCTGCGCGAGGAGGCGGAGCACCTCGTGACCGTGCGGCGTTCCGAGCTCGACGCGCGTGCCGCGCGGGTCGAGCCCGAGCATCGCCGCGCGGGCGATCTCGCGCGCGACCGGCGCGACTTCCTCGGCGTAAAGCGCCTCGAGCTTCTGCGCCTTCCACTTCTGGGGCTTTCCGTTCGCGCCGGGCGGCCGCCGCGCGCAGGCGACGAGCCGGAAGAAGCCGTCGAGCCCCGGATGCAGCGGCTGCAAGCAGAAGGCCCACTCGCGCGGCTCGCGGCTCGCGGCGGCGACGCGCGCGCCGAGCTGCTCGAGGACGTGATCCCACACTGGGCGCGCGAGCGCGCGCTCGAGCGACTTCAGCGCTTCGTCGGTCCGCTCGTGGAGGGCGAGGAGGAGCGCGCGCAGCGCGAAGAGCGTCGACGCGTCGACGTCGCCGTGGCTCGGGAGCAGCCCTTGCTCGAAGTGAGGCTCGGCGCCGGGAACGAGCGGGATCGTGAGCGAGAGACGCTCGGGGCGCGAGAGGAGCGAAGAGGCGTTCTCGCGCACCACGAGCCTGCGCAGCTTCTCGTCGTAGTCGAACGAGAAGCCCGGGTGGCGCGGATCGTCGATCGGCCCCGGCGGACCGAGGCCGATCTTCACGCTCTTTCGGTGCGCGACGTAGTCGTCGGCGAGCTTCGCGTAGAGCTGGCCGAACGCGGCCTGCGGCAGAGGCGCGTCGGGCGGCGTCCACGTGCGCAAGAGGTCGAGCTCGCGCGCGATCTCGGGGGCGTGCGCGAGCGCGCGCTCGCAGAGCGCCGCGCCGTGCTCCGTGGGAAGGCGCGCCGCGCGCCGCCAGAAGTCGCCGAGCGGAACCCAGCGATCGACGCCGTCGCCGAGGCGCACGCCGGCGTAGAGCGAGAGGCGCTCGAAGAACCTCGACGCCGAATAGGCGCCGCGAAAGACGGCGGGCACCGGCGTCATCGAGAGGTCGGGCGTGACGGCGCTTCGCTGGAGCTCGCACACGAGCGCGGCGAGGTGCTTGCACCTCGCGAAGCGCGCGTACGCCATGCACGTGCAGTCGGTGACGATGTCGCCCGTCTCGAGCTGCGCCAGCATGACGGCGTACCGGCTCGTGCCGTCGACGAACGCCGAGAACGAGTCGCCGTCCTTGCGCACGCTCGTGACGCGCCCGTCTCTCACGTACGCGCGCGCGCGCGCGAGCGTTTGCGCGTCGTACCCGCGGAGGAAGTGCGTCAGATCGTTCACGCCGGCAGAGGAATCGTAGCGTTCAGAGCGGCGGCGGCGGCGACGAAGGTCGCTGCCACGGGACTTTCTCTCCGGTCGTTCGCGTGAAGACGACGCCGTGCCCGCTGCCGAGCCCGAGCCGCGCGAGCTCTTGCATGCCGTCGAGGCGAAGCCGCGGCGCGTGGTTCTTCAGATACGCGTCGAAGGCCTCGCGTGACGCGAAGACGTAACGGACCTCGACGACGCGAGGCTCGCCGGGTCCGACGTCGATCAGCACGAGCTCCGCGTCGCTCGCCCCGGCGTCACACACGTCGGCGACGTGCGTGACGCGGAGCCAGGCGACGTAGGCGTCGAACGCGCGCGGGCTCTCGACGGCGGTGCGAACGACGTAGGAGAACGTCAATCGCGGCTCACGGGTTGGCGAGGCACGCCTGGAGCGCGGGCGTCTGCGTGAAGCCGCACTGGCCGTTCGCCTGACGCTCGCAGGTCGCCTGCTGGTAGCACGCGTACTCGGGGCGGAACTCGCACGTCGTGATGACCGAGCGATCGGAGCAGACGTGGCCGGAGCAGCCCGTCTTCACGCACGGCGGCTGCGGGACGCACTCGGCGCCCGTCGGCTTCTCGACGCAGACGGTGCCGACCATGCAGAGCACGGCGGCGCACGTCGCCGGAGGCGGCGGCGGCGGCGGCGCGTCGGCGATGCACACGGGGATCGAGCCGCCGTTGATGCCGCGCATCTCGCAGTGCGTGCCGGCCGCGCAGCGGACGTTCGCGCACGTGATCGTGCTCTGCTTGAAGAGCTTCGTCGTCTGGCCGAAGCGCGTGAGCGAGAGCGTGCCGTTGGCGATGGTCGCCCAGTAGCTCCGCGAGGGCTTGCGGCCCGCGGGGTTCACGCGGATCTTCGTCTTGCCGCCCGAGGTGAACACGCTCCACGCGCCCGACTCGGGCAGCGTGCAGGGGAAGCGGATGCAGCGCACCGCGGGGTTGACGAGACCGGCGTCGACCTTGGCCGTGTACCCGCCGCTCGCGTCGAGCGAGAGCTGCTCGAAGTCGACGAACGCGCCCGAGCTGGCGCCCTCCCAGTTGAACTTGCCCACGAACTGGCGCGCGCGCGCGCCGAGCTCGTCTTGCGAGACGCCGATGTCTTCGACGTCGTCGTCGCCTTCGGCGGCGGGATCGACGTCGGCCGAGCACCCGGCGATCGCGAAGGAGGAGACGGCAAGAGAAGCGAGAAGGAGCTTGAGGAGCTTCATGGTGGGCGCCTGTCTAGCGCGATTCGGGCCCCCGGCAAGGGTGAAAGTAGTACAATCTGCTACATGGCCGCCACGTCAACGATTTCCACGGGTTATCCTCGAACGATCCGCGCGAAGCTGCTCGTCGACGGCGCGCACTACGACGAGCTCGTCGCGCGCGCGATCGCGCGGGCGACCGTGAGCGTCTGGATCTCGACGGCGAACCTCAAGACGATGATGGTCGAGGCGCCGATCGGCACGCGCGCCCGCGCGCGGGGCCGCTACGTCTCCTTCTTCGAAACGCTCGGCGATCTCGCGCGGCGCGGCGTCGACGTGTGCATCCTGCATGCGTCACCGCCGTCCGGCCCGCTCCGGCGCGAGCTCGCGCGCCTCGGCGATCACGGCGTCGAGCTCAGGAGGTGCCCCCGCGTGCACCTCAAGATGATCGCGATCGACGGCAAGCTCCTCTACCTCGGGAGCGCCAACCTCACCGGCGCGGGCCTCGGCGCCAAGGGCGAGGGGCGCCGCAACTTCGAGATGGGGATCGTCACCGACGACCACGCGATGCTCGACGGCGCGCAAGAGCGCTTCGATCGGATCTGGCGCGGCCGCGAGTGCGCGGGGTGCAAGATGCGACGCGAGTGCGAGCGGCCGCTCGATCGAAGGTGAGCGTCACTTCGCGCGGAAGCTCGACACGAACTTGTCGAAGTCTTTGCGCGCCGCCGTGACCGTCTTCTCTCCGCCGATCAGCTTGAAGAAGTGCTGCTTGTCGCCGCCGTCGACGATGGCGCCGAGGAGCATCTGGTTCTCCTTCGCCGGACCGGCTTGACCCATCATCGGCCCGCCGCCGGCGAACTTGCCCTTGATCTCGACGACCGTGACCTTGAGCCCGTTGACGGAGCGCGGCTCGGTCTTCGCCTTCGCGCCGCCGAACTGACCTTCCCATCGCTTGACGTTGGGCTCGACGCCGCCGGACGCGGTCGAGACGGTGAGCTCGGCGTCGTCGGGCTCGCCGCCGGCCTTCGGGATCTTGAACGTGGCCTTGCGCATCGGGCTCGGGTTGGGCGCGCTCGCCCACGCGGCGGGCGCGTCGTAGCCGATGTCGTCGGGACCGGCGCTGGGGGCCTCGCCTGCGTCTCCCGCCGCGGCGGGCTGCACGTGCGGGCTCGGCGTCGCGCTCGCGGTGACCGCGGGCGCGGACGTCTCCGCGGGCTTCTCCGGGACCGGCTCCGGCGGCTTGTTGCAGGCAGCGGCCAGGGCGAACGTGACGACGGCGAGGGAGCTTCTCATCCTCATCGAAGCGTTCCTACCACGTCTGCCCCTGGCGCGGTAAAACGGTGCTCGTCCCGTCGTGCCCACCACGTTCTCCCTCCGTACGGCGCGCGACGACGCGCCCAACGCGCTCTTCGTGGCGCTCGATCGCGCGCGCGCGGCGGGCGAGCGCCTGCTCGATCTGACGACGAGCAACCCGACGACCGCCGGGATCCCTCACGACGCGAGCGCGATCCTCGCGGCGATCGCCGATCCGCGGAGCCTCGTGTACGCGCCCGAGCCGCTCGGGCTCCCGTCGGCGCGAGAGGCGGCGGCGGCGACCTTCGCGTCGCACGGCGCGACCGTCGATCCCTCGCGCGTCGCGCTGACGGCGAGCACGAGCGAGGCGTACGCCGTCCTCTTCAAGGTCCTCTGCGATCCCGGCGACGAGATCCTCGTCCCCGCGCCGAGCTATCCCCTCCTCGGCTTCCTCGCCGAGTTCGAGTCGGTCGCGCTCCGCACCTACCCGCTCGTCCACGCGGGGCGATGGCACGTCGATCTCGAGGCGCTTCGCGCGGCGATCAGCCCGCGCACGAAGGCGATCGTCGTCGTGAGCCCCAACAACCCCACGGGCTCGTACCTCGGCGAAGAGGAGCTCGAGCGCATGCTCGATCTCGATCTGCCGATCGTGAGCGACGAGGTCTTCGCGACGTATCCGATGAGCGAACGCGTGCCCGAGGGTCGCGTCGCCACCGTCGCCGGCGCGACGCGCGGCCTCGTGTTCGCGCTCTCGGGGCTCTCCAAGCTCGCCGCGCTCCCGCAGATGAAGCTCGGTTGGATCGGCGTCTCGGGCGCCGAGGATCTCGCCGCGCGCGCGATGCGCCGCCTCGAGCTCGTGCTCGACGCGTACCTCTCCGTCGGCACGCCGGTGCAGCACGCGCTGCCCGCGATCTTGTCGTCGCGCGCGGCGGCCGAAGACGCGATCCGCGCGCGCGCGAGAGAGAACCTCCGGGCCTTGCGCGCGATCATGAAGGAGGCGCCTTCGGCGAGCGTCCTCGACGTCGAAGGCGGCTGGTACGCGATCGTGCGCGTCCCCGACATGAAGACCGACGAGCGATGGGCGCTCGATCTCGCCGTACGCGATCACGTCGCCGTGCAGCCGGGGTATTTCTTCGACATGGATCGCGGCGCCCACCTCGTCGTCAGCCTGCTCACGCCCGAGCCCGTCTTCGCCGAGGGCGCGGCGCGCCTCGCCGCGCGCGTGCGGGAGGACGCATGACGCGCGCGCTCGTCATCGCGTCGGCGCTCCTGCTCGCGGGCTGCTCGACGAACGTCTGGATCGATCGGGCGATGGTCGGCGCCGATCACCCGCGCGTCGATCGCGGCCTGCGCGTCGGACAGCGCACGATCTTCGCGGGCGATCTGCACTGTCACGTCCTGCCGCCGGACTCGCCGCGGCACGTGAGCCGCGAGCTGCCGGAGACGCTCTCGCTCGCGAAGAGCGAGGAGCTCGACTTCGTCGTCTTGACGCCGCACGTCTCTCCGCGCTTCTTCGCCGACGACGAGAAGCGGGCGCGGGTGCTCTCGACGCAGCACGAGCTGAAGAAGCGGATCGCGCGCCTCCAGGGCCCCTCGCCCGATCTCGTCGTCATCCCGGGCTTCGAGTACACCGACGCGCGCTGGGGACACGTCGGCGCGAGCTTCGCCGATCTCGAAGAGGTGCTCGCGGATTTTTCCTCCGAGGAGGGTCGCGATCGCCCCGAGCGGTTCTTCCAGCGCTGGGTGGCGCGCGGCGGCATCCTGACGATCAACCACCCCGTCAACCGCCCGCTCCCCGAGGCGCCGTTCTCTCGGCTGCGCGCCGACATGTCGTGGCGCGCGTTCCGCGGCGCGGCGGTGCCGCCGGAGATCGCGTGGATCACGACGCACGCGCACTCGATCGAGACGTTCAACACGAGCGTCAGCCACCTGCGCGATCAGTTCCTCGTCGGCGAGGAGGATCGCTCGCTCCGCGAGGCCGCTCACCTCACCGATCGTGAGGCGCGCGCGCAGAAGCGGAGGATCGCCGCGGTGGGCGGCTCCGACAGCCACGGCGAGTGGCTGCGCGCGACGACGTTCGTGCTCGCGAAGGAGAAGTCGCGCGAGGCGATCCGCGAGGCCATCGCCGGAGCGCGCACGTGCGTCCGCGGACCCGAGGCGTGCACGCTCGAGGTGAGGACGCCGGGCGCGCTCGCGGCCCGCTGGATGGGCGTCGGCGACGAGGTCGATCCCAACGGCGGCGCGATCGAGGCGCGCGCGACCGGCGGCGACGTCACGTTCGTGCTGAACGGCAGCGTCGCCGCGCGCGCCGGCAGTGGAGAGATCGTCACGCTCCGCGTGCCCGAAGGCCGCTGCTCGGTGCTCCGCGCGATCGTCGGGCGGAGCTGGTCGTCGGGCGTCTACGTCGGCTGCAACCTCGCTTCGCCGAGCGATCTCTTCGAAGCCGGCCTCGGCGCGGACTGAAGAGCGTCATTCCTTGGCGCCGGGGTGCTTGAAGTAGAGCTGTTTGTCGCCGCCTTCGCTCGCGACGAGCTCCGAGGTGGTGCGGATCGTCCCGAGCTTCTCGAACGTGCGATCCCACTCCTTCGCGCGGGCCATCACGTCGTAGACCGGCGTGCCGGCCTCGATGCGCGTGAGGTCGAGACGGTAGTCGTGCTGATCGCCGTTGGGGAAGCGGCTCGCGACGGCCGCGTTCGGACGGAGGACGATCTCGTAGGGCGTCGACCGCGCGCCTTCGGCGACGTCGGCGCCGCTCGCCGTGATCTCTCCGAGGTGGTGGACCGGGAGGTGGCTCGGATCTCTCGTCTGCGTCTGGAAGTAGATTTTGAGGAGGTAGGGCACGTCCGGATAGATGTGCCCGATGTCCTGCTGGAAGTAGTTCCAGTCGTCGTCGGGCACGCCGGCGAAGTCCTTGATCGCCACGAAGTTCCGTGAGGGCTTGCCGTCGATGAGAAACTTCACCGAAGCGCCGGGGATGAGGTTCGGACCGCCGCCGGGCGCGAGGCGGAGGATGAGCGGGATCGCCTTGCGGTCGTTCGCGAGGAGGCCCGAATACGGAGCGCGCCGGCTGACGCCCTGCGCGCTCGGCGCATCCGTGTAATCGGCAATGAACTCGGCGCGACCCGCGACGCCGAAGGGATGGAAGATCTTGCGCCGTCCTTCGGGCGCCTCGTCGCTCGCGTGATGGAACGTCGGGCGGAGCGACAGGAGCGCGGGGATCGCGCGGATGTAGTAGCCGAAGCCTCCCGTCGGGAGCTTCGCGAGACACGTGCCCTGCGTGTCGGTCTTCGCGCAGTAGCGACCCGTCTGGATCATCGTCCAGAGCAGCTCTTGCTTCTGCGCGGCGGGGAGCGCGTCGTATCCCGCGGGGAGCGTCGATCGATCCGCCGGGCGTCCGGGCAGCGCGCGGAGCTCGTCTTCGGCGGCTTGCGCCTCGGCGTCGTCGTCGGCCTCGGGCGCGACGCAGTTGGCGAGACAAGGCAGAAGGAGGAGGAGGGCCGCGAGGCGGCGGGTGGCCATGCCCTCCTCTCAGCACGCCTCGGGCCGGCGGTGCTACCCCCGAAAACCCCGAGAAAACGAGGCTTCGCCCTCCGAAAAGGTAGGCATTTTGTCCACCTGGTGGGCAAAGCAGGCCCCGCCGTCGAGCACGTCGTGGCAGAGGTGGTCGACGAAGCGCCGGTCGCGCCGGCCATCGCTCCGTGGTGATCTCGGGGTCGCCATGCAGCGCCGCGCGCTCGTCCTCTTCGCCGTCGCCTCCGGTGTCGCGAGCTGCGAGTCCGCACCGAAGAGCAAGACCGTCGAGATCCCTGCACAACCCACCGTCGCGCCGACTCCCGCAAGTTCGGCTCCTCCTCCGCCTGCGCCGCCGTCGCCGCCGAAGATCGTCGAAGGCCCGCCGCCGCCGCCGAAGCAGCCGATCGATCCGAAGGTGAAGGTCGACGGGATCGGGCTGCTACGCGGCGCGAGCCCCACGGAGATCTGGCTGCTCGTCGGCGACGCGTATTCGGTCGTCGTCGATCGCGCGACGGGTTGTGCGGTCGAGGGCTATCGCGACCCGCCGGCGTTCAACGTGCTCAGCGCGAGCCGAGACGACGAGACGACCGAAGCGGAGCTCGCGAAGCCGGAGACGCTCGCGGCCATCCGCGACATGGTCGGGCTCGGACGCCGCTTCGACGTGCGACACCTCGAGATCGGCCTCGACCTCGCGTGGAGCCCCGACGGGCGACACATCTTCGTGATCTCGAACGAGCACCTCTACCACTCGCCCGACGGCGGGCGGTCGTTCGCGCTCGTCGACGACTTCCTCAGCGCCCGGATGGAGATGAGCCGCGACGGCAAGCACCTCGTGTACGAGCGCTGTCAGCGACAGGACTGTCCGAGCTGCCGCCGACAGTACGGCGCAGGCTGCAACTCCGGCCGTGAGTACGTCAGCCTTCCTACCGATCGCTCTCGCGGCCCGAAGCCTTTCACCGGGGGACAGACGCACCTCCTCGACATGACGGCCGACGGGCGCGCGATGTTCTGGCGGAGCGACTCGCAGATCTGCCTCGACGTGTTCGATCTCGCGCGCCCGATCCGAGCGTCGTTCCTCTGCGTTCCGCTCCCTTCGAAGGCGAGCGGGCCGTGGCCGGCGCATCGGTGGGAGTCGGTCTCGCCTTCGGGCAAGTGGGGGATCGTCAAGTGGAACGAGGGACGCCCGAACAGGGTCGGCGCGATCGCGCTCACGTACGTCGTGTCGCTCGTCGACATGCAGAGCGGGCAGATCGTGAAGGAGCTCACCGACGTCGGAGGCGCCGTCGACGACGACGGCAACATCGTCGCCCAATCGATGACGGAAGGCGGCGGCGATCACACCTACTTCTACCCGCGGAGCGGGCCGCGCAGGCTGCTCGGCAACCAATCGCTCCTCGTGTGGCGAGAGAAGGAGGCCGTCATGCGCGTGTATCGCGTCGCGCCGCTCGGCGCGCGAAGGTGCGATCTGATCAAGTCCGCGAAGACTCCCTGAGGCGCCGGCGTCTCCTCCGCTCGTGTCAGAAGGCGCCGCCCAGCGTGATCATCGGCGGGAGGCCCGCCGGCGCCGGCGCGCCCGCGCCGGTCGCCGGATCGAGCGGCTCGCGCCTGCGCCCGTGGAAGACGACGGGCACGAGCGCGCCGATCGCGCCGCCGAGGATCGCGCCGGCGAGCACGTCGGTGAGGTAGTGACGATCGCCGGCGATCCGCATGAAGCCCGTGAGCGCCGCCATCGGGACGAGCGTGCCCCAGACGAGCGGCGCGAGACGATAGTCGCGCAGCGACGCGATCGTGCCGCTCGCCGCCGCGACCGAGAACGTGAGCGACGTGTGACCCGAGTAGAACGAGAGGTTGTCGTCGGACGTGCGCGGTTTCTCTGCGTCCGAGAGCGCGTGCACGAACGGGCGCTCGCGCGCGAACGTGAGCTTGGCGAGCTGGTTGGCGAGGCCGCTCAGCGCGACCGCCTCGAGCACGAGCAGCATGTCGAGCGCGTAGCCCGAGGACGCGCCGTCGTGCGCCGACGCGCCCGCCATCGTGCCGAGCGACGTCGCCGGGACGATCGCGAACGCCGTCACGTCGGAGATCCGACGCGCGGTCGCGCCGTCGCTCCACCGGAGCGAGCTCCGTACGCCGCGATCGATCGGGTTCAGCGCGTCGGCGCCCGAGGCGTCGCGATCGCACCAGCGACAAGCGCGAGGCGCGACGTGGTCTTTGAGCACCTCCGCCGCGATCATGAGCGTGAAGGCGCTCGCCGTGACGCTCACGTCGAGCGCGACCTCGTGCTTCAGCTCGTAGACGCGCCGGGGCTGCGCGCTCGCCGGCGTCGCGACCGTCAGGCCGACAGCGAGCGTCAAGGCGCCGAGCACGCGCATCGCGTCCAGCCTACCCCGGCTCGACATCGCCGGCGATCCGGCAGCCCGTCGCGCCCGCTCCTCGCCGCCGAGTGGCGTCACCGGTGCCGAACGCACTAGACTCTTCATGTGCTGCGCAGCCAAGCGAGCGGGCCGACGACCGACGGGGGACCCGGCGCCAGCGCGCCGGCCAACGTGCGCGTCGTCGATCCCGTCCCCTACGCGCCGACGCCGCGCGAGCGCCTGAAGAGCTTCACGAAGGAGCACGGGCGCAAGCTCTGGTGGCTCCACTCGGCCTACGCCCTGGGCCTCGGCGTCACCGTCGTCGTCTTCGCGCAGAAGGGCTTCGAGCACGCGCGCTGGCTCGCCGTCTCGATCGGCGCCGCGTGGATGCTCGTCGTCTTCTTCTTCCGCGTGTTCGGATCGGGTCGCGCCCA
Source organism: Labilithrix sp. (assembly GCA_019637175.1). GTDB lineage: Bacteria > Myxococcota_A > Polyangia > Polyangiales > Polyangiaceae > Labilithrix. The sequence goes on along the minus strand of JAHBWD010000070.1, from coordinate 30,614 downwards.
GGCGCACCACCACACGTCGAAGGCGAAGCTCCGGTTCTTCGCGATGACGTACGCGCTGAAGAACCTCTACCAGGGGATGCTCTTCTTCCTCCTCCCCTTCTATTGGAAGTCCACGTCGTTCGGCTCGCCCAACTCCTGGTTCGTGGTGCTCCTCGGCGCGTGCGCGCTGCTCTCGACGCTCGACATCGTCTTCGATCGCGTCGTGTTCCGCTTCCGCGCGCTCGCATCGATCTTCCACGGCGTCGCGCTCTTCGGCTGCTTGAACCTCGTCGTGCCCGCGCTCTTCCCCGACACGCGCACGCTCGTCTCGCTCCTCGTCGCGAGCGCGATCACCGTCCTCGGCTTCTGGACGATCCACCTCGACTTCGTGATGCTGAAGAGCCGGCGCTGGATCGCGCTCTTCGTCGCGAGCCTGGGCGCGCTGCTCGGCGCCGCGTACGCGGGGCGCACGGCGATCCCGCCCGTGCCGATGTACGTCGCGCACGGCGCCGTCGGGCCCATCGTGCTCGCCGACGGACGGCTCGGCATGGAGGTGCGCGATCTGCATCCGTCCGTCATCGACAAGCTCATCGCGATCACCGACGTGGTCGTCCCCGGAGGCAAGGGCGACCGCCTCCTCCACGTCTGGCGTCACGACGGCCACGAGGTCCACCGCGCGAGCGAGAGCACGATGCACGACGCCTCCGCGGTCCCGCTCGACAAGGGAATGATCCGCCTCCGCTCCGGCCTCACGGGGGGCCAGCTCCCCTCGCGCCTCGTCGGGAGCTGGACGGTCGACGTCGAGACCCAGGACGGTCAGATCGTCGGCCGCGTGAGCTTCACGGTCGCCGAGTGACCGCGTAGGATGATCGCATGAGCTTCGCGAGGTGGTTCGTCGTCGGTTCGTTGGTGCTCGGATGCGTCGTCGCTTGCGGCTCGACCGTCGGCGACGCCTGCAACGAAGAGGGCAAGATCGAAGGCCAGTGCCCGAACGACGCCATCTGCGGCAAGGGCGCGGGCGACGCGCTCGTCTGCCTCAAGCAGTGCTCCGACGGCGCGCAGTGTCCTTCGGGCGAAGAGTGCGGCGGCGTCTCGAAGACGAGCCTCAAGGGCTGCCGGCCGAAGCGCTGACGCGTTCTTGACCGCGGCATCGTTCGACTTAACTTCGCGCGGATGAAAACCGCCAAGGTGGGCCGTGGTCGGGCGCTCCTGCGCTACTTCCGCGATCCGAGCGCGTCGATGCTGGGCAAGCTCTTCGTTCTCGGCGCGGTCGTGTACGTGATCATGCCCGTCGACCTCATCCCCGACGTCCCGATCATCGGCTGGCTCGACGATCTCGGCGTGATGACGCTCGCCGTCGGCTGGATGTGGAAGGTCGTCGGCCGCTACCGCGATCCGGAGAGCACCCTACACGCAGCGCCCGCACGGGCCGCTTGCGCCCGCTGACAAAACCTCTACCCTCCTTTTACCTTCAGGACGGGCCCACGTCCTCGCGCGGACAAGACAGGAGAGCAGAGAGAATGAACTACCCCCCGAACGCACCCCCTCCTGGTGGCTACGGCGGCCCTCCGCCTGGTGGATACGGTCCTCCTCCCGGAGGCTACGGCCCGCCGCCGCCGGCTCCCGGCATGGGCGGTCCGATGGGCCCCATGGGTGGCCCGATGGGTGGAATGGGACAGATGCAGCCCCACGCGCCCTTCGGCGTCGATCCGATGACCGGCATGCCGTTCTCGGACAAGTCGAAGATGGTCGCCGGCCTGCTCCAGATCTTCCTCGGCAGCTTCGGCGCGGGCCGCTTCTACACCGGTCACATGGGCCTCGCGATCGCGCAGATCGCGGTCACGTGGCTGACGTGTGGCGCCGGCGCGCTCTGGCCGCTCATCGACGGCATCATGATGCTGATGGGCAAGGTGCCCGACGCGCAGGGCCGTCCGCTCCGCGATTGATCGACGATCGATTCGATCACGATCGATTCGATCACGATCGAACGTAAGACGAAGTTAAACGGCGCCTCCGGTCCGCGCGCGCTACTGCTCCGCGCATGAGCCCGTCCGGCCCCGATCTGCCTGCGTCCGCGGCCCCGCAGCTCCCGCACGATCCGACGCCCCGCGCCTCGCGGCCGCGGTTCGATTCGCGCGCGTCCGGCGCCGGCTACGAGGAGCTGCATCAGCAGCCGTATCCCTCCTCGTTCCCGCCGCCTCCTCCGTCGCTCCCGCCGGATCCCGCCGAGGCTCGGCAAGGCGCGCAGCTCGTCGTCGCGAGCGCGTGGCTCTTCGCGCTCGGCGGGCTGCTCCTCGGCGGAGGATGCGCGAGCGGCGTCATGTGGCGATCGCAAGAGCTCATGATCGTCGGTCCGCTCGTCGGCATCGCGCTCATCCTGTTCGCGGCGGTCGCGCGTCAGGTCGGACGCGGCATGCAGCAGTGAGCGCTCACGTCCCCTGGACGTGCACGACGATCGAGCGCGTGTGCGGCGCGTGGCGATGCTCCCAGAGATAGATCGCCTGCCACGTCCCGAGCGCGAGCCTCCCGCCGGTGATCGGCACGACCTCGCTCGTTCTCGTGAGCACCGATCGCAGATGCGCCGGCATGTCGTCGGGCCCCTCGTCGTCGTGCTCGTAGGCGCGCGCATCCTCCGGCGCGACGCGCTCGATCCAACGCTCCATGTCGCGGAGCACCGCCGGATCGGCGTTCTCCTGGATGACGAGCGACGCGCTCGTGTGCTTGACGAAGATCGTGCAGAGCCCGGTCTCGATCGCCGACGCGTCGACCACGCGCGCGACCTCGCGCGTGACGTCGACGAGCCCTCGCCCGCGGGTGCGAACCTCGAACGTCTCTTGGTGGCTCTTCACGCTTCTCCTCTTACGACGTCTGCCGGACGTCTACGAGGCGGCGCGCCCCCGATCCAGCGCCAGCGGGTGTCCGGCGATCCATGAGGGTCCAAAGCACTCTTCGTTTTGCCTACATTTCGGCCTGTTTCCTCCCAACGTAGGCGTTGGCACGAAGCCCGCTAGAGCCCTGGTCGCTCGGCTGCTCATCCCGCCCTCTTTCTGGAGAAATATCACGATGTATCGGCTCGCTGCCTCGGCTCTCTCCCTCCTCGTCGGCTCGATCATGATGGCGGGCTGCGCGGTCGATTCGGACGTCGACGCCGATCCGGAGGCGTCGGAGGACTCGATCGTCGCCAAGGCCGACGAGCACTGGTTCTACTCCGGTCCGCTCCCCGCGCTCCGCGAAGCGAAGGTCGTCACGTCGCTCGCCGGCAACACCGCGCGCGTCGTCGGCTACCTGCCCGACGGCGTCACCGCGCTGCCGGCGTTCCCCAACGTGAAGCTCACGCCGAGCGCGAACGGCCGGACGCGCGTCGACATCGTGTATCCGATCGCGACCGCCGCGCCGCCGAAGACCAACTCGCGCCCCGGCACGTATTCGTTCTACGGCGCGAAGCCGTACCGGCCGGACGGCATCGCGTACACCGTCTCGCAAGGAAACCACTTCGTGCCGTGGGGAGGCTTCCCCTTCCTCGGCTACAACGACGGCATCGCGTTCCACGGCCCGATCACGGCGCAGGCCGCCCCCGGCGCGCCCGACACGCAGGTCTGGTACCTCCGGCGCGGCGACGTCTCCGCGGGCTGCAACCGCATGATGGGCGAGCACGTCACCGAGCTCGCGCACGTGCTCGGCATCAACATGCGGAAGGTCTGGAACGCGAACCAGATGTACTCGAGCCCGACGAGCGCGAAGGTCGAGGTCATCGCCGACTACGACATGTTCGAGGGCAAGTACATCGACGTCGACTACGCGACCGACGTCGGCGTCACGCGTCCGGGCAAGATCCACGGCGACGACAAAGTCGTGATGTTCGGATCGTGGGTCGCCTCCGAGCAGCCCGACGGCAAAGATCTCCCGGCCAACATGGCGTGGGAAGGCGGCGTCTCCGGCAGGCCCTACGTGTTCAAGGAGCACGCGCGCAACGACATGGTCTGCTCGTACGCCAAGCGCGATCTCGAGGGCCTCAAGGTCGTCCAGCGATCGATGGGCGGCGAGCTGCCCCGCTCGCTCTGCGCGAAGAAGGCGTGCATCGTCGAAGCCATCCGCGCCAACAAGGCGGCGGAGGCGAAGGCGCGCTGCGGCCTCTGAGCCGAACGGCTACTTGCCGAGGAGCATCTTCAGCGCGAAGTCGATGTTCTTGCCGTACGGCGGGCGCAGGAGCTTCGTGCCGTTGATCCGGCTCTGGTAGAAGACCGGCTTCTTCTTCGTGAACGCCTCGAAGCCTTCGCGCGCGTGATAGTGGCCCATGCCGCTCGCGCCGACGCCGCCGAAGGGCAGATCGTCTTGCGCGAAGTGGATGAGCGTCTCGTTGATCGCGACGCCGCCGGAGATCGTCTCGCGCAGGATCTTGTCGATGCGCCGCTGGTCGTGATCGAAGAAGTAGAGCGCGAGCGGGCGCGGGTGATCGTTGACGTAGGCGATCGCGTCGTCGAGCGTCTCGTACGTTCGGATCGGGAGGATCGGCCCGAAGATCTCGTCTTGCATCAGGATCGAGTCGTCTTTCGCGTGCAGGACGAGCTGCGGCGCCATCTTGCGCGCGTTGGGATCGAGATCTTCCTTCGCGGGGTTGAGCTCGACGATCTTCGCGCCGCGATCGCGCGCGTCTTTCAGCGTCGCTTGCAGGCGATCGTAGTGGCGGTCGTTGATGATCGCCGTGTAGTCGGGGTTGCCGAGCATGCGCGGGTACATCGCCGCGAAGGCCGCGCGGCACTCCTCGACGAACGCGTCGGCGCGCCCCTTCGGCACCATCACGTAGTCGGGCGCGATGCACGTCTGGCCGGCGTTGAAGCACTTGCCCATCATGATCTTCTGCGCGGCCTGCGCGATCGAGAACGACTCGCCGACGATCGCCGGCGACTTTCCGCCGAGCTCGAGCGTGACCGGCACGAGGTTCTCGGCCGCGGCGCGCATCACGACCTTGCCGAGGCGCGTCGAGCCGGTGAAGACGAGGTGATCGAACGGGAGCTGCGAGAACGCCTCCGCGACGTCGACGCCGCCGGTGACGACGGTGACGTGATCGGAGGCGAACGTCTCGGCGATGAGCTTCTTCAGGAGCTCGCCGGTGTCGGGCACGAGGTCGGACGGCTTGATGAACGCGCGGTTGCCCGCGGCGAGGGCGCTCACGAGCGGGCCGAGCGCGAGGTTCACCGGGTAGTTCCACGGCGAGATGATCCCGACGACGCCGACGGGCTGCATCACCACCTCGGCGCGGCCGGGCAGGAACATCCACGACACCTCGCGGGGCTCCGTTTCCATCCACTCGTGGAGGTGCGCGCGCGCGTGCTTGACGGCGTTGACCGTGACCATCACCTCGGCGATGAGCGACTCGTGAGGTGAGCGGACGCCGAAGTCCATCCCGATCGCCTTGGCGATCTCGTGCTTCTTCGACACGAGCATCTGTTCGAGCTTGTCGAGGTGCTCGATGCGCGTGTCGTAGTCGGGCGCGCCTTGCTTGCGCTGCGCCGCCTTGAGCTTCGCGAGGGTAGCGTGGAGCTCGCTCGCGCGGCTGTTGCCGTTCGCGGCGACCGAGACCGAGCCGGAAGCGTGATGGCCTTCGACGTTTTCGACGAGCGACATGGATTCCTCCGCCGATTCGCAGCGGGTCACTCTAGCAAACTCTGTTAGCCTGAGAGCCGGATGTGGCCCCGCGGACATCGGGACGAGGTCTGGAAGAAGCTGAGCGAGACTCGTTCGGGCAAATCACCCTGGGATCTCATCGTCATCGGCGGCGGCATCACCGGCGCCGGGATCCTCGGTGAGGCCGCGCGCCACGGCAAGAAGGCGCTCCTCGTCGAGGCGCAGGACTTCGCGTCGGGCACCTCGAGCCGCTCGACGAAGCTCGTGCACGGCGGCCTCCGCTACCTCCGCCAGGGGCAGTTCCTCCTCACGCGCAAGTCGGTGCGCGAGCGCGAGACGCTCATGAACGAGGGCAAGGGCCTCGTCGATCCGCTGGGCTTCACGCTCGCGGCGTTCCCCGGCGATCAGATGCCCAAGTGGATGTACGGCGTCGGTCTCGCGATGTACGACGCGCTCGCGTGGAAATGGGCGCACGAGGCGCAGACGAAGGAAGAGATCATCCGCCGCGTTCCCGCCGTGTCCGGCTCGAAGGTGCAAGGCGGCTATCGCTACTTCGACGCGCAGACCGACGACGCGCGCCTCGTCATCCGCGTGCTCCGCGAGGCGGCCGCCCACGGCGGCACCGCGATCAACTACGTGCGCGCCGACAAGCTCCTTCGAACGCAAGACGGGCGCGTGCGCGGCGTCGTGCTCCGCGACATGGCGCCCGAAGGCGGCTCGCGCACCGTCGAGGTCGAGGCCAAGGTCGTCATCAGCGCGACCGGCGCGTGGGCCGACGAGCTCCGCGCCGAGCTCGGACACGAAAAGCGCCTCCGGCGCATTCGCGGCAGCCACCTCACGTTCCGCGCCGATCGCCTCCCGCTCGCCGAGGCGGTGAGCCTCCTTCATCCTCGCGATCAACGCGCGGTGTTCGCCATCCCTTGGGAGGGCGTGAGCATCCTCGGCACGACCGACGTCGACCACGGCGATCTCGACGAGGAGCCCGCGATCAGCCGCGACGAGACCGACTACCTCCTCGAGGCGGCGCAGAAGGCGTTCCCCTCGCTCGAGCTCGGCGACGAAGACATCATCTCGACGTTCTCCGGCGTTCGCCCCGTCATCGACACGGGCAAGAGCGATCCGTCGAAGGAGTCGCGCGAGCACGCGATCTGGAAGGAAGACGGGCTCCTCACGATCAGCGGCGGCAAGCTCACGACCTTCGTGCTCATGGCGCGCGACGCGCTCGCGGCGGCGGAGGAAGATCTCGGCGAGCTCGGGCCGCGCACGCGCATCTTCGATCCCGGTCCCGAAGAGATCGCGTGGCCGTCTTCGTTCGACGAAGCGCAGCGCGTCCGCCTGCTCGGCCGCTTCGGCGCCGAGATCGGCGAGATCGCGAACGACACCGAGCTCGCCCAACCGATCGACGGCTCGATCGCGCTGTGGAGCGAGCTCCGTCACGCGGCGCGATCCGAGGCCGTCGTCACGCTCGCGGATCTGCTCCTCCGCCGCGTGCGCCTCGGGCTCTTGCTGCCGAACGCCGGGCTCGATCGGATCGGCCGCATCCGCGAGATCGCGCAGCCCGAGCTCGGCTGGAGCGACGCGCGCTGGGAAGCCGAAGAGAAGGCCTACCGCGCGACCTGGCAAAAAGCCTACTCGGTCCCTCGCTGATCGATCTCTCGCTCGAGCTGCGCGAGGTAGACGCGGATGAACGCGACGCGGTCTTCGGCGATTCGACGCGCCGTCGCGGTGTGGAGCCGGTCGGGGATGCGGAGCAGCTTCGCGTAGACGTGATCGAGGCCCCACGACTTGTCGTCGGGCGCGCGCGAGACGCAGAACGGATCGCCCGGCGCATGGAACGGACGCTTCATGTCGGCGCACGTCGCCCACATGCGCGCGAGGCCGATCGCGCCGACGGCGTCGAGGCGATCGGCGTCTTGCAGGATCCGACTCTCGAGCGCGTCGGGCACGACGCCCTTCGAGAACGCGTGATCGCGGATCGCCGCGCAGACCGGATCGATCCACGCGGAGGGAGCGCCTTCGCGCTCGAGCAGCTCACGCGCGTGCGCCGCGCAGACGTCGCCGGCCTCCGAAGACTTCGGGTGGCCCTTCGGATACGTGAAGAGCTCGTGGAGGAGCGCGGCGGTCGCGGCGATCGCCTCGCTCCGCTCGCTCGCTCGCTCGCCGCGCGCGATCGCGCGCGCGTTCTGAACGACCCGCTGCACGTGGAAGAAGTCGTGCGCCGGCTCGGTCGCGCGCGCGCGAAGCTCGGCCTCGGCGGCGAGGCGCGACCAGAGCGAAGGATCGATCATCACCGGCGATCGGTCCACTTGTCGCCGAGCGACGGCGGGCTCCAGGCGACGAGCGCGTCGAGCAGCCGCTCGGGATCGGCGCCTTCGACGTAGAGACCGCGGTGCTGCGGCGCCGCGAACGCGCGATCGATCGTGTGATCGAGCAGCGCGAGGAGCGGATCGAAGTAGCCCTTCACGTTGAGAAAGCCGCTCGGCTTGTCGTGCATGCCGAGCTGCGCGAGCGTGAGCACCTCGAAGAGCTCGTCGTACGTGCCGAAGCCGCCCGGCATCGAGATGAAGGCGTCGGCGAGGACGATCATCCGATCCTTGCGCTCGTGCATCGTGTCGGTGAGATACAGCTCGGCGAGCCCGTCGTGCGCGATCTCCTTGGAGACGAGGCCCTTGGGGATCACGCCGACGACGCGCGCGCCCCCGGCGAGCGCGGCGTCGGCGAGGACGCCCATCGAGCCGACCTTCGCCCCTCCGTAGACGAGCGAGAGCCCCCGCGCCGCGATCGCGCGGCCAAGCGCCGCGGCGGCCTCGCCGTAGGCCGGGTCGTCGCCCGGCCTAGATCCGCAAAAGACGCAGATGTTTCGGACGGTTCGACCCTCGGACATGGGCGACGAGCGTAGCAGAGGGCACCCCCGAGCGGCTATGCTCGATCCCCATGACGGTCGACGTGCTCGGCCTCGTCGGGCGGACGGTCGAACAAGTTCGGTTCGACGCGTGCGTCGATTCCGGCGGGTTCGGCCTCATCTACCGCGGGTACCACGCAGGCCTCGGCGAGGTCGTGGCGATCAAATGCCTTCGCATCGGCGCGATGCAAAAGACCGACGAGAGCACCCGCGAGGCGCTCGCCGGCCGCTTTCGTGACGAGACGAAGCTCCTCTACCGCCTGTCGCAAGGCAACCTCGACATCGTGCGCTGCATCGGGAGCGGCACGATCGTCGTGCCGACCACCAACGAGATCACGCCGTACATGGTGCTCGAGTGGCTCGACGGCTGCACGCTCAGCGCCGAGCTCGGCGAGCGACGCGAGCAAAAACTCCCTCCGCGCACCCTCGAGCAGACCGTCGAGCTCATGGACAGCGCGGCGCTCGCCATCGCGTACGCGCACGAGAACGACGTCGTGCACCGCGACGTGAAGCCGGGCAACCTCTTCATCACACGCACGCGCGACGGCATCCGCATGAAGGTGCTCGACTTCGGGCTCGCGAAGATCCTCTCGGACGAGACGATCGGCTTCCGCCCCAGCGTCGAGACGGCGGCGGGCGTGCACTTCTGCTCGCCCTCGTACGGCGCGCCGGAGCAGTTCTCGCGCACGATCGGGAATGTGGGTCCGTGGACCGACGTCTACTCGCTCGCGCTCGTGATCCTCGAGGTGATGACGAACACGAAGGTGCGGCCCGCGACGACGCTCGCGGACGGCATGCTCAAGTCGGTCGATCCGAAGTCGGGCTCGCCGACCGCTTCGAGCCTCGGTCTCAAGATCCCGAAGGCGGCCGAAGCGCTCCTGCATCGCGCCGTCGCGAAGGATCCCAAGGACCGTCCGCGAGACGCGGGCGTCTTCTGGAGCGAGCTCAAGGAAGCGATGAAGTCCGCCACGAGCCTCTCGAGCGCCGCGCAGTCGGCGGGGCGGCTCGGCGCGACCGTCGCCGACGATCGCGTGCTCGACGCGATGCAACAGGTCCGCGAAGAGGTCGCGCGCGCTTCGGTGAAGCCTTCGCCCTTCACGGGCACGATGCTGATGCAGGACGCGCCCCGCCTGCCGCCGCCCGCGGCGACGCCGGCGCCGAGCACGGCGCCGATGGCGCCGGCGCGGTCGCTCTCTCCGGCGGCCGGTCTCCAGCTCACGATGCCTCTCGGCGCGACGTCGCCGCTCGCGGCGACCGGGATCGCGCCGGCGTCGCTCGCGCCGCGCGCGCCGCAGCCCGGCTCCGTTCCTCCACCCGGGCTCACGGGCCCTCCGCCGCCGATGACCGGGCCGCCGCCTCCGATGAGCGCCCCGCCGCAAGACTCGCCGTACGCGGTCACGCGCAGTCAGCCGGTGGTGCGTCCACCGAACCTCGCGAGCGTCCCCGCGGCGCCGGCCGCGAAAGCGCCGGCGAAGGGCTTCGGCGTGATCCTCGGCGTCGTCGTGGCGATCGTCGTCTTGATCGCGGGCGGCGCGCTCTACATGATGATGGGGAGGGCGCACTGATGGGATACCGCGACGATCGCGAAGCGCTCCACAACCGCGTCGCGCAGCTCGAAGAGGAGCTCGAGGCTGCGCGTCGTGAGGGCGAGCAGAAGGGCCGAGACGCCGCGCAAGAGCACGCTGCCGCGCTCGAGAAGCGCATCGGCGAGATGCGCGCCGAGCTCGAGCGCGTGGAGCTCGAGCTCGACGCGATCCGAGGGAAGGCCCCGAAGGCGCGCGCCGCGGGGACGCGCGCCGCGCTGCTGGGCGGCGTGGTGGCTGCGGGCATGTTCGGCGGCATCACGGTCGTGCTCGTCGCCCGATCGGACTCGGAGCGGCCGACCGTCGTCACGCCGGCGCCGGTGCCGGTGACGCCTCCCGAGGTCCCGCGCACGGTCACCCCGCCGGCGCCGGTGCCTCCGCCTGCGCCCGAGGCGCCGCCGGCCGCCCGCGAGCGACGGACGACGACGGCGAAATGGACGGCGAGCGCGACGCGCGTCGAGGGTCTGCCGATCGCGCCGGGCGCCGCGTGCACGGTCGAAGCCACGATCTGGACCACGGAGACCAACACGGGCGTCTCGCTCCTCACGGTGATGTGCGGCGCGCACAAGCTCTATCGAAGCAGCGACTCGCTCAACGGCATGTCGCAGAGCATGAACGACGCGCGCGAGCGCCTCGGCCCGAAAGACGACAAGAGCGCCTTCACGTTGAAGTATCGCGACGTCGGATCGCGAACGGGCGAGCGCACGCAGATCGATCTCGACACGACGCTCGCGCAGGCCTCCGTCTTCAAGGAGACGCTGCCGCGCTTCCGCGTGGATCTCTCGATCCCGGCGGCGAGCGCGGAGGCGGCGGCGCTCGCCGGCCCCGAGCAGCGCTTGCGGCGGACGGGCAAGGTCGCCGAGGCGCGCGGCCTCGAGGCCGGCGCGGCGTGCACGCTCCGCGCGATGCCGACGGGGAGGCAGCAAGACTGCGTGGCGGAGATCGCGTGCGGAGGCCGCGTCGTGTGGCCGCCGAGCGAGCCGGTGACTTGCACCTACGACGGCGCGAGGCCGGCGAGCGTCACCGCCGAGGGCGCGTCCACGCTCGCGATCGAAGGTTCGAAGCTGACGCTGAAGAGAGGAGCGGTGAGCGCGACCCTCGCGCTCGACGAGCCATGACCGCCGCGCGCCTGCGGTGGCTGCGACTCCTGCGCGGGCTCGTCGCGTGCCTCGCGATCTTCGTCGTGCACGCGCCCGCGAAGGCGGCCGCGCTCGTCGACGAGATCGCGATCGTCGAGGGCGCGCGCACGGACGCCGACGCGGACGCGAACGCGGAAGCGACCGCGGCTCCGGAGGCGAGCGCGAGCGCGAGCGACGCGGCGAACGAAGGTGCGAACGCGCTCGGGCGCGCGTCGGCGTTCGTGCGCTCTCGGATCTATCTCCTGAACTGCTCGCTCCTCCGGTGAAGCGCGCGGGTCGCCCCGCACCTTCCCCCGAAGACCGCAAAGGAGAGCGACATGTCGAGACGATCTCGACGTGCGCGCGCGGCCGCGAGCCCGCGACGCACGCTGAGGTCGCGTCTCCAGCGGCTGCTCTGGCGCATGCTGCGCGCGATGCTCGTGCTCGCCGCGGCGCTGGGCCCAGGGATGCCGCCGCCTCCTCCCCCACCCCGCCCGACGACCGAGCAGATCGAGTCCGGCGGCGAGGCCGACGAGGAGTGAACGCGACCTCGTGAGGATCAGGCGGCGCGATCGAGCTCGGCGATGATTCCGTCGCCGTCGAGCCGATCCGCCGCCAGGCCTCCCATGTACTGGAGGAGGCCGACCTTCTCGTAGCGCGGCAGGAGGCGCGGCGTGATGAGGCCGACCTCGCGGAGGTTCGGGACGAGCCGCGTGAACATCGTCTGGCGGAACTGGCGCATCCCGGGCGTCTCGGTGACGAACGTGCGCCACTGCTCGCGCGGGAGGATCCCCTCGAACCACTCCTCGTAGACCTCGTACGCGAGGAAGCGGTTACGCATGAGCAGCGCGACCTCGAACGACCAGTCTTCCCGCTCGCGCCGCTCGCGCTCGGTGAGGCCCTTCATGTGATCGCGCAGCGCGAGCACGCCGTAGTGGACGTGGCGCGCTTCGTCTTGGATCACGTACTTGAGGAGGCTCTTGAGCAGCGGCTCCTTCGTTTGTTTGTAGAGCGTGCCGAACGCGCCGAGCGCGAGGCCCTCGACCATGATCTGCATGCCGAGGAACTTCATGTCCCACCGCGCGTCGCTCATGAGCGCGTCGATGATCACGAAGAGGTTGTCGTTGATCGGGTAGAGCTTCTCGAGCTTCTGATCGATGTAGCGGTGGAAGACCTCGACGTGACGCCCCTCGTCCATCACCTGGGTCGCGCCGTAGAGCTTGCCGTCGAAGAACTGCACCGCTTCGGTCACCTGGGCCGCGGCGAAGAGCGCGCCTTGCTCGCCATGGAGGAACTGGCTCAGCATCCACGACGTGAGGCTATGGACGAGGCGCTGGCGCTCGCGCGCGTCGAGCTTGATCCCGAGGGCCTCGAGCGCGTCGAAGTCGAGGAAGCCCTCGGGCAAGAGAGGCCGCGCCGGATCGTACGGATCGACGCTCGTCGACCACGCGAGCGTCGTGTCGCTGTTCCACTGGTTCTTCTTCGCGCGCCCGTAGAGCGCGCGCATCGCCGGCTGATCGGCGGGGTATGACCAGTCGAAGTGCGCGGCGTGATGCGCCGGCGTCTTCGTCGGGACGCCTTGCTTGCCGCGCTTCAAGACGAGCCCGCGCGCGCCCGAAGGCGCGAGCGCGGCGAGCACGCGCGGATCGCGCAGCTCCGAGAGGACGTCGAGGATCTCGAGCCATCCGTCGACCTGATTGCGCATCCGGAGGGGAAGGAGCGACGTCAGCGTGCTTTTGATCATGCGGGTCCAGTAAACTACCGTTCGGTCGGTATGTTGTCAAGGGCGCCCTTCCGGATGCCCGCGATTTGCGCGTGATTCTGGGTTAGAACGCGTCGTGAGCCTGCTCCAGGAGCCGCCCAAGACCCCCGAGGAAATCGAGGCGAGCAAGCCCCTCGAGATCCCCCCCGAGGAGGTCGCGACCTTCGACGAGGCCGAGTGGTACGCGCGCGCCTACCGCCACGACGCGCCGCAGCTCACCGTTCGCGCGATCGCGATGGGGTCGATCCTCGGCTTCTTCCTCGCCTTCACGAACGTCTACATCGGGCTCAAGACGGGGTGGTTCCTCGGCGTGAACCTGACGGCGTGCATCCTCACGTTCGCGATCTGGTCGTCGCTCCAGAGCGCGGGACTCGCGAAGACGCCGCTGTCGATCCTCGAGACGACGTGCGCGGTGTCGACGGCTTCGGGCGCCGGCTACGGCACGGGCTTCCTCCTCATCACAGCGCTGCCGGCGATGCTCCTCTTGACGGTGACGAAGGAGACGCCGGGAGGAACGCACCTCCACTGGCCGGGCGTCGCGCTCTGGATCTTCTTCCTCGCCGCGCTCGGGGTCGTCGTCGCGATCCCGATGAAGCGGAACATGATCAACCGCGAGAAGCTGAAGTTCCCTTCGGGAACGGCCGCGGCGCTCACGCTTCAAGGTCTGTACAGCCGCGGCGCCGAGGCGAGCACTCGCGCACGCGCGCTCTTCGTCACCGCGGCGGTCTCCGGCCTCGTGCCCGTCCTCAAGGAGCTCGACATCCTGAAGAAGGTGGTCGGCGGGGAAGTCGTGCGCGACACCATCCTGCCCGGTCAGTCGAACGTCTTCGACTGGATCCCGCGCGTCTTGCCCGAGTCGTGGACGCATCGAATGCTCAACGCGGGCCCGGCGACGCTCCACCCGAACGGCGCGGCGTTCAAGCTGAGCGACTTCTACATCAAGCTCGATCACGGCGTCGCGCTCGTCTTCGCGGGGATCATCGTCGGCGTGCGCATCACGGCGTGGATGGTCGTGGGCGGGCTCATCCTCGCGGTCGTGATCACGCCTCCCGCGCTCGACGCGGAGTGGACGAACGCCGTCGGCAAGGTCGTCGGCGCCGCGACGAGGCCGTCGAGCGCGTGGAAGGAGATCGGGATCTGGACGGGCGCGCCGATCCTCGTGGCGAGCGGGCTCGTGCAGTTCGCCGCGCAGTGGCGGACGATCGTGCGCGCGATCGAAGGGATGATCCCGGGCCGCGCGGCGAAGAGGGCCGCGGAGGCGGCGCCGGAAGAGGAGAAGAAGAAGCTGCGCAAGGAAGACGTCGACTGGACCGCGAGCCCCACGGGCAAAGAGGCGCCGCGCCGGCCCAAGGTCGCGGTGGAGGACGTCGAGGTGCCGGGCTCGTGGTTCGTCTCCGGGATGGCGTTCGCGGGGACGGGCGTCGTCGTCGTCGCGTGGCTCGTGTTCGACATTCCGATCCACCTCGGCTTGCTCGCGGTGGCGATGACGTTCGTGCTCGCGATCGTCGCCTGCCGCGCGACGGGCGAGAGCGACATCACGCCCGCCGGCCCGCTCGGCAAGATCATGCAGCTCACCTACGGCGTGCTGATGCCCCAGAGCATGACGGCGAACCTCCAGACGGCGGCGATCACCGCGAGCGCTTCGGCGTCGAGCGCCGATCTGCTCAACGATCTGAGGTGCGGCTACCTCCTCGGCGCGAACCCGCGCCGGCAGTTCATCGCGCAGGCCTCCGGGATCGTCACCGGCACGGTCGCGATGACGCTCTGCTACTTCATCCTCGTCCCCGACGCGACCGTGCTCACGGGGACGGACCTGCGGCCGCCGGCGTTCCCGGCGCCGGGCGCGCAGCAGTGGAAGGCGGTCGCCGAGGTCTTCAAGTACGGGCTCGGCAACCTGCACCCGATGTCGCAGGTCGCGATCCGCTGCGGCCTGTTGGCCGGGACCGTCCTCGCCCTGCTCGAGATCATCGTCCCGAAGGCGTACAGGAAGTGGGTCCCCTCACCGACCGGCATCGGTCTCGGGATGGTCTTGCCGTTCTTCTACCCGCTCGCGATGTTCATCGGCGGGCTCTTCGGCTGGATCGCGACGACGAAGAACGAGAAGTGGGCGCAGCGCTACGTGATCGCGATCGCCGCCGGCGGCATCGCGGGAGAGAGCATCGTGGGCGTCATCGTCCAGGCGTTGAACAATTTCGTGCTTCACTGAAAGAGAGGTCGCGATGGGAGCGTGGGTCGTCACGGGAGCCAACCGCGGGATCGGTCTCGAGATCTGTCGGCAGCTCGGCGCGCGCGGCGTCGACGTGATCGCCGCGTGTCGCACGGCGTCGGGCGAGCTGTCGTCGCTCGGCGTGACCGTGGTCGAAGGCGCCGACGTCACGACCGACGACGGCGCTCGCGCGATCGACGCGGCGGTCGGCGCCAAGACCATCGACGTCTTGATCAACAACGCCGGCGTCCTCGTGGCCGGGGGACTCGACGCGCTCGACGCCGCGTCGCTCCGCCGTCAATACGAGGTCAACGCCGTCGCCCCGCTCCTCTTGACGAAGGCGCTCTTGCCGAAGATGACGAAGGGCTCGAAGATCGCGCTCGTGTCGAGCCGCGCCGGATCGATCGGCGACAACGGCTCGGGCGCCCTCTACGGCTATCGCATGTCGAAGGCGGCGCTGAACATGGCGGGCGTCTCGCTCGCGCGCGATCTCGCGTCACGAGGGATCATGGTCGCGATCCTGCATCCGGGCTTCATCCGTACGGAGATGACGGGCGGCATGGGAAACGACGATCCGCCGGTGGCGACGAGGGGGCTGCTCGCGCGGATCGAGGAGCTCACGCCGGAGCGGAGCGGAAGGTTCTTTCATGCGAGTGGGGAGGAGCTTCCTTGGTGATGAAAAAAGACGAATGTGGAAGAGCGAACACGGGACGGGGAACCGGGAATGGGAGAGCGGGAGCTGTCAGGGGCCGATGGCGAGGATGGAGGCGTCGGTGGTGATGTAGAGGGTGAGATCGTCGCCGATGGCGGGGGCGGCGCGGATGGGGGCCTTGGCGTTGACGGCGAAGAAGAGGAGGCCCGTGGGGGTGAGGGCGTAGAGGCGGCCGTCGAGGGAGCCGGCGTAGATGGTGAGATCGGGGGCGATGATCGGTGAGGCGACCGCGCCGAGGGTGGCGTAGGTCCAGGTCGCTTCACCGGTGGTCGTCGAGACGGCGTGGAGCTGCTTGTCGTCGCTGCCGACGTAGGCGACGCCCGCGCGAACCGCGGGGGTGCCCGTGATCGGGCCGCCCGTCGCGTAGGTCCATCGAAGCTTGCCGGCGGCGTTGAGCGCGTAGAGCTTGCCGTCGCTCGAGCCGACGTAGACCGATCCGTCGCCGCCGACGGCGGGAGAGCCGAGGATCGCGCCGCCCGTCTCGTAGGACCACTTCGTCGCGCCGTCGGCGGCGAACGCGTAGAGCTTGCGATCGGAGCTGCCGACGTAGATCGTCCCGTCGGGCGCGACGGCGGGAGAGGAGCCGAGCGTGTCGTTCGTGACCACGCTCCACTTCGTCGCGCTGCCGTCGGCGCTCACGGCGACGAGCTTGCCGTCGGCCGTGCCGACGTAGATCGTGCCGTCGCCGGCGATCGCGGGCGACGAAGAGATCGGCGCGAGCGCGCGCTGGAAGACCAGGCGCGCGGGAGGATGGATCGAGCCGCCGTCGCCTGCGTCGTCGGCGCCGCCGTCGACGCGGCCCGGGCCGCGATCGACGCCGTAGAGGTTGCCGTCGCTGCCGCCGACGATCGATAGGCCCGTCGCGGATCGAACGGGAGAGGAACGAACGGGGCCTCCCGTGCGGTGCGCGGCGTAGACGGCGCCGCTCGGGAAGAGGACGAGCACGTCGCCCTCCTTCGTGCCGACCCAGATCAAGCGATCGGCGGCGATCGCCGGTGAGCTCTCGCCCGCGGGGATCGGGACGGACCACTTGATCGTCGCATTGCGCGGGCCCGCGTTGGGCGAGACGCCCGATCGCGTCGGACACGCGCCGCGCATCGGCCACGGCGCGTCTTCTTCGAGGCCGCCGACGTCGCCGCAAACGTCGCCGAGCGGAACCTCGGCGTCGATCTCCGGGGGAACGACGTCGCCGAGGAGCGGCGCGTCCGATCCACCCTCGAGGAGCGGCGGCGGCTCGTCATCGTCGCCGCCACACGCGAAGAAGGCCGCGAGGCCGAACGAAGCGCAGAGGAACGCGGAAGCGCGGGCGAAGGGCCGCATGGCCCCACAGCATACCGCGGTCACTTCGTGGCGTACTTCACCTTGGCTTCGCCCTCGAAGACGTCGACCACGTGGTTCGCGACCACGCCCGTCAGCGTCTGCACCGTGCCCGCCTTGTCGGGCCAGCGCACCTCGATCGCATCGACGGCGCAGGCGCCGCCGAGGCCGAAGGTGAGCTTGGTGTCGTGCTGCAAGCCGAAGTGGCCGTAGCCGCCGCTCACCTCTTGCACCTGGCGCACGCCGCCGGAAACGACCGTCACCTTCGCGCCGATCGCGGCGGCGTTCGAGAAGCCCTCGCCCTTGCCGTGGAGCCGGAGCTGCACGAAGTTTCGCGTGGCGCCGATCTCGTTGCGGAACACCTTGAGCGTCGGCTTCGGCGGACACTTGGGGTCGCCGCCGCAGCGCGCGCCGCTCGTCATCACGACGAGATCGAGATCGCCGTCGCCGTCGATGTCGATCGAGGCGTACGCCACCGCGTGGTACGTCTTCGCGCCGGCGGCGTCCGTGACGTTGCGGAACGTGCCGTCGCTCTGCTGGTGATAGAGGAGGCCCCACGTGTCGGGGTAGTCGGTCGACGTGAGGTAGATGTCCTTGCGACCGTCGTTGTCGACGTCGAACGCGCCGACGCCGATGTTGCCCTCGTTCCAGTCGGGGATGGTGCGCGGCTGGAGCAGCGTCGTCTCGTCGTTGGGGAGGCGCACGAACGTCGACTGACCGCCGGTGAGATCGTTGCGGATGATCTGCGACGAGTCGCTCGACTCGCCGATGTGCCAGTGACGGATCTCGGCGTGGATGAAGTCGAGGTCCCCGTCGTTGTCGAGATCGACGCACGCGGTGGAGAACGTGTTGCCGCCGTTTCGCGCCGGCTGATCGTCGAAGCCGGGCGTCCACGAGAAGCGATCGCACGCGATCTTGGGCTGCGACTCCTCGGGCGTGCACTTGTCGGCGTTCTTGCTGCACCAGCAGCGGTAGAACTCGTTGTCTTTGTAGTCGAGCTTGTCGTCGACCGCGAAGGGCGTGCCGTGCGCGATCTCGGTGAAGACGCCGTCGTCGTTGCGCCAGAGCTCGTTGAAGCTCCGCCCGTAACCGCTCACGACGAAGTCGAGATCGCCGTCGTCGTCGAAGTCGCAAGCGGTGACGCCGTACGCCGGCTTGCGGTTCTCGCCCGCGAGGAACTTCTGGCGATCGCCGTTGGTGGAGGGGCGGAGCACCTTCGAAGACGTGCTCACGTCGGAGAACGTGCCGTCGCCGTTGCCCTTGTAGAGGAAGCTCCCGCCGCCTTCGCTGCCGACGTAGAACGTGCCGACGAAGACGTCGACGAGCCCGTCGCGATCGTAATCGGCGAACGACGCCGACGACGTCGGGAGCGCCTCGGCGGAGGGCTTCGATCGCGGCGCCATCGTGAAGTGGCCCTTGCCGTCGTTCAGGAAGATCTCGCTCCGATCCTTCATGTAGGGGACGGCGTCGGTGTTCTCGTCGATGTACGTGCCTTCGAACATGTCGAGGTCGCCGTCGTTGTCGACGTCGGCGAAGACCGAGAGGTGCCCGAGGCGCCCCGTGCCCGGCCCGTCGCGCGAGTCGAGCAGGCCGCTCTCCGCGGTCGTCTCTTCGAAGCGCCCGCCGCGGTTCATGAAGACCCGCTTCATCGGCTCGGCGGCGCTGTCGCGCTTCGCGCCGACGCCGTGGATCACGAGATCGGGCAGGCCGTCGCCGTCGAGATCGGCCGACGAGATGCGGATGCCCGTGACGCCGTCGAGGCCCGACTCGGCGGTGACGTCGGTGAACCACCCGCCGGCGGGCAGCGGCCCGGGCGTCTTGCACTTCGGGTCGGGCGGGACGTCCTCCACGGCGGGAGGCGCGGCGTCCGGCGACGACGACGAGCTGCACGCGACGACCAAGCCGAGACCGAGCACCAAGACGAGCGAGCGAGACTTCACGCTGCGGCGCATAGCGCAGCCGGCGCGGCGCGCACGTCTCATTTTACGCCGTATAAGTCTTCCGATCGGTCGAGATCACGTATCCGCGTGATCTGCGCCGCGTTCCACCGCGCGCGAGGCCCGGTGCGACAGGAAGACCACCCCGTAGACGGCGAGAACGATCGCGATCGTTTCGATGGGAGTCATGAGCCCGCCTCCTTCTCTTACGCTGGGCATCGTCTCAGGCGACTGTTGCGGGCCGGCAGGCGGACGGTGTCGATTGCGAAACTTGTATCGTGCACGGATGAGGTGCGCGCGCGTGGGCGGAGCTTGACCCGAGTGACCAATCACCCCAGATCCTTGGCTGGAAAAATGGATGCGAAGCGCCGTCGCGTGGTCATCGTCGGGGGCGGCTTCGGCGGCCTCGAAGCCGCCAAGGCGCTCGCCGAGGTGCCGGTCGACGTCACCCTCGTCGACCGCGCGAACTATCACCTCTTCCAGCCGCTGCTCTACCAGGTGGCCATGGCCGGGCTCTCTCCGGCCGAGATCGCCTCGCCCATCCGCGCGATCCTCGCCGAGCAGAGCAACGTCCGCGTCGTGATGGGCGACGTCTCGCGGATCGATCTCGAGGAGAAGCGGGTCCACCTCGAGGGCGACGAGCTGCCCTACGACTACGTCATCGTCGCGGTGGGCGCGAAGACGTCGTACTTCGGCAACGACGACTGGGAGGCGTTCGCGCCCGGCCTCAAGAACGTGGAAGACGCGCTCGAGATCCGGCGCCGCGTCCTCGTCGCGTTCGAGCGCGCGGAGCGGACGCCCGACGCGCGCGCCCGCAGGAAGCTCCTCACGTTCGTCGTCATCGGCGGAGGTCCGACGGGCGTCGAGCTCGCCGGCGCGATCGCCGAGCTCTCACGACACGTCCTCGGTCGCGACTTTCGCGCGATCGATCCGCGCGAGGCGAAGGTCGTCTTGATCGAGGCCGGGCCGCGCATCCTGCCCTCGTTCACCGAAGACCTCGCGCACAGCGCCGTCGAGCAGCTCGGCGAGCTCGGCGTCGAGGTCCGCACCGGTTCGCGCGTCGTCACGATCGACGAGCGCGGCGTCGAGCTCGAAGACGGCGCCGAAGCCGACGAGCTGCCCGGCCTCGGCAGCGGCAAAGAGCGCGAGCGCATCGCGTCGGAGACGATCCTCTGGGCCGCCGGCGTCGAGGCGAGCGGCTTGACGCGAACGCTGGGCGCCCCGCTCGACCGGCAAGGGCGCGTCGTCGTCGGGAGCGACTGCGCGATCCCCGATCACCCCGAGGCGTTCGCGATCGGCGACGTCGCGCGCTTCGAGGTTCCTTCGGCCAAGGGCAAGGCGAGCACCGTCTTGCCCGGCGTGAGCCCCGTCGCGATGCAGCAAGCGCGCTACGTCGCGCAGATCATCGCGTGGGAGGTCGAGAGCGACGGCGCGCCGCCGCGCGAGCCGTTCTGGTACCTCGACAAAGGAACGATGGCGACGATCGGCCGCTCGCGCGCGATCGCCGACGCGCGCGGCCTCAAGATGCGCGGCTTCATCGCCTGGCTCGCGTGGCTCTTCGTCCACATCTGGTACCTCATCGGCTTCCGCAACCGCGTCGTGGTGCTGCTGAACTGGGCGTGGTCGTACCTCTCGTACAAACGAGGCGCGCGCTTGATCACGTCGACCGGGTGGCAGCCGCGGGGCGCTCCCCCGTCGCGAGCGCCTTCGCTTCCCGAAGCCTCTCGATCGCGCGAGAGCGGTCGCCCTCGCGAGCGAGCTGCCAGCCCTTCATCGTGAGCGACTGGGCGAGGGCCTCCGCGGCGCCGGGCTCCTTGGCGAGCGCCGCCGATCGCCGCGCGACCGTCGCCAGCTCCTCCATGCCGCAGGCGTCGAGCGCGCGCGCGAGGCCGAGCCAGCCCCGAGGCGGGGCGGCGATCTCGCTCTTCAGCATCGCCGCGACGAGGCGGCCCGCGACGCCGCGGAGCTCGTCGTCTTCGTTCTGGAGCGCGACCACGGCGATCGTGAAGAGCTGCGGCGGCACGCGCTCGAAGCGCTCGGCGCGCTCGGCGAGGACGCGCAGCGATCGCGCCGCGCGCGCCGGCGCTCCGTCTCGGATCGCGGAGGCCGCGTCGAGCATCGTTCCCCAAACGTCGGACGACGCGGACGCGCTCTCGACCGGCTCGAAGCGACCGGCGACGACGTCACCCGCCCGCCGGTGAAGCGCGGCGAGCTCGGGATCGCCGTTCGCCGCCGCGGCGAGCGCGGCGCTCCACGCCTCCGCCCCGCCCTTCTCTCTCGCCCGCGCGAGCGCCTCGATCGCCGCGACGCGCTTCTTCGCGAGCGCGCCGCCGCTCGACGGCGGAAGCCGCGAGAACAACGCGAGGAGCCGATCGGCCTCGAGCGACGTGAGCGCGTCGCCCATGTCGTCGGCGTGGCGCGCGCCGAGCCGCGTCGCCATCGCAGCGAGACGCCCGTCGGCGTCGGGGCGGGGCCCGCCGTCTCGCACCAGCTCGTCGAGCAGCCCGATCGCGCCCGCACGCACGAAGCGGCTCGGCGATCGCAAGAGCGCGCGCGCGAGATCGAGGCGCTCGTGCGGCTGCGCTTCGGCCGGCACGATCCGCTTGGCCTCTTCGATCGCCTCCGGCAGCGTCTCCGGCGCGCGCGCGAGCCACGAGAGGCGGCGGATGCGCGCCGTGCGCGCGAGATCGACGGCGCCCTCGTTCTCCGCGCGCTCGATCGCTTCGGTGAAGGCGCCGGCCGCCCGCGCGTCGCCCGCGACGTCGAGGCACCGCGCGTACGCATAAAGCGCGCGCGCCGTGCGGAGGCGTCTCACCTCGGCGTGCGCGAGATCGGTGGCCGCGACGCCGAGCCCCGCGCGCCACATGTCTTTGCAAGCCGTGAAGACGCCGTCCCACATGCCGGCGTCGACCGTCTCCCAGAGGAGCGAGAGATCGCGAAACGCGCCGAGATCGCGCGTCGCGGTCGCGCAGCGGAGCGCGCCGAGGATCGCCTTGGCGCGGAGCGTGGCGTCGGTCGTGCTCGAGGCGACGCGCCGATAGATCGCGAGCCCGGCCTTGGGCCCGCCCGTGCGCTCGACGCGCTCGGCCGCCGCGAGCGCGACGTCGCCGGTGAGGCTCATCCGGCGCCGCGATCGGTGACGAGCCCGATCGACGGCAGGCGCTCGACCGCGGCTTCGATGCGCTCGATCTCCGCGTCGATCTGCTCGATCGATCGCCGCGCCGCCGAGGGCTCGCGCTTCTTGTCGTCGTCGGCGAGCGCGCGGAGGGGCTTGGTGACGTTGCCCTCGAGCCATTTCTCGATGCGCTGCTGCTCGGCGCGCTGCATGACGCGGATCTCGTCGGTGGTGCTCGGCACCATCTCGGCGAGCGCCTGCTCGACGCGCTGCGCGCGCCACGCGAGCGTCATCGTGCGCCGCTGGATGTACGCGGGATCGTCGAGGCGCATCTGCGAGAACTCTTCTTGATAGGCCGTCTCGGAGAGCGCCTGCACCTCGTTGAAGACGCGCCGCCACGTCGGCCCGTCGCCGGCTTCGTGCGCCGACATCGCCTTGTCGTAGAGCGCGTCGATGCGCTTCTCCCAGTCGGCGCGCTCCATGCCCATGAGGTTGCCCGTCGCGCGATAGACGACGCGACGGAGCACGTCGAACGCCTCTTCCATGCGCGGCATCGGAGGGACCATCTGCTCGGCGGCGCCGCCGTGGAACTCTTCGACGAGGTGCCGGAGCTGCTGGCAGAGCGCCTCGAGCTTGTCGGGATCGGTGTGGAGGACCTCGCGGATGCCGACGACGAGCCGATCGGCCTCGCGCCCGAACTCGGAGCCGAGGCCGCCCCAGAGCGAGCGCCGCGCCTTCTCGGCCTGCTCGAGGAGCGACTCGACGTCGGACGCGCCGCCCTGAGGGCTCTGCGGCGGCTCGATGTGCGCCTGGATCTGCTGCGCGCCTACGGTGGCCTGCGCCTCGAGGCGCATCGACTCGTCGCAGCGGAGCACGACCTCGACGGGGCTCCCGACGGGGAGCTCCTTCGGGACATCGACGACCAGCGTCTTGATCGGCAGGCGGTTCTGCAGGATGCGCAGGACGACGGCGCCGGTCTGATCCGCGGT
The DNA here is from genome assembly GCA_019637175.1 of Labilithrix sp. Classification (GTDB taxonomy): domain Bacteria; phylum Myxococcota_A; class Polyangia; order Polyangiales; family Polyangiaceae; genus Labilithrix. The sequence continues at coordinate 7,369 of JAHBWD010000070.1, read as the reverse complement.
GAAGAAGAGCTGCGAGACCTGCGCCGGGAGGCCGGTGCCGCGCGCGAGCAGCACCTTGCGCTCGCGCTTCCCGCCGCGCACGACCTCGATCGCGATGTCCTTCGCGACGACCGAGGCGCGGCTGAGCGAGGTCGGACGCGGGCGAAGATCGCCGCGATGGAGGCCGAGCGGCAGCTCGGCGAGCGCGACGCCGATCGACGATTGGAGCGCGAGCGTCGCCGCCGTCTCCTCGGCTTCGCCGAGCGGGACGTCGAAGCGCATCGGCTCCTTCGTGAGCGCGCCTTCGGCGAGCGCGCGCTCGCCTTCCCAGATCGCGACGCGCGCCGCGTTCTTCGGCGCCTCTTCGACGACGACGTTCAAGCGCAGCTTCGCGCCGTCGGCCACGAGCGGGCTCGTGATCCGCGCGCGCACGACGCCGTCGCCGATGACGGTGCCGCCGATGTGCGCGGCGTGGATCGCGGCGCCGAGCGCGACGCACGTGTCGACGTCGTCGCGCAGAGGCTCGTTGCCTCGCTTGCAGAGCCGCTCGGTGACGCTCCGCACGACGAGGGGCACGCGCGTCGAGCCTCCGACGAGGATGACATGCTCGATGTCGTCGAGGGAGATCGCCGCGACCTCTCTGGCGCGGACGAGCGCGCGTTCGCAGCACGCGAGCGTCGTCTCCACGAGCTCGCCGACGACGGCCTCGTAGTCGGCACGGCCCACGTCGCCGTCGTAGGAGACGCTCTCGCCGCTCTTGTCTTTCATGAAGTCGCTCTTGCTGACGTGCACGACCTCGGCGGTCGAGAGCGACTCCTTGATCTCCTGCGCGAGGTGGACGAGACGCCCGAAGAGCGCGCGATCCTCGTCGCTCCCTTTCACGTCGAGATCGAGCGCGTAGCCCTTCCCCACGAGCTCCTTGCGGAGGTGCTCGGCGTAGCGCCGATCGAAGTCGTCGCCGCCGAGGTAGTTGTCGCCGTCGATGGCGAGCACCTGATACTCGCCCGCGGTGCAGCGCAGGATCGAGACGTCGAACGTTCCGCCGCCGAGGTCGTAGACGAGGAAATTGCCGTCGCCGAGCCGCCGCTTCCACGTGTGATAGATCGCGGCGGCCGTCGGCTCCTGGAGCACGCCGATCACGTCGAGGCCGGCGAGCTCGCCCGCCTTGCGCGTGGCCTCGACCTGCGGCGCGTCGAAGTACGCGGGCACCGTGATGACCGCGCGGTTGACGGGGAGATCGATCGTCTGCGCGCCGCTCTTCAGCGGCTTCTGGGCGAGCGTCTCCTTCATGCGATCGCGCAGCTCGGCGAGGATCTTCGACGAGATCTCCTCCGGCGTCAGCGCGTGCGCGCCGATCGTGACGGTCGCCTTCTGCCCCATCTTTCGCTTGATCGACTCGACGGGCGGCGACGCCGTTCCGCGCCTACTGCGCGCGGCGTGACCGACGGCGAAGGCGCTCGCTTTGTCGTCCCACGCGACCGCCGAGGGCACGGTGCGCCGGCCGAAGCGGTCGGCGTGGATGACGACGTCGCGTTCGGAGGGAGGGAGCCAGGCGATCTCCGAGTTGGTCGTCCCGAGATCGATCCCGACCGCGCGATCCAGAAAGGCCATGGCCCGACAGGGTTTCAGAAATGCGGATCGTCGTCGAGAGGCGGGGCGATCGCGTCTCGTTCTTCTCGTTCCGACGTCGGCTCGCCGCTCGCGAGCGCCGCGAGGACGCTCGGGCGCGCGGCGAGATCGTCGAGCGTGAGCTCCGTGGCCGTGACGCGCAGCCGCGCTCCGAGCGGAGGATCGCCGAGCGGCCTCCGCGTCTCCGGGTGGGCGCTCCGCGCGGCGCGAAGCCGCCGCGCGGGGTGCAGCGTCAGCTCTTCCCACGCCGCGCGGATGCGGTCGCGCTCGCGCTCGTCGGTCGCTTCTTCGGCGAGCTCCTTCAAGCGACGCGTGATCTTCTCGATCCCGTCCTGGGGATCGAGGTCGTAGCGCTCGAAGGGGTTGTCGCTCATCAGAAGTTCTTCGAGACGAGGATCGCTTCGTAGCCGTTGCCGAAGCCGTCTTCGTAGTGCCACTTCACCGGACCGACGCCGCGGCAGAGTTGGATGTACGAGGTGTAGCTCGCGACCGTGGTCGCCTGCCAGCAGTCGCTGAAGGTGCCGGCGGTCACCGTGACGGTTCCCTTCTTCTCCCATTTGTAGTTGAGGAGGCCGTCGGTCCACGTGTGATTCTCGGCGACCGGAGCGTCGAGCGAGAGCACCCACGCCCCGCCGAAGTGGACGAACACGCGATCGCCTTCGACGGCGTACTTCACGACGCCGACGCTCGGACAGAACGACTGCACGTCGAACGCGGTCTTGCCGTCGAGGCCGGCCTTCTGCAACACCGCCGACGTGTGCACGCCGTTGGTGCACAGCGGATAGATCCCGAGCACCTGCACGTTGTACGTCCACGAGCGGCCGACCTCGATCGGATCGATCCGGTCGTCGCGCGTGCCTCCGTCGCCCGCGTCCGCGGTCGGCCCGCCGCCTTCGGGCCCGCCGTCGGGATCGGGGATCGCCGGACCCGGGCCGGGGCCCGTCTCGGCGCCGCCGTCGGCCGGGCCCACCGTGCCCGTGCCGTCCGAACCGCCACATCCCATCAGAATCAAAGAGCTAAGTGCGAGAAGACGCCTCATGGATACCTCCGAGGTACGGACGTGAGTGGGACGAGCTTCCGGATTTTCTGATCGTCGTTCGCTCTTCACAGCGCGATCCGACGGCGGCGGCACCGCTCGAGCATCGCCTTCGCCTCGGGCAGCTCGGTCGACGCCGGGTACAGGCTCTCGGCGCGCGCGAGCAAGGCCTCGATCCGCTCGAGCTCTTCTCTCCGAACGAAGAGCGCCGTCGCGCCCATCGCCGCGATGGCTTGATCGCAGAGCAGCGACGCGAGGTTCAAGCGCCCGTTGCGATGCGTGGGGCAGATCCGGATCGCCCTCTCGGCGAGCTCGAGCTTGCGGGCGAAGATCGGCTCGATGTCCGTGAGGAAGACGAACATCTGCGCGCACGGCCCGGCGAAAGCGATCTTCGACGCTGGATCTCCCTCGATGCGCGCGGCGAAGTGCTCGATGAGCGGGCGGAACGGATCGAACGCGTAGCGGAGCGCGTCCCACGCGCGCGCGCGATACAGCTCCCAACCGATCGTCGCGAGGCGGTCGACCACGAACTGCTCGACGGCCTCGTCGTGCCCCGACCACTTCCACACGTCGAGCGCGCGCGTGAGGATCGCGCGGCCGTTCGATCCGAGCTCGCCGCGCACGTTGGCTTCGTCGAGCGCCTCGCCGACGACCGCGAGCGCGGCGTCGAGCGCCGCGTTGCGGCGGCGCTCGGCGGCCTGCTCCGCGCGTCGCGTCGCGTCCTCTCCGACGCCGGCGATGCGCCCCGCCTCGGAGACCCACGCGAGCGCGAGGAGCGCCGCGCGCCCCGCGGGGGCGAGATCGCGCGAGGTTACCTCGGCGCGCTTTCCGAGATCGGCGAGGACCTCGAGCGGAGCGCGCTCGCCTCGACCTTCGGGCGACGCGCGCTTTGCGCCCGACCGCGAAGCCCCGAGCACGGCTTCCTCGATGGACGCGAGGTAGGTGCGCTCTTCGTCGAGCGCGAGCCACGCCGCGAGCGAACGCATCCACGCGTTGGCCGCGGCGTCCGGCGCGGCCCCCTCGAGCACCGCCGCGACCTTGCCGTAGTAGACCGCGACGTGGTGGAGGAAGACGGGCGGTCGATCGCGCATCGGGCCAGCCTCGATGAAGCGCGCGAGCTTGGCGACGTCGCCGCGGAGCGCCGCGTCGACGGCTTCACTTCCGCCGGGCAGCGCGCGCGCCGAGGCGACGAGGCCGGCGGCGCGGGGATGGGGCTCGGCGCGCTCGCCTCCGGGAGGGGCGCCGACGTGATGGCGGAACAAGCGACCGAGGACGGTCTCGTCCTCGAGCCTCTGGAGAAGATCTTCGTCTTCTCGTCGCCATCTCCACGCGGGCGCGCTCACAGCCGGATCTCATCACAAGCGGGCAGCGGCGTGAGTGCTAGACTTCGAAGGTGCAGCCCTACCGGGTCGCGTCGCCGCCCGAGCCCGAGCCCTCGGAGGCGGAACATCCGTACGTGCGCGTGCTCCAGGCGCAGCGGCGCCGCACGCGGATCGGCGCGCTGGGCTTCGCGATCGTCGCCGTGGCTTGCGCCGCGGGCGCCGCACGCGCGGGCGCGCCTGCACCGCGTGCGCCGAGGAGCGAGGCGGCGCGCGTCGACAGCGCGCGGTCGGCGATCGCCGGCGCGCGCGCCCGCGCCGCGCGCGCGCAGGCGCGCTTCGAGCTCGGCGTGCGCGACGCGATCGGGCGCGATCTCGCGTCGAGGCCCGACCTCGGCGCGTGCCCGCTCGCGCTCCCGGCCGTGAGCTCGCTCGTGAAGGGTCGAGCGGCGTTTCCGCTGCTCACCATCCAGCGCGCCGAGATCGGCGCGGCGCTCCCGAGCCAGGCCGTCGCGGGCGTGCTCGCCGACGTGCGACGCGCCGAGGCGCACCTCGCGTCCGGCCGCTACGAAGAGGCCGCGCTCTACGCGCGCGCGCTCGATCGTCCGGAGCGCTTCGGGTACGACGTCGTGCTCGTCGCGAAGACGTCGAAGAGGCCGTACGCGACGTCGGCCGCCGGCTTCGAGCCCGGCGAAGTCGCGGGGCGCGCCTATCTGTACGACTTCGCCACGAACCGCGTCGTGTGCGCGGGTGAAGTCGTCGCGACGAGCTCGAAGACCGTCGGCTACGTGTTCGCCGAGCATGAAGGCGCGCCGGCCGCGCTCGGTCCGGCGGCGAGCATGGGCGACGCGATCGACGAAGACATCCGTCTCCAGACCGAGCGCGCGATCGTCGAGGCCTTGCGCTGGCGCGCCGGCCCCGCGCCGTGAATCGCGCATGCCGAGCGCGATCGCGAGCGATCGCTCAGTCGCACTCGGGCTTGTAGTGACGATGCCCGACCTCGTCGACCGTGTACGGCGGGTCGCACGACGGCTTCTTCGGCGGCGGCGGGCGCGGAGGCACGAACACGGGCGCGACGAACGCGGGCTTGGCCGGGGCGGACGCGCTCGCCGAAGGCGGCGGCGTCGCGGAGGATCCCGCCGCCGGCTGCGCGCTCGGTGACGCCTCCGCGCTCGCGCTCGGGGCGGGCCGCGACGAAGCCGCCGAGGACGGCGACGGCGCGAGCGCAGGTTCCTTTTCGGCGGAGGGCTCTTCCGGCGTCGCGGACGCGCTCGACGACGTCGACGGCGGCGGCGGCTTCGGCGCGCTCGACGCGACGCTGATCGCCGGCGCCGTCGCCTCCTGTGGCGTGAGGCTCCGGCGGTAGAGCGCGTAGCCGCCGAGCGCGATCCCGATCGTCGCGAGCAGCGCGGCGACGCCGACGAGGCCCCACGGCATCGTGCGCGGCCCCTCGCCTGCCGACGTCTGCGTGTGGGCGAAGACGGCCGAGCTGCTCGGCGGCTCGTGCTGGACGTTCGCGGCGTCGACCTCCACGGGGATGCCCTGATCGGGCGGCATCGCCGGAGGAGGCGCCGCGCGCCCGCCGAACGACGCAGGCGGCGGGTGCGAGTCGATCGGCGCGAGGCTCGCCGACGCGAGCTCCATCGCGTTGACGAGCGTGCTCCGCGCGGCGAGCACGTCGTGCGCGAGACGTTCGACCCACTCGCTCACCTCGGTGGGCGTGGCGATGCCCACCTTGCGTTCGAGCTCGATGGCGAGCTCTCGTGCCGAGGCGAAGCGCTTCGCCGGATCCACCGCCAGGCCCTTCATGACGAGCGCGTCGAGCTCGACGGAGATCGTCGGATCGTGCTCGCTTGGATTCGGGAACTGTCCCTGGATGACGCGCGTGACGATGTCGACGTCCTTCGCCCCGTCGTGGAGGCGCCGGCCCGCGAGCAGCTCCCAGAGCACGACCGCCGCGGCGAACACGTCGGTCCGCCGATCGACCTGCCCGCGGATCTGCTCGGGCGCCATGTACGCCAGCTTGCCCTTGATCTGTCCCTCACGCGTGATCTGCGCGCGACCGGCGGCCTTCGCGATCCCGAAGTCGAGGACGCGCGCCGCGCCGTCGGCGCCGATGATCACGTTCTGAGGGGAGACGTCGCGGTGCACGACGCCGAGCAGGCTGCCGTCGACGCTCTTGGTCTCGTGCGCCGCGTGGAGACCGAGCAGGACGCCCTGCATGATCGACGCGATGACGCGCGGCGGGATCCGCTGACCCTGCTTGCGCGCGTTACGCATGAGCCGCGAGAGCGACTCACCGTGCACGTACTCCATGATGAGGAAGATGCCCTCGGCGTTCTGGACGACGTCGACCATCGGCACGACGTTCGGATGACGGATGCGCGAGACGATCCGCGCTTCGTCCATGAACATCGTGACGAAGTCTTGGTCCTTCACGTAGTGCGTGTGAAGGCGCTTGATCGCCACCGTGCGACCGAAGCCGACGGGACCGAGGAGCCTTCCGAGATGGACCGTCGCCATCCCGCCCGCAGCGAGCTCGTCGAACAGCGCATAGCGACCGATGACCATCGGCGCGCACGCGCTTGCCGCGACTGCAGCTTCCGACACGACAGGAGAATCTTATCAGAGGTGAAACCGTCGACCGCACAAACGGCGACGCGCGCCCGGACCCACATGTGGTCACGGACGCGCGCTCTCCAAAGACTTCGAACGGTCGACGCGCTTACGGAGCCTTCGCGATGTCGTTCAGGTCTGCTGCAAAGGCGTACAGAAACACGAACCAGTAGGCCACCAGCCCACGCGCGGGCGTCTGGATGCCGCGCATCTGCTTGGCCTTGTTCATCTCCGCCGGCACCATGATGAGCGCCCAGTAGAGTCCGTAGACCGGGATGATGGCAGGCCACCACGCGAAGCCGGCGTTGCCCGTCACGGCCTTCAGCTCGTTCGTCATCTTGATGACGGAGAGGAAGCCGATGACGGAGCCGGCGAGCATGCCGAGCGTACCGATCAGACCCAGGATCCCCATCTCGGTCACCGTCACGAGCACCGTGCCGACGATGTTCCCGATGACGATAATGCCGAAGGGAACGAGAAGCGTCATCACGGGGTTGCGGACGGTCGGACGACCGCCGGCTCCCGGCGCGCCGCCGAGCCCCATGCCCTGCCCCATCTGACCGAAACCCGCCTGCATCGCACCGCCGAACCCGCCGCCCGGCGGCTGGCCGAAGCCCTGCTGCCCCTGGGGCTGACCGTAACCCGGCTGCCCACCTGGCGCCCCGTACCCCGGCGCTCCCCCCGGCGCGCCCGGCTGACCATAGCCTCCAGGCTGGCCAGCCGGCTGACCGTATCCACCAGGTGCTCCACCCGGCTGGCCGAATCCGCCCGGCTGCGCGCCCGGCTGGCC
>JAHBWD010000007.1 GCA_019637175.1 Labilithrix sp. | reverse complement strand
CGGGGTCGCGCGAGAGCGCCACGGTCGGCTCGACGTCGAGATCGAGCATGATCATCGCGCTCTCGCGGACGTAGAAGAAGTCGACCGCGGCCGTCCCCACGCGGATCCGCGACGGCACGTCGAGGACGCTCCACGCCGTCGAGAGCGGGGCGCCGTTGACCATCGCCGGCCGATCGGCCCGCGCGCTCGCGGCCATGAGCCGGCCCTCGTGCGGGAACACCACGAAGTGAGCGGGGAGCACGCCCTCGCCCGTCAGGCGGAGCGCGCTCGCGGAGCCGAAGACGAGCCCCTCGGGCGCGCGCTGGTCGATTTCGAAGGCCGAGCCGCGGCCGTGGTGGTCGCGAATGGCGAAGCCGATGGTGGCGGGCGCAGACTTCATCGTTGGGCTCGAGCGTTGCCAGATCTCTGCCAGGCCGCGCGCGGCCGCCCGAGGGCCGAAATCGAGGGTCGGCGACATGAAAACAGATACGTTTCCGTGCCGGACGGAATCCCACCTGCGCCCCGGAAACGCGGGCCTCAGCCTCGAGGATCCACGCGCTGATCCCGTGATCCAGCGGGGAACGGAGCCCCCGCCTGGCTCGACCACGTGAGGGCCGTTGAACTGGCGTTCACCCCATGTTAGACGCGGGCCGAAGATTCGCGCGTTGCTCCAGGCTCGCGCGCCACTTCCCTCCGAAGTGTCGCGGCCCTAGAAGCAGCGCGACCCCCGAACGCCTCGCAAGCAAGGAGCTCCCGCCCTCATGGTTTCCGCCTCGGCACCCCCCATGGCCAGCATGGGCAAAGGCAAGATCGTCCAGGTCATCGGCCCCGTCGTCGACGTCGAGTTCGCGGACGGCAAGCTCCCGAAGATCCTCAACGCGCTCAAGCTCACCAACCCGAGCATCTCGAACGAGAAGGACAACCTCACGCTCGAGGTCGCCCAGCACCTCGGCGAGAACACGGTCCGCACGGTCGCGATGGATAGCTCCGACGGCCTCGTCCGCGGCATGGAGGTGCGCGACACCGGCGCGCCCATCGCGATGCCGGTGGGGCCGGAGTGCCTCGGCCGCATCCTGAACGTCGTCGGCGCGCCCGTCGACGAGGCGGGCCCGGTCAACGCCAAGCGCACGGCGCCCATCCACAAGGCCCCGCCGACGTTCCAAGACCAGTCGACGAAGATCGAGGTCTTCGAGACCGGCATCAAGGTCATCGACCTCCTCGCCCCGTACCGCAAGGGCGGCAAGATCGGCCTCTTCGGCGGCGCCGGCGTCGGCAAGACCGTCCTCATCCAGGAGCTGATCAACAACGTCGCGAAGGCGCACGGCGGCGTCTCGTGCTTCGCGGGCGTCGGCGAGCGCACGCGCGAGGGCAACGACCTCTTCCTCGAGATGAAGGGCAGCAAGCTCGAGTCGGGCGAGCCCGTCATCTCGAAGACGGCGCTGATCTTCGGCCAGATGAACGAGCCCCCCGGCGCGCGCGCGCGCGTCGCGCTCTCGGCGCTCACCGTCGCCGAGTACTTCCGCGACGAAGAGGGCCAAGACGTTCTGCTCTTCGTCGACAACATCTTCCGCTTCACGCAGGCGGGCTCCGAGGTGTCGGCGCTCCTCGGCCGCATCCCGAGCGCCGTCGGCTACCAGCCCACGCTCTCGACGGAGATGGGCGCGCTCCAGGAGCGCATCACGTCGACGAACAAGGGATCGATCACCTCGATCCAGGCCGTCTACGTCCCTGCCGACGACCTCACCGACCCCGCGCCCGCGACGACGTTCGCGCACCTCGACGGTACGACCGTCCTCTCGCGCGACCTCGCGGCGCTCGGCATCTATCCGGCCGTCGACCCGCTCGACTCGACCTCGACGCTGCTCGACCCCGCCGTCATCGGCGAGGAGCACTACAACACCGCGCGCAAGGTCCAGGCGACGCTCCAGAAGTACAAGGACCTCCAGGACATCATCGCGATCCTCGGCATGGACGAGCTGTCGGAAGACGACAAGCTCATCGTGTCGCGCTCGCGCAAGATCCAGCGCTTCCTCTCGCAGCCGTTCTTCGTCGCCGCGCAGTTCACCGGCAGCGCGGGCAAGTACGTCCCGCTGAAGGAGACGATCGCCGCGTTCAAGGAGATCCTCTCCGGCAAGTTCGACGACGACGCGGAGTACCCCGAGCAGGCGTTCTATCTCGTCGGCAACATCGAGGAGATGAAGGCCAAGGCCGCCGAGCTCACCAAGAAGAAGAAGTGATGGCCGACAAGATCGAGCTCGAGATCGTCACCCCCAAGGGGCGCGCGCTCGCGGTCTCCGCCGACGAGGTCACCGCGCCGAGCGTCGAGGGCGAGTTCGGCGTCCTGCCGGGCCACCTGCCGATGGTGGCCTCGCTGCGCACCGGCATCGTGACCTACCGCGTGGGGAGCGACACGAAGAAGTGCGCCGTGGGCACCGGCTTCGCCGAGGCCGGGCACAACAAGGTGCTCATCCTCGCCGACGAGTACACGGAGCGGCAGGGCATCGACCCCGTCATCGTGCGCAAGGAGCTCGCCGAGGTGCAGGCGAAGCTCGAGAAGCTCATCGCGTCGATGGAAACGACGCCGGGCCTCGAGAGCGAGCGAAAGCACCTCATCGACCACGAGAACTGGCTCGCCGCGCAGCTCGAGCTCTACGGCGATCCGCCCGCGGCGACGATGCGCCCGTTCGAGGAGTGGGGGCCGCCGCCGCGCGCGAACGTCGAGGAAGAAGACGCCAAGCGCTCGTCGGGCGACGAGAGCTGAGTGTCCGATCGCGTGCAGCGCTGGGCCTTCATCGTCGCCTCGGCGGGGGTGATCGCGCTCGTCGGCTACCTCACGATGGAGCAGGCCAACGGGCGGGGCAAGGTCCGTCGCGACCCCGAAGCCGTCGCGACGCCGAGCGCCTCGGCGAGCGCGCCCGAGCCGGCGGCGAGCGCGTCCGCGAGCGCGACGCCTTCGCCCGAGCCGGAGCTCGGCGACGGCGGCATCTCGCTCTTCAACACGCTCCTCGACGACGCAGGAGCGATGCCGAGCGGCGCGCCGCGCGCGGTGCGCGTCGGTGTCGTGCTCGTCCAGTTCGCGGGCGCCGAAGGGGCGTCGAGCACCGCGCGCAGCAAGGCCGACGCGCTCAAGCACGCCCGCGAGCTGCTCGAGCAAGCGCGCACCGACTTCAAGGCGGCCGTGAAGGCCGGCGACTCCGGCTCGGCCGAAGACATCGGGCGGATGCCGCGTGGCGTCCTCGAGCGATCGACGGAGGTCGCGATCTTCAGCCTCCCCGCGGGCGAGGTGAGCGAGCCCATCGAAACGCCGCGCGGATACTGGATCGTCAAGCGCATCGAATAGTGTTAAAACCGGGTCCCATGGCGACGATCGACATCTCCCGCTCCCACACCCTTGCCATCGACGACGCGAAGAAGAAGGCCGAAGAGCTCGCCAAGGGCATGGCCGAGAAGTTCGGCATCGACTGGAAGTGGGACGGCAACACGATCCGCTTCGACGCCCCGAGCGGCGCGGCGAAGGGCACGAAGGGCGAAGTCTCGGTGACGGAGAAGTCCGTCCGCGTCGCCATCGACCTGCCGTTCATGCTCCGCGTGATGAAGGGCACGATCGAGAGCAAGGTCAACGAGAAGCTCGACTCGTTGCTGTCCTAGGGGGAGCTGGCGCTCCCCTCGTCGGCTCCGCCGACGAGCCTCCCCTGCCAGTTACCGGCTGCTCGGCGCATTCGCCTACGGCGAACCGGCGCTCACGCGCCGGGGCGCGCCTCACGTCGACGCGAGACCGCAGCCTGACTCTGCGTCTCTCCCGGTTCCCCGGTCCGTGTTCTGTATTCCGCCATTCGTCCTTTCGCTTCACGACCGCTGGCGTCGTGAGACCGCTATTTTTTAGGGCTGAAGGCGCGCAGCAGAGCTTCGAAACCACGGGACTTCCGCGCCCTCGCTGGGGTATCTTGCGTTCCGGCGAGGATGGCCGAGGAGGCGAGCGAATCGGAGGGGATCGACACGGAGGAAGCCGCCTCCGGCGTGGGCCCGAGCACACGCGCCGACGGCGACGCGGACGACGCCGCGCCGCTCGAGCCCGAGCAGACCGTCCCCGCGCCCGGCGTCATCCCCGGCGCCTCGATGCTGCCGCCGGCGTCCGTCGAGACGCTCGACGCCATCGCGGCCGCCGTCCTTCGGCTTCGCTCCGAGGTCGACGCGACGACCGACAAGGCGCGCAAGGCGCGGCTCCTCAACGAGGCCGGCGAGATCCAGGAGCGCGGCGGCGACGAGCCCGGCGCGGCGCGCGACTACCTCGCGGCGTACAACGCCGACACGAGCTTCCGCGAGCCGCTCGAGGGCCTCGTTCGCCTGCTCGAGCGGAGGCGATCGCTCGCGAACCTCGGCAAGCTCGTCGAGGCGCTCGTCGCCTCCGCCGTCACGCCGGAAGAGCGCGCGCGCGCGCTCACCGAGCGCGCGATCTTCTTCGAGGACGTCCAGAAGGATCTCGAAGGGGCGCGCGGCGCCGCCCGTGAGGCCACCGAGACGGGCGCGGCCGCCGCCGACATCGGCGCGGCGTGGCTCGCGCTCGAGCTCGTCGCGGCCAAGCTCGGCGACGCCGCGCTCCGCGAGGAGGCGCTCGCGGGGCGCACCGAGCGCACGAGCGACGTCGCGTGGAAGGGCCTGCTCCTCGTCGACGCGGCGATGCTCGCGGCGGCGTCGGGAGAGATCGACCGCGCCGTCGAGATCGCGGGGAAGGCGCGCGAGCTCGGCGGCAAGGCGACGTGGCCGGCGACGATCGCGATCGAGCGCATCACGAAGGCCGACCCCGGCCTGCCGGGAACCGACGACGCGCGGACGCGCGCGCGCTTCCACGCCGAGGCGCTCGAAGCGCGCGGCGAGATGATCCGCGAGGCGATGACCGACGCGGCGAAGGCCGACGCGCTCGGCGTGCCTCGACACTTTCGCGCGATCGAGCACGCCGCCGATCTCCTTCTCCGCGCTGCCGACGCGCGGCGCAACGCGAGCGAGCTCGGCCGCGCCGCGCAGGCGCTCGACCGGGCGCTCGAGGTCCTCGCCGAGGCGAGGCCGCGACGCGAAGACGAGCCGACCGCCGGCGGCGCCCACAACGAGGTCGCCGCGGCGATCGAGCGCGTCGTCTTGAACACGCGCCTCCGGCTCGCGGAGACCGTCGGCGACACGGCACTCGCCTCCGATCTCGCGACGCGCCGCATGGTCGGCGAGACCGACGGCGGCGTCGTCGCCTCGCTCGCGATGCGCGTCGCGGAGCACGCCGCGAGCGAGGGCGACGTCCCCCGCGCGCTCGAGGCGCTCTCGCGCGCCACCGAGCGCGATCCGGTCTGCGCGCCCGCGCGCGCGCTCAAGATCGACATCCTCGACGGCGGCGAAGACGCGGCGCGCTTCGCCGAAGAGCTCGAAGAGCTGTCGAAGCACTGCGGCACGGGCGAGGCACAAGGCCGCGCGCTCCTGCTCGCGTCGTACGTCTGGGCGGCGCGCGCGGGCAACGCCGATCGCGCGCGAGAGACGCTCGCGCAGGCGGAGGCGTGCGGCGTCGGCAAGGAGCTCATCGCGCGGCTGGGCCGGAGCCTCGCGAGCCTTCGTGGTGACGACGCGTGGTACGAGGCGGCGACGCGCAGCCTCGTCGAGTGCGAGCCGACCGCGGAGCTGCCGTTCTTGTGGGTCGAGCTCGCGCGGCTGCGCCTCGCCCAGGGCGACGAAGCGGGCGCCGCGAAGGCGACAGGCGCGCTCCGCGATCTGCCCGACGGCACGTGGCTCGGACGCGTGCTCGACGGCCTCGACGGCGGCGACGCCGATCGCGCGCGAACCGCGCTCGAAGAGCTCGCCGGCAGCGTGGCCGACGCCGAGATGCGACGGAGCCTCGCGCTCGTGTGCGCGCTGCGTGCCCACGCGAGCGGCGACGCCGACGGCACGATCAAGCACCTGAAGGCGCTCGCGGAGGAAGACGGCGCCGACCCGCTCGTCGCCGCGTATCTCGGCGATCTCCTCCGCGCCGCGGGCGATCGCTCGGCGGCCGCGCACCTCGCGCGCACCGTCGCCGAGGCGCACGACGACGATCCCGAGCTGCGCGCCGCGCGTCACCTCGAGGCGGGCCTCGAGCTGTGGAGGCTCGGCGAGCGCGTGAGCGGCCTCGCGGCGTTCGACGCCGCGTCCGCGGCCTCGAGCGACGCCGCGGCGCCGGTGCTCGCGTGGGCGGTCCGCGGCGTCGACGTCGACTCGCTCGACGGACGCAGGCGCGCCCTCGAGCTCGCGGGCGGCGACGCGGCGGTCGCCCTCGAGCGCTTCAGCGTCGAAGCGACGCTGGGCGATCCCGACGACGCGGCGAGCGCGCTCGCGGCGGTCGACATCTCCTCGAGCGCGAGCCTCCGCCTCGCGGGCGCGATCGCCCGACTCGTCTGGCCGAAGGGCGCGACCGAGCCGGAGGCGCTCTCCGCGGCGCTCGACGTCCTCACGGCGACCGGTGACGGCGGCCAAACGGCCGCCGCCGCCGAGCGCCTCCGCCTCGCCCGCGAAGACGACTCCGGCGCCAGCGCCGAAGACGTCGCCGCGGCGGCGAAGGGCTGGCTCGACGTCGGCGGCGGCGCCGCGGCCGCGATGGAATGGGTCGCCGCCGCGATGGCGTCCGGCGACGCGGCGAAGGAGGTGCCCGCGCGCCGCGCGCTCGCCGAGCTCCTGCAAGACGAGTTCAAGGAGTCGATGCACGCGAGCGCGACGCTCCTCGACGCGGTCATGCGACCCGACGAGACCTACCCGCTCGTCGGCGGCTCGTCGCACGCCGCGCGCCTCGCGAACCTCGAGCTCGCGCCTCCGGGGTGCGATCCCCGCCGGCGCGCGTCCGCGCTCTCCGAGCTCGACGGAGCGCTCGGGCCCGATGCGGAGCTCGACGCGCTCGCCCTCGCGGCCTGGTCGTCGCTCACCGCGGGCGACGCGACCACGGCGCTCGACGTCTTCCGAGGCGTCACCGCGACGCGCTCCGAGGATCTGCACGCGTGGGAAGGCATGCGCGCGGCCGCCGAGCAGCTCGGCGATCGCGAGGCCTACGCCGTCGCGTGCGAGCAGCTCGGCGCGCGCTGCGCGAGCGACGCGCGCGGCGCCGCGTTCTGGGAGCAGGCGGCGATCTCGTGGTCGAAGCTCGGCGACGGGTTCGACGTGCGCGTCGAAGCGGCGCTCGACGCGAGCTTCGCCCGCGACGCGACGCGCGCGCAGGCGTTCGACCGCCTCTTCCGCCGCGTCCGCGATCGCAAAGACGGCGCGAAGCTCCTCGATCTCGTCGGCCGTCGCCTCGAGGTGACCGACGATCCGCAGGAGATCGCGAAGCTCTATTGGGAGATGGCGCGCGTGATGCGCGAGAAGGGCGATCCCGACGCCGCGCTCGAGGCGCTCTCGCACGTCACGATGTTCGACGAGAACCACGTCGGCGCGCTCGCGCTCACCGGCGAGATCTTCATCCGGCGCGGGATGTTCGCGGAGGCCGCGGAGAACCTCTCGCGCCTCGCGCGCGTCGAGCACGCGCCGCCGAAGAACCGCGTCACCGCCGGCGTCGCCGCCGTCGACCTCTACGAGAACAAGCTCGGCAGGCACGATCTCGCCCTCGAGGTCTTGCTCGCGCTCCACGCGGCGAAGCTCACGACGCTGCCCGTCCGAGAGCGCCTCGCGCGCGCCGCCGCGCGCACCGGCGCGTGGAAGGAAGCGACGCGCATCCTCGAGGAGCTGATGATGGAGCGGCCGGAGCGCGAGGGGCGCGTCGAGGCCGCGCGCCTCGCGATGGCGATCCATCGCGATAGGCTCCACGTGCCTCATCACGCGCTCGCCGCCGTCACCAAGCTGCTCGAGGAGTCTCCGAGCGACGGCGAGGCGCTCGATCTCGCGGTGGGCATCGACCCTTCGATTCCTCAGCGGCGCGTGCTCCTCGATCGCGGCCGCGACGCGCTCCTGATGGCGCTCCACGACGCGCCGGGCAACCTCGATGCCCAGCGGCGCCTCGCGCGCATCGCGCACTCGCTGGGCGACGCCGCCCTCGAGCAGTCCGCGCTCTCGTGCGCCGTCGCGCTCGGAGGCCCCGACGGCTCGAGCGAGCAGATGATCGCGCTGCTCGCGAGCAAGAAGTCGCGCGTCCCGCAGGTCGCGCTGACCGACGCGACGATCCGGCAGGTGCTCGCGCCGGGCGACGACGGGCCCGTCGCCGATCTGTTCGCCGCGCTCGGACCGACGCTCGCCGAGGCGCTCGGTCCGCAGCTCTCCGCGCTCGGCGTGCACCCGAAGAAGGATCGCGTCGACCCTCGCGCGGGGCTCGCGCTCCGCAACGAGATCGCCGCGTGGGCGGGCTCGTTCGGCGTGCCGAGCTTCGACCTCTACGTCGGCGGCAAGGATCCGGGCGGCGTCCAGGGGATCCCCGGCGACACGCCCGCGATCGTCGTCGGCTCCGGGGTCAACGCGCCGCTCTCGCCGGCGACGCGCGCCCGCGTCGCGCGCGAGCTGCTCGCGATCGTGCGAGGAACGACCGTGACGCGATGGCGCGACGACACGACGATCGCCGCGATCGTGGTCGCGGCGTGCAACATCGCGAAGGTCCCGGTCGATCACCCGCCCTTCGCCGTCCTCGCCGAGGTCGAGCGCCTCATGAGCAAGGCCATCAATCGCAAGGCGAAGGCGGCGATCGCGCCGATCTGCAAGGCGTTCGTGCAGAGCGGGCAAGACGCGAAGCAGTGGGCCGCCCGCGCGCGCGCCTCGCAAGGCCGCGTCGGCGTGCTCGCGTCGGGTGACGTCGCCGTGGTCCTCGCCGACGTCTTCGGCGAGCCCATCGAGCGGCTCGGTGGCCTCGCGCGCGACGATCTTCGCTCGCACGAGCTGCTGCGGTTCGTGCTGTCGCGTCCCTACTTCGACCTGCGCCGCGCGCTGGGGCTCGAGAGCTGACCATGAGCGACGATCACGGCAAGCTCCTCGACGAGCTGGGCGACCTCGACTGGGACTCCGCGCTCGACGAGTGGGAGAAGAACACGTTCGTTCCCGAGGTCGCGCGCGACGCGGAGACCAACCGCGTCGCCGGCGCGCCGGACGCCGCCGACGAGCCGCAGCCGACGGCCGGCGGCCCGCAAGCACCGGCGAAGGCGCCGCACGACTCGCTGCGCAACCTCTCGAGCGAGGGCACGGTCATCGCGCCGGTGCCGAAGGAGCTCCACGGCGAAGCGCCCAAGCCCGCGCCGCCGCCGAAGCCCGCCGTGCCCGCGACGCCCGGCGCCGCGAAGAGCGCGCGCGCGGGGGGCGGCCTGAGCCAGCTCTTCGCGAAGAACAAGGATTCGGTACCCCCGCCGGCGCCTCCGCAGCGCGGCGCGCCGGGCGTGCCCCGGCCGCTGCCCTCATCGTCGAAGACGCGCGCCGCCCCGCGCGTGAGCGAGCCCGACGTCGAGCCGCCGCGCTCGGCCCAGGACGTGTTCGAAGGGCTCCGCCCCGGGCGGCTGCCCAGCGTCACGCGCCAGCTCACGGCGGAGGCGGCGGTCGCGCGTGAGCGAGCGATCGCCGACGACGGCGATCCGACGCTCGTCGGCCGCAGCCTCGAGGACGCCGAGGCGAACGTCCCGACCGGACAGACGCAGACGATCGGCATGGCCGACGCGCCGACGGTGTCGTCGCGCGACGCGACCGAGGCGCTCGACGACGGCGCGCCGGACAGCGAGACCGCGATCGGCGAGCGCCCGCGATCGGGGTCGATGTCCGACGCCGAGACGGCGACGCGCCACCCGGCCGACCCGCTGCCGCCGCTCGCGGGAACGTCCGCGTCGCCGGCCGACGACGAAGCGCCGACGTTCATGCGGCAGTCGCCGTCGATGTCGCCGCTCGACGAGACGCAGACCGGTCCGGGCATCACCGGTCTCTCGACGTCCGAGCGCGGTCGACCCGCGCCCGAAGCCGCGCCTTCGGTGCCGAGCACGGAGCGAGAGCGCGCGCCCTCGCGCGCGAGCGCGGTGGAGCTCGACGGCGAGCGGCCGGTCTCGCGGTGGCTCGACGAAGCGACGACGACCGCGTATCGCCAGCGCGCGCTCTGGCTCGATGAAGAGGCGCGCGCGCTCTCCGATCCGACCGAACGAGCCCGCGCGCTCCTCGGCGTGAGCGAGCTGCTCGCGCTGATCGGCGAGAACGCCGACGCGCTCGCGTTCGCCGGCGAGGCGCTCGAGCTCGCCCCCGACCTTCCGCTCGCGTGGCGGCAGACGCGCCAGCTCATGCCTCGCGATCCGCACGCGCTCGTCGAGGCGCTCGACGCGGAGGCCGCGCGATCGCCGACGCCGGCCGCGCGCGCGCACGCGATGTTGATGGCGGCCGACATCCTGCGCACGAACGGCGACGGTGACGCCGCGGTCGAGCGCTGGAACCGCGCGTGCAAGCTCGATCCCGCAGACGTGCGCGCCCCGACGGCGCGCGCGGCGCTCGCCCTCGCGCAAGACAACCACACGAGCGCGGGGACCGACTTCGCGGAGAACTCCGAGCTCGTCGCGCTCGATCGCGCCGTCGCGACCGCGCTCCGCCTGCGCGGCGCGCCTCGCGCGACGGACGACGTCGATCCGATGCCGATCAACGACGGGCTCAGGCGCGCTCGCCTCGCGCTCGCGGGCCAGGACGTCGTGGGCGCCGCGCAAGCCGTCGCCGAGATCGCGGCCGAGCCCGCGCTCGCCAAGGGAGCGCTCTGGCTCTCGGCCTCGCTCGGCGCGACGCACATCGCCGGGCGTCGCGCCGCCGCGCGATCGCTCAAGACGCTCGCCGGCGACGACGAGCCGCTCGCGCGCCGTCAGCTCGCGGCCCGCGGGATCGAGCTCGGCGATCCGGAGCTCGTCTCCGCGGCGCTGACCGACGACGCGCCGCTCGACGTGACGGAGCGCGCGGCGCTGCTCGCGCTCGCCGGTCAAGACGCCGCCGCCGCCGTCGAACGCCTCGCGGAGACGTCTCCGCCTGCGGCGCTGCTCGACGCGCTCGCGTCGATCGCGCTGCCCGCCGACGCCGACGCCGACGCGGCGCTCACGCGCGCGCGACGCTCCGCCGGGCGCGACGATCATCGCGCGCTCGCGACCCTCGGCAAGCTCCTCGCGTCGAAGCCCGAAGCTGCGGCGATCGACGGCGCACTGGAGGCCGTTCGCAGCGCGAAGCCGGCGGACGCGGCGCCGAGCCCGGCCGCCGCGGGCGTGGCCCTGGAGGTCGCCGTCCGAAGCCGGCGCTGGGACGAGGTGAGCGACGCGCTCTCCTCGCTGCCTGCGGGCGCCGAAGGCTCGCATCGTCACGTCGCCGCGGCGATGGTCGCCGAGCGCGCGGGCAACCGCGAGAACGCCAAGCGCGCGTGGAGCGAGGCGCTGGCCCAAGGAGGCGCACACGAGTCGCTCGTGCGCGCGCTCGCGACGTTCGACGACGACGTGAAGCTCGGCGAAGAGCTCCTCCGCATCGCCGACGACGCGAGCGACGGCCCGGCAGCGGCGATCCTCCGCCTCGAGGCGCTCGCGCGCGGCGAGCTCGACGACGACGCGCAGAGCGCGCTCCTCGAGAAGGCACATCGCGGCGCGCCGGCGCTCGGCATCGCTGCGTTCCTCGCCGAGCGCATCGGCCGCCGCAAGGGCGATCTCGACGAGGTGCTCAGGTGGATCCAGGAGCGGCGCGCGTACGCCAACGATCCGCTCGAGACGGCGCTCGACGCCGTTCGCGAAGCGCTCCTCGTCGCCGACCGCGACGCGGATCTCGCGAGCACGCGCCTCGAGGAGGCCCATCGCGCGCGCCCCGACGACGTCGCGCTCCGCGAGCTCTACGAGCGGCTCGCGACCGAACCGCCCGCCGATCGCGGCGAGTGGCGGGAGAAGCGCGCCGAGAAGAGCTCCGGCCCGACGCGAGCCGTCTTCTTCACCGAAGCCGCGCTCGAGCACGAGCGCGCGGGCGATCACGCGGGGTCGCTCCGCGCGGCCCGGCAGGCGCGCGACGCGGGCGACACCGGTCTCTCGCGCCTCGCGGCCGAGCGCGCCGAGCTCGAGACGGGCGACGCGACGAGGCAGATCGAGGATCTCATCGCGCTCTCGAAGGAGACGGAGGACGGCGACGTGCGTCGCGAGGCGCTCGAGAGGCTCGCCGACGTCGACGGCTTCGGCCGGAAGAACCCCGCCGCGGCGCTCCTCTGGCATCGCGCGATCCTCGACGGCGATCCGGCTCACAAGCCGAGCCTTCGATACGTCGAGCACGTCTTGATCGGCGAAGGGCGCGACGCCGAGCTCGAGACGCACTTCGAGCAGGTCGCGCTGGCGCTCGACGGCAGCGGCGGCGAGGCGTCGGGCCACGCGCAGCTCGCGGCGCGCCTCCAGGGACGCGCGGCCGGCGGCTGGGAGCGCACCTCCGACATGGCGCGGCTCGGCGCCACGCAGCCGGAGCCCTCGCTCTGGTCGCTGCGCGCGCTCAACGCGCACGCGCGCGTGCAGAAGGACGAGAACGCGATCCTCGAGACGACCGTGGCGCTCATCGATCGAACGCAGCGGCCGGCCGAGCGCGCCGCGCTCCTGCTCCGCGCGAGCGAAGCGGCGGCGCGCCTCGAGGACGTCAAAGGCGCGCGCGCGTTCCTCGAGCAGGCCGCGAACGAAGACCCGGGCGACGTCGTGACGTGGGGCTTCCTCGCGGAGGTCCGCGAGCGAGGCGGCGAGACGCGCGCCGCGGCCGAGGCGTGCGAGAGCCTCGCGCGCACGAGCGTCGTGCCCGATCACCAGCTTCTCGCCTGGTTCGACGCCGCGCGCATCTGGCTCGACGAGGTCAAGGACGCCGAGCGCGGGATGAGCGCGCTCGAGCAGTGCGCCGAGATCGACGTCACGCACGCCGACGTCTTCAACAGGCTCTCGGGGCTCTACGCCGAGAAACACCTCGACGCCGAGCTCGCGCGCCTGCTCGAGAAGCGGCTCGCGAGCGTCGACGACGAAGGCGAGCGCGTGGGCCTCGAGGTCGAGCTGTCGCGCGCGCTCGCCGAGATGGGCGAGATCGCGAAGGCCAAGACCGCGCTCGAGAACGCGCTCGCCCAGCGCCCCGACCACACGACGGCGCTCGCGGCGATGGCCGATCTCTGCGCCAAGGAGGGCGACTGGAGCGGCGCCGAGCAGGCGTACGTGCGCCTCGCGCGCCTCCTCGCGACGCCCGAAGAGCAACGCGCGATCTACGAGAAGCTCGGCGAGCTCTACTCGGTCCACACGGTGAACCTCTCGCGCGCCGAGGTGGCCTACAAAGAGGTCCTCAAGCGCGCGCCGAAAGACTCGGCGACGCTCGAGAAGCTCGTCGACGTCTACAAGAGGCAAGGCGACGTGGCGCGCGCGGTCGAGACCCAGCAGCAGATGGTCGCGGAGTCGGAGGGGCCCGACGCGCGTCTGAAGCGGCTCATCGATCTCGCCGCGATCCACGAGACCACCGCGCGCGACGCGCGGAAGGCCGAGCAGGTGCTCGAGTCGGCGCGCAAGGAGTTCCCCACCTCCGTCGTGGCGCTCCGCGCGATGGCCGAGTTCTACGCCCGACAGCGCCAGATGCCGGCGATGCAGATCCTGCTCGATCGCGCCGCGGGCGACGCGCGCCGATCGTTCGCCGCGGGTCGCTTCGTGACGTCGCTCTTCGAGGTGCTGCACGCCGCCTACGAGCTGCGCGGCCGCAAAGACGCGGCGCGCGTCGTCGCGGCGACGCTCGCCGCGGTCGAAGGTCAGCCCGCCGAGCTCGTCGGCGCCGAGGCGCGCGCCGTCGATCCGCGGCTCGACGACGTGCTCGCGCCCGAGACCGTCGGGCCCGCGCTCCGCGCGCTGCTCTTCCGCGCCGGCGACGCGCTCGACGCCGTCTCGCCGCTCGACCTGCGACAGCTCCGCGCGGCGCCGCTCGTGCCGGGGACGCCGATCGGCACGACCGTCGGCGCCATCGCGACGGTCGTGGGCCTCGGCGCGCTCCAGATCCTCGTGTCGCCCCAGCTCGGGCGCGTCGCGATCCCGCTGAGCTCGAACCCGCCGACGCTCCTCGTGGGCGAGGGCTTGATGAACGTGACCAACGAGCGCGCGCGCGCGTTCGTGGTCGTGCGGGCGATGAAGATGATCCTCTCGCGCAGCTCCGCGCTCCTTCGGGGGCAGACCGGAGAGGTCGGCGTGCTCGTCTCCGCGCTCTTCACGGCGTTCAACCCGAGCTTCGTTCCGCAGGGCGTCGATCCGAAGCGCGTCGCCGAGGTCTCGCGGCGCGTGATGCCTGCGCTGCCGCGCAACCTCGATCCGACCGTCGGCGTCATCGCGCTCGAGGCCGCCGGCGCGCTCGGCACGCAGACCGGCTCGCTCGGCGCGGCGGCGGCGGCGTGGGCCAACCGCGTCGCGCTCCTCGCGATCGGCGACCCCGGCGGCGCGCTCGACGCGATCGCGTGGCAACACGGCGAAGACGCCGCGCCGAAGGGCTCCGAGGAGCGCGCCGCATGGATCGCGCGGACGGTCGAGGCGCGCGAGCTCATGACCTTCAGCGTGACCGATCCCTACGCCGAGGCGCGCACCCGGCTCGGCCTCGATCGCTAGCGCCCCCGGCACCCCTCTCCCAACCCCTCCTACTAGCACTACTGCGGGAAGTCTTGCGCGGTGCGGCATGTAGTTCCATGTCGTTTGTTTCGCGCTGTGTCGTCCCCTTCTTAGGCGACGTCATTTCCATCTGATTCATGTGCGTGCAGCATGCACGCATGGAGTACGCCTTCGACGTTGCGGCGGCCGCGCGGCTTGCACAGTTCATGGAACGCGTCGGGAAGGCGCTCCCACGGCCCGAGCAGCGTGCGTCGTTCGCCACGTACATGCTCGGACTTCTCAGTGACGCCGAACGCAAGAGCGTCGAGCCGATCGCCGCGCGTGCCGCCGCAGATCCCGTCGAGACACAGCGCATGCACGATCGACTCTTGCACTTCGCGCGCGAGAGCCCTTGGTCGGATCGTCGTGTGCGTCGGGAAGCGGCTACCTATGCGATCGAGGCGATGAAGCAGAGGCGGGAGCTGGTGACGACGTGGATCGTGGACGATACGGGCTTCGTGAAGCAGGGCCGTCACTCGCCCGGTGTGCAGTCGCAGTACACCGGGAGCATCGGCGGCGTGGCCAATTGTCAGATCGGCGTCAGTCTCTGCGTGGCCACGCGGACGCAACAAGTCCCGGTCGACTTCGCTCTCTATCTTCCCAAGGAGTGGGCCGACGATCCGATGCGACGAAAGCGTGCGCGCATCCCGGAGAGCATCGCCTTCAAGACCAAGATCGATCTTGCAATCGACATGATTCGCGACGCTCGCAAAGATGGGCTCCCAGGACACGTATTGCTAGCCGATGCGGCGTACGGGGACGCCGCGTCGTTTCGGAATGCAGCACGCGACTGCGGATTCGACTACGCGGTCGGCGTCAGGCCGCAGTGCCCAGTCTGGCTGCTCGATGATGGCGCACGCCGAATGAGCGAGGAACCAGCACAGGTCCAGACCATCGCAAAGGCCCTTCAACCGATTCACTTTCGAAGGATCGCGTGGCGCGACGGCAACAAGAAGCTCGTCGGACACTTCGCCTTTCGGCGCGTAATCGCCGCTGCGAAGACAGAAGCTCTTGGCCCGCTGAGATCCGATCCGCAGTGGTTGATCATCGAGCGCATGAACAGCGGAGAGGTGCCGTTCAAGTTCTTCCTCACCACGCTTCCGGGCAGCACGATGAGCCGCAAGGAAGTCGTCCGCATCTTGAAGGAGCGCGTCAAGACGGAGCAGATGTACGAAGAGCTCAAGGGCGAGCTCGGGCTCGATCACTTCGAAGGCCGCTCATTCACCGGCTGGCATCACCACGTCTCGGTGGCGATGTGTTGCTACGCGTTCATCGTCGCCGAACGGGTCCGCGCTTTTTTTCCCTCAGGACAAGCCCGCCAGCGTCGCTCGATCAAAGTCGCGGCCTGAGCGCCACTCTAATCACTCATTCGCCACGGCACGCCTCGCTATCGCGAGGACGACCGCGCTCTGGCTTCCGCGCTGCCCGGCATGTCACCGCTCCTGCCACTGCCGTCCGCGCGAAGAACCTCACGATTTCGCGCGCGCACCGCCCTCTGACTTCCCGCAGTAGAGCTAGAGGAGGAGGCCCGGAGCCGTAAGTGTTCGAAACGACAGCGATCGCACGCATTCCGAGCCCGCAAGTCGTAGGCGGAGGTACGCACCCCAGAAACGTGTATTACGCACGTTTATGCCTCGTGCCCCGCTCTCGCTCCGCTCCCAGCTCCCTGTTCACCGTCTCCGATTCCACATTCGTCCTTTCCCCAGAGCGTGAGCCAGAGCGTGCGCCGTTCCTCGCATGGACCAGCTTGCGGTAGCGCGCCTCACCGACTAGAGAGAGGCGCTCCATGCAGCTCCGCAACGTGGCGATCGTCGCGCACGTCGACCACGGCAAGACCACGCTCGTCGACCACATGCTCAAGCAGGCCGGTACGTTCCGCGAGAACGAGGCCGTGGCCGAGCGCGTGATGGACTCGAACGACCTCGAGCGGGAGCGTGGCATCACGATCCTCGCGAAGAACACGAGCCTCCGTTGGCGCGCGAAGGACGGGACGGTCACCAAGATCAACGTCGTCGACACCCCCGGTCACTCCGACTTCGGCGGCGAGGTCGAGCGCACCCTCATGATGGCCGACGGCGCGCTGCTCCTCGTCGACGCCGCCGAGGGGCCGCTGCCGCAGACGCGCTTCGTCCTCACGAAGTGCATCGAGCTCGGCTTCCCCGTCATCGTCGTCATCAACAAGATCGACCGATCCGACGCCCGCCCCGACGACGTGCTGAACGAGGTCTTCGACCTCTTCGTCGATCTCGAGGCCTCGGACGCGCAGATGGACTTCCCGGTCATCTACGCCGTCGGCCGCGACGGCGTCGCCAAGACGTCGCTCGAAGATCCGAGCACGACGCTGACGCCGCTCTTCCAGACGATCCTCGAGAAGGTCCCGGCGCCGAAGGCCGACGCCGCGGCGCCGCTCCAGATCCTCGTCAACAACATCGATCACGACGACTACGTCGGCCGCCTCGCCATCGGGCGCATCGGCGCGGGCACGCTCCGCGCGAACCAGCCGATCGGCGTCCTCAAAGACGGCGCGGCGGGCAAGGCGACCATCAAGGTGCTCTCGACCTTCGAAGGGCTCAAGCGCGTCACCGCGCCCGAGGCGAGCGCCGGCGAGATCGTCGCGATCGCGGGCATCGAAGACATCGACGTCGGCGACACCATCGTCGATCTCTCCGAGGGCTGGGAGGGGCGCGCGCTCCCCCGCATCATCGTCGAGCAGCCGACGATCAAGATGCGCGTCGGCGTCAACACGTCGCCCTTCGCCGGCAAGTGCAAGACGTCGAAGTACCTGACGAGCCGCCAGCTCCGCGAGCGCCTCGTGCGCGAGGTCCGCAAGAACCTCGCGCTCCGCTTCGAAGACACCGAGTCGCCCGACACGTTCACCGTCCTCGGCCGCGGCGAGCTCCAGCTCGCCATCCTCGTCGAGACGATGCGTCGCGAGGGCTACGAGATGCAGCTCGGCAACCCCGAGGTCGTCACCAAGGCGGAAGGCGACGTCGTGCTCGAGCCGTACGAGCTCGTCATCATCGACGTGCCCGACGCCTTCATCGGCGTCGTCACCGAGCGCCTCAGCCAGCGCCGCGGCCGCATGACGAAGATGTCGAACCACGGCCACGGGCGCGCGCGCCTCGAGTTCCGCATCCCGAGCCGCGGCCTCATCGGCTTCCGCGGCGAGTTCCTCACGTCGACGCGCGGCACGGGCCTGCTCACCACGATGCTCGACGGCTGGGAGCCGTGGGGCGGCGTCATGGCGAAGCGCCAGCTCGGCGCGATCGTCGCCGACCGCATGGGCGTGTCGACGCCCTACGCGATGAACCACCTCCAGGCGCGCGGCGAGTTCTTCATCAAGCCGGGCGCCGACGTCTACGAAGGCATGATCGTCGGCGAGCACAACCGCCCGAGCGACGCCGACGTGAACTTCGTCAAGGAGAAGAAGCAGACGAACGTGCGCAACCACGGCAAAGACGAGAACGTCATGCTCGCCGTCCCGCGCACGCTCACGATCGAGACGGCGATGGAGTGGATCGACGCCGACGAGCTCGTCGAGGTCACGCCCGACGCCATCCGCGTGCGAAAGCAGATCCTCCAGTGCACCAAGCGTCCGCGGCGCGCCGAGGCGATCGAAGAGGCCGTCTCGCGCACGCAGTCGACGCCGCCCGGTCCGCTCGACTGAGAGACGTCACTCCTTGCGCGCGACGGCGCGCGCGACGACGAGGACCGGGCCCGTCCCGAGCGCGGAGTCGACGACGTCGCCCGGCTTCGCCTTGCGGGCGAACGACGCGAGCGCCTCCTGCGCGTCGGGGGGCAAGTCCGCGTCCGCCGCGCGCCGAGGCGAGATGGCCACTGCCTTGCGGCGCGCGGAGTCGTCGGCCGCGCCGGCCTCGAGCAGCGCCGTGATCGCCGCGACCGCGATGTCGTCGAGCGGCTCGGACGAGGCCTGCATGCGGCTCAACATCTCGTCGGCGAGCTTGCGCGCGACCTCGGCGGCGCGCGCCTTCTTGTAGGCCTTCTCGAGCTCGCCCTTCACCGGTCGATCGCGCATCAGGACGTGGAAGCCCGCGCGCGTGCGGACGGGCTCGGACGTCATCTCGCCGGGCCCGAGCTTCGACGCGGCCGCGCGGAGCGCCTCGTCGAGCTTGGCGTCGTCGCTGCCGAGCGAGCCGCCGTTGTCGCGCGTGTCGTCGTCGTCGGACACGTCGGCGGCGACCGCCTGGATGTCTTCCCCTCCCTCGACGCGCGCGGAGATCTCTCGCGCGCGCCGCTTCGCGGCGGCGACCTGCTTCGCGCTCGCGCCCGGGGCGACGCGCACGAGCACGTGGCGGATCTCGGTGCGCAGGGCGGCGATCCCGGCCGGCGTCTTCGCCCAAGCGGCGACCTCGGTCGACGAAGCGGTGACGAACTTCTTCACCCACGAGATCGCGATCGGGACGTACTCGATCGTGACGCCCGAGGCGTCGCCCGCGCTGTTGGCGCCCTTGCCGCAGCCGGCGAAGACGAGCGCGAGCAACACGACGAGCGCGCGAACGAACGCCACGTCCTAGGCTCCTCCGCGCGCCGGCCCCTCGAAGAGCCCGGAGGCGGTGACGATCTCGTTCTGGATCCGGCGCGCCTGACGCCTTCCGTCGAAGTCGCGCTCGACGCGCGCGCGCCCTGCGCGGCCATGCGCCTCGCGGAGCGCCGGCGCGCGGAAGTAGCGGAGCATCTGATCGGCGAGGCCCTCGACGTCCGGCGGCGCCGCGGGGACGAGGCTCCCCGTCGTCCCGTCGGCGAGCATCTCGGCGACGCCGCCGACGTCGAACGCGATCACGGGCTTCCCGAGCGCCATCGACTCGATGACGGCGCGCGGGAGCGGATCGGGGTACACGCTCGGGACGACGGCGACGTCGAAGTCGGCGACGTAGGGCTTCACGTCCGTCTTGAAGCCGAGGAACGTGAAGCGATCCTCGATGCCGAGCGATCGCACGAGGGCGCGGCACTCGGCGAGGTGATCGGGACGGATGTCTTCGGGCGTGTCGCCGAGCACCGCGAAGTGGACGCGCGCGCGATCGGGCGCGCTCAGCGTGGAGAGCATGCGCCTCGCGGCCTGCACCATCTCGACGTAGCCCTTGCGCGGCAGGATGCGCCCTTGGCTGCCGAAGACGACGGCGTCGGCCGCGAGCCCGAGCTCGCGCCGGAGCGAAGGCGCGACGCCCTGCATGTCGAACTCGCTCGTGTCGAGCGCGTTGTGGATGACGCGCACCTTCTCGCGGCAATGCGGGAAGAGCGCGGCCGCGGCGTTCGAAACGCACACGATGCGGCGCACGCCGCGGCTCGCCGCGAGACGATCGTGGACGCCGCGCACGGCCTTCGGGAGCGACGTGTAGCGGACGTGCCAGAGCGCGGGCACGCCGGACGACTTCGCGAGCGCGCCGCCGGCGAAGTCGGCGTTGGTGCCGTTGCAGTAGACGAGATCGAACATCCCGCGACGGAGCGTGCCGGTGAGGCGCGCGAGGGCGCGCGTCGCGCGCACCACGTTGCCGGCGGCGCGGAGCCCGCGGAGCGCGAGCGGCGCGTCGAAGTCGTCGCGCGCCATCGGGCGGCTGAAGGGCTCGATCGGGTTCTCGACGAGATCGGGCTCGAAGAGGAGATCTTCGGTCACGCCGCTCTCGGCGTAGAGGTCGCTGATGACGCCGGGCCGCGGGAGGACCACCGCGCGGTGGACGACGTCGGGATCGAGGAAGCGAAGGATGTAGAAGAGGCTCCGCCCCGGCCCGCCGTTGCGCGCCGTGTCGTTGATGAACAGGACCCTGACCTTGCGTTTCGGTACGACGAGGTCGACGGGATCGAAGGCGCTCGTCGAGGGCCCCGGCGTGCTTCCCGTGGCGATGGAGGTCCCGGACATCGGCACTCCTCCGTATACCAGGCACGCCGAGAGGCAAGGCCTCTATTTTGCTGCCGTATTTTCGGGCGAGTGGTACGTCGGAGGGGCCATGAACCCGTTCGCATGGGCTCGCTCCGAGGTCCTTCATTTCGCGTGGGAGCGAGGCTGGTACCAGCCGCCCGATCGGCGCGTGCTCGAAGAGGAGATCCTCGCGTCGCTCGCCGCCGATCCCGCGTGCCGCAAGATCCTGTTCGTCGGGGTCAAGTGGTACACGGCGCCCTACGCGAAGGCCTTCGCCGGCAAGACGTTCGCGACGATCGATCCCGAGCCGGAGGTGGCGCGCTTCGGCGGCGATCCGCACGCGGTCGACGTCGTGCAGAACCTCGAGAAGCACTTCGCGGGGACGATCTTCGACGCCGTCGTCATGAGCGGCGTCATCGGCTGGGGGATCAACGACGTGCCCGAGCTCGACAAGACGCTCACCGTCTGCGCCGACGCGATGCGGCCGGGGGCCTGGCTCATTCTCGGCGTGAACGAGCTGACCCCCAACCACGTCGACGCGAACGCGACGAAGACGATCGAGCGCTTCGAGCCGAAGGCGTTCGGCAAGCGAACGTCGCCGCGCATCGACATCCCCCTGCCCTTCAAGCAGAAGCTCCACACCTTCTTGTTCTGGCAGAAGAAGTGAACGGCTCAGCGCGCGGTGTTCGCGCGGCGGAAGAGCCACCAGCCGCCGATGTGCTGCTCGAGCGTGAGCGCGTCGGGCGTGTACGGCTGCGACGACGTGACGCGCGTGCGAATGAGGACGTAGTCCCAATCGTCGAGGCGGTAGGCCGGCCACTCGATGAGCTTCAAATCGCTCTCGCTGTAGCTCGGCGGGAGGTTCAACGCCGGGTTCTCGCGCGTGGGATAGAGCGCCGAGCCCTGGTGAAACCAGACATCCGACACGAGGACGGGGCGATCGGCGAGGACGAGCTTGTCGTAGTGGATGAACGGGTGCGCGGTGAAGACGTCGCTGTCGGGATCGAGCGGAAGGTTCAGGAGCGTCGCCTGCGCGGGAACGCGCGCGAGCACCTCGCGATAGCCGACGGCCTCGCGCTGGAAGAAGAACGACGCGACGAGCGCGACCGACGCGACCGCGCCGGCCGCGAGCGGCGCGCCCACGTCGATCGTCGCGGCGAGGGGCCGCGGCAACGTCCGCCGGCGCGCGCCGACGAGCACCATCACGAGAATGAGCGGGAGCAGGCGCCCGTCGACGAAGCCGAACCACCCGACGACGTGCGGCAGCGCGACGAACAGCACCGTGAGCGCGCCGGCGCACGCGTGGAGCGCCGCGCTGTGACGAACCTCCGCCGGAGGCAGGCTCGCGCGCCGCCCGCGCACGAGCGCGCGCACGCTGTAGAACGCGCACGCGAGCGCCACGACCCAGAACGCGATCGCGAGCATGAAGTCGATGCCGCTGCGGGTCATGAGCGTCGGCGTGACGAGGAGCTCGACCTTCTCGGCGAACCCGCGGAAGAGCGGGACGAGCTGAGGCACGACGGGCACGGACCCCTCGGGCGTCGCGGTCCCACGCTCGATCCACGCGACCCACGCGGCGAGGCCGACGGCCGGCGCGAGCGCCCGCAGGCGGACGAAGCGCGCGATGCGGCGCCCGGTGCTCGCGGCGGAGACGAACGCGCACAGCAAGAAGAGGACGAACGCGTGGCCGTGCGCGACGAAGATCGCGGGCGCGACGATCGCCATCGCGATCTCGCGGCGCTTGACGTCCTCGCCCTCGTCGGTCGCGGCGAGCAACTCGAGCCAGCGCGTGAGGCCGAAGAGCATGACCGCGACGCCGAGCAGGTAGCTCGCGAAGCCCATCAGCGTCATGAAGCCGAACGAGAGCGCGAGGCCGATGTAGCCGTAGGTCGGCGTCTTGTCGTCGAAGAGGCGGCGCCGTGCGTAGAGAAGCGCGAGCGGCGTCGCGACGACCGGGAGCGTCGCGAGCACGCGCACGGCATTGATCGGACCGATCACGCGGACGAACACCTCGCCGAGGAAGCGGAAGAGCGAGTACGGTCCGATGTGCGGCGCGAGGACGTAGAAGCGCTGCTCGAACGCCGACTCGGCGAAGCGGTGGCGCATCGCGATGAGCCCCGCGTGCGCCGGCAGATCCATGAACGGCAGCGCTTCGAACGCCCAGAACACGGCGAGCGCCATGATCCCGAGCGCGCCGAGCCCGATCCACGCCGCGCGCGCCGACCGGCGCGCGACGGACTCCGGCGCCGAGACGGGCTCCGCCCCCACGAGCACGTCGGGCGCGCCCACATCGCTAGGCGGATCGGTCACATGCGTGGTCATGAGCCCGCTAGAGCCCTTATGGCGCGACTTTGGCCGGGCCGCCAGTGTGCGCGACGTTCACAGGCATTCACGGCGGCCAAGGGTTCCCCCCTGGTTCCCCGTCACCCTGATTTCGCGGTAAAAAGGCCTCCGTGTATCACCCTGGGTCACGCGCCCGCAGCCACGCCTATCTCTGCGTGTCGATCGACACCGAGAGCGACAAGGGCCGCGGGTGGCGTTCGCGGCGCCCGATGTCGTTCGAGGGGGTCACCGACGGCGTCGTTCGACGGCTCCAGCCGATGTTCGAGACGTTCGGGGCAAAGCCGACCTACCTGCTCTCCCCCGAGATCCTGAGAGACGAGGGCTGCGTCGACGTCTTCCGCAAGCTCGCCCCGAGCTGCGAGCTCGGTACGCACCTGCACGGCGAGTACGCCGAGCCCGGGGCGTTCGAGCCCGACGTGACCCGTGAGTTCCAGCGCGACTACCCCCCGGAGATCGAGCGGCAGAAGCTCACCTACCTCACCGATCTCTTCATCCGCGCCTTCGATCACCAGCCGCAGTCGTTCCGCGCCGGGCGCTTCGGCATCGGCCCGGCGTCGATCGGGATCCTCGAGTCGCTCGGGTACGCCGTCGAGTCGAGCGTCACGCCTCACATGGACTGGGCCTCGGCAGGCGCGCCCGGCCTCTCGTTCCACGGCGCCCCGACGCAGCCGTACCGCCCCGATCCCGAAGATCCCGGGCGACCCGGCGCGTCGACCCTGCTCGAGGTGCCCGTCACGATCCGGAGGCGCCTCGTCAACGCCATCCCCGGCATCGGCTCGCGGATCGATCCGCGCTGGCTCCGCCCCACGCGCGGCACGGCCGAGAAGCTCGTCCGCGTCGCCGAAGACGAGATCGCCGACGCGCGACGGCGCGCGCCGAGCCGGCCAGTCATCCTCAACGCGATGTTCCACAACGTCGAGGTCGTCCCCGACACCAGCCCCTACGCCGCCAACGAGGAAGAGGCGCGCGGGATCCTCGATCGGCTGCGCGCGCTGCTCGCCTTCTCCCAGCGCGAGGGGATCCCCGTCGTCGGGCTGGGCGACGTCCCGGAGATCCTCGCGGCGTGACGTCCGGAAAAAAATCGATCCTGCGCACGACGCTGCTCGTCTTGCCTGCGCAGATCGTGTTCCGCGCCGGAGAGGGCCTCCTGCCTCTGCTCCTCGCGTACTGGTTCGGACGCAGCAACGCGATGGACGTGTACTTCTTCGCCGCGGCCTTCTTCGGCCTCGCCGGATCGCTCGTCTTCAGCGCGTACACCGACTCGCCGCTCGTCCCCATCCTCGCCGAAGAGCGCATCGCGCGGCCGAAGGAGCTCCCGCGCCTGCTCGGATCGGTCTTGTTGCACACGTGGGCCGTCGGCGGAGCGGTCGCCGCGATCGTGGGCGCGCTCGCGCTCGGCTGGTTCGCGTTCCGATACGAGGGCGCCGACTTCACGCTCGCCGCGAAGATGGTGCTCCCCTTCACCGTCTACCTCGTCGCGATGGCGACGCGGCAGCTCTTCGCCACGCTGCTCACCGTCCGTCACTTCTTCATGGTGCAGCCGATCGCGCTCGGCCTCGGCATGGTCGTGAACATCGGGATGCTCGCGACGGGGCACGCGGCGCTCGGCGTCTGGCTCGTGCCGATCGCGGCGCTCGCCGGCGAGCTCGTCGCGACGATCCTGCTCGCGACCTTCGCGATCCGCATCGCCGGCGAGCGGTTCGAGCTCGGCTTCGCGCGGCCGCCCGCGCTCGTCGCGTTCGGGCGCCTCGTCGCCAATCAGGTCGGCGGAGGCGCCGTGACGCGCGTGAACCCCGTCGTCGATCAGCTCATGGCGGGCTTCACGATGGTCGTCGGCGCCGGCACGATGCTCCGCTACTCGAGCGACATCGCGATGCTGCCGACCTCGCTCCTCCAGGCGGCGCTGTTGCCGGTCCTCCTGGCGCACTTGTCGGACGACTACGCCGCGCGCGACATGGCCAAGCTGCGAAGGACGGTGGTGCGCGCGCTCGTGACGGTGTGCGCGCTGCTCGTGGTCGCTTCGCTCGTGCTCTACGCCGCGCGCGCGCCGCTCCTGCGCTTCGTGTTCTTGCGCGGCGAGATGGACGCCGAGGGCGTCGACCGGATGATCCGCATCATGCCGTATCACCTCGTCGGGCTGCCCGGCTTCGGCGCGCTGCTCGTGCTCGCGCGCGCGCACATCGCCATCAAGAACCTCGGGATCATGATCAGCATGGGCCTGCTCAACGCGGGCGCGAACCTCGTCTTCAACGTCGTCTTGCTGAAGATCATCGGGCTCGAGGGCATCGCGCTCGCGACGTCGTTCGTGCACACGGTCGTCCCGATCGTCTTCTGGTACCGCCTCGAGGCGCGCCTCCGCGAGGAGCCGGCGTGAAGGGCGCCGTCGTCCACGTCGTCGTGGCCGGCGAGATCGGCGGCGCCGAGCGCATGCTCGTCGACCTCGCGCGCTCGGACGCAAACCGCGCGCACAGCGTCGCGCTCCTGACGCCGAACCCGCAGCTCCGCGCGATGCTGCGCGACGCCGGCGTCGCGCTCGACGACCGCGGGCCGGTGCGCGAGGGCCCGCTCTCGTATCTGTCGCGATCGCTCGGTCCCCACGACGTCGGGTGGCTCTGCGGCGTCTTGCGGGATCGCCGCGCGGCCGTCGTGCATCTTCACACCTTCGCCTCGCAGGTGCTCGGCACGCGCGCGGCGCTCCACCACGGCGCGCGGATCGTGCGCACCGAGCACTCGACGCGGGTCTACGACGATCCGAGCTGCTGGCCCTTCTCGCGCTGGTCGCTCGAGCGCGCCGACGCCGTCGTCTGCATCAGCGAGCACGTGCGCGACGTGGCCCGCGCGAAGGCCTCGTGGATCGACGCGCGCGTCGTGCCGAACGGCGTCGACGTCGATCGCTTCGCGCCCGCGCCGGCTCCCGACGGGAGGCCCGACGGCGCCGTCCGGTTCATCGCGCTCGGCAGGCTCGACCGCCGCAAGGGCCTCGACATCGCGCTCGAGGCGCTCGCGCTCGTTCCTCGCGCCGAGCTCGACGTCGTCGGCGAAGGCGATCAGGCGGGCCCTCTCATGCAGCTCGCGTCGCGCCTCGGCGTCGCGCGCCGCGTCCGCTTCCGAGGCTTCGCGGGCGACGTCCGCGACGCGATCGCGACCGCGAGCGTCGGCCTCTCGAGCGCCCGCGCCGAGGGCCTCGGCATCGCGCTGCTCGAGGCGATGGCGATGGGCCGCCCGATCGTCGCGCTGCCGACCGGAGGCGTCCCCGAGATCGTGCGCGACGGCGACACCGGCTGGCTCGCGCACGGCCGCAGCGCCGACGCGCTCGCGCGGGTGATGGCCGAAGCGATCGAGCGGCCCGACGAGGTGAGCCGACGCGGCGAGCGCGCCCGAAGGAACGTCGTCGCCCGCTACTCGATCGACGCGATGAGGCAGGGCTACGAGGCGGTCTACGCGAGCCTGCCTGGTCCGTCAGCCGACTGACGGCCAGCCGCGCGCCGCGGGGTGCTTCCGCGATGTAGCGTGGCATACATCTCCCTTCGCCCCCCTTGAAAACCAGGGTTTTGGTGCGGGGCACGACGTATGCTTTGCGGCCCGCCGATGCGCTCGCCCCTCGTTCCCTTCCTCGGCTTCGTCGCCGTCGCCGCCGCGTGCTCCTCCACGCCGGATGAGCCGCCGCCTCCGCCCGCGTGGGTCGACGCGCCCGCGTCGATCGACTTGTACGCGGGCCGCTCGATCGCGATCCCCATCGACGTGCGGACGGACGACGCCGCGAAGCTCACGGTGACCGCGTTCGCCGAAGGCGTCGAGGCCGAGATCGTCGGGGGCGAGGCCACCGGCGGCTCCTGGCGTGGAACGCTGCTCGTCCGCGCCGGTTACGGGCTCGACGCGCCGGTCGTCGGCGTGGATCTCGTCGACGCGCGCGCGCAGAAGGTCACGATCACGCCCGCGATTCGTACGCACGAGCTGTCGTGGCGCAAGCGCGTGACCTGGGACGCGGGCGGTCCGCAGACGCGCGAGCACGGCGCGTTCTTCGTCGATGCCGAGGCGAAGGCCGTCTTCATGCTGCAAGGCAGCGGCTACAGCCCCCAGTTCAAGCCGATCGACGACTCCTGGCGGCTCGATCTGTCGACCGGCGCGTGGACGCCGTGGACGCCGACGGGCGACGCGCCTCCGGGCGGCGGATCACGGCGCGTCGCGCCCATCCCCGGCACGAAGAAGGCCTACGCCTACGGCGGCTACACGGGCTTCGAGGCGACGTCGAAGAGCGAGGGCGATCTCTATCGCGTCGATCTCGGCGACGCCGAGAAGACGTTCACGCGGCTCACGAGCGCGGGCGCGGGCCCGCCGCGTCAGCTGCACGCGATCGCCTACGACGCCAAGGGCGATCAGCTCGTCGTCTTCGGCGGCTTCACCGACGTCCCGACCGACGACGCGCTCGACGACACCTGGCTCGTGAAGGTCGAGGGCGACACGGCGACGTGGCGGAAGGTCGAGGGCAAGGCCCCGAGCCCGCGCTACGGCTCGTTCACCGCGTTCGACACCGAGTCGCGTCGCTTCGTCGTCTGGAGCGGCGCGCAGTTCCCGGTCGACGCCGCGGATCCGGTCAACGCCGCGCAAGACGCGTGGGCGCTCGATCTCGAGGCCGATCCGCCGGCGTGGACGAAGCTCGCGCCCACCGGAGAGGCCCCGCCCGGCCGCCGCAACGGCTGCGCGATGCACGATCCGATCGGGCGGCGCCTCTTCGTCTTCGGCGGCACCAGCAACGGCCGGACGACCGAGCCGGGGCTCTTCGTCCTCGCCCTCGAGCCGGGCCGCGAGGCGTGGACGAAGCTGTCGCTCGCGGGCGAGCCGCCGCTCCGCTCGAGCGGCTTCACCTTCGCGACGCCCGAGGGCGACGTCGCGTGCGCCTTCGGCAACGGCGCGAAGCCGTACGCCGACGTGAGCTTCCTCGGCTACGCCGATTGACGGCGCGCTACGTGCACGCGGCGAGGATCCCCGTCGCCAGCGCATCCATCAGGCCGGAGAACGCGCCCTCGTCGAAGCCCGCCCCGCTCCGGAGCCAGTCGACGTGGCGGCCGTCGGCGCCGGCGTCGGGGGCCATGCCGCCTCGGGCGGCGGCCTGCTCCGCGCGGCGCGCCGCTTCTTCGGGATCCACGGCACCGCCCATGCCGCGATCGAGGAGCTTCTTCCACAACGGCTTCGACGTCGTGGGCCCGGGAAAATGGCCGAGGACGTCGAGGTGATCGGCGTACCCCGCCCACGCGACCTTCCCCCAAATCTGCGAGAGCACGGGAACGACGCCGTCGTTGGCGCGCGCGCCCGGCAGCCTGCCGAACGCGCGGAGCAGCTCGCGCTCCGCCTGCTCCGGCAGCGACGACGCGGCGCAGGGATAGCGCTCGTCGTAGCGCGCCGTGATCCCGTACATCGTCGTGAACAGCGCCGAAGAGAGCGCCCGCCAGGGGCTCGCGAGCGAGCGCGCCAAGACCGACGCCGACGGCGCCGGCGCGTGCGCGCACGTGCACTGATAGAAGACGCCGTCGCGGTCTTCGACGCCCGCCTGAAAGAGATCCATCGCCTCGGGCGTGAGCTGGATGACGGCGCCTTGATCCTTGCGGATCGCGTCGAGGTACATCCGCACCTCGTGGCTCGTCGCCGGCTCGAGGGCGCGGAGCAGGCCGTCGGTCGTGCGGTCGAGGACGCGCAGCTCGATCCCGAGCGCGCGATCGATGCGACCGATCGCGACGACGAGCGCGCTCGCGGCGGCGAGCGGCGGCGCGCCGAGCGACAGACCGATGAAGGTGAGCGCGCTCACGGCGTAGAGCATGCGCTGCCCGCTCACCGTCGCGAAGAAGCTTGCGAGCGGCGTTCCGTAGTGCGGCGTGCTCATCGTGCTCACGCTGCGGAGGCGCGGCAGCCACGCGAGGCTCTCCCGCGCCGTCGGCAGGTGGGCGGACGGCGACGCGACGAGGCGCGCGTCGAGCCCGCCCGTCGAGTGACCGACGAGGTGTATCGTCCCGCGGCCGTCGTCGGACGTCCGCGCGACGAGCTCGGCGAGGCGGACCGCGCGCCGCCTGATCGACGCGGTGGGTGCGACGTCGACGACGTGGGTCTCGAGCTTCTCGCCGGCGTCGGCGAAGCGCTTCGTCAGCGCGCGCTCGACGTGGGCGAAGTAGTCGTACGTTGCGAGCTTGCCGAACCCGAACATCCCGGGTGACAGGTAGAGACGGTGCAATGAGCCCTCAGGGAAGAGAATCGAGCCGAAAACCCCCGACAGGTAAGCGGCATTTTACTACGCTCGACGCGCTGAGCGCGTCGCTCGTCGAGTGTCGCGCTTGCCCTCGGCTCGTGGCGCATCGTGAAGCCGTCGCGACGAAGAAGCGGCGGCGCTATGTCGCTGAGACCTACTGGGGCAGGCCCGTGCCCGGGTTCGGCGATCCTCGCGCGCCGCTCGTGATCGTCGGCCTCGCGCCGGGCGCGCACGGAGCGAACCGGACAGGTCGCGTCTTCACCGGAGATCGCTCGGGCGAATTCCTCTACGCAGCGCTCCACCGCGCCGGCCTCTCCAACCAAGCGACGAGCGAGCACCGAGGAGATGGTCTTTCGTTGCGTGGTGTCTACGTCACACTGGCCGTCCGTTGCGTGCCTCCGGAGAATCGTCCGGCGCCCGACGAGATCGAACGATGCGGCGTCGCGTGGCTCGATCGCGAGCTCGCGCTCCTCTCGCCACGCGTCGTCCTCGCGCTCGGCTCGATCGCGTGGAACGCGTGGCTCGATCATCGCGCGCGTTCGGGCGTCGCGATCCCGCGACCGCGACCGAAGTTCGCACACGGCGCGTGCGTGCGCTTGGCCGACGGCCCACTGCTCCTCGGGAGCTATCACGTGAGCCAGCAGAACACGCAGACCGGAAGGCTCACGCCCGCGATGTTCGACCGGATTCTCCGGCGGGCGCGCGCGGAGGCGGAGCCAGGCCGTTTCTGAACCGTCACGTCAGCGTTGCAGCTCAAGCGTGCGTTATTGCGACCAAAAACTCATATCTCACGAGCACTTACTCGCGCGCGACGCTGAATTTTTTTCGTCTCCGAGGTCGATTGGGGTTGGCCGACCCCCCTGGGTCACTGTATCCCCAGGGACGCGTAGCCCTGTACGCGGTCCCCGGGTTCTCCTGGGGAACGACCTGCCGGAGGTGAGAAGTGAAGAAGTCCCCCCACCCGGCTTGGCTTATCACTGCAATCGCGTGCGCCTCGGCGGCGGCCCTCCTCATGGGAGGCGTCGGCTGCGCGCGTGAGGTGCTGGGCGGGGTCGGGTTCGGATCGGCCAGCCTCATGGGGCGTACGGCGAGGCCGAGTCTCTCGGAGCGTGCCTCCGAGGCGCAGCTCACGTCCGCGGGTCTTCCGCGCCTGAGCTTCGCGACGACGGCCGACACGCCGGTCGAGCAGCTCCTCGCCGCCGGCGACCGCCCCTTGCCGATGAACGGCCTCTGCCCGCCGGACATGGCGAGCATCGACGACCGCTTCTGCGTCGACAAGTACGAGGCGTCGCTCGTCGAGATCATGCCCGACGGACGCGAGCAGGCCTGGCCCTACTACCTCCCGGTCGAGGGACACGTCGTCCGCGCGGTGAGCGAGAAGGGCGTTTATCCCCAGGGCTACATCAACGAAAAGCAAGCGATCGAGGCCTGCGGCCGCTCGGGCAAGCGCCTCTGCAAGCGCGCCGAGTGGAAGACCGCGTGCAAGGGCCCGGAGAGCAAGAAGTTCGGCTACGCGAACGAGCGCACGCCCGGCACGTGCAACGACAACGGCAAGAGCGGCATGAGCTTGTACTTCGGCGCGGAGATCGCCCAGGGCAGCGCGTGGACGTTCGACAAGATGAACGATCCGCGCCTCAACCAGGTGCCCGGCGCGCTCGCCGAGACGGGATCGCACGAAGGCTGCACCAACGGCTACGGCGTCTACGACATGGTCGGAAATCTCCACGAGTGGGTCGACGATCCGGCCGGCACGTTCCAGGGCGGCTACTACCTCGACGTCACGCAGCTCGGTGACGGCTGTGGTTACGTCGCCGACGCCCACAAAGCCTGGTACCACGACTACTCGACCGGCTTCCGCTGCTGCGCCGACGTCGCTCCGTAGCGCGCCAGAAATCTCGACGAGTCGATCGCCGTCTGTCATAAGAGGGCCGATGCGCGCGATCTGGGGTGTCGTCACGTGGCTCTGCGCGAGCGCGTGCTCTCGCCACCACGCCGCAGAAGGCGCGACGACCGCGCCGGCGCCGGTGCCGGTGGGCACGGCGACGATCATGCTCGCGACCGCGATCGAGGAGGCCGACGCGGGCGCCGACAAGGCGCCTTCGCCGCCGCCGCTCGCGGGCAAGACGGTGCTGCACGTCGGCGACTCGATGGTCGGCGGGCAATGGGGCCTCACGCGCGCGCTCGAGCAGAAGTTCGCGGCCGAGGGCGCGAAGCTCGTTCGCGACTCGAAGGTGAGCGAGTCGATCATCAGCTACGACAAGAGCTCGAAGCTGAAGGAGCTGCTCGCCAAGCACCATCCGGACATCGTCATCGTCACGCTCGGGACCAACGACGTCTTCGTCCCCTACCCGGCGTCGATGGCGGCGAACGTCCAGAGCATCGTGAAGCGCATCGGTAACCGAGAGTGCTGGTGGATGGGCCCGCCGACGTGGAAGCCGGACACGGGGATCGTCCAGGTGCTTCGCGACAACGTCGCGCCGTGCAAGTTCTTCGACTCGAGCAGCCTGAAGCTCCAGCGCGCCGGCGACGGCATCCACCCGACCGATCGCGGCGGGGCCGACTGGGCGAACAGCTTCTGGGCCGTGTTCCGCGCGGCGCCCGCGGCCGACGCGGGCGCGCCCTAAAGGGCGCGCGCCTTCGGGCGTGCCGGAACGAGGCTGACTACTTGTCGCCGACGGCGACCTCGCCGCCGCACGGCACGTCGATCGTTTGGGTGAACCCGCTGCTGCCGACCTTGATCGCGCGCGTCCCGCACTTGACGAGCACCGCCTCGGGCGTCTGACCGACGACGCGCTCGTCGACGAAGATGCGCCTGCCGGCGACGGCGCCCGCGGTGTTCACGCGGCCCATGCCTGCCGGGACGTCTTCGGCGGCGGAAGACGCCGCCGCGCTCGGCGCGACGCTCGCGGCCGCGCTGGGGGCCGCGCTCGGCGCCGCGCTCGGCGCCGTGCTCGCGGACGGCGGCGCCACTTCAGGAGGAGCCGACGCCGACGCAGGCGGCGCCGGAGCCACGGACGCCGCGACCGAGAGCGCGGGCGCGACGTCGCTCGCGGCGCTCGGCGCGACGACGACGCTCGCGATCGGCAGCGCCGTCGCCGCGGTCGCGGCCGCGCGGCCCTTCTGCCATCGCAGGTAGCCTGCGACGCCCGCGCCGCCTGCGCCGATCGCCACGACGAGGAGCGCGAGGATCGCGACGATCGCGCCCGCACTTCGCTTCGGCGGAGGACGGCTCGCGGCGCCCGCATGCGCGGGCGGGATCGTCGTGCTCGCGTTCGCCGGCGGCGACGACGGAGCCACGCTCGCCGCGATGCCCGCCGCGGGCATCTCCACCACGGGCGTCGGCGTCCCCGCGACGCCTCCGCCGCTCGCGACGCGCGGCAGCGGCGGCGGACCGAGCGCGACCATCTTCTCCGTCGACGGCGGCCCGATCATCGAGGGCGCCGGCGGACCTGCGACGCCGGGCTGGGCTGACTCCGCGATCGCGGCCACCTGCAGATGCGGAGGCGGCCGCTCGGTGGGCCTCTCCGCGGCGGCGATCTCCGCGACCGACGGCGCCCGAGGCTCCGGGCGGCGCTCCATCGCGAGCGTGCGATCGAGCGCGACCGGATCGGCGGGCGTCGCCACGGGTGCCGCGAGCGGCGCGGTCACGCTCATCGGCGCGGGCGCCTTCGGCAGCTCGCCGATCGCGCGCTCGTGCGTACGCGTGCCTGGAGGAGGGAGGTGCACGGGGCTCTCGAGCGTGCGCTGGAGGCTCTCGACCCTCGGAGGCTTCGGAGAATCGGGGCGTGGCGGATCGCCGCTCAGGATCCCCGGCGGGATGTCGCTGGGGACGCTCCCCAAGATCTCGTCGATCGCGTCGCCGAGCGATCGACCCGGGGCGATCGCCTGGAGCGGCGTGCCGAGGCGCAGCTTTTCGCTGTCGCGCCCGGTCTTCGCGACGAGCTCCGGCGGCTCGACGAGCGAGTCGAAGACCGCGTTCGGAGGGAGCGACCGCTGGGACGAAGCGGGCGAGCTCGCCGGCAGCGCGCCGTCCGAAGGACGCGACGGCGGGCTCACCTTCGGCAGCGGCGCGGCCGGCGCGCCGTAGGGCGCCGTCTTGCGGGCGACGCCGGAGGCGG
Source organism: Labilithrix sp. (assembly GCA_019637175.1). Taxonomy (GTDB): domain Bacteria; phylum Myxococcota_A; class Polyangia; order Polyangiales; family Polyangiaceae; genus Labilithrix. The sequence goes on along the minus strand of JAHBWD010000007.1, from coordinate 178,555 downwards.
AGGCGCCTGCCGCCGGGCGCGGCGCGGGTGCGGCGCGCACGAGCGGCCGCGGCGGCGCGGGCTTGTTCGGGAAGACCTTCCCCGTCGGCTGATCGTCGCCGCGCGCGATCGCGCCCGGCATCGGCGGCGGAATGCTCGTCGGCGCCGGCTTCGGCTCGTGACGCACGAGCGCGAGCGCGCGCGCGAGCTTCTCGCGACCGCCGTCCGAAGGAACGAGCGCCTTGAGCACCGAGACCATCTCCTCGGCGGTGATCGTGCGCCTCTCGGGGCGGGGCTCGAGCGCGCGCTTGACGGCGTCGCGGAGGCTCTTGTCGAGATCGGGCCGCAAGACGTCGAGCGAGACGATGCGCGGCTCGGCCATCGCCTGGAGCACCTCGATCTCGGGCAGCGCCCCGCGAATGAACGCCTTGCGCTGGGTGAGCAGCTCCCAGAGCACGATCGCCCCCGCGTAGACGTCCGCGCGCGGCGTGACCGGCTCACCCTTCACCTGCTCGGGGGCCATGTACCCGTAGGTGCCCTTGATGAGCCCGGCGGTGCTCTCGTGGGTCACGCCCGTGACCTTGGCGATCCCGAAGTCCGCGAGCTTGATCTGCGCGTCCCAGGGGATGAGCACGTTCGACGGGTTGACGTCGCGATGGATGACCGGCGTCGGCGTGCCGTCTTCGTCGGTCGCGGCGTGCGCCGCGGCGAGCGCGTCGAAGATGGCGCCGGCGACGTACATCGCGGTGCCGTCGTCGAGCGCCTGCCCGACGGCGCGCAGCATGCCTCGAAGGCGGTTGAGCGGCGGCCCGTCGATGTACTCGAGCACCATGACGAGCTGCTCGCCGTGGGCGAAGAAGTCGTAGAGCCGGACGATCGCCGGGTGGGCGAGGCGCGCGTAGGCGGCGGCCTCCCGGGCGAACATCTGCTTGAACTCGACCTCGTGGGTGTACTGCGTGAGCAGCAGCTTGAGGACGACCGAGCGCTCGAAGCCGTGCGGGCCTTCGGCCTTGGCGAGGAGCACCTCGCTCGTCCCGCCGGTGGCCAGTCGCCGAACGACGCGATAGCCGCCGACTCGCTCGACCGATCCGTCCACGGGTCGATTGTAGCCGGGTTTCCGGCGGAACTACGCCTTCTGACCGCCGAGATCCTGCTCGACCTCGTCGAGGAGCTGATTCGCGCGCGCTTCGTCGATGCCGAGGCCCTCGGCGAGCGTGTTGAGGGTCTCGTTCTCTTCGTCGGCGATCGCGTTGTCGGCGAAGGCGACGGCCGCCGCGAGCACGAAGGCGACCTCGCCGCGCGCCTTGTCTTCGTGCAGCGCGGAGACGACCTCCTTCATCCGCTTCTCCCGGCCGTCTTCGGTCACGGCTTTGCCCGCCGTGTCGAGCATCGACTCGATGTGGGCGCTGCGGATGGCGTCGCCCGAGAGGTTGCGCAGCGCGCCCTTGAGGACCTCGCGCTCGTCGTTCGAGATCTTCCCGTCGGCGCTCATCATCAAGTACATCGCCTCGCAGAGCGGGCCGTACTCGGCGACGACGTTGAGCAGCTCGACGCTCTCGGCCGGCATGCTGGGATCCGGCGCGACGATCGAAGGCCGCTGCCCGCGGGCCTGGAGCTGATCACGGAGACGAACGAGCGTGGAGTTGGAGAGCCAGATCATCGGCCGCGAGCGTACACGAAGGGCCGCAAGAGGAAAGGGTCAGGCGTCGAACTTGAACAGCTCGTCGAGATCGCTCTTCGTGAGCTTCTTCGCGCCGCCGACGTCTTCGCTGAGCACCGCGCCGACGAGCTCGCGCTTCTTTCCGCCGAGCTCGAGGATCTTCTCCTCGATGGTGCCCTTGGCGATGAGCCGGTAGGTCGTGACGACTTTCGTCTGACCGATGCGGTGGGCGCGATCGGTCGCCTGATCTTCGACCGCGGGGTTCCACCACGGATCGAAGTGGATGACGGTGTCGGCCGCCGTGAGGTTGAGGCCCGCGCCGCCGGCCTTGAGCGAGATGAGGAAGATGGGCGGCCCGTCTTCGCGCTGGAAGTTCTCGACCCGCGCGAGGCGATCCTTCGTCGAGCCGTCGAGGTACTCGTAGGCGACGTCGTCTTCCTCGAGCGCGCGCCGGATGTGCGTGAGCATCGAGACGAACTGGCTGAAGACGAGGACGCGATGTCCGCCGGCGATCGACGTTTGGATGAGCTCGCGCAAGGCGACGAGCTTGCCCGAGTCTTCGTCGGTGAACTCGCGCGGCAGGCCGAGCAGGCGCGGATCGCAGGCCGCCTGACGGAGGCGCGTGAGGCCGGCGAGGATCTGGATGTGGCTCTTCGACATCCCCTGGCGCTCGACCTCGCCCATGACCTGCGCGCGCACTTCCTTGAAGACCTGCCCGTAGAGCGCGGCCTGCTCGCCGGCGAGCTCGCAGAACTGATCGGTCTCGATCTTCTCCGGCAGATCCTTGGCGACCTCCGCCTTCGTGCGGCGCAGGATGAACGGGTGGATGGTGGCCCGGAGGCGCTTGGCCGCCTTCTGATCGCCGCCGTCGATCGGGCGCGCGTAGCGCTCCTCGAATTTCTCGAGCGGCCCGAGCAGCCCGGGGCTCACGAAGTCGAAGATCGACCAGATCTCGGAGAGGCGATTTTCGATCGGCGTGCCGGTGAGCGCGAGGCGGCGATCGGCCTTGAGGCGCTTGGCGGCGCGCGCCGTCGCCGAGAGCGGGTTCTTGATGTTCTGCGCCTCGTCGAGGATCGCGTAGCGCAGGTCGAGCGACGCCAGCATCGCCTCGTCGCGGCGCAGGAGCGCGTAGCTCGTGATGACGACGTCGGCGTCGTCGAGCTCGTCGGAGCGCTGCTTGCGATCGGCGCCGTGCCACACCATGTGCTTGATCGACGGCGAGAACTTGTCGAGCTCGCGCTCCCAGTTGGTGACGACGCTCGTGGGCGCGACGATCAGGGTCTTGAACTTCTTCTTGCCGTCGGCCTTCGCGTCCTTCTCGACCGCGCTCTTGACCGCGAGGAGGAGCGCGATCGTCTGGACGGTCTTTCCGAGACCCATGTCGTCGGCCAGGATGCCGCCCGAGCCGATCTCGTGGAGGAACCAGAGCCACTGGAAGCCCTGCTCCTGATACGGACGCAGCGTGGCCTTGAGGTTGCGCGGTTTCTTGACGACCTTGATCTCTTCGACGTTCTGGAGCTTGCCGAAGAGCTCCTTCGCGCCGTCGGAGACGTTCGCCTTGCCGACTTGATCGAGCAGCTCCTGGATGCGCCCCGCCTGGGAGAGCGGCAGGCGGCTCCCCTGCCCGCCGCCGGTCGCGAGGATCTCGGCCTGGCGGAGGAGCACCTCCTTCACCTTCTCCGCGTCGATCTTCGCGAACGAGCCGTCTTGCAGCCTGACGTAGCGCCGTCCCTCGGAGAGGCATCGGGCGAGCTCTTCTTGCGTGACGGCGACGCCCTCGGCCTCGAACGAGAGGCGGAGCGAGAGCCAGTCGACGCCGCTCGACACGCGCGCGTTCGCCTGGAGCGAGTGGCTGCGCACCTGCACGTCGACGAGATCGTCGGGGATGAACAGATCCCAGTCTTCGGGGAGCGAGCCGACCGCCTCCGTCCAGAACTGGAGCGCGTCGTCGCCGCGAGCCACGAAGCCCATGCCGTCTTCATCGGCCTTGAGGCCGAGCGCGCGAAGAGCGCTCGTCGCCTCTTGCTGTGCGGCGATGTCGCACCGGATGACCGTCGCGCGCTTGCTCGCCGCGAGGCGGCGCGGGCCGCTCGCCTCGTCGTCGGCGTCGCCACCGGACACGCGCGGGGGCTTGACGAGCACGGGCGGCGTCATCCCGTCGGCGCGCACGTCGAGCTCGACGTCTTCGTAGGCCGCGCGCAGCGACACGCGCGCCTCGGTGAGCGTGCCTCCGGCGCGCAGGCGGAAGGTCGGCGTGATGTCGATGACGTCGGCGACCTGCGAGAGATCGGGCAGCTCGGCGCCGACCTCGAGCGCGACGCGCGGGAGGCCCTGCGCGATGAGCACCGGCAGGTTGTCGATCGACTCGGAGATGAAGACCGTGCGCTGGAGTCGGCGGAGGCTCCCCGGAGAAGCGCGGCGATCGATCGGGCGCGCCCAGCCTTCCTGCGCGTCGACGTGCCAGCCGGGGCTGCCTTCGAACCAGCCGCCCTGGTTGAGCGAGAACTTCCGCGGATCGCCCGCGCGCATGAACGAGACCTTCACCAGCACCGTGGTGCCGTCGGGCCCGAGCTCGAGATCGAAGCGAGGCCTGAGCGGCTCGTCGCCGAAGCGCAGCTCCATCATCTGCGGCTCGAGGATGACGCGGCGGCCCTTGAGGAGCGGCAGCAGATCCGCGGCGTCCTCGCCGCGCACGTCGATGCCCACGCGGCGCGGGCCGTCGTTCTCGAGGCGCGCGAGCAAGCGAAGCGCGTCGCGATCGGCCGTCGGCTTCTGCGCCTGGAACTGGAGCATCGCCGCCGCCGAGAGCGGCATGCGCGCGTCGGGATCGAGCAGCGACACGGTGAGCGCGCCCGGGCGCACCTGCATCCGGTACTCGATCGTCTTCGGCGCCGGCGGCATCGGCTCGGGGAGCCAGGCGTCGACGCCCGTCGGCGAGCCGCGATCGCCGCGACCCTCGACGGAGAAGCCGGGGCGCCCTCCGGGCGCGCCGCCCATCGAGCGCTGCGCGGCGAGCTTGCGCGCGCGGCGTCGCGCGCGGCGGCTGCCGCCGAGCGCGTCGACCTCGCCGCCCATCGACGCGCCGCCCATCCCCATCGGCGACGCGCCGTGAGGCGACGCACCGTTCGTCGAGGGCTCGGGTCGCGGCTGCTTGGGCCGGACCTGATCGCGGAGCGAGATCAAGAGGGCTGCGACATGCTTGCAGTGGCCGTTGATCTTGGGGAACGCGGGGCAGGTGCACTCGCTCGTGAACCCCGAGGGGGTGACCTGGAGCTTCACCCCGTACGGCTCGGGATCGGTGCCGCGGACCGATCCGCGGGCCGAGAGGTCCTCCATCACGACGTCGGACACGGCCTGCCGCCGGACGTAGTCGTAACCGCGCAGGAACGCCCGGGCGCCCAGCAGCCTGCGGAGGGCGCGGTCGTTGAGCTGGCTCAGCGCTTCCGTGAACGGAGTCGACAATACGCGTCACGCCTTCTCGAGGCGCGCCTTTCGGGGGGAGCGAATACGGGAAGTTAGCTCGCGACCCTGCCGTCGCGGCTGGGCGTTGGCGAGGGGGCCTCGCGAAGAGAGCCTCACCGTCTGCGGCCGAGGCCGATTAGCACTGGCCCGCGACGAGGGCAACAGGAGTCGCTCTCGTGATATACCAGCGGCCTCGAAATGCGCCGCTCGACCTTCCTCGTGCTCTCGCTGCTCGCGACAGGCTGCGCCGTGCCGGTCGCCGCCGGGCTCGAGGAGACCGACGCGAACCGCGTCGTGGTGGCCTTGGATCACGCCGGGATCGACGCTGCGAAGGAAGCCGATCCGGCGGCGGAGGCGCGCTTCCGCGTGATGGTCCCGCGCGACGACGCGGCGCGCGCGCTGTCGGCGATGGCCGACGAGCAGCTTCCGCGGCCGAAGGCGCGCGGCTTGCTCGACGCGGCCGATCGCGGCCAGCTCGTCCCGAGCCAGGCGGCGGAGCACGCGCAGCTCGTCGCGGGCCTATCGGGCGAGCTCGAGCGGACGCTCGGCACCGTCGAGGGGGTGCTCGCCGCGCGCGTTCACCTCAACGTACCGCCGCGCGACGGCCTGCGCGACGGTCCGCCGCCGAAGGCGACCGCGAGCGTCCTCGTCGAGCATCGCGGAACGACGCCGCCGCTCGCGACCGAGTCGATCCAGCGCCTCGTCGCTGGCGGCGCGCCCGGCCTCGCCGCCGCCGACGTCGTGGTCGTGTTCGTTCCGCGCACGGCGCGCAAGGCGGAGGCGACGCGCCCCGACATCGCGCACGTCGGACCGATCGCGGTCGCGCGAGGCTCGACGACGACGCTCAAGGCTTCGCTCGCCGGCCTCGTGCTGCTCATCGTCGTGCTCGCGGGCGGGCTCCTCGGCGTCTACGCGAAGCTCGCGCGCTTGCGCCGCGAGCAGGAAGCGCGGCCCGCCGGAACGCGGCCGTGATCACGATCGAGCGCGTCTCCAAGTCGTTCCGGCCCTCGGGCGGCGGCCCACCGAACGACGTGCTCCGCGGCGTGTCGCTCCACGTGCCGAAGGGTTGCCTCTACGGCCTCATCGGCCCCGGCGCGGCCGGCAAGAGCGTCTTGCTCAAGATGATCACCGGGCTGATGAAGCCCGACGAGGGGCGCGTCCTCCTCGACGGCCAGGACGTGACGCAGGCGACCGAGCTCGAGCTTCAGAAGATGCGGCTCAAGATCGGCATGCTCTTCCAGAACAACGCGCTCTTCGATCACCTCACCGTCGCCGACAACATCGCGTTCCCGCTGCGGCGCCTCACGAACCTGACGGAGAGCGAGATCATGACGCGCGTCGCCGAGCGCCTCTCGTGCGTGGCGCTGAGCGGCTTCGACGGGCGCATGCCCGCCGGCCTCTCCGGCGGACAGAAGAAGCGCGTCGGCGTGGCGCGCGCCACGATCGCGCAGGCGTCGATCGTGCTCTACGACGAGCCGGCCGCGGGCCTCGATCCGGTGACGTCGCAGAAGATCTTCGAGCTCTTGCGCGAAGAGCAGCGCGCCGCAGGCGCGACGGTCGTGATGGTCTCGAGCGATCTCGATCGGCTCCTCACGGTGACCGACCGCGTCGGCATGATGTACCGCGGCCGGCTCATCTTCGACGGGACGACGGCGGAGGCGCAGGCGAGCACCCAGCCGCACGTGCGGCAGTTCGTCCATGGCTTGACCGAAGGCCCGCTGTAGCGCGCGCTCACCCGCGATCGAAGACGTCGGCGGCCGTGGTCGCGGAGATCGCGCGCTCGACCCACGTCGTCAGGACGTCGAGGTCGGTGCACGCGTCGAGCCGCTCGACGTCGGCGGCGGTCATGGTGACGCCTCGCGATACGAGGACCGATCGGACGACGGCGCGCAGCCGCGCGCGGCCTTCTTCGCGGCCTTCTTCGCGGCCTTCCGCGTGCCGCTTCTCCATGAAGCTTCGCAGAAACTCGCTCTTCGGCTGGTAGCCCTGTTGCTGCATGAGGTCCCTCTCGACGTCGCGGCGGAGAGCGTCAGGAAGCGCTTCCACGATCAGATCGAAATATAGCATCGCGCGTTCGGGCGGCAGCGCGTCGAAGGTCCGTGCCGCTTCGAGGACGACGCTCGCGTCTTCCCGTCCGAGGACGAGCGCGCGCAGGAACGCGACCTCCGCGCTGACCCGCCCGATGCGCTCGGGCGCGGCGCGGAGCTCCGCCACGCCCACGACCGTCGCGACGAAGACGGAGCCTCCGCCGAGCGGGATGGGCCGCCTCAGCGAGCTCGCGAAGCCCTCGTCGAGCGCGACCACGAGCACCTCGCACGGGGCGCGATGTCGCCTCCGCGCGATGGCCTGATAGATGGGCAGCGTGAAGAGCTTGTCTTCCGAGCGGCTGCGCTGCACCTCGACGACGACGACGCGCTCGATCGCTCCCTGCCGATCGCGCAGGACGACGACGTCGTCGGCGCTGAAGTCGTCGAGGGCGACCGAGAACGCGCCGCTCGCCCCCGCCGCCTCGATGTGAGCCGGCACGTCGGCGCCGGCCGCGCGGAGGAGCGCCAACACGACGCCCGGGGTCTCGCGGATCATTTCGGTGATCGTTTGATGCTCGTTCGACGCCGGCACGCGTCCGAGAGGAGCAAGCGAGATGCCGCGGTCTCGCCCGAGTCATTCTCGTGGTTTGGCCGACCCGGGCCCTGGCCGGGCCACTTCTAGGGGTGGCCCGGGCCAGTGTAGCCTCTCGGCGCGATGGTCACGCCGGAGGAGAGCCCGTACAAGGTCATCATCCTCGTCGTGTCGATCGTCGTGCTCATCACGGGCAGCGCGCTCGCCGTCCGCTTCGACGAGCGGCGCCTCGACGAGGAGCGCCTCGAGCGGGCGTGGCCGCCGCCGAGCCGCGACAACGCCGTCATCGGCCTCGCGCTGCTCGGCGCGCCGATCGTCGGCCTCTTCGCGGTGTGGTTCCACTTCTTCCGCACGCGGTCGCGCGCGCTCTGGCCGCCCTGGAAATGGAGCCCGGTCGGCTTCGCGCTCGGGCTCGCGTGGGTCACGGCGATCATGATCGCCAACGCGTTGGTCGTCCTCACGCTCGCGTGGGCGCTCGACCTGCCGATGGACTGACCGCTATAGTTGCGGCCCCGCATGGCGGCGCAAACCCAGGCGACCTCGAACAGCGCGCAACCGAGCGCGATCGGCGCGACGCTCGGCGCGATCGGCAGCTCGTTCCTCGAGATCGCCGAGACGGCCGGCGGCATGACGATCCTCCTCGTGCGCATCCTCGCGCGCATGATCCCGCCGCGCGTCGACGGACGCGAGCTCGTGAAGAACCTCTACAAGATGGGCGTCAAGTCGCTGCCCATCGTCGCCGTGACGGCGCTCTTCACCGGCGCGATCATGGTCATCCAGGCGGCGACGCTCGTGAAGCGCTACGGCGCCGAGGGCCTGCTCGGCTGGGGCGCGGGCTTCGGCACGCTCCGCGAGGTCGCTCCCCTGCTGACGGCGCTCATGATCTCGGGGCGCGTCGGCGCCAACAACACCGCCGAGCTGGGCACGATGGTCGTCACCGAGCAGCTCGACGCGCTCCGCGTGCTGGCGATCGATCCCATCAGCTTCCTCATCGCGCCGCGCTTCATCTCGATCGTGAGCACGCTCTTCATGATGACGCTCTTCGCCGACGCGCTCGCGCTCTTCGGCGCGGCGTACACCGGCGACGCGCTCCTCGGCGTCAGCCCCACGACGTTCTACAACGGCCTCACCGGAGGCCTCCTCGGCTTCAAAGACGTCGCCGACGGCCTCTTCAAGAGCGTCGTCTTCGGCCTGGTGATCGGCCTCGCGAGCTGCCACTTCGGCCTCGCGACGAAGGGCGGCGCGCCCGGCGTCGGCCGCGCGGTCAACTCCACGGTCATGGCGAGCGCCGCGGGCGTCTTCGTCGTCGACTACCTCACGAGCTTCGCCCTCGGCTGAGATGAGCGGCACCCTCCCGCAGATCGACCAGGACCCCAAGCTCCTCGACGGGGCCGGAGATCCGACCTACGCGCCGCTCGGCCCCGTGGGCCTGCTCGGCGCCGCGGCGATGGACCTCGTGATCGGCGGGCGCGAGCTCTACTCCGTGTTCGTCCGCACGCTCTATTACACGTGGAGCGGCCGTCGCGAGAAGGGCGCGCTCGTCAAGCAGATGTACGAGATCGGCAACCGCTCGGTCTTCTTCATGTCGATCACGATGGGGTTCATGGGGATGATCCTCGTGTATCAGGCGGGCCTCCAGTCGAAGCGCGTCGTCCCCGACCACACGCTCCTCGGGGCGACGTACCTCGAGCTCCTCGTGCGCGACTTCGCCGCGTCGCTCGGCGCGCTCATGCTGGCGACGCGCGTGGGCGCCGGCATCGCCGCCGAGATCGGCTCGATGGTCGTGACCGAGCAGATCGACGCGCTCCGCATGTGCGCCGCCGATCCGATCGACTTTCTCATCAAGCCGCGCTTCCTCGCGAGCCTGATCATGACGACGATGCTCATCGTCTGGTCGGGCACGGTCGCCTTCGTCGCCGGCGCGCTCACCGCGTACCTCGCGTTCGACGTCCCGCTCCACACGTTCTTCAACATCCAGCTCGTCGACGTCGGCGATCTCTCGATCGGCCTCGCCAAGTGCGTCGCCTACGGCGCGGCGATCCCCATCGTGAGCGGCTACTGCGGCCTCTCGACCTTCGGCGGCTCCGAGGGCGTCGGCTGGGCCACCACCCGCGCCGTGGTGAACACGTCGCTCGCGATCATCATCTTGAACTTCTTCATCTCCGGCGCGGGCTTCTTGATCTTCCCGGGTTGAGCAGGCAACGCGCTACTCGTCCCTATTGGCCTGCGCTCTCGCGCTCAGTCATCCACTGTCGAAGACGCGCCCGGACCTCCGCTGAATGGTCACGCACCGTCCACGGCTCTTCACGAAGCCACTCACGCGCCACCTGACGTAGGATCGCCGGCGCATCGTTCACCCGAAAGGGAGACGCGGACCCGGCAAGACGTTGCGCATGCATGAGCAGCCGCTCGATTGGCGCGACTCGAACTCCCGCATCGTGGGCGATCGAGGAGAGCTCCGCAAGGAGCGCCGCCTCGAGCAGCATTGCAAACTGCCGCCCCGCCGCCCACGCCACGAGCTGCATCCGGCCGCCCGCGTTCGCGGCGGAGCGGGTAGGCGTCCCTCCACAAGAGCTGATGTAGACGTCGAGCTCCGCTTCGTCCTCCGGCCATTGTCGCTTGTCGCGCTCGTCCCAGTCCTCGAGCACCATGTGTGCGATCTCTTGATCGAATGCGAACTCTCTCACCAGCAGGTCCTCCACGGCCCCAAACTCGGAAAGGACCGAGCGAACGTACGCCTCCCAGACGCGAGAGAACGGTGCGCGAAACGCGCATCCTGAGCCAGCGATCGCACCGAGCGACGTGAGATGCCACAATGAAGCGAACACCGGCACCGCGATCCGAGACGTCGGATTCATTCGACTCCCGCGAGAAGATCGATCGAACTTACACCGTAAAAGGATCCATGAAACGCGTCCCGTGGGTCCTCTTCGTCGGGTTGCTCGCCGGATGCAGCAAGAAGGACGGCGCCGCGACCGCGCCTCCCGTCGCCGAAGACGCCGGACCGCGCGCGGAGTGCAAGGAAGACGACAAGGTTCGGTACGCGAAGTTCGAGCACGCGTTCACGTGGACCAAGACGCCCGATCTCGCCTCCGTGCCGACCGACAAGGTCCTCGGATCGGTCGGCGGCGACGTCTTCCAGCTCCGCCGCTTCGAGCTCTCGCTTCATCCTTCGGAGCGCAAGTGGACGCTGCTCGCCGTCGGCGGCGCGCTCGGGCCTTCCCTCGTGCTCCCGATGCCGCCGCAGGTGGGCGTGGTGTACGAGGAGAAGTTCGGGCCGCACCTCGGCTACTTCCAGGCGCCCGACCGCGGCCTCACGGCGGAGTGCCTGAAGCAGACGATGATCGCGAACGGCGACGACGCGCGCGTCGTGAAGCTCACGCGCTACGACGGAAAGACCGCCGACGGCGTCTTCGTCACGACGTGGCAAGAGACGAGCGGCGAGCGTCGCCGGTTCTGGGCGGGCGGCACGTTCGCGAACGCGAAGGTCAACGGCGGAGACGACTGACGCCGGGGGATCAGGGCGCCTTCGAGCCGTACTTCGCCTTGAACTTGTCGCGGTACGCCTTGTGACACTCGCCGCACGTCGCCTTCGCGCCCGCGAGATCGCCGGCCTCCGCCGCGACGCGGCCCTTCTCGGCGATCGCGTCCCAGCCGGCGAGCTCGGCGTCGCCGCGCGACTTGCCCTTCGTCGCGACGAAGAGCGGCGCGAGCGCCTTCGCGTCGTCGCCCGCGGCCACCGCGCCCATCTTCTTCATCATGTCTTTGAGCGAGGTGTCGGCCGCCTCCGCGTCGGCGACGCCGATCGCGAGGGTGCCTCCCGCGGCGACGGCGAACGACAGCAGCGCGATCGCGAACGAGCGTCGTTGCATCCTCATAGTGTACGAACGGAGATGCGCCTCCGCCTCCTTTCGTTCCGCTTTCGTGTACGGCTGAGCTCGGAGCCGCGAGACGCCGCGCGGCCAATCACGTAGGATCCCGGGCACCTCGGCGGATGATCCAGTTCAAGAACATCATCAAGTCGTTCGGACCGAAGACCGTCCTCCAAGACGTGTCGTTCGACGTCCCGACCGGCGAGGTGTTCTTCATCATCGGCGCGTCGGGCGTCGGCAAGAGCGTCCTCATCAAGCACCTCGTCGGCCTCCTCTATCCCGACAGCGGAGAGATCTGGCTCGACGGCCAAGACGTCTCGAAGTTCGACGAGGAGAAGATGGGGCCCGTGCGGAAGAAGTGCGCGATGGTCTTCCAGCACTCGACGCTCTTCGACTCGCTCACCTGCGCCGAGAACGTCGCGCTGCCGCTGCGCAAGCACAAGAACCTGAGCTTCAAGGAGTCGGTCGCCGAAGCCCGCAAGCGCCTCGAGATCGTCCACATGCAGGAGTTCGGCGATCGCTACCCGCCCGAGCTCGGCGACGGCATGCGCAAGCGCGTCGCGATCGCGCGGGCGCTCACGCTCGATCCTTCGTACGTGCTCTTCGACGAGCCGACGACCTCGCTCGATCCTGTGAGCGCGCGACGCGTCGACGCGCTCATCCGCGAGCTCTCCGACAAGCTCGGCGTGACCTCGATCGTCGTGAGCCACGATCTCGCGAGCATCTTCACCATCGCCGACCGCATCGTCATGCTCTATCGCGGCAAGGTGCGCATGCTCGGCACGCCGGCCGACTTCAAGGCGACGACCGACGGGGTCGTCCAGCAGTTCATCACCGGTCGCGCGACGGGACCGATGGAGCTTTGACCCAAAGTCCTCTAGCCTTCCCCTCCGATGGCCCAGGAGAAATCGATCGAGGTCAAGGTCGGCGTCCTCATCCTCGTGTCGCTCGGGATCCTCGCCGCGTTCGTCCTCATCATGGGCGGGCTGTCGTTCGAAAAGACGTACACGGTGTACGTCGACTTCGACAACCCGGGCGGCCTCCAGTCGGGAGCGCCGGTGCGCGTCGCCGGCGTGAAGGTCGGCAAGGTCAGCGAGCTCGCCTTCATGGGCGGCAAGGTCGATCCGAAGACGAACCGCCGCACGCTCGTTCGCGCGAAGCTCTCGATCGAGCAGCGCGTGAAGGAGGCGATCCACGAAGACGCCGACTTCTACGTCACGACCCAGGGCGTGCTCGGCGAGCAGTTCCTCGCGATCGAGCCGGGGTCACCGCAGAAGCCGGTGCTCGCCGAGAACACCGTGGTGAAGGGCATCGATCCGCCGCGCCTCGACCTCTTCCTCGCCAAGGCCTACGAGCTGCTCGACACGACGATGACGGGCATCCGCAACAACCGCGAGCTCATCAGCGACATCGCGACGAACACCGCGGGCCTGCTCAAGGGGCTCAACACGGTCCTCACCGACAACCGCGAGCGCATCAACCGCACGATGGCGAACCTCGAGTCGCTCTCGGCGGAGGCGAACACGCTGACGCAGCACGCGCGCACGACCTACGTCGACAACCCGAAGATCACGCGCACGATCGACAACGTCGATCGCATCTCGTCGGAGATCCAGAAGGACACCGGGCCGATGATGAAAGACGCGCGCGAGGCGCTCGCGAACCTCAACCGCGCGTCGAAGGTCGTCGGCGGCGAGGAGGAGCAGGCGAAGCTCAAGAAGACGATCGAAGACGTCGCGCAGCTCGCGGCGCGCGCGAACGCGACGGCGGCCGACGCCCAGGCGATCGTGAGCCACATCAAGAAGGGCAACGGCACCGTCGGCGCCCTCGTCATGGACGAAGCCATCTACGACGACGTCCAGGAAATGGTCCGCGACCTCAAGCACAACCCGTGGAAGTTCCTCTGGCGCGAATGAGCGCCTGACGAGCGTGCGACGGCGTCAGGCGTGTCTGCGGCGCGCAGCGCCGTTGGCCGAAGGCCAATCACGCCGTGCGAGCGGCACCTGGCGGGGGAGGCTCATCGCGAAGCGATGAGGGGGCCGCCAGGCCCCACGCGCTAGCCGTCGCCGGCGTCGACGGGAGGGGCCGCCGTGTCGACGCCCGTGTCTTGGGCGCCCGAGTCGTCGGGCGGCTCGCCGTCTTGATCGGCGTCTTGCGCCGCGGCGTCGGCCTGCGGGCCCATCGGCGGAGGCCGCCCTTCCACCTGCGAAAGATCCGCCGAGCACGATCGCGAGCCGTTGCGGTGCGGCACGCAGACCAGCCCGGGCTCGCAGTCGGTCGCGACGAAGCACTCGCCGCCCGGTCCGACGAGAACGCGGTCGGGGGCGCAGGCGAAAAACCCCGACGCGCCGAGGCAGATCACCCCCACCGCGAACGCCGCCTTTCGCCGCCTCATGCCCGAGCGCACGCCGAAGATCTTACGCGATCGTCAGGAGCACGTCGCCTTCGTTGACCGCCTGCCCCTCCGCGCAGCTGATCTTCTCGACTTTTCCAGAGGCTGGGGCCTCGACCGGCATCTCCATCTTCATCGACTCGAGGATGACGCAAGTCTGACCCTCGGAGACCGAGTCGCCCTCCTTGACCTCGATCTTCCAAACGGTTCCCGTGATGTGCGCGTTGACGTTCGTAGCCATGCGGGGCGCATCGTCCACGGCCCAACGGCTGAGCGCAAGAGTGTCGAGATCCAAGGTGGGCCCCGGCGCGCGGGTCCAAGGCCGCTCGCCGCGCGCGTTCATGACCGGGCAAGGGGGCTAGCCCCTGAATACCGTTTGCGAAGGTGACCCACGCCGAGTAGATTTTCGAGGACGGCGCGTCGCTGGCTCCCCGCCGGTGCGCGCGGCCGCCCGACCCCTGCTACCCCGAGATCTAGACATGGCGGAACAGAAAGAGAGCTCGGTTCTCTTCTCCCTCAAGGAGCTCATGAGCCTTGAGGAGGATCGCATCAAGCAAGAGGACGACGATCGAAAGCGCAAGGAAGCCGCCGAGCTCCAGGCTCGCCAGGAGGCCGAGCGCCGCGCCCGAGAGGCGGAAGAAGCGCGCATGCGCGGCGAAGAAGAGCGCCGCCGGCAGGAAGAGCAGCGCGTCCGCGAGGAGCAAGCGCGCGTCGACGCGATCCGCCAGGGCGAGGTCGAGAAGGCGCGGCACGAGGCCGAGCAGCAAGCTCGCCTCCGCGCGATGGGGCAGCAGCAGGAGCACGAGCGCCAGCTCGCCGCGCTGTCGCAAGACAAGAAGAAGAAGCAGCTCACGTACATCGCGCTCGGCATCGGCGCGCTCCTCATCCTCGGCGGCGCGGGCGGAGGCTTCGCCTTCTATCGCAGCGCACAGGAGTCGGCGCGCATCCAGGCCCTCAAAGACAAGGAGATCGCCGAGCAGAAGGCGCAGCTCGACAAGCTGATGGCGGATCTCAGGGCGCAGAACGAGGCGATCCAGCTCGCGCAGGCCGAAGCGCAGAGCGCGACGACCGAAGCGGCGAAGCTCGCCGCGCAAGCGAAGCTCGCCGCGGCGCAGGCCGAGTCGAAGAAGACGCAGGCGAACATCGCCGCCGTCCAGAGCCGTGGCGGCGGAACGCCGAGCGGCGCTTCGCGTCCCGCGACCCCTCGCCCGGCGTGCACGTGTCAGGCGGGCGACCCGCTCTGCTCGTGTCTCTGAGCAAGGCTCGCTCTCCGATAGCGTTCGCGCTCGATTTCGCGACCGTCGCGGAGGCCCGCGAGGCCGCCGGCGTCGTGGCGCCCGCGATCGGCATGGTGAAGGTCGGCCTCGAGCTCTTCGTGGGCGCGGGGCCGGAGATCGTCGCGCTGGGACGAGAGGTCGGCTTGCCCGTCTTCCTCGATCTCAAGCTGCACGACATCCCCGAGACGGTCGAGCGCGCAGTCGCGCAGGCCGGCAAGCTCGGCGCGCGCATCGTGACGGTGCACGCGAGCGGCGGGCGCGCGATGTTGCGCCGCGCGGTCGAGCGCGCGAAGCGCGACGGCGCGGGGCTCGACGTGTGCGCGGTCACGATCCTCACGTCGCTCGACGCGCGCGATCTCGGCGACGTCGGGATCGCGGGCTCCCCCGCGGAGGCGGCGACGCGCCTCGCGAAGGTCGCGTTCGAGGAGGGCGTGCGCTGGTTCGTCTGCTCTCCCGCGGAGGTGGGCGCGCTGCGCGAAGCGCTCGGCGCGGAGGCCGTGCTCGTGACGCCGGGTGTTCGTCCGAAGTCGGCGGAGAAGTGGGGCGATCAGAAGCGCGTCGCGACGCCGGGCGAGGCGATCGCGAGCGGCGCCGACTGGGTCGTCGTCGGCCGGCCGATCCGCGACGCCGACGATCGCCTCGCGATGGCGCGCGCGATCGCGGCCGAGATCGCCGACGCGAAGAGCCGCGCGAGATCGGCGCAACCATGAGGCTCGTGACCGGTCTACAGCCCGTGCGCGAAGCGATCCGCGTGCACGGCGATCGGCTCGAGAAGGTGCTCGTCGAGAAGGACGGCGGACCGCAGATCGAAGCCGTCGCCCGCTTCGCCGAGGGCCGCGGCGCGCCGGTCACGCGCGTCGTGCGCGGAGAGCTCGATCGCGCCGCCAAGGGCGCGCGACATCAAGGCGCGATCGCCTACGCGCCTGATCTCGCGCTCGTGCCGCTCGACGTCGTCATCGAGAGCTTCGCCGAGAACCGCCACGCCGTCGTCGTCGCCCTCGACGAGATCGAAGATCCCCAGAACTTCGGCGCGGTGATCCGCTCGGCGGTCGCGCTCGGGGCCAAGGCGATCCTCTGGCCCGAGCACCACTCTGCGCCGCTCTCGCCGGCGACCTTCCGCGCGTCGGCGGGAGCCGTCGAGCACGCGCTGCTCTGCCGCGTCGGATCGCTCACGAGCGCGATCGAGCACCTGAAGGCCGCGGGCGCGTCGGTGCTCGGCCTCGACGGGAACGCCGAGCGCGCGATCGAAGAGGTCACGCTCGAGGGGCCGGTCGTGCTCGTCGTGGGCGCCGAGGGCAAGGGGCTGCGCAAGCCGGTCAAGCGCGCGTGCACGGAGCTCGTGAAGCTCGGCATGCAAGGTCCGATCGACTCGCTCAACGCGTCCGTCGCCGCGGGCATCGCGCTCTATCAAGTCCAGCGACGCGCCTGAGTGCGCTAACATCGCGCGCATGACCGTGCGCGTCGAGAAGAGCGGCCCCGTCACGACGATCATCCTCGCGCGACCCGAGGTGAGGAACGCGGTCGATCGCGTCACGGCCGAGGCCCTCTCGGCGGCGTTCCGCGCGTTCGATGCCGACGACGACGCGCGCGTCGGCGTCCTCTTCGGCGAAGGCGGGACGTTCTGCGCGGGCGCCGATCTCGGCGCGGTCGCGCGCGGCGAGCCCAACAGGGTCGAGCCCGACGGCGACGGTCCGATGGGACCTTCGCGGATGCTCTTGTCGAAGCCGATCGTCGCCGCGGTGAGCGGCCACGCCGTCGCGGGCGGCCTCGAGCTCGCGCTGCTCTGCGATCTGCGCGTCGTCGAGGAAGACGCGATCTTCGGCGTCTTCTGCCGCCGCTTCGGCGTCCCGCTCATCGACGGAGGCACGGTGCGCCTGCCGCGGCTCGTCGGTCTGTCGCGCGCGCTCGACATGATCCTCACCGGGCGCCCGGTCGCGGCGCCCGAGGCGCTCGCGATGGGCCTCGCCAACCGCGTCGTGCCGAAGGGGCAGGCTCGCGCGGCGGCCGAGGCCCTCGCCGCCGAGATCGCGGCGTTTCCTCAGGCCACGATGCGCGCCGATCGGCAGTCGGCGTACGAGTCGCTCGCGCTCTCGCTCGACCGCGCGATCGCGCGCGAGCTCGAGCTCGGCGCGGCGGCGCTCGCGACGGGCGAGGCGCTCGCCGGCGCCACGTCGTTCAGCCAGGGCAAGGGCCGGCACGGCTCCTTCCGCTGAACGAGAGACGGAAAGAGAGGCGCTGAAGCGCAGAGAAGAAAGCTCTCCGCGGCTCCGCGCCTCTCTCTCCTATCGTCTCGTCACGTCTTGCGCTTCACCAAGACGAGATCGCGCACCTGACTCCGGACGGCCGTCTTGCGCTGCTCGAGGAACGACGCGTGAAACGGCGACGTGCCCGTGAAGCGCTCGACGATCTCACCGATCGCGAACGGCATGAAGTGGATGCCGATCAGGCTCACGATGATCTGTGTCGCGTCGACGTCCGGATTGAACGCCCCCTCACGCTGCCCGGCGCGCGCGAACTCGAGCGACGCCGACAGCACGTCGTTGATCGTTCGGCCGAGGCGCTCCCGCATCGCCGGCCCCGTCTGACCTGGTGCCCGCGAGAACGCGGGCCCGGTCTCCATCGCCTCGCGCACGAACAGGCGCGCGGCGTGGGGCTGACTGCCGAGCGTCGTCGTGAGCGCGTCCGTCAGCGCGTCGAGGCGTGCCTCGAACGAGCCCTCCGACGCTGCCGCGCCCACGATCGCCACCCTCACGCTTTCCACCAGCTGCAAGAGCACGGTCGCGTACAGCACGTCCTTGCTCGGGAAGTGATGGAAGAGCGACGCCTTGCGGAGCCCCACGCGCTCGGCCAGATCGCCCATGCTCGCACCCTCGTAGCCTCTCTCGGCGAAGAGCCGCGTGGCCTCGAGGATGATCTCCTCCTTGCGGAGTCGTTTTCGTTTTCGCGTCGCCGCCGGCGCGGAGCTCGGCAGCCGAGGTGGCTTGCTCGATCTCGCGGTCGGAGGGTGACTCGATTTGCCGTTCGCGGTGCTCACGCGGCACCTCGCGACCGCGGTCCCGCGTCGATCAGCGGGCGCAGCGGTTTCAGGATTTCCATCACGTCGGCCAAGAGCGTCGCTTGGGCCTCACGTGACAGGATCGACTCCGCCTGGAAGAGCGCGAATCCGACGTAGTCGTTCATCAGCTCGACCAGCCATGCGTCCGGATCATCGCCCGCGAGCGCGGCGATGTTCCGGCCGATCCGATCTGGTTTCAACGTGCCATCTTGCAAGGGTCCCGCCCCCATGAACAAAGGATCGTAAACACCACCACCAGTCGCGAAACGGCCGAGTCCGTCTCGCAGATCCGCCCCCTTCCCTGCGGTATCACAACGCTCGTGGATGGCAGCGAGCGCAGGATTGAATGTCTCGACGATGGCCTCGGGCCCACGGGGTCGAGGCGCGACCATGAACACACAGCCGCTCGAGACGAGTTGGAACACGGAGCGAGTCACCTCGAACTCGAGCTGACCCGTCGCGCGTCCGATATCCGCGATGCTCTTCTTCGAGTCACACTGATCGAAGACGCTCGCGAGATCTTCTACCGGCTTCTTCCCTGGTACAGGGACCGGAATGTACGTGTCGTTCGGGATCTTTTCCCGGAAAAAGCGCATCTCATCCATGCGCCGCGCAGCCTCCATCAAGAGGCCGCTCGCGTTCATGTTGTGGCGCCGGATGATGTGCTTCTCGTCGAAGCGATCGAAGAAGTAGAACGCGCCCTCGCTCACGTGCACGGCGGAGAAGAACACCTCCTCCACCTGACGCGCGATCATCGCGAAGAGCGTCTCGGCGCCGACGATGCCGGTCTCGACCGCGGCTTCGCCGAAGCGCTTGCCCGTCTCCCCGGCCGCGCGGACGATCGTCTCGAGCTGCTCGCGGTTGATCTCGCCGAAGCGATAGAGCGTCTCACCGAGGCGCTCTTCCGGCACCGTGGTCGACGCGCCGATGATCGTCCCGCTGTCGAAGTAGAAGGATCGATTGCCGGCCTCGGCGAGCAAGATGAGCTCGCCCTTCCAGCCCGATTGGGCGGCGAGAGCGACGATGTCGCAGAGCGCGCCCGGCGTGCGGATCTCCCCGGCGAGCTTCAAGACGGCGTCGCCGCCGGTCATGCTCCGCGCGACGATCAGCTCCTTCGGGCTCGGGATCAGTCGCCATTCGCCCGCCCTCGGGCGAAGCTGCTGGCTTGCTGCACGACCGACCGGGTGCACCGCACCCGTTCCGTCGATGCGAAGCAAGTCGTCCCGATCGGACATCACCTTCTAAGCTATCAGACCATGTGGAAAACGGGGTGGTTGCCGGCTATAGCGAGTGCGGATGGGTGAGCGTTCGTCCTCGGCCGCCTCGGCTCCCTCGGCATCGTCGGGTTCGTCGCCGACCGCGCTGGCGAACGCGCTCGGGCGCACATACATCGCCGACACGAAGACGGCGCTGTCGGCCTGGCTCGCGCTCGAGCTCGGGAGGCCTCTGCTCGTCGAAGGGCCCGCGGGCGTGGGAAAGACCGACCTCGCGCGCGCCCTCGCCGAGACCCTCGGGCGGCCGCTCGTGCGCCTCCAGTGTTACGAGGGGCTCGACGAGGCGAAGGCCCTCTACGAGTGGGACTACGCCAAGCAGATGCTCTACACGCAGCTCTTGCGCGACGCAGCGCTCGCCCAGACGGACGGCGCCCCGTCGATCGCCGAGGCGGCCGACCGCGTCGCCGGCGCGGAGACGGCCTTCTTCAGTAAGCGCTTCCTGATCTCGCGCCCCTTGCTCGCCGCGCTCGAGAGCGAGACACCGGCGGTGCTCCTCGTCGACGAGGTCGACCGCGCCGATCCGGAGTTCGAGGCCTTCCTCCTCGAGATCCTCGCCGAGCAGCAGATCACGATCCCCGAGCTCGGCACGGTGAAGGCGACGCACCCACCCCTCGTCATCCTCACGACCAACGGGACGCGCGACATGACCGACGCGCTCCGCCGTCGTTGCCTTCACGCCTTCCTCGACTATCCCCCGCCCTCACGGGAGATCGCCATCCTCGAGCTCCGCGTGCCGGGCATCGCCAAGGGGCTCGCCGAGGCGCTCGTCGGCTTCGTCCACGGCGTGCGCGCGCTCGAGCTCCGCAAGGCGCCGTCGATCGCGGAGACGATCGACTGGGCGCGCGCGCTCATCCTCCTCGGCGCCAGCGCGCTCGACAAGGAGCTCGCGTCGTCGACGCTCGGCGTTCTCCTCAAGCACGAAGAAGATCGCCGCAAGGTCGAGGCGGATCTCGGCAAGCTCGGGCTGTAGCTCCGGCGCTCGCGGACGAGCGCTCAGCTCTCGGCGGGAGGCGGAACGCTCTTGCCGTTCTCGCCCTTGCCTTCGACCTTCTCGAGCGAGGGCTTGTCGCCGATGTCGAGCTGCACCTCGCCGAAGACGACCTGCATCTTCGATCCGGTGACGGCGAGCTTCACCTCGAGCGCCTTCGCGCGAATGACGGTGTTGTCTTTCACGGCGCCGGAGAGGACGACCTTGTCGACGTCGACCTCGCCCGAGAGCTCACCTTCGCTCTTCAGCTCGCCCGCCTTCACCTTGCCGGAGACGGCGCCGCTGCCGGCGATGGTGAGCGACGGCGCCTCGACGTCGCCGCTGATCGTTCCCTTCACCAGGATGGGGCACGTCGAGGTGAGCGAGCCCTTGAACGTGGTGCCCTCCTCGACCAACGTTCGTTTCTCGGTTGCGCCGGGGTTCTTCAGATCGCTCATTGTCGCTCCTGTGTGCTCGAGTACGCGTGGCGCGGCCGCCCGCAGAGTCCGTTCACCGCTTGCCCTTGCTGCCGTTGCCGTTGCCGGCCGTGGAAATCTTCATCCGCAGCTGGCAGCCCGGCTCGAACGCGAAGCGCGTGAGATCGGCATGCTGCTGCACCGCACCGACGAGCGCGCCCGTCGACGTCACGACGAGCTGATGGGCGCCGATGATGCCGGCCCTCCCCGCCGTCTTCCCCTCGGTCTTCTCGAAGAACTTGCCGTTGATCGTGATGTTGCCGGCGCCGGTGATCTGGCAGCCATGGAGGACGCCGTCGGATCCGATCACGAGCTCCGTGCCGCGCCCGAGCGCGATCGTGCACTGCTCGAAGAGGCTCTCGATCTCCACCGTCGCGCCCTCGTCGAACTGGAGGCTCGCGTTGCGGAGCACGTCGCCGCGGCCGAAGTAGCGGCGGCTGCCGCGATCCTCGGCCGAAGAGCGCGCGGGCGCCGTGCCCGACAGGAGCGCCGCGATCTGCGTCGGCGGCACGCGCACCGAGCCGTCGGCGTTGGGGCTGTTGTCGAGCCAGTCGGCCTTGATGCCGTTGATCTGCGCGCCCTTGGCGAGGAGACCGTGCACCTTCGCGCCGGTGAGGTTCGCGCCTTCGAGCTTCGCCTCGGAGAGCGTCGCGTTGCGCAGATCGGCGTTCGTGAGATCGGCCCCCGAGAGGTTCGCCTTCGTCAGGTCGGCCTTCGTGAGCACCGCGCCGACGAGCTTGAGGCCGCGCGCCTTCACGGCGCGGAGCTGCGCGTCGGCCAGCGTCGCGCCGGTGAAGTCGGCGTCTTCGAGGTTCGAGTCCGAGAGGTTCGCGTTCGTCAGCTCGGACTTCATCATCTTGATGCCGCCGAGGTAACACTCGCCGAGATCGGCGTGCGTGAGGACGGCGCCGGCCGCGTCGGCGCCGCCGAGGTTCGCGAGATCGAGCTGCGCGTGCGTGAGGCGCGCGCCCGCCAGGTTCGCGCCCTGGAGGTTGGCGCCTTCGAGGTTCGCGCGCGACAGGTTCGCGCCCGCGAGGAGCGTTCGCTGGAGGTTCGCGCCCTCGAGATCGGCGTTGTCGAGGTTGGCGTCGCGGAGATCGGCGCCCGAGAGGAACGCCTCGCAGAGGTTCGCGCTCTTCAGGTTCGCGTTTCGAAGGCGCGCGCCTTCGAGGTTCGCTCCGACCATGTCGCAGCGGCGGAAGCTCGCTCCTTCGAGCACCGCGTTGGCGAGGTTGATCCCGGACAGATCCGCGCGGTCGATCTTCTCACCGCGCTTCACTTTGCTGACGACCGCGTCCGGCGCGAGCTCGGCCATGAGTGTCTCCCGTCACACGACGTTTCGATGTTTGAAGCGAGGAGTGAAGCCGCAGTGTAGCGGCTCTCGAGGCGGCCAGTCCATGACCTTCGGGGCTTGGCCGCGCGGGAGGCGGTCAGCCCTCCGTACGGTACTTGTCGCGGGCCTCTTCGAGGTACTCGGTGAGCTGCGCGATCCGCTGGGCGAACGGAACCTTCTCGATCCCTTGTAGGCGATCCACCTCGCCGAAGCGCGCGAGCAGGAGGCTGATCTCGAGCCACGTCTCCTCGCGCGCGCGGAACAGATCGCGCTTCTTCGCCTTCGCGTCGGGCGACCAGCCGCCCGCGGCCTCTTCGTAGCCGTCGTGCTGCTCGCGGAGCTGCGCGGTGAGCGTCGCCAGCTTCTCGCGCTCGGCCGCGCGCGCGTCTTGCGGCGACGCGTTCTGGAGCTCGCGGCGGTAGGCCTGGAAGCGCTCGACGATGCGCACGGCCACCTCCTCGGGGATGCCCGCGACCTGCGCGACCTCCGCCGGCTTGGCCTCGAAGAGCACCGAGAGGCTCGTGAGCCCGGCGGCGTGGAGCTTGTCGATCGTGACCTTCCGCACGTCGGGCACCGACAAGCAGAGCGACTGGATGATCACGGCCTCGCGCTGCGACTTGTCGCGGTCGAGCGCGAACGCCTGCGGGAGCAGCGTCACCAGCCCTTCGTAGCTCTCGAGCAGTCGATCCTTGTGCGCGCCCTCGATCGCGCGCGACGCGCCTTCACCCGGGGCCTCGAGGTTCGCGGGCGACGCGCCGTCGAGCTCGGCGCCGAACATCTCGAGGCCGATCGCGAGCTCGCCGAGCCCGAGCCGATCGGCGGCGCGGCGCAGCGAGACGACCGCAGGCACGCAGATGTCGATCCACTCGCGCGGCGCCTCACCCCACTTCACGTCGATCATGAAGTCGCGCACGTGCCTCATGTGGTTCGCCGCGAGCTCGGCGAAGAGCTCGCGCACCGGCGCGAGATCGACCTCGGCGCGCGCAGGCTCGCCGGCGGTTCCCTCCGACATCAGCGCGTCGAACGCGAACGCGATCGATCCCTCGTCGAAGCCCTCGAACGTCGGCGGTCGCGACTCGCGCTTCGGCGGCGGAGGCGGTCGCAACGATCCGGGCCGCACGCTCGGCGTGCCCGCCGCGCCGGGGCTCGGCGGCGGCATGCTCGGCGGCCGCGCGCTCGCGAGCGCCGCCGCGCCGGTGCCCTTCGAGGGCGGCTGCGACTGAGGCGGAGGCTCGCTCGTGAACGAGAGCGTCGAGCGCCGGACCGAGCTCGGCGACGACGGCGCCGGCGGAGCCGGCGGCGCGACCGCTCTCGCGTTCGGCTCGCTCGACGGCGGCGGCGGCGGAGGCCCGCGACGGCTCGACGGCGGAGGCGTGGGCAGCGGAGGCGGCCGGCCCGGCATCGGCGCCGTCTTCGCGCGCGCGCCCGCGGGCAGCGGCGGAGGCGCTGGCAAAGGAGGAGCCGCGCCCGGCGCGCGCGCGGGCTTCGACGCGGGCGGCGACGACGCGTGCACCGCGGGCATCCGCGTCGAATCGATGCGCACGGCGGCGACCTCGGTCGAACCCTCGGTCGACATCGAGTAGCGCCCGGGCGAAGGCGGCCGCGCAGGACGCGCCGCGCCCGACGAAGGCGGCGCCGGAGCCGCCGGACGCGCGGCCTCCTCGCCTTCGGGCTTCTCGTCGGGTGCGGAGCTCATACGGATGTCCTCGTCTCCGCTCGCAATCCCGACCCTCCGCCTTGAGCATAACAGGGCTGTGGGGAATGTCGTCCAGGACCGGCACGAAGCGAGTGGGAGCACACGCGATACGAGAGCTATCGACCCACATGGCTCGTGGGCTACTTTGTGTCGGTGGGAGCGCGCGCGACGACGGCAGCCCTCGCGATCGCGTCCGCGCTCGGCGTGGGCCTCCTCGGGGAGGCCTGCCGAACGCCCACCCAGGTCACGCTCGACGTGACCTACGAGGGAACCTGCGCCGATCTCGGCGGCGTCGGCCTCATCGTAGGCACCGATCCCTACGCCGCGGAGGATCGGATCAAGCACGACATCTTCACCACCGTCACGACCGAGTGCACCGAGGGCAAGCCCGCCCGCGTGGGCACCCTCGTCGTCACGCCGAACGACGACACCGATCGCGCGTCGATCATCGTCCTCGCCGGCTTCGGCAAGCGCCCCGAGGCGTGCAAGGCCGCCGACGGCTACCGCGGATGCATCATCGCGCGGCGATCGCTGTCCTTCGTCGAGCGCACGCGGCTCACCCTCGCCATCGGGCTCGATCCGAACTGCCTCGACTTTCCGTGCGACGCGCTCTCGACGTGCAAGAACCAAAAATGCGTCGAGAGCCGCGTCGACTGCAGCAGCGAAGGCTGCGGCGAGGTCGGCGTCTTGCCCGACGGCGGCGAAGCCCTCACAGACGCACCGACCAACCCCGACGCGTACGTCAATCAAGACGGGCCGGTCGAGCCGCCGATCGACGGCGCGCCTCCGCCCGACGCGAACGACGACGCGAACGTCGACGCGGGGTTCTGCGAAGAGCCCGACGAGCCGCTGCCGTGCGACACGCCGGCGGGCCGCGTGACGTGCGCCCCCGGACAGGCGTGCTGCGAAGGCTACGGCGTCGTGGGAGACGGCGGCCCGACCCTCCAGCCGTTCGCGTGCCGGACGCCGAACAACTGCTACCCGGGAACGAGCCGGCCCATGCACTGCCGGAGCGCGCGCCAGTGCCCGGCCGGGCAGATCTGCTGCCAGACGAACCCGTCGGCGCAGGCGTCGCTCGAGTGCCGGACGTCGTGCCCCGTGTACGGCGGCGGCCCCGACGGCGGCGGCTCCACGATGGCGCAGTTCTGCCAGTCGGCGTGCGAGTGCCGCGGCACGAACGCGTCGTGCAGCCCCGTCATGCTCACGGGCAGCCCACCGCAGATGGGCGTCATGCAGTGCACGCCCTGATCGAAGCTCAGCGGAGCTCGGCGACCTGCTCGCCGAAGATCCGCTCGAGGCCGGAGAGGACCTCGTCGGCGACCTCGATGCGGAAGCCCTTGCCGAGGCCGATCACCGCCTCGGCGCCGTCTCTCAGCGCGAGGATCAGCGTGACGGGGCAGCTCCCGCTCGATCGCGCGAGGGCTTCGGCCATCTTCTGGAGGTGCGCCTCGGTCGCGCGCCCTTCGTGGAGGCGGATCCAGACGTGCTTCGTGTCGCTCCGGATCGAGTCGGCGAGGCGCACCGCCTCGTTCAAGAAGAGCGTGGGCTCGCGCGGCCCCTCGTCTTCGGCTTCGGCGTCGGCTTCGCGGAAGGGGAAGCTCACCTTCCCCGTGACGAGCACGGGCTCGCCCGCCTTGAGCACCGTCGCGTACGCGTCGATCTGGTTCGACCGGACCTTCACGGTGACGCGGCCGCTGAGATCCTCGAGATCGAAGAACGCGATCTTGCCGCCGCCGTCGCGGAAGATCTTCTCGCGATAGCCCTCGACCATGCCGCACACCTTGACGACGTCCCACGCGTTCGCGCTCGCGAGCGACGCGACCGACACCGCCTCGAGCTTCTGGAGCGCGCCGCCTCCCTTGAGGTAGCGCTCGAGCGGGTGCCCGGAGACGTAGAAGCCGAGCGACTGCTGCTCGCGCGCGAGCATCTCGCGCCGATCCCACGCCTCGGCCTTGGCGTAGCCGCCCGCCGACGGCG
Organism: Labilithrix sp.; assembly: GCA_019637175.1. Taxonomy (GTDB): domain Bacteria; phylum Myxococcota_A; class Polyangia; order Polyangiales; family Polyangiaceae; genus Labilithrix. The sequence goes on along the minus strand of JAHBWD010000007.1, from coordinate 152,516 downwards.
CGCCGCTTCCACCGCGCGGCGACGCGTCGAGCAGGCCGAACATGTTCGTCTGCCCTCGCTCGCGATCGCGGCTCGCCGCGCGGCTCCGCTCGAGCGCGATCTCGATCGACGCGAACGCCTCGGCGCGCGTGACGCCGCGCGCGGAGAGCGTCGAGTCGAACGCGCCGCACTGCACGAGCGCCTCGAAGACGCCCTTGTTGATCCGCTTGGCGTCGACGCGCGAGGCGAAGTCGAACAGATCGGCGAAGGGCCCGCCCTCCTTGCGCGCCTCGAGCAAGGCCTCGAGGGCGGCCTCGCCGAGCCCGCGCACGGCGCCGAGGCCGAAGCGGATCTGCGGCCCGCAAGGATCGCGCGCCACCGCGGTGCGCTCTCCGCGCGGCGCCTTCTTGTTGCCTTCGGGGTGCGTGTAGATGACACGGAAGTCGATGTCGGACTCGTTGACGTCGGGCGGCAGCACGGTCACGCCCATCGCGCGCGCGTCGGCGATCGTGCGCACGACCTTGTCGACCTTCTCCTTGTCGCTCGTCATGATCCCGCAGAGAAGCTCCACGGGGTAGTGCGCCTTGAGGTACGCGGTCTGATAGGTGATCAGCGCGTAAGCCGCCGAGTGCGAGTTGTGGACGACGAGGCCGTCGGCGACGAAGTTGTGGTCCTCCTCGACGGTGAGATCGAACGTCTCCTCGATGCCGCGCGGCTCGATCGCGACGATGCGATCCCAGAACACGTCGGATGCCGCGAGATCGCGCAGCTTCGTCGACCCGAAGAACGCGGCGAGCTTCGCGATCGTCGCGCGCCGGAACCCGGACTTGCGCAGCGATCCCTTCCCGAGGAACTCCTTCATCGAGACGCCGGACTGCGTCTCGAGCGCGGACCACGTGAGACCGACCTTGCGACGTTCCTCGTCGACCCAACGGCGTACGCCCGCCGGAATGGTGTCCTTGCTCGTGCGCCCGCGATCGGTCCGCGCGACGTGCGCGGCGAGGAGGCCGGCCTGCTTCTCTCGGCCGACGCAGTGGGGCACGACGCGGGCGAGGAAGGTCTCGACCGAGCCCTCGCCGAGGACGTGGACGGTGAACCCTGGGCGCCGCGTGCCGCGGTACGCGAACGCCTTCTGGTGCACGCCGCTCTGGATCCCGAGGCGGAGCAGGAGCGATTGCACGTCGCGCGCGAGCCCTTCAGAAGAGGTCGCGTAGAACGGGACCGCCTGCGTCGCGTTCGCGAGGAAGCCGTCGCCGGCCCACAGCCTGCCCACGAAGATCTCGAGATCCGCGTCGCGGAGACGGAACACGTCCGGCGGTACGCGCTTCTCGACGGCCTTCTTGCCGAGCACGCCGAGGCGCGCCGCCCAGCGGAACATCCCCGACCGCACCGGCTCGCCCGGGGGCAGCGCGAGCGCCGCGTTGCCGTCCTCGAGCGAGCGCGCCGCGTTCCACGGCACCTGGCCCTTCCGGAACCGCATGTCGCGGCCCGTGCTCACGCAGACCTCGAGCCGACCGTCGGCCCGCTCGTCGATCCGCGCGACGCTCTCGGGGAAGCGCGCCGCCGCGCGCGCGAAGTCGTCGACGAGCGCGCGGTCGTTCCCGAAGAAGTAGAGGCACGACGGGTGACAGGTGTTGCCCTCGGACAGCAGCCCGGCGAGCGCGACGAGCTCGTGCTGGGGCCACGACTCGCCTTCCGTCACGGTGAGGCGGCGCGGTGCGGCGATGCGATCTCCCACGCGCAAGTCGCCGAGGTTCGTCCAACCGTCGAGGGTGCGGAACGGGTGATTCGCCGTCGCGGTGACCCGCTTGCCTTGCGCCGTCCGAACCTCGAAGACGCGCTTCGCGCCGTTCTTCATGACGTCGACGACGCGACGCGGGCGGAGCCTGCCGTCGTCGCCGAGCGCGTGGACCGTGAAGGGTCGGCGGTCGTCGTAGAGCTCGCCGACCGTCGCGCGCTCTCCGGTCGCGGCGTCGATGACGGACGTTTCGCCGATCACGCACTTGTTGAAGCCGTAGCCCGCGAAGAACTCGAGGAGGCCGAAGATGCGGTCGGCGTCGGCCTCGTCGACGCCCTGGTTCTTCGATCCTTCGACGAAGATGCCCTTCTGCTTGGCCATCTCCTCGGGCTTCTTCTTGCCCATCGCGCGCCGGAGGAGATCGGCGCCGCCGAGCGAGTAGCCGGCGAGCGCCTGCGCGATCTGCATGACCTGCTCTTGGTAGACGATGACGCCGTAGGTCGGCTCGAGCAGGTGGTCGACGCGATCGTGCATCTTGGCGATCGGCTTGCGACCGTGCTTGCAGTCGACGAAGTCTTTCACCATGCCCGTGCCGAGCGGGCCGGGCCGGTAGAGCGCGACGGCGGCGACGATGTCTTCGAAGTTGTCGGGGTGCAGATCCTTGAAGAGCTGCTGCATCCCGCTCGACTCGAGCTGGAAGACGCCCTTCGTCTCGCCCGACGCCATGAGCACGTAGGCCGCCTTGTCGTCGAGCGGCACCTTGTCGATGTCGAACGGCTTGTCCTTGCTCTGCTGATCGGGGCGGGCGCGGATGAGGCGCTGCGCGATGTCGATGACCGTGAGCGTCTTGAGGCCGAGGAAGTCGAACTTGACGAGGCCGGCCTGCTCGACGTCGTCCTTGTAGTACTGCGTGATGTAGCCTTCGCTCTTGCCGTCCTTGAAGACCGGGACGTGATCCCAGAGCGGGCCTTCGCTGATCACGATGCCGGCGGCGTGCTTGCCCGCGTGGCGCGTGAGGCCTTCGAGCTTGATCGCCTGGGTGAGGAGCTCCTTCACCTTCGGATCGGTGTCGAACTTCGCCTTGAGCTTCGGCTCGATCTCGAGGCTCTCGGTGATCGTGTACGTCTCGGCCGGCGTCTTGTTGGGGATCAAGTTCGCGATCTGCTGCGCGTCGAACGGCAGCATCGCGAGGCAGCGCGCGACGTCTTTGATGACGCTCTTGGCCTTGAGCTCGGCGAACGTCGCGATCTGGCCGACGCTCTTGTCGCCGTACTTCTGCTGCACGTACTGGATCACCTTGTCGCGGCGGTCCATGCAGAAGTCGACGTCGAAGTCGGGCATGCTCACGCGCTCCGGGTTCAGGAAGCGCTCGAAGAGCAGGTTGAACGGGATGGGATCGAGATCGGTGATCCGCATCGAGTAGGCGACGAGCGATCCCGCGCCCGATCCGCGGCCCGGCCCGACGGGGACGCCGTTCTCCTTGCCGAAGCGGATGAAGTCCCAGACGATCAAGAAGTAGCCGGGGAACTTCATCTTGCTGATGACGTCGATCTCGAGCGCGAGGCGCTTGCGATACGCGTCGCGATCGACCTTCTTGCCGATCTCGTCGAACTCGCGGAAGCGGCGCTCGAGACCCTCTTCGGCGACCTGCTTGAAGTAGCTCGCCTCGTCCATCCCGTCGGGGACGCCGAAGCTCGGCAGCATCGGCTCGCCGAGCTTGAGCTTCAACGCGCACCGGTCGGCGATGGCGAGCGTGTTCGTGATCGCCTCGGGCACGTCGGCGAAGAGCGCGGCCATCTCGGCGGCGCTCTTCAGGTACATCTCCTTCGAGCCGTGGCCGCGATCGCGCGCCTCTTCGTACGAGCGCCCGGTCTTGATGCAGCTCAAGTAGAGGTGCGCCTCGGCGTCTTCGCGCACGCCGTAGTGGACGTCGTTGGTGGCGACGAGCGGCAGCCCCGCTTGCTTGGCGAGATCGACGAGGATGCCCTTGAGGATCGGCTGCTCGGGCAGGCCGTGATCCTGGAGCTCGACGTAGAGCGATCCCGGCTCGAACAGCTCCTTCAGCTTGCCGAGCATCTTCGACCCAGCGGTGGCGCCCTCTTCGAGGACGGCCTGCGCCACGACGCCGCCCATGCAGCCGGTTAGGCCGACGAGGCCCTTCGTTCGTCCCTCGAGCGCCGACAAGGGGACGCACGGAACGCCCGGCGTTCCCGCAGGATCGGGCTCGACGTACCCGCGAGAGACGAGCCAGACGAGGTTCTTGTACCCCTCCTCCGTCGCGGCCAGGAGCGGCAGATGGTGACCGTGGCCGCGTGAGGAGGAGACGACGACCTCGAGCTCGGCGCCGAGGATCGCCTTCACCCCCGCCTCCTTCGCGGCTTTGTAGAAGGAGATGGCCCCGAACATGTTGCCGTGGTCGGTCAGGGCCACGGCGCTCATGCCCTGCTTTTGAACCTGTTTGACCAGGTTCTTCACCTTCACCGCGCCGTCCAGCATCGAGTACTGGGAGTGGACGTGGAGGTGGACGAACTCGGAGGTGCTCAAGGCGGCGGAAACGCCACTAGCAGTCCGGTCCGCAGTCGCCAAGACGCGCCCGCCCGCCGCGCGCGCCCCTTCACCTACGTCTCATTACCGCCGCGACTCGAGAAGTGTTCGTCACCGGCGGAGAAATGCTGCTTTGCTTTCAAACTCTAGCTTGCAGCGGTAAGGCCATCCTGCCTAGCATGCCCGCGCGCGTGCGAAGCAGGGTCAGCGTTCGCCGTGGCTCGCGTAACGACTTGAGGAGGCATCACCTATGAAGCTTTTCAAAGCTGTGTCCGTTGGCGCGTTCATGTTCGGCGCCGCCGCGCTCGCCTTCCCCTCGCAGGGTTGCGGAGGGAGCGACACGAACGAGGGCAACAACGAAGGCGGCCCGGGCGATCAGACCGGCCGCGTTCCCCCGAGCAAGCCCTCGGCGGGTCCGTCCGACACGCCGGCGCGCACCTTCGCGGTCAACCGGCTCTTCCTCGGAGAGACCGACCGCAACGGCGGTCCCCTCAAGGACGCGTGGAAAGACTACGGCTACAACCTCGACGGCCTCATCACGGCGAAGGATTCGAAGGACGTCTGCACCCGCCAGGCGGGCGCCGACTCGGCCAAGCAGGAAGACGGCAAGGAGGGCATCGACAACGCCTTCGGCCGCACCGTCCTCGGCTTCATCCTCGGCCTCGTGCCGACGCCGTCGAAGACGCTGAACGACTCGATCGCCGACGGCAGCTTCACGATCATGCTCGATCTGAAGGGCCTCACCGACGATCCGAAGCAGACGAACACGGGCCTCAGCGGCAACCTCTACGTCGGCGGCGACTACGGCGACAACAAGAAGCCGACGTTCGCGCTCGACGACGACTGGCCGTACCGCGCGAGCCCGATCGTCCCGATCAACGACGCGTTCATCAACGAGGGCACGTTCGTCAACGGGTCCGGCGGCGCGACCATCGAGCTGTCGCTCCTCATCCAGGGCGTCTCGCTGAGCCTCAACATCAACCGCGCGATCATCACCTTCAAGCACAACCCGCAGGCCAACGAGCTCACCGAGGGCACCATCGCCGGCGTCATCGGCACCGAGGCGCTCGTCCAGGGCATCGAGAAGGTCGCCGGCCGCATCAGCACGCAGCTCTGCGGCGGCAGCACGCTCGACACCATCAAGCAGACGATCCGCCAGGCGAGCGACATCCTCCAGGACGGCTCGAACAAGGCCGGCGCCCAGTGCGACGCGATCTCGATCGGCCTCGGCTTCACCGCCAAGCGCATCGGTCCGCCGAAGACGGTCGCGCAGGAGGGCACGATCCCCCCGGATCCGTGCACCAACCCGCCGGCCGACGCGGGCACCGACTGATCGATCGTCGCGTCGATCGCCGACGAGGCGCGAAGGGCTCCGCTCTTCGCGCCTCGCGCGTTTTGTGCGTCCGCTGTGCGGCCGCCTACTCGAAGCGCAGGAGGTCGACGCAGAACCCGACGCGGCCGACGCCGCGGAGCTCGGCGTCGTCTTCGGGCTCGACGCGGAGCACGTGCGGCGTCGCGTCGAGCGCGATCCGTCGCCGTATCCCGTGCACGACGCGCGCGCGCTCGAAGAGCTCGCCGTCGAGGAAGAGGCGAACGCGCGATGGGCGACCGAGCTCCGACATGGGCGCCCAGCCTCCGAAGAGCAAGCTCCCGCCGCGCGGAGCGATCGTGATCTCCGCCGGTCCTGAGGCGCACCGGCTCTCGATCTCGCCGGCGCCCGGCGCCCAGCCTGCGCCGAAGGTGCCCACGCGGGCGAGCGGCTCCGGCGCGAGCCAGCTCTCGCCGCGCGTCGCCGGAGCGGGCTTCGGCATGACCGCGCCCGCTGGCGGCTCGAGGTAGAACGGACGGCGCCCGCCGGCGCGCGAGGCGAGCGCGCCGGCAAGCCATCGCTCGTCGACCTCGAAGCGATCGCGCAGCGCCGCCGCGCTCGCGTGGTCGAGGAGCACCTTCGTCGCGCCGCGCGGTCCCATGACGGCGGACGGCAGCGGGAGGCTCCGCCAGGGATCGGTGATCCGCTGCTCGGTGCGCTCGACGAACACGCGAGGCTCCGGCGAGTAGAGCGACGGCGCGTGGAGCAAGACGTACCGCGCGAGCGGGTTGTGACGGTACGCGTTGTTCGTGGTCGATCCCGCGAGCACGAGCGCGAGCTGCCCGAGCGTGACGGGCGCGAGGGCGATCGCCCCGGGCAGCCTCCAGCGAAGACCCCTGACGGCGAGCCACGCGACGGCGGGGATGATCCAGACGACGTATCGGTGGACGTTCGCGCAGCCGGCGTTGAAGTGGATCGTCTGCGACGCGAGCACCATCATGACGAGCGTCGTCGCGAAGACCCCGATCGTGAGCCGATCGCGACGCGCGAGGCCTCGCGAGAGCCCGACGACGCCGAGGACGAGCGTCACGGGCGCATGCGGCAGCATCCCCTGATTGAGATCGAAGAAGAGCGAGAAGACGCGGTCCGCCGACGCGAGTCGGACGTCGGTGTACGCGGCCGACACGTGGAGGCTCGGGACGCCGAACTTCCAGAGATAGAAGGCGGGCGCGAGCCCGGCGACGCTCGCCGCGAGGGCCGCGACGAGCACGCGCCTGCGCGTTCGCGCTTCGTCGAGGAAGGCGAAGAGCACGGCGAGCCCCGCGAGCACGACGAGGGGCGGCGCCTGGAGCGCGCCGAACGCCGCGAAGAAGGCGGCGCGCGCGTGCCTTCCTTCTTCGAGCGCGACGAGGCACGTGAGCACGCACGCCCACGTGAGCACCTCGGTGTGATGCCAGCTCACGTACCAGAGCACGGGGCCGAACGCGGCGAGCGCGACGAGCGCGACGCGTTCGACGCGGAGCGCCCCGCGGAGCGCGTTCGCGGCGGCGAGCACGAGGACGACGACGTTGGTGAACGGGAGGACCCAGTGCGGATCGACGCGGATGCCACGGAAGAGCGCCTCGAGCGGGAGGCCGAGCATCGGGTACGCGAAGAAATGAAATGAGTACCAGCGCCCGTCGTACGCCGCGAAGTAGCCGCGGCGGGCGTCGAGGCTCTCGACGGCGTGGGGCGCGTGCTCGGCGAGGCGCGCGCGCACGACGTCGAGATCTTCGGGCCGGAGATCCGGCGATCCGTGCCGCCACAAGCTCTCGAGCATCGCGACGTACTCGGTGGCGTCGCCGTCCGCGCTGGCGCGCGTCGCGTAGAAGACGGCGACGACCGCGAGCGCGACGACGAGGGCCGCTCGCACGATCTCGGCTCGTCGTTCCAGCCCCCCCACGCGGGCCACGATACCTCGTCGGCGCGCGCGCCGCCGAGCCTAGCGACCCGGCTCGTCGTCGGCGTCTAGCACGCTCAGCGCGTCTTCGATCGCGCTGGCCGCGAGCAGATCCTTCGGCCGTGTCGACCGTGTACGATTGGCAGATGCTCGCCCGCCTCATGCGGCGCCTGCGTCGCGTGATTTGGCGCGACGACCGCACCCTTTGGGGCTTCTACGCGGTCGCCGCCGTTTTCCTTCTCCACCTTCTCCGGTACGCGACGTCCCAACCCCTCAAGTCGGCGGAACCCGACGGCGACGGCTTCTACACCTGGATCTACGCTCGCTCACTCGCGTTCGATTTCGACATCCACCTCGCCAACGACTACGCACTCTGCGGGGACATTTTCAACGCGGGGATTGACGAAGGCGGCGGCCGTCCCGCCAACCCTCTCTACTTCGGACCGGCGCTGTTGCTTGCACCGGTGACTTTCGTCGTGAAGACGCTCCTCTCCTTCGGTCCCGAGGTGAACGCGAAGTGGAGCGGTGGCTGCTCGGGACCGATCGTCTACTTCGTCGGCTACTCGGCCGTCATCGCGACGACGCTCACGGTGTGGATTGGTTACCGTATCGCGCGCCGCTTCTACAGTGAGGGCGCTTGCGCCGTCGCCGTGGTCGTCGTGGGGCTCGCGTCTCCCCTCAACGTCTTCGGCACGCTGAGCTGGTACTACTCGCACGTCTGGGCGGCGCTCGCAGTCGCAGTCTCCTTCCTGACCGCATTTCGCGCGCACGAGGCTCCGGAGAATGGCCGCAGCTGGCTCGTGGCCGGCTTGGGCTGCGGTTTCGCTGCGCTCATGCGCACTCAGGAGAGCCTATGGCTGCTCTTGCCGCTTGCTTCGATCGCCACACATGCCCTCTCGACGAGGAAGACCCACGCGATGTGGCGAGGAACGGCGCTGCTGCGCGTGCTCCTCCTCGGAGCTGGCTTCATCGTCGTCTACGCGATTCAGCTCTACGTCTACCGCCGCATCTACGGCTCGGCGTTCGTGATCCCTCAAGGGAAACTCTATCTCCAGCTGTCGCACGCACACCCGTGGCTCCTGCTCTTCAGTGCGCGCTCGGGCCTGCTCTACTGGACACCGCTCCTTTGGCTCGCGGTCGTTGGGATGCCGCTGCTCGTTGCGAACCGGCGAATGGGACTGCTCGGTGCCGCCATTGTCGTTGCCTCGGCCGCGAACATCTACGTCGCGTCGGCTGCGCTCTCCTGGACGGGCTCGGGAACCATCGGCGCGCGCGTCCAAACATCCCTTGCGGCCCCGCTGCTCTTCGCAATTGGTGCGTCAGCAACCTCCATGCTGCGCTGGGCCGCCCAGAGGCGCATCCGTGCGCCGGCCGCGCTGCTTCTCGCGCTTGCGCCGTGGATCTGGACCACCTGGATGACGGGCACCGCCGGGATGCCGAACGATCGCGTGGTCGCAGCCCCGGAGCTCTACAGCGGCGCAGTGAAGAACGGTGTGTCGACGATTTACCGCAACATCGGAAACCCGTGGACCCTTCCGGCGACGTTGGTGTTCTCCACCCGCTATCACGCCCCTCCACGTGTGTTCGACCAGCTTGCCTCGGATGGGATGTGGGCAAAAGACTATCGGACGCTCGAGGTTCTCACGACAGACACGCTCACGTTCAAGACGCCGCCCCCCGCGTTCTACGGAGAGGACCTGGCGAAGTTCGCGGCCCGTGAGCTCGGCGTGAGACCCGGCGAACAGAGCCGCTTTCTCGTAACTCTGTACTGGCCGTGGGTCACAGCAGTCCGGGTCACAGCGCGCCCGGTGTCAGGCCCAGCAACGTTGACCATCAAGTCTGCGAGCTTCTGGCGAACCCGTGAGCTCGGCAAGGTCCGATTCGAGCGGAAGGACACCGTCGAAATCGCAGTACCACCCGATGCTTTCGACTCGGGGATCAACGAAGTCATTCTGCACAGCGACGCGCCGACCGTGCTCGAGTCATGGCAGTGGTTAGACACCAGCCCGCATGACACGAGCATTCGTCTGATCAAGTGATCCCAACCCGGCATCGCGCGCCGAGCTCGAGCGACGAGCGCCGCGCTCATTCCGACGACGAGGTAGCGGACGCCCCTCGCCTCGAGCTCACCGAGGAAGCGCTGTTCGGCGTCGGTCAGGGTGGAGCTGGCCATGGAGGAGCCCGATTCGCAGCCGCTCGGCGGGGCTGCGAGCAAGATGCTTGAGCGTTCGGTAGAGATCGTCGGCGTCGCGGCCGAGCTGCTGCGCGAGCAGACGAGCGCGCGCCCGCAGGCGATCGTCGGCCTCGATCCAGGCACGCTCCGCTGGCGTCAGCTCGTCTCCGCTCACACGATGAGCGTAGCGCACGCGGCTCACGACGTGTCGCGCTCGGCCTCGCGGCGCTAACGCCTCGCCGCCGCGACGGCGTGCGGGGCGAGGTGGAGCGCGAAGGCGTAGATCGAGATCTGCGGTGGTCCTCCGAGGCTCGTCGGGAAGAGCGAGCCGTCGAGCACGAAGAGGCCGCGCACCTGGTGGTGCTCACCGGTCGACGAGACGACGCTCGTCCGCGGATCGCGGCCCATCGCCAGCGTGCCCATGGGGTGGACCGCGGAGAGCGGCACCGCGTGGGGTCGCACGAAGCTCGTGTCGAGACGATCGAGCTCTGCGTCGGTCGTGACGCGCACGGGGGGCACCGCGGGGATCGTCACCTCGCGCGCGCCCGCCGCGAGCAGAATGCGCGCGCACGCGACGAGGCCCTTCGCGAGCTGCGCGCGATCGGGCTCGCTCATCCGGTAGCGGATGACGGGCTCGCCCTCGTCGTCGACGTCGACCTCGCCCGCCGTCTCGTCGTGCACCATCGCGGTGAGGACCGCGAGGTTTCCATAGCTCCGCATCGCGCGCATGTGCGCGGCGCCGAAGCCCGGCAGCATCGCGGCCGTGGCGATCGGGTGCGCGAACGCGGGCACGATCCAGACGCGGCGGTCGCTCCCCGGCTCGTACGAGAGCAGCTCGGTGCACTCGTACGACTGCGGGATCCCCTTGTGACCGAGCACCTTCTCGTCGAAGCGGCCGGCGACGACGCCCCCCGGGTGCATCCGAAGGCCGCGACCGAGGCGGCCGTGCGGATCCGGGAGGCCGCTCCGCCGCGCGAGCGCCGCCGATCCGATCGCGCTCCCCGCGAGGACCACCACGTTGGCGCGCACGCGCACGCGCGCGACGGCCTTGCGCGCGCCGTCGTGCGCGAGCCCCTCGACGCCGATGACCCGCGCGCCGTCGACGAGGACGCGCCGGACGTCGACGTCGGCGTAGAGATCCGCGCCCGCGGCGAGCGCCTGAGGAACGACCACCTTCATCGCGTTCTGCTTCGCGTCGTAGGCGCAGCCGAGCTCGCAGAAGCCGCTCTTCTGGCAGCCCACGCGGTTGTGCTTCAGGCCGGCGCCCTTCCACCCGAGCGCCGAGAGGCCGCGACGTAGCGCGTCGTTGTTCGCGTTGACGTCGCCTTCCGGGATCTCGGAGACCGAGAGATCCTCTTCGATCCGCTCGAACGCGCCGATCATCTCCTTCGGGCCCGCGCCCTCGACGCCGTGGTCGCGCGCCCAGAGCGCGAGGATCGGATCGGGCGTGCGCTTGCAGAGGTTCGTGTTGTGGATCGTGCTGCCCCCGACGCCGCGGCCGCCGAGGACGCGGATCGCGAGATCTTCGGTCGCGCGGCCGCCGCCGTCCTGGAAGAGCATCGGGAGCATGCGCTCTTCGCGCTGATCGAAGTCCTGAGGGACGTGACGGCCGCCCTCCTCGAGCGCCACCACCTTCAGGCCCGCGCGCGCGAGCTCGCGCATGGCGATCGATCCGCCGGCGCCGGTGCCGACGACCACGGCGTCGGCGTCGATCGCCACGTCCGATCGCAGCTCGCGCCCGCGCACGACGGCCATCGGCCTGATGTAGCATCGAACGATGCGCTCGTGGCTCATGGTCGTGATCCCGCTCGCGCTCTCGGCGTGCTCGCGCGAGCCTCTGCCGGCGTACGAGTGCCGGCTGACCGTGTCGCGCCTCGACGAGGCCCAGGAGGCGACCTCGTTCGTCCAGAACGCGCAGCCGACGCCGCTCGACGCCTTCGCGCTCCAGGCCGCGCGGTCGGACGCGGCGGCGCGCTGGATCGCGAGCGCGACGATCACGCGACCCGATCTCGCCGCGGAGGTGAAGACGCTGAGCGACGATCTCGTGCGTCACGCCGAGGCGGCGCGGCGCGCGGATCGCTCGCGGATCGCCCTCGGGCTTCGGATCCCCGACGGCGGCGCGGGGCTCGATCCGAGCCTATTTCCCCGCGAGAGCCGCGAGATCAGCCCGTACCTGGCGGACGCGACGGCCCTCAACGACCGCTGCGGCTTCTTCCTCGCCGATCCCCACGCCGACTACCCCGAGTGCAAGGCGCTCACCGACGCGGCGAGCCGCTGCCTCGCGCCCGAGGAGAACGCGACCGCGATCGAGCACGTCGACCGCTGCCTCGCCGGAGTCGCCGAGATCCATTCGGCCGACGCGCGCGTCGAGCGCGCGCTGCGAGCGCTCGACGCGCGGGCGGCGCCGCTCGCGAAGGCCGCCGCGCGCACGGTCACGGTCGACGCCGCGCGCATGATCGAGGAGCTCAGGGCGCTCATCGCCGCGCTCGGCGCGCAGGCCTCCGCGCGCGACGCGATCGCCAGCGACGTCGCGAAGATCCGCGCGCTCTGTCAGGGCGGTGCGGCGTCGACGCGCGGACCGTCGTAGCCGATCACGCGCCAGGTGCGCGCGTCGCGGTAATACCCCATGAAGAGGAGCGCCTTGATCCCTTCGAAGCCGCCCCGCAACAGATCGCTCGCGCTCGACTCGAGCGACGCGAGCACGCGATCCTGGTCGGAGGGCGCGAGCCGCGAGAACCGCGAGGCGAACCCGGAGAACGCCGGCGCGACCTGCTCGACGACGCCGAGGAAGCGCCCGAGGTCGCGACGCATCCGCCGGGGCATCTTCGCGACGTACGCGTCGACGAAGCCGGCGACGTCGGCGTCGTCGGGCGTCACGACGCCGGGCGCGTCGGCCGCGCATACCCGCCGCGCGAGGTGCTCGACCACCACGAACTGCCACGGCTCGAGGCCGACGAGCTTCGGGCGAGCCGCGTCGTAGCCGCGCGAGCGCAGGACGCCGATCACAGATCCCGCGAGCCCGAGCGCGCCGAGGCCGATCGCGGCCTTCAGCACCTTTCTGCGCGGCAGCCTCACGCGGCGACCTTAGCTGCTAGGATGCGCCCGTGCACGTCTTCGGGCTCACGGGCGGGATCGCCTCCGGCAAGAGCGCCGTGGCGTCGCGCCTGCGCGCGCGCGGTGTTCCGGTCATCGACGCCGACGAGCTCGCGCGCGTGGCCGTCGAGAAGGGCTCGGAGGGCCTCGCCGACGTCGTCCGCGCGTTCGGGTCGCACGTGCTCGCCGAAGACGGCTCGCTCGATCGGAAGAGGCTCGCCGCCGAGGTGTTCGGAGACGACGAGAAGCGCAAGAAGCTCAACGCGATCGTTCACCCGATCGTCACGACCCTGACCTTCACGCGCGCCGCCGAGCTTCGCGACGAGGGCCACCCCCTCGCCTGCTACGAGGCGGCGCTCATCGTCGAGAACGGCGTCGCGGATGCCTTCCGACCGCTCGTCGTGGTGGCCGCCCCGGAGGCGACCCAGATCGCCCGCGCGTGCGCGCGCGACGGGGCCGCAGCCGCCGAGATCCAGGCGCGGATCCGCGCGCAGACGCCGCTCGCCCAGAAGGTCGAGCTCGCCGATTACGTCATCGAGAACACGGGGACCCTGGCCGACCTCGAACGGCGCACCGACGAGGTCCTCGACGCGATCTGCGCGCGCCTCGGCGTCGACGTGGCGTCCCTGGCCCGATAGAGGATAGGATCGAGGGCGCGGATGAGCAGGTACCGGACCGGCGTTTCGTCGAGCTACAACGACGCCGAGCCGCGCGACTCCACCCCTTCTCACAAGGAGCGCGCTGGGCTCGTCCTGCTCTACGCGCCCAACTTCGAGCAGCTCTCGCCCGCGTACGTGTTCGTGTCGCCCGAGCTGACGATCGGGCGCGATCCGTCGAACCTGATCTGCGTGCCCGAGCAGGCGGTCAGCCGCCAGCACGCGCGGATCTACTCGAAAGACTCGCGCTGGATGCTCCAGGATCTCGGCAGCCGCAACGGCACGATGGTCGACGGCACGTACGTCGGCGAGATCGAGCTCGAGCCGAACCACGAGATCCGCGTCGGCGACGCGATGTTCAAGTTCGTCGACGCGGGCGCGGAGAAGTGCGTCGCCTATCGGATCGACGGCAAGGTCGCCGGCGAGCGCAAGGCGCAGCTCTTCACCGAGCTCGTCGGCGGCGCGCAGATGGATCAGATCGCCGCCGACATCGAGCGGATCGCGCCGAAGGAGCTCTCCGCGGTGATCCTCGGCGAGACGGGCACGGGCAAGGAGGTCGTCGCGCGCGGCATCCATCGCCTCTCGGGGCGTCGAGGCTCGCATCAAGCGATCAACTGCGCGGCGATCCCGCACAACCTGCTCGAGAGCGAGCTGTTCGGCTACCGGCGCGGCGCCTTCTCCGGCGCCGACCGCGACAAGCCCGGGCTCATCAAGCTCGCCGACGGCGGGACGCTCTTCCTCGACGAGATCGGCGACATGCCGCTCGACGCCCAGGCCAAGCTCCTTCGCGTGCTCCAGTCGCGCGAGGTCTTCCCGCTCGGCGCGACGACGCCGGAGCGCGTCGACATCCGCGTCGTCTGCGCGACGCACCGCGATCTCTATCAGTACGTGAAGGAGGGCAAGTTCCGCGGCGACCTGCTCGCGCGCTTGAACGAGCACGTCGTGCGCCTGCCGCCGCTCCGCGAGCGCAAGGAAGACATCTTCCTGCTCGCGACGAGCTTCTGCGCCCGCTACGGCCGGCCAAACCTCTCGTTCTCGTTCTCGTTCCTCGTCGCGCTCTTCCACTACGACTGGCCCTTCAACGTTCGCGAGCTCGAGAGCTGCATCAAGCGCGGCGCGGCGCTCACCGACGGCACCGAGCTCGACACCATGCACCTGCCCGACGCGATCAGCGAGCACATGAAGGGCTACGGCGACCGGCAGCGCGTCTCGCTGCCGAGCGCGCTGCCCGCGATGCCGAGCTACGATCCGTCGGCCCACGCGCACGCGCCCATGGGCGGCACGCCGACCGCTCCGCCTCCGCGTCGGGGCCCGCCGACGGAAGACGAGCTACGCTCGCTCCTCGAGCGCCATCACGGCAACGTCGCCGCCGTCGGACGCGAGCTCGGTAAAGAGCGCATGCAGGTCCACCGCTGGCTGAAGCGATACAACATCGACCTGTCGCAGTACCGCGCGGAGTAGAGCGCGGCGCCTGATGGAGGCGGCATCCAGATCATGGATCGCGCTCGAGCGCGAAGCCCTCTCGCGGCAGCTCGCGGCTCGCGCGTCGTCGCGGAGATACTCTGCAAAATCCGACAAACTCCGGTGAGAGCGGAGCGATCTTCGCGCGTCAGCGGAAACTTCGCCCACGGTGTGTGTGAATGTGGCGGCACGGCGCCTGCACCCGCCGGCGCGGGAGCCGAGGGAAAGGATGGTCCCGCGATGGAGATGCGTACTTATGTCGTCGCGATGGCAGCGTTCGTCGCGCTGACGGGATGCAGCGGAGCAGACGCTGTCGACGAACCGCTCGGTGAGGTCGAGTCCGCCGCGACGGGGCCGACGTGCTCCGCGCAGCGCGCCCGAGGCGCCGTGAACAAGTTCCAGAAGGGCATGCACGACGCGATCGCGTTCGCGGAGGGCACGCGCGGCGTCGGCAACGACGGCTACAACATCGGCTTCGCGTACAAGCGGTTCTCGAGCTGCGCGCGTCACCCGAACGTCAACACGTGCCGCGGCATCTGCTCGACGGCCTCGGGCCGCTACCAGTTCCTCAAGCGCACGTGGGACCCGACGGCGCGCGCGATCGGCGCGTCGACGTTCGAGCCCGAGAACCAGGAGCGCGGCGCGCAGTACCTGATCGCGAAGGTCCGCCGGGTCACGGTGCCCGCGACGCGCGCGATGACCGCCGCCGAGTTCACGAACGCGCTGAACAAGCTCTCGTACGAATGGGCATCGCTGCCGCCCGGGCGCTACGGCCAGCCGGTCAAGACGCGGGCGCAGCTCCGCTCGACGTACTGCGCCGCCGTCGGCGGCTGCTGAGCGCGAGCCCGCGATGGGTGCCTCGACGCCGGCCGCGCGCCGGAAGGCGATCGTGTGGGGCGTGATCGCCGCGGTCGCCGCGGCGATCGCGCTCGTCTACGTCGACGCGCGCCCTGCCCCGCCGCGCGACGCGCGGGGCGCGGCCGCGCCTCTCGCCGAGGACGCGTCCGGCGCAGCTCCGGCGTCACGGCGCGCGACGACGCCGGAGCCGCGCGCCGCGCCCGAAGCCGGGGTCGCGCGTCGCTCGCACGACGAAGAGGGAGACGACCTCTCCGACGATCCCGCCGTGCGCGCCGTGCGCGCGGCCGCCGCGGACGAGAGCCCGGCCGGAACCCGCTCGCTCCTGCAGTCGCTCGACAGCTCGGATCCGGTCGTCCGCCTCGAGGCCGTCGACGCGCTCGTCGAGCGACGTCACACGGCCGCGATCCCTCTGCTCGCGAAGATGAGCACGTCGGATCCGTTCGTCGCGCCGACGATCATCGAGGGCCTCGGCCGCCTCGGCGAGCAGGCCTCCGACGATCGGCTCCGCCGCGTCGCGCTCGATCGCCTCATCGGGCTCCTCGCGGAGGAGAAGCAGCGCGGCGCTCCCGAGAGCATGGGCAACGCGCTCACCGTCGTCGAGGCGCTCGGCGCGCTGCGCCACGAAGGCGGCGCGCCCGTCCTCGAGCCCGAGCTCGACGGATCGTTCTTCGATCTCGCCGGGCAGACGACCGTGGTGCAGGCGCTCGCCCGCATCGCCCGGCCGGCGAGTCGCGGTCCCCTCGAGGCGCTGCGCGCGCGCCTGCTCGCGACGCCCCCGAGCGACGAGGCGATGACGAACGCTCTCGTCGGCGAGCTGCTCTCCAACGTCGACGTCGCCGTCGGCGCGCTCTCGGCGCCTCGCTGAGCGTTCGTCGGCGGTCGCGAACGACGTCTTCGCGCGCTAGAACGCGCGCGTCATCCCGACCGTGGCGCCGCCGGAGACGGGCGCCACGGAGAGCGTGCGCCAGAGCGGGATCGCTTCTCGTGACCCAGGGATCGGCTCGAACGCGATCGCCGCGTCGACCACGACGGGGGCGAGGATGCCCGCGCCGAGGATCGCGTACGTCGCCGTCGCGCGCGTCGGGGCGCCGGCGTCGTCTCCCTTCCTGTCGCCGATGCCGAAGAGCAGGATCGGGATCAGGAAACCGACCCACGGCGTGATGGCTCGAACGGTCCCGCCGAGCTTCGCGTGCTGCGTCTGACCGTGGAGGAGGTGGACGGTGAACGCGCCCAAGCCGTAGACGAGCGCGCCGCCCGCGATGAGCGACCACGCCGCGACCTTGTGCTCCTTGATGCCGATGCCGACGCCCGCGGAGAACGCTCCGATGCCGACCGCGTCGGCGGCGAGGGTCTGGTAGCCGTACCAGCGGCTCGGCGGCGTCTCGGCGTCGGGCTCGGCCGCGCCGGCGCGAGCGGGAACGACGAGCGCGGCGACCGTGAGCAGCCGCGCGAACCGACGAAGGCGAGGGCGCATCGCGTCGCTCGGAGCAACCGTCGATCCACGGTGCCCCCCCGAATTTGCGAATCTTCTCGCAGCCTGCCGCGCCGACCGCCAACGGCGCTTCACGCCCGGCGAGGACATTGGTTCACTGGTTGAACCAATTCTCTACTGCCCGCTCTCGTCGGCCTGCCCGGCGATCTTGAGACGTCCATCTTCGCGGCGCAGGAGCAGGACGAGGACGTCGCCGAAGAGCTGGTCGGTGCCCACGCGCGGCGTCGCGATGGGGACGCGCACGTAGAGATCGCCCGGGCGCATCTCGGAGGGCCGCGTGATGCTCGCGCCCGGGGCGCCGAGCGTCTCGTACGTGTGCTTCTCGATCTGCGAGATGCGCGCGACCTCCGAGCCGGCGAGGCGCTGGTACTCGAAGCTCTTCATCTTCGTCCGCCACACCTCGACGAGCTGGTTGCGCCCGCCCGCGCGGCCGAGCGGCGTCGCCTCTTGCGCGAGGAGCTGGATCAGCGCGTCGACGTCCTCGCGCTCGAAGCCGCGGACGTAGGCGCGCACGATCTCCTCGACGTCCTTGTCGGCGAGCGGCTCCCGGAGCGCGACGATGCCGGCGGCCGACGCGCGATCCTGCGGCGACGGGAGCGCGGGCGGAGGCTCGAGCACGACGCCGTCGGGACGGCGCGGCGTCTTCGGCATCTCCGTCGCCGTCTCGAGCGCGCCGGCGCCGCCGCAAGCGCAGCAGAGACCGAGGCCGAGCGCGAGCGCGAGGTCAGATCGATTCGATGTGCGGATCTTTGCCACGCTCGAGGGTCACGATCGCACGATCCGGCACGACCTTCCAGCGTGACTGAGCCGCAGGGCTCGAGGCGGCCATCGACCAGTCTTCGTCGAAGTCGCTCGCGAGGAGGATGAAGTTCATCTGATCGAGCTCGGGCGTCTTGCGACGCAGCGCGAGATCGTCGCCGATGAGCTGCTCGGCGTCGCCCTTGCCGACGAACGTGCGGAAGCCCATCTGCTGGCCGCGGTGGAGCGCGAAGACGTTCTCGCCGTTCGAGACCATCAGGTTGACGTTGCTCGCGCTGCCTCCGACCTCTGCCGCCATCCCGTCGACGACGGCGACGCACGAGCGGAGCGCGTCGCGCACGTGCGCCGGCTCGGTGACGGCGTCGTTGAGCCGGCCGGCGTCGTGAAGGAACGAGAGGAAGACGTAGAAGAGGATCTCCGCGTCGCTCTCGCCGCGGATCGACGAGCGGAGGAACTCGGGCACGCTGCCGACGAGGCGCTCGCGGATCGCGTCGAACGACGGCAACGTGCCCGTCTGCGCGAAGAGCCACTGCCGGTAGCGGAACGGGTGGGTGTTCTCCGTACGCAGCGCTCCCACGGTCGCGTTTCGGACGTGGCCGACGAGCACGTCGGCGCGGACGTCGCCGGCGACCTTGGCGATCTCGACGGCCTCGTGATCGTCGATCGGCCGGCGCCGCATCAGCACCTCGCCGCCCTGGTAGAAGCCGATACCCCATCCGAGCGGCGTGCCCCTCGAATGCACACGCAGCGCTTCCGCCTCGAAGGCGAGCGCGCGACTGGCGAGGTCAGCGCGGTTCCCGATCAGGCCGAATAGACGTGCCATGTGGTCATCTCCTCAGAACGACGAGCGCAACGTAATCCGATCACGACGCGTTGGATAGACAGGCGGTGCGTCGACGCGCTTGGCCTCGTCAGCTCGCCTTTCGCTCGTGGGAAAGCGGCGCGAGCTGGCGAAGCGTGCGCTCGCGAGCGCGACGTTCGACGTGCGAGCCCCAAGCGCGAGCGCAGAACGGAGCCACCGCAGCGACGACGAGCGCGAGCGCCCAGAGCGGTAGACTGAAGGCCCCGTGCATCCGTTCTCTTAACTTGGCACATCGGCGCAGCCGATGCACGCCGCGCCATCACTTGCTGGGCGGCACGATGAACGGAACGACGTGCTCGCGACCCTCGAAGTTGGCGCGGTAAGCCGATGCGGCGTGCTGGCTGGTGAAGGGACCAATCCTCACCCTGAACCACGTTCCACGACCCGGGACGTGCGCCTCGACGACGTAGGCCTTGTGGCCTCGCGCGCGGAGCTGGCTCGCGAAGCTGTCGGCCTCGTTCTGCGTGCGGAACGAGCTCACCTGGAGCTGATAGCCGCCTTCGCGTCCCGGCGGCGCCGCAGGAGCCTGCGCGGATGAGATCTGTGCCGCGTCGCTGGCGGCTCGCGTCAACGAGTCACGCGGCCGCGTCACGACGGGCGAGGCCTCGATCACGTTCTGCGCCGGCAGCGGCACCACGGGGAGGCGCTCGGTAGGAGGAGGTGGCGAACCCTGCACGTTGAGGGCGATGGCGGCCGACGGATCGACCTGCGCGCGCGAGCCGCCCTTGACCGCCGCGAGCGCGGTCGTCGGTGCGCCCTCGTCGCTGAGGATGCCGGGGAACGTCACCTCGCGCGTGCTGAGGTCGGTGCCCTTCGGCGACGCGTGACCGATCTTCGCCTGCTGCGTGACGAGATCACCGAGCGGATCGACCTTCTGCGCCGTCGGCGACGCGCGGCGTCCGCCGATCGCGAGGCCGGCGAACACGATGCACGCGCCGCCGAGCGCGACCAGGAGCAGCGTGACGCCGCGCGGCGTCCGCGCCTCTCCGTCGTTCTCCTGGATCTGCTCGAGGTTCCTCACGCTGCCCTGATCCATCACTCGGCACCTCGCTTCTCTTTTCGGCTATCCCGCATCGCGCACCACGGACAACTTTGCGGCGGTTTTGGCGGCTCCCTCGGGGCGCCCGTGGTAAACGGCGAGCGTGATGCGCCGCGCTGCGTTCGCCCTGCTCGCGTCCCTCGCGTCGTGCGGCGAAGCCCCGACGGGCACGATCGCCCTCACGACGGGCGAAGAGATCGAGGTCTTCTCCCGGCCGCCGGCGCCCACGACGCTCGTGGTCGAGGCGCTCGATCTCGAAGGAAACGCGCGGGAGATCGCGCGCGCGCCGCTGCCCGCCGACGTGATCTCGCTCGGCGACATGGCGCGCACCGACATCGGCGCGTTCCGCGTCCGCGCGATCGACGCGGAGAACCGCGCGCTGCTCAAGGGCGAGAGCCTCTTCGTGCAGTACGGCGCGCTCGCCGACACCGTCTTCGAAGTCTTCGTGCAGCGCAGCGGCGAGCTCGCGCGTCTCCCGCGGCCGCCCGCCGCGCTCGAGGCGCCGCAGATCGGCGTCGCGCTCAATCGCTACCTCCTCGGCGCGAGCGGAACGGCCGGCTTCATCTACGATCTGCTCCTCCTTCGAACGCTCGACTTCGTCCCCGCCTTCGGGCGGCCGGTGAAGTCGCTCGCCGCGTTCGGCAGCGCCGCGATCGCGATCGACGAGGGCGGCGCGTCGACGCTCGATCTCTCGCGCAACGTCTCGCAAGATCTGCCCGCGCCCGACGGCGGCAACTTCGACGAGATCGCCGGAGGCGCGACCGTGACGTCGCCGAACGGCGACGTCTACGTCGTCGGAGGAACGCGCCCCGATCGACCCACGGCGCGCGTCTTCGTGATCACGAAAGACGGAGAGACGTCGTTCGTGACGCTCGGCGTGGCGCGCGCCGGGGCGTGCGCGACGTGGATGCTCGATCGCGGCCTCTTCGTGTTCGGCGGCAGCGCGGTCGGCCCCGGCGGCGCGACCGACACCGGCGGCGCCGAGCTCGTCGATCACGTGAGCCGAGCGGTCACGACGCTCAACGTGCCGCCCGATCCCGTGAAGGGCTGCGCGGCCACGCCGCTCACGCGCGAGAACGTCCTCGTCGTCGGCGGCTCGGGGTCGACCGCGGCGAGCGGCGGCCTCACTCCTCCGCGGAGCATCAACCTCGCCACGTGCGCGGGCGCGTGCGTGATCGATCGCTGGGAGGGCGAGCTCGGTCTCGTGCGCGCCGACGCGGTCTCGATCCTGACCGACGCCGCGATCGTGGCGGGCGACGACGCCACCGGCGCGACGCGCGTGTTCCGCGCGTCGCCGCGAGAGCTGAGAGAGATCCCGCTCAAGGTCCCGCGCCGCGGCGCGCGCCTCGTTTCGCTCCCGATGCGGAGCGTCGCGGCGATCGTCGGCGGCGGACCTTCGATCGAGCAGTACCTCGAGTAGCGCGATCGCCTAGCGACCGCTCACGACCGCGCGCGTCGTCACGATCGCGTCGTTGACCGGAGCGCTCACGATCGCGCCGGGCCAGACGATCGAGCGGAGGCACGTCGCCTCGATCCGCGCGCCCGCGCCGACGATCGAGCCGTCGATGTCGGCGCGGACGATCGCCGTCGGCGACGACCACGACGGAAGATCGCGCGAGCGAAGCCACGCGCGGTTCGCCTCGACGTACTGCGCCACCGTACCAATGTCGGTGAAAGACGCCTCGGTGACCCACGCGTCGAGGCGCGCGCCGCGGCGGAGCGCGGGGAGGTAGACGTCGCCGACGAGACAGCCGGTCGCGGGGAGCGAAGCCCGAAGGCGCGCGCCGACGACGTGGATGCCGAGAAAGTCGCCGCCGGTCGTCTCGGGCCCGAACGACTCGCTCCTCAGGCGCGCGACGCGGCCGTCGTACATGAACCCGACGTTGCCCTCCCCCGCCGCGCGCGCGCGCACCGCGAGCGTCGCCTCCGTCGCCCGCGCGGCGTGCGCGGCGACGAGCGCACGCGGATCGAGATCGCTCAGGATGTCGCCGTTCCACACGAGGACGTCGCCGTCACCGAGCATCGCAGCGGCGCGCGCGACGCCGCCCGCCGTGCCGAGCAGCTCTTGCTCGACCGACACGGCGATCGACTCGCGATCCGCCCACGCGCGCACGTCGCCCGGGCGATGGTGGACGTTGACCACGACGCGCGGCGCGGCGAGGCGCACGCGCTGCGCGACGTGCGCGAGCGCGGGCGCGTCGCCGACCGGGACCATCGGCTTCGCCAGCTCGTCCGTGAGCGGGCGCAGCCGGGTGCCGAGGCCCGCGCAGAGCACCATCGCTGCCACCATGTGCGCCGTCTAACACACTCCCGCGGCGCGCTCGACCGCCGCGCGCGAGGTCGAGCTCGAGAACGCCGCGGAGAGCGCGCCGAGATCCGCGCGACGCCGCGCGGCCTCTTCGATGGCCGCCTTCGTGCGCCTTCCGGTGGCGAGGAGCCACGCGACCGCGAGGCCGCGCTCGGCGATCTTCACGTCGATCGGCCGCGCTTCGATCGCCGCCACGAGCGCCTCCACGCCCTTGCGGATCTGCGCGCCGTGGACGGCGTGCGCCGTCGAGAGCCCCTCGCGGAAGAGCGCGAGCAACGCCTCGATCGTCGCGTCGACCTCGTCGCTCCAAAGGCCGGAGGCCGACTGGCGCTCGAGGATCGCGACGGCGGGATCGATCGGCGTGGACTCGAGGGCGCGCGTGGGCGACGCGACCGCCGCCGGAGGCGGCGGCGGACCCGAGCTCACCATCCGCGCGCCCTTCGCGACCGGCGGCGCCGACCGCGGGGACATCATGCGAGCCGGCGGAAGCGGCGCGGCGGGCATCATCATCGGCATGGCGCACGCGCGCACCGATCCCGCGCGCGTCTGCATGCGGCGGTTGAACATCGCCCAGCCCGCGGGCGCGCTCACAGGGACGACGCGCGCCTCGGCCTGCTCGTTCACGCGCCTGTCGCCCGTGCGTTTCTCCACGACGACGAACGACGTGTACCGCGACGACACGCGGTGCTCTTTCGCGAGCTTCACGATGCGATCCTTCATCGCGCCGGCGCGACGGCCGGAGAGCTGCGCGTGCTCGAGATCGCGGATGCGCGCCTGCGCCCAGAGCGCCACGATCGCGGGCCGGTCCTCGCGCTCGGGCAGGTCGAAGGGCACCTCGAGGTAGAGCGCCTCGCCGTCGCACGTCCCGCGGATCTCGACGACGCCGCGACCCGCTTGCTCGTACGTGCCGAAGACGGTGAAGGGCTCGCCGTCGACGAGCGCGAGGGGCTTGGCCGGCGCGATCTCCCCGACCTCGACGCCGCGGAAGCGGATCGAGAGATCGGTCACGCGCGGCGCGGTGGCGCGCGCGAACTGGGCGACGACCTTCTCGTCGACCCGCTCGCCCGGGTGGATCATCTCGACGGCGCCGCCGGTCTCGTCGGCGAGCGCGCCGAGCAGCGCGTCGCTCACGTTCGTACCGATGCCGAACGAGTGGACCCGCGCCGTCTTCCGCCGCTCGAGCACGACGCGCTGGATCTCCTCCTCGTTGCCGACCTGCCCGTCGGTGAGCAGGACGATGAGCCCGTCGGGCGCGATCGCGACCGCGCGCTCGAGCGGCTCGAGCATCTCGGTGCCGCCGCGCGCGTCGATCGCCTCGATCCACGCGTCGGCCTGCGCGAGCGTCGACCGCGTCATCGGCCGCTTCGAGAGCTCCTCGACGCGATCGTCGAACGCGAGGATGGAGAGCTCGTCGCCCTCGCGGAGCTGCCGCAGGCACAGCTTGAGCGCCGTCTTCGCTTCGACGATCGACGCGCCGTCCATCGATCCCGATCGATCGAGGAGGAAGACGACGTTCATCTTCGTGTCGCGCCTCGCGAGACTTCCGGCGAGATCGGGGACGATCGTGAGGGCGAACGCCGCGCGCTCGGCCGAGCGATGTGCGACGACGGACGCGAACGGCGCCGTCCGATCCGCGGCCTCCTTGGGGACCGCCGTGACGACGACGTCGCGATCGAGCAGGGCCTCGCGCTGGGCGAACGTCACGCGCGTCTTGCCGGAGACGCGCTGCGCGACGATGGCGTGCGACGGGCTCTCGACGTCGACCTCGCAGCCGACGTCGAAGTCGAGCTCGAGCGACAGGCCGTAGGCGACGCTCCCGATCGGCGGCGAGATGCGATCGGCGTCGGGCACGCGCGTCGTCGGCTCGGCCGCGCCGTGGCCGGTGCGATCGCCCGAGATCGCGCCCGGCATGTAGCGCGGCGCGACGAGCGTCGGCAGGCTCCAGCGAATGGCCCCCTCGTCGGTCTGGATCGGCTCGACGAGCTCGATCTCCACGACCGTCTCCTCGCCAGGAAGGAGGTTCCCGACGTTGGCGGTGAACACGTTGGGGCGCTCCTGCTCGAGGAGCGCGGCGCCGTGACCGGCGCTGAGCGCCTCGTCGTAGCGTTCGAAGGCCTCCTCGCGCTCGTGCACTTCGCCTTCGAGCCTCCGGCCGTTCACCGTCATCGCGAAGCCGACGAGCGCGCCGCGGCTCGGCAGCGGGAACGTATAGATCGCCTCGATCGGGCGCGCCTCGTCGTTGCGATACCGCTGGCGCACCGTGGCGCGCGAGTGCCCCGCGACGATCTCCGCGCGCACCTCGACCCCGAGCAACGGGACCGGCTTCTGCCCCCTCGCGAAGAGCCCCGCCTTCGCCTCACCTCGAGTCACGTTCGTCATCGCTACCTTCCTTCCCTCGCGCTCGAGACCATCGCCAGGATCTCCTCGACAAGTCGCTTCGACGCCCCCGGCGCCTCCTCGTCGATCATCAGCTCCACCCCCTCGGCGAGCTTGATCCGCCTGCACACCCGCTCGCCCCCGCTCCCCCCCGCCTTCGGCCGCACCTTCAGCGCCGCCCCCTCGGCGATCCGCTCGATGTCGCCGATCGATCGGCTGCCGAGCACCCCCGCGATCTCGTCGAGCGGCAGATACGCCTCCTGCATCTTCCGGATCGCCCTCAAGCGAACCAGGTGCTCGCGCCCATACGCCGTGTCCTTCCCCCGAAACTCAGGCGCCGGCAGCAGCCCTCGCTGCACGTAATACCGCACCGTCCGCGCCGACGTCCCCGCCGCCCGCGCCAACTCCTCGAGCTTGTACCCACTCACCCCTCCACCCTGCATCCCAACACCACAACTGTCAAGTAGCCACCACCTCCGCAGCTCCCAGTCCCCCGCTCCCCGATCCGTGTTCCCCCATTCGTCTTTTCCCTCCCTCCTCTCCCGTCAGGCACCCAGCCCGCCCCTTTTTTGGCTCTCGCCTCCGCCAGGTAGTACACCCGACCTGTGACGCCCTCCCGCGCAGTCCGTCTCCTCGCCCTCGCCGCCACGGCGCTCGGCGTCGTGAGCGCCGTCGCCTGCGGCACCGAGCCGGTCGGCGTCGAGTCATGCCGCCAGATCGAGCGCGCGCGCTGCGAGAACGCACGAAGCTGCGGCATCGATCTGTCGAGGCCCGTGCACCGCGGCGACACCCCCTCGCAGGACGTCGGCGCGTGCATCCGCTACTACGAAGACGCGTGCCTCCACGGCCTCGTCGCGCCGGCCGATCCGGGCGCGGTCGCGGTGCAAGCGTGCGTCGACGCGATCAACAACACGCCCGACTGCGAGATCGTCAAGGCGCCGGAGCGACACCCGCTCTGCTCCTTCTTGATTCCTCCGGCGCCCCCGCCCGCGCCCCCGCCGGAAGACGCCGCCGCCGACGCCGCGGCGGAGTGAATCAGTCGTCTTCGCCTTCGGCCGCGAGGTCGGTGACCGAGCCGTCGCCCATCAAGGAGCCGACGAGCGCCTCGGCCATCCCCTCCTGCGGATCTTCGTCTTGCTCCATCGCCTGCACGGGCACGCGCACCCGCGACGCGATGAGGTGATCGGCGAGCTCGACGCGCCAGAACGACGGATCATCGCCGCTGCGGCACCCGAGCGTGAGCGAGGGCGACGCGAGGATCGTGAAGTTGCTCCCCGCCGGCTGCCGCTGCTCGCTGACGTGACGATGACCGTGGAGCACCGCCGTCACGCCCACCTCGTCGAAGACCTCCGCGGCGCTGCGCGCGTCGTCGAGGCGCATGCCGATCTCGCTCGGCGCCCGCCGGCCGACGCCATGAGGCAAGGGCACGACGTGATGGTGCAAGAGCACGAGCCGGTGCTTGGCCGCGCGGAACGCGCCGGTCATGCCGACCTCCCGGAGCCACGCGAGCTGCTCGGCGCCGATCGACCCGTTGTGGCGGAAGAAGCGACGCTGCGGCCGCGCGCACGAGTCGAGGCCGACGATGACGGCGTCGGCCTCCTCGAGGAAGCGGATCCACGCGCCGCACGGGGAGAGCTCGAGGCCGACGCGCGCGGCGAACCGCTGCCACGCCGCGCGCTTCGAAGCGTGCGTCGGCCTCGGCCGCGCGCTGCCTCGCATGGGGAAGAGGTAGAGATCGTGGTTGCCGGGAATGGCGAAGAGCCGCCCCTCGTTCTTCCAGCGGGCGAACGCCGCCTCGACGAGCTCCCAGCCCGCGCCGTCGTCGGTGATGTCGCCGGTGACGACGACGGCGTCGACCCCGCTCTCCTCGATCGCCTGCACCGCGCGCAAGAGCCTCACGTTCGAGTTGCGCGGCGTCGCCTCGAACAGGTGACGCAGCGCGGGCGCCGCGGGCACGTGCTTGGCCAGCGTCGTCGCGCGGCGCGCCTCGAGCCGGAACGCCTTCGCCGCCGCGCGCTCGACGGGATCGATCACGCCCGCGCCCTCCTTGAGCGACGGGACGGGATGCGCGAAGCCGTCGGGATCGACGAGCGTGATCTTCGCCCGCCGCTTGCCCCGCTCGCGCAGCACGCGCCACCCCGCCTCTTCCCACACGACCTCGAGCTTCGCGGGATCGGCCGCGACGACGTTCGCGCTCCGCTTCACGACCCGCAGGCGGTCGTGGAAGGTGTCGCCGTACTCCGAGACGTGAAGATCAGAGACGTGCGCGATCGTGAACGGCACTCACCCTCTCACATGCCGGCGAGGATCTTGAAGGTCTCGCCGTCCGCAATGAGCTCGAGCCGGTTGTCGGCGACGGTGTGCTTCCACTCCTCGCCCTTGAGGCCGGGGATGCGGTAGCTCGCCGAGTAGGTGTACTCGACGAAGATCTTCTTGTTCTGCGCGAACTTCACGTTGCGGTAGCGGATCTCGTAGCGGATCGTCTGGGTCTTGACGAACGTCGACGACAGGTAGTCTTTGAGGCCGTCGAAGTCGATGTCGTCTTCCGGGTTCGTGTTGCCGCCGTCTTCGTAGTAGCGCGGGCTCGCCAGCTTGAGCAGGCGCCCGACGTCCTTGTCTTCGACCGCGTGACGGTAGTCTTCGCAGAAGGCGATCACCTTGCGGTTCTCGCTCGAGTCCTCGACGTCGGTGTTGGGGATGTACGACTTCGAGCAGCCCGTCACGGCGAGGCAGGCGAGCGAGACGGCGGCGATCTGGACGAGCTTCTGCATCATGGGCACCCAACACGGAGCCCCCGGGGGGGATTCCGCCACGAGGTTTGCGAGATTAGAGCCAGAAGAACGAGGCGTTGGCAAATCCTCCCCACGGGGTCGTCGCAGTGACCTCGTCGGGGCCGGCGGCCTCCGCGAGCGGAAGCAAGGCGCGGTGGGCCTCGACCGCCGCGCCGGGCCCGTAGCTCGCGGTCGCGCCGCCGCGCGGCAGGCCGACGGCGCAGCTCTCGAGGCGCGCGGCGGCCGACGGCGAGCCGCGCGAGACGAGCAGCGCGACCGCGCCGGGCTCGGTCGCGGGCGCGAGCCTCCGCGACCCTTGCCCCGCTTCGTCGACGGCGACCACGACGATGCGATCGGCCACCGCCGCCCCCAAGAGATCCGCGGCGACCGCGAGCGCTTCGATCCCTCCGTGCGGTCCGCCCCCGACCGCGAACGCTGGCCCCGTCATGCCGAACGCGACCGCGCACTCCCCGGCCGCGGCGTTCGGCGTCGTGTACGGAAAACGCCGGGGCTCGCCCCTGCTCGCGCCCGCCTTCAGGATCCGCTCGAGGTACGCCGCGTTCGTGTCCATCGTCGCGAGCCCGTGCCCGACGACGATGCCGGCCCCCTCGAGCGATCCGACCTCGTCGCGGAGCTTCGCGCACGCCGCGAGCGCGAGCTTCACGAGCCCGTCCGCCCGCGCGATCCGATCCTCGGCGTACCCGGTCGCCGCCGCGAGCGACGCCGCCGACACGTCGCGCGCCGCCTCCCCGACCACCGCCACGCCGCGCGACACGAAGACCTCCCGCGCCTCCGCGCCTCTCTTTCGAATCCCCGCTCCGTTCTCTTCCCCCGCGCGCGTCAACACGAGCGCCGCGTTCGCGCCGCCGAACGCCGCCGAGAGCTTGAGCGCCCGAGGCGCGCTCGAGGCCTCGGCGCGATCGAGGACGCGCACGGCGCCGTCGATCTCGCCGCCGCCGACCGACGCCGGGGCGATCCCCGCGCGCATCGCCGCGAGCGCCGAGAGCGACTCGAGCGCGCCGGCGGCGCCGAGCGTGTGCCCGATCGCGCCCTTGAGCGCGTGCACGACGATCGCGTCCGATCCTTCGCCGAGCGCGGCGCGAATCGCGCGTGACTCCGACGCGTCGTTGAAGTCGGTGGCCGTGCCGTGCGCGCTGACGAGCCCGACGTTCGCCACCCCGGCGTCTTCGAGCGCCTGCCGCGCCGCGCGCGCGAGCCCGCGCCCTTCGCGGTCAGGCGCGGTCAAGTGCACCGCGTCGCACGTCGCGCCGAAACCCGCGACCCAGCCCAAGGGCGCGCGCGACGCGGGGAGGTCGTCCGGCCTCACGAGGGCGAGGATCGCCGCGCCCTCCCCGAGCGCGAGGCCGTCGCGCCCCTTGCGAAACGGGCGAGGGCCCTTTTCCGTGCATACTGCACGCAAGACCTCGAAGCCGGAGGCAACGAAGACGCTCACGGCGTCGAAGCCACCGCACAGCGCGACGTCGCAGCGGCCGGCGAGCAGCCACTCTCGCGCCAAGCCGATCGCGAGCGTCCCCGACGCGCACGCGCCGAGGACGAAGGCGAAGGGCGAGAGATCGCACGGCCTCGCCGCCTCGATCACCGGGCCGAGGTACGTCGCGCCGATCGTGCCTTCGGCGGACGCTCCCGCGTCTCCGGCGAAGAGCCGCTCGAACGTCCGCATGCCTCCGCTCGACGTGCCGATCGCGAGGCCGACGCGACGCGCGCGCCAGCTCGGCAGGGCTACGTCGAGATCGCGCGCGCACGCCGCGAGCGCGCGCTCGAAGAGCACCGTGGCGCGGTCCCGCGCCTCGTCGGCGACCGCCGCGCGCGCGCAGTAGGGACGCGCGAGCTTCGCCCGATCGAGCTCCGGGTCGCGGCCGACCGCAGCCGGCGGCGCCGCGCCGATCTCGCCGACGCCGAGCGCGGCGTCACCCTCGCCGAGCGCAGACGACGCGCCGAACGCGACGACGGCCGCCCTCACAACGCCGTCCCCTCCTCGTCGGGATCGACGAAGGCGCCGGGATCGGGCTCGTTCGGGAGCACGTCCTCGACGAAGATCTCGACGCGCAGCCCGTAGCGCCCGTCGATGTAGCGACCGCGCGCCCCCGGCGTCGGGAAGAGGCCTCGCCCGATCCACTCGATCGCCTCGAGCCCGTCGTTCTCGCGCCGGAGCGCGATGAAGCGCCGCCCGTCGCTGCGCACGCTGATGGTCGCACGCCCTTCGCGCAGCACCCACGCGCTCTCCGCCGGCGTCGAGCGCGCGATGAGCAGCCGGCCGTCGAGCGGCGAGAGGAACCACCAGCGGAGCATGCCGATCGGAAGGCCCTTCGCGTCCGCCGGATCGCTGCCGCCGCGCCGCTCGAGGTTGATCGACGGGACGACGAAGCGAAAGCGGTCCTTCGTGACCCAGACGTCGAGCGCCGTCGTGCCTCCCGGCCCCACGAGCATCATCCGCGCGGCGCGCGACGGGCTCACGGCGATGGCGCCGCGCGCCTCGTACTGCTTGCCCGTGCGCGGATCGGCGATCGCGAGGCGCACGCGCTCCACGTAAGGCCGATCGGGGATCCCGCGGCGGACGCGGCTCAGTCGATCGCGCGCGATGGTCCACTCGTATTGAGAGACCTCGGGGACCTCGCGCGCGACCTCGACGAGCTGCGGCTTGGCGATGATCTCGTAGGGGCTCCGCGAGGCCGTGCCCCGCGCGCAGCCGATCGACAACAGCGCGATCAAGCCCGTGACGACGCGCGACATCACGTCCCCTTCCGGAGCGAGATGGCGTAGCCCCACCCGCGCGCGACGCCCACGCAGAGCGCCGCGTCGGCGGCGCCGGTCACCAGCATCGACGCCGCGGCCGCGACGGCGATCCCACCGGCGGCCTCGTGCGATCCGCTCCGCTCGGCGCACGAGAAGCGCTCACATCGCGCCCATGCCGACCGCGCGACGAACCGGTCGACCGCATCGCTGACCCCTCCGACCACCACCACCGCGCGATGGGAAGCGGCGGGCGGCGCGAGCTCTTCGTGTGCGCGCGAATCGCTCGTCCAGGCGACGATCTGCTCGACGCGCGCGAGGATCGAGAGGCCCTCGGCCCGGGCGACGTCTTCGGCCGCGAGCGCGACCGCCCCCGCGCCTTCGCGGCGCACGGGCCGATCGGCGCGCGCGTCGCGCGAGTCGGGTCCGAACACGACGCGAAACACCTCGTCGACGATCGGGCTCGCCTCCTCCACCGCGACGACCGCGATCCGATCGGCGTCGCCCGCGGCGACGAGCTCGTACGCCTGCGTCACGGCGCACTCGCCCGAGCACCCGAGATCAGCGACGGCCATCGTCGGTCCGCCGAGGCCGAGATAGATCGACACGTGCCCCGCGGGCGAGCTCGGCACGAGGCTCGGGAAGTCCGCGGGGCTCGCGAAGCGAGCGCCCTTCTGCTGGAGCCGGCGCATGAAGGCGGAGGTGCCCTCGACGGATCCGAACGCGTTGCCGAAGATGATCCCGGCGGCGTCCACGCGGCCGAGCGCGCGCTCGCACGCGACCGCCGCGATCCGAGACGCGCGATCGAGCCGGCGCGCGCGCGCGGCGTCGAGGTGATCGCTCACGTCGACGGTCAGCCGCTGGCCGCCGTCGTCGTCCGCGCCGAGCACGCCGGCGACCGCGTCGCCCTCGAAGATCCCCGCCGGCGTGATCGCGGCGGCGCCGGTGATCACGACCTTGCGCGGGGCGCGCGCGGGCCGCGAGGCGCGGACGTCGGCGCGCCCGAAGGCGAGCACGGTGTCCATGCCGCCGAAACCGAAGGAGCTCGAGAGCGCCGCGCGCACGTCGCGGCGCTCGGCCTTCCGCACGTGGAGCAGCGCGCACTCGGGATCGGGGTCCTCGAGGCCCCCCGTCGGGGGAACGACGCCCTTCGCGATCGCGAGCGCCGTGACGATCGCCTCGATCGCGCCCGACGCCGCGAGCGTGTGGCCGATCTGCCCCTTCTGGCTCGAGACCGCGACGCGCGCGAGGTGCGCGCCGAAGACGCGCGCGAGCGCCCGCGTCTCCATCGGATCGTTGAGCGGCGTACCCGTGCCGTGCGCGTTGACGTAGTCGACGTCTTCGGGCCCGAGCCCCGCGCGCGCGAGCGCCGCTTCCATCGCGCGCGAGGGCGCCTGCCCCGTCGCCTCCGGGTTCGTGATGTGGTGCGCCTCGGCCCGCGCCGCCCAGCCGAGGAGCGTGCATACTGCATCTTTTCCCCGGGCGGTCGCCGCGGCTGCCCGCTCGAGCACGACGAAGCCGGCTCCCTCACCGAGCGTGAGGCCCCGCCGCCTCCGATCGAACGGACGCGCGCCCTCGGGATCGAGCGAACCGAGCGCGTTGAACCCGGCGACGGTCACTCGGCAGAGCGCGTCGGCCGCGCCGCACAAGACGACGTCGCACAGCCCGAGCTCGAGCCACGTCGCGCCGACCATGATCGCGCTCGCCCCGCTCGAGCACGCGCTCGAGAGCGAGCGCACGCGATCGAAGGGGCCGAGCTCGCGCGCGAGGCGATCGGTCGGCGCGCTGAGCGGGTGGCTCAACATCTTGCTGAGCGCCTCGTCGCGCGCCTTCGAATCGACGGCGCCCTCGGGCCCGAAGATCACCGGCAAGAGCGACTCGGTCTCGAGCATGCCCGCGGTGCTGCCGCCGACCACGAGGCCGATCCGCCCGCGCCCGAGGCCGAGGCCGGCCGACGAGAGCGCCTCGCGCGCGGCCGCGAGCGCGAGATCGCTCGTGCGCGACACGTCTTCGGCGGCGTCGCGACGGCGCGAGAACGCGGTCGCCTCGCCGACGAGCCGCACGCGATAGCCGTCGGCGGGAAAGAGCGACAGCTCCGACAGCCCGCGATCGCCACGCACGATCCGCTCCCACGTCTCGCCGGCGGTCGCGCCGAGCGAGGTGACGGCGCCGAGGCCCGTGACCACGATCATGGAGCCCTACCGAGCGCTCGCCTTCGCGTCGCGATGATCGCCGATGAAGTCGGCGAGAGAGGCCACCGAACGGAAGATCGGTCGCGCCTCGTCACCCTCCGGGACGCGGACGCCGAAGCGATCCTCGACCAGCATCGCGATCTGGAGGGCGTCGAGCGAGTCGAGGCCGAGCCCCCCGGACGGCGACGGAGCGAAGAGCGGCGCCTCGTCGTCGATGCTCGCGGGATCCCTGCCGGCGAGGTTCAGCTCGGCGACGAGGATCTCCTTGATTTCGCGTTTCAGGTCGGAACGTTGCATCGACAGCCAGGCCGAAGCACACCACGTACCACGCCTCGGCCTTTTCCGGCAAACCCGGCCTTTGCTAGAAGAGATTCCGCGAATTTTCAGCGGTTCGTCACGGCTCGGAAGGACTCGGAAGGAAAGGACGGAGAAAGAAGATGGGCGCGCTCGTGAACTACATGACCGAAAAGGGTGTGGCCGTCCTCACACTCCATGACCCTCCGGTCAACGCGTACTCGTACGAGATGCTCAAGGAGCTGGACGCGTACATCCTCGAGGCGCGCTTCGACAACGACGTCCACGTCATCGTCATCACCGGTCACGGCGAGAAGTTCTTCTGCGCCGGCGCGAACATCAACATGCTTCGCGAGGCCGACACGACGTTCAAGTACTACTTCTGCCTCCACGCCAACGAGACGCTCAGCCGCCTCGAGCAGACGCCCAAGCTCTGCATCGCCGCGCTCAACGGCCACGCGGTCGGCGGCGGCCTCGAGATCGCGCTCGCGTGCGACATGCGCATCGCGCGCGCCGGAGAGTTCCAGATCGGACTGCCCGAGGTCGCGCTCGGCGTCTTGCCGGGCACCGGCGGCACGCAGCGCCTCGCGCGCCTCCTCGGCAAGTCGAAGGCCATCGAGATGATGGTCGAGGGCTCGAAGATGAACGTCGCCAAGGCGCTCGAGTGCGGGCTCGTCAACAAGGCGTGGTCGACCGACACCCACGAGGAGTTCTTGCGCCTCGTCATCGACTACGCCCACGCCTTCTGCCCGCCGAGCGGCGCGGCGCTCGCCGTCGGGCGCATCAAGCGCGCGGTGCAGAGCGGGCTCGACATGAGCCAAGACCAGGGCCTCGCGCTCGAGCGCGAGCTCCAGGCCGAGCTCTTCGCGTCGGCCGACGCGAAGGAAGGCCTCAACGCCTACGTCGCGAAGCGCAAGCCTCAGTTCCGCGGTCGCTGACGAGAAGAAACGTCAGTTGCCGCGCAGGAGGCGGTGACCTTCGAGGTAGCGCGCGAGCTCGGCGTTCGTCG
This sequence comes from Labilithrix sp., assembly GCA_019637175.1. Taxonomy (GTDB): domain Bacteria; phylum Myxococcota_A; class Polyangia; order Polyangiales; family Polyangiaceae; genus Labilithrix. The sequence continues at coordinate 118,913 of JAHBWD010000007.1, read as the reverse complement.
TCTGCTTCGTCGTGTTCTTCGGGCGGCAGCTCGCGGCGCTCTGGCTGTCGGCGCACGCGGGGCTCACCCACGCGCACGTCTTCTTCTGCGGAGCGCCGTCGACCACCTTGCACCGGAGCTTCTGCTGGCAGCCCTTGAAGTCGCACTCGTGCGACCAGTCGTTGGCGCTGCGCATCGGCGAGAACGCCGCGCCCGACGCCGCGGCAGCGAAGAGCTGCGCGCGGCACCCGTCGAACCACGCCGGGTCCTTGCTCCCCGAGCAGAAGAAGTCGGCGAGCACCTCCTTGACGTCCGCGTCGGACGACCGTCGATCGATCGGCTTGATCGACGCGAACGCGTAGAGGCTCGCCGCCATGCCGCGACGGCACGCGTTCACGTCGGGGAAGTCGCAGAAGAACTTGAAGTACCCGAGCCCGTACTGAAAGCCGGTGTCCGGGTTGGCCCAGACGCCGCGATACGGCGCGTCTTGAGGCTTCATCCGCACGCAGGCGCCGGCGCGGCACGAAGGCGAGCTCGCGGGCCCGAACGACCTTTCGTTCTTCGCGACCGTCGTGGTGCCCGGCGGCGAAAAGCCCTCGTCGTTGAAGTACCAGCGCCCGTCGCTCATGAGCACCTGGAAGTTCGTCCCCGTGAGCGCGCCGGAGACGGGCACGCGCCACAGCTTCGAGAGGTACGCGGCGGTGCTCGCGCCGCCGTTGCAGCCGTTGAGGGTCACGTACGGGTTCGCGTCGCGGGCGAAGTTGTCCGCGAGCGCCGCGATGTTGGCCGGAGCGCTCGCGCCGAGCGTCCGGTCTTCGCCCTCGGCCTCGAGCAGCGCGCCGAAGGGCGAAGAGTGCCCGAAGAAGTCGAGGCTCGCGATCCGCGAGAAGCGATCGAGCGCGGCGACGAGCTTCGCCGCCGACAGCCTCTTCAGATCCGCGAGCGCGACGACGCCGAACGGCTCGTCGCGCACGGCCGTGGCGCCGGCCTGCGTGATGCCGGCGCTCGACGCGTCCTTGGTGACGAACAAGACGATCTGATCGCTCGGGTAGAGCTGCGCGTAGCGCCGCGCGCGCGTCGTCGCCGACCAGAGCGGCAGCTCGCCGAGCTTGCTCGAGTCGCCGACGAGGAGGATGCGTGAGGTCTTGTTCAAATCGATCCGGCCGATCCGATCGAACGTCGCCACGATCTCGTCTTCGGTCTCCGCCGCCTCTTCTTCTTCGACGACGTCCGCCGAGCAGCCGAACGCGAGGAGCACGAACCCGAAGAGGACGAACCCGAAGAGCGAGCGAGGCATCGGGGTCACGAAGGCACACTGTAGGCCAACCTCCCACCTCTCACGATCGCGCGGAAATTCCCGCGCCGCAGGGGGTGATCCGGAGAGCGCTCGTCCCTCTGTGGCCGGATCCCGGCGGATCCGCGGGCGTCAGCCCGCGCGGGCGAAGAGCTTCGCGTAGTAGTCGCTGATCGCGTCGCCGCCGAGGCGGGTGAAGAACGTCGAGTACGCCATCCAGATCGCGAGGCCGTTGAGATCGCGGAACATCGGCGGCAAGAAGTGCGGCGGCTTCACGACGCCGTCGTTCACCCGGCGCGCGAGGACCGGCACGTCTTCGTGCGCGACCTTGCCCACGAAGAGGAACGGGATCAAATCCACGCGGTTGTGCTGGATGGCGCTCCGGATGAACGCGTAGTTGAGGACGATGCCCTTGCAGTAGCAGGCGTCCTTGGTGAACGGCGCGCCGCCCTCGACCACGCCGCCGCGGAAGATGCGGCGGGTGTTGTGGAAGCACTCCTCCTCGTCGTAGCCCTCGGTGCGGAACCACTCGAAGACGTCGACGAAGCTCGCGCCGTCTTCCGCCTTGTCGACCGCGAGCACGCGATCGTTGAGGCGCCGCGCGCGCCGCGGATACGTGCGGAACGTGAAGATCTCGCAGAGCGCCGCGAGGCCCTCCTGCACCGTCGTCGTGCGCGGCGGCCCCTTGGCGAGCCACTTCGCGACCGTCTGCGCCTGGCCGTTCAGCGAGGTCGCCACGTGCACCCAGCCCTCGTGCACCTCGAGGATGTCGATGTCGCGCGTGGAGAACTTCGCGCCCGAGCGGACCTTGACGTAGTCGCTGCCGGCGGCGGCGTCGCTGAGGAGCGCGTCGTCGATCTCGACGCGGACCGAGCTGTCGCCGAAGTACGCCGCGAAGCGGTCGTTCAGCTCCGCGGCGGCGTCGGGCGCGGCGATGTTCCGCTCGTACTGCGTGCCGAGGAGCGACTCGTCGATGTTCGTGAGGATCTCGTAGAGGACGTGGCCGAGATCGCGCAGCGACGTCTTGCCGTCGGGGAACTTGTCTTTGGGCGACCCGTAGAGCTTACGTGAGTACCCATAGAAGAGCGGCGTGCCGCGCGAGGCGAGCATGCGCACGAGGTCGCGATACTCGAGCGCGGTGCTCGCGAGGATGTTGCCGATCGCGTCCGCCTCCCCGAGCTCGCGGTCGACGTCGCGCGCGATCGCCTCGAACTCGGCGGACTTCTCCTTCGGATCGAAGAACAGCTCCTGCTTCGCGTAGTAGTCGGCGTCGACCTTGGGCAGCTCGCGGTACTTGCTCTTGCGGAAGTCTTCTTCGACCGACGCGTCCCAGCGGATGGCCTGGAGCACGCGGATCGGCCGCTGCGCCTCGACGATCCGCGTCGCGACTTGCGCGACGATCTCCTTGTAGCTGCGCCACGGACCGGCGGCCGGCAGCGGTGGAATCGAGGGATGAGCCTCCTTCGGCGGGGCGTCCTTGCCCTCTTTCTTGGCGTCCTTCACGTCCTTGCCGACGTCGCGCGGCTCCGAGCCCCTCGGCGGCGGGAGGCTGCCGCGCTCGCTGCGCGCGGTCTTCGAGTCCGGCGCGGGAGGCACGACGCTCCGGCCGTTGCCGTTGCGCTCGGCGCGCTCCGGCTTCTCGCCTTCCTCCTTGCCCTTGCGGCGCTCGGACTCCCCCGAAGAGGCTCGCTCGGCCATTCGTCTCTATTTTCCGCCTCGGCGGGTGCAATATCCAGCAATTTGCACAAAGAAAGCGCCAAGCGGTCCGCGCCGTGCGGCTCGGTCGTCTTCGTCGGCTACTCTAGGCGGATGCGAAGGGGCACGGGCGCGCTGTCGTCGATCGCCGCGATCGTGACGATCGCAAGCGTCGTCGCGTGCACGAGCCTCGCCGGTCTCACCGGAGGCGAAGAGCCCGTGACCGCGGCCGACGGCGGCGGCGACGGCGCGAGCGGCTGCTCCCCGGATCTCCAGCGCGATCACGACAACTGCGGAGCGTGCGGCAACGTGTGCGGCGAGATCGAGCACTGCCTCGCGGGCCAGTGCGCGCCAGGCTGTCCCAACCACACCGTCTACGTCTCCGCCGACGGCAACGACAACGCGTCGGGATGCACGACCGGGACGCCGAAGCGAACGGTGGGCGCGGCGATCGCGCTCCTCAAGACGCTCGGCGCGCAGCAGCACGAGGTCCACGTGTGCCGCGGGCGCTACGAAGAGAGCATCCTCCTCGACTACCCGGCGTCGCTCATGGGCGGCTTCGAGTGCACGACGTGGAAGCGAAGCGACAAGTACGGCGCGCCGACCTTCGACGCCGTCAACGAGAGCCTGCTCACGGGCGGCGCCTCAGGCCCTCCCCTCACCGTGACCAAGGTCGCGGGCGTCACGATCGACGGCTTCACGATCCGCGCGAAGGACGCAGACAGCGCGACGCACAACGTCGGCGTTCTCGTCACCGAGAACGCGCAGCCGAAGCTCTCGAACGACAAGATCGCGGGCGGCGGCGGCCAGATCGCCATCTCTCCGGGATCGATCGGCATCATGGTGGACGCCCTCGCGACCCTCGAGGTCGACCGCTGCGTCGTCGAGGGTGGCAGCGCGACGAACACGACCGGCAGCGGCTACGGCAGCGCGGGCATCTATCTCACGTCGAAGGCGGGCAACGCCCACGTCGTCGAGAGCCGCGTCGACGGCGGCAGCGGCAGGGTCAGCGGCGGGACCGGATCGGTCGGCGTCCACGCGCTCGGCGGATCGCTCGCGGGCGGAGGCATCGAGCGCTCGACGATCAACGGCGGCAAGGGCCGGACGGACGGAATCGGCTCCGCGTCGATCGGCGTCAACTTCTTCACCATCCAGGTCGCCGACGTCGACATCACGGGGTCGAAGATCGACGGCGGCGCGGGCACGTGCGGCGGCGACTGCGGCGTGACCGGCGTGTCCGTCACGACGAAGGGCCGCGTGAAGATCCACGACAACCGCGTGTACGGCGGAGACATCGTCCCCGACACCGTCCAGAACCTGCGCTTCACCGGCATGCGCGTGCTCGACGCGGCGGTCGCCGACGTGCAGAACAACTTCGTCTTCAGCGGCAACGGCACGAACAGGTACGCGACCGCCGCGACGGCGTTCAACGTCGACCGCGGCAACACCGCGTTCGTCGCCAACAACACCTTCGCTCTCGGCCCCAGCCTCGCGAGCGGAGGGAACGTCGTGACGGCGCAGGCGACCAAAGCGACGTTCGCGAACGACGTCTTCATCCGCGCGCGCACGACCGGGAGCCTCGCGGCCGTCTCCCTCGACGCGTGCAATCCGCGGACGTACGAGCTCCGCGGGAACGCGTGGGTCGGCTTCGCGGACGCGGCGCTCCTGCTCTCGATCGATCGGACGGAGACGACGACGTGCACCCGAGGCGCGATCACGGCGACCACGACCGACGCGCTCGAGACCGCCGCCGCGGGCGCCTTCGGGGAGGCGAGCGTCGGCGGAAACCGCCGCGTCGCCGCCACGTGCGGGGCCGACGTGAAGTGCACCGCGGTCGCCGCGTGCAGCACGGCGGTGGGCTGCCTCCAGGCGACGCTCACCACATGGGACACGCGGACCGCCGGCGACCTCATCGAGGGCGGTTGGAAGCTCAAGGACGGCGTCGTGTGCGGGCTCTCGCGCGGCGGCCTCGATCTGGCCGGGCTCCTCGCCACCGACGGGTTCGGCGCGGCGCGCACGAGCCCGCGATCGATCGGCGCGCACGAGCACGACGGCGCGTGCCAGTGATGTGCTAAGCCGCACGCCGTGAGGCTCGCCGAGATCCACGTCTACCCGCTCAAGGGCGCGCGCGGGATCTCGCTCGCGCGCGCCGACGTGCTCGCGGGTGGGCTCCGCCACGATCGACGCTTCATGATCCTCGCGGCCGACGGCGCGTTCGTCACGCAGCGCTCGCACCCGCGCCTCGCGCTGATCGAGACCGCGCTCTCGCGCGAGGCGCTGACGCTGCGCACGCCCGGCGGGGCGGTCGCGCTGCCGCTCTCGATCGAGGGGCCGCGAACGGCGGTCCGCGTCTGGGACGACGACACCGAGGGCGTCGACGCCGGAGAAGGCGCCGCGGATCTGGTCTCGACGCACCTCGGCGAGCCCTGCACCGTCGTGTTCATGCCCGACGACGTCATCCGACCCGTCGAGGCGCCGCACGGCGCGCCCGGCGATCGCGTCGGCTTCGCCGACGCGTATCCGGTGCTCCTCGCGACGCGCGCCTCGCTCACCGATCTCAACGCGCGCTTGCCCGCGCCCGTGCCCATGAGCCGCTTTCGCCCGAACCTCGTCGTCGAAGGGGGCGAAGCGTTCGAGGAAGAACGCTACGGCCGCGTGCGCATCGGAGCGATGGCGCTGCGAATGCCGAAGCGTTGCTCGCGTTGCAAGGTGACGACCGTCGATCAAGACACGGCCGAGGTCGGCAAGGAGCCCCTGCGCACGCTCGCGAGCTACCGCGCCGAGGGCAACAACGTGTACTTTGCACAGAATCTCATTCCCGACGGCGAAGGCTCCGTCGCGGTCGGTGACGACGTCACGTACCTCGAACGCCGCGAAGCGCCGTGACCGGCGCTACACCACCTTGGTCTTCCACTTTCCTCGACGGAAGAGCACCGCCGCGACGGCGCTCTGGACGGAGTACGCGCCGGCGATCGCGATGAAGACGCCGCGCGGCCCCAGGCCGAAGCCGCGCGCGAGGACGTAGGCGGCCGGGATCTTCACGAGCCAGAAGCAGACGATGTTGACGAGGAGCGGCGTCGTGGTGTCGCCCGCGCCGTTGAATGCCTGCACCACGACGCCGCCGAACGCGAAGAAGAAGAAGCCCAGCGCCACGATCCGGAGGCACTCGACGGCGAACGGGACGACCGCGGGGTCGTCGGTGAACGAGCGGATGATCCCCTCGGGGAAGGCGACGAACACGGCGCTCGCGACCCCGAGGAACGCGACGTTGTACGCCGCCGCGAGCTTGACCGATCGCTCGGCGCGGTCGGGCGCGCGCGCGCCGAGGTTCTGGCCGACGAGCGTCGCCGCGGCGTTGGCCATCCCCCACGCAGGCAAGAGCGCGAAGACGAGGACGCGGATCGCGATCGTGTAGCCCGCGAGCGCCGCGCTCCCGAACGACGCGAGGATGCGCACGAGGCCGAGCCAGCTCGCGGTCTCGACGAGCGTCTGGAAGCCCGCGCTCGCGGAGATCTTCCCGACCGCCGCCATCACCGCGGGCTCGAGCCTCGCGTGGCGGCGATCGATCCGGATCACCCCTCGCGCGCTCGCGAGGACGACGAGCTGATAGATCACGCCGACGCCGCGCCCGACCGTCGTCGCGACCGCGGCGCCGGTGACCCCGAGCGCGGGCACCGGCCCGACGCCGAAGATGAAGCACGGACCGAGCACGATGTTGAGGATGTTCGCGAGCCACAGGGAGCGCATCGCGATGGCCGCGTCGCCCGCACCGCGGAAGATCGCGTTGATCACGAAGAGGAGCATGATGATGACGTTGCCCCCGAGCATGACGCGGGTGAACGTCGCGCCGTGCGCCGAGAGCGCCGACGCCGCGCCCATGGCGACGAGCAGCGAAGGCGCGAGGACGACGCCGAGCACCCCGATGGTCGCCGCGAGCGCGATCGCGAGGAGGATGACCTGGAAGCCGGAGCGCGCGGCGCCGTCGGGATCCTTCTCTCCGATGCGGCGCGACACGATCGCCGTCGCTCCCGCCGAGAGGCCCATCGCGACCGCGTAGACGAGCGAGAGGACCGTCTCGGTCACGCCGACGAGCGCGACGGCGTCCGACCCGAGCTTCGAGACCCAGAAGATGTCGACGACCGCGAAGAGCGACTCCATCGACATCTCGAGGACCATCGGGATGGCGAGGAGCAAGACCGCGCGCGAGATCGGCACGGCCGTCAGATCGTGCGACGTGCCCCGAAGGGCGTCGCGGATGATCGTCCACGCGGACGGCTGAGCGGCGTCGGACACGGCGGCCTCGACGCCTTCTAACCGTGTCGCGTCGCCGCGGCAGCGGAATCGTCAGCCGCGCTGCGAGGTCCGCGCCCCCCAGCGGCTGCCGAGCACCGCGAGGTTCGCCGTCACGCCCCAGATCCCGAGGACCGACGCGATCGCTCGAGCTTCGGGCCAGACGAGCGTGACGCCGAGCGCGAGCGCGAGCCCGCACGTCATCGGCCAGCAGCGCCGGTCGAGGTGGATCGAGGCCGTCGCCGCCATGGTCGTCCAGAGGCCGATCTGCAAGACGCGCAGCGAGAAGACGTCGATCCCGAGGCGGAGCCCGGCGAAGAAGAGCACGCTCTGCGCGACGACCATGAGCGCGAGCGAGAGGAGCACGCGGCGGTTGAACGCCGTGTGGCTGAGCGCGCGCCAGCCGATCCACGCGAACGAGATCGGCAGGAGCGCCAAGAGCCCGCCAATCGCGAAGCGGACGTGGGTGACCGGACCGATCGCGTCGGCGAAGACGTGCGACGACGACCACGCGAGCCCGAGGCCGACGAAGAGCACCACGCGCGCGCGCCGACCGACGCGCTGATCTTGATCGTGCGCGAGACGCGAGAGGCCTGCGAGCCGCTTCTCCTCGGCGCCCGCGGCGGCGCGGACGCGCGACGCGAGCTCGCTCGAGACGGCCGTCGCCTCCTCGACGAGCGCCAACGCCACGCGCGGATCTCGCGCGAGCTCGTGCTCGATCACGAGCGTCGCCGCGACCTCGCGCCCGATGACCGCCGCTTCGTCGTCGGGCGCGACGCGGAGCACCTCGCGGAACGCGAATCGGCATTCGCCGTAGAGGTCGTAGATGCGCTGGCGGGACGCGCCGTGCTGGCACGCCTCCGCGAGCTTCGCGACGATCGCCTCGGCCTCGGCGACGAGCCGCTCGCAGTCGCGCGAGCGGAGGAAGTCGAGCACGTCGTGACGGAGCTCGGAGACCGACGCGTGGCGCCGCGCCGGATCCTTCTGCATCGCGCGCGAGCACGTCGCGATGAGGCGCGCGGGCATGGTCGGAGGACAGCGTGGCGGCGTCGACGCGATCGCCTCGAGCATCTTCGCCGTCGACGCGGCGCCGTGCGGCGGCACACCGGTCGCGATCTCGTAGAGCACCGCGCCCAAGAGGTAGATGTCGGTGCGCTCGTCGATGAGCCCGCCGCCCATGCCCACCATCTCGGGCGCAGCGTATTGCAGGGTGCCCGCCATCTCGCGGCTCTCCTCCGGACGCGGGAGGTGCGCGGTCGCCTCTCCTCCCAACCCGACAGCGAGGCCCCAGTCGAGCAGGTACACCTCACCGAACGGACCGAGCATGACGTTCGCCGGCTTGATGTCGCGATGAACGACGCCGCGCGTGTGGGCGAACTCGACGATCTCGGCGACGCGGAGCAAGACGCGCAGGTTGTGCTCGAGCAGGTCGCGCGCGCCTTCGCGCTTCGCGAGCGCGACGTCGGCGAGGCAGTCCTCCCACGTGACGCCCTGGATGCGCCGCATCACGACGACCGGCGCGCCCGCGTCGCCCTTGACGATGTCGTGCACCGGGACGACGCCGGGGTGCTCGAGGAAGCCGGTCACCCACGCTTCGCGGAGCATGCGCTGCGCGTCGTCGGGCGTCGCCCCCGGCCGCGCGACCTTGATCGCGACCGGACGGGCGAGCGACCGCTGCATGGCCGTGCGCACGATGCCCATGCCGCCTTCGCCGATGATGTCGCCCACCTCGAGCGACGAGAGCGACACGAGCGGATCGAGGGAGAGCTCGGGGGCCTCGCCCTGCGCGGACGGTCGGGTCTTCGCCTCGACGGTCCGTGCATCGTCGTCCGGCGCGCCCACGATTCATCTTACGGTGTAAAACTGCACCGTCTCCCCCGTTTTCAGCCGACGGCCTCGAGCACCTTGCGGAGGACGTCGGTGTCACGCACACCCTCGGCCTCGGCGCGGTAGCTCATGACGAGGCGATGACGGAGCACGGGCACGACCAGCGCCTTCACGTCGTCGACGTCGGCCGCGGCTTCGCCGCGCAGCGCGGCGCGCGCCTTCGCCGCGAGGACGAGCGCCTGCGATCCGCGCGGGCCCGCCCCGAAGCGGACGTACTCGTTCACCTCGCGGACGGCCGACGCGGCGCCGCCCGAGCGAGGCGCGGGGCGCGTCGCGCGCCCGAGCGCGACGGCGAGCGAGACCGCGGCGTCGGTCACCGGGATCCGAGGCACGAGCGCCTGGAGCGCGCGCACCTCGCCCGCCGCGAGGACGCGCGGCACCGTGCCGACGTCGGCGCTCGTCGTGCGCCGCGCGATCTCGCGCTCCTCTTCCGCCGACGGATACTCGACGTGGATCTCGAGGAGGAAGCGATCGAGCTGCGCCTCGGGGAGCGGGTACGTCCCCTCTTGCTCGATCGGGTTGCGCGTCGCGAAGACCTGGAACGGATCGGGCAGCGCGTGCGTCACCGTTCCCACGGTGACGCGGCGCTCCTGCATCGCCTGAAGGAGCGCCGCCTGCGTCTTCGGCGGCGTGCGGTTGATCTCGTCGGCGAGGATCAGGTTGTGGAAGATCGGTCCGGGCAAGAAGCGCACGCGACGATGCACGACGCCCTGGTTGTCTTCGTCTTCCTGCAAGACGTCGGTGCCGGTGATGTCGGCGGGCAAGAGATCGGGCGTGAACTGCACGCGCCCGAACGCGAGATCGAGCGCCTCGGCGAGCGACGCGACGAGGAGCGTCTTCGCGAGGCCGGGCACGCCGACGAGCAGCGCATGACCGCGCGCGAGGAGCGCGACGAGCATGAGATCGATGACGCTCTCTTGGCCGACCACGCGCGCGCCCACCGCGGCGTGGAGCTGCTTGCGCGCGGCCGCGGCGCGCTCGAGCAGCTCGGCGTCGCTCGGCGCGACACCCTGCGGCGCGGACCCCGCGGCTTCGTGGGGACGAGTTTGCGGCTGGGCGCTCACGGCCTACCTCTGTTCGCACGACTCCGCAGCGGCTGTCAAAGGCTGCGAAGGTACGATTGCAGAGCGGCCGGGGTACGCGTAGAAGCGTTGGCGATGCTGGCTTCCCACCAGGCCGAGCCTGCTCGCCAGGACGTCGGCCCGACGGAGACGGTCACGCGCCCGGATCCCGGCCTCGCCCGAGGGAAATGGGAGGCGCCGGCCTGGGCGCTCTGGGTCATCCTCGCGGCCGTGCTCGCGGCCACGACGCTCTTCGTCTTGCGGAGGATGGGCATCCTCCGATTGCCGGGCACGAAACGATGAAGTCGAACCTCCGCAAAATCCTCGGCGCGATGCTCCTCGGCGTCTGCGTCTACTTCGCGCTCGCCCTCTACAGCGGCGTCGACAAGATCCGCGAGTCGCTCTCCCACTTCCACTACGAGGCCTTCGCCGCGGCCTGCGGCCTCGCGTTCGGCAACTACGTGCTGCGCTTCCTCAAGTGGGAGTTCTACCTCGCGCGCCTCGAGATCCGGAACGTCCCGAAGCTCGACAGCTTCCTCACGTTCTTGTCGGGCTTCGTGCTCACCGTCACGCCGGGCAAGGTCGGCGAGGTCTTCAAGTCGCTCGTGCTCTTCGAGACGTACCAAATCCCGATGACGAAGACGGCGCCGATCGTCGTCGCCGAGCGCGCGACCGACGTGCTCGGCATCGTCGTGCTCATCGTGTTCGGGTCGCTCGGCCTCTCCGGCGGCCTCGTGTGGGCGGGCGTCGGCACCGGCCTCGTGCTCGCGCTGCTCGTCGTCGTCGCCAACCGCAAGCTCTCGCTCGGCATGATCCAGCTCGTCGCGCGCCTGCCGGGGCGCGTCGGCAAGATGGCCCCCAAGCTCGAGGCCGCCTACGAGAGCCTCGCGACGATGCTCAAGCCGCGGAACCTCGTCGTTCCGAGCGTCCTCTCGGCCGCGGCGTGGATGCTCGAGTGCCTCGCGCTCTGGGTGATCCTGAAGGGCTTCGGCCGCGACACCGGCGTCCCGCTCTCGACGTTCTTCTACGCGACGAGCACGCTCGTCGGCGCGATCGTGCCGGTGCCCGGAGGCCTCGGCGTCACCGAGAGCGCGCTGATGGGTCAGATGACCGAGATCGGCCACGTCGAGCAGGGCATCGCGACCGCGGCGATGATCCTCGTCCGCTTCGCGACGCTCTGGTTCGCGGTCATCGTCGGCTTCGTCGCGCTCTCGTGGATGAAGCGCCGGCACCCCGGCCTGCTCGCGAAAGACGAGAAGAAGCCTACTTGAGGACGCACTTCGCCTTTTCGCAGGCGATCGTCTTCTTCTGACACGTGGGCGCAGGCTTCGGATCGACGTTGTTGCAGTCGTTGTCCGCCCACTTCTTGCACGGGCCTCCCTGCACTTCCTTCATCTCGCGCTGCCACTCGGCTTCTTCGGCCTTCGGGATCGTGGCGTCCTCGCAGGTGAAGTCGCACGCGTGCGCCTTCACGAAGATGCAGTCGGCGGCCTTCTTGCACGGCTTGTCGACCTTGATGCGCTCGGCGTCGAGCTCCTCTTGAGCGCTCACCCTGAACGCGTCGCACTCGGCCGCCGTGATCTTCTTCGGCTCGGGCGCCGCGGAGGCCGCGGGCGCCGCGGAGGCCGCGGGCGCCGGCGCCTCCGGAGCGGCCGAGGGCACGGCGGGCAGGCCGGCGCCGAGATCGGGCGCGCCTCCGCAGGCGACGGCGACGGCGACTCCGGCGGCGAGGCCGAGCGCGAGGACGGTGCGAGCTGTGTTCGACATGCGCGCAGCGTCGCACGAGCGCTCGCCGCTGTCAGCCGCGTTCACGGGATCGCGCGGAGCGCGGTGAGCACCACTTGGAAGTCCGCCGGCGGCTCGACCTCGAAGTGCATCTTCTCCTTCGTGATCGGATGAACGAAGCCGAGCACGCGCGCGTGGAGCGCCGGCCGGCCGAGGACCTCCGCCGCTTCGCGAAAGACGGCGTGCTTCGGCGCCTTGCCGTAGAGCGGATCGCCGAGGATGGGCGTCTTGGCGTCGGCGAGGTGCACGCGGATCTGGTGGGTGCGCCCGGTCTCCAGCCGGCACGCGACCAACGTCGCCGCGCCGTGAGCGAAGCTCTCGAGCGGCCGCACGTGGGTGACGGCGCGCTTTCCGGTGCGCACCTTCGAAGAGAACTTGAGGCGATCCTTCGGGTGCCGGCCGTGGAGCGTGTCGAAGCTCTGCTTCTTCACGTCTCCGAGGCAGATGGCCACGTATTCGCGCGCGATCGAGTGCGCCGCGAACTGCTCTTTCAGATGCTCTCGCGCGCGCGGATGTCGCGCGACGACCATCAGACCGCTCGTTCCCTTGTCGAGCCGATGCACGATGCCGGGCCGCGTGCGATCGAGATCCGGCGCGTTCGCCGGCGGCAGGCGCGCCTCGGGCGGCCGCGAGGGCGCGCGCACGGAGACGCTCGGGCGCTCGTCGATCTCCTCGTCACCGTCGGGTGGATCGAAGACGCCGCGCGCCAAGAGGCCGTTGACGAGCGTTCCGCTGCGATGACCGCGCGCGGGATGGACCACGAGCCCCGCGGGTTTGTTGAGGACGATGACGGCGTCGTCCATGTAGACGACGTCGAACTCGATCCCTGCTTCGGCGAGCGCCTCGGTGCGCGGCGCGGCCTCGGGCTCGACGGCGATCCGCGCCCCCTCGCGCAGCTTCTCCGACGCCTTCTTGACGACGCCGTCGACGGTCACGCTGCCGTGCTCGATCCAGCGCTGCAGCTCGGAGCGCGACGGCCCGTCCTCCATCATCGAGAGGGTCGACGCGAGGAATCGATCGAGGCGCGCGCCGGCAGCCTCACGCGGAACGACGAGGACGATCGGCCGCACGGTTCGCCCTCCCCTTCACTGGCCCGCGCCGGCGGTTACCAGATCTTCGACTTGATGTGGCCCTTGGCCTTGATCAGGATGTCGACGAGCGCGCGGTCGTAGAAGTTCTTCGGATAGAGCTCGGGCGCGACGCGACGCTTGTAGAGCGCGCGGCCCTCTTCGATCTCCTCGGCGAGGCTCTCGAAGAGGTTGTCGTTGGTGATGCCGTTGACGATCTTCTCCTCGTTGTAGAGGCTGAGGTCGCTCGCGATCGCGCGGGCCAGGCGGCGTGCGGCTTCTTCGGTCTCGATGAGCGGCATCCTGCGGGTCTCCTTGGTTTCACCAGTATCGCGAAGGCGCGACACGGATGTCAAAGGCCCAGACCATGAGCGGCCGGGCGAAAAGCCTCCTTTCATGGTAGAAAGGCGCCCTTGTCTGCCGCGTCCCGCCCCCCCTTCAACGCTTTCCCGACGTTCGCGGCGGCCATCGAGGAGGCCGCGAAGGCCGATCCCACGCTGGGGTTCCGCTTCATCTCCGAAGACGGGGTGCCCGGCTTCGCGACCAAGGCGACGAGCGAAGCGTCGTTCTCTTACACCGCGCTCGAGCGCGCGAGCGCGCGCTACGGCGGCGCGCTCCAGGCCCTCGGCCTGAAGAAGGGCGATCGGGTCGCGCTGATCCTCCCCGCCGCGGAAGATTTCGTCCTCTGCTTCTTCGGCGCGATGCGCGCGGGCATCGTCCCCGTGCCGATTTATCCGCCGCTCGGCCTCGGGCAGCTCCAGGGCTACCTCGACAACACGCGGCACATCGTCGCGAAATCGGGGGCGCGGGCGCTCGTCACGACCGCGCAGATCAAGCGCCTGCTCGGGACGGTCAAGGCCGCGGCGCCGTCGCTCGAGCAGGTCGTCGCGGTCGAGGCGATCCGCGAGTCGCTCGAGCCACTCAAGGGCGTCAAGCTCACCGGCGACGACGTCGCCTTCCTCCAGTTCACGAGCGGCTCCACCTCACGCCCCAAGGGCGTGATGCTCACGCACGCCAACCTGATGGCGAACGTGAAGTGCATCACCTACGACGGCCTCCACATGCGCGACGACGACGTGGGCGTCTCGTGGCTGCCGCTCTATCACGACATGGGGCTCATCGGCTTCGTGCTCGCGCCCATCATCAACCGGACGCCCATCGTGTTCCTCCCGCCGCTCCTCTTCCTCAAGCGGCCGATCACGTGGCTCCAGGCGATCACGCGGCACAAGGGCACGATCTCGTTCGGCCCCAACTTCGCCTACGCGCTCTGCGTCAAGCGGATCCGCGAGCGCGACCTCGAGGCGATCGATCTGAAGACGTGGCGCGTCGCGGGCTGCGGCGCCGAGCCGATCCGACCGGAGACGCTCGAGGCCTTCGCCGGCGCGTTCGCGAAGGTCGGCTTCCCGAAGGAGGCGCTCTTGCCGTCCTACGGCATGGCCGAGTCGTCGCTCGCCATCTCGTTCACCGAGCTGTCGGAGGGCATGAAGACGCTCTCGGTCGACGGCGAGACGCTGTGGGCGGAGAACCTCGCCAAGATCGTCCCCGACGACGACGCGCGCGCGGTGCGCCTCGTGTCGTGCGGTCCGAAGTTCGCCGGGCACGACATCGCGATCTTCGCCCCCGACGACGCCGAGAGCAAAGAGCCGCTCTACGAAGACCGCGTCGGCGAGATCCGGATCAAGGGTCCGAGCGTGATGAGCGGCTATTGGGAAGACGCCGAGCGCACGAAGGAAGCGTTCGCCGGCGGCTGGCTGAAAACGGGCGACCTCGGTTTGATCCACGACGGGCGCGTCTACATCTGCGGCCGCTCCAAAGAGGTCATCATCGTCAACGGCCGCAACTACTACCCGCAAGACATCGAGTGGGAGGCGAGCCAGGTCGACGGCGTGCGCAAGGGCAACGTCATCGCCTTCGGCGCGCGCGATCTCGTCGAGCGCGATCGCGAGCGCGTGGTCGTCGCCCTCGAGGTGCAAGACGCGCCGAAGAACCTCGAGCCGAAGGAGCTCGTACGCCAGAAGCACGCGCTCGTCTCGGCGGTCCGCAAGGCCGTGCTCGACGGCATGGGCCTCTCGCTCGACGACGTCGTTCCGCTCGCGCCCGGCGTTCTTCCCAAGACGTCGAGCGGCAAGCTCCAGCGGGCCAAGACACGCGAGCTCTACGAGTCGGGCGATCTCCTCGGCCGCAAGAGCGCCCGCGAAGGCGATCGCCTCGGCGTCCTCAAGGAAGCCGCCAAGAGCCAGCTCTCCTACTTCAAGCTCGCCGTCCTCGGCGGCCGCAAGAAAGACTGACGCGCGCCTCTCCTCTCCGGAGGACGCCGGCGCCGTTGCCATTTGGAATCATTCTTACTAAGGTGCGCCTCCCGATGAGGACGACCTCAGCGCGCGCCGAGACGATGCTGGCGGACCTCAAGCGCGCCGGCCTGAAGCTCACGCCGCAACGCATCGCCCTCGTTCGCGAAATCGCCGACGACGCGAGCCACCCGACGGCGCAGGGGCTCTACGAGCGGCTCCAGCCGCAGTTTCCGACGATGAGCTTCGCGACCGTCTACAACACGCTCGACGCGCTCGCGCGCTGTGGGCTCACCGGCGCGCTCCACCTCGGCGGCGCCGTCCGCTTCGATCCGAACACCGAGCCCCATCATCACGCGATCTGCGACGCGTGCGGAACGGTCGTCGACATCCCGGCGCCCCCGGCGGCGATCCCGGTCGTCGAAGGCTTCGTCGTCCGCGCCGAGGAACGAACGTATCGCGGCCTCTGCGGCCGCTGCACCGAGGTCACGCAAGAAGGAGAAACACGACATGGGTAAGTCGCTCAGCGGTACCAAGACGCACCAGAACCTCAAGGACGCGTTCGCCGGCGAATCGCAGGCCAACCGTCGCTACCTCTACTTTGCACAGCAGGCCGACATCGAGGGCTTGCCGGAGATCGCCGGCAACTTCAAGGAGACGGCCGACGGCGAGACCGGCCACGCGCACGGTCACCTCAAGTACCTCGCGCAGGTCGGCGATCCGGCCACGGGCCTCCCCATCGGCAACTCGGAGAAGAACCTGAAGGCCGCGATCGCGGGCGAGACGCACGAGTACGAGACGATGTACCCGTCGATGGCCAAGAGCGCGCGCGAAGAGGGCTTCGAAGACATCGCCGAGTGGTTCGAGACCCTCGCGAAGGCCGAGAAGAGCCACGCGGGCCGCTTCCAGAAGATGCTCGACACGCTCAAGTGAGCACGGCAGGCGCGAAGATCAGCCCGAAGCCGAGCCGTCCGCCGGAGCTCAATCCGAACGAGGCGCGGTTTTGGGACGAGCGCGATCTCGAAGGCGAGCTCAAGCGCGTCTTCGAGATCTGCCACTCGTGCCGCATGTGCGTGAACTTCTGCGGGAGCTTCCCCGACCTGTTCGCGCGCGTCGATCGCGACATCGAGACGAAGAACGCGCACGGCGCCGAGCTCCTCGACGCCAAGGACTTCGCCTCGGTCACCGATCTCTGCTGGCAGTGCAAGCTCTGTTACATCGAGTGCCCTTACACGCCCGACCAGGGTCACGAGTGGCTCCTCGACGTGCCGCGCCTTCTCCTTCGGGAGAAGGCGCACCGCGCCAAGCGCAGCGGCATCACGATCCAGGATCGGGCGCTCGGCGAGCCGGGACGGCTCGGCTCGCTGATGGCGGGCCCGCTCGCCCCGCTCTCGAACTTCGTCCAGACCCATCGCCTGATGCGGAAGATCAACGAGCGCGCGCTCGGGATCTCGAGCGAGTTCCCCGTCCCGACGTTCGCGTCGGAGACGTTCGAGCGCTGGCTCGCGAAGCACGAGCCGCTCGCCGGCGCGGGCAAGGCCGGCACCGTAGCGATCTTCGCGACCTGCCTCGGCGACTACAACTTCCCCCGCCTCGCCGCGGCCACCGTGCGTGTGCTCGAGCAGAACGGCTACGCGGTCGTTCGCCCGCCGCAAGAGTGCTGCGGAATGCCGAACCTCGACGGCGGTGACATCGACGCCGCGCGCGCCAAGGCGAAGGCCAACGTCGCGTCGCTCCTCCCGCACGTCGAGCAAGGCCACGCCGTCGTCGTGCCGGGTCCGACGTGCTCGTACACGATCAAGAAGGAGTGGCCCGAGCTCCTCGGCACGCCCGAGGCGAAGAAGGTCGCGGCGCACACGTTCGACGCGATGGAGCTCGTCGAGCGCTTTCGCCGCGACAAGACGCTGAACAGAGACTTCAAGAAGGGCTTCGGCAAGATCGCCTACCACGCGGCCTGTCACCTTCGCGCGCAGAAGGTCGGCACGCCCGGAGCGCGCATCCTCGGCCTCTTGCCGGACACCGAGGTCGAGGTCGTCGAGAAGTGCTCCGCCGTCGACGGCACCTGGGGCATGAAAGCGCAGCACTACGAGATGGGCCGCAAGTACGCCCAGAAGCTGAAGCGCGGCATCGAAGGCGTCGAGCCCAAGCTCGTCGTCACCGACTGCGCGCTCTCGGCGCTGCGCATCAAACGAGAGAACGACGTCGACGCGATTCACCCCATGGAGGCGCTCGCGACGGCGTACGGTTTGAGCTTGAGTTGAGTGTCTCGGGGGCAGGGAGAAGGGCGATGAAACCGATCGAGCGCGGTGAGGTGATGGGCCTCGCGGATTACGAGATGATCCGCGAGCACTTTCGCGGACGAATCATCGAAGAGAAGAGGGGCCGCCGCGTCGCGCTCGGCCCGAACGCCTCGTGCATCTTCGAGAACCGCGACACGGTGCTGCTCCAGATCCAGGAGATGCTCCGCACCGAGCGCATCACGCGCGAATCGGCGATCCTCCACGAGATCGAGACCTACAACGAGCTCGTGCCCGGAGACCGCGAGATCTCGGCCACGGTGCTCCTCGAGATCGACGACAAAGAGGAGCGCGAGCGCTTCCTCTTCGAGGCCAAGGGCCTCGACCGCTCCTTCGCGCTCGTCGTCGCCGGCGAGCGCTGCCCGGGCAAGCACGACGCGGCCCGCGAGCACCCCGACCGAACGACGGCGGTGCACTACCTCAAGTTCCCGCTCACCGCGCCGGCGGAGAAGGCGCTCCGCGCCGTGCTCCAGAAGAAGGCGCGCCCGAGCGAGCTCGCGATCGAGCTCGTCGTGGAGCACCCTCGCTATTCGGCGCGCACCACGCTGCCGCCGCCGCTGGTCGAGAGTCTCGCGCAGGATCTCGCCTGAGATGATCGTCCACGAGCGCGCGATCCGCTTCGAAGAGGTCGACGCGGCGGGCATCGTCTTTTTCGCGCGCTTCCTCGGCTACTGCCACGAGGCGATGGAGAAGCTCTTCGGCGGGGTCGAGGGCGGATACGTCGACCTCATCACGAGGCGCAAGATCGGCTTCCCCGCGGTGCACGTAACGTGCGACTTCCGCGCGCCCGTCCGCTACGGCGACGTGATCCGGATCGCCGTCACGGTCCCGAAGATCGGCACGACGTCGTGCACCCTTCGCTACGCCATCACCGGCGCCGACGGCGCCGACGTCGCGACGATCGAGCACGTCGTCGTGAGCACGGACCTAGAGACCATGACGAAGCTTCCCCTCCCCGCCGACGCGCGCGCCGTCCTCGAGGAGCACCGCGCCTAGGCGCTCTGGCGGTACGCGCCCTCGAGCGCGGGCGGCTCGCCGCGCGGGAGGCTGACGAGATCGAGCGGGTCTTTACCGCTCTTCTTGATCTCGCGGACGGTGCGGACCATCACGAGGCCGAAGACGAAGAGCGCGACGCACGACCACTGCGCGGGCGTCAGGCCGGCGTAGCGCGGGTCGGCTTGGTCGTCGGTTCGCACCGGCATGATCCGGAGAAAATCCATCGCAAACCGAACGGGCGCGTACGCGAGCGCCGTCGCGGCGACGTACGAGCCCGTCGTGAGCTTCCTCCGCCAGGTGAGCGCCAGCATCGTGGCGAGGATGACGGTGAACATCATCTCGAGCAGGCCGAGATCGAACTGCGACGCCGTTCCCCAGCGGAGATCGAGATCGCCCGTGCCGAGGCTCGCGATCGTGTGGACGCGCGCCGGCGAATGACACGGGATTTGGCAGGCGACCGCGAGCAGCGTGTCGGGCGCGGCCTTCATCCCCGGATGATCGTGCACGACCGAGCACCCGCTGCGCCCGAAGATCCACGCGACGGGAAAGACGCTGAGAATGAGATCCGCGAACGGCAGGATCGGCATCGCCAGCTCGCGCTTGCGAAACTTGGGGATCGTGAAGCCGAGCAGCGGCACCCGGCCGACGGGGATCGCCTCGAAGTACTTCCAGAGGACGATGCCGATGAGCGCGCCTGCGAAGCCGCCGAACGAGCTCAGGCCCTCGTACAAGAGGAGGAGCGACCAGGGACGCTTGATGAGCTCGGCCGGGTGATAAAAGATCTGGTCGAGCATGTGCCCGCCGAGGAACCCGGCGACGAGCATCCACGTGATGAACGAGTTGAGCTTGTCGAGGTCGAGGCCGCGCTGCTTGGCCCGCCGCGTCGCCAGCCACGTGCCGAGGATCACGCCCGTGGCCACGAGCAGCCCGAAGGGGTGGAGCGTCAGGGGGCCGATCTTCAGGTCCGGCACGTGGATGTACGGGATCATCGGTCGCCCTGCTTTCTAGCAGGTTGAGTGCCGCCCGGTCCTGTTTCCTTGGTGGCCGCGCGCGGCGCGCCGCGGATCACGATGGCGTCCTTCTGCCCGGCGCCCTCGCCCGCGACCACCGTGACCTCCCAGCCGTCGCAGGCACGGTGGTAGAGCTCGCGGCCCTGGCGCGCGTCGGGGCACGTCGCGGCGGGAAAGCGTCGCTCGAGCGCGCCGCCGAGCCGATCCATCGCGTGCAGGTGCGCCTCGGTCCGGTCGCTTCCAGCCGACGGATCGAGCTTCGTGATCTGATCGGCCTCGGCCCACGACACGAACATGTCGGCCCCCTCGACCGAGCCCGACGTGATGACGCCGTCACGCTCGCCGAGCGCGATCTCCAACGTCAGCACGCGGGACTCGCGCTCGGGGCGCGTCGGCAGGAGAAAGTACAGATCTTCCTCGCGCCGCGCGGGCACCGCACCCCACGTGGTGTGCGGCGTGCCGATCATCATCGACCGCAGCGTCTGCGGAGCCTCCCCGCGGGCGACGCCGTAGGTCGCCTCGTCGAGCAGGACGCCGACGGCACCGAGGATCGCCTCGCCGACCGCGCGCCTTTGCACCGCCGCGGCCTCGAGCTTCGCGTCTTCGTAGCGAACCTTGCGCGCGATGTCGCGCAGCTCGGCGTCTTGCATGTTCGACTCGAGCGCGGTGAGCAGCGCGATGGCCGCCGGCGCGTGCGGGCCGTCGGGCAGATCGGCCAGATACCGGCGAACCCCCTCGCGCGTTCCCTGCGATCGCTCGAAGTAGAGCGGCTCCTCTTCGTCGAACACAGCGCGGACCTCGACGGCGAACGCTCCGGTCGGGTGCCGATCGAGGTACTGCTTGGCCCGCGCGAGGCGCGTGCCTTGCGCGCCGGCGACGCGATACGCGCGATAGTCTTCGAGATCGCCCGGGCTCGCGGTCATCGTTCGGAACGACGCGCACCCCGCGAGCGCGACGGCCGCGAGCGCGAAGACGCTCGCTCGGCTCACGGTCCGGCCTCCGCCGTCGCGCCGCCGTCGCCGAAGGTGCTCGCCGGAGGCTCGGGGGCGACGCGACAGAAATTGCACTCGCTCGGCGCGACCGGCGCCTCGTCGTCGACGTAGGTCGCGAACGTCTCGCACGACGCCGCGCCGAGCGCGCGCAAGCAGACCTCGCCGTCGCGCAGGAGCGGGTAGCACGTCTGCGGCAGCGCGATGTCCGCGGGCTTCTGCGGATCGCATGCCCGGGCGCAACGCGCGGTCGTGAGCCCGCATTCCTCGCAGCGATCGCAGTCTTGTCCCTTGCGCGCGTTCGCGTAGCGATCGCGATCGAGCTCGGTGGCCTCGCGACCGCATCCGCCCGTGTCTCCCGGCGTCGGCGCCATGAGCAGAACGCCGAGCGTGGCGACCACGAGCGATCCGAGCCTCGACGGCGGCCTCAAGGGAGCACCTCGTAGGCGGCGACGAGCCCGAGCTGGCCCGAGAGCACCGGGTACGTCGTCACCGCGTTCTCGCGCGTACCCGCGCCGTAGAAGACGTCTCCCACCACCTCCGCGGCGACGCCGAGGCCGCCGAGGAAGAACCACGTGCCGCCGACCGACGCCTCGAGACCGCCGGTCACGTCGGGGGTGAGCACGAGCGGCAAGCCCGCGCGCCCGTAGAGCGCGAAGGCGCGCCACCTCCGCCACGCGAGGTACGAAGGCGTCATCACCACTTGGCCCACGCCCTGGAGCGCCGCGCTCGTGCGCAGCGTCACGCCGTGCTGCAACCCGAGCGGATTGCCGAACGTCGCGCCGATCCCGATGTCGACGTAGGACGCCGTGCGCGAGAGGCTCTCAGCGTCGCTGCCGAGCACCGTCGCGAGGCGATAGGGATTGTTGAAGCGAAGCCCGGTCCCGACGAACGTCGTCGCGAAGAGCTGGACGTAGCCGGGCTTCGTCCGAAAGGGCTCCTCCTTCTCCCGCGGCGGCGGCGTCGCGAAGCCGTCCGGCTCCTCGCGCTCTTGCCCCCGCGCGGGCGCGGCCACGAGCGCGCAGCCCAGCGCCAAGAGGAGGCACGGTCCGGAGCGAGCGAGCGCGCGCATCAGCTCCGATCGACCCTGACCTTGGGCTTGGCCCCGAGCAGGGCGAGCTGTCCGCACGCCGCGCTCACGTCGTCGCCGCGGCGGCGGCGGATGAAGCACGAGTAGCCCGCGTCGACGAGGATCTTCTGGAACGCGAGGACGCCGCCGAGATCCGGGGGGCCGAGCGTGGAGGCCTCGATGGGGTTCATCGGGATCAAGTTGACCTTCACGGAGAGGCCGCGGAGGAGCTTCGCGAGCTTCTTCGCTTCGCCCGGCCCGTCGTTCTTGCCCGCGACGAGCGTGTACTCGATCGTGATGCGCCGGCGACGCGGCAAGGGATACGCGCGCAGCGCGTCCATGAGCACGGGCAGCGGGTACTTCTTGTTGATCGGCATGAGGCGCGAGCGCGTCTCGTCGTCGGCCGCGTGGAGCGAGATCGCGAGGCCGATCTGGCCGTTGAAGTCCGCGCCGAGGCGCGCGATCTCGGGGACGAGGCCGCTCGTCGAGACGGTGACCTTCCGCGTCGAGAGGCCGATGCCCTCCGGATGCGTGAGGAGCCGCAAGGCGCGCACGGTCGCGTCGTAGTTGTGGAGCGGCTCGCCCATTCCCATGAAGACGACGTTGCGGATCTGCTCGCCCGCGTCGAGCCGCGTTCGCCCCACGAGCACCTGGGCGACGATCTCGTCGGCGCGCATGTGACGTTTCAGCCCGGCGACCCCGCTCGCGCAGAACACGCAGCCCATCGCGCAGCCGACCTGGGTGCTGATGCATTGGGTCACCGGAACGACGGCGCCCTCGTCTTCCGGGGGCGCGTCTTCGTCGTCGACCGCCGCCGCGACGTCGGCGTCTTCCTCGAGCGGCGAAGGCAGCTCGCCTCTCCTTCCGCCCGACACGCGCGGAATGAGGACCGTCTCGACGTTCGCGCCGTCTTTCATTCCGACGAGGAGCTTGCGCGTCTGATCGGCGGCGCGGCGCTCGGTGACGATCCCGAGCACGCCCTCGAGGCCCTCGGCGCTGAGCGTGTCGCGCAGACCCGCGGGCAGATCGGTCATCTTGCTCGCGTCGGCGACGCCGCGCGCGTGGATCCACTTGAAGACCTGCTTGCCGTGGAACGCCCGACCGCCGAGGCGCACGACCTCGGTGGCCCACTCTTCGGGGAGGCGAGCCAGCGGGAAGATCGTCGGACCGGCAGAGGGAGGTGCCACGCGCTCCGATCCTATCGACCTTCGGTCTTCTGCTCTTGTTTCTTCGCCTCTTCCCAGTAGCGATCGAGCACCTCCAGCGGGAGGTTCGCCTCGCGCCCGCCCCCGGGACCGCCCCAGCCACCGTGCTCGGCCTTCACGCGCGCCTCGACGTGGGCGAAGCGCCGCGTGAACTTGTCGATCGTGCGCCGGAGGGCGCCTTCGGCGTCGACCTTCACGTGCCGCGAGAGGTTGACGAGCGCGAAGAGCACGTCGCCCATCTCTTCCTCGATCGCCGCGGCCGATCCGCCCTCGATCGCGCGATCGAGCTCGCCCATCTCCTCGGCGACCTTCGCCCGCGAGCCGCGCGCGTCTTCCCAGTCGAAGCCGACGCGCTCGACCTTCTCGCCGATGCGCTGCGCGCGCACGAGCGCGGGCAGGCTCCGCGGCACGCCGGCGAGGATCCCGCGGTCGCCCTTCTCCTTCGCCTTGATCTTCTCCCAGTTGCGGAGCACCTCGTCGGCGTCCTTCGCGTCGAGATCGCCGAAGACGTGAGGATGCCGCGTGACGAGCTTCTCGACGATGCCCGAGACGACGTCGTCGATCGCGAAGGCGCCTTCGCGGCGGCCGAGCTCGGCCTGGAAGACCACCTGAAGGAGCAGATCGCCGAGCTCCTCGCGGATCTGCGCGCGGTCGCCGGAGTCGATGGCGTCGATGACCTCGCAGGCCTCTTCGAGCGCGTACTTGCGGAGCGTTTCGAACGACTGCTCGCGGTCCCACGGGCACCCGTCGGGGGCGAGGAGGCGCCGCATGACGGCGACGAGGCGGGTCAGCGTGGACCCGTCCTGGAGCTCGAGCGCGGGCACCGGCCGGGGCTCGTTCTCGTCGAATCGCGCGAGGGTCTGGTTGGCGAGGGTCTCCATCGAGAAACCCGACTTAGCACGGCGAATCGCGCGGGATAAGCGCAGCCGCGCCGGCCTTTTGCTACACTTCACCGACATGGCCGTCGAGGCGGGGAAGGAGCCCTCAGCCCACAAGGAGCCCGGAACGAGCTTCCGCCGGAAGATGATCTTCCTCGCGGTGGTCCTCGTCTTGGGCCTCGCGTACCTGCTCCGCGGCGTCCTCGTCCCGCTGTTCCTCGCGTTCCTCCTCGCGTACGCGCTCGATCCGTTCGTCGACCGCCTCGAGGCGATGCGAGTGCCGCGCGCGCTCGGCGCCATCCTCGTGATGCTCGGCATCTTGGGCCTCGTCACGGTGGGCATGATCTACGCCGTCCCACTCTTCGTCGACGAGGTGGCTGACGCCTCGAGCAAGCTGCCCGATCAGGTCGCGCACCTTCATGGCCGTCTCGAGCCGTGGTTCGCGCAGAAGCTCCACGTCAAGCTCCCTCACACGATGGGCGATCTCTCGAAGGTCGTGAGCGATCGCCTCCAGACGGGCGACGCGTACGAGACGGCGCGCACGTTCCTCTTCGGCACGATCGGCTACGTGGGCGTCGCGCTCTCCGCGCTCATCGTCCCCGTCTTCGCGCTCTATCTGCTCATCGACTTCGACCGCATCGTGCATCGCGTCGAGCAGCTCGTGCCCCGCCGTTGGGCCGCGCCGATCAGCGACGTCGCCCGACAGATCCACAAGACGTTGAGCGGCTACGTCCGCGGCCAGCTCACCGCGAACATCGTCCTCGCGGCGCTCTACGCGACCGGGCTCCGCATCGTCGACGTCCGCCTCGCCGTCCCGATCGGCGTCATGACGGGCATCCTCGCCTTCGTGCCCTACGTCGGCTTCGCCATCGGCGTGCTCTTGGCGACGTCGATGGCGATCCTCGACTGGCAGGGTCCGGGCACCCTCGTCGGCGTCATCGCGGTGATGGGCGGCGTCCAGATCATCGACGCGATGATCATCACCCCGCGCATCGTCGGTCGCTCCGTCGGCCTCGCCCCGCTCGAGGTCATCCTGACGATGATGGCGGCCGGATCGCTCTTCGGCTTCCTCGGCGTCCTCCTCGCCGTTCCGCTCGGCGCCGTCGCGAAGATCCTCATCCAGCGCGCGGTGAAGGCCTACCTCGCGTCGGACTTCTACGGCCGAGGCCCGAAGCGCGCCCCGCTCGCGCCCATCGTCGGCAGCGGCGGCTCGTCGTCGCTCACGCCCCCTCCCCGCGCCGCCGCCAAAGGCAAGCCCTCTTAGCGCAACGAAGGCCCACACGCCGGCCAGGTCGGAACGGCAGCACGGACGACGAAGGCGTGCTCCGGCGCGCGCCCGCGCGCCGTTGCGCCGAAGGCGCACACGCCGGCCAGGTTGGAGCGGCAGCGGGGGAGGCTCGTCGCGCAGCGACGAGCCTCCGGAGCCCCCCTAGAGAAGGTAGCGCTCGCCGCTGTCGCACAAGATCGTGACGACGAGGCCTCGTGTGCGCGCGGCGACGTCACATGCGACATGCACGTTTGCGCCCGACGAGGGGCCGACGAGGAAGCCTTCCTCGCGCGCGAGCCGGCGCGCCATCGCGTCCGCGGCGACGTCGCTGACCGTCACGACCTCGTCGATCACCGCGCGATCGAGCACCTTCGGCACGAAGCCGGCGCCGAGTCCCTGGATCGCGTGCAGGCCCGGCTCGCCGCCGCTCAGCACCGCGCTCCTCGCGGGCTCGACGGCCACGACGCGCACACCGGGGCGCTCTTCTTTGAGCACGCGCCCGACGCCGGTCAACGTACCGCCCGTGCCGACGCCGGCGACGAAGACCGCGAGATCGGGAAGCGCCTCGAGGATCTCCCGCGCGGTCGTGCGCGCGTGGACCTCGGGGTTCGAGGCGTTCTCGAACTGACGCGGCATGAACGCGCGCGGCGTCGATCCGACGATCGTCTCCGCCTCGGCGACCGCCCCCGCCATGCCGGACTCGGCGGGCGTGATCACGATCTCGGCGCCGTACGCGCGCAAGATCCGGCGCCGCTCGACGCTCATGTCGTCGGGCATGACGAGGATGCAACGGTAGCCGCGCACCGCGGAGATCATCGCGAGCGCGATCCCGGTGTTGCCGCTCGTCGCCTCGACGACGACGCTGCCTTCGCCGAGCTTCCCTGCCCTCTCCGCCGCCTCGATCATCGCGAGCGCCGGGCGATCCTTCACGCTGCCGCTCGGGTTCTGCGCCTCCACCTTCGCGACGACGCGTGCGCCCGGCGGAGACACGCGCCCGAGCTCGACGAGCGGAGTGTCACCGATCAGATCGAGGACGCTCTTCTTGATCCCACCGCCCATGGGGCGATTCTGTCATGCATCCCGCTCGCCGACGATGGACGCCGTGAGGTAGCCCCGCAGCGCGTCGCCCGTGCCGTGTCGCGCGATCCCCACCATCATCTTGGCGATCGCGACCTCCACCGTCATGGCGCCTCCGGAGATCGCCCCCGCGGCCTGCGCCGCCGCGCCCCCTTCGTACTGCGAGAGCTCGACGAAGCCTTTCAGGCACTGCGAGACGACGATGACGGGGACGCCGCGCTCCTTCGCCTCCTCGAGCGCGGGGATCAGCGAGCCGCCGAGGTTCGGCACGTTGCCCGTGCCGTACGCCTCGAGCACGAGGCCCTTCACACCGGCGCGCACCGCGCCGCGGACGAGCGCGGGATCGAGCCCGGGGAAGACGCGCACGGCGAGCACCTGGCGCTCGATGCGATCGTCGAAGGGCGAGAGCGCCGACGGGGCGAGCACGTGCCCCGCGACGCCGACGCCGATGCCGAGCTCGACGAGCGGCGCGCAGTTCGGCGAGTCGAAGGCTTCGAAGCCCCACGCGTCGCGCTTCGTCGAGCGGGCGCCGCGGAGCGCGCGCGCGCCATTGACGATGCTCACCTCGGGCACGGGCAATGTCGCGACGAGCGCCGCGTCGATCAGGTTCTGCCGCGCGTCGGTGCGGACCTCGACGAGCGGCTTCTGCGATCCGGTGAGCACGACGGGCTTCGGCAGTCGCCCGAGCAGCATCGCGAGCGCGCTCGCGGTGTACGCCATCGTGTCGGTGCCGTGGATGACGACGACGCCGTCGTACCGCGGGAGAGATCCATGCACCTCGCGCGCGAGCGTGACCCAGTCGGCCGGCTGCATGTCGGCCGAGTCCATGTGAAACAGGAGCCGCGTTTCGAAGTCGGCGATGCGCCCGAGGCTCGGGACCTCGGCGAGCAGATCGCGATTCGCGGTCTCTTCGTCGAGCGTGACCCGCGCGCCGGCCGCCCGCGCGTCCGCGGGCTTCATCAGCATCGTCCCTCCCGTGAGGAGGAGCAGCAAACGCGCCATGATCAGAAGAGGCGCTGATCGACCTTGATGGTGTCGCCCTGCTGGAGCTTGACGTCGGGCCGCGCGTTGTCGGTGATCGCGTCGACGCTCACGATGGCGTTCACCGACGAGCCTCCGCGGACGAGACGGATGACCTGCACGTGGTTGGTATCCGCGAGGGGCGTGAACCAGCCCGCCGCGGAGATCGCCTGGACGAGCGTCATGCCGTCTTGGTATGCCATCGGGCCCGGCTTCGTGACTTGACCGATGATCTGAATCTTCTTCGAGTTGAAGGTCTTGACCTTCACCTGAACCTGCGGACTGACGAGGTACTTCGCCTCGACGAGATGATCGCGGATCGCCCCGGCGATCTGACGTGGTTCGAGGCCTGCGACCTTGATGCTCGGCGCGTAGGGAAAGTCGAGGGTGCCGTCGGCGTTGATCTCGTAGTCCTTGGGCAGCTTGTCCTCGCCCACCACCACCACCTCGAGCAGGTCGCCTGGGCCGACTTGTTGGTTGACCACCGGTTCGGGGAGCTTCGGAGGTGGCGGGTAATTCCGCCCACACGAAGCCGCGAGCAGGAGCGAGAGCACCATCACGACGAACAGGCACAGACGGAGATGGCGACGCATCGGGTAGTAGCTCCGCGGCGCCGCAAAGCCCGACTATGGGTAGCGCCCAGCCAAGGCCGCATTCACGGCCGTCGTTCCCTTAGCGCTCGCCATCGGCCACGGTCAAGCCGCAGGCCGTACCTCTAGAGGAACCACCGCGCCCCAACGAGGGCCTGGACGCGCCGCCAGTTCAGGTCGAAGAGGCCCGCGTTGGGATTCGCGGGATCCGCAACCGGAGGCGGCCCCACGCCCGAGGGCAGTTGCGTATCACTGATCATCTGCTGGTAGTCGAACGTGAGGTTCAGGCCGAACGAGTCGGTGAAACGGTACTCCGCGAACAAGGAGCCACCGGTGCGGTAATTCGTGAAGTCGGTGATGGGCTGGCCGGCGGGATTCAGCAGCGGTGCGGGCGTGCCCGTTTGGTCGTTGTAGAAAGGCTGCGGATACCCGAGAGCCTCGAAGAAGCCGTCGAGTTGCGCGAGCACTTTGCCGCCAAAGTAATAGACGAGCCTGAGGTAGCCCTTGTTCGAGTCGTAGTAGTTGCCAAGCAGGCTGTTCTGGAAGTCGCGGCTAAAGCCGAACGTGAACGTCGAAAGGAGCAACGTCGCTTGCCCAGGCTCCGCCGCCCCCCCTCCTTCGGAGAGGTAGAAGGTTCCTTCCGCCCGCGCGTTCAAGCTGTCGTAGTTTCGAGTCGTCGGAGCGGCACCATTCCTGAAGAACGACGCACCGTATCCCGCCGACAGCAACAGCCCGAAGCGATCGGTCATCAGCCCTGTCACGCCGACCTGCGTTCGCAGCGGAGTCGAGTCGTTCAGGAAGTTCAAGGCGCGCTGTGCGTTCGGGTAATTGATGAAACGCAGCGAAGTGTCGTGAAAGAGCGCGGTGCGCGGGCGAAACCGCCAGCGATTACGGATCGAGATCTCGTGCGTGTGGTTGGTGTACGGGGCGCCGTTCGACTCCTCGAAGAACGCGCCGTAGAACTGGTAGCCCGCTCGCAGGTCGAGCGTGCCTCCGCCAGGCAGGAAGATGATGTCGCCACCGACGCCCACGTCAGAGCGATTGAACGAGAGATTCGGGTCCTGCAAAACCGCAGGCTGAATGAGCCGCGTGTAGTTGGCGAAAACGCCGAAGCCAACCGGTCGGCCTTGATTGACGTCGAGACGTAGGCCCGCGTTGCCGGACACATTGCGCTGATCGCGAATCTCCGCGGGTCCTAGAAACTCCCGATAGGTCGCAGCGATCGTGCCGCGAAAGGCGACCGGTGGGGGCTCGGGGCGCACGCCTTCCGTTGCGGTCTCGTTGAGACGCTTCTCGCTCAACGTCGAGATCGAGAACGACGGCGTGATGCGGATGATACCGGCCTCGACAGGCCCCGAGTTGACGTAGCCGTCCTTGTAGGTTCGGAGAAACCAGTTCGAGTCGTAGCCGACCTCACCACCGATGCCGGGATGCAGCTCGAGATCGCCAACGCGAACGCCCGCGCCCTCGGCGTAGCGTCGATCTTTGAGCCACTCCTGCGCCCCCGCGCTCTTCGGGACGAGGAGGAGGGCAGCGGGAAGCGCGAGCGTGGCGCACGCGCGCAGGAAGCGAAGACGGCGAGGAGCAGTGCGATTCGTCATGGGTCCGAAGTCGGCAGAAGCGACGATGGGCACTCGGAAGACGACTTCCTTCACGGGCCGGCGAAGCGCCACCACGGGTAACGCCAGTTACTCGGGGCCTAGCTCGGCCGCAACGTGAAAGAGCCCGCCCCCACAGGTGATACGACGTTTACAGCGTACAGCTGGTGCACTGCGGCGGGATTACGATAGTCGGATCCGTGGGCGGGTACGGCGTTTCATCGGGGGGAATCGTCGGATCGATCGTGGTCTTCACGCGCGTGTCGCCCACGAAGGCCGCTTCTTCGCCGATGCACTGGTTCGCTTCAGCGACGAGCTGCTCGACGCGCTGACGGAGAACCGTGAGGATGGTGAACTCGTGGTTGCCGAGCTCGACGTCGTTCCGGTTCACGGCCGACTGGAGCTGCTGCCGCCGATCGCGACCCGAGCGGATCGCGACGTCGACCTGGGAGAGCTTGTCGTTGAGGCACAGCGTCTTGACGACGTCGCGCTGCTTGCGCGCCTCTTCGAGCATCTTGCGCACGCCACCTGCCGCCTGCTCCATCCGCGCGAGGTGCCGGGCGGACTCGCTGAGCTGCTCTTGCGGCGTCAGCTGCGTCTTGCGCTGGAAGCCGACCTGGCCGTTGGCATCGCCGGTCGCTGCACCGCTCGCGCCACCTGCAGGTGCGCTGGGCGCGCCCGCCGGCTGCGCGCCGGCCGGTGTGGCGACGTACGCCAAGAAGCCGATGGCGAAAACCCACTTGAAAGAGGATCGAAACCGCATCAGGCCTCCCACACCAGTTCACCGAATGTAGTTTGTAGCCAAGGGGGTGTCAACGATGCAAAGGCGAGCGTAAATCGCCGTAATTTCAGTCACATACAACGCTCCCCCGGACGGCTCGCGCGGGGCCCACGACTCGCTGACCCCCTTTGGTTGCGGCGGAGAGCAGCGTCATTCCGAAAAAAAAGAGCGCCCCGACCCGTCAGGCCGGAGCTCTCGTTCGCGTTCGCTCGCGAAGGCTACTTGCCTTGCTGAACGAACGTCACCGGAATCTGGAGCGTCGACCCGCCACCGCCGGGCGCGCTGAACGTCGCGCGCCGGACGTGGCCCGCGATGCACGAGGCCACGGTCGGCGACAGCCCCGTGTTCTGCGCGACGTCGGCGCTCTGCACCTCGCCGTTCGGACCGACGCGCGCGCTGATCAGCACCTTGCCGCTCATGCTCGGATCGCTGTTGAGCCCCTGCTGGTAGCAGGCGCGGAAGCGACCGCGGAGACCCGCGATGACGCGATCGGCGTCCGAGATCGGAACCGTCGCGGTCGATCCGCCGACCTGCGCGACACCCGTCGGGCCGGCGACCTTCGTCTCCGTACCCGCCGTGCCCGTCCCCGTGCCTTGCGTGCCGCCGCCGATGCCGGCGAGGCCAGGCCCCTTGCCGCCGCTTTGCACCGGCGAGCCGCCGCCGCCGATCTTGAGATCGCCCGAGCCGTGCGCGACGCCGGCGTTCGAAGCGGCGGCGCCCGAGAGATCGACCGGAGGGATGTCACTTCGATTGAGCGCGCCCTGCACCGAAGAGCCGCCGGTGAGCGAGGCGAGCATCTGCATCTGCATCGCCTCGGCCTGCGACGCGAGCGCGGCAGCCTTCGCGTCGCTCACCTGCCCCGAGCTGTGCCCCGCGCTGGCCGCCTTCGCGCCGCCGGCGCCGCCGCCCGCGGGCTTCGGCGTCGGCGTGTTCGACGTGGCCGTCGCCGTCGTCGCGGCGGTCGTGTTCTCCGTCGGCGTCTCCGTGACCGGAGGCGGCGGGATGTTCTTCATCATGTCGACGAGGCTCGCGACGTTGAAGTCATCGCCGACGACCGGATCCATCCAGTCGGAATACATCGCGCCGACGATGCCGAAGTGGAGCAAGAAGCTGAACGCCGCGACGATCGTGAGCGACCAGTCGATCTGCGAGGCGATGCCGCCCTTGACCGCGAGCGGGAGCTGCGGTCGCGGCTGCACCGGCGGGGGCGCGACGAACTGGAAGAGGAACGTCGTCTCGCCGACGACGACCTTGCCGCGCGCCTCTTCGGTGAGCTTCACCTGGTACGCGCCGCCGACCTTCTTCGCCTGACCGCGGAGCGCCTGGATGTCGGTGATGCCGGTCGCCAGCGCGACGCGGCCGTTCATGCCGTCGAGGAAGTTGAGGTGGTAGTCGTTGCCGATGAGCTCGAAGAGCTTGAACATCGGCGGCACGGCCTGCGACGGGATCACGAACATCGACTTCTCGTTCGAGCCGACGGTCACCGTGACGCGCTGCTTGATGATGCGCTCCTCGACGACGCGCCCAGCCTGGACGACACCGATGCGGAGGACCTTCGGGCCGGTCGCGACCGACATGGCCCGCATGACCGCGGTCATCTGACCCGGTCGCCCTGCTCCTCCCGGTCCTGCGCCCGGTCCTGCGTTCATGGAGTCCACTCCTCGTTAGGTCTGTCAGACGAGCGCGAGGGTCCAAAAGTTCCCGTCGAGTCGCGAGACGCGCCGCGGGAGGATCCTATCGGAAGACATCCGCGGAAGTACAGGCGTTTACAGGGCAACCGGCGCCAGGGCCTCGAGGCGCTCGACCAGCCGATCGGCCGCCACGGCCCGGCTCTTGGCGATTCGCTTGGCGACGCCCTGGGCGGCGACGCAAAAAGCGGTCCCGACCACGCCCATGGCGACCACGGTGAGCGCGTCGCCCACGAGGCCCCGGATCAGGAGCTCGCCGATGTCGCTCGGCAGCTCGCCGGCGTCGACCAGGCCGCGGCGCAGCACCAGCGTCGCCAGGAGGAACCCGAAGCTCGTCGCCATGCTGGCGCAGACCCGCGGCACCCGTGACCAGCGCTGCAAGCGGTAGTCGAGCTCGCCGAGCTGCTCGTTGACCAACGCGACGCGCTGCTCGGCCGGCGCGTGGATCGCGGCGAGCAGATCGCGCTCCCAGTCGGCGCGC
This sequence comes from Labilithrix sp., assembly GCA_019637175.1. Lineage (GTDB taxonomy): Bacteria > Myxococcota_A > Polyangia > Polyangiales > Polyangiaceae > Labilithrix. The sequence goes on along the minus strand of JAHBWD010000007.1, from coordinate 86,621 downwards.
GGATCGGCCTCGACGAGGAGGCGAAGCTTCTCGAGATCGCCGCCCTCGTTCTTCAACGCGTCGACGACGACGTCGGGATGAAGCGCCGTGGCGTTCGCCGCGAGCCAGATGCGCCGCGCGCTCGCGAACACGCAGCCGAGCGCGACGATCGCGGCAAGGATGGGCGAGAGCGAGATCACGTCGTCTGCGGATCGTCGCTCAGAACGGGTCTTTGCGCGCCGCGTCTTCGATGCGATCGAGGAACGGCTGCCGGAGCTCGGCGAGCGTTAGCTTCGGCTGGATCTTGCTCACGTCGACGGAGGCGACGGGCTTCTGCACGCGCCCGACGATCGTGACCTCGTTGATGGTGATGACGCCGCCCTTCTTCTCCTGGGCGAACGCCTCGGCCTCGTCGACCGCGACGAACGCGACCGCGGCGGCGAGCGGAACGAGGAGTCGGACGATGGGCTTCTTGTTCATGGCGACCTCGGGAAACAGTCTACTTCTTTGCGCCTGCGTCGCCAGCGGCGGGCGCGGGCGCGACCGCGTTCTTGAGCTCGGCCTGCTTCGCCTTGGCGCGATTGAGCAGATCGTCGATCTCGTCGTTCACCCCCGGCGGTGCCTTGGGGCCGCGCATCGTCTTGTAGGTCTCGAGCTCCTTGATGGCGGTCGCGACCTGCTGGTCGGCGCTCGTACCAGGGATGCTCTGCGCCGTGAGGTACATGAGCCCGAGATCGTAGTGCGCCGCGGCGAGGCTCGAGTCGAGCGCGAGCGCCTGGTCGAACTCCTTCTTCGCGTCGGCGTAGCGCTGGAGGAGACGGTAGGTGTCGCCCAGGTTCAGGTGGGCGATCGCGCTGTTCGGTGCGAAGCGGACGGCGCTCTCGAGCACCGGGAGCGCCTCCTCGGCGTTTCCCGCCTCGAGGCGCATCGACCCGAGGTTGACGAGCGCCTCCACGAGATCGGGGCGCCGCTTCACCGCGGCCTCGAAGTCCTTGAGCGCCTGGATGCGACCGCCCGTCTCGCGGAGGATGAGGCCGCGGAGCAGGTGGGCCTCGGCGTTGTCGCGATCGCGCGGCGGCGTCGAGTCGCCGAACCCGGTCAGCACCGCGCGGAGCGCGTACATCGCGAGATCCATCTTGCGCGCGCGGTAGTGATCGCGCGCGATGACGACCATCGCGTCCTTGAAGTCGGGATCCATGCGGAGCGCGTCCTGCGCGAGCTGCTGCGCCGTGGCGTGATCCTTCTGGATCGACTTCACCTCCGCCTCGCACGCCGTGAGGCGCGGCGAATTCGACCTCTTCGCGCGCTTCTCTTCGAGGAAGGTGCTCGCCTCCCCCGGGCTCTTGTTGTTCGCGAGCGAGAGCGCGTACGCGCACATCGAAAGCTCGTGCTCCGCGCTGTTCGAGAACGCCGTGCGATACGACTGCTGCGCCTGCGAGAGCTCGCCGAGGTGCTCGAGGACGACGCCGAGCGAATACGGCGGCGAAGGCGACTTCGAATCGAGGCTCGCGGCTTCCTGAAACTGCTTCTTCGCCGTCGCGAGATCGCCCTTGAGCCAGGCCTGCCAGCCCGCCTCGTACGCCGACTTCGCCGCGCCGCTGAGCCCCGAGGTGCCCGCGCCGTCGACGACGCCGACCTGACCGCCCTGTTGATCGGTGACGATGCCGCCCGCGCCCCCCTCGTTCGACGGATACACGACCGGCTTGTCGCTTCCGCAGCCGGGCGCGAGCAGCGTCGCTCCAGCGAGCGACGCGGCGAGGAGCGCGAACGAGATCGACTTTCCGACAGTTGCCATGGCTTCCTTCTTCAGGGTGCGGCCGGGAGCGGCGACGCCTTGCCTTCCGGCGGCGGCAGCGCGGCGAGACCGGGGCGCGTCTTGACGTACATGCCCGGCGTGTACGTCAGCTTCGTCTGACCCTTGTTCGTCGGATCGGGCGTGCTCGTCACGTACTCGGCCATCTTGGCGTCGCCGCCGGAGATGACGTCGGTGAAGTACGCGAGGCGCGAGATCGCGCGCGTGATCTGTCCGTTGCGGACGTTGTACTTGCGCGCGAGCGTGACCGCGGTCGCGTAGCGCTTGACCATGACCTGATCGGCGCCGTCGAGCTCCTGCTGCTTCTTCTGGCGCCAGAAGTCGGTCTTCAGGTCCTCGAGCTTGTCGGCGGCCTCCTCGAGATCGGGGCGGCCGCTGTTGCGCATCTGGTTGAGCGTCGCCTTCTCCTGCGGGGTGAAGAGCTCGACCTTCGTCTGGTTGTAGAGGCCGGTTCGCAGCGTGTCGTAGAGGCTTCCCTGCCGCGCGATCGCGGTCGGGACCCACTCGAGCGACTCGTACGTCTTCGTGATCTTCTCGAGCTCGAGATCCCACTTCTCGGCCTCGGCGGCGTTGGCCTGGTAGCGGCCCTTGCGCTTCATCTTCGGCTTGCCGTCGGCGCCGAGGACGACCTTCTTGGTCTTCTGATCGATCTCGACCTCACCGAAGATGTCGTCGAGCTTCGGCTGGTACTTGTGGCGATCGGCCGTCTCGTACCTGTCGTGGATCTCCTCGTCGAGGAGCGTGAACGCGGCTTCGGCCGCCATGTCGACGTGCGGCGGGAGCTGCGCTTCGCTCTTGCCGTCCTTGACCGGGGCCTTCTGCCTGTAGTTCTCCCACGCCGAGACGACGCTCTTGAACCAGGCCTTGTAGCCGCCGTCGCCGGCCGTCTTCTTCATCTTCGCGACCGCGTAGGCGGCCTCGACGATGTACTTCGCCGTGCCCGGCGCCGCGCGGTTGGTCTGGAAGTAGCCGATGAGCTGCTGCTCCGCGGCGAAGCGCGTCTGCCGGTTGTTGCCGGTGTCGGCGCCCGTCGGATTCCACTGCTTGTAGTCGTAGCTCGCGACGGTGAAGTCGGCGCTCGCCTTGTCGTCGGTCGTCGGGTTCATCTTCAAGAGGATGCGATAGGTCGACATCATCTTGTCGCGCTGACCCATGTTCGCGTAGAGGATCATCGCGTTCTTCGCGTTGTCGCGGCGCAGCTTCTCGTCGAAGCGATCGTTGGTCGCGATCTTGTCGTACGTCTCCGCCGCGCGCTGGTAGTTGAAGAACGAGTAGTACGTCTCGCCGAGCGCGGTGTACGCCGAGCCCAGGAAGCCGAGGCGCTCCTGGTACTTCTTCGGATCGGGCGCCGCCTTCGTCTTCGGGTCGCCCTTCTGGAGCGCCGAGAGGCGCGCCTCGGAGCCGTACTCGCTGATGAACTTGTTGTAGAGCTCGATCGCCTTGTTGTACTCGCCGATCTGCTTGTAGGCGTACGCGGCGTTCATCGCCGCCTCGGGCGCCTCGTCGCGACCGGGCGCGGCGGAGAGCGCCTGCTCGTACAGCTCGCCCGCCTGCTTCCAGATCGGGCGCTTGGCGGGCGCGTCGACGTTCCGGCAAGGCTTGCGCGACGCGAGCGTCTCCTCGCACGCCGCCTCGAACTTCTCGCGCGCGCGGAGGAAGCCCGCCTCCTGGATCGTCGGGTTGATGATCGAGCCGGCCTTGCCCGCCTGCTCCGGGTTGAACGCGCACGTGTGCGCCTTCTCGGCCTCGGCGAGCTGGATCGAGCGAGGCGCGTCGCGCTCGATGTTGCTCATCGTGATGAGCTTCTCCCACGCCTTGTAGCCGAGCTCGTTCTTGCCGCAGTTCTCCTTCCACATCGGTTCGAATCGCGCGCGCGCGAGATCGAACTGGCCGTAGAGGAAGTATTGCTCGGCGACGTAGTACTGGTAGTCGAGCGAGCGCTTCTGCACGTCGAGGCTCGGCGGAACGCGCTGCACGTACTCGTCGCGCGCCGTGAGGCCCTGCATGACGACCGGGGGGATCTGATCGCGCACGGGCTTGCGGGTCGCGGGATCCTCGGAGTCGAACTTCACCTCGTCGCGACGCGGCACGCCCGATCGGCCGGCGCTCTCGTCGTAGCGCTGGAAGGCGAGATCGCGGTCGACGTCGCTCACGTCGACGACGAAGAAGGCCGCGTTGTCGAGGTAGCGGTCGTCTTCGTTCGAGTCACGGACGTCGATCGCGGCGACGAGCGCCTCGTCGATGTCCTTCTTGCTCGGCTCCGGGTACGCCTTCGGCGCCACCTTGTGGAGGACGACCTGGATGCGGACGTACTGCCGCTTCGCGTCGGCGAGCCAGTAGCGGCTCTCGTAGGCGTCAGGCGCGTTCTCGTCTTGCTTGAGGTAGCCGTACCAGCCGATGCCGGCGAGCTTGTACTCCGTCGCGGCGCGCGAGAGCAGCTCGATCTGACGGCCGGTGTCGCCCGTCTCGCTCGCCGCGACGAGCGCCGCCTTGCCGTTGTTGGTGTGCTGCGCCGCCGCCTGGCGAAGGCCGCCGCGCACGAGGCGCTCGGCGTTCTGGATCGCCGCGGGGTTGTCTTTGTTCGCGTCGACCCACGGCGTGTTGCCGATGTAGTTCGCGAGCTTGGTGCGCGCCTCGAGCGCCTTCTGCGCGATCGCGTCGTGCTCCGGCGTGCCCGGCCGCTTCGTGATGTTGAGCTGGTCGTAGGTCTCGGCGATCGCGTTCTGCGTCTCGGGCGCGGACGGATCCATCGGCCACTTCGAGAGCATCAGCTCGTACGTCTCGACGGCGTTCGCGAACTGGTTGAGCGACCGGTACTCGAGGGCGAGGGCCTTGTAGATCTCGATCGTCCAGGGCTTGTCCTGGGGGACGATGTTCGGATCCTTCACGCGGTCGATCGCGACGTGGAGCTTCTTCTCGGCGACCTCGGGGCGCGGCTCGGTGTCGAGGATGTCGGGCCGCATGATGTACGGCTCCCACTCCTCCGGCCCCTTGAAGTCGACGTTCGTGAGCGAGCCGGCGATGTACGTGAAGGCCTCGCTGCGGAAGTCGGCGCCGCTGTCGCCCGTGCGCTTCTGCTCCTCGTCGGTGTAGTTGAGGAGCTTGATGAACTCCTTGGTCGCGAGCTCGTAGCGCTGCTGCTTGAAGAGCGTCCAGGCGTACTTGTAGAGAGACACGCCGTAGAGCGGCGGCCGCTTGTACTTCATCGCCTCGTCGTAGGCGCTGGCGGCGCGGTTGTAGCCCCACACGCTGCCGGGATCTTCCTTCGTGACGCCGCTCGGGAAGTCGAGCTGGTCGAACTCCCAGTTTCCGATCTGCCACCAGACCTCGGCGACGTACTTCGGATCTTCACCCAGGCGAATGTTCGGCTGGGGAATGTGCTTGCAGTCGTTGCCGAAGTACGGGTCGACGTAGACCGTCTCCGGGTTCCGCTTGCTGACCTGCTTCGGGTCGCGATACTTCGCGCGCCAAGCCGTCCAGTGTGCCTCGTCGTTGTCTTGAGGCATCGGCTTGATCGTGTCTTTCTCCGGATCCTTCGGGTCCGGAGGCGTCGGGTACTCGTAGTGGTTGTGGCACACGAGCGATCGCCAGACCTGCATGCTCTCGGGCACGCGGCCGATGTCGTTGAGGGCGTGGCCGAGGAAGTAGTAGATCGCCGCGATCTCGCGGTACTTCGGGTACTCCCTGATGACGCGCTTGTAGAGCGCGATGGCCGGCTTGAGGCCGACCTCGACCGGCTCGGTCGCTTCTTCCGAGCGCGCGCGCTCTTCGTAGAGCGCGGCGAGGCGGTACATCGCGTCGGGCGTCGCCTCGGGCTGCGAGCGCGGCCCGCTGTAGACGGCGATGAACTCCTCGAGGCGCTTGATCGCGATCTCGCGCGCCTTCTTGAGCTCCGCCTTCTCGATCGCGATCTCGCGATCGAGCCCGGAGAGCACTTCCTTCTTCTTCGCCTCGTAGTGCAGGCGGATGATGGTCGTGACCGTGTCGCGGTAGTCTTTCGCGCCCTTCTCGAACGCGTCGACCTCCTCCTTCAGCGCCGCGAGCGCGGCGACCTGCTGGGGCGTCGGCGGCGGGGGCGGCGGGTGCATCTTGCGCGCGACCGGCGCCGCCGGCGTCGTGGGGGTGTCCGTCCCTCCGTCGGCGGAGACGCTCGGCGCGCCCGCGTCGCTCGGCGCCGCTGCGGGCGCGGCGGAGGCGGCGGGAGGAGGCGCCGTTTGGGCGGAGGCGCCGAATGCAGGAAGCACGCACGCGGCTGCGACGAGCAGAGTGAAGACGGACTTTTTCATGTTCTGGTTCACTTGCCGAGCGGCTTCGTTTCGCCGGCGTCGTCGAGAACTTCACGCAGCTCCTCGTCGAGCAGCTGCTCCTCGCGCGCGCGCTCCGTCTGGAGGTTGTGCACGCGTTCCAGCTCCTCTTCACGCACCTCCCAGGCCTGCTCGGTGATCCCGATGTCGGCTCGGAGGATGATCCCGCGCAGCTTGTCGCGCACGAAGAGGAAGTTTCGCTTCGCGACCTGGCCGACGAGATCGTGGGCCTCGGCGTCGTAGGCGCCGAGGGTCATGTTGTAGCCGTTGATCTTCAGCCGCTCGGCCTCGACCTTCGCCTGCACCTCGCCGATGCGCGCGGCGACTTGCTGCTCGAGCGCTGCGAACTGCTGCACGAGGCGATCCTCGACCGTGCGCGCCTGCTCGAGCGAGGCGCGCACGCGCTGGGCGTAGCGCTGCGCGCCGGGGCCGGCGCTGCCTTGCGAGGCGAGCTGCACCTCGCGCTCGAGCGCGTCGCGGAACTGCACACGCCCGACGGCGTCGTTCTGGTAGCGCGCGTCGCCGATGCCGATCTGCGCGCGGCCGATCTCGATCTGGCGACGAAGATCGACGACCTCCGCCTGCCGCTGCTTGAGGAGTCGCTCGTTCTCGTCGAGCTCGGTGTTGAAGCGCTGGACGTCGGCCGGCGACCGAGCGACGCCGCGCTGCGCGTCTTCCTTCAACATCCGGCGCAGGCCGTTGATCGTGGCGTTCAGGTAGTCGACCTCGACGGAGCGCCGCGACAGCTCCTGCGAGACCGTGTTCCACTGGCGCATGCCCGCGTAGTCGCGATCGGCGAACTCGCCGCTCGTCGTCGGCAGGCCCGCGATGATCCCTTGCGCGGCGCGACGCTGCGCGCGCACCGTGCCGATGTCGCCCTGGAGATCTTGCGGCTCTTCGTCGTCCATGCCCTTCGCGATCGCGAGGCGCATCTTCGAGAGGCGATTGAGCAGCGACAGCGCCTTCTCCTCGCCCGCTTGGAGCTCGGGGAAAGCGCGCACGCGGTTCGCCGCGTTGAGGATGATGTTGAGCTTGTCGACGAGCTGGTAGCTCTGGCGGATCAGCGTCTTGCACTGGTTGACGTCGTCGATGACGGCGAACGCCATCGGCCCGTCTTCCGCCTCGCGCGCCCAGCGAATCGCGAGCGGCGGGATCTGATCGTTCTGGTCGAGCAGATCGAGCTGCTGCTGCGAGAGCTTGTCGTAGTAGACCGCCGGGTCTTGCGTGCCGTCGATGAAAGCTTCGAGCTTCGCGCGCATCGGCTCGTACTGCTCGCGGACGCCGACGTAGAGCTGGAGCGACTTGTCGAACGCGCCCGCGCGGAGGAGGAGATCGGCGCGCAGCAGCGTGCCGTCGCCCACGATCGGTGAGCTCGGGTCGGCGACCTGGAGCACCTCGAGCGCGCGCTCGGCGCGCTGCACGTCGCCGAGGCGCACGTACACCCACGCGAGCTCGTAGAGCATCGTCCCGAACTCGGGCGAGTCGCGGCCGACCTTCGAATAGGCCTCGGCCGCCTGCGTGTAGTTCTCCATCTCGTAGTGGAGGCGGCCCATCGCCATCCACGACAGATCGATCACGTGGCGGTGCTCGTCGGTGTCCGGCGGGAGATCGGTCACGACGCGGAACGCCTCGACCGCCTGTTTGTAGTTCGCCCTCGGCGCGCGCACGTTGGCGTCGGCGGGCGCGCCCGGCGGAGGCGGCGGCGGCGTCGAGGGCCGCGCCTGCTTGATCGCGACCATGCCTTGGAAGTAGCGCGCCTGGTGCGTGTACGGGCTCCCGTTCGGCACCGACTGAAGAGCGCCGAGCGAGCTGCCGTAGTCTTGCTTGAAGTAGTAGCCCTTGCCCTTCGCGTAGAGCAGCGCCGCGTCGACCTGCGCCGGCGGCACCTGGTTGATCTTCGCGAAGACCTCGTCGAGGCCCTTGATGTCGTTGATGCGCAGGCACACGTCGACGAGGCGCGCGAGCGCCTTGCCGAAGTACGGGTTGAAGCGCGGATCCTGGTTGTTCTCGACGATCTGGCGGTAGTCGCGGCGCGCGGAGAGGTACTCCTTCTGCGCGTAGAACGTCTCGCCGCGGAGCCAGAGCGCGTCGGGGTAGGCCGGCGTGTTCGGGAACTCCTCGAGGATCTCGCTGAACACGACGACCGCGCGCGCGTAGTCTTTGCTGCGATAGAGGAGCTCGCCGTTGGCGACGCGCTGCTCGACCGTGTAGCGCTGCCCTTTCGCCTTCTCGATCGCCGCCTGGACCTGCGAGCTCTCGCGGTCGACCGCGCTCACCTCGGTCTGCGCGCGGCTCGCGTCACCGTCGGCGTCGGCGGCGCGCGCGGGGCCCGCGAGCGCGAGCGACGCGCCCGCCAGCGCGAACGCGAGGCAGCGTCCTCGTCGAAGAAAGGCCAAGACTACTTCCCTCCCCCGATCTGGATGCTGCCGCCCACCGAGCCGGGCGCGTTGCTCGCCTTGGGCGCGCTCGCCGCCGACGATCCGATCGCGCCGACCTTCTCGCCCCACTCGATCGTGGGCCGCTGCTCGAGCGGCGTGGTCACGCCGCCCTTCTCGAGCGCGGTCGCGACGAGCGAGAGCGTCTTGCCCTCGACCGCGGTGAACGAGTGCGCGCTCTTCACCTCGAACTTGTAGCCGCGGAGATACGTGAAGACGCCGTAGCCGTTGCCCTGGAAGTTGAGCACCACCTGCACGGTGTGATCGCCCGGCGGGATCGACCCGCTGAAGATCGGGATCTCCTTCTGATCCGCGAGCGCGCCGGTGTCGTCTTGCCGGTTGTATTGGACGGCGCCGTCGACGATGAAGAGCGCGCGCGTGAGGCGGAACGCGCTCGACATCTCGTTGTGGAAGAGCACCTCGGCGCGCGAGCCCGCCGCGCCGCCCGAGAGGATCGTGTCGCTGAGGAGCGCGAGCCGCGTGTGGCTGCGGCGGATCTGATCTTTGAGCTCGTCGACGCGGGCCTCGAGATCGCGCAGGCGCACCGCGTACGTGGCGCCGTCCATCGCGGGCTTCTCGGGGATGGGGACGGCCGGTCCGCTTCCGGCGGCGGCGGGCGTGCTGCTCGAGCTCGCGGCCGCCGATCCGCTCGCGACCGGCGCGGACGACCCCGACGTCGCGGGCTTGGCCGAGGCCGCGGCTGGCGCTGCGGGCTTGGTCGCCTGACCAAGGGCGGTCACGGCGGTCGCGGACACCACGCCCGCGCAGAGGAAGCCAAGAGCAAGACCCATCGCCTGACGTCGCATGCGTGCTCCCTTTCGAACGCGCTCGTGCGTTCGTGCACCAAACCGAATTTTGTCTCTTGCAACCGCTGTCGCGCGGTGCGTCGAAGCGAACCGGAGTGTAGGCGGGTACCTTCCTCGCTTGCAACCCCGCCCGGAGGCGGCTCTGCCGGCCTTGAGGGCGGCCGGGATCACGCGTAACAAGCCCCCGGGATGGGCGCGATCCGTCACCCCAACCTCACGGTCGAGCTCGCGGGCGCGCTGGACATCCTACACTTCACCGCTCGGAAAACTTTCCGGCCCCTGGCCCGTCTGATTCGCCACGGAAATGCGGCAGCACGTGTACCATCCTGCCAGGCCAGAGCCTCATGAGCGCTCCTCCGCGACGGCCGGGGCCGGATCCGGCCGACGAAACGCTGATGCTGCGGTATCAGCAGGGCGATCGCTCGGCCTTCGTCGCGCTCGTCCGCAGGCACCAGGGGGCCCTGTTCAACTTCGCCCTCCGGCAGGTCCGCGTTCCGCAGGTGGCCGAGGACGTGGTGCAGGAGGCCTTCGTCCGCGTCGTGCAGAACGCCCCCGACTTCAAGCACGAGGCCCGCTTCACGACGTGGGTCTATACGATCACGCGAAACCTCTGCATCGATCACCTCCGCAAGCGGGCGCTGCGCAAGCATCCCTCGCTCGACGAGCAGCGCGGGGAGGAGGGAGAAGGCCCCACGCTGGGTGAACAGACCGCAGACCCACGCGCGAGTGTCGAGCGCGAGGCGACGGGCACCGAGCTGAAGGCCCGCATCGCGCGCGCCGTCGATACGCTGCCCGACGAGCAGCGCGAGGTGTTCCTGATGCGCGAGGTCTCGAACCTCCCCTTCAAGGAGATCGCCGAGATCACCGGCGTCCCGGAGAATACGGTCAAGAGCCGGATGAGATATGCGCTCGAGCGGCTCCAGGAGGCCCTCGCGGAATACGAAGACTACGCGCGAGCGCTTCGATGATTACGGACTAGGAACAGACGAGAGACGCGAGACGAGAAAGATGGACTGCGAGAAGTTCGAACCCCTGTTGATCGACGAGCTCTACGACGAGCTCGACGAGGTCACGAGCGCGGCCGTGAAGCGCCACGTGTCGGGGTGCTCGCGCTGCGCGTCGATCCTGAACGGCATGCGCGCGACGCGACGCGCGGTCGTGCTCCCCGTGGTCGAGGTGCCCGCCGGGCTCGAGGATCGGATCCTCTCCGCGGTGAAGGAGGCGCAGAAGGTCACGCCGATCCAGAGCCGCACGTCGCGGATCATCTCTCTTGCCGGAAGTTGGGCGATGCGCCCGCAGACGGCGATGGCCGCCGTGTTCTTGCTCATGATCGGGACGAGCGCGTTCGTCATCCGCTCGCGTCACGCCGCGGATCGAGGACAGGCCGTTTCGGTCACCGAGCAGGGCGCGCCGGCCGCGGCCGCGCCGGCGGCGGCGGATCACGACTCGCTCGACAGCAAGGCCGCCGCCGCGGCTCACGGGCCGAACGCACCGACGCCGGTCACGTCTCCTCCCGTCGCGGCGACGGCGAGCGCGGCGCAGGCGCTCGCGCTCGCGCTCGCCGAAGAGCCGGCAGCAGGCCCGATCGACAGCCTCACGAAGGGCAAGGGCCGCGGCGCGAAGGACGACGAGAGCCTCGCGAGCGCGCTCGCCGAATCGGCCGACAAGGCCGACTCGGAAGAGAAGAAGGCGCCGGCAGCCACCCGGCGCGTCGGCGGCGACGTCGCGAGCAACGCGGGCGCGCCCGGCGGCGCGCCGATGCCCCAAGGCGACTTCGCCCCGCGCGGGCAGTCGCTCGCCCCGCCACCGGCGGCGAAGTCCGCACCCGAAGCGCAAGACGGCTTCTCCGCAGGCATGGCGGCGTATCGCGCGCGCAACTTCACCGAGGCCACGCGTCAGTTCGATCAGGCCGCGCGCGGCGGCGATCAGAACGCCGCTCTCTGGGCGGCGAAGAGCGTGAAAGACGGCAACGGCGGCTGCGGTCCGGCGACGGCGCGCTTCGACGCCGTCGCGCAGAAGGCGGGCGGGAGCTGGACGGGGCACGAGGCACAGCTCGAGTCCGCGCGCTGCCAGATCGCCACGGGTCACCTCGAGGCGGCGCGCGAGAAGCTCAACAGACTCGCGAGCGTCGCCTCCCATGCCTCGCAGGCGCAGCAGGCGCTGAACGAGCTGAACCAGGTCGCGTCACGCCGCGAGGCCGAGCGCTCGAAGAGCGGGGCCGGCGGCGCCGCGGCGGCGCGACCGGCCGCGCCGGCGCCCGCGCGCGCGCCGGCCAAGCCCGCCGCGACGGCATTGGACAGCGCCAAAGAATCAGGCTTCTGATATCGCCCGATGTCCGCCGACGAGACGCTCACCGCGTGGCGTGAGCACGACGCCCAGCACGCGCTGCACGCGGTCGACGACGCGGCGATCGCCGCCGCCGACGCGCCGCGCGCGCTCGTGCTCGAGCTCCTCGCGAAGAAGGCGGAGCCGAGCGACGCGCGCGACCTCTACAACGCCTGCGCGCGCCTCGGTCGTCTCCTCGCGGAGGCCGGCGCCTCCCCCACCCTCGCGATCGCGACGATCGACGGCGCGGCGAAGGCGATCGCGCGCGCGGGCGAGGCGCTCGACGAGCGCCGCCTCATGCCGTGCCGCGCGTCGCTCGCCGAAGGCTATTGCTCGGTCGTGGTCGAGAGCGAGCGCGCCGCGGCGCGGCGCGGGTGGGAGTACCCGTCGTGCGCCGTGCGGATCGACGATCGAACCGTCGCGATCGTCGCGGCGCCCGGCGACGACGACGACGCCGTCGCCGATTGGGCCGCGCGCGTCGCGCTCGGCGCCTCCAAAGACCGCTACGCGCGCGCGCACCTCGGCGAGGGTGACGCCCGGACGCGCGCGGAGCTCGAGCAAGCCCTGTCGCTCGTCGGCATCGCGGTCGCGCGCGGGCGCGAGGAGCCGCGAAGCTGGCTTCGGTTCTGGAAGCGGTAGGCGCGCTCGCGTCGAGCGCGACGGCATCAGGCTCCTCTGGTAGAGTCCGCCGCGATGTCTCGAGCTTTTCTTCTTCGTGGCGCAGCCGCCGGGGTGCTCGTCGCCGCGGCGTGCGGCGGCGGCGCCGAAGCGCCGAGGGTGGCGATCGCCACGAACCTCGCGGTGCCGAAAGGCGTTCTCGACCGCGTCACCAAGCTCACGCTCACCGTCCTCGAAGGCACGGTCAGCTGCGACGAGACGGCGACGGGGCAGACGAGCCTCCCCGAGGGCACCGGCGCGGCGAAGGAGATCGCCCGCCGCGAGCTCGTGCCCGGCGCATGCGCCGGCGGCGCGAAGTTCTGCGGAGACCTGTCGATCGAGAAGTCCGACGCAATCCGCGTCTTCTCCGCGGTCGCCAAGGGCGACGGCGACGCCACGCTCGCCATCGGCTGCAAGGCCTCGAAGATCGATCAAGACGCGCTGCCGATCGCGATCAAGATGTTCCGCTACGTCGAGCCTCCGGTCTGCGACGACGGCAGGATCCAGCCGACCGAGCAGTGCGAGCCGCCCGGCGGCGTGCTCTGCGACGACGACTGTCTCACGAAGGAGATCCAGCTCTCGATCGGCAGCGGCCAGAACGGCACGCAGACGGGCGGGCCGAACGACAAGCTGAACCCGTTCCTGCTCTGGCCCGCGCAGACCGGCACGGCCGGCCGAATGTTTGCGTTCTACACGGACAAGGCGCTCAGCAACGGCAACATCGACGTCGCGCTCCGCGCGATGGGCGACGACATGGCGCCGCTCACGACACCTCCGGCGCTCGCGGCGGGATCGATCTTCCTGCCCAACGGCCCGACCTTCCCGCCTCCTCCGTCGCCGCGCGAGCAGTCGATGCCCCAGGCCGCGTTCCTCGGCGGCAAGTACTACGTCGTCTTCCAAGACAACGACACCCCGGGGCCGACCAACGGCCAGGACATCCGTCTGCGATCGATGGACGGCGCGCTCGTCGCCGAGCAGGGCGCAACCCCGATCGGGATCAACGGCGGCACCGACGGATCGGGAGAGCCGGCGATCCAAGCGGCCCCCGCGATCGCGGCGGGCCCGCAGAGCCGCCTCTTCATCGCGTGGGAAGACGCCGCGCAGGGCAAGATCGCGGGCAGGACGTTCACGCCCCCGTCGACGCTCGGCCCGCAGAACGACATCAGCACCGGCACCGGCAACAAGGGCGTCTCGATCGCGGCGACGCCGACCGGCTGGGTCGCCGTGTGGCAGAGCGGCACGGGCGTGAAGCTGCGCGCGATCAGCGACACCGGAACGCCGAGCGGCAGCGAGCAGACGGTGAACGACGGCGGATCCGTCAGCGAGCGGCCGCGCGTCGCCTCGCTGCCCGACGGCAGGTTCGCGGTCGTGTGGAGCTCGGCGGGCGACGTCTTCGCGCAGCGCTACGACGCGAAGGGCGCCAAGATCGCCGGCGACCAGGCGAGCGCGATCAACGACGTGGTGAAGGACGGCGATCAGATCACGCCCGCGATCGCCCCCGCGCCTGCGGGCGGCGGGGCGTACGTGGCCGTCTGGCTCGACGCGGGAACGAGCGACGTCCGCGGCCGCATGCTCGGCGGCACGAGCGGTTTCCTCTTCAACAACGAGAACGGCCAGTCGACGGAGTTCAAGGCGAGCCGCGCCGCGGGGCGCACGCGCGCGAACCCCAGCGTCGCCGTCGGCGGCGCGGGGCCCTTCGTGGCGATCGCGTGGGAAGACAAGACCTCGGGCGGCAGCGGCACGGGCATCGTGGCGCGGCGCTTCCCGCTCCCGAGCGAATAGACTCAGTCGTAGCGCGGCAGATCCCGCAGATACGCGATCGTCCGGATCACCTCGACGAGCCGCTCTCGCTCCTCGGGCCGCAGATCGACGAAGCGGATCCCCATCCCCGGGTTCGGGTTGTCGCCGTCGTCGCGCACGCAGTTGACCCACGCGACGCAGCCTTCGAGCTTGAACGGCGTGGCGCCGGGCGGGGCGAACGACAGCCGCAGCTTCGTGTTGATCGTCAGCGGCTCGTCGGTGCGGACGAAGATGCCCATCTCGCTGATGTTCGTGATCGACGCGTAGAGGAACGTGTCGCTCGCGACGCAGTCGACGGCCCACTCGACGTCGTAGCGATCGAAGTTGCGCCGGTCGCTCGGATCCTCGACCGCTTCTTTTTCTTGGACGGCCCCCGGGACGGCCATTCGCTCGTCGTCGCCCATGATGCACCGCGCGCATAGCTCGGCATTGAAATGGCCGCCAGCCGAAAACGCTCAGCCCTTCTGGACGCGGTCGCAGATGACCGCTCGCTGCGCCGCTACTGAACCCGCAGCGCGCCGCCGTTGACGCGGTTGTCGCCGTCGGAAGGACCGCTGCGCACCTTCAGACGACTGTCGCCGACGAAGAGACCGAAGTAGAGCGTGTACGGGCCGGGGCTGAAGTTCGGCTCGAGGGTGAACTCGTGATCGTCCATGATCAAGTCGTCCTTGAGCCACAGCGACATCGGATACTTCCCCTCGCAGACTTTGTGATCGCCGTTGTGGCGACGGTGGAAGCCGTCGATGTGGATGAACGCTTCCCACTCGGTGCCCACGGGCGCGAGCACCTTGTAGTAAGTCCGCATGTGGTACTTCTTGCCCGGCGCGACGTGCTCGACCAGCTTGCCGCCGACGTCGGTGATGTCGTAGCCGAGCACCTGGAGCTTGTCCTCCATGTTGACGTCGAGCTTCCGCTGCGGCTTCGGCATCTCGGAGAGCACGATGCGACCGAGCGGATTGTCGTTCTTCTCGCCTTCGCGCAGCGACGAGGCGACGAGAATGATCTGGCTCGATCGCGCGTCGAGCACCGGGAGGTTCTTCCCCGTCTGCGCGCGCTCGCGGTAGATGCGATTGAGGCGCGGCAGCTCCTCGGCGCGCACCGCGAGGAAGCGGCGGCTCGCGGGATCGCCGCTCATGAGCCAGTCGTGCGCCGCGTTCGCGTCCTTCAGGATCATCGGCTGACCGCCGGCGTAGTACGCCGCTGTTCGCCCGCCGACGCCGAAGAGCGCGAGCGGCTCGCCGTCTTTGTGGATCCGCTGGTAGCTCTCGAAGACCTCCTTGGGTGAGAGCTGGTTGGCGAGCGCGGGGTAATAGGAGAAGCAGAGCACGGCCCCGAGGACGGTGGCGGAGACGACGAAGAACGCGGCGCGGCTGCCGCGGAGCAGATCGCCGAGGACGCCGAGCGCGAGAAAGAGCGCGACGCCAGCCGGGAGCGCGAAGGCCGCGGCGACGAACGGACGCACGCCCTGCATGTAGAGGACCCCGAAGACGAGCCCCGGGACCTGGAGGTACATGAGCGGCGCGAGGAGCAAGAGCGCGGTCGGGCCGACGCCGTCTTCGAGCTTCTCCTTGGTGACGACGAGCTTGCCGAGCACGAGCTTCGGGACCGTCACGCCGACGCGCCCGGCCTTGATCTCCGCCGCGAGATCCTCGAACGGCTCGAAGCCGCGCGTGAGGCGCGGCGACGCGCCCGGCGTCGTCTGCGCTCGGCCGAACGCCCAGAGCCAGACGTCGCACCAGAAGAAGATGCCGAAGATGACCGCGAGGGGCACGAACGCGGTGATCCACCACGCGTTGAGGACGGCGTCGCGCATCTGCGACGAGAGCGTGGGCAGCCATCGCGCGTGCTGGCGCGCGCCGATCCAGACGGCGAGCCCGGCGAGCGACGCCCCGGCCACCATGGCGAAATAGGCGAGCGCGAGCATGCCGTCCCACGCGTCACGCAGCTCGAGCAGGACCTTCAGGTAGCTCTTCGGGGCGAAGGGCGCGCGATCCGACGATCGCTCGACCATCGTGAGGAACGCGAGGCCCGCGAAGCCGACGAGCACCGCCGTCCAGATCGACAGCGAGTGCGCCTTGAAGGTTTCGGGAAACGTCGCGCCGGCGACGGCGAACGCGTTGAACGCCTTCTCCGGCAGCTTGTGAAGCTCGTGATGGAACAGGCCGAGGAACACCGCTGTGCCGACCCCGACGGCGACGGACGCGTGCGCGCCGCGCTCGTAGTCGCGGAGCGCGATACCGCAGGCGGCCGCGATCGCCGCGGGCCCCGCGAAGGCCACGAGATCGGTGCGCGCCGCGAGCCAGCCGTGCGCCACGAACGCGACGCCGACGCCGACGAGGAGCGCGAGGCGCGTCTGGCTCTCGCGCGTGAACGCGTCGGCCGTGTTGCCGCGCGACGACGCGACCGGGGCCATGAACAGGCGGCCGAACGCGAACGGCGCGAACGCGCTCCACGGGAGGAGCCCGGCGGCGATGTGACCGATCGTGAAGTCGAACGTCGGGTACTTGTTGGGGGGCCGCACCATCGCGCCGATCCACGGGTCGAGATCCGGCGAGCGAGGACCGCCGAGCGCCGAGATCGCGTACCACGAGGCCGTCAGCCCGACGGCGAGCGCGAGCGCCCCGACGGCGTGGGACATCCCGTCGTGATGCCGCGCCTGGCTCGGCTTGCTCGGGTTGGCGACCGAGAGGACGTAGGCGAAGCCCACGCCGAGCGCGGGCGCGCCCACGCCGATGAGGCCGCCGCGCGTGAAGAAGCCGCTCACGAGCCCGAGGATCGCGATGACGAGCCACGCCCCGCGGGCGGCCGTGTTGCGCTCGCCGTCGTTACCACGATCGAAGACGGCGACGAGCAGGCCGCCGAACGCCATCGCGAACGCGCTCATCATCACGACGTCGCCCAGCATCGTCCGCGCCTGGACGAAGAAGAGCGGCATCGTCGTGAGGACGACGGCGCTGAAGACGCCCGCGCGGCGATCGACGAGGCGCGAGACGAAGCCGTAGGTGGCCAGCACGCCGAGCAGCGCCCAGATCGCGAGCGGCGCACGCCCCGCCCACTCGTGCAGGCCGAAGAGCTTGAAGCCGAGCGCGATCGAGGTGAACGGAAGCTGCGGCCGCCCGAGATCGTTGAGGTGCGGGAGCGAGTTGTCGGCCCCCTCGAGCGCGAGGGTCGACGCGCCGTGGAGGTTGAGCGCGATCCTTCGCGCGAGATCGGCGACGTTGAGCTCGTGCGGATCCCAGAGGCCCGCGCGCGTCAGCGGCGGGAGAACGAAGAAGAAGAGGACCGGCATCGCGATCGCGATCGCGAGCGGCAGCCAGCGGCGGCCCGAGCCTTCGTCACCGTCGACGAAGGGCGCCTCCTCGGGCGCGTCGGGCGCGGGCTCGGGCGCGGGCTCAGCCTCGGTCGCGCCTCGCGGCGACGCCTCGTCGTCGTCCTGGTCGCGCTCGGAATCGCTCGCGTCCTCGGTCTCGTTCGGCGGTTCGGGCTCGGCCATAGGCGGAATCTATTACGTTTGTCCGCCGATCTCCGCAAGCGCCCCGAGCGGTTGTGGTATGGCACCCGCTCCATGCCCGCGAAGAGCAAGGACAACGCCCGTCCGCGGACGAGCGAAGGGGCGCGCCCGAGGGCCGGCACCATCGCGCTCGTGGGGCGCCCGAACGTGGGCAAGAGCACCCTGCTCAACGCCTTGCTGGGCACGCGCATCGCGATCACGAGCCCCCACCCGCAGACGACGCGCGATCGGATCGCCGGCATCCTCACGGAGGGCGGCGTGCAGTTCGTCTTCCTCGACACGCCGGGGCTTCATCGACCTCGCCACAAGCTGGGGCAACGCATGAACGAGCTCGCGCGCGGCGCGGCGAGCGACAGCGACGTCGCCGTCTTCGTCACCGACGTCGACGCGCGTCCCGACGGCACCGTCGCGAACACCGTCCGCGACGAGGACCGCGAGATCTTGAAGAGCATCCCCGAGACGACGCCGACGATCCTCGTGCTCAACAAGATCGACCGCGTCCGCAACAAGACGCACCTCTTCCCGCTCCTCGAGGCGTTCGGCAAGGAGCGCGCGCTCGCCGCGGTCATCCCGGTGAGCGCGCTCGCGGGCGACGGCATGGGCCGCGTCCTCTCCGAGGCGGCGAAGCTCCTGCCGCCGGGAGAGCCCCTCTTCGATCCCGACGAGCTCAGCGACAAACCGCTCAGGTTCTTCGTCGCCGAGCTCGTGCGCGAGCAGGTCCTCCGCCGGACGCGCCAAGAGGTGCCCCACGGCGTCGCCGTGACCGTGGAGTCGTTCGAGGAGGGCACGAAGGACGTTCGAATCTCCGTCACCGTCCACGTGGCGAAGGAGTCGCACAAGGGCATCATCATCGGCGACGGGGGCAAGATGCTCGCGTCGATCGGCACCGCCGCGCGCAAGCGCGCCGAAGCGCTCATCGGCCGCAAGGTGCACCTCCAGACGTTCGTGCGCGCGACGCCGAAGTGGTTCGACGACGAGGCGCGCCTCACCGACATGGGCGTCGCCGAAGGCGCGAAACCGAAGGCGCGCAAGGCGCGCAAGGGACGGGGTGTCGCATGACGAGGCATCAGCGGCGCGCGGTCTCTCGGGCGCTGCCTGCGGGCGAGCACGGCCTCCCGCTGGTCGCGATCGTGGGCCGGCCGAACGTGGGCAAGTCGACGCTCTTCAACCGCCTCGCGCGCAAGCGCCTCGCGATCGTCCACGACGAGCCCGGGGTCACACGCGATCGCAACTACACCGACACCTCCGCGTTCGGCCGCGACTACACGCTCGTCGACACGGGCGGCTTCGATCCCGACAGCGACGATCCGATGAAGAGCGGGATCACCCGCCACGTCAAATCGGCGATCGCCGAGGCCGACGTCGTCGTCTTCGTGAGCGACGCGACCGTCCCGCTCACCAGCGCCGACCGCGTCGCCGTGGGGCTCCTCCGCAAGGCCGACAAGCCCGTCCTCTTCGCCGCGAACAAGGCCGACTCGCCGAAGGTCGACGCCGACGCGTTCGAGGTCTATCGGCTCGGGGTCGAGAAGGTCTTCCCCGTGAGCGGCCTCCACGGTCGCGGCGTCGGCGAGCTCGAGGCCGCGATCGTCGCCGCGCTCCCGCCGAAGCGTACGCTCGCCGCGGAAGACGCCTTCGTCCCGCGGATCGCCATCGTCGGCCGCCCGAACGCGGGCAAGTCGAGCTTGATGAACCGCGTCCTCGGCGAGGATCGGATGATCGTCGACGCGCGCCCCGGCACGACGCGCGACGCCATCGACGCGCTCGTGGAGCGCGAAGGCAAGCGCTACATCTTCGTCGACACCGCGGGTCTCCGCCGCAAGGGCAAGGTCACGAAGGCCTACGATCAGATCGAGTTCGCGAGCGTGCACTCCGCGGTCAAGGCGATGGAGCGCTCGAGCGTGGTCGTGCTCCTCTGCGACGCGCAAGAAGGGGTCGCCGAGCAAGACGCGAAGATCCTCGGCCTCGCCGCCGATCGCGGCCGCGCGATGATCATCGCGCTCAACAAGACCGATCTCCTCTCGAAGGCCGAGCTCGCCAAGGCGGAGACGGCGGCGCGGGAGAAGATCTCCTTCGCGCCTTTCGTGTCGATCGTCCACACGAGCGCGAAGACGGGGCGCGGCCTCGGCGAGCTGTTCACGAAGATCGGCGAGGTGAGCGACGCGTTCCACGCGCGCATCGGGACGGGCGAGCTGAACCGCTTCTTCGAGCAGGTGCTCGACACGCGGCCGCCCCCGACGATGGGCGGCCGCGCCCCGCGCCTCTACTACATCACCCAGGCCGAGACCTCGCCGCCGGTGTTCGTCGTCATCGCGAGCTCGCCCGACTCGGTGCACTTTTCTTATCAGCGCTTCGTCGTCAATCAGCTCCGCCAGCACTTCGGCTTCGAGGGCGTGCCCATCCGGGTCGTCTACCGCGAGCGCCGGCGCGGCCGCGGCGGCGCCAAGAGCGAACGCAACGAAGGCAACGAAGACGGCGAAGAGAGCGCGCCCGAGGCCAAGGCGGCGCCGGGGGGTCCGAACCGAAGACCGCGGGGGAAGTCGCGATGAAGAGAGCGTGGTGGGGGATGTCGTTGTTCATGGTGGGCGCGATCGCGGTCGCGGCGACGCCGGCGTGCGCGGACGACGTCGCGCCGCGTTGCACCAAGGAGTCGCCGTGCACCTGCGCGGCGCCGGAGGCGTGCACCGAGGCGTGCAGCGGCGGCACGCAAGGCGAGTGCAGGATGACCTGCCGCGGCGCCGCGACGTGCAACTTCGACTGCCCGGGCGGAAAGTGCGTCTTCGTCTGCGAGAACAACGCCGTCTGCAACGCCACGTGCGCGGGCGGCGGCTGCCGGATGGAGTGCGCAGGCGCGAAGGAGTGCAACCTCGCGTGCGCGGGCAACGACTGCCGCTCGACGTGCGAGCGAACGCAGGCGTGCCGACAGACGGCGTGCACGCAGGGCTGCGCCCTGCAGTGCGGCGGCGCCGTGACGTGCTCGCCCTCCTGCGAACCGCTCCCGGGAAACTGCAGCACGATCCGTTGAGGCGACTCGCCGGCGGGTAGCGGCCGCGTCAGACGCCGCTGCCCATGAGGACCTCGCCGAGCTCGGCGAGGAGGGCGAGATCGTGGACGTCGCTCTCGAGCTCCGCCACCCTCACGATCGGCGTGTCACCCGCCGCGCCCTGGAGCGCCCGCAGGTGATGAGCGTCGAGCGCCGCGAGGCGCACGGCGTCGGTGTGCGCGCGCACGAAGCGCGCCGGCGCGTCGTCTTCCACCGCGAGGCGGCGCCCCGCGATCGCGCTCGCCGCGTCGGCCGCGGTGACGCCCTCGGCGTGCGGCGGCGGCAGGTGGAAGCGATTCACGACGAAGGCGCCGTGAGGCATGCTCGCTTGGGTGAGGCGCTCCGAGAAGTAGAGCACCTCCTGGATGCTCGGCGGCGACGCGCTCGTCACCAGCACGAAGGCGATCTCGGGCCCGCGGAGCGCGGCCTCGACGCGCACCGCGCGCTCCTTGAAGCCGCCGAACAGATCGTTCAGCTCGGCGATGAACTCGGCCATCGCCTCGAGGAAGCCGCCGCCGGTGATGCGCCCGATCGTGCGGAGGATCGTCCCCGCGCTCTTCGCGATCAGGTTGAGCGAGAACTTCCCGCTCGTCTGGAACGCCTGCACGAACCACTTCATCGTGGCCGAGTCGAGCGCCTCCTTGAGGCGCTCCGGCGCGTCGAGGAAGTCGAGCGCGTTCGCGGTGGGCGGCGTGTCGAGGACGATGAGGTCGTAGCGAGGATCGTCCTTCACGGCGACGAGCTTCTCCATCGCCATGTACTCCTGCGTCCCGGCGAGCGACGTGGAGACGTACTGATAGAGCTTGTTCGAGAGCAGGCGGTCGGCCTTCTCTTGGCTCGACGAGTACTTCACGACGAGCTCGTCGAAGGTGCGCTTCGTGTCGAGCATCATCGCCGTGAGGCTGCCGCTCAGGGGCACGCCGGCCGCGGCGAAGCGCGCGGGATCGATCGTCGCCGCCTCGGTGCGCATCTCGGCGATCCCGAGGCTCTCGGCGAGGCGCTTGGCCGGATCGATCGTCAGGCAGAGGACGCGCTTTCCCCGCCGCGCCGCGGCCACGCCGATCGCGGCGGCCGTCGTCGTCTTCCCGACGCCGCCCGCGCCGACCGTGACGAGCACGCGTCGCGTCTCCAGGAGATCGGCGAGCGGGGTCTGACCTGCAAGCGACGACAAGGCAGCCTTTTGTAGCACTTTTCTCGATCGCGCCGGCCCCTTTCACGACTACGCTCAGCGCATGCGGCTCTCTCGTCTCGGCTCGGTTGGCTCGGCTGTCTCCGTCCTCGCGATCTCCGCTCTCGCCTGCCTCGGCTGCGTGAAGGCCGGCCTCGAGCCCCCGCCCGAGCCGCCGCCCTCGCAAGTCGCGCGAGACACGGTCATCGAGCTCGATCGCAGCCAGTGCTACGGCGACTGCCCGGTCTATCGCGTGACGATCTTCGGCGACGGCAACGTCGTCATCGACACCACCAAGGCGCGCCGCCGCGAGAATCACATCCAGCAGATGGACGCCATCGCCCTCGCCGACGAGATCGAGCAGCGCGGCTTCTTCGATCTCCAGGAGCAGCCGGCCTGCGCGAGCGACAAGCCGCGCGCCAAGATCACGGTCAAACACCACGGCAAGACGAAGACGCTGACCCACGCCATCGGCTGTCCGCCCGAAGAAGCCGAGGCCGTCGTCACGCGCATCGACACGGTCGCGCGCAGCGACAAGTGGGCCTGGTAGAGGCTCAGCCCGGCTCGTCTTCGTATTCGCCCTCGGCGAGGTTGTCGAAGCGCGTCCACTGCCGATCGAAGCGCACCTTCGCGGTGCCCGTCGGGCCGTTGCGCTGCTTCGCGATGATGAGCTCCGCGATGTTCGGCTCCGCCGAGTCTTCGCGGTTGTAGTAGTCGTCGCGGTAGATGAAGATGATGTTGTCGGCGTCTTGCTCGATCGCGCCCGACTCGCGCAGATCGCTGATGAGCGGGCGCTTCGACTTCTCGCTCCGCGTCTCGACCGCGCGATTGAGCTGAGAGAGCGCGATCACGGGGACCTCGAGCTCCTTGGCGAGGCCTTTGAGGCCTCGCGAGATCTCGCTGATCTCCTGCTCGCGCGACTGCGCGCCGTCGCGCCCCTTCATGAGCTGGAGGTAGTCGATGATGACGAGGCCGATCTTGCGCACCTTGCGGCCCTCGTCGTCCTTGACGTCGTACTCCGATTGGAGCCTCCGCACCTTCGCGCGCAGCTCGATGATCGACAGGCCGGGCGAGTCGTCGATCCAGATCGGCAGGCTGCCGAGGAAGCTCGCGGCCTGCGTGAGCTTGCTCCAGTCTTGCGGACCGAGGTGGCCCGTGCGCATCTTGCTCACGTCGACGCGCGCCTCGGAGCACACCATACGATTCGCGAGCTGCTCGCGCGGCATCTCGAGCGAGAAGACGACGCAGCCGACGCCGGCGTCTTCCCAGCGATCGCTCGGATCGCCGTCGACCTCGCGGCCCTTGGGGCTCGCGACGTTCGCCGCCATGTTGAGCACGAGGCTCGTCTTTCCCATGCCGGGACGCGCGGCGACGATCGAGAGGTCGCCCTCGTGGAGGCCCGCGGTCATGCGATCGAAGCGATCGAAGCCGGTGGGAACGCCGGTGATGCGGTCACCGCGGGCGACGGCGTCGTTCAATCGCTTGAACGACTTCTTCATGACGTCGAGCAGCTTCTCGACGCTCTGCTTCGTCGACTGGCGCGCGATGTTGTAGACGGCCTGCTCGGCCCCGTCGATGAACGCCTGCGGCTCGCCGTAGTCGACGTAGCCCTGCGCCGAGACGCGCTGGCACGCGAGGATGAGCTGACGGATCCGGTGCTTCTCGTGAATGATCCGGCCGTACGCGGCGACGTTCGCGACGATGGGCGCCGCGTCGAGGATCTCGGTCAGGTACCCGGCGCCGCCGACCTGGGCGAGGCGCTGGCGATCCTTCAGCCAGCTCTGCACCTGCAAGACGTCGACGGGCTGGCCGGCGCCCTTGAGCTCGAGGCAGGCCTCGAAGATCCGCCGGTGCGCCTCGGAGTAGAAGTACTCGGCCTTGAGCTCGACGACCTTGTCGAGCGCCGACGGGTCGAGCATGACCGCCGAGAGGACGGCCGCCTCCGCCGCGAGATCGTGCGGCGGCACTCGCCCTTCGATGACGGGCGGGTTCTCGACAGCTTGCACCCGGAATCCGCGCATCTTCTCCACAGGCTGATCCTCCAAATGACGAACGCCCCAGTCGGCCGGACCGGGGCGTTCGTTGCGTGAGAAAGAAGACGTAGCAGACTTACTTCTTCACGACCTCGACCTTCAGCGTCGCGACGACGTCGGTCATCAGCTTCACCGGGATCTCGAACGAGCCGAGCGCCTTGAGGGGCTCGGCGAGCTGCATCTTCTTGCGGTCGATCGTGACGCCCGCGGCCTTGGCCGCGCTCTCGATCTCCTTGGCGGTGACGGAGCCGAAGAGGCGGTCGTCTTCGCCGACGGAGCGAGCGATCGTCAGCTTGAGCGCGTTGATGCTCGCGGCGACGCCCTGCGCCTCTTTCTTGTTCTTCTCGGCCTTCGCGATCGCGACGGCCTTCTCGTGGTTGATGCGGTTGATCGCGGCGGTCGTCGCCGGGACGGCGAGGCCACGCGGGATGAGGTAGTTGCGGGCGAAGCCCGGACGGACCTTCACGAGCTCGCCGGAGGTTCCCACCTTCTCGACGTCGCTCTGCAGGACCACCTGAAGGGTCGTTGCCATGATGATCCTCAGCTCGTGACGGTGAAGGGAAGGAGCGCGATGTTGCGCGCGCGCTTGACCGCGAGCGTCACCTTGCGCTGGTGCAGGGCGCAGTTGCCGCTGATGCGGCGGGGGACGACCTTGCCGCGCTCCGACACGAAGTACTTGAGCGCCTGCGGGTCTTTGTAGTCGATGAGAACGGCCTTGTCCGCGCAGAACTTGCAAACGCGCTTCTTGCCACCGCGGCGGCGGCCGGGCGCGTCGGCGTTGAGATCCGGCGTACGGCCGAAGTCTTTGTCGTCATCCATCATTGCCATGATCGTCGTCTCCGAAAAAAGTGTTGGGCTCTCGCGACGGGGGCTCAGGCCTCCTCGTCGCCGCCTTCCTTGGCGCTCATCGGGCCGGCTTCGGGCTCGGCCGGAGCCTCGGCGCCCACGTCGGCGTCGGCGTAGTCGTCTTCCCCGCCGCGGCGCATGCTGCGCGGAGCGTCGGGTCCGAGATCGATGAGACCGAGCTGCTTCTCGCGCGACTCTTTCTCGTCTTCCTCCGGCGGCAGCTCGAGGCGCGCGAGCTTGACCTCTTCGGGATCGACCGTCACCTGCGCGACGTCGATCTCCTCCGCGGTCTGCACCGTCTGGAACTTCAAGACGGAGTCTTGCAGCTTCAGGTTGCGCTCGAGCTCGGCGACGAGACCGCCCTTGCCCACGTACTTCACGTAGACGTAGACGCCCTTCTTCTGCTTCGCGACGGGGTACGCGAGCTTGCGACGCCCCCACGACTCGACCTTGACGAGCTTGCCGGCGTCACGACCGACGACCTCGGCGACGCGCGCTTGCACCTTCTCGGCGGTGTCGGCGTCGACGTCGGAGCGGAGGATGTAGATCGTCTCGTATTCTTTCGACTTCAGGATCTGTGCTTCAGCCACGTGTAGGCTCCTTCTGGATCGCCTGCGGGACGCAGGGAGCCCGTGAGGAAATCCCCACGAGCAAGGAATCCCGCGCAAAACGAGCGGGGGCCGGGCTTTTAGCAGGCCGATCCGCGCAGGGTCAAGCCGGGCTTATTTCTTGGTGTTCACGGCGTTCATCGCCGCCGTCAGCCCCGCGGAGACGACCTTCTCGACCGCCGCGCAGGCGCGATCGACGACGTCGGGCAGCTCGGCGCGCTCCATCGCGTCGAAGTCTTGCAGGACGTAGTCGGCGACGTCGCCCTTGAAGCCGGCGGGCGGACGCCCGATCCCGACGCGAACGCGCACGAACTCGGGGCTGCCGAGCCGCTGGATGATGCTCCGGAGGCCGTTGTGACCCGCGTGCCCGCCGCCGACCTTGAGACGGACGTCCTGCCACGGCAGGTCGAGCTCGTCGTGAATGACGATCACGCTGGCCGGCTCGACCTTGAGGAACGCGGCCGCGGGCTGCACGCAGTCGCCCGAGAGGTTCATGTACGTGCCCGGCTTGAGCAGCGCGACGGGGTGACGCGCGCCGCCGACGGCGAGCTCGCCCTTTGTCCAGACGCCGCTGAACTTCTCCTTGAACTCCGGGATCGAATGCGAAGACGCGAGGCGCTCGACGGCCATGAAGCCGACGTTGTGCCGGTTCTTCTCGTACTTGCGACCCGGATTGCCGAGGCCGACGACGAGGTGCACGGGGCTTTCCGCCTACTTCTTCTTGGCGTCCTTGCCCGCGTCCTTCGCGGCGTCCTTGCCGGCGGCGGCCGCAGGCTTCGCGCCCGCCGCGGCGGCAGCCGCGGGTGCAGCGCCAGCCGCGCCCGGCGCAGCGGCGCCCGGAACGGCGGCCTCTTCGGCCGAGCGATCCTTCTCCGGCGCGACGACCGCGATGACCGTCTGCTCGGCCGGGAGCCGGACCTCGACGCCCTCCGGGATCGGCAGCGCGCTCGCGGGAAGCGACTCGTGCAGATCGAGCTTCGAGACGTCGACCTCGACCTTGAGCGGGATCTTGTCCGGCAGGGCGCGCACCGGGATCGTGCGGTAGACCTGGCGGAGGATGCCGCCGTTGGTGATGCCGATGGGCTTGCCGACCGGAAGGAGCGGGATCTCGACGTCGACGGGCTTGTCGAGCTTCACCTCGACGAAGTCGACGTGCTCGAGCATGCGCGAGACGGGGTGGAGCGTGTAGCTCTTGATCATCACGAGCAGATCCTTCTGCCCGTCGACCTTCATCTGGAGAACGGTGTTCTGGCCGCGCTCACTCTTGAGCACGCTCGCGATGTCTTTCGGGGCGACCGAGAGCGGGAGCGCCGCGAGCTCCTTGCCGTAGGCGACCGCCGGGATCTCGCCGGCGTTGCGGAGGCGGCGCGCAGCGCCCTTTCCCCGGCCGGTTCGCGGGTTTGCGTTGACGTTCTGCATGGCGGCGGACATAGCGTGCTCCTGCTCTCGAGTTCCCAAAGACGTTCGGGCGCGCAGGCTTAGCAGAGGCCCGTCCGCCAGGGTAGCGATTTTCGCTGCTGGCCGGGCCAGCCCGCGACCTGGCCGGGCCATGGGGTCACGGAGCGTAGGTGCACGAGATCGCTGCGCGGCGCCGCGCGGCACGCGTCGTGTACCGCTGCTAGCCTGTGCGCCATGTCTTCGTCTCGCTCGTCGTCTCACCACGTCGCCGGCGTCCGTTACTCGCTCCCGCAGCTGGGCGCGGGGTGGGAGCTGCCCGAGCAGACGATGCCTGAGTCCGTTCTGCACGACGAAGCGGTCTCGCTGCTCAAGGCTCTGCTCGCGGCGTGGGCCGCGCAGCGAAGCGACGCGTTCGTCGCCCGCAACCTCGCCGTGCGCTGGGACGAGTCTCACCCGCAGATCGGCGTCGACCCCGACGTGTGCGTCCTCTCCCCCGCGCCCCCGGACCCGTCCGAGCTGAAGAGCGTCCGCACGTGGCTCGCGGATCACGAGCCTCCGTTGCTCGCCATCGAGGTCGTCAGCGAGTCGAACCCGCACAAGGACTACGCCGTCGCGCCTGACAAGTACGCGGCGTGCGGCGTCTCCGAGCTCTGGATCTTCGACCCGCTCCTGGCCGGCCCGCGCGCGCACGGCGGACCGTTCCGCCTGCAGATTTGGCATCGCGGCGACGACGGCGTGCTGGTCCGAGGATACGCGGGCGAGGGGCCCGCGCGTTCGACGGTGCTCGGTGCGTTCCTCGTCGTCACCGCCGAGGGTCGCAAGCTCCGCATCGCCGATGACGAAGCGGCGACTCGCTTCTGGCTCACGGCAGAAGAGCGTGAGCGCGAGGCCAAGGAGCAAGAGCGCAAGGCCAAGGAGCAAGAGCGCAAGGCCAAGGAACAAGAGCGCGAAGCCAAGGAGCAAGAGCGCGAGGCCAAGGAAGCCGCGCTCGCCCGCGTCGCCGAGCTCGAGGCCGCCCTCGATCGCGAGAAGGCCCGTCGCTGATCTCGCCGCGCGCTACGCGAAGAGCGAGCTGACCGAGTCGGAGCTGTGAATGCGCTTGATGGCCTCGCCGAGCAGGCGCGCCATGCTCACCTGCTTGATCTTCGAGCACGTGCGCGCGGCGGGCGAGAGCGGGATCGTGTCGGAGACGATCACCTCATCGAGGGGCGACTCGACGATGCGCTGGATCGCGGGCCCGGAGAGGACGCCGTGCGTCGCGCAGGCGACCACGCGCGTCGCGCCGTGATCGACGAGCGCCTTGGCGGCGCCCTGGAGCGTGCCCGCGGTGTCGATCATGTCGTCGACGATGATGCACTGCTTGCCCTTGACGTCGCCGATGAGGTGCATGACCTCGGACACGTTCGCCCGCTCGCGACGCTTGTCGATGATCGCGAGCCCCGCGTTGAGCCGCTTCGAGTAGGCGCGCGCGCGCTCGACGCCGCCGGCGTCGGGCGAGACCACCACCGCCGCGGAGTCGAAGCTCTTCTTCAGGTAGTCCTCGAGCATGATCGGCATGCCGTAGAGGTGGTCGAAGGGGATGTTGAAGAAGCCCTGGATCTGGCCGGCGTGCAGGTCGACCGAGACGACGCGGCTCACGCCCGCCGACTCGATGAGATCGGCGACGAGCTTCGACGTGATCGGCGTGCGCGGCGCGACCTTTCGATCCTGGCGCGCGTAGCCGTAGTACGGGATGACCGCGGTGATCGTCGCCGCCGACGCGCGGCGAAGCGTGTCGGCGATGATCAAGAGCTCCATCACGTGATCGTTGACGGGGCTCGACGTGGGCTGGATGACGAAGGCATCCACGCCGCGAACGTTCTCGTTGATCTCGCAGAAGGTCTCGCCGTCGCTGAAGCGCTGGACCTTGATCTTGCCGAGGGGGGTTTCGAGGTACGTCGCGATGTCGCGCGCGAGCTCGGGGTTGGCGTTGCCGGAAAAGAGGCAGACCTTCTTGAACACGCGCGCGGCCTCCGAGCACTCGAGACGGGATCGACTCGCGCGTGGTCTAGTAGCCGGCTGCCGAAGAGTCAACCGACGGTGGCTCGGAGACCTGCCGCCGGAAGGGCACGCCTCAGCTCGCTCCTCGGCGCCTCTTGGGCGGAGAGCTTCTCAGTGGAGCATCGCTCGGCATTCGCCGCGCGGTCCGCGCTTGCCCTCGCGGAGGCACGCGCTGTAGCAGCGGCGCGCCTCGCTCATCTTGCCCTTCGCTTGGTACGCCGCGCCGAGGACGAGCCACGCCTCGCCGTCCGTCGGGTCGAGGGCCACGGATCGCTCGCCGGCCTCGATGGCGTCGGCCAGCTTGCCGCGCTCGAGGGCGCGGTGGGCGATCTTCTTGGCCTCGAGCGCGGCCGCGGGATCCGACGGAGCCGCTTCGCTCTTCGGCGCCTCGGCCACCACCGCTTCGGCCTTCGGCCCCTCGGTCGCTCCGACGTGCGCCGGCGTGGGCGCTTGCGCGGCCTCGGGCGTGAGCGCGACGTGAGCCACCGGTCGGGCGTCGATCTTCACCGGCTCGGCGGCTTTCGGCTCGGGTCCGCTCGCCGGCTGCGCCTGCACCGCCGAGACGGCTGCCGTCTTCGGCATCGACGCGCTCCCGGTGCGCCACGAGAGGCTCGTTCGAACGACCGCCGCGAGACACAACACGCCCGCGCCCGCGACCGCCCATTTCACGTAGCGCGCGAAGCGAGCGCGCCGCTCGACGACGTGCGGCGCCGCCTTCTGCTTGGCCTTCGCCGACGACGGGACCTCCCATTCGTCGGCCGCCGCCTCGTCGGCGGCGAGGCGCGCGCTCGCGCGCCCGAGATCGCCTTCGGAGAAGAACTGCTCGGCCTCGGCTTCGACGGCCAGATCGCCGACGGGCGGAATGCTGATCTCGTCGGGCGTCGCGATCGCAGCGACGTGGACCATCGGCGTCGGCGTCGGCTCTTCGATCGGTGGCTCCTCGATGGTGGGAGCGGACTTCGGCTCGTCGTCTTCTTCGTCTTCTTCGCGCACGAGCGCGAGCGACTCGAGACTTTCGCGAACGATCTCGAGGCTTCGCTCGCGTACGAGCTCGAGCCGCGGGGCTTCGGCGCGCGCCTCGAGCGTCTCCTCGTGCTCCTCGGGCGCCGGCGGATGGCCGCTGATCCCGACGACGACCTGCGGTCCAGCGCTCGGCTGCGCGCCGCGCTGGCTGCTGATCGGCGGGCGCGAGCCACGCGGCTTCCTTTGCGAGCGTCCTTTCCTCATGGGTCCTCGTGGGGCGAAGTCGAAGACAGCGCTCGCGTCGATGCAAACCGCGTGCGCAAAGTCGTGCTCGTCAGAGACCCCCGAAAGGCGGCGCGGAGCGCCGCGCTTTCCTCACCAGACCTGTCAGCATTGGAACGTTCGAAGGCCGCACCGTCAACGTGTGCACGACAGACCGATCGTCTTTTGGTCTCACGTTGCGCCACGTTGCGCCGAGGAGTAAGGAGGCCGGGCCCACCTGTGAATACACGTTCGCGGCGCGGCCCGCGCCGAGCTCCCCCTCCTCTAGTAGATCCGCGGCACGCCCAGCGAGGCGAGCCGCGAACAGGACATCGAGCGATCGTGCAGGGCATCGCTGACATGGGGATGGCCGTCGCGCGCGTGTCCCGTCATGCGGGAGAGGCCGTGCGTCGTGGACACCCGTGGATCTTTCGCTCCGCCGTGGGTCAGGTTTCTTCGCGCGAGGAGCAGGGCCTCATCGTGCGGATCGTCGCAGAACACGACGGTCAACGCGAAGCGGTGTTGGGCGCCGGCGTCTTCGATCCGATCTCGCCGATCGCGATCCGCGTCTGGTCGGTCGGCGCCGACGCGCGGCTCGACGCAGGCGTCTTTCGCGAACGGCTCGTTCGCGCGATCGCGCTGCGCGGCGAGCTGTTCGCCGACGGCGCCACCGACGCGTACCGCGTGCTCAACGGCGAGGGCGATCGCACGCCGGGAATCGTCGTCGATCGATACGCCGATGTGGCGGTCCTGCGAATCGACGGGGACGCCACACGCGCCGTCTCCCCTCTCCTCCTCACGAGCCTCGAGCCGATCCTGCGCGACGCAGGCGTGACGACGCTCCTCGAGCGCATCCCATCGCGCGACGCCGGCGGACGAGACACGACGGTCGCGGTGCGCTTCGGTCCGGAACGATCGCGCGTCGTGGTGCGCGAGCACGGCGTCCCGTTCGTCGTCGACGTCGCGCGCGGCCAGAAGACGGGCGCGTTCCTCGATCAGCGCGAGAACCGCCGGCGCGTCGGCGAGCTCGTCGCAGCGCGCGCACGCGCGGGCCTCGGGACACGCACGCTCAACCTGTTCTCCTACACGGGCGGCTTCTCCCAACGGGCCGCGCTCGCGGGTGCGACCGTCACGAGCGTCGACGTCGCGGCGAAGGCTCACGCGACCGCACAGGAGAGCTTCCGGCTCGCGGGCCTCGATCCCGCCGAGCACACGTTCGTGACGGCCGACGCCTTCGCGTGGCTCGCCGAAGCGAAGCGCAAGGGCCAGACGTGGGACGTCGTCATCAGCGATCCCCCGAGCTTCGCCCCGAGCGAGCGCGCCAAGCCCAAGGCGATCTCGGCCTATCGCGCGCTCCATCGGTCGTGCGCCGACGTGCTCGCGCCCGGCGGCCGCCTCGTCGCGGCGTCGTGCTCGAGCCACGTCTCGCTCGAAGACTTCCTCTCGACCCTCGACGACGCGGCGCTCGGGCGATCCGATCTGCGCGTGCTCGAGAGCTTCGGACCTCCACCCGATCACCCCACCGTCGCGCCCTTCTTCGAAGGCCGCTATCTCAAGCTCGCGATGCTCGCATGACGGCGCAGATCGAACGCTTCCTCGTCGACAACGGCGCCGGCTGGCGCCTCGCGATGACCCGCACGCGCACGCGCCCGCAGGCGGCGATCGGCCGCCCGGTCCTGATCGTTCCGGGCTACGGGATGAACTCGTTCATCTTCGGCTTTCATCCGCGGGGCCCGTCGCTCGTCGAGTCGCTCGCGGCGCGTGGCCTCGAGATCTGGACGCTCGACATGCGCGGCCAGGGTCGCTCGATCCGCGCGCGGGGAACGAGCCGCTACGGCATCGCCGATCTCGCGATCGAGGATCTCGGCGCCGCGATCGCCCACGTGCTCCGCCACACCGCGACGGGCGCGACGACGATCGACCTCGTCGGGTGCAGCCTCGGCACGGCGCTCGCGTTCGCGCACGTCGCGTCGGTGCCTTCGGCGCCGGTTCACGCGCTCGTCTCGATGGCGGGGCTCGTCACGTGGCGCGAGGTGCACCCCGTCGTGAAGCTCGCGTTCGGCTCCCCTCGCCTCATCGGCCTCATGCGCATGCGCAACACACGCCAGCTCGCGCGCGTCGCGCTGCCGCTCCTCACGAGGGTCGCCCCGTCACTCCTCTCGGTCTACTTGAACCACCGCTCGACCGATCTCACGCAGTCATCGCGGATGGTGCAGACGGTCGAAGATCCGCACCCGATCATCAACCGCGAGATCGCCGAGTGGATCCGCCGCGGCGACCTCATCGTGCGCGGGATCAACGTCTCTCGGACGCTGCCGAGCCTGAAGCATCCGTTCTTCTGCGTGGTCGCCAACGACGACGGCATCGTCATGCCGGCGACGTCACGGCACACGTACGACGTCATCGGCTCGCCGACCAAGCGCCTGCTCCTCGTGGGCGAGCCCGACCGGCCGATCGCCCACGGCGATCTCTTCCTGTGCACCGGCGCGCAGGAGCGCGTCTTCGCGCCCGTCGCCGACTTCTTGCTCGAGGTCTGAGCGCGCGTCGGCGGTGACGCCGCGAGAGGCCAGCGCGGAGGGGCGGCGCGTCACCGCTGACGCGCCGGCGCCAATGCTTCTCGCATGTTGCGCGATCCCACCGAACGGTACGGGCGGTGCAGCAGGCTCTCCCCCATGAAGACCCTCTTCCTCGGTTCGCTCATCGTCGCCTGCGCCCTCTTCGGATGCTCGTCGTCGACGCAAGGCACGGGCGGCAACTCCAGCGGCAACAACGCGAGCGGCGGCACGACAAGCCTCGACGGCTCCTACAGCGGCTCGTACGCCGGCGACGACACGGGCCCGGTCAGGATGACGATCTCGGGCGACGACATCGACGTCGTCGTGAAGGTCGGCGCGCAGGAGTACCCCGCGAGCGGCAAGGTCACGAGCGGCGGCAAGGTCACCGTCGGCATCGGCGCGGGCAACGGCGTCACGGTCACGTTCGACGGGAGCTTCGCGAACGGCAGCGGATCGGGGACGTGGAAGTCTTCGATCGCGACGAAGGGCACGTGGTCGGTCAGCAAGTGACCGCGGCGCCTCAGCGCCGCTCGAGCTCGTAGAAGAGCACCGGCGCGTCCTTCTTTGCCCAGAGCCCGGCGCCGACCTCGACGTAGTGCGGGCGAAGGCGCGCGCGATACCACGCGCCGGTGCGCTCGTGGACCTTCACGTCGGTCTTCACGTCGTCGCAGACCTCGCGGATGTCCTTCTTCGTGATCGCCTCGAGGTAGAGGAAGCCGCCCGTCATCGCCGCGATGTTCTCGAGCGCGCGCGCGCACGCGGCGTCGTCGAGGTACGGCAAGACACCCTGGCACACGACGAGATCGAACGTCTCCTTCGCGCGCCAACGCGAGATGTCGCGCTGCTCGTGCCCGTACTGCGCGCACGCGTATCGGCTCACCTCGGTCGAGCGGTACCTCGTCGCCGGGCGATGCTTGCCGAACCAGTCACGCCAGAGGCCCACGCCCGCGCCGACGTCGAGCACCGTGTCGATCGGCACCTGCCACCAGTCGAGGAGCGACGTGACCGCCGCGCAGAGCCGCGCGATCTCCTTGGGCCCGTGCACGCGCGTTCGCGCGCTGCCATAGAAGCGACCGTAGTACCCCGCGTCGAACGTCTCTTGCGCCGTGCGTGTTCCCATCGGGCCCACCGTAGTCGATCACTCGTAGCGAAGCGCGTCGATCGGATCGAGGTTCGACGCCTTGCGCGCCGGATAGAGGCCGAACACGATCCCGACGAGCGCGCTGAAGCCGACCGAGATCGCGATGACGTCGACCTGGATCTGCATCGGCCACTTGAACTTGCCCGCGAGCCAGCCGGCGACCCCGACGCCGAGCGCCACCCCCAGAAGGCCGCCGGCGATCGAGAGGACGAGCGCCTCGATCAAGAACTGCAGGAGGATGCTCCCCGGCTTGGCGCCGATCGCCATGCGGATGCCGATCTCGCGCGTTCGCTCGGTCACGCTCACGAGCATGATGTTCATGATCCCGATGCCGCCGACGAGGAGCGACACCGCGGCGACGCTCGCGAGCAGCGTCGTCATCGTCTCGGTGCCTTGCTGCTGGGCGCCGGCGATCTCGCTCAGGTTGCGGATCGAGAAGTCGTCGTCGACCCCCGGCGCGAGCCGATGCCGATCGCGCAAGAGCGCGCGTATCTCCTCGAGCGCGCGAGGCGTCGCCTCGGGGCTCGTCGCCTGCACGTACATCGTGCCGTTGAGGAACTTGCCGAGCCCGCCCTGGATCCGCTGGGCGAACGTGGTCGCGGGGATGAACGCGGCGTCGTCGTAGTCTTGCCCGCTCGCCGACTGACCCTTCTTCGCGGCGATCCCCAGCACGATGAAGGGCGTGTTGCCGACGCGCACGCTCTGCCCGACGGGGCTCGCCGACGGGCCGAAGAGGCGCGACGCCACGGTCTGACCGAGGACGATCACCTTCGTCGCGCCGTCGACGTCGGTCTGCGTGAAGAGCGCGCCCGCCGACGACGGCCAGCTCCGGATGTCGAAGTACTCAGGCGTCGTCCCGATCACGCTGGTCGTCCAGTTCATCTCGTCGCTGACGATCGACTGGTTCGATCGGAGCTGCGGCGCCGCCGCGCGCACCGTGCCCACCTCGCTCTTGATCGCCGCGAGATCGTCCCACGTGAGCGTGGGCATCGATCCGAAGCCGCCGAACGATCCGCCCGCGGTCGTCGAGCCCGGCAGCACGATGAGGAGGTTCGTGCCCATCGCCGCGAACGCCGCCTCGACCTGCGCCTTCGCGCCGGCGCCGATCGCCATCATCGCGATCACGGCCGCGACGCCGATGATGATGCCGAGCGTCGTGAGGAACGAGCGCATCTTGTTGCGCAGCACGGCGCGGAGCGCGATGCGCAGCGTCACGAGCGTCGTCATGCCGCCTCCGATCCCTTCGGCACCTGCCGCTGATCCGAGAGGATCAGGCCGTCTTTGACGACGATCACGCGCGAGGCGTACTCGGCGATGTCGGGCTCGTGGGTGACGAGCACGACGGTGATCCCGGCGCGCCCGAGCTCCTGGAAGAGGTGCATCACTTCGATGCTCGTCTTCGAGTCGAGGTTGCCCGTCGGCTCGTCGGCGAGGATCACCTTGGGCTCGTTGACGAGCGCGCGCGCGATCGCGACGCGTTGCTGCTGGCCGCCCGAGAGCTGCGCCGGCGTGTGATCGAGCCGTTTTTCGAGGCCGACGCGCGCGAGCGCCGCGCGGGCGCGCCGCGCGCGCTCCTTGCCCGAAACGCCCGCGTACACGAGCGGCAGCTCGACGTTCTCGATCGCGCTCGTGCGCGCGAGCAGGTTGAAGCTCTGGAAGACGAACCCCAAGACCTCGTTGCGCGTCTCGGCGAGCTCGTCGCGGTTCATCCGCGCGACCTCTCGCGCCGCGAGGCTGTAGGTGCCGGAGGTCGGACGATCGAGGCAGCCGAGGATGTTCATCAGCGTCGACTTGCCCGATCCGGACGAGCCCATGATCGCCACGAACTCGCCCGGCGCGACGTCGAGCGAAACGCCGGCGAGCGCGCGCACCTCGACGTCGCCCGTCTTGTACACCTTGGTGACGTCGCGGACCGCGATGAGCGCCTCGGTCACGATCAGAACATCCTGCCCATGCGCGGCGGCGCGGTGGTCGCGCCGCCGGCCGGCTTGCCCGCGACCGTGACGTCGACGATGACCTCGTCGCCGGGAGCGACGTCGCCGCTCGTGATCTCGCTCACCGAGCCGTCCGACAGACCGGTCACGACGCGCACGGGCCGCGGCGATCCGCTCCGGAGGACGTAGACCGTGCGCGGCTCGCTCGACGCGGCGCCCGGCGCCGCGCGCGGCTTGCGCGCCGGCGCGGGCGGAGCAGGCGCGCTCGCCGAGGGCGACGCGAGATCGGCCGCGATCGCCGACGCGACCTCGGGCGGCGGCCGGAAGCGCAGCGCCGCGTTCGGGATCGCGAGCGCTTCCTCCCGCTCCGCGTACGCGATCGTCACCGTCGCCGTCATGCCGGGGCGGAGCTTCAGATCGGCGTTGTCGACGTCGACGACCGCGTCGTACGTGACGACGTTCTGGAGCGTCTGCGGCGCGTTCCGGATCTGACCGACCTTGCCTCGGAACGTCTGGCCGGGGAAGGCGTCGACGGTGAACGTCGCGTCCATGCCGGCCTCGATGCGCCCGACGTCGCCTTCGGCCACGTTCGTGTGCACCTGCATCTTCTTCAGATCTTCGGCGATGGTGAAGAGCACCGGCGCCTGGAGCGACGACGCCACGGTCTGCCCCACGTCGACGCTCCGCGAGATCACCGTCCCGTCGATCGGCGAGTAGATGTTCGTGAACGAGAGGTTCACCCGCGCCTGGTTGAGGGCCGCCGACGCCTGCGCGAGCGCCGCCTTCGCGACGTCGGTCGCCGCGCGCATCACCGTCACGTTCGTCTCCGCCGTCTGGAGCTCGGCCGCGGAGGCGAGCGTCTGATCGGCGAGGTTCTTCGTGCGCACGAGCACGAGCTCGGCGTCCTTCTGCTGCGCCTCGGCGCGCGTGAGGCCGGCCTTGGCCGAGAGGTAGTTCGCGTTGGCCTGCTCGACCGCCGCCTCGAAGAGCTGCGGATCGAGCTTCGCGAGCAGCTTGCCCTTCTTCACCGTGTCGTTGAAGTCCGCGTTGAGCGTCTGGATGCGCCCGCTCACCTGCGCGCCGATCGTGACCGTGACCGTCGCTTGGAGGGTGCCGCCCGCCGTGATCCGGGCCGCGACGCGCCGCTTCTCCGCCGCCGCGGTCTTCCACGTGATGTCGGGCGTCGCCTGGGCTCGCCTCCATCGATGGACGCCGAACGCCACGCCGGCGACCACCACGATCCCGACGATCCATGAAACGAGCCTCTTCATACCCAGCCTTCGCGCCTCCCTACTCTAGTCGCAGATCTTTTTCCGCCATCGGCCGTTCAAGCCGAACCATGCGAAAGCTCGGCACCCTCGCTCTGGCCTCCCTCTCTCTAGTCGTTGGATGTGCGAAGGGCACCCCGCTTCCTCAGGCGCCCGCCGCTCCGACGGCAGGGCCGGCGGGCGAGACGGCCTCTCCCCTCGCGACAGACGGGCCGGGCCAGGCGGTCGAGCCCGCGGATCTGCGCCGCAGCTCGACCTGGATCGGCGCGGCGCCGGAGGGCGATTTTCTCCCGAGCGGAACGAGCGACACGTTCCTCGGCGTCTGGGTCGACGTGCCCGAGGTGAGGCCCGAGCTCCGCCCTCCGATGCAGGTCGCGCTCGTCGTCGACACGTCGGGCTCGATGGCCGGCGCCAAGATCGACAGCGCGCGCAGCGCCGCGGCCACGCTCGTGCGCAACCTCAAGGACGGCGACATCGTCGCCCTCGACGCCTTCTCCGACAGCGCGCGCACGGTCGTGCCGCCGACCCGCCTCGACGCGCGATCGCGCGGCGAGATCCTCCGCCAGATCTCGGGGCTCGTCCCCGTCGGCTCGACCAACATGTTCGCCGGCCTCACGCTCGCCGAGAGCCAGATGCTGGGCGCGCCCGCGACGCACACGCTTCGCCGCGTGGTCGTCATCTCCGACGGGATCGCCAACGTCGGCCCGTCGAGCCCCGAGATCCTCGGCTCGGTCGCCGAGCGAGGCCTGCGCTCGCGCGCGCAGATCACGTCGCTCGGCGTCGGCAACGACTACGACGAGCGCACGCTCAACGCGCTCGCGGTGCGATCGAGCGGGCGGCTCTACCACCTCTCCGAGCCGCGCGAGATGGCGAGCATCCTCCAGAACGAGCTCGCGCTGCTCGACGGCACGCTGGCGAGCGAGGCCTTCGTCGAGATCGTGCCCGCGCCCGGCGTTCAGATCCTCGGCGCCGAAGGGATCCGCGCGGACTTCTCCGTCCCCGAGCGAGGCCTGCGGATCCCGCTCGGCGCGCTGCACGCGGGCCAGCATCGCGAGGCGCTCGTGCGCGTGCGCATCACCGATCCGGCGATGTTCGAAGGTCACGCGCGGTCGCTCGCGAGCGTTCGCCTCCGCTTCCGCGACGCGCAGGAGAACGACCTCGAGCGCATCCAGGAGGTCGTCGCGCGCACGCAGATGAGCCACGACGACGCGCTCGTGCAGCGCTCGGTGAGCTCGCGCACCAAGGCCATCGTCGCGATCATGGATGCGTCGCGCACGCAGATGGAAGCGGCGCAGCGGATCAACGACGGCAACTTCGTCGACGCCGACAAGGAGCTCGCGAAGGCAGAGCAAACGCTCGCCGCGCAGGCGCGCGTCGTCACGACCGCGCAGGAGAAGAAGCGCCTCGAGACCGCGGCGAGCAAGGTCGCCTCGGCGCGCGCGGCGACGCGCGCGATGCCGTCGAAGCCGAAGGCCGATCAGCGCGACGGCGCGCTCCGCCTCAACGCGGACGCGATGCACGAAGCCGGCTTCTGATCGACGGCGTGGGGCGAGGCGCCGGATCGCCGGTGATCCAATCCGGCGGCCGGCGGCGCGCGACGGCCGCGCCCCGATGCCGTAACGCGCCCGAATCCTTCATGGCACACAAGGTACGCTGCGTGGCGCTTTAGTTGCTTCGCAGCGTTCCGTGGAGGGCGCGCGTCACATTCTGGGCATCGTCGTGGCGGCGGCGGCCCTCGCGGCGTGCGGCGACGCAGAGCCTGCGGGCGGCGCGGAGGACGAGCTCGTCAAGGCGCCGAAGCTCGACGTGCTTCGCCGCGCCGCGCTCCCCATTCCCGAGGTCTCCGGTCTCGGATCGCGCACGCTCGGATCGAAGACGCAGTACCTCGCGATCGGCGACGCGGACGCGAAGATCGTCACCTTCGACGTCCGCGACGGCGTGGCCTCGAACGTGAAGAGCCACGACGTGTCGCCGCTCTTCGGCCGCGGCGCGCCCCAATGGGAGGCCGTCGCCGGCGACTCGACGGGCGCCGTCTTCCTCCTCGGAGAGGCGACCGACCGCATCAGCGTGCTCGACGCGAAGCTCGAGAAGATCACGCACGAGATCGATCTCTCGATCGCGGCCGATCACCCGCTCGCCAAGGACTGGAAGCGCGACGCGAACTCGCGCGGCGAAGGAATGGTCCTCCTCGCGAACGGACACGTCCTCGTGCTCAAGGAGAAGGCTCCCGTCGCCCTCGTCGAGTTCGCGCCCAAGGGCGAGGCCGCGGAGGGCTTCCGCGCCGATCTCGTCCTCGGATCGCGCGCGTTTCCGCTCCCCAGCGCGGCGAAGAGCAAGCTCCACGCGACGCACCACTGGCTCCTCAAGAGCGCCGACGTCGGCGTGATCTCGGACGCCTCCGAGCTCGCGGTCGAGGCCGACGGCAGGCTGCTCCTGCTGAGCGATCAGGGGCGCGCCGTCGTGCGCGTCGAGCGCACCCTCCGCCCCGACGAGGACAAGATCGACGTGAAGGCGATCTTTCGCCTCCCCTCCTCCGTGCAGAAGCCGGAGGGCCTCGTGATCGCGGCGGGCGCGCCGCTGGTCGCGAGCGACGAGAAGACGCCGGGCGAGACGCTCTTCACGATGAGCCCGCTTCCCTGAGATCGATCGCGCGTCAGCGCTTGCCGCGCCCGGCGCCCCACTTCGGGCTCTGCGAGATGAGCTTGGCGACGAGCGCGGTCCATCCGGTCTGGTGCGTCGCGCCGAGCCCGGTGCCGTCGTCTCCGTGGAAGAACTCGTAGAACGTGACGAGATCGCGGAACGCCGGATCGGTCTCTGCCTTGGCGTTCGCGCCGTCCGCCGGGCGCACGCCTCGCTCGTCGCGAAGAAAGAGCGACGTGAGGCGCCGCGACAGCTCGCTCGCGACCTCCCAAAGGTTCATGTAGCGACCCGAGCCCGTCGGGCACTCGATGCGGAAGCTCTCGCCGTAGTAGTGGTGATACTTCTGGAGCGACTCGATCATGAGGTAGTTGACCGGAAACCAGATCGGTCCGCGCCAGTTCGAGTTGCCGCCGAAGAGGCTGGTCGTCGACTCGCCGGGCTCGTAGTCGACGCGATGACGCTGGCCGTCGATCTCGACCTCGTAGGGCTCGCGCAGGTGCACGCGCGAGAGCGCGCGCACGCCGTAGGGTGAGAGGAACTCGGTCTCGTCGAGGACGCGCGAGAGCACGCGCGCGAGCCGGTCGCGGTCGAGGATCGAGAGCAGCCGGCGCTGGCCGGTGCCGAGCTCGACGGCGTCCATCCGCCCGGCGAACTCGGGCCGGTTGGAGATGAACCACTTCGCGCGCTTCACGAACGCGGGGAAGCGCTCGAGCGCGCCTTCGTCGATCGTCTCGACGGCGAAGATGGGGATGAGGCCCACCATCGAGCGCACGCGCATCGGCAGGTTGCCGCGGCCCGGCAGGTGCAGCTGGTCGTAGAAGAACCCGTCTTCCTCGTTCCACATCTTCGCGCCCTCTTCCGGCTGCGCGGTCATCGCGTGCGAGATGAGGAGGAAGTGCTCGAAGAACTTGTTGGCGACGTCTTGGTAGCTCGGGCTCGTCGTCGCGAGCTCGAGCGCGATCGCGAGGAGGTTGAGGCAGTACATGCCCATCCAGCTCGTCGCGTCGGCCTGCTCGAGGACGCCGCCGCGCGGCATCGCGTTGCTTCGATCGAAGACGCCGATGTTGTCGAGGCCGAGGAAGCCGCCCTCGAAGACGTTGTTGCCCGCGGCGTCCTTGCGGTTCACCCACCAGGTGAAGTTGAGCATCAGCTTGAGGAAGACGCTCTCGAGGAAGTTCCGGTCGGCCTTGCCCGTCCGCCGCCGATCGATCTGGTAGACGCGCAGCGCCGCCCACGCGTGCACCGGCGGGTTGACGTCGCCGAACGCCCACTCGTAGGCCGGGAGCTGGCCGTTGGGATGCATGTACCATTCACGCGTCAGGAGCAGGAGCTGCTCCTTCGCGAAGTCGGGATCGACGAGCGCGAGCGGGACGCAGTGGAACGCGAGATCCCACGCGGCGTACCAGGGGTACTCCCACTTGTCGGGCATGCTGAGCACCTCGCTGTTGAAGAGGTGCCTCCACCCGCGGTTGCGGCCGCGCCGTCGCTCCGGCGGCGGCGCCGGCGCGCCGGGATCGCCCGCGAGCCATCGCTCGAGATCGTAGTGGTAGTACTGCTTCGACCAGAGGAGGCCGGCGAGCGCCTGGCGGTGCACCCGCACGGCTTCGTCGGTGAGGCTGTCGGGCGTGATCGACGCGTAGAACTCGTCGGCCTCGCGGCGGCGGCGCGCGAAGACGTCTTCGAAGTCGGAGAACGGCGACCGCGGCGCGGCGCCGTCGCCCGTGAGGAAGCGCGCGCGGAGCACCTTCGACTGGCCCGGCGCGAGCTCGATCGTCCAGCGCCCGGCGGCCTTGGTGCCGGCGCGCGCCGGGCTCACCGCGGCGCGCTGGCCCTTCACGACGTACTGGTGGAAGGCGTCCTTCACGTACGACACCTTGTTCGGCAGATCGTAGAGCGCCGCGGTGTTCGTCTCGTTGTCGGTGAAGAGAAGCTCGCGCGCCTCGTCGATCCAGATGCGCACGCGCCCGTGATAGGCGTCGGTGCCTTCGATCCACGACGCGCCGTCGTCGGGCGCGTACACCGCGCGGAGCTCCGGCTTCGGCGCGCTCGGCGCGCGGCCTCGGGGCCCGGCCTCCCACGCCCAGGTGTTGCGGTACCAGAACGTCGGCAAGAGCTCGAGCGTCGCCGCCTCCGGCCCGCGATTGCTCACCGTGACGCGGACGAGCACGTCGTCGGGAGACGCTTTCGCGTACTCGATCTCGACGTCGAAGTAGCGGTCGTCGTCGAAGACGCCCGTGTCTTGGATGCGCGGCGACGGCTTCCCCTTGCCCGCGGCAGCCGCGAGCTCGCGGAGGCGCGCGTAGGGAAACTCTGCCTGAGGATACTTGTATAATGCACGTGCAAGGGAGTGCGTCGGCGTGGCGTCGAGGTACCAGTAGAGCTCGCCGACCGTCTCGCCGTGGTTGCCTTCCGGCCCGGCGAGGCCGAAGAGGCGCTCCTTGAGGATGGGGTCCTTGCCGTTCCACAGCGCCAGCGCGAAGTTGAGGACGCCGCGGCTGTCGCAGAGACCGAGGAGGCCGTCCTCTCCCCAGCGGTAGGCGCGCATCCGCGCATGTTCATGAGGGAAGTAGTTCCAGGCGTCGCCGTTGCCGGAGTAGTCTTCCCGCACGGTGCCCCACTGCCGCTCGGCGAGGTACGTGCCCCATCGCCGCCATTTGACTCCAGCGCGGCACTCCTCGAGCCGACGGTGCTCGGCCGTGACGACGCCGCGTTCGATCGACATGGTGCGCCGATGGTACCGAGGGTAGAGTCGAGAGCGTGAGTGATTCGCAGCAGCCGGGTCCGAACCGGGGACCTGGTGAAGGGCCGAGCGGCAGCTCACCTCCTCCTGCGCTCTCGGATCCATCGAGAGGCGGCACGTTGGTGCCCGGCACCGGAACGCAGCCCGCGATCCCGCCGATGCAGAGGCCCGCGACAGGGCCGGCGATGACACCGGCCGCCGCGCCGTTTCCTCGCGGTCCTCACACGCCGAGCCCGACGGGCACGCAACCGCCGCCGCCGTTTCAGAGTCAGATCGTCCCGCCGCAACAGCCGCAACCGATCGTGCCTCATCAGAGTCAGCCGATCGGGCCGCTCTATCCGCCGAGCCCGCCGGGCGCGTACGGCGGCAACACCGGGCCGCACCCGATGCCGCCGCCGCCGATGACGACGGGCCCGCAGCCCATCCATCCGATCCCGACGCCGGGCCACGCGATGCCGGCGAAGACGCCGCCCGCGCCCGG
Source organism: Labilithrix sp. (assembly GCA_019637175.1). Taxonomy (GTDB): domain Bacteria; phylum Myxococcota_A; class Polyangia; order Polyangiales; family Polyangiaceae; genus Labilithrix. The sequence continues at coordinate 43,875 of JAHBWD010000007.1, read as the reverse complement.
CAGCGCGCCGCGCATGGGCGGCGGAGGCACGGGCACGATCCCCGCGATGCCGACCGCCGCGATCACCGGACAGCACGCGGCGCAGCCTCAGCCGATGTATCCGCGTCCGAGCGGGAGCCTCCCGCGCATCACGGTGCAGTATCCGCAGGTCGGCTCCACGCTCGAGAGCAAGCGCGGGAGCTACGTCGTGCGCGACGTCATCGGCGCGGGAGAGTTCGGCGCGGTCTACGAGTGCGTCGGCCCGTTCGATCAGATCTACGCCGTCAAGATGGTGCGTCCTTCGAACCGCCCCTACTCCGAGGTGCAGGCCGAGTGGGCGCGCGAGCAGTCGCGTCTCTTTTCGCTGCGTCACCCGAACGTCGTCTACATCTACGACTCGTTCGAGCAGGGCCACCTCTTCTATCTCGCGCTCGAGCGCTGCGACCACGCGCTCAAGGCGATGCTCGGCACGCCGATGCAGGAGGGCCTCGTCCTCGAGATGACGCGGCAGCTCCTCGCGGCGGTTCAGTTCCTCCACGACAACGAGGTCGTGCACGACGATCTCCACGCCGGCAACGTGCTCATCACGCACACCGATCGACCGACGGTGAAGATCAGCGACTTCGGGATCAGCAACGAGCTCCGCGGCATGCCCGCCGTGCGTCCGAACGTCGTGCACCACGCCATCATGGCGCCCGAGATCCTCGCCACCGGATACACGAGCCGGCAGAGCGATCTCTATCAGGTCGGCCTCCTCCTCTACTGGATGCTGACCGGCGAGCCCGCGATTCAGATGGACGTGCCGTACCAGGAGCTCGTCCGCCAGGTCTCCGAAGGCGAGCCGCGCCGGCGCGCCGAGCAGCTCGGAACGCCCTTCGGCGATCTCATCGCGAAGATGCTCCGCCGCCGCGAAGCCTTCCGCTACTCGAGCGCGCGCGAGGTCTGGGCCGATCTGCGCGAGCTCCCCGCCTGGAAGCAGCGCAACCTCTTCCCGGTGAAGTAGCGAACCCTCAGGGCCAGAACCGAGCGAGCGCGACCTCGTCGACGCCAGCCCTCGTGCGGGTACCGCAAGCGATGATGCGGCCGTCCTTCTGCACCGCGAGAGCGCTCGCGAAGGAGGTGTCTCCGGGATTCACCGAGGCGACGCCCTGGTCGCCGAAGGAGGTGTCGATCTGTCCCGTCGACGTGTGGCGAGCGACCTTCATCGCGAGCGGGTCTGGGGGGGCCGCGCCGATCCCGACGACAAACCTCGACGCGTTGTCGGTCGCGAGGTCGTATGGCACTCCCGTCCAGACCGTGAACGCCCCTCCTCCGGGGAACGAAGTGTCCTGACTCATGCCATCTGCAAGGAACCGGTAGAGGACCATACGCTCCGAACCGGAAGCGAAGCTGTTCAGCGCCACCGTGATGCGACCGTTCGGCGCGCTGACCAGCGGCAGCGAGTATTGAGTGACGTAGCTCGTCGTGGTCTCGCCGATGATCGGCGTCGACTTTCCGTCGAGGCTCACGCGCGCGACGCCGGCCTTCGCCGCGGTGCTCACCGCGCGCACGCCTACGAAGGAGACGACGATGTCGGTGCTACGCACGAGGATGCGTGATGGAACCAGCCTCGACGCGCCCGCCACAGCGCTCGGGGGGATGGTCACGTAGCCCGCGGTTCCGAAGGCAGTGTCGACGGCGCCTGCGCCCGTCAGACGCAGCAGCGCGAGATTGTCGAACGTGGCCCCGTTCCTACCCGCAACGAGGACACCCCCGTCGGGCATCACCTCGATCGCGTTGACAATCGGAAGTCCGTCCAGCGTTCTCCGCCCGGACACGCCGAACGTGGCGTCGACCATCCCGTCCTGCGCGAACCGCACGACGGAGGCCTGCGTCGATATGTTGTCCGTCCCATACACGACGAGCTTGCCGTCGTTCGCAAGGCGAAGCTCCATCACGAAGGCGTTCGTGATCAGCTCGCTTCGGGTATAGCCGGCCGTTGCAAATGTGGCGTCGCGCTGACCCGTGCCGTCGACGCGGCCCAGCGTCGCGTAGGGTGCGTTCGTCGCGGTCGCCAGGTAGATCGCCTTGCCATCCTGCTGCAGGACGAGTGAACGACACGAGGTCCCCGCGAATCCCGGATGCGTGAGCTCGACGACACCGTTCTTCCCGTAGGTCTCATCCAGAGTGCCAGGGGCGCCGCGAACGAGGAGCGCGAGCGGCGTCCCTGACACCGGGAACGTTCGTGCTTCGTCGAAGGCTTGGACCTCGACATTCGAGAGCGCCTGCGAAGCTCCATTCGCGTGGAAGGTCAGGGTGCCCGCCGTTTGACCAGGGAGGACCGTCAATGGATCGACCGTGACCCCAGCGGGGAGCTTCTGCGCGAAGACCGCGACCGCGCCCGCAAAGGTGTCGCGACGCTCGACGCGAATCGAGATCGCGGCGCTCTTGCCCTGGAGCAGCTCGAGCGGCTGCTCATCCGCAACGCTGATGTTGATCGGCGAAGCGCCCTGTCCCGTGACCGTGCTCGTCTCCGAGGCGTCTGCGCCCGCCGGCGGCTCGGTCGCCGTGCCTTGGTCGCCTGCGAACGAGCTGCACGCGAAGACGCAAAGGACCCCTGCCGCCCCCACCACGGCCCCCCGTACGCGCAGCATTGCCGACCTCTAGCTCCTTCGTCGACGACGAGCGATCGCCACGCCGAAGAGACCGAGACCCACGACGAATCCGAGGCCCGAGGTCGCGCCGAGGGCAATGCTGCAGCCGCCGTCGTCGCTCGTCTGGCGGAGACCGGTGCTGCCCGGTCCGCTCGGGGTCGTCGTCTTGCCGCCGCCGTCGGTCGGCGTGGTGGAGACGCCGCTGTCGGTCTCTGTGCCGCCGTCGTCGGTGGGCGTGACCGGCGCCGACGCGTCTTCGTCGCAGTCGGGGCCGATGCAGATGTCCGCGCACGAGTAGTAGATGCCTCCCGCTGCCGACGATGCGTCGGGCGCGCAGGTCGCGGTTGTGCCGCCCTGCATGAACTGGCGGACCGTCAGCGTGCACGCGGGGCAGTTTTCGTTGGGGAGAGTGACCGTCGTGCTCTGCACGCCCTGGTTGCCGACGGGGTCGTCGATCTGCTTCAGGAGCACGAAGTTCGTGTCGTTCTCCTTACTGAAGCGGACTTGGTAACAGCCGTTGTGGGCGATCGTCTCTTCCCAGGTGACGGTGATCGTCGCGCCGGCGTCGTACTTCATCGGCTTGCCGGTCCGCGGGACGTTGCCGCACGGCGCCGCCGCCTGCTTGTGCGCGATGGCGTTCTTGTTGGGATTCGAGATGTCGCGCGCCGGCGGGTTCACGATGTACGCGTGCGCGAACGCAGTCGCTGGCGCTCCCACGAGAGCGAAGACCGCGAGCACACGAAACCCCCTGGCGCGAAGCCCCGTCCCTATACCCATGGCCGGAACTCTACCACGGGCCGGATGAGGCGCCCGCTATTCCAGGTTTGGGCGAGGATTCCACCATCGTCGATCCTTCTTGATAGGCTTCGGACACAGTGCGTCCGACCGCGGCCCTCGCCCCGCCCAAACAACTCGGGAAATACGAGGTAGGCGCCAAGATCGGCGGCGGCGGGATGGCGACCGTCTACATCGGCCGGGCGGTCCGGGAAGACGGCGTCGAGGAGCGCGTCGCCCTGAAGGTCATCCGCGACGAGCTCGCGCACGACGAAGAATTCTCGAGCATGTTCATCGACGAAGCGAAGATCCTCGCGCGTCTGTCCCACCCGAACGTCATCCACACGCTCGAGTACGGCGTCACCGGCCACCACCGCTTCATCGCCATGGAGCTCCTGTCCGGGCGCACCTACTCGGATGTCTTCGACATCATGGCGAACAACGGCGAGCGGCTCGATCACAAGCTCGCCGCGTGGATCTGCGCCCGCGTCGCCGACGGCCTCCACTCGGCCCACGAGCTGCTCGACGAGGGCGGCTCGCCGCTCTCGGTCATCCACCGCGACGTCAACCCGAGCAACATCTTCCTCGTCCACGGCGGCGACGTGAAGCTCATCGACTTCGGCCTCGCGAAGGCCCGCGTTCGCCTGTCGAAGAGCGCCGACGGCATCGTCAAAGGCAAGATCCCGTATCTTGCGCCCGAGCAAGCGCACGGCAAACCCATCGACCGACGCATCGACGTCTACGCCCTCGGCACCACGCTGTGGGAGACGGTGACGATGAAGCGCCTCTTCAAGCGCGACACCGACGTCGACACGCTGCGCGCGATCCGCGACGCCGTCGTCCCCGACGTGCGCGAGATGATCCCGGGCTTTCCGGATCCGCTCTGGGCGATCATCCAGCGCGCGCTTCGCCACGATCGCGACGAGAGGTTCGCGACGACCGAAGACATGGGCAAGGAGCTCGACGCGTTCGTCGGAGACAGCGCGCCGATGAAGCGCGATCTCGCCGAGCTGCTCAATCATCTGTTCCCAGGCCAGGAGGCGCGCCAGGCGCGGTGGGAGCGGGCGGCGACGTCGACGCGCGTGGCGGCTCACACGATGCCTCCTCCGGCGCCGGTCCCGATCGCGTCGTCGACGATCCTCGAAGACGGCGATCAGCCGCCGGCGTCGCGATCGTCGACCGTGTCCGGGCCGCCGCCTCCGTCTGGGCGTGACGAGGACGACGCGGCGAAGAGCGCGCCGAAGACGTCGAAGGCGAAGAGCCGCCGGAGCGAACCTCCGCCGGGCCAGCCCGAGCGCAGGAAGAAAAAGAAGAACAAGTCGTCTCACAGGCGCCGCGCCGAAGACGTCGCCGAGCCCCCGACGGCGGCGCCGCGCAAGCTCTGGGTCTCCGTCGCCGTCGTGATCGCCATCGTCGTCGCGCTCTGGGCGATCTTCGGCAGCGCACGCTGAGCGTCCGCGCTGTTCTGGCGCGCGCGTCGCCTCAGAACCCGGGCGACGTCGCGACCGGCTTCGTCCCGGGTCTCGCGGACGGCTTCGGCGGCGGGCGCGCGAGCGTGCTCGCGGTGCTCACGTTCGCGTGGGTGGTGCCCGCGGGCTTCGAGAGCGGCGTCGGAACGCCCGGCGAGGTCGGCGCGGCCGCCGTCATCGGCTCCGGCGTCGGCGCCGGCTTCGGATCCACCGTCGCGGTCGGCGGTGCCGGCCCCGCGGCCGTCATCCCCGCCGACGTCGCGGGCGGTGCATCGTCGGCGCGCGCCGTCGACCCCGGGCGCGTCACGGCGAACGTCGCCGTCGCGGCCACGACCGCGGCCGCGCTCGCCGCGACGATCGTCCAGAGCGTCGCGCCCTTGCGCCGGCGCGTCTGGCGCGAACGCACCATCGGCGCTTCGTCGTCGCCGTCGATGTTCTTCGGGATCTTGTCGCTGGCCGGTCGCAGGTCCTGGAGCGCCTGCGCGTAGTCTTCGTCGGTCACGTCGACCGCCGCGCGCAGCGCGTCGGCGAGCTCGGCGCACGACCCGTATCGCTCGTACGGTCGCTTGGCGAGCGCGCGAGAGATCGCGATCCACACGCGCGGCTCGATGCGCGGATCGGGATCGATCTCGTGCTCGAGCACCGCCGCGAGCGACGCCGCCGCCGAGTCACGTTGAAACGCCGGCGTGCCGGTCAACATCTCGTAGACGAGCACGGCGAACGAGAACATGTCGCTCCGCCCGTCGAGATCCTCCTGACCGCGGATCTGCTCCGGCGACATGTAGTGAGGCGTCCCGAGGACGCTGCCGTCGACCGTGAGCGCCGAGCCGGCCGCCGGCAGCTTGGCGATGCCGAAGTCGAGGATCTTCGGGATCACGTGGCCGTCGGGCTCGACGGCGAAGAAGATGTTCGCCGGCTTCACGTCGCGATGCACGATGCCCTTCTGGTGCACGTGATGCAGCGCCGACAGGATCGGCAGCGCGACCGCGAGCGCTTCGGTGGTGCGCATCGGTCCGCGCTCGCGCATGCAGTCTTCGAGCGTGCCGCCGCGGAGCAGCTCCATCACGAGGCCGAGCGTTCCGTCCTCCTCGTCGACGAGATCGAAAATGCGAACGACGTTGCGATGCGACAGCGTCGCCGCCAGGCGCGCCTCGCGACGGAAGCGCGCGTCGTGTACGTCGGTGCGCTCGCTCTTCACGAGCGTCTTGACCGCGACCTCCGCCTCCGTCGCCTCGTTGCGTGCGATCCACACGTCGCCCATGCCGCCGCGACCGATGCGCCGGAGGAGCCGGAACTTGCCCCCGAGGAGCTTGTCCGGCGGGATCGTAGACGGCACGCCCATCCCCCTCGATCGTAGCGCAGGTGATGGCTGGCTCGCGAGCGGACTCGCGCGTCAAAAAGCCCCTGAAACGCCGAGGAAAGCGCCGCGGCTGCCCAGCATCCGAGGCTCCACGCGGACGCTGCGGGAGGTCGCCGCGCGGGACGCGTCGGTCGCGGGGCGCAGCAAGAGGTACGCTCCGGCGCCCACGGCCGCGAGGCCGACGATGCCCAGCCCCACGCCGAGCGGTCCGAAGAGCTTCGCGTCGTCGCGGATGCTCTCGATGCGCGCGCGATCGGCGGCGGGGCACGCGCCGCCAGGACACCGTCGCTCGAGCGAGCCGATGTTGCTCTCGCGCGCCGCGAGCAGCGCGACCGAGGAGACGACGAGCGCTCCGCCGGCGCCGATCGCGACCCACGCGAGCGTCTTGTGCGGACGCTCGCCCGACGAAGGCTCCGCGGGCGGAGGCGTCGGGCCGACGACCGCCCGCAGAGCGGTCGGCGCGATCGCGAGCGAAGCCTCGCTCCCCTCGGCGATGCTCACCTTGCTCTCCGACGTCGGGACTTGCGGCGCCGACGCCTGCACGACGTGATCGCCGGGATCGACCTCGACGGTTCGCGGCGTCGCGCCGATCGCCACCGCGCCGCCGTCGACCATCACGCGCGTTCCTTCGGGCCAGCCGTCTTGGAGGCTGAGCACGAGGCGTGGGATCCGCTTGTCGAGCGCGTGCGCGCGCTCGGCGGCGCTGTCGGCGATCTCCTGCTCGCTCGCGGGAAGCTGCGGCCTCGACGCGGCGAGCGCGCGGAACGCGTCGCGCGCCTCGCGCAGCCGGCCGAGCGCGTCGAGCACCGCCGCGATGCGATAGCGGACGGAGGCGCTCTCCTTCACGCGCGCGACGCGTTGGAACTTCTCGAGCGCTTCGGCGAAGCGCCTGTCTTGCTCGTCTTTGTACGCTTCTTGAAAGAGCTCGCGCGCGGCCTTCAGCTCGACCTCGGACTGGGCGCGCGCGGGAGCCGCGGCGAAGACCGCGCACGCGACGAAGGCGACGGCGAGCGCGCGCCGCGCGCTACTCTTCATCGAGCGACACCCCGTAGAGCCCGCGCTTCTTGAGGAGGTCGCGCAGGTGATGGCGCGCGACGTCGGCCTGGCGGGCGGCGGCGGAGAGGTTGCCCTGGCAGCGCTTCATCAAGAGCGCGAGGTAGGCGCGCTCGAACCGCTCGATCGCGCGGTCCTTCGCGTCGCCGAACTTGCCCGACAGGTCGAGCGCGCTGCGCTCGCCTTGGGTCCCGCGGAAGCCTTCGCCCTCGCCCGCTACGTCTTGACGGCGGATGACGCCGCCCTGCGCGAGCGCGCCCGCGCGCAGGAGCACGTTGTTGAGCTCGCGCACGTTCCCCGGCCACGACATCGCGGTCAGGTGATCGAGCGCCTCGACGTCGATCATCGCGTCGGACCCCGCGCGCGCGAGCAGGCGCGCGCAAATGAGAGGAATGTCTTCGGCGCGCTGGCGAAGCGGGGGCACGAACGCTCTCACCTGCGCGAGGCGGAAGTAGAGATCTTCGCGGAAGCGGCCCTTGTCGATCGCGTTGCGCAGATCGCGGTGCGTCGACGCCACGACGCGCACGTCGACGGTCACCGGCGCGCTCGCCCCGACGCGGACGATCTCGCGCCGCTCGAGCACGCGCAGCACGGCGCCCTGGAGGGCCTGCGGCAGCTCCCCGACCTCGTCGATGAAGACGGTGCCGCCGCGCGCGGCCTCGAACGCGCCGACGCGCGGCTCGTCGTCGCTCTTCGCGGCGGCGGCTTCGCGACCGAAGAGCATCGCCTCGGCGAGCGCCTCGGGCAGCGAGGTCGCGTCGATCACGACGAACGGCCCGCTCGCGCGCGGCGAGGCGCCGTGGATCGCGCGCGCGACCTCCTGCTTGCCCGTGCCGCGCTCGCCTTGGATCAGGACACCGAGCTCCTTCGGCGAGATGCGCTCGAGCGTGGCGAAGAGCTCGCGCATGGCCGCGGAGCGCCCTACGAGATCGCCGAACGACTCGCGCTCGGCGGGGGGCGGCGTGCCTGCGTTCGCGTCGATGTCCACGCGGAGCAGGCTGTCGCCGATCGTGAGCTCGGCCCCGGGCGCGAGCTCGGCGTCGACGACGCGATGCGATCCGAGCCAGGTGCCGTTGGTGCTCCCGATGTCGATCACGCGGATCCGATCGCCGACGCGCGCGAGCTCGAGGTGCGTGCCGCTCACGCGCGGATCGTCGACGACGAAGTCGTTGGTCGGATGACGGCCGACGGTGCTCGTCGCGCGCGTGACGGCGAACGCGCGCCCGGCCGAAGGGCCGCTGACGGCGACCAGGCGCGGGACCGCGCTCGTTCCCGTCGACATGACGGGATTGGCCTCCGTCCCTCCCCGCACCACCCTGCTCATGTGCTCGCACGATAGCCAAGTCAGCGGGACGACGTATGGAGGAAACGGGTCTCAGCACCCCCGGGTGTTGCGATTCGCAACAACTATCGTTGCGCCCTTGTTTGCCCGTTTGGGCTATATCCCGGCCGTCGATGCCGGAAGTCGTCGCGTCAACGTCGGCGGCCACGACGGGGGGATACGGTCGCGAGCTGCGAAGTCTCGCCGCATCGTTCGCTTCGGGGTGGACGCAGGTCCCGAAGGAGCGCTCACTCATGGGCGATCTCCTGGCCGGGCTCACGGTCGCGGCCGTCGCCCTGCCGCTCAACGTCGGACTCGCCATCGCGAGCGGCATGCCGCCGTCGGCCGGCCTCGTCGCCGGCGCGATCGGCGGCCTCGTCGCCGCGTTCTTCGGCAGCTCGCAGTATCAGGTGTCCGGTCCCGCCGCGGCGCTCAGCGTGATGGTCCTCGCGCTCGCGAAGGAGTTCGGCACCACCGGCGTCGCCGCGGCGACCGTCTTCGTCGGCGTCGTCGAGCTCGTCTGCGCGCTCGCTCTCGCGGGCCGCCTCATCAAGCACGTCCCCGAGTCTGTGCTCGCCGGCTTCACCACCGGCGTCGGCCTCAAGCTCCTCGATCAGCAGCTCCCCGAGCTGCTCGGCTTCCCCGAGGTCGTCGACTGGGCGTCGAAGGCCACGCCGAGCACGATCGATCTCGTCACGATGATGCACCGCCCGAAGTGGCTGCACGACGTCTCGTGGCACGCGGCGATATGCGGCGTCTTCGTCGCGTTCGTCGTCACGTCGATGCGCTCGTTCCGCCGCTTCCCCGCGGCGATCGTGAGCATCGCGCTCATCACGTTCGTCTCCGTCTACCTGGGTTGGGACGTGGAGCGCGTCGCCACCGTCGGCGTCGTTCCCTCGAGCTTCCCTCCGCCCGCCATCCCGCTCGTCGCCGACGAGCGCTGGATCGATCTGCTCGCGAAGGCCACGCCGCTCGCCCTGCTCGCCGCCGCCGAGTCGGCCCTCTCCGCGACCGCCGTCGACCGCATGGCGAACGCGAAGAAGCCGCACGACACCAACGTCGAGCTCGTCGGTCAGGGCCTCGCGAACCTCGCGTCGGGCTTCATGTCGGGCATGCCCGTCACCGGCGTCATCGCGCGAAGCGGCGTCAACGTCCAGAGCGGCGCGAAGACGCGCCTGGCGTCCATCTTCCACGCGATCTTCCTCGCGTGCGCCGTCCTCTTCCTCAGCCAGTACATCGGGCAGGTGCCGCAAGCGGCGCTCGCCGGCCTCCTCTGTGTCATCGGCTTCCGCCTGATCGAGCTGAAGACGCTGGTGCACCTCTACAAGGAGCACAAGCTCGAAGGCGCCGCGTTCGCCGTCACCTGCGCCGGCACCGTCTCCGGGCACCTGATGACCGGCCTCGTCGGCGGGCTCGCGATCCACTTCGTGAACCGCTGGCTCCACCGCCACGACCGCGCGTCGGTCAGCAAGGCGGCGGAGCACAAGAAGCAGGGCATCCGCGCCGTGCTCGCGCGCGACAAGGCCAAGGCGCGCAGGCCGAGCCACCTCGAGCACCTGCCGCACGAGTACCGCAAGTGGCTCGGCCAGATCCGCGAGACGCCGCTCAAGGCAGCGAGCGCGTACGTGCATCCCGCGGCGACCGTCATCGGCCGCGTCGTGCTCGGCGAGCACGTCCACATCGCCGCCGACACTTCGGTGCGCGCCGACGAGGGCGCGCCGTTCTACATCGGGCCGAACACGAACATCCAAGACGGCGTCGTCCTCCACGCCCTCAAAGACAAGCGCGTGATGGTCGGCAACGAGGGCTGGGCGATCTACGTCGGCAAGAACGTTTCGATCGCGCACGACGCGCTGGTCCACGGCCCCTGCTACATCGGCGACGAGACGTTCGTGGGCTTCAAGGCCGTGGTGCACGACTCCGTCGTCGGCGCGCACTGCTTCGTCGGCATCGGCGCGGTCGTCGTCGGCGTCGAGGTGCCCGACGGGCGCTTCGTGCCCCACGGGCGCATCGTCGACTCCGCCGACGCCGTCGACGGCCTTCCTCTCGTGAGCGAGATGCAGAAGGAGTTCAACGAAGACGTCGTCGAGGTCAACCGCGGCCTCGCGGTCGCCTATCACGCGCGCGATCGCGAGAACGCCGCCGCCGAGGCCAGGCGCTTCGTCGACGAAGACGCGCGCGAGATCCCCGCGTGGGACATGCGCTGGGCCAAGTCGCTTCCGAAGGAGAGGTTCTGATGCTCGAGACCGGTATCGCCCTTGGCCTCTTGGTCTACGCGCTCGTCATCGCGCTCCGCTGCTCGTTCCGCGTCGAAGAAGGGCACCTCGCGGTGCTCACCACCTTCGGCCGCGCGGAGACGAAGGCCGGCAAGCACGATCTCGTGACCCACGGCCCCGGCCTCCACGTGAAGAAGCCGTGGCAGAAGGTCCGCACCGTCTCGATGAAGGAGCAGAACCTCGATCTGAACGCCGAAGAAGGCGGCGGCACCGCGATGGCCGACGACGGCACCATCCTCCGCCTCGACTCGTTCGTGCGCTACGTGCCCGTCAAGGAGGTGCTCTACGAGCACATGTTCGGCATCGAGCATCCGCTCGATCACATCACCGGGCTCTTCACGTGCCTCCTCCGCAACGAGATCGCCAACTTCCGCGGCAACGACGTCGGCGAAGACTCGCTGTCGACGCGCTTCGACTTCTCCCGCCAGGCCGGCTCGTACGCGCTCATCCGCCGCGAGCGCAAGCTCTTGAACGAACGCATCCAGGCCTTCTGCCAGGAGAAGATCGACAACCGCTACGGCGTGCGCTTCAACGCCGTCGACCTCGCCGACATCCTGCCGCCCGACGAGCTCGCCGACGCCCTCAACGCGGTGATGCAGGCGCAGAGCGAGGCCGAGGCCCGCGTCTTCCGCGCCGAAGGCGAGTGCCAGCAACGCATCCTCGCGTCGGAGCGCGGCGTCGACATCGCCAAGGCGCGCGCGAACGCCGTCGAGATCGAGATCACCAAGATCTCGTCGTTCCTCGACGAGCTCCAAGCGCGCGGCGTGCTGAAGGCGTACGTCGAGCGACGCCGGAGCGAGGTCACGAGCGAGTCGCGCGCGCTCTTCCTCAAGGAGACCCCGTGATGAGCTCCGGCGACGCCATGCAGCTCGTCCTCGGCGTGGTCATCGGCCTCGCCCTCGTGCCCCTCGGCGCGCTCGCGATGCGCGGCCTCACGATGGAGGTCGAAGACGAAGAGGCCGTGCTCGTCACGAGCTTCGGCAAGCTGGTGAAGACGTTCACCGAGCCCGGCCTCCACGTCTACGCGCCGAAGGCCCTGCCGTGGACGAAACACACGCGCGTCTCGCTCCGGCGCGACTTCCGTCACTTCAAGAACGTCCACGTCAACGACGAGAAGGGCACGACGGTCATCGTCGATCTCTGGGTCGAGTTCCGCGTGGCCGATCCCGCGCGCGCGATCTTCTCGGTCGCCGACTGGAATCGATCGCTCACGAACCTCGTCGCGCACGCCGCGACGTCGATCCTCGGCAGCCGCGACTTCCGTCAGATCCTGAACGACCGCACCGAGCTCGGGACGCTCCTTCAGCACGACATCCAGAACGAGACGAAGCGCTGGGGCCTCGAGATCGAGCTCGTCTTCATCCGCAACGTGAGCGTGCTCCCCGAGGTCTCGCGGCAGATGTTCGAAGCGATCGCCGCGCGCCTCGAGCGCGCGAAGGCGCACGTCGAGGAGATCGGGCGGCTCCAGGTCGCGCAGCTCGAAGCCGACACCGCGCGTCGCGTCGCCGATCTCGTCGCCGAGGCGAAGGGACAGTACCCGGCGGCGATCGGGCGCGCGCTCGCCGAGCTGAAGACGAAGCCCGACGTCTACGAGGCGTACAACGAGCTCTACGATCTGTCGCTCGTCAGGCCGCACCGCACCGTCACCTTCCGCGGCTTCGACGGGGGCGAGCTCCGCGCGATCGACGCGGCGATGATCGTCCCGTCGACCGACGGCGCGAGCAACGGCGGTCCCCTGCCCGCGCGCGCCGACAGCGTGCTCAAGCGAAGCTGACGCGACCCGCCCGCCGTACGTCGGACCCGAGGGCTGCGAGCATCAGGTGAATGGATGACCGCTGTCCCACCGGACGACGTGGGATTCCCTCACACCTGCATTTTTCTCGAAGGTTTCGGGGAGGCCCAGGGACGATCGGGTAGGTCATGGTTCTTGCAGGAGCCACGTCGGGACCCTCTCATGGACGTCACCTGCCCCGCCTGCGCTGCCCGGTACAAGGCCGACGAAGAGAAGCTTCGCGGCAAGACGGCACGTATGCGCTGCAAGGCGTGCGACACCGTGTGGTTGGTCTCCGGACCGGGAGCGGAAGCCATGCCAGACAGCAAGCGCGCAGCCGTCGTGAAGCGGGGTGCCGATCGCGAGCACCGTGATCTGTTCGCGAGCCGTCCGCTCGACTTCGGATCCGTCAAGCAGACGCTCCACCCGCCGCCGCCCGAAGGCGTCGCGGCGCGGAACGAGACGTCGGTGCTCTTCACCGTCGACTCGCTCAAGGGCGCCGCCCGCATGAAGACGCCCGAGCCCGAGCCCGCGCCGCTCTCGAGCGCATACCAGCGCGTCGACGACGACGAGGGCATCATCGATCTCAACGCGCTCGCGTCGGTTCCCCCGAAGGCGGGCGCCCGGCACGTCGCGCCGCTCTTCAGCGAGCCGCCTCCTGCGGCGTTCGCCGTCGACGCGACGGGCTCGCAGGAGATCGCGTCCGCGCAAGGCTTCACGCTCGGCAAGCGCATGATCGCCGGCATCGCCGCCGCGGCCGTCGCGGTCGTGCTCGTGATCGTCGGCCTCGCCGCCGCGTTCAAGGGCGAAGAGCCCACGATCCCCGCCGTCACCGCGTCGCTCGCGGCGCCGCCTCCGGCGCCCGTCACCGCGGCGCCCGCGCCGCCGGAGCCTGCGCCCGCGCCCGTCGCGAGCGCGAGCGCCTCGTCGTCGGACGACGAGCCGGCGACGCCCGCCAAGGGCAAGAAGGGCAAGAAGGGCAAGGGCTTCGCTGCGGCCGGCAAGGGCAAGGCGAAGACCGAGACCGCGTTCGTCTCGAAGCCTGCGCCGAAGGCCCAAGACAAGTGCGGCTGCAAGGGCGACTTCTCCTGCATCCTGCGCTGCACCGCGAAGGGCAAGTAGCCAAGTCGCTTCTGGAACGCGCTCGCCGACGAGCGCTTAGCGATCGATCGGAACGCTGAGGACGCGCACGCGCGCGTCGCTCCTGTTCTCCGTCGCGCGCGCCAACGCTTCGTCGAACTTCGCGAGCACGCCTGCCTCCGCGATCACGATGCGGAGCTCGCGCGCGCCTCGAAGCGCGCGCGCGCTGCCGGTGATGCGCACCGATCCTTCGGCGGCGGTCTCGACCTTGGCGTCGACCGCGTCCGGCGTGGGCGTCTCGCCGATCGCGAAGACCCAGGCGACCACCTTCACCCCGGCGGCCGTCGCGGGGCGGGCGACGATCTCGAAGCGGCCTTCGTTCGAGGTGAGCTTCAGGCGCTCGCTCGCGTCGCCGGGACCGCGCATCGCGGCCTGGCCGGCAGCGGAGACGGCGTACGCCGGAAGCTCCGGTCCCGATGGGCCCGAGCCCACGGTCACGTAGAGCACGAGCGCGGCGGCGAGCGCGAGCGGTCCGGCGAGGAGCGCAGCGCGCCGCCGAAAGGCCACGACGCGGCCGGCCTTCTTCTCGCCCTTCTCCTCGTTCTTCGCGCTCTTCGCTCCGCCGACGCGAGCCACGATCGCGTCCTCGAGGCCGGCCGACGGCCGGCTCGCGTCGATCAGCGCCGCGATCTCGGCATCGTCCTTCGCGCGTCTCGAGAGCGCGGCCGCGGCCGGATCGGCGTCGTCGCCGCGCGCGACCGCTTCGAGCGCCGCGTCGTCGGCGCGATCGTCGCGGACGTGCTCACGGATGCGCTGGAGAAGCTCGTCTTCGTTCATGACCTCTCCTCACTCTCCACTCTCTGGGGGTGTACGCGTCGAGGCTGCTGTTTCTGACACACGCGGCTCGCTCTGCGCGAGCTCGGCCGCGATACGCCGGATCGCCTTGCCGATGCGGCTCTTCCACGCGTACACGGCGTCGGCGCTCATGCCCGTCGACGCACAGACCGATTCGACCGCTTCCTCCTCGATCACGAGGCGATGAAACAGCTCGAGCCCGCGCGGCGAGAGCTGCTCGCGCAGCCGATCGACGAGACGAGCGAGCTGCTCGCGCGACGAGACGTGGACGTCGGCGGCAGGCATCTCTCCCAGATCCTTCTCGAGATCGTCGAGCTCGGTCGCCGCTTCGGTCCACGGGCTCCGGCGGCCGCTCCGCAAGATCGAAGCGGCCTCGCGCTCGGCGACGAGCCCGCAGAAGCTCGCGAGCGAGAGGCCGCGCGCGGGATCCCACGCCCGAAGCACGCGACCGCCATCGGCGAAGAGCGCGGCGAACACCTCTTGCGCGAGATCGTCGACCTCTTGACGGACGTCACGCCCGCTGCCGCCTCGGCGGCGCACCAGCGTTCGGGCGACGCGCGCCCGCACGACGGGCAAGAGCGTCTGCACGAGCGCGCGCGTCGACGCGACGTCGCCTGCCAAGGCCCGATCGAGGAGCGCGCGCTCGTCCACTGCCCGTCGGACTAGACAGGCCTGCCCCGGCGCGCGCAACTAGTAAATGCCGACGCGGCCTGCCTCGTATTGGGTGCCCGCGGGCGGCGGCGGCAGCTCGATCGAGAGAGCGCGCGCTTCCGTCGCGTTGATCTGGAAGAAGCGAGCTTCGCCGTTCGTCAGGTTCACCTGGAACTGCTTGTTGCCGAGCCGCTCGGGCGGGAGCACGACCCAGATCTTGCCGCGCTTGACGATCCCGCACACGTCGCAGCCGACGGAGCCCGCGTGGCCCCAGATGTCGAGCGAGGCGATGCGCGTCAGATCGCCGACGGCGGGCTTCGACGCCGCGCCGCACGCGGGTGCGAGCCCGTCGTGAAGGCCGACGCGCGCGACGATCGCGTCGCGATCGGCGCGCGAGTACTTCTCACCGACCCAGCGGTACGCGCAGGTCGAGGCCGTCACTTCTTCGGGCGCGTCGTCGAAGAGCGCCTCGGGCATCCAGCGGCCGCGGCGTCCCTCGATGGGCGTACAAGTGCCCTCGCGCAGCGTCGCGAAGTACATCCGCGGATTACTGCATGATGCACGGATCTCGTCCTCGCTCGAGGCGAGCTCTTCGGGGCGCTCCTCGGGGAGATCGGCCGACGAACAGGCGGCGGCGACGGTGCACAGCGACGCGACGAGGACGAGCGGAAGACGTTTCATGCGGTCTCCGAGGACGTGTGTGTCTCTAGCATGAAAGGTAGGACGGGCAAGATCAGTAACCCATGGAGATCACTGATCTTGCTCGACAAGCTCCACCATCACATCGCGCAGAAGTCACCGGGCTTGGTGCAGATGCCGGCGAGCGGGTTGCAGCACGTCGTCCCGACGCCGCACGCGGCGTCACCGCACGGCGTCGTCTGCCCCGCGCAGCACGAGTCGGGATACACGCCGTCGGCGGGCGTCCGGCAGTTGCCGAACTGATCCAGCCACGCGCCCCAGCAGGCCGGAGGAGGAGGAGGAGGCGCCTTGGGCTGACACGTCGAGGGGCCGCAGCAGAACGGATCGCCGACGGCGCACCACATGAGGCAGACCTTCGGTCCGCACGCCTCGTTCGCCTTGCAGTCAGCGTCGTCGAGGCACGCGCCGGCGCCGAGCACGTTGAGCGTCTCGGTCTTGCCCGCGCGCGTCAGCTCGAGGAAGCCGCCCGACTTCACCGCGTCGTACCAGCGCGACGGCGCGCCGTTCGCGCGGATGCGGACGCGATAGCCGCCGCCGGCCTTCCTCGTCGCGTTCCACGTGCCGCTCTCGGGCAAGAGGCACGGCGACGTGATGCAGAACGCGGTCCCCGCGGGATCGACCTGCGCGGTGTACCTGCCGTTGGCCTTCAGGGCGAGGCGCCCGAAGCCGCCGAACGCAGGCGCGTGCGTCCAGTAGGAGCCGACGAGCTGCGCGGCGGCGGCCGTGAGCTCGTCTTGCGTCTCGGCGACCTGCTCCTCGGAGGCGTCCTCCGCGTCGGTGTCGGCGGCGCAGCCGGCGGCGAACGGCGCGGCGACGAAGAGGGCGAGAAGCGAGGTGAGA
Organism: Labilithrix sp.; assembly: GCA_019637175.1. Classification (GTDB taxonomy): domain Bacteria; phylum Myxococcota_A; class Polyangia; order Polyangiales; family Polyangiaceae; genus Labilithrix. Next base: position 27,114 of record JAHBWD010000007.1, on the reverse strand, counting down.
AGGGTCGAACGGCTCATGGCTAGCTCCAGGATTGGGCGGATGGCGCCAGCCGTCTCCGGCGTGGCGTCAGGAAGGGGTGGTCGTCGGAAGCACCGTGGACTACGCCGGAGGGGTCGTGCGTCTGACATCGGCTCCGTCGATTTTTCTCTGCGGCGTGCTCGCCGGCTGCGCGAGGCCCGCGCCACCTGCGGAAGCCGTGGGATCTCTCGACGTTGCCTTCGCCGGCTGCGCCGCGGTGGCCGCCGCGTGCGAGCTCGGTGACGCGCGCGCGCTTCGCCTCGTCGTGCAGGCAGGCGCGGTCGACGTCGCGATCGAGAGCGACGGCCGCGCGCTCCCCGCGAAGATGCACGAAGGCGCGCACGTCGTCGACGTTCCGAGGGACGCGACCGCGATCGTCGTCCGCGCGCGCGCGGCGGGGAAGCCCGCGCGCTTCACGCTCGCGATCGCGCCGGCGCGGAGGCTCGCCTGGCTGGAAGACGCGAAGGCCGCGCGCGCGAAGGGCGACCTCCCGCGCGCGCGTGAGCTCGCCTCGCCTCGCGCCGACGCCGGGCCCGCCGAGGAGCGCGCCGCCGCGCGAGGCCTGCTCGCGCGCATCGCGCTCGCCGAAGGGCGCGCCGACGACGCGTTTCCCCTCTTCCGCGCGGCGATCGCCGCGCACCGCGGCGCCGGACGGATCTCCGACGCGATCGACGACTCGTTCGCGCTCGCCTTCGCGCTCCACCAGCGAAGCCATCGCTACGGCGAGGCGCGCGCGGCGCTCGACGACGTCACGCCGCTCTTGCCCCGCTATCCGGAGGGGCGCGCGCGAGAGCCCTACTACCGCGGCATCCTCGCGTCGGAGACGGGCGACCGCCGCGCCGCGCTCACGCTGCTCCGCGAGGCGGAGGCACGCGCTCGAGCGCTCGGCATGGGCCGCCTCGAACGCAACGCGCGCGCCGCGCTCGCGCTCGAGATGCAGGTGCTCGGCAGGGCGCGCGCGTCGATCGACGTGCTGCGCGCGCTCGAGCGCGATCCGGAGGTGAAGGGCTGCGAGCGCGTCGAGGTGTCGAACGATCTCGGCTGGGCGGCGCTCCTCGCGAACGAAGCTGCGGGCGAGCGCGCGTACGACGCGCGCTCGCCTCTCGAGCGCGCCGCCTCGGTCGACGCCTGCGCGGACGCCTACCTCAAGAGCTTCGCCCTCGCGAACCTCGCGCGGCTCGCGCTGACCGAGGGCGATCACGAGCGGGCGCGACGAAGTCTGGCGAGCGCGCGCGCCGCGGTCACGGAGCCTCGCGGCACCGAGCGCCTCGCGTGGCTCGATCTCGAGGCGCACCTGCTCTTGCACGAGAAGAAGCCGGCCGCCGCACTCGCGCGGTTCGACGAGGAGCTCGCGCTCGCGCGCGCGGCGGTGCTCCTCGAGCCGGAGTGGAGCGCGCTCGTCGGGCGCGCAGAGGCGTTCGAGGCCCTCGGGCGCAAGCCCGAAGCCGCGTCGACGCTCCTCGCGGCCGAGGCGCTCGTCGATCGCGCGATGCTCGTCGTACCTTTGGGAGAAGGACGCGGCGCGTTCGTCGCCGACCGATCGCGGAGCGCGCGCGCCGCGATCGATCTGCTCGTGGAGCTCGGGCGCGCGGGCGAGGCCGCGATGGTGGCGCGCCGATCGCGCGCGCGCGTGCTCGCGAGCGTCGAACGCTCGCTCCGGATCGAGCGCCTCGGGGCCGAGGCGCGCGCGCGCTGGGAGGCGGCGGTGCGGAGCTATCGCGCCGAGCGCGAGGCGCTCGACGCCGACGCCGCCGGCGACTGGAAGCTCGCGGCCGACGCGCTCGCGAAGAAGGGCGAAGCGCGAAGAGAGCGCGAGCGCGCGATCCGCGCCGCGCTCGAGCAGGCGATGGCGGTGCTCTCGAGCGGCGCGCCCGACGTCGAGCCGGAGGCGCGCGTCGCGAACGGCGATCTCGATCTCTCCATCCATCCGACGCGAAAGGGCTGGGTCGCCCTCGCGGCTTCGGAGGATCGCGTCACCGCCCACCGCGTTCCGGCGCCCGGCGCGAGCGCCGCGGAGCTCGCGGCGGCGCTGCTCGATCCGGTCGCGGCGCGCCTGAGCGCTTCGCGGCGCGTGCGCGTCCGCGCGTACGGCGCGTGGCGCAACGTGGACGTGCACGCGCTGCCGTGGGGCGGCTCGGCGCTCGTCGACCACGTCGCCGTCGACTACCCGCTCGGCCTCGCGACGCGACCCTCCACGATCGAGCGCGAGCGGCGCGCCGTCGTCATCGGCGATCCGACCGGGGATCTCCCGCGCGCGCGCGGCGAGGCCGTGAGCGTCGCTCGCGCGCTCGAGGGGCGCATGCCGGCCAAGCTCCTCGTCGGCGGCGACGCGACGAGCCGCGCGGTGACCGAGCAGATCGCGCGCGCCGCCATGCTGCACTACGCGGGGCACGGCGTGTACGCCGGTCTCGAAGGCTGGGAGAGCGCCTTGCCCCTCGCCGAAGGCGGCCGCCTCGCGATCGGCGATCTGCTCGCGCTCACGCCCGCCCCGCGGAGGGTCGTCCTCTCCGGCTGCGAGGCGGCGCGCAGCGACGGCGAAGCCGAGGGCCTCGGCCTCGCGCAGGCGCTCGTCGCCGCAGGCGCCGACGAAGTGCTGGCCCCGATCAGGCCCGTCTCGGACGCGATCGCGGGCAAGCTCGCCGAAGCGCTCTACGCCGGCGCCGCGGGCGATGCGGCGATCGACCTCGGAGACGCAGGCGCGCTCGCGCGGGCGGCGCGCGAGGCGCTGCGCCGACTCCGCGCGAGCGACGCCGCGGGCGACTGGGCGGCCTTTCGTGTCCTCGCGCGGTAGGCGACGACGCGCTTTGGGGTTAAGGTGCCGCTGTCATGCGAGGGAAAGTAGCGCTCGTCACGGGGGCTTCGAGCGGCATCGGGCTCGCGTTCGCCCGGCTCTGGGTCGGGCGCGGCGGGCGCGTCGCGCTCGTCGCCCGAACCGCGTCGACGCTCGACGAAGCCGCGCGCGAGCTCGGGCCGGCCGCGCGCGCGTTCCCGCTCGACGTGCAGGATCTCGACGCGCTCGAGGCGCTCCCCGCCCGCGTCGCCGAGAGCTTCGGCACGCTCGACGTGATCGTCAACAACGCGGGGATGAACCGCCGCGGTGAGATCGACAAGCTCGAGCCGCGCGCGCTCGCCGCGATCATCACCACCAACCTGACGGCGCCGATCGTCCTCACGCGCGCCGCGCTCCCTCACCTCGCAGACGGAGGCGCCGTCGTACAGGTCGCGAGCATCGCCGGCATGGTGCCCGTCCCCGGCGAAGCGACCTACAGCGCGTCGAAGGCGGGCCTTCGCGCGTTCTCGCGCGCGGTCCAGTACGATCTCGAGGCGCGACGCATCCACGTCGGGTGCGTGTGCCCCGGCCCGGTCGACACCGGATTCCTCGGCGATATCGAAGATGTACCCGACGTCGTCCTCTCGCAGCCGATCGTCACCGCGGAGGAGGTCGCCGAGGCGGTCCTCCGCTGCATCGACGAGCGCATCGACGAGATCGCGCTGCCGCGGCGATCCGGCCGCCTCGCGACGATGGCCTACCTGATGCCCGACTTCGCGAAGCGCATTCGCCCAGTGCTCGAGAAGCGCGGCGCGCGCAACAAGCAGATCCTCATCGCGCGCCGTCGATCGATGTCATGATCGCGACGCTTCGTAGAGCGCGATGCCGCTCGCGACCGCGACGTTGAGCGAGTCGAGCCCCGGCGCCATGTCGATGCGCACGCCGCGCGCGCGCCGCATCACCGAAGCCGGCAGGCCCTCGCCTTCGGTGCCGAGCAAGAGCACGCGCCGCTTGCTCGGCTCGGCGCGCATCGCGTCGCCGAGCGTGCGTTCGCCGCGCGCGCTGAGCGCCAGCGCCTCCCAGCCCGCGGCCTCGATCACGTCGAGCAGCGCGTCGCCTGACGGCGCGCGCGCGAACGGCACGAGGAGCGCGCCGCCGACCGACACCCGGATCGCCTTGCGATAGAGCGGATCGCACGTCGCCGCGTCGAGCAAGACGGGGCGCGCGCCGAAGGCCGCGGCGTTGCGGAAGATCCCGCCGACGTTGTCGTGGTTCGTGAGGCCGACGAGGCCGAGCGCGGTCTTGCTCTCGCTCTCGGCGAGGAGCTTGGCGGGATCGAGCGGGGCGCCGCGCTCGCCGAGCGCGAGGACGCCTCGATGGATGGAGAAGCCGACGACGGCGTCCATCACCGCCTGCGTCGCGACGTAGACCGAGACGTCGGCGTCGAGCGCGTCGATCACGTCGCGCATCGCCGCGGCGCGCCTCTCCTCGACGAGGAGCGAGCGCACGCGAAAGCGCCCGCGCGCGAGGACGCGCACGACGACCTCGCCTTCAGCGACGAAGAGGCCGTCTTCGCGCGCGAGATCGCGATCGCGCATCCTCGCATACGGAGCCATCTCCGGAGCCTCGACGCTCGTGATGGAAACGATCACGCGAGCACGCGCTCGGGCGAGCCGGGGAAGACCATCTCCCCGGCGATGCGGGTCGCGAGCGCGACGATGGTGTGCGTGGGGTTGTAGCCCGACGAGGTCGGGAAGAGCGCGCCGTCGGACGCGTAGAGGTTGTCGACGCCGTGAAAGCGACCCGCCGCGTCGCACACGCTCGTGCGCGGGTCGCGGCCGAAGCGGAGCGTCCCCATCACGTGGGCCGACGTCGAGATCTCGTCCATCGGCGCGATGAACCCGTAGCGCGCGCCGCTCGCCGCGAGCAGATCCATGAGCTTGGGCGAGTAGAAGTCGCGCGCGCCCAGCTCGAAGGCGTGGTTCTCGTAGGTGACGCGCGCGACCGGGAGCCCGTCGAGATCCTTCACCGCGGGATCGAGGTCGACGCGGTTCTTCGTCTGCGGCGCGTCTTCCGCCTGCATGACGAGCGCGACGAGCCGCTCGCGCGCGGGGCTCTGTTGCATGAGCCGCTTGAAGCGCAGGCCGTCGAACTGAAGGCTCAGCGTCCGCAGGATGCGGGTGTAGAACGTCGACTCCTCGACCGCGCCCGCGCTTCCGCTGATCTCGACGATGCCCCCGAGCGGCTTGGTCGGATCGTTGGGAACGCCGCGGAAGTCCGAGAACCCGTGCGACACCGTCCGGCCGCGGTGGCTATGGAGGCGCTCGTCGAAGACGCCGATCGCGACGGTCTGGAAGTGAAACGTGAGGCATCGGCCGACCATGTCGCTCGCGTTGCCGATCCCGCCCGACGCGAGGAGCAGACGCGCATCTTCGATGGGGCTCGCGGCGAGGACGTAGGCGTCGGCGCGGTAGGTCACGCGCGCGCCGTCCGGCCCGATGCACTCGACGCCCTCGACGCGGTTCATCGCGCCGTTGGTCAAGAGGCGCACCGCGCGCGTCTCGGTGACGAGCTGACAGAGCTGCGAGAGCAGCGCCCGCCGGAGCATGCTCACCGCGGGCGAGCCCTTCGCGTTCGACGGGCAGCCGTAGCCGGCGCAGAAGCCGCAATCGACGCACGGCGGCCGCCCGCCGTACGGGCGCGAGTTCACCGCGGTCGGATACGGAAAGACGGTGAGCCCGAGCTTCTGCGCGCCGGCCTCGATCGGGACGGTGCAGTACATCTTGGGCCCGGGCGGCATCGGGTACTCGTCCTTCATCGGTCCGGCGAACGGATCCGATCCGCGCTGGCCTTGGATGCCGAGCGTGCGCTCCACGTACGCGTAGAACGGCTCGAGCATGTCGTAGTCCACCGGCCAATCGGCGAACGCCGCGCCGGGCACCGCGCCGAGCAGCGTACCGAGGCGGAAGTCGACCGGCGCGAAGCGCGGCATCTTCAGATCGGCGTGGACCGCGGCGCCGCCGACGGTCTTCGCGAGCGGATTCACGTCGCCGACGTACGTGCGATCGCCGGCGCTCTCGGTCGGCCGGTACGTGCGCGGCTCGAGGTACGGATCGGTCGCGATCAGCCCGCGCGAGAAGAGCTTCACCTCGTCGTTCGAGAACCGCGTGACGTACCCGCGCGGATCGTCGAGCCCCTCGAAGTGGTTCGCGCCCGCCTCGATCACGAGCACCTTCTTGCCGAACCGCGTGAGAACGTCGGCGACGGGACAGCCGCCCGCGCCGCTTCCGATCACGATGACGTCGAACTGCGTGAGCGTCGTGTTGCCGAGGACCTTGGCGCTCACGGGAAGACCTTGCCGCCCGTGAACGCGACGACCTGCGTGAGGAGCGCGCGCGTCTCTGCATCCATCGGCGCGGGATCGGGCCGAAGATCCTTCGTCGACATCGGCGCGTCGAGCCGCTCGCGGAACGCTCCCGTCGTCTCGTCGAAGAGGCTGTAGCCGAGCGGCTGGATGTCGCCCGCGAAGTCGACGAGCCTCCACCCCGCCCCGCCGGGGTTGCCTCCGTACTCCGGCGCGCCGAACGCCGCCTGGGGCACGAGATCGACGATCGCGTTCCGAAGATCGACGTCGAGGCCGCCGAACGCGTCGCGGAGCTCGTCCGGCGACATCGTCTCGATGGGCTTCTTCGCCTCGGCCATCGCTCTCTGGAGCCCGTCTCTGAACAGATCGCGCAGGCCGACGACCTCGGGCACGATGCCCTCGTTGAGGGCGCCGCCCTCGACCTTCTTCGATCCATAGAGGCGAACACGCCAGACCTTCTCGGTGACGCGATCGATCGGCCGGAAGCGCGCGAAGTCGTTCGGCGGGGTCTCGCCCGCGCCGCCCTTTCCGTCCGGGAGGGCCTGTCGCCCCGAGAACGGGCCGTCGGCGAAGAGCGCCGGCGGATCGACGTCGAAGGCGGTGAGCAGGCGCTCGATGAACGCCGCCGCGCCGAGCTCGGCGGCGCCGGGCGCACCCGGCTCCGAAGGGATCACGATCGTCGCGAGCGCGTCGAGGGCGCGGCGCTCCGCGGGGCTGAAGAACTGGCTCCCGCTGAGATCCGTGTCGTCGGCGCAGCCGACGAGCGACGTCGGCAGAACCGACCCCGCGCCGAGGACCTTGAGGACGACGCGTCGCGATACCTTCCCGTTCATCGCGGGGCAGCATACTCCAGTCAGCGAGGCGCGACGAAGACGCCCTTGCCCTTCTCCGCCCAGACGACCGAGCTCGCGTCGGCGGCGATCGCTTCGATCGTCTCGCGGCCGCACGCGACGACCGTCGACGTGCCGTCGGCCTTCACCGCCCGAATGCCGTGCTTGAGCGCGTCCGTGGGGCTCGACGGGAGCGACCGAACGAGCACCTGGTCGCTCGCGGTGATCGCGCTGCCGAGCACCGCGGCGCCGTCGAGGACCGTCTTGAGATTTCCGCCGCTCAGATCGCGCTGCTCGAGCGCCTTCCCCGTGCTGCAGAACGCGTGCTTGCTGCTCACGGCGAGCTTGCAGTCGGCGTAGCCGATGCCGAAGACCTCGGTGGCCGGCTGCGGCGTGGGCCTCTCTTCGAGGGTCGGATCGTAGGCCGCCTGCGCGATCCGATAGACGCGCTTCTGGTCGCGAACGAACCACACGTCGCTGCCCGCGAGCTGCGGATCCGTGATCGGCGCCTGGAGCGCAGCGAGCAACGTCATGTTCTGGAGGTTCTGCTTCTCGACCCGGTAGATCGAGTCGCCCTGGTTCGCGACGTCGGCCATCACGTAGAGGCTCGTCTTGTCGGACGCGAACACGTACGAGCCCGCGGCGGTCCAGTTGGTCGCCACGGTCTGCGCGATGGGCTTGAGGTCGAGCGGTCCCGCCCCCGCGCCGGTGACGGGCATCAGCTTGAGCACCGCGTCGGGAGCGTTCGGGCTCTCGATCGTCACGAGCACGTCCTCGTCGGCGAACGACCGCACGAGATCGTTCGACGCGTAGACGTCGGCGCGGCCCGTGCCGTCCTTCTTCACGCGAGAGACCTGGAGGCCGTCGCGGAAGTAGACCTCGTCGCGCACGAAGCGGACGTCGGTCGCGCCCGCGTTGACGGCGACCGCGATCGGATCCGCGACGCCAGAGCACGCGGGCGCCGAGGGATTGGCGGCCGGGCCTTGCGTCTCCGGCGTCACGACTTCGGGATCGGTCGCAGCGGGCGCGGGGCCGCGGCGAAAGCCTCCGAGATCGTCACCTCCGCAAGCGACGAGCGCCGAGACCGAGAACACGAAGAGACCGCCGAGCGTGACCTTGCGCATGACAAACCTTTCCTCTGCTCCCGAGCGAGAGCAGATCCGTCCTGAGCGCCGGCGTGCGGCGCGTGGCGCGTTCCCCTCGCCTTCGATGCAGTGCACTCGGCGTGCCGCGCCCCGCATTCGCCGAAGCCCCGAAAAAGTACGGGCTCACGCGATCATTCCAGCCGTCACGGACGCGTCTCTTGTCCCAGGTGTGGATCTCGTCGCGTTCGGACGAAAGGTGCGCATGCGCAAATCGCGCGGAGATCAGGCCGTCGCCAGCAGCGCCCGCACCTTCGGGGCCGGGACATCGTCGATCCCCACCTCGCGCAAGGCGCCCGCCTTCGCGAGCGCCTCGCACGCGACCTTCGAGGTCGACAGCACGGTGCAGTCGAACGGCGGCCGGGCGAGGATCTCGGCGGCCTCGTCGTGGAAGGCGCGACAGAGGATCTTGGCGCGCTTGTTCACGTCGCGGATGCGATCGACGCGGATCAGGTTCTTGCCGAGATCGTCGTCGCACACGACGACGAGATCGGCCTGAGCAACGCCGGCGGCGGCGAGGGCCGCGGGATCTTCGGTGACCTCGACGTGGACGAAGGGGATGCGCTTGTGCGCGAGCGCCTCGGCCGCGCGTTCGCCGACGCTGTTCTTGCCGAGGACGACGACCGCCCTCGCGCGCGCCTTGACGGCGAACGTCTGGATGACATCGGCCGCCATGCGCGACGTCGACACCGCGCGTGCGCGATGGGTCTTCGCGAGGAGCGCGCCGACGTCGTCGTCGGGGCAGCGCACGACGAGCTCGCAGCTCGCGTTCATCTCGCGGACCAGCCGCGACGCGACCGCGGCGGTCTCGAGATCGTCGGTGGCGATCACGACGACGCGGGCGCGCGCGACCGAGGCGTCGACGAGGACCTGCCGCTCCTGCGCGCTGCCGATGACCGCGGGCTGCTCGTCGCGCACGAGGGGCACGATGAGCTCCGCCTTCTCCTCCACGACGACGACGGGCTTGCCCGCGTCCGTGACGAGATCGAAGATCCGCCGCCCGAGGTTCGTCCAGCCGATGACGACGACGTGGTCGGAAGACCGCGCGGCCAGCGCGCGGCACGTCTCCTCGGGGCGATACCGGCGCGTCACGTTGGTGACGAGCGCCGACGCGACGAGCCCGAAGACGACGACCTGGGTGAACGACTGGTACAGGCTCGGCCAGCCGCCGCTCGCCTTCGTCACGCAGACGGCGACGAGCAGCGCGGCCAGCTTCGGCATCCCGAAGATCCGCACCAGGACCATGAAGTTCGACACGAGCCACGCCGCGATGAAAAGGAGCGCGGCGCGGTTCTGGCGAACCGCCAGCCCCGCTCGCACCCACCACTTCGAGAACCTCCTTTGCATGGCCCGAATGGATGGGGCCGTGCCAGCCCGAGCGTAAGGGCGTGCGCACCCGCCTTGCCCCGATGGCCCGGGGCCGTCACGGGCTCGTCACAATCGTGGTGCGGGAGCCGACCTTCCGCGACAATGGCCCCGCACGATGGCGAAGGGACGCGTCCACGAGCTCTTGTACACGCCCGCCGGCGCTCCGCGCTTCGTGCTGCCCGCGATCGTGGCGCTCGTGATGACGTTCGCGATCGGGTGGGGCCTCATGCGCGCCGTGCAGCAGACGCTGCCCGACGAAGAGCGCGCGACGGCGCTCTCGCATACGCGCAAGTTCGGGACCGCGGAGGCGATCTACGTGCGCCTCTTGCGCGAGCGCCCGAGCGTCGACCTCGTCGTCGCGCTCTTGAACAACCACGAACGCGCGCGCGCGGCGCGACTCCGGCGCGCGCTCTCCCGCGGCGTCGCCGGCGACACCGATCTGACGCCCGACGAGATCGTGATGAGCGACGAAGCGCTCGACGGGTTGATCGAGGCTCTGCCGCCCGACGTCGCGCTCGTCGGTCGCTTCTGGCGCGCCGCCAACAAGGGCGCCCCGCCCGAGGATCTCACGGATCGTGTGACGGAGGCCGCCGACCGCGACCCTCCCCTCGCCTTCACGAACCACGCGCTCGCGAGGCGCGCGCTCAAAGCGCAAGACTACGACGAGGCGGCGAAGCGCTTCGAACGCGAGGGCGTCCACTTCCGCGAGCGCGCGTCCGACGTCGACGTCGCGCTCGCGTTGTGGATGAAGGCCGACGCCTGGGACCACGTCCGCGCGCGCCTCGCCGATCCGCGCGTCGCGGCGGCCGCCGGACCTTCGAGCAAGTACCGCTTCGCGGTGCACGAACGCGACTGGCGCGCCGCGGTCAAGTGGCTCTTCCTCGAGTATCGCCCGGCACCGACGAAGGCGGGCCTCATCCTGAGCGGCGTGGCGATGCTCGCGTGGGCGTTCTTCTGCGCGCGCCTCGGCAAGATCGGCGATCGCTGGAAGCTCCGCGCGCCGCTCTATCTCTTCGCGCTCGCGCTCGGGGTGCTCAGCATCGCGCCGACGGTGCTGCTCATCGCCGTCGAAGAAGCGCAGCTCAAGCTCGTCGCGACGGGCGACCCCGCGCGCGACGTCATCTACTTCGTCTTCGGCGTCGGGCTCCGCGAGGAGGCCTCGAAGCTCCTCTTGTTTCTGCCGCTCGTGCCCATCCTGCGCAAGTGGGGCGACCGCCTCGACGTGCTCGTGTGCGGCGCGTTCGTCGGCCTCGGCTTCGCCGCCGAGGAGAACCTCAACTACCTCGCGAGCGGCGACATCCACGCGGGCCTCGGCCGCTTCTTGACCGCCAACTTCTTCCACATGGCGCTCACCGGCACGCTCGCCGCGGCGCTCGACGACTTCCTCCGCGATCGCGAGAAGTACGCCGCCGACTTCTCGCGCACCGCGCTGATGATCGTAGGCATGCACGGCGCCTACGACTTCTTGCTCTCCCACGACGAGTTCGGCGGCGGCTACTTCGCGATGGGGGTCTACTTCTTCCTCGTGCGCATGTTCCTCGGCTCGGTCGACGCCGCGCGGCGCCGCGCCGACCGGGTGCTCTCGCTCACCCACGTCTTCGTCCTCGCGCTGGCGGTCGTCACCGGCACCTGCGCGGTCTACGCCGTCTCCGCGCTCGGTCCGACGCAAGGCGCGCTCGTGCTCGCCGAAGGCCTCCTCGGCGTCGCGATCCTGATCTACGCGTTCATCCGGACGCTGCGCGAGATCTAGCCGTCAATCGTTGAGCCAGAAGCCGAAGAGCAGGCCCGCCTGGATGACGGAGACGCTCTTCGGCGCGAGCGAAGGGTCGAGCGCCTCGCCTCGGAACGAGCGAACGTCTGCGCAGATGCCGACGGGCGCGACGTGAACGCACGTCGCGCCGTCGACCACGTGGATGGGGGTGCGCGGCGGGCCGTGGGGCGCCACGAGCGCGTACGATCCTTCGATGCGGAACGGGCCGATCCCGAGCGCCGCGTGCCCGCCGCCTTCGGCCGACGGGCGAAGCACGCGACGGGTGTCGTCGACGTTGAAGCGCCCGAGGAGCGAGACGCCGGCGCTGCCCGCGATCTCGAACAAGATCGGCAGATCGCGATCATCGATCTTGATCTGATAGCCGAGCTGCGCGCGAGGAAACGAGAGCCAGCTGAAGACGAAGCGCTCCGTGCCGAAGTAGTGGCCTCGCACGCCGCCGCGGACGATGAAGCCGTTCGTGTTGCCGCCGGGATCGAGCCGGCCGCCGAAGGCGTAGTCGCCCGCGAGCGCGCCGTCGATGCCGGGCGCGGAGTAGCCGAGCCGCGCGTGCGCGACGTAGCGGCTGTCGCGATCGTAGGTCGCGCTCCAGAGGGCGAGCGAGACGCCCATCGCGTCGTCGGCCGTCGTGTGCTCGTAGCCGCCTCGCAGCGCGAGGATCGACGGGCTCTCCTTCGAGATCTTCGCGCCGACGTTCCACGGCACCTGCGCGCGGGCGACGCGGCCCGCGAGCAGCACGGCGCAGAAGCTCGCGACGACAGCGACGCGCATCTCAGAACGTCCCGCCGAGCCGGGCGCCGAAGGGGGCGAGACCGAGGGTGAAGCCCGCGTAGATGATCGTCTGCGCCTCGGGCGGCCCCGCGGCGGTCGCGAGCGACGTGACGAGGTAGCGGGCGTCGCCGCACAGCGCGAGCTCCGACACGACGAAGCACCCGTTGACCTCGAGGACGTCGAACGGCGCGCGCACGGCGCCGGTGGGCGCGAGGCGCGTGAACGAGCCCTCGACGTGGAGCGGCCCGAAGCCGATCGCGACGTGGCCTCCGCCGGCCGGCGCGGGGCGGAAGTCGCGCTTGTCGGCGCCGATCTCGTAGCGCGCCGCGAGGCCGATGCTGCCTCGGCCCGCGAGCTCGAAGAGGTACGGCGTCTCCGTCATGCGCCAATCGCGCGAGCGGCGCCGGCGCGACGACGTGAACGTCTTCCCACCTTCGTTCGTGATCTGGTAGCCGAGCTGAACCTGCGGCACCTCGAGCATCGACGTCTGTACGAGGTTGTTGGCCTCGATGAACCCGCGCGCGCCCCCGCGGATGAAGACGCCGCCGTCGTCGGTGACGTCGAAGCGCCGGCCGATCGCGAGGTCGCTCGAGAGCCCTCCCTCGATGCCGTTGGTCTGCACGAGGCGGATGCCGGTCGCCGACCGAAAATTGAGGTCGCCCTCGTGATACCCGGTGCCGTGCATCCAGAGGCCGAGGCCGAGATCGGACGAGCCCGATTGAACGTCGGTGAAGCTCGCGCGCACACCGACGATGTGCGGCGCCGCGAGGCGCACGGCCCAGAGCGCCGACCACGTGTCGTCGCGTCGATCATCCGCGCGCGCCGGCGACGCGATCGTCGCCGCCGCGATCACGAGCGTCGCGAGCCGCAGGAATCGAGACACCATCGATCGCATCGTAACCCGAGCGCGCGGGACGCAGTGCTAGGCTTCGCGTCATGCTTCGTCCCCGCGGAAGGGTGCTCGTCGTCTTGGTCGCCGTGATGGCGCTCGCGCTCGTCGCCTGCGGCCGCGGGCGCCGCGCGCGCGTCGCGAGTGACGCTCGGCCGGACACGACCGGGTCGAGCCTCCCCCCGGGCGCCACGATCACCTGCCCCGGCGGATCGGTGGTGCAGGGCAACGGCTGCGTCTGCCCGAACGGAACGATGTGGATCGCCGAGCAGTGCCAGGCCTTCACGTGTCCCGGCGGCGCGACCCAAGACGGCGAAGGGTGCGTGTGCCCGAACGGCAGCGCGTGGATCCGCGACCAGTGCCAGACGTGCCCCGGCGGATCGATCGCGAACGACGACGGATGCGCCTGCCCGAGCGGAACGGCGTGGCTCGACAACACGTGCAAGACGGTGGCGGTCGCGGAGAACCCGTCGCAACCGGTCGCGCCGCCGCAAGAGCAGCCCTCTCGCCGCAAGACGTATTCGAAGGGCCCGTCGGCCGGACAGATCATCGGCGCGGTCACCGTCGTCGCCGCGACCGCCGCGGCGGCGCACGCGCAGGATCGCGCGAACCGCGCGCAAGAGAGCCCTTCGCAACCCGTGGCGCCGCCGTCGTCGCGTTCGAGCGGCGGCTCGAGCCGCGCTTCGAACACGACGGTGACGTACGCGGACTGCAAGGGCGGCATGATCCGCGAAGGCACGGCGTGCCGCTGTCCGCAGGGACAGGAGTGGCAAGGCAGCCAGTGCGTCGTGTCGTGTCATCCGACGCAGCGGCGTGAAGGCAACCAGTGCGTGTGCCCGAAGGACACGCGCTGGAACAACGGCCGCTGCGAGCTCTGGCAAGAGTGCAAGCCTGGTCAGGTCCGCTTCGGCGCGACGTGCCTCGACGGCAAGTCGAAGCGCTGAGATCGATCACGCCGGGCGCGGCGGGTGGACGCTCTTGCGGACGGCGAGGACGGTCGCGAGGCTCTTCTCGACGAGCGACCTCACCGCGCTCGGCGCGAGATCGGGCGCGAGGGAGAGCACCTCGGCGCCGATGTCGCGGGCCGCGTCGCGGACGACCTGCGTTCGCTCGCTCGGAAGCGACGACGCGACGAGCACGACGTGAGGCCGCTCGGACGTGACGACGAACGCGGCGCGCAGGATGCTCGCCTCGCTGAGCACGATGATGTTCGCCTCTTCGAGCGCCCGCGACCACGCCTTGGCGCGCTCCCCGAGGAGCTCGACGAAGAGCACGATGGGCCACGACGTTCCCTCGACGGTCCTCAGCGCGTCTTCCGACATGAGCTCCCATCATAGCGAAATTCGCCGAGCCACGATGAAACACGCGCGCTCCTCGGTCGTCGCGATCGCCTCGGGCTCTCGCTGCACAGCGGTGTGCACGGCGCTGCGCAACGATCCTCACCTGCGCCGCCGACGCCCGCGGAGCGCGCTGCGCGCCGGCGCGGCACGCGCGCTGCAACGCCTTCGCCCATGGCGACGAACGACGACGCGCTGGCACGTCTCGAAGACCTTCTCGCGCGACGCTGGCGCGCGGCGGTGGCGCGACCGCACATCCGCGGGCTGCCTGCGCTCGTCTCGGTGGCCGACCGCCGCCTCTACGCGCTGTATCTCGTCCAGCTCCATCACTACACGCAGCACGCTCCGCGGAGCCAGGCGCTCGCCGGCGTCAACCCTCGCAACCAGGCGCCCGAGCACCGGCGCTACTGCTTCGAGCACGCGCTCGAGGCGGTGGGCCACGAACGGCTCGCGCTCCGCGACTTGCACGCGGCCGGCTACGACCTCCGCGATCCGGCCGAGGTGCCCCCGCCGCTCCCCGCGACGGAGCTGCTCATCGCGTATCTGTACTGGGTCGCGATCGAAGCCGATCCGGTCCGGCGCCTCGGCTACGGTTACTTCGCCGAGCGCGCGTACGGCTTCATCGACGCGTCGATGGCGGAGCTGCGCGAGCGGATGGGCTGCGCGCCGTCGGAGCTCTCGTTCTACGGCTCCCACAAGAGGATGGAGGAGCGCCGCGGCGACGACGTCGGCCGCCTCCTCACGCGCGTGTGCAAGACGAGCGCGGAGTGGCAAGCCGTCGAACGCACCGCCGGCACGGCGTTCGACCTCGTGCTGCAAGTCGTCGAGCAGGTCGGCCAGAGCTACGCGAGCGTGAAGGGCGGCTCGATCCCGCCGGGCTACGAGCGCCTCGCCGTTCTCCCGCCCCGCGAGCGGTGACCCGCCCGCGCGTTCTCCGAGCGCTTCGAGGGGCCGAAGCCAATCGGCCCGTGACGGTCGGTCACGAGCCGATTCTTCGTGGGCGCAGAGGGACTTGAACCCCCGACTTCGACCGTGCAGAGACGAAAGCCCCGTTTCGGGACGCGACGCGCCGTTGCGAGGCTGGGAAAACAGCCTCGAGGCGTTTACCCGCATTCCACGCGTGACGGCGCGTTACCGCCCAGGTGGGGAGGAAAAGTGGGGAGGACCGTGCATCATACATGCATTGATCGCGCTCACCGGCGCAGGGAAGCGAGCCAGGCGAGCACCTCGTCGGCGCGGACCTGACCTGCAGCATCGCCCTCATAGTGCGCGGGGACGGCGTCGCGGAAGGTTTCCTTCGCATGGAGTGCGATGAGCTCGTCGCGGACGGCGCTGGCGACCGCGCTCGTCCCGTTCGCGATCTCATCGCGCAGCGTGGGCAGGCCGGCGAGCACGGTCAACACGTCCTCGATGTCGTGGCTCGCGAGGTAGTCGCCGCGCCCGCGCCCGTGGAAAGCCTCGAGCTTGGTCGCCACGAAGAAGATGGGCGCGATCGCGCGCACCTCGAGGCCGTCCTCGAGCGCGTGGACGTTCGCGGCGGCAATCGCAGAGCGGTACCAGCGGTTCGACGGCCCAATACCCGTATCCGCGCTGGCGACGAAGTCCACGCGGATGCCCTGATACACGAGGCGGCAGAGCGGCGCGCCTTCGTCGGTGCACTCGTGGAACCCGCGCGCACGAAGACGGCTCACGAACGCGTAGTAGTCCGCGGTCGAGGCGAGATCGACGACGCAGTCCACGTCGTCGGTAGGCCGCACGTCGATGCCATCGGGGATCGGGAAGAGTGCGGTGGCAATGCCGCCGACGAACATCACTGGTAGCCGTTCGCCCTCGAGCGCGCGCGCGATCGTGGAGATCGCGGCGCGAGCCTTGTCTCGACGCGCGGTCACAAGGCAAGCCTCTTCGCTAGCTCTTCTTTCGCGAGCGCGCGTTCGCGGGCACGGCCAACGCGGAGGGCGTCTGTCAACGCGAGGTACTCGTGGAGCACCGGGTCGTCTGTCGCGGCCTGCGGCACGGTGCGATAGAGCGGCGCGAGCGTGCGACCGCGCACGCGGGCAGCGCGTCCCTTCGCAGGCCAAACGATGTGGTCGTCGTCGCCGACGAGGAGCTTCGCCGAGAGCGCGGACGAGCCGCTGACGGACGTGGGAATGCCCTTCCCTGCATCGCCGAGCTGGGCGGGAAAGACGTACCGGAGCCCCGCGACGAGGAACTCTTCCAAGCTCTTGCGGATGACACGCCGCTCGCGGGGGTTGTAGAGCTGGCAAGCCTCGAGCCGCTTCAGCCCGTGGTTGACCTCGCTCGCACTCATGTGAAGCGACTTCGCCAGCTCCGGCTGCGTCCACGGCTCCCCCGCATGCGCGGCGAGCTTCAGCGCGACGACGACGTCTTGGGGCTTGAGGCGGAGATCCACGGCGACATCACGAAAATTAGCACGCGATTCGCAATTCGCAAATCGCGAGACCGGCGGCCTCATGGGCGGGCATCGAGGTCAGGCCCGGCGCTCGACGACACGAATTGCCGTGCGTCGACCTCGGTCCGCCTTCACGACTTGCGCGCGAGCGCGATCCCGTGGCGCCATGCACGTCGCGACAACCCCGCCGCCATCCGTCATGAGTGCGGCCAGGAAGATGCGGCAACGAACGAGATCTACATCCGCGTTGCGTGGGCTGTCGCCATCGGAGCTGTTCCCGGCGCTGCCCGAGCGCCGGCTTGGCTCACCCCGAGAGGGACGTGCCAAGTCCAGGCCAAGTGCCGCGTCAGTTCAACGACGCGGGTTTCTGGTGGGCGCAGAGGGACTTGAACCCCCGACTTCAACCGTGTGAAGGTCGCACTCTACCGCTGAGTTATGCGCCCAGAATGCGAGGATCCGAATAGCCCAGCGGGGCGCCGCGCGCAAGCGGCGCCTATTTCGCCGGGTCTTTGCCGTCGCAGGTGTAGGCGTTGTCTTTCGCCTTGAGCGAACCGTCGGCGTCGCGCTTGAAGAAGGCGAGCGCCGCGTCGAAGTCGGAAGCGGAGAGCGCGTGGCCGCCAGGATGCGTGCAGTATGCATGGGGCCACGAGGCCTTGTTGAGGTCGTCGTGGAGCGCCGTCATCTTCGGGGCCTGCGCGGCGTCGTTCTCCGCGCTGAGGAGGATGAGCGGCGCGGCGCTCGGCGGCTTCTTCATCGGGCCGAGCGGGCCGCCGTTGACGATCGCGTAGGCCTGCGCGGGGAAGAGCGCGTGCGACGCGAGGTACGACGCGAAGAGGCCGCCCTGCGAGTAGCCGAGGATGTAGCGCTTGTTGTGCGAGCCGCTCTCGAGGATCGCGTCGACCTGCCAGAGGACGCGATCCCAGTCCGCGACCGCCGCCTTGAACGCCTGGGGAT
Organism: Labilithrix sp.; assembly: GCA_019637175.1. Classification (GTDB taxonomy): domain Bacteria; phylum Myxococcota_A; class Polyangia; order Polyangiales; family Polyangiaceae; genus Labilithrix. The sequence continues at coordinate 9,493 of JAHBWD010000007.1, read as the reverse complement.
CTTCGACCTCCTGCGGCCAGCAGAAGTGATCCTTGACCTCGGCCGTCCACGCGCAGAGCCCGCGCTTGCCCCGCGGGACCACGACGGCGAAGCCCTTCGCCACGGCGGAGTGGACGATCTCCCACTCCTCCGCCGAGCCGTGGCCCGCGTAAGGGCCGTGGAGGTAGATGAGGATCGGCGTCGCCTTCGTCGTCGTCTCCGGCACCGCGAAGCACGTGTCCGACGGGCCGACCTCGAAGTGATCGGGGCACCACGACTCCGACGACGTGAGCGTCGCCGCCGGCTTCGCCGACGGACACGCCGTGAGCAAAGCCCCGATCCCGAAAAGCACGATTCCGAGCGCTGCTTGCCTCATGCCTCCCAACCGACTCTACACGGTCTTGCCGTCGTCGCGCGCGCGATGCGTCGTGACTGACAAGAGGCGTGACCAGAGCTCCTCGCGCCCCGCCCCCGTCTCTGCGCTCGTGCCGACGACGCTGACCCCGGCCGCGCGGGCGATCGCGGAGACGCACGGCTTCTGCGCGGATCGCGTGAGCTTGTCGAGCTTCGTCACCGCGATGAACACCGGCAGACCCTGACGGAGGCCGAGAAACTCCACGAGATCGAGCTCCTCCTGCTCGATGCCCCGACGCGCGTCGACCAGCACGACGACGGCCTCGAGGGTCGTGCGCTCTCGGAGGTAGTCTTCGAGGAGCTTCTTCCACTCGCGCGACTCCGTCTTCGACACCTTGGCGTAGCCGTAGCCGGGCAGATCCACGAAGACGAGCTCCGGACCGCCCGAGATCGCGATGTCGAAGAAATTGATCTGGCGGGTGCAGCCCGGCGTCCGGCTCGTGCGCGCGAGGCCTTTGCGCGCGAGCATCATGTTGAGGAGGCTCGACTTGCCGACGTTCGAGCGCCCCGCGAACGCGATCTCCGGGCCGGCCTCCGGAGGGATCTGCGACTTTCTGGCCGCCCCGGCGGTGAATTCTGCCGCAGCGACCTTCACGATTTTCGACGCACCTCGGTCTTTGCCGGCCATGAGGGAATGCAGTCTACCCCGACCGCCGCCGGAGCCTCCGAACGATCGGCGCGCCGATCTCGCCGAGCTCTCGCGCGCCGAGGCCCCACGCGACCGCAAAGTACACGACGCCGAAGACCGTCACGCCCGCGAGGCCGGGCAGCGCGCGCGCGATCGCGCCGCCGCCCGCGCCGACGACGCTCGCCGCGCCCCACGCGGCGACCCCCGCGACGCCGGAGGCGATCGCGATGCGGATCGCCGATCCGGCGAGCTCGGCGGCGCGGATCGTCCCGAGGCGCCACTTGAGCCCCACGAAGAGGAGGAGCATCTGCACCGCGCTCGATCCGGCGACCGCCATGCTCACGCCGACGTGACCGAACGGCCCGCGGAGCACGAGCGCGAGGACGACGAAGGCCCCGAGATCGATCGCGCTCACGATGACGGGCGTGCGCGTGTCGCCCAGCGAGTGGAACGCGGGGACGAGCTGGCGCACCGCCGCGACGGTGAAGATCGCTCCGCCCTGCCACGCGAGCGCGCGCGCCGTCTGGTGCGCCGCGACGGCGTCGAACTCGCCGCGCTGGAAGAGGAGCACGACGACGGGCTCGCTGATCGCGACGAGCAGCGCGCTCGCGGGCACGGCGACGAAGAGCGAGAGGCGCATGCCGTGCGCCCAGGTCTTCGCGAGCTCGTCCGTCTCCCCCTTCGCCGCGAAGGTGGCGAGCGACGGCAAGGCCGCCGTCGAGAGCGCCATCACGAAGATGCCTTGCGGAAAGTCGCAGAGGCGCGAGGCCCAGTAGAAGTAGCTCTGCGCGCCCTCGCCGAGCTCGGAGAGGAAGCGGCGCGAGAGCGTCAGATCGACGTAGTAGATGCCGAGCCCGAACGTCATCGGCACGATGCGCCTGAGCATCTCGCGCACGTGCGGATCGCGGAAGTCGAAGACGGGGCGCGACGCGTAGCCGATCGATCGGAGCGCCGGCACCTGCGCGGCCACCTGGAGGACGCCGCCGAGCAAGACGCCGATCGCGAGCGCGATCGAAGGGTCGATCCCGCGCGCCTCGAGCGGCCCGCGCAGCGTGAAAGCCGCCGCGATCAGCGCGACGTTGAAGAGGCCGGGCGCGAACGCGGCGACGGCGAACTTCTTCTTCGCGTTGAGCGCGGCCATCCCGAGGGCGGCCGTGCCCATGAAGAAGATGTACGGGAACATGATGCGCGTCAGATCCGCGGTGCGATCGATCTGACCCGGCGTGTCGCGGAAGCCGGGCGCGAAGAGCTCCGTGAGCGGCGCGGCGAAGACCATCCCGAGGAGCGACACGACGAAGAGCGCGACGATCGACACGCCGCGCGCGCGGGCGAAGAACGCGCGCGCCGCGTCGTCGCCCTCCTTGGCGAGCCGATCGCTGAGGACGGGGACGACCGCGCTCGAGACCGCGCCTTCGGCGAGGAGCTGACGGAGCGCGTTCGGGATCGTGAGCGCGGTCGCGAACGCGTCGGTCTGCCCGCGGGTGAAGAGCGCGGCGATGACGACGTCGCGGCCGAAGCCGAGGACGCGCGAGGCGAGCGTGCCCGCGCCCACGACGCCGGCGCGCCCGACGAGGCGGTCGCGCTCGGCCTTGCCCTCGCTCTTCTCCACGGGTGGTCAGGAACGCGGGAGCGGACCGCGCTCTTCCTTCGTCGCGCCGGGCCGGCACTCGTCGCACTGACAGAGGCCGCGCAGGTACTTGTACGAATAGATGCCGCTCGAGTGTCCGTCGAACCACGTGAGCTGGAGCGCGTAGTTGCCGACGGGCGCGATCTCGTCGAGCTCGAGCTGGTTGCCCGACGGCGGGATGAACTTGATCGTCCCCTCGTGCCCCTGGCAGCCCGCGCACGGGCAGTAGCCGCGGAGGATCTCGTGCGGATAGATGCCCTTGTGGCCGTCGCCCCAGTCGATCTCGGTCACGCGCGCCGCGCGGCGAGCGAACGGCTTTGCACCTCGTTCGCGCGTCGGCCATGTCACCCCTTGAGCCGCGCGCGCAGATCGTCGATCTGGGTCACGCCCGCGGTCGCGCCGACGGCGGACACGGCCTTCGCGCCGAGCATGTGCCCGACCTCGAGCGCGCGTGTCCACAGCTTGGGATCGGCGAACGCGGGCGTGCCCGGCTTCGCGTTCGCGCGGACGAGCACGGCGAGCACGCCGGCGACGAACGCGTCGCCGGCGCCCGTCGCGTCGATGCAGCGCACGCGCTTCGTGGGGAACGTGACCTGCCCGTGCGCGCCGACGGCCGCGGCGCCGTTCTCGCCGCGCGTGAGCACCCAGGTCGCGCCTTTGGCGTGCTGGTCGAGCCACGACATGCCGCGCTTTCCGGCGAGCGCGCCGAGATCGCCCTCGGAGCCCTTCACGACGGCGGCGTGCGACGCGAGCTCGGCGGCGGCGGCGCGCATCTCGGCCTCGCTGCTCCACAAGTGCGCGCGAACGTTGAGATCGACGAAGAGGTGGCCCTTCGCCTTCTCCAGCGCGGCGAGGAACTTGAGGGTGCCGGCGCGGAGCGCGGGCAGCATGCTCGTCGTTCCGACGACCGCCCAGCGCGCCTTCGCCATCGCGGGCGACACGTGCTTCTCGCCGAAGGAGAGATCGGCCGTGCCCTGGCGGTACGGGGTGAAGCTCGGCTCCCCTCCCGCGTCGCGCGAGACGAACGTGATGCCGGTGCGCGCTCCTGGCAGGCGCGTGACGTGCGAGACGTCGACGCCGTCGGCCGCGAGCTGCGCGCGGAGCGCGTCGCCGAGCTTGTCGTCGCCCACGCCGCCGATCGCGGCGGCCTTCACGCCGAGGCGCGCGAGCACCGTGGCGACGTTCGCCGACGCGCCCCCCACCTCGCGCCTGAACTGACGCGCGATCGGCTCCTTGTCGACTTTCTCGCCCTCGAAGAAATCCCACAAGAGCTCACCGAAGCACGAAACTTCTCTCGCGGACTTTTCTTCGCTGGCAGCCACCGCCGCGGATCGTCACACGGACCGCGTGGGGCCTCAAGTCGGATCGAAGTCGGTGTGAGCGCTCATGGCCTCTTCCACGATCTCGAGCAGCTCGTTCGTTCGCGGCGCGGAGATCGACACGGCCGCAGGATCGGGCGCCCTGGTCGCGTCGACCGCGAGCGCGCGAAGCTCCGCGCTCATCGTGCGCCGCGCGCCGCCGCAGGTCATGCACACGAGGCCGCCGGCTCCGCCGTCGACGAACGCCGAGCGGCCCGCGGGGCAAGGCTTGCCGCAACGGACGCACCGCTCGAAGTCGAGCGCGTAGCCGACGTCGGCGAGCAGGCCGAGCCCGAAGCGCACGAGCCGGAGCTGGACCGCCTGGCCGCGATCGGCCCCGCGGCTGGCGCCGATGGCGTCGAGCGCCTCGAGCAGGGCCTCGAGCGAGGCCCACGCCGCCGGCTCCGGCGTTCTCGCGGGGCAGAGGTGGCGCACCCAGCGGAGCGCGCGGCCCGCCGCTTCCATCGTGTCGAGGTCCGAGACGATCCCGTGGCGAGCGCGGGCGATGCGCGCCTCCTTCAGCGTGCAGAGCTCCTTGCCGCGATCCTCGAGCGTGATCGCGAGCTCGTGAATCGGCTCGAGCGCGCCGGCGAAGCGCTTGGTCGACCGGCGCGCGCCGCGCACGATCGCCGAGACCTTGCCGGCGGCCTCGGTGAAGAACGTCGCGATGAGATCAGCCTCGCCGTACGGCACGCTCCGAACGAGCAGCGCGCGCGAGTCGATCCGCTTCACCTCAGCTCAGGGCGAGCCGAACCTGCGCCTCGGACCGGGAGAGCTCGGGGGGCATGTCGCGACCGCGCGGCTTGAGCACGATCGAGAGAGCGAGCGTGAAGAGGATGAGCAGGAGGACGAGCGCGATGGCGACGCCGAACCGGCGGCTCTGGCCCTCCCGCGCCGCTTGGACGGGCGAGGCGACCGGCAGGGAGGGCACCATCGCCCCGACCCGACGGCTCGCGGCGTAGCGCGCGATGAGGTCGTCGGGAACGAGGCCGACCGTTTGGGCGTACGACTTCAGGAAGCCCTTCACGAAGACCTCGCCCGGAAGAGCATCGAAGTGATCGCCTTCGATGGCCTCGAGGGTGCCGAGCGGAATGCGCGTGACGCGCGAGACCTCGGCGAGGCCCATGCGCTTGGTCTCGCGCTGGCGCCTGAGGGTGGTTCCGATCGTTTCCGTGGTGATGCTCACGAGCTCCTCATTGTTCGGATCCGGCCGGCGAGTCGCTTTTCGACGCAGGGCGTGGCGTCGCGCGCGCGGATCTTCGGCGCAGCGCAAAAGGCACGACGAGGCCGCGCGACGCGGCGAGGGGTTACTGCGGCTCTGATCGGCGAGCGCGACCGCATGAACCAGGGGGGACCGGTGTTATTCTGCCCGGGCGCCGCCGTCAACCCTCGAAGGCATCGAGCCCAAGCATTCGCAACTCTTGTGCTTTTCAGGCGGGGCCAGGTGCGGTGCGCCGGCGCAGCCCCTGGCGATGACGCGGAGCTGACGCGCTGCGTAGGCGCCGAACGGGCTCAGCGCTCGCCGCGCAGCTCTTCCTTCGAGCCGAGCAGCGTATAGAGGCGGCGGAGCGCGTCGACGTCCGGGATCTCGACCCGCTCGCCCACGATCTTCAGGTACTGCTGATCGCGCAGGCGCTGGACGGCTCGCTTGACCGTCTCGATGTCGAGGCCGACCCGGCTCGAGAGCTCGACGGGCGAGACCGACAGATCGGCCGCGCTGGTGCCCGGGCTGACCCGCGCGAGCTTGAGCAGCGCGCTGATCACCTTCGATTGCGTGTCCCTGAGCATCAAGACTTCGATTTGATCTTCAGCGTCGCGCAGGCGCCTCACGAGCTGCGTGAGGATCCGCTCCGAAAGCTGCGGGAAGCGCTCGACGATCTGCCGGAGCGCGACGCGATCGAGCACGAGCGCCGTTCCCTCGCTGAGCGCCACGGCGGTCGAAGACCGCACGGCGCCGTCGACGAGCGCGCCTTCGCCGAACAGATCCCCCGCGCGGAGGACGGAGAGGCTCCGCTCGACCATGCGGACGCGCTTGAGCAGACGAACGCGTCCGCTGTGGAGGAGGAAGGCCTCGTTGGCCGCGTCGCCCTCCCGAAACAGGATCTCGCCTTGCGCGAGCGGGCGACCGTACTGCTCGAGGAGCATGCGCGTGGCGACGTCGTTCGTCTCGTCGAGATCGACGAGCGTGTCTCGGCCCACGGGAGCGTGCGGTCGCGGCGCGGGCGCGTCGATGCGCGGAGCGTCCTCATTTCCGCGGGGATCGTGCGCCACGGCTAGGACGATAGTGGGTTTTCACGGGCGTTTCCACTTGGGAAACTTTGGCGAACGGGCGCCGGCGTGGTCGAATCGACGCGCCATCATGCGAAGCGGCCGCGACAAGCGCACCACCAAGGAGACCGACATCGAGGTGGTCATCGAGCTCGACGGAACGGGCGCGAGCGACGTAGAGACGCCGATCCCGTTCCTCTCCCACATGCTCGAGCAGATCGCGAAGCACGGCCTGTTCGATCTGAAGGTCCGCGCGAAGGGCGACGTCGAGATCGACGGGCACCACACGACCGAGGACGTCGGGATCACGCTCGGCCGCGCCGTCGCGACCGCGCTCGGCGACAAGGCCGGCATCGCGCGCTACGGGTGGGCCACCCTGCCGATGGACGAGGCCCGCGCGACGTGCACCCTCGACCTGTCGGGCCGCCCCTTCTTCGTGTGGGAGGTCCCGATGCCGAAGGCGAAGCTCGGCGACTGGGACACCGAGCTCGCGGAGATCTTCTTCGAGGCCTTCGCGCGCGGCGCGGCGTCGAACCTCCACGTCGTGCTGCACGCGGGCACGAACCTGCACCACATGACCGAGATCTGCTTCAAGGCGTTCGCCAAGGCGCTCCGCGCGGCGTGCGCGATCGATCCGCGCGCGCAGGGGATCCCGTCGACGAAGGGCACGCTCTCGACGTAGTCAGTCGGCCTTGGTCGCGGCGATGACGACGTGGGGGTACGGCAGCACGTCGGGCACGCGCACCATGCGGACGTGGAAGCCGAGCGACGTGAGCATCTCGCCCCACTCGCGGTGATGGCGGTAGGCCAAGGGCTCGTCCCAGCCGACCATGACGCGGTCGAGCAGGCGCGTGAACTCGAGGCCGAGCGCGGGCTCGGTCGTGATGTCTTTGACGACGAGCACGCCGCGCGGCGCGAGCAGATCGCGGAGGCGCTCGAGCAGGGGCCGCTGATCGGCCGCGGGGATGTGGTGCATCACGTCGAGGACGTAGGCCCCGGCGAAGGTGCCCTCGAGCGCGACGTCGCGCGCGTCGCCGGCGACGAACGTGTGACCCTCGAGGCCGATCTTGGCGCAGACCTTCCGCGCCATCTCGATGCGCCGCGCGTCGGGATCGACGCCCACGATGCGGCGGCCTGGCTGCGTCTGCCCGAAGTAGGCGGCGAAGAGGCCGAAGCCGCAGCCGATGTCGAGGATGGGCCCCTCGTCGGGCAAGAGCAGGTCCATGACGCTGAGCAGCTTCGGGCGGAGGATCGAGAACCGCACGTTCGCGTACGCGCGCTCGACGAGCGGCAGCGCGCGCGCGATGCGAGCGATCGCGGATCGACCATAGATCTCGGGCGCTTCGAACCGCCGCTCGCCCGCCCCTCCCCCGAGCCTCCCGCGGGAGATCGCACGCACGAACCGCGTCGAGACGGGCTCGCGCTCGGAGGGCCGTACCGAGAACGACGACATCACGCGTCCACGTAGCACGGCGGCGGCGGCCACAGCTACGCTCGCTACGTCGCGGCCCGTGCTCTGATCCTTCCCCGCTCTCGTGGACGACCTGACTATGCCGCAATCGCGGCGACTTGAGCCTTCAATTCGAACTCGATCGGGCTGAGGCAGTCGGGGTGCGAGTGGAGGCGTTCGTTGTTGTAGAAGCCTCCGATGTAGTCGCCGATCGAGATCTCGGCGGCTCTCCGGGTCGGGTAGCGCTCATCGTCGACGAGCTCCGCGCGCAGCGTGGCCAAGAAGCTCTCGGCGACAGCGTTGTCGAAGCAGTCGCCGGTGCGGCTCACGCTCGCGATCATGCCGCGCAAAGCGAGCGCCCGCCGGTAGTCGTCGCTCGCGTACGGGCTGCCGCGGTCGGTGTGGTGCACGAGGCCGGCAGGGACACGATGGCGGCTCTGGACCGCGCGCTCGAGCGCCGCAAGCGCGAGCTCCGTGTCGTTCGTCGCGCTGATCGCCCAGCCGACGACGCGGCGGGAGAACAGGTCGAGCAACACGGCAAGGTACGCCCACCCCTCATCGGTCGCGACGTAGGTCACGTCACCCGCCCAGACCGTGTTCGGCGCAGTCGGCTTGAAGTCGCGAGCCACGATGTTCGGCGCGATCGGGTTCGCGTGACGGGAGTCCGTCGTACGCCGGAAGCGACGCATCAGACGCCCCGCGAGGCCCTTTTCCGGCATCAAACGCGCTACGCGCTTCTTGCCCACGCGGATGCCCTTCTTGCGAAGCGCGCGATCCACACGCGGGCTGCCGTATCGCTTCTTGCTCTTCGCGTGCGTCGCCGTGATCTCGACGGCGAGCCGCTCATCGTCGTTCTTTCGGACGCTGGGCGCGCGCGTCTTCCACGCGTAGAAACCGCTCCGAGAGACGTCGAGGACGTCGCAGAGGACCTGGATCGGGAAGTTCGCCTTCTCCGCGTCGACGAGCTTGAACATCACCCGTTCTCCTTCGCGAAGAAGGCGGTCGCTTTGTTCTCACCTCGCGCTCCATCTCGAGGCGCTTCACGCGCTTGCGCAGCTCGCGGAGCTCGTCGCGCTCGTCCTTCCTGAGCGCGTCAGGCGGGCCCTTGCCGGCGTCGATTTCGGCGCTGATGGTTCCGGTCACGCAGCGCGGTCTCGGTCAGATCGAGATGCTTCGCGACCTGCCTGATCGTGCGGTCGCCCACCCGGCAGAGACGCACGGCCTCGGCCTTGAACTCCGGCGTGAACGCTCGCCGCTTCCTTCCTTCCTCTCGCTTCGCCATCGGACACTCCTCCCGCATCTTCGCGCTTGTTGGGGTGTCCACGGAAGCCTGGTGAATCCCCGGTGTGCAGAGACTGCCTTACCTGCGCGCACCGAACATCATTCGCCGGCGTGCGCGGCTGAGCCGTCGTGCTAGATTTTCCAGTATCCACGGTTTGCCCGTTTTGGGCAGGAGTGGGACGAAGGGGGTGCCTCGATGCACACGCTTGCGCGCAGGCTGGGGTTCGTTACCCTAACAGCGGTGCTTGGAGTCGGATGCGGCTCGTCCCGTTTACCAGGTCGCGCGGAGCGCGCGGCGACGGTGACGTCCAGCTGGACTTCCGATCCTGTTGATGGCCCGTTCTGCAACACTGGCGCCGACGGAACCGCGGTCACCCCACGTTGGTTGAGCAGCCTCGTTGGAACGTACAGCAGAACGAAGGACCTTGAGGCGTCGATCACCAACCGCCTCAGTGTGAGCGCCTACGTGCAGGTGGAACTTCGGGCGG
>JAHBWD010000069.1 GCA_019637175.1 Labilithrix sp. | reverse complement strand
AGACAAAGCGAAGACGACGCTCAACCGCATCTCCGAGCTCGGTCTCATCGAGATGACGCGCAAGCGCACCCGCGAGAGCCTCGGCCGGCTGCTCCACGAGCCGTGCTTCTATTGCGACGGCACCGGGCAGCTTCAGTCGAAGGAGACGGTCGCGTTCGAGATCATGCGCGAGATCCGTCGCAAGCGCTCGAACCTCCCCGGCTACTCCGTGGTGATCAACGCCCACCCCGCGGTCGCCGACGTCCTCAACACGAGCGAGAAGGCCGCCCTGCAAGACGCGGAGAACCGCTTCATGCGGAAGATCATCGTCGTGCCGCGCAAGGAGTACCACCTCGAGCAGTTCGATCTCGTGGGCAAGTGAGGCGATGAGGCGACGATGAGCGACGAGAAGCGAGACGGGCGCGGTGAAGAGCGGGTCACCATCAACAAGGAGTTCGAGTCGTTCGACGCGTTCATCCAGGAGTACGTGACCAACATCTCGCGCACCGGCGTCTTCATCCGCGCGCAGAGCCCGCTGGCCGTGGGCACCCTGGTCAACCTCCGTTTCACCGTCATCATGGACGACATCGAGACGATCGAGGGCATCGGCGAGGTCGTCCGCGTCGAGACGGGCGACGCGAACACGGGCCAGACCACCGGGATGGGGGTCGTCTTCCGCGAGCTCTCCGCCTACTCGAAGGATCTGATCGACAAGCTCTTGACGGGCGGCAAGCGCCAGTAGCGATCGACTCCGCGAACCGTCTTTTGGTATGCTGGCGCGTCGTGAGAAACCCCATCCGACTCGCAGCCGTTGGTCTCGCTCTCTCTCTCGTGGCATGCGGCGGCGGTTTCCCGCCACCGTCGGATCGCCTGGCGACCGCCGAAGCGGGCGCGCGTAGCGCGCGCGAGCTCGGGGCCGACAAGGAGCCGAAGGCCGCCCTCCACCTCCGCCTCGCGCAGGAGCAGATCGACCAGGCCAAGAAGCTCATGAGCGACGGCGACAACAAGCGCGCCGATCTCGTGCTCCAGCGCGCGGGCTCCGACGCGGAGCTTTCCGTCATGCTCGCCAAGGAGCACAACGCGAACGCCGAGGCTCAAAAGGCCAAAGAGCGCGTCAACGCCATCAAGAGTGGAAAGTAAGGCCATGCGCACGCACAGCTTCTTGATCGCCTCCACCGTCGCCCTCACCGTCGGCTGCGGCTCGACGCTGCCGCCGCGCGAGCTCGTCGACGCGCGCGCTCAATATCAGACGGCCTCGAAGGGCCCCGCCGCGCAGCAGAGCCCCGCCGAGCTCCACGTCGCGAAGCAAGCGCTCGACGTGGCGGAGCGCTCGTTCGCCGACGACGGCGACTCGCCGCCGACCAAAGACTTCGCCTACATCGCGATCCGCAAGGCGCAGCTCGCCGACGCGGCGGCCCGCGCGTCGCTCGCCTTGAAGGAGAAAGAGGCCGCCGAGCGCGAGGCGCAGAACGTCCAGAGCGATCAGCTCCACAAAACGCGCAGCGAGCTCTCGAAGACGCAGGATCAGCTCGCGAACGAGAAGCGCGCGCGCGAGGAGGCCGAGAAGAAGGCCGCCGCCGCGATGGCCGATCTCCAGCGCATCGCCAGCGTGAAGAACGAAGCGCGCGGCATGGTCATCACCCTCTCGGGGTCGGTGCTCTTCGCGACCAACGAAGCGACGCTGCTCCCCGCCGCGGTCCTCAAGCTCAACGAGGTCGCCGACGCGCTCATCAAGGGCAACCCCGACGCGAACATCACGATCGAGGGGCACACCGACTCGCAGGGCCAGCGGCAGTACAACATGGATCTCGGCCTGCGCCGCGCCGACGCCGTGAAGGCGCAGCTCGTCGCCCGCGGCGTCGCCGCCGACCGCATCAAGACCGTCGGCGTCGGCCCCGATCGTCCGGTCGCGCCGAACACGACCGCCGAGGGCCGCGCCAACAACCGCCGCGTCGAGATCATCGTCGGCAAGTAGCTCGCCGAAAGGCGTCAATGCCGATCGGGCGGGAGCGCGGGAGGCGCGCCCGGGCTCGACGGTGTGTGCCCGCCTCCTTGCCTCGGAGGCAGCTTCGGCGGCTTCGGCTTGCTCGGCAACGTTTCGCTCGCCGCCGGCTCGGCGGAGGCGATCGGCGCGAGCGGCGCGACGAGCGGCGTCGGCGCGGCGATCGGCGGAGGCTCCGCCGGCGCGATCGGGAGCGCCTCGGCGCTCTCCGCCGCGGGCAGCGCGGAAGGAGCCGCGTCGTCGTGCGGAGGTCGGAGCGCTCTCCACGTTCCCGCGGCCGTGACGATGAAGAGGAGCAGCCCCGCGGCGATCACGACCGGCACGCGCGAGCTCGGGGCGGCCGGCGTCGCGGCCTCTTCCGATCGATACGTCGCGGCGAAGCCCGGCGCCGGACCGTATCCGGGCGAAGGCTGCGAGCTCGCGGGCGGCCGCGGAGGAGCGACGCGCGGCGAGACGAGCGTCGGTCCGAGCGCAGGCGCGGTGAGCGCAGGCGCGGTGAGCGGCCCCGCGAGCGTGGGGCCGAGCGCGTCGTCGAGGTGCTGCATCCCGAGCGTCGCCATGATCTGCTCGATCGCGAGGCGCCCGCGACGACCCGCAAAAGGCGCGAGCGCCTGCGCGAGGTGAGCGACGGAGGGCCACCGCGCGACGCGATCTTGCGCGAGACAGCGCTCGACGATCTCGGCGAAGCCAGGCGGCGCGTCCGGCGCGAGCTTCGCGAGCGGCGGGAGCGGCTCGGTCGCCATGATCGCGAGGATCGAGACGATGGTCGTGCCTCGATACGGCGGCTGCCCGGTCACGAGCCGATAGAGCATCGCGCCGATCGAGAAGACGTCCGATCGCACGTCGACGTCGCGCGCGCTCGTCATCTGCTCCGGCGACATGTACCCCGGCGATCCGAGCGCGACGCCCTCGTTGGTGAGATCGCCCACGGGCACCGGCTCTTCGCCGTTCGCGCCGCTCGCGCGATCGTCGAGGACCTTCGAGACGCCGAAGTCGAGGACCTTCACGGTCGTCGTTCCGCCGGGACCCTTCGCGAGGAAGAGGTTCGCCGGCTTGAGATCGCGATGCACCATGCCGAGCGCGTGCGCCTCGGCGATCGCCTCCATCGCCTGCAAGACGTAGTCGACGGCTTCCTCCGTCGGCAGCCTTCCGCGCGCGTGCGCGAGCCTCGAAAGATCGGAGCCCTCGAGGTGCTCCATCACGATGAAGGGCGTCTCGTCTTCGAGCGATCCGACGTCGAAGACGCGCGCGACGTGGGCGCTCTTGAGCCTCACGAGAAGGCGCGCCTCGCGCTGGAAGCGGGCGAGGCCCTCGGGGCTCACGTCGCGGAGGAACTTGATCGCGACGCGCTGGTCGAGCTCCACGTGGGTCGCGGCCGCCACGACGCCCATGCCGCCGGTGCCCATGATCCCGTCGATGCGGTACTTGTCCGCGACGATCTGGCCCGCCGACAGCTCGAACACGCCGTCATTGTCCCACACCCCACGCACTTACGGTATCGTCGGGAAGTCCTTGCCTTCTCGGGTGATCGCCGAACGCTACGACCTTGTGAAGCGCATCGGTGGCGGCGCGATGGGCGAGGTGTGGTCGGCGACCGATCGAGCGACGGGCGACGACGTCGCGGTGAAGATGGCGCAGGGCTGGGCGGCGACCGAGCCCGAGCTCGTCGAGCGCTTCGAGCGCGAAGCGAAGCTCCTCGCGCGCATCAAGAGCCCGTTCATCTGCTCCCTCGTCGACGCGGGGCGCACCGACGACGACCTGCCGTTCATGGTGCTCGAGCGGCTGAGCGGCGAGACGCTCGAGCAGCACCTCGAGCGCGAAGGCTATCTCGCGCTCGACGAGGCGGGTCGCATCGCCGACGAGATGCTCCAGGCGCTCGTCGTCGCGCACGCGGCCGGGGTCGTCCACCGCGACCTCTCCCCGGCGAACGTCTTCTTGCACCGGACGCGCGACGGAAAGACGATCACCAAGGTGCTCGACTTCGGCGTGGCCAAGGTTCTCGACGCGAGCGCGCCTCGAACGGGCGCGCGCGCGACGATGGGGACGCTCCCTTACGTCGCCCCCGAGCAGCTCGGTGACAGCGCGCGCGCCGGGCCTCGCGCCGACCTCTACGCCGTCGGCACGCTCGTCTTCCGCGCGGTCACCGGGCGGATGCCTTACGGCGACGCGCAAGGAACCGCGCTCGTCGTCCTCAAGCGCGAGCACGATCCTCCCAGCATCGACGAGGCGACCGGCGAACGATGGCCCGCCGCGCTGCGCACGTTCCTCACGAAGACGATGGCCCGCTCGCCGTCGAAGCGGTACGCCTCGGCCGAGATCGCGCTCGCCGCGCTTCGCGAAGCGGTGCACGGCAAGGGCCCCGCCCTCGCGATCCCCGAGAAGGCTCTCGACGCGACCACCACGCTGACCGGCCGCGACCGCCGCAGCAGAAAAAGCAGGATGACCTGAATGGCGACCACGGTCTTCTCCACCCAGATGATCGAGTTCAAGGGCGGGCGCCTCGTCTTCGAAGGCGACGAGACGCGCGAGGTCACGATCGGTCCCGATCCCGTCGTGGTCGGCCGCGATCCCGCCTGCCAGCTCGTGGTCGATCAGACCGGCATCTCGTCGATGCACGCCGAGCTCGTGGCGACGCCGCGCGGCGTGCGCCTCCGCGATCTCGGCAGCAAGAACGGCACGTGGGTGTCGGATCTTCGGATCACGGAGGCGTTCCTCACGGCCGACACGACGTTCTGGATCGGCCGCACCGAGGTCCGCTTCGAGGTGGCCAAGCCGGAGAAGATCGACCTGCCCGACATCGAGCGCTTCGGCCCGCTCTACGGCACGAGCGCGGCGATGCGCGACCTGTTCCGGCGCTTGCAGAAGGGCGCGCCGACCGATCTCACCGTGCTCGTGCAAGGCGAGACGGGCACGGGCAAGGAGCTCGTCGCCCAGGCGGTGCACGACGCCAGCCACGTGAAGAAGGGTCCGTTCGTCATCGTCGACTGCGGGTCGATCGCGCCGACGCTCGCGGAGGCGACGCTCTTCGGTCACGAGCGCGGCGCGTTCACCGGCGCGACCTCGGCGCGCGAGTCGCCGTTCGTCGAGGCCACCGGAGGTACGATCTTCCTCGACGAGCTCGGCGAGCTCCCGCTCGACGTGCAGCCGAAGCTCCTCCGCGCGCTCGCCGAGAAGCGGGTGAAGCCCGTCGGGAGCAACACGTACAAGGCGTTCGACGCGCGCGTGGTCGCGGCGACGCGGCGCGATCTCGAGGGCTCGGTCAACGCGGGAACCTTCCGCAGCGATCTCTACTTCCGCCTCGCGCAGGTGCGCGCGTACGTGCCGCCGCTCCGCCAGCGGCTCGAAGACGTGCCCGGCCTCATCAAACACGTGCTCGAGCAGCACGGCGCGAAGAACGCGTGGCGCCGGGTGACCCGCTCGACGCTCGATCGGCTGCTCCGCTACGACTGGCCCGGGAACGTCCGCGAGCTCCGCAACGCGGTCGCGGTCTCGCTCGCGCTCTCCGAAGAAGGCGAGCCGCTCGACATCGCCGCGGCCGTCGGCCTGAAGGCGGCGAAGCCGAAGGGCAAGATCGTCGAGGCGAGCGCGATCCGCGCGTATCACGACGCCAAGCGCGAGGCGCTCACGCAGTTCGAGCGCGCGTACTTCAAGCAGCTCGTCGACGCGACCGACGGCAACGTCGCCGAGATCTCACGACGAACGGGGCTCCAGCGGACGCACGTGCGAAAGTACCTGCGTATGCATGGATTGCGCGAGCCGCGCGGCGCTTGATCAGTGGTGCGCCTGGAAGTTCGTCATCGCCTCGTCGTGCTGCCGCCGGATCTCCTCGGGCGAGGGCTTCGCGAGCGCGGCCGGCGTCGCGACGCCCTCCGGGAGGCGCATCTTCCGGGGCGTCGCGTCCGTGACCGGCGCCGGTGACGGCGCGCGATTGCCGTTGCGCATCGTCTCGATCCGCTCGAGCGTGGCGGCGGCGTCTCGCGCGCGGGCGAACGCTTCTTCGACGCTCTTCTCCGTGCCCTGGGTGAGCGAGGCGGCGTCTTGCGTGGCCTTGGCGCCGACGAAGACGCGCTCTTCGCGCGCCTTGCCGCCGACGCCCTCCTGGAAGCGCAGCACCGCGTCGAGCACCTCGACGTTCGCGCCGTCCTTCGCCGCGGCCGAGGCGAGCTCGACGACGACCTCCTGCGAGTCGTCGAGGCTCATGTCGCCGAGGTTGACCGCGACGCCGCGACCCGCCGGCGACACGGGGCGCCCGACCACATGGGCGATCGTGACGCCGGGCCCGGGCTGGAGCTCGAGGACGGCGTTGCGCGCGACCACCTTGTGCAGGCGCGTCACCTCTTCGGCGAAGAAGCTCGCCACCTTGGCGGAGTCTTCGACGTAGAAGAAGCGACCGCCCGACTGCTGGGCGACGCGGCCCATGAGCGTCTCGTCGTAGTCGTTGCCGAGGCCCAGCGCGGTGATCGAGATCCCGCGCGCCGAGGCGTCGGCGACGATGCCGAGGATCTGACGATCGTCGTTGGGCACGCCGTCGCCCACCAGCACGACGCGGTTGACGCCCTCGCGATCGAGGTGCTGCGCGACTTCGTCGACCGCCATGCGCAGGCCGCTCGCCATGTCGGTGGTGCCGGTCGCCTTCATCGCGGCGATCTTCGCGCGGAGGTCGCGGGCGTCGGCGTCGTCGAGCTTCGTCGACGGCAGGAGCAGCTCGGCCTTCGAATGGAACACGACGACCGAGATCCGATCCTCGGGCGCCAGCGATCCGATGAGGGCGAGGCTCGCTGCGCGCGCGTCGGCGATGGCCTTGCCTTCCATCGAACCGGAGGTGTCGACGAGCAACGCGAGGTTCACGGGCGGGCGCGCGGTGGCGCTGCGCCTCTTCGCCGAGAGGCCGATGCGCGCGACCATCGTCTGCGAGGCGCCCGCCTTCACGAAGCGGTTGCCGAGCGCCGCCTCGAGCGCGACCGGAGAAGCGGCTTCGCTCCCGGGCATCTTCGACGACGAACGACCGCACGCGAGAAATACCGCGGCGAGACCCAGAAGGGCGGCTGCCCAGGGCACCTTACGAAGCATCAACGCCTCCTTGCGAACCGCTGCATACGGACGAGCCGCCCGTTCGATCTCTTCGATCTCGGGAGCCCGCGCCGCTTCTCGAGGCGCTATTTTCGCGGCGGGCGGCGGCGCTCGTGGAACCAGGCGCGGTAGCTCTCCATGCGGGCGCGCTGATCGGCCGGCGCATGGGCCCGACAGGTCGACAGCTCTTCGGAGCCGGCGGGGGCGCCCCAGCGCGCCTCGACGCAGTCGTTCGGGTTGTAGGTCGTCTCGAGCGCCGGCGCGCGGGCGAGGACCTCGGCGAGCGTGAGCGTGAAGGGCGAGCCGTCGGTGCGTGTATAGCTCACCGATCGCGCGCGGAGCTCGCGCTCGAGGATGCGCTCGAGCTCGGCTTGCACCTCCGCGGTCGCGTGACCGGGCGGCATCGCGTAGCGCTCGGGCCTGCGCGCGACGCGCGCGGGGAAGCCGCGCACGACGTCGATCGCGATGAGCAGGCGGAGATCGCGCGACGGCGTCGAGAAGTCTTCCCACACGCCGCTCGTTTCGAAGATCTCCGGGCCCTCCGGCATCGACGCCGGCGCCTTCGCCGTCTCGAGCCACTTGCGACCGTTGTCGACGGACTTCACGCGCGTGCGCACCTGCTCTTCGAGCGCGGCGAGCGTCTCCATCATCGCGTTCTGGGGATCGAGCGGCCGAGGCGACAGCACGTCATCCATCTTGTCGTAGAAGCCCTCGAGATCGAGCTTCGCGGCGTCGCGCGAGAGATCGCCGTAGTCGGCGCGTCGCTTGATCGACGCGTCGTCGAGGCGCGCGAGGTGCCCGGCCCGGCGCGCCACCGGGCGAAACCGCTTGAAGCCCGGCCCCCCGAGCTCGCGCTGCGTCGCATAGAGGAAGTTGCCGCGCCAGTAGCGCTTGCGCGCGACGGTGCCGTCGGGCTGCCCGTCGACCGCGAGCAAGACGCCGCCGCGCTCCGCCGTCTGCGGGAGGCGCTTCGAGATCATGAGCACGTGCCCGTAGGGATCGGCGAAGATCGTCCCCGGCCGGAGCGCCTCGGAGGTGAGCGCGACGGGGTAGTAGTCGCTGTTCTCTTCCTCGAACGGCTGGCGCGCGGAGCCCGAGTGCGCTTTGTCGGCGACGGTGCGAAGGAACCTGCCGAAGACCTTCACCGCCGAGGCCTTCTCGTCGAACTTCGCCGGCGGATCGTCGTTGGTCACGATCGTCGCCTTGCACGAAGGCGGCGCGCCGCCGCCGCCGCGATCGCACTCCGAGAGCCCGAACGGGAGGCGCAGCTTGAACGCGAAGTACGCGCGCAAGAAGTAGGGAAGGTCGGCGCAGTCGGGGCGAACCACCGGCGCGTTGGCGCTGTCTTCGCCCGCCGCGAGGTGGTCGAAGAGGAAGTTGCGCTTCTTGTCGCGCAAGACGTCGTGGAGCGCAGACCAGCTCGGCATCTCGCCGTCGGGCGCGTCGAAGAGCGCCTCGATCCATGCAGAATACACATTTTCCAGCGAGCGGTTCCAGTTGCGGTGGACCGGCCAGAGCGCCTCGTCTTCCTTCGGGGCCGCAGGCGGGCCGGGCCTGAACTTCGAGACCGTGATCTTCTTCACGGCGACGTTCTTTCCGGGCTCGCACGCGCTCTGCGTGAGCACGGCTTCGTACGTTCCGGCGCGCGGCGACTCGACCTCGGTCATGAAGAAGTAGGGCGAGCCTCCGCGGCGCGCGTCGGTGGTCGCCGCCGGCTCGGCGTCGGGCTTGCCCTTCTCCGTCGGCACGATCGCGAGCCGCCCCGCGAGCGGCTTGTCGCTCACGGCGAGGACGCGGAGCGGAGCGCCCGCCCATGCGATGCCGGGGCTCACGAAGAGGAAGACGTCCTTCGGCTCTTCACACCTCGGAGGCTCCTCGGGCGGCGGCGACGGCCGCGGCGCGTTCGTGAAGATCGACGCGGCGTCGACCGAGGCGTCGGCGGCGACGTGGACCGCAGGAGGGTCGGTCGCTTGCTCGCCGCGCGTGGGCGGAGGGCCTCCCCTCGCCGCGGTGCACGACGCGACGCCCAACGCCAGGACGGCGCAGAAACTCCTCACCGAGCGTGAATAGCCCACAGCAGACAAAACGTCATCATCCTGGCCTCCATTCCGTGCGCTACGCTCGCGTGTGGGATGGTGGCGGCCCGCTCAGGTGTCCCCACGACGAGGGCGCGCCGCGCTCTGCTCCACGCGCTCGTCGCCATGGTCGCCTGCGGGCAGGTGTGGTGCGCGCTCGAGCTGTGCGGCCTGACGCTCGGACCGCCGCGCTTCATGTTCGCCATCGAAGGCGTGGTCGTGCTCGGCGCGACGCTGCGCACGAGAGAGCGCGAGCCCTTCGAGGTCGCGCGATGGGGCGTCATCGGCCTCGGCACGGCGACGGTCTGGGCCGCGCTCTACTACGCCGCGGCCGCGCTCACGCATCCTCCGGCCGCGCGGGTCTTCGACGACTCGTTCCTCGCGCGCCTCCCCCTCGTGCCTGCGTTCACGTCGATCTACCTCGGCGTGCACGTCTTCAGCGTCGTGCCCTACTGCGTGATCCCCGAGCCGCGAATCTTGCGGCGCTACCTCCTCGGCAACGCGCTCATCGTGTCGCTCTCGACGATCGCGTGGGTCGCGCTCCCGGTGCGCCTCGATCGACCGCCGATCCCGCCCGATCTCCCCGGGTTCGGCGCGTTCCTCCTTCGCCTCGTCCATCAGGCCGATCCGATCACGAACTGCTTTCCGTCGGCGCACTGCTCGGTGTCGGTCTACGCCGCCATCGGCCTCCGCTTCGCGCCGCGGCCGCTCTTCGCTTGGGGCATCTTCACCGCCGCGGCGATCTGCGCCTCGACGATCTTCATCCGCCAGCACTACGTCGCCGACGTCGCCGCCGGCGCGGGCATCGCCGCGCTGATCGCCTACGCGATCACGCGCCGGCCGCGTGCTCGGTGATCGGCGGCGCGACGACGCCGTCGGGCAAGCGCCGCTCGAGCCGCACGAGCAGGCCCGCCGAGGGAACGAGCGTGATCGATCGGCGCTCCACGCGGATGGGCGCGTCGGGCGCGAGCGAGAGCTCGGCGCGCTCGAAGAGGCGCGCGAGGACGATGCGCATCTCGTAGAGCGCAAAGGCCATCCCGATGCAGCGACGCACGCCGCCGCCGAACGGAAAGAACTCGCTCGGCGCGGGCTTCTTGCCGAGGAAGCGATCGGGATCGAAGCGCGACGGGTTCGGATAGACGTCGGGCCGCCGCTGCGCGAGGTAGATCGAGCACGCCAGCGGCGTTCCTGCCGGTAGATCGTGACCCGCGAGGCGCACCGGCCGCTCGAGGACGCGGCCGACGATCGGGATGACGGGGTTGAGCCGCATCGCCTCGCGGGCGATCGCGTCGATGAGCGGCAGCTCGGCGGCGCGCGCGGCCGTGAGCCGAGGCGTGCCGTCTTTCGAGCGCGCGGCGTGGATTTCGGCGCGCACGCGATCGAGCAGCCCGGGCGTCGCCAGCGTCCATCGCACCGCCCAGGTGAGCGCCGTCGCCGTCGTTTCGTGACCGGCCACGAGGAGCGTGGTCAGCTCGTCGCGCAGATCGGCGTCGCTCATCGGCTGACCGTCTTCGTCGCGCGCGTCGAGCAAGAGCGAGAGGATGTCGTGGCTCCGCTCGCCCGACCGACGGCGACGCGCGATCTCGTCATAGAGGTACTCGTCGCCCGCCTTCAGGGCGGCCTGGAACTTCGCCCACGGGCTCCACGGACCGAGATCGCGCTGCATGAACGGCAAGAGCAGCGGAGGCCAGGCGCCGAGCTGCAGGATCCGCTTGGTGCGCCGGCGCATCTCGTCGAGCCGAGGGCCGAGCGCGAAGCCGAAGATGGTCTGCAAGATCACGCGGAGCGTGACGTCTTGCATGTCGGGCTGGAGCGCGAAGCGCTTGCCGGGCGTCCAGCCCTCGATGCAGGCGTCGGTCGCGTCGAGCATCGCCTGCCCGTAGCGCTGCATGCGCTCGCCGTGGAACGGCGGGAGGAGAAGCTTGCGGTGCCTCATGTGCTCCGCGCCGTCGAGCATCAACACCGATCGCTCGCCGAGCAGCGCGCTCAGCGACTTGTTGAACTTGCCCGCGGCGTAGGTGCTCCCGTCGTCGCTGAAGACCTCCTTCACCGCGGCAGGCGTGTAGAACATCGCGATCTTCGGAAAGCCGATGAGCGGCATCGCGTACGGCTCGCCGTAGCGTTTGGCGCAGGCATCGAGGTACGCGAGGGGCCGCTGCATCCAGAGCAGCGTCGAGGCGGCGGCGGGCAGCGGCGGGCCGGGGAGCGACATGGTCCCTCGTTGATAGGACCAGAGGGCTCAGCCGTCGAGGGTGAGCCCGTCTTCTGGATCGACCGGTGCAGCGATCGGCTGTCGTGCGGAGGTTTCCATGAGGACGGCCCTGATTCTCGCGCTCTTGGTGGTGGCAGGATGTTCTCGAATCGGCAAGACCGCCACGGAAGAGGTCGGCGCGGCCAGGCTCACTTCCGCCACGGTCGACCCTCGAGACGACGCGGCGACCGAGCCCGACCACTCGATCACCCGCCGCGTCGAGGCGACGATCGCTGCGGACGCGGAGCTGTCGCAGGCCGCGCGCAACGTCGAGGTCACCGTCACGAGCGGGATCGTCACGCTCACCGGGACGGTCGACGACGCGGAGACCAAGAAGGCGCTCGAGCTCCTCGCGAACAACGTCCGCGGCGTCGTCGACACGCTCGACAAGGTCCAGATCGCCCCGTCGCTCAACACACCTCAGGCGGCCGACGAGACGATCGCGTACAGCCTCCAGCGCTCGCTCGCGTTCGATCCCACGATCGCGCACGACGCCGAGCGCGTGAGCATCGACGTGCTCCGCGGACGCGTCGTGCTGCGGGGCGCGACGTCGGCCCTCGATACGCGCGAAGCGGCCGCGCGTATCGCCGAGCAGACGCCCGGCGTCGTCGCGGTGAAGAACGAGCTCTCGGTGCGCCCGCGCTGACGCGGGATCTTCAGTCGTCGTCGAGCGGGGTGATCATCGTGCCGCGGCACTTCTTCGATCCGCAGTGGCAGCCGAAGATCTTCTCGACGTTCGGCGGATCGTTGTCTTCGCGGCCGATGTTGTAGTCGTAGGCGAGCTCCTCGTCGGGCGCGATGGCGCGAACGGTCTCGATGAACACCCGGCCGCGCTCGATGACCGCCTCGCAGTTCGGATCGCACGAGTGGTTGATGAAGCGCGCGACGTTGCCGCCCACGCCGGCGTCGATGACGTGGCGCGAGCTGATCGTGAAGAGGAAGGTGTGGCTGTCGTCTTTCGCCTTGACCGAGTAGCGACGCTCCGCCTCCTTGTGGGTGATTCGCTCGCCGATGTACTCGATGATCCGCCTCCCCGCGCGGATCGTCCGTGTCGCGACGACGCCTGTACCGTGAATTTTCGAACGACGAAGACGAAAGGGACGCCCCATCAGATCATCAGAGCTCCGGCTGAGGAGAACGTGAGTGCTTGCCGCGAGAGATCAGCCACACCCAATGCTCGAGCGCAATGTACGGGTGTCCGGCCCATTCGGCTACCCGTGCCGTCGTTTCCCGCAGCTCGAGGTCGTTCGGATGGCTCTTGACGAGCGGGCCGAGGAGCGCGAGCGCGCCCGCCGGATCGCCCGCCGCGAGCTCGCGACGGACCTGCGCCCGCCTCTCCGCTTTGTCGTCGGGCGCGACGGCGACGAGATGCCGGCCGAGGATCTTCGCGTCGCGCGCCCGGCCGCACGAGGTCATGAGCGCAGTCGCGCGCTGAACGAACGCGCGATCGCTGGAGACGCCGGCGTCGTGCGCGAGCAGCGCAGCGGCTTCGCACGGACGCTCCATCGCCTCGAGGGTATCCGCCGCCGCCATCATGTGGCGAGACTTCCGCGCAGGATCGGGCGACGTCTCTGCGGCGCGCCGCTGGAGCTCGGCGGCGCGCGCACCGTCGCCCGAGGCGCGAAACCACTTGCCCGCCTCGCCGAGCGCCTCCGCGCGCGACAGGGGCTCCGTCTCGAGCTCGGCGAGCTCGACGCAGTAGCGCGCGGCGAGCGACGGATCCTCGAGCTCGAGGGAGAGCCCCACGAGGTCGCGCACGCGGTCTCTGCCGATCCCGCGCGCGTCTCCCAGCATCGCGCGAACCTCGTGGTGAACGCCCTCGAGCGCCGCCGCGCGCGACGCCGAGCCTTCACTCATCGCGCGCGCGCGGGCGAGGAGCAGATCGAGGCGCAGCGTCCGCATGGAGAGCGCGGCCTTCGGATCGGCGGGAGCCGCTCCGAGCGCCGCGAGCGCTTCGTCCCAACGGCCGAGCGCCGCGAGCTGCCGCACGTAGACGGCGCGAAGCTGCGCGTCGCGCGGGTTCGCCCGCGTGAGCACCCTGAGGTAGGCGATCGAGTACGCGTCGACCGGCTGCTTGGCCGGCGCCTCGGCGAACTCGCGCGCGGTGGGGAAGACGACGGTCGAGACGACGCCCATCATGAACGCGAAGCCCAAGAGCAGCGGCGCGCCGAAGACCGGACGCGTGCGATCAGCGGCACTCAACGGTCGCCTCCCCTGTGTCGTCGGTCGAGAGACGGAATCGCGTGACGAGCTCGCGGGCGGCGCTCCGCGCGGCGCCCACGATCCGCTGGCCGTTGGTGGTGAGCACGCACGGGGCCGGCGCCGCCACCTCGAGATCGAGCGGCACGTTGCCGGCGACGCGGAGCGACGCGCGCGATCCCTCGCGCACCCGCCATTTCCGTGCGCGACCGTTCGCCTGCACGAGGCGCGGGCCGCTCGACGCCGAAGCCGGCGAAGCGCCCCTCACGAGCGAGAGGACGGCGACGCCGCGATCACGTTCATCGGTGAGGTGTGCGTAGGTGCCCTGCGAGACTTCGCGCACGCCTGCCACGCCGATCGAGCGCGACAGATCGGGCGCGCCGAGCGCCGGCGAGAGGCGCATCGTGCGAAGCTCACCGAGCTCGCCGAGCTCCCAGGTCGTGCGCGCGTCGCCGCCGTCGAGCCGGCGCGCCAGCGTCGCGCGCTGGAAGGCGAGCACCTTGGCGGCGTACTCGCTCAAGTAGAGCGGCGTCGTCTCCTGCGTCGTCGCCCACGCGTAGACCTTCTCCAGCGCGCGGAGCGACGCCGTCTTCGCCGCAGAGTAGAAGTGATAGTAAATCGTGATCGTTCGCAGGCGGCGCGGCGCGTCGTCGAGCTGGAACGTCTCGATCGCGTGGCGATAGCCGTCGAAAGGCCCGAGCCAGTCGTTCGTGTAGACGTTCTCGTTCTCCACCGGCGCGAACACTTGGTAAACGCCGTCGCTCTTGGGGATCCCCATGGCGGAGCCGCGGGTGAGCGAGGGAAGGTCGCGCGTGCGCGTCGCGCCTCCGCCGTTGACGTTGAAGAGACCGAGCTTCTGGCTGAGCGCCACCGCGCGCGCGCTCGGCGAGC
The DNA here is from genome assembly GCA_019637175.1 of Labilithrix sp. GTDB lineage: Bacteria > Myxococcota_A > Polyangia > Polyangiales > Polyangiaceae > Labilithrix. Next base: position 31,799 of record JAHBWD010000069.1, on the reverse strand, counting down.
AGTTGCCGCTCCACAGCAAGACCTTCACGCGCTTGCCCGGCGGCGCGAGCGAGTTGATGTACGCCACCGACCCGGCGATCTCCCGCTCGAGATCGAAGCGGTAGCCGCGGATCGCGAGGTGCGGAAGCTTCGGCTCGCGAAGGCCCGCCTCCGCGTCTTCCCACTCGAACGGGTGACTGTAGGTGTGCGAAGCCATCTCCACGTGCGGAAGCGCGAAGATGCGCCGCGCGTGCTTCTCGAGCGACGCGCTGAGGTGCGGATACATCCCGGTGGGCCCGACCTCGCCTTCGACGATCGAGACGGTGTGTGGAAGGCGCCACCGCGTGAGGATCTCGTCGAGCATGATCTCGGCGGTGAAAGGCGCGCCGAGCCTCTCGGCGCGACTCACGAACGCGTCGCCGTCGACGTGCGCAGTGAGGATGCGTCGTCCTCCCTCCGTCGTCACGTCGGGCGCGGGGATCGGCGGGAGGGCGAGCGCGTCTTGGAGGAACGTGAACGGATCGAGCACGAAGCGACGCTCCTGCTCGAGCCGCTCTTCGAGGACGTAGGGCATGAACGCCGCGCCACCCCAGTCGCCGATGACCGCGCCGTCCCAGACGCCGTCGTCCGCGTCTTGCAGGCGCAAGAGCGATCGGACGTCGGCGCGGCTCACCTGCACCGGCGGGCGGTCGCGGAGCCGCGGCCGCACCGGCGCCTCGAAGCCGAAGTAGCTCGAGGTGGCGCTCACGCGCATCGGCCCCTTGGCCGTGAGCGGCGCTGGCGCGAGCCCGAGCTTCGCGAGGAAGGCCGCGTCGGGGTCGAAGCCGAAGCCCTCCACGAAGGCGACGCGGATCCCGGCCGCCATCTGCTCGAGGAGCCACGCGCGATACGCGCCGGAGGATCCGTCGGCGGCGCGGGAGCCGACGCCCTCGGGCAAGAGCGTCACGATGCCGGCGTAGCGGCCCGCGAGCTTGCCCGCAGGCAACGCCCTCTTCACGTCGACGTAGTCGACCGCGTACCCGAGCCACTCGAGGATCGGCGCGACGAGCACGCTGGCGTCGTGCGTCGCGAGGCTGCCTTCGGCGTTGCTCCTGTAGAGGAGCAGCACGCGCCGCGGCACGATCTCCACCCTGCCGACGCCCACGTCGTCGAGCTTCGGTGTCGCGACCCACGGCTCGAAGCCGAGATCGATGATGCGTCTCGCGATCGTCCGACGGAGCGCACGCTCCTTCATCGGCGCGTAGTCGACGACCGTGATCGGGAGACGCCAGCGGACCTGCACGTCGCGCAAGCGCTCGAGCAGCGCCTTCGTCTCGACGGCGGGCGTCGGCTGGCAGGCGACGCCGGCGACGTCGCAGCGCGAGAACATCGACTCGACGACGAGACCGTCGACCTTGGGCGCGTGAGGGAGGACGTCGAAGCCGCGGTTCAGGAGGATCTTGGCGGCGGGGTGACGCCGCTTGATCGCGCCGACGAGCGCGCCGATCTGCCGCGCGTGGAGGTCGCGGCTCTGCGCGTCGACGAAGTAGCGCTCGTAGCTGTCGAGCGCGTCGAGGAAGAATCCGCGATAGCCCTTCGTCCAGAGCGGTTCGATGACGCGATCGAGGAGGAACGTGGTCCATCGCGGGCTGCGCGTGTCGACCACGTCACTGCCCCACTTGGTGTTTCTCGCCACGAAGAGCCCCGACGGGATCTCCGGATACCAGACGCGGCTCCGGTGGACCTCGCCGACGGCGACGTACGCGAACGGCTCCGCGCGAGGCGAAGACGGCGCGGTCGCCGCGTGATCGGGCTCGACGACGATTCGATCGAAGTGCGCGAGGAGCTCGGGAGGAACGTCCTTGCCGTAGAAGAACGCCGTCGAAGGACCCGACGGAGATCGCGACGGCTCGTCGGCGGCGCACGGGATCGTCGAGCTCATGATCGCGACGGTGAGCAGCGAGCGAGAGAGGGTCCGAAGAACCATCGCGCCCGCGGTTGCACGCGCTGTTCCTGGCGCGCGCGGTGCTAGGTCGACGTGACATGCCGCGACGCGCGTTCGAGCCTTGGATCGTGAGAGCGGTGGTCGTCGCCGGCGCGATCGCATGCGCCCAGGCGAAGCCGCGCGCCGGCACGTTCGTGAGGGCGAGCGCCGACGACGCGCCGGAGGCTGCTCCTGCGGCGCCGGTCACCGCAGGAGAGAGCGCGCCGGAGAGCAGCCGGCGCCTCGCGACCACGATCACCAGCGGCGTCGGCTTTCCTCAGGCAGGTCCGTGGGTCTCCTTCTATGGAAGCGCTTCGCAGATGGGCGATCTCGCGAGGGTGGCGCGCACGTTTCGGATCATCAACATCGACGCCGACCCGAGCGCGAATCACTTCACCGACGCGCAGCTCCAGAAGCTCCGCGCAGGCGGGAAGAACCGCGTCCTCAGCTACATGAACGTCGGCGCCTGCGAGCACTTTCGAAGCTACTGGTCGACCTCGCCGCCCTCGCTCCTCTCGTGTGCGGCGAATCGTGCCGCGCAGCGCGGGAGCTACGAGGGCTACCCCGACGAGACCTGGATGGATCCGAGCAACACCGACTACCAGCGCTTGATCCTCGAGCACGTCGCGCCGCGCCTCGCCGCACGCGTCGACGGCTTCTACCTCGACAACCTCGAGATCCTCGAGCACGCGCAGCTCGGGAACAACGGACCGTGCGGGCCGCAGTGCCGTCAGGGCGGCCTCGATCTCGTGCGGCTCTTGCGCGAGAAGTTCCCCGAGCACCTCATCGTCATGCAGAACGCGACGAGCGACGTCACGCGCCTCGGGATGACGGGCGGCGTCGCATTCCCGACGCTGCTCGACGGGATCGCGCACGAAGAGGTGTACGCGCCGCAGTACGACGCGACCGCGGAGGCGCAGCTCGTCGCGTGGAGCGAGCTGGGGCTCGTGAGCAAGAGCGGGAGACCGTTCTGGATTGGCATCGAAGACTACGCCGGCAACTGCAAGAACGAAGGGGCTGCGCGCGCTGCGCTCACACGCGCGCGCAGGCGCGGTTTCTCGCCGTACGTCAGCGACGAGAGCGGCGGGCAGAAGGTGGTGTGCTTCTGGGATTGACTGGCCCGGGGCCGTGCCCACCCTGCGTCGACGTGCGCTCACGCTCGTTCGCCTCCGTGTTCGTCCTCGTGCTCGCCGCGGCGGTGACGCGGCCCGCGCGCTCCGAGCCGGCCCGCGCCGACATGGTGCGACCGGAGGCCCGCTCCGGCTCCGAGCGCGCGGCCGGCGCGGCGCAGTACTCCGCCTACGGCAACGCGCTGCGCATCGCGCGGATGCTCGGCGACCAGCCGCTCGTCGCGCGCTTGCTCGCGCTCCGATCGGGCGGCAAGAGCGCGACGGTCGCCGATCTCGCGGCCGTCGTCGACGCGTTCGAGCGCGCGGGCATGCCCGAGAGCGCAGCCGGGCTCCTTCGCGATCGCATCACGCGCTTTCCCCGCGAGCTTCCGACGCGGGGCCTCCTCGCACGGCTCCTCGCGCGGAGCGGCGATTCGAGGGCGGCGGTCGAGGTCTGGCGCGCGCTGATCGCGATCGAGGGCGAGCGCACGCTCTCGCTCGAAGACGCCCACGCCTACGCCCGCGATTTGTCGCGCACGGGCGATCTCGACGGAGCCTACGCCACCCTCGAGAGGATGCGGACGCGCGTCCCGCCCGACGCGAAGCTCTATTGGGTCGATCTCGCCGCGCTCGCGTGGGATCGCGACGCCGACGCCACGGCGCTCGTCGCCTACGAGAACGTCTATCGCCTCGATCCCGCGGCGCCGTGGGCTGGCCTCCGCTTGACGACGCTGCTCATGGGGGCGAACCGGGCAGACGAAGCGCACCGCGTCGCCCTCGAGGAGCTTCATCGTCGCGACGAGCCGAGCGCCGTGCTCTTCGTCGCGCAGCTCCGCGCGAGCCGGTCCGAGTGGCCGATGGTCAAGGCGATCTTCGACGCCGCGGAGGCCAAGCCGGGATCGCTCCATCAGATGCCCGACTACTTCCAGCTCCGCGGCGATTGTCTGCGGCAGCTCGGCGATCTCGACGGCGCCCATCGCGCGTACGTGGCGGGCCTCGCGCTCTCTCCCGACGATCCCGTCGCGCGGGCCAACGTGCTGTGGACGGCGCTCGCCGGTCACGACGACGCACAGGTGCGCGCGCGGGTCACAGCGTGGGCGTCGAGCGCGCGATCACAGCCGGTGCTGTGGGCGCCGATGGCCTTCGGCCTCGCTCGCGTCGGTCGATATGAAGACGCGCTTCGCTTTCATCGATTGCAGCTCGCCGCCGATCCGCGCGATCCACGCGTTCTCCTCGATCTCTCGGAGGTGCTCTCCAAGCTCGGTCACGGGCGCGCCGCGAACGACGTGCGGCGACGCGCGGTGGCGCGCTTGGAGAGCGAGGCGGCGGCGCGGCTCCGCGCGCCGCGTCGCACCGACGACGACGTGCACCTCGTCGACGCGACGATCGCCGCGCTCCGCGACCGCGCCGGCGTGCCTCGCGCCGACCGCTGGATGTCCGTCTTGGTGAGGCGCGCGCGGAAAGAGCGGGGATCGCGGATCCAAGACGAGCTCGCCGCAGACTTCTACCTCTCGACCGATCGCCCCGAGTACGCGCGCCCGTTCGTCGCGGGGCGAGGCGCGAACGACGACGCCGCGTTTCGCAAGCATCGGCTCTCGCTCGCCCTCCTCGACGACGATCACGCCGCGATCCGCGCGACGCTCTCGCGTCCAGGCCTCCTCTCGAACGACGCGCGGGCCCACGGGCTCCTCGCGCTCGACCGCGAGCGCGAAGCCGGCGGTCTGATCACCGAGATCCTCGCGCGCGAGCCGAACACGGTCGACGAGCCTGCGCTACGCGAGGAGCTGAACGGCATCGGCGAACGTCATCGGCCTCAGGTGCGCGCGGGAGGCGCCTACGCCCACGTCACCGGCCTCGACGTCGCGGGGCCGATCGCTTCGGTGTCGCACGACGCGCTCGGGGGGCGGGTGACGTACGAGGCGACGGCGGCGCGAATGACCGACAGGAGCGGGCAGATCGTGCTGCCCACGGCGGTCCACGAGGCCGACGCGATCGCGCTCTTGCGAACGTCGTCGCCTCGGAGCGTCACCGAGCTCGGCGCCGGCGCGCTCTATCGCGAAGGGGCGAGCGCTCCCGTGGCGCGTCTCGGCGTCTTCGATCAGCGCCTCTTGCTCGCGCGCCTCAGCCTCACGACGGGGCTGCGCCTCGGCGGGCGCATCGACGATACGAGCTTTCTCCGCGTGATCGCGGTGCGGAACACGGCGCAGATCGGGCTGCGCTACGACTTCCCTCGCGCGTACGTCTCTGCCGAGATCGAGGGGCGTGAAGATCAGACCCGGCGATACGAGCACCTCGCCTGGGAAGCGCTCGCCGAGGGCGAGGCCGGGATCAAGCTCCTGGCGCGAGAGCCGCACCTGTCGATCGGCGTGCAGGCCCAGGCGTCGCATCGGGAGACACGCGTGGGGCTCCCCGCCGAGGCCGAAGCGATGATCCCCGCGCGGGTCGACCGCGCGCGCGCGCTCCCGCCGAGCTTCCAGCTCATCGGCGGCGTCGTGCACTTCTCACGCGGCGACTTCAGCGAACGCTATCGCCCCGATCGCGCGCCGTTCCCTCGCTACGACTGCGAAGCGGCGATCGGCGCCCTGCTCCCGGGTGACAGCGCCGTGCACGTCCTCTGCGGCGTGAGCGTGCGCGCGTGGCGCGGCTATTCGAGCGCAGTCGTGTTCTACAACCGCGGCATCGCCGGCGTGCGCAACGCGGAGAACGCTGCGATCGCGCTCTCGTACACGATGCCGTTCTGACCCGGTGCAGCTTTGCACGCGTGAGCGTGCGCGCGCGCATCTCGTCACGTGAACGCGCCTTGACGGTGCGGCGAGCCGACGTTCCGAGCTCGTCCGAAACGTTCGAAGCTGATGGCCACCGCCTTCACAGAGGGCTTGCGTCTCGTGACGGTCTGACGCGTGCACACCTTATCCCGTTACGGACAAGGAGGCCTTCGGTGCGCGCAAGCTGGTCGTCAATCATGCTCTTCGTCGTGACCGCGCTCCTGGCGGTCTCGTGCCATCCGCGGCTGACGAGCGTTCATCGCGGCGGATCGATGCGCGCCAGCGCGAAGTGGGTGCTCCTCCCGGTGCAGAACCATTCGGAGACCCCGCAGGCCGGCGAGCGCGTCGAGGCGATGCTCGACACGCTGCTCCGGCGGCAGGGCGTAGCGCAGCTCGACAAGTATCCGCCGCAAGCCGACGACGACGCGCAGCTCCTCTCGAGCGATCGCCAGCGCTACGAGGCGGCGCTCCAATGGGCGCGCGGCAACAAGTACGACTACGCGATCACGGGCAGCGTCGAGGAGTGGCGCTACAAGAGCGGCCTCGACGCGGAGCCGGCGATCGCGCTGTCGATGCGGGTGCTCGATCTCCAGAGCGGCAAGGTCGTGTGGGGTGCGACCGGCACCCAGACGGGCAGCGGCGGAGAGAACGCCAGCGGGACGGCGCTCAAGCTGCTCGACGCCCTCATCGACGAGCTCCACACGGGGATGAGGTGAGCCGATGGCGATGCAGGCCGATGGCGCGTCCAGCGCCGCCGCGAGCGCGCAAGAACGAGAGCGAGAACAAGAGGAAGAGCACGCGCCGGCAACCCGCTCGTTCGTGCGGCTTCGCGGCGACGACCACGTCCGCAGCGACGAGAAGCCCGCGAGCGAGGAGGCGGCTCCCTCCTGGCTGAGACCGACGATCTCGCGAGCGCGCGCGTGGCGCATCGTCGAGACGATGGGCGTGACGATCGGATTTCCCGCGACGTTTTGGCTGATCAATCACGACGATCCGTTCGTGCTCCGCGCGAGCTTTCCTTGGCTCGTCTTCGCGCCGCTGCTCGTCGCGCTCCGCTATGGGAGGACGTTGGGCATGGCCAGCGCGGTCGCGCTCGACGCGGCGCTCTTGACCGCGTGGCGGACCCAGATCGTCCCCGTCAACGGCTTCCCTGGTGAGCCGCTCGTGGGGCTGTTCGCGATCGCCGCGGTCGCCGGCCAGTTCTCCGACATGTCGGCGCAGCAGGTCGTGGAGCTGCGATCGCGCAATTCGTGGCTGAGCCGACGCGGCGTCGCGCTCGCGCGGTCGCACTACCTCCTCGAGGTGTCGCACGCGCGCCTCGACGAGCAGGTCGCGCGGACGACCCACAGCCTCCGCGACGCGCTCGCCGCGGTGCGGGAGATCGCAGGAGGCGAGCCTCTCTCTCTCGAGAGCCACGGGCCGGCGATCCTTCGCATCTTCGCGGCGCACTGCGGGGTGCAGGTGGCCGAGCTGTACCTCGTCGAAGGAGACGCGCTGGCGGAGCGATGCGCGGTCGTCGGGCAGCCGCTGCCGATGGATCCCGACGATCCGCTCGCGGCGCGCGCGATCCGCACGCAGCAGATCGTCTACGTGCCCGCCGCGGCCGCGCGCGGAGAAGACGCGACGTCGCCGCTCCTCGCCGCCGTTCCTTTCGTCGACGCGGGGACCGTGCGCGCGGTGCTCTGCGTACAGGCGATGCCGTTCATCGCGTTCCACCGGCGAAACCTCGCGTCGATGCTCGCGCTCGCGGGCTACTTCGCCGATCTCGTCGCGGGCACCGATCCGGTCTCCGGAGAGACGACGCGATGACGCCGCCGCGAGTCGCTGGGCTCGTGTTCCTCGTCGCCGTGGACGCCGCAGCGTTCACGTTCCTCCTCACGCCCCTGCGCTCGGGGGCGCCGATGCTGCTGCTGCTCGGGGTTCATGCTTGCTGCGCGATCGACTCGGGCGTCCTCCTCGCCGGCGCGACGCCGCCGTTCGCGCGCGCGACGCAGTGGGAGGTGGGTGCGTTCGCGGCCGCGCTCTCGTTCTTCGTTCCGGTGCTGGGCCTCCTCGGCGTCGTCGCGGCGCTCCGCCTCGGGCTGCGCGAGCTTCGCCCGGCAGAGGACGCGCGATGGCAGCTCGTGGGAGAAGAGGACCTGGAGCAGCTTCCCGGGCACCGCAGCCCGGGTCCGTCGATCGCGGAGATCCGCGCGCGCTTGAGGGTCCGCACGCCGGAGACGGCGCCGCGGCGCTTCGAGGCGCTCCTCATGACGCGTCATCTCTCCGCGAAGGTCGCGGTGCCGTTGCTCGAGCTCGCGCAGACCGACGCGGTCGAGGAGATCCGCCTCTACGCCTTCTCGCGGCTCGAACGCATGCGGCGCGACCTGGAGCTCCAGAGCGACGAGATCACGCGCGCGCTCGAGACGGCGCACCCGCGCGATCGTGCGCGCCTTCACCTTCGCCTCGCAGAGTGCGCGTGGGAGCTCGGCTACGTCGGCCTCGCCGACGGCTTGGTGCTCGACCACGCCTTGCAGCGAGCGGAGGAGAACGCCGAAGCGGCGTGCCGGCTCCAGCCGGCCAACGCCGCCGCCGAGCTGCTCCACGGGCGTATCCTCCTTCATCGACGCGCTCCCGATCGGGCGGCGGCCGCCTTCGAACGCGCGCTTCGCGCCGGTCATTCGCGCGCCGCGGTGCTGCCGTACCTCGCGGAGTGCGCCTTCGGTGCGCGCGATCTCGCCGCGGTGGGCGCGGTGCTCCAAGAGCTCGACGCCACGGCACCCGATCACGCCTTCTCCCGACCTGTGATCGATCTCTGGTGCGCGAGCGCCGCGGAGCCGTCGTGAGCCTCCGCCTCGCGCCGGACGAAGTCGCGGACGTGACCCTCCTGCTCGAAGGGACGTATCCCTACGTGAGCGGCGGCGTCTCGAGCTGGGTGCACCAGATCATACGCGGCCTGCCCGAGCTCCGGTTCGCGCTCGTCTTCCTCGGCGGCGAGCGGGAGAGCTATCCGCGCCTCCGCTACGAGCTTCCTGAGAACGTCGTGCACCTCGAGGAGCACTTCCTCGGCGACGCGCCGCGCACCCAGCGCGTCGTGCGACGCCCAGGCGACGCCGCGTTCTATGCCGAGAGCGCGGTCCTCCACGACGAGCTCGCGCGGAGCGACGCCGGCGCCGGCCCCGCGCCGCCGGCCGCGTGCCTCGACGCCGCGCTCGATCGTGTCGCCGCGATGCTGCTCGACGATCCGGCGCGCCACGAAGAAGACTTTCTCTCGAGCGAGGCCGCCTGGGATCGCATCTGCGCGCGCTACGACCTCACCTCGCGATCGCGGAGCTTCCTCGAGTACTTCTGGACCGTGCGCTCGATGCACGCGCCGCTCTTCCTGATGGCGAAGATCGCGGCCAGGCTGCCGGCGTCGCGCGCCTATCACGTCGTCTCGACCGGCTACGCAGGGCTCCTCGGCGCGCTCGCGCGCAAGAAGCACGGTCGACCCCTCGTGCTGACGGAGCACGGGATCTACGCGAAAGAGCGGCGCATCGAGCTTCTCCAGGCGACCTGGATCCACGAAGACGACGACACCGCCGACGCGAGCGGCATCGGCTTCTTCCGCCAGCGATGGATCCGATTCTTCGAGGCGCTCGCGCGGATGGCCTACGCCGCGGCCGATCCGATCGTCGCGCTCTACGAAGGAAACCAACGCCGACAGATCGCCGACGGCGCCGAGCCCAGCCGCACGCGCATCGTGCCGAACGGGATCGACCTTCCTCGGTTCTCGGCTTTGCGGAGCGCGCGCGCCGTGGGCGTGCCCAAGGTGCTCGGCCTCGTCGGTCGCGTCGTGCCGATCAAGGACATCAAGACATTCATCCGCGCCGTCCGCGTGCTCGTCGCGTGGATGCCCGACGTCGAGGCCTGGATCGTGGGGCCCGACGACGAGGACCCGAGCTACGCCGAGGAGTGCAAGAGCCTGACACGGACGCTCGGTCTCACGGAGATCGTCAAGTTCCTCGGCTTCCAGAAGACCGACGAGATCTTCCCGCGCCTCGGGCTCAACGTCCTCACGTCGATCAGCGAAGCGCAGCCCCTCGTCGTGCTCGAGGGCTTCGCTGCGGGCGTGCCCTGCGTCTCGACCGACGTGGGCTGCGTACGCGAGCTCGTCTGCGGCGCTTCGCCCGAGGATCGCGCGCGCGGCGCCGCGGGCGCGGTGGTCGAAATCGCGAGCCCCGAGGCCACCGCGCGCGCGGCGATGGATCTCCTGTCCGACTCCGATCGGTGGCGCGCGGCGCAGCGCGCGGGCATCGCGCGCGTCGAGTCGATGTACACACAAGACCTCATGTTCGACGCCTATCGCGGCATCTACACGAACGCGCTCGCTCGATCGTGAGCGCATTGGGGGGACGAGCAGCGTGGCCGGCATCGGATTCGAGCTTCGCCGACACTTGCGCAAGGAGACGTTCGCGGGCGCCGCGCGAGCGTACTTCCTCGCGAGCGTCGTGGGCTCCGGCCCCTGGATCTTGTCGATCGGCTCGATGCTCGTCATCGGCCTCGTCGCGGAGAGCACCCACCGCGGCGTGCAGACCGTCACGCCGTTTCTCGCGACGATCACCTACTTGATGGCATGCTCGCTCACGCTCGCGGGCTTCCTCCAGCTCCTCTTCGTCCGCTTCGTCGCCGACAGGCTGTTCGAGGAGAAGACCGCGGCCGTGGCGCCGAACCTCATCGGCGCTCTCCTCCTCACGACCGTCGTGAGCGGGACCCTCGGCGCCGTCGTCGCCGCGGCGACGTTCCACGATCACGTCGCCTTCCGCATGCTGCTCGTCGCGACCTTCGTCACGCTGTGCGACGTGTGGATCCTGAGCGGGCTGCTCTCCGGGGTGAAGGCGTATCGCGACGTCGTCGCGGTCTTCGCGCTCGGCTACGGGATCACCGTCGCGCTCTCGCTCGTGCTCGGCCGCCTGGGGCTCACCGGTCACCTCGCCGGCTTCTTCGTCGGGCACGCGGTGATGCTCTTCGCGATGCTCGCGCTCGTGCTGCGGCGATATCCGACCGATCGCTTCATCGCCTTCGACTTCCTCGACCGAAAGAAGATCTTCGCCGGCCTCGCGCTCACCGGGGGTTTGCTCAACGCGGCGGTGTGGATCGACAAGTTCGTGTTCTGGATGAACCCGATCACGTCGGAGCCGCTGGTCGGCCCGATCCGATACTCGGTGGTGTACGACGTGCCGATCTTCGTCGCGTACCTCTCGGTCGTGCCCGGCATGGCCGTCTTCTTCGTGCGGATCGAGACCGACTTCGCCGAGCACTACCAGCGGTACTACGACGCCGTGCGGCGGGGCGACACGCTCGACGACGTGCGCCGCCTGCGCGCCGGCCTCGCCGACGCGGCGCGCACGGGCATCCACGACGTGTTCCGCGTGCAGGGGCTCACGGTCGTCGTGCTCTTGATGATTCGGCAGAAGGCGCTCGCGGTGTTCCGCATCCCCGCCTTCTACAGCTACCTGTTCTCGGTCGACGTCGCGGGCGTCGGCTTCCAGGTCGTTCTGCTCGCGACGCTGACTGTCCTGTTCTACCTCGACTGTCGCAAGCTGGCGCTCTGCTTGGTGGCCTTCTTCGCGTTCGCGAACCTCGCGCTGTCGCTCGCGAGCCTACAGCTCGGTCCGCGGTTCTACGGCTTCGGCTTCCTCGCCGCCGCAGGCGTCACGAGCTTGATCGCGCTCTCGCTGCTGTCACGCCAGCTCCAGCGCCTCGACTACGACACGTTCATGCGTTGATCAGCGCGCGCGCTCGCTCGTCTCGGCGGTGCCCGCGCACGCGTAGCTGGCGACGACCATCCCGAGGCCGAGCGCCGCGACGAGGGCGAGGGTCATCGCGATCGGGCGGCCGGCGACGAGCAACGACGAGAGCATCTTCATGCGTGAACGAAGATGCATGAACGCTGCCTCGAGGCATCACCACCGAGCGCGCGCGAGCACGGCGCGTGCTTGCTCCGCGCGCGTGAAGCGAAACCCTCGAACGAACACGCGAGGCGCGCTCGGACGGCGCGATCTCCTGCGAGGCATCGGCGCGCTCGGCGGCCTCGCACTGTGGCCGGGCTGCAACGCCGGCGGAGGCGAGATCGACGACGGCGTCTGCAACCTGCGCGAGAGCGCCGACGTGCTCCTACCTCGCGGCGATTGGCAGAAGGCCGCGCGCGTCGCGGGGATCGAAGCCTTCGCCGGCACGACCGTCTGCGATCTGGGCGAGGATCTCGATCGCATGGCCGGCGAGCGCGTCTCGGTCGTGGAGGTGAGCGCCGAGCTCTCGACGTACGCCGGCGACGACGGCTTCGCCGAGCAGCTCCGCGTGATCGATCTGGTCGCGCGCGAGTGTCACGCGCGCGGCATGCGCTGTCTCGTCCGCTGGCCGCTGCTCGAGGTCGTGAGCGCCGACGGCGCTCGCACGGTGTCGGCGGAGCACCCCGACTGGCTCCAGATCGGGATGGACGGCGGCGCGAACGTCGTGCTCGACGGAGGCGACGAGACTGCGTGGATGTGTCCGACGAGCGGCTGGGCCGACGCGCTGATGCGCCGCATTCCGCGGCTCACCGCGACCGCGATCGACGGTCTTTGGGGCGACGCGACGCTGCTCGGCGACGCGGCCGCCTCGTGGACGTGCGTGAGCCCGTCGTGCGCCACGCGCTTTCGCGCGGAGACGGGCCTCGAGCTCCCGACGGCGGTCGACTGGGACGATCCACGGTTCATCCGCTGGGTGACGTGGCGTCACAGGTTGATCGCCGAGCTCGAGCAGCGGATCGCCGAGCGCGCGAAGGCGTCGCGAGCCGACTTCGAGGTCCTCTTCCACACGACGACGATGGACCACGGCGCGAGCACGCGCCTCGGTCTCGACGCCGCCTTTCAGAGCGTCGACGTCGGGCGCGCCTGGACGATCGATCCGTTGAGCGACGCGAGCGCGATGCGCGAGGCCGGCGCGGGCGACTGGTACGCGCTCGCCACCATGATGAAGCACGCGCGCGCGACGCTCGGCGCGCGCCCGTCGTGGGTCGTCTGCTACGGAAAGGAGGAAGACGACGCCGAGCGCGTGATGGCGCTCGCGATCGCGACCGGGTCGAGCCCTTGCGAGGCGCGCGTTCCCGACATCGAGACGAGCGTCGGATCGGCGTATCGAAGGCGCATGTACGCGTGGCTCGAGTCACACCCCGAAGTGATCGCGTCGGACAGCGCGAGCGACGTCGCCGTGCTCTACTCGTCGGCGAGCCGCGACGTGCTCGATCGCGGTCGCGGGCTGTACGCCTCGACGAAGGACGACTCGAGCTGGTGGTCGCGTGACGCGGAAGACTCGGTGCTCGAGACCGAGTACCTCGCCGACTTCCGCGGGTTCTGCGCGCTTCTCATGCAACGTCACGTGCCCTTCGACGTGCTGCCGGCGCCGCGCGCGTCCGACCTCGATCGCTACCGTGCGATCATCGTCCCGAGCGCGGTCGCCCTGGAGGCCGACCTGATCGCGCGCCTGCGCGCGTACGTCGAGCGTGGGGGCGCCGTCTTGGTGACCGGCGCCGACGCGGGCACGCGCGACGAGGTCGGCGCGCTCCGATCCGCCCCGCTGCTCATGCGCGCGCTCGAGCTCGCGAGCGCCGGCCCTCCGTGGGCCGAGCGCAAGATCGGCGACGGACGCGTCGTGCACGCCGTCGATCGCGTGGGGCGCACGCACCTCCGAAGCGGCGACGACGCGATCGCGCGCGCGGTCGCCGCGTTCACCGGCTCGCCGATCGAGACCGACGCCCCGCCCTCCGTGATCGTCGAGCGTCGCGCGGCGCCGAACAAGCACGTCGTCGCTTGCGCCAACCTGACGGGCATCGAGGCGGCGTTCACTTGCACGATCGATCTTCCGCGCCGCGCCTCGCGAGTGACGCTGACGAGCCCGGGCGCCCCCGACGCGATCGCTCCCTTCAGCATGGAGGGTTCGCGCGTCCGCTTCGTCCTCTCGGTTCGCGCCCTCGCCGCCGCCGTCATCGACGTGGGTTGATCTCAACGCGCCGTGCAGACGCCGTAGTCGGTCCAGCGACACGTCGACGTGCAGAGGCGCGTGCGCACGCTTCCGGCGGCGCACCCCGCGGTCGTATCCGACGTCTCGTCGGGCTCGCAGACGCCTTGATTCGAACAGAAGCCCGCCGACCAGCGGAAGTCCCAGCAGGAGTCGCGCTTGGTGCCGCACTTGGCGCAAGCGACCTCGGGGCCGCGCTCGCCGCTCGTACACTCGGGGCGACGGTCGTCGATGCACGACGTGCGCTCCGAGAGCACGAGCTTCGCGCCCTCGCGCACGCACACCGCGTAGCGCTTGCTCTCGCCGCCGCACGCCTCGGAGACGACGGCGCCCTCGGTCGCGCATTCACCGCCGACCTCGATGGTCGCCGGCGTGATCCCGTTCGGGAGCGCGGTCGGGCCGCACAGCGCCGCGCGATACGCGAGGACGCGCTGAGGGATCTCCCGGTCGCGAAGGAACGCCGAGAGCTTCGCCTCGCCGGTCTCTTGCGGGATCAGGTGGTGCACCGAAGCGTTGTCGGTGTCCGCGCCGTGACATCCGTCGCACGTTCCGCGCGAGAGGATGGTGCGCGCGCGCTCCCAACGATCGGGCGCCCATCCGCTCGGCGGCGGCAGCGCGGCGCCCCACGTGCTCGACTTCGTTCCCACGACGTCGCGCGCGCGGAGCTCGGCGGGGAACACGAAGCTCCCGCGACGGAGATCCTGCTCGCCCGTCTCGACGAGGCGCACGAGTGGGTCGACGACCGAGCACGATCCGCCGCTCCATCCGCCGCAGCCTCCGCCGCCGGAGCTCCAGGTGAAGCCCGGCGTGTTCCAGGTCGAAGGAGGCGTACCGGCGACGTTCGTCGGCTGGAGCCCTTGCCAGCCTCCGCGCCCGAGCGACGAGAAGCGGAAGGCGCCGGCGGGCGACCCCTCGCGCTTCTCGATCGCGATGGTGCGAAGCTGCGTCGGCTCGCGCGTCACCGCGCTGACCAGCGAAGCGAGCGCGTCGACGTACGGCGTCGACGCGAACGCGTTTCGTTCGAGCGATCGCCACGCGTCGACCCACGCGGCGCGGCGCGCGGCGGCGGCGGCGCCGCTGGCGGGCGCGGGCGCGCCTGCGGCCTCGGTCGGCGCGGGTTTGCGCCAGTCGATGCCGTACTCGAACGAGACGAGCTCGCCGAGCGCGCCGTCGTTCCACGCTTCGAAGATCAGGCGCAGCTCGCCGAGCGACGACCACGTTCCTTCGGGGCGGAGCACGATCCCGAGGAGCCGATACGGCGCCACGGTGCGATCGAGCTTTCCCTCGGGCGTGAGCGGCCAGTGATGCCGCACGCGAGGCGGCGCGAACTGCTCGGTGATGAGCGAGGTCGCGTCGAAGCTCGGCGCGAAGAAGGTGCCGAGCACGCTCATGAAGGCGAACGCTCCGCCGGGCCCGGTACGCGCGGCGTCGTCGAGGACGCGGCGATCGACGATCACGAGCGATCGCTCGGGGTGGACCTCGCACGAGCTGACCGCGCTCTCGGCGGTCGCGACGTCGTCGGGCTCGTGCGACGACGAGCACGCGGCGAGGGACCCTGCGACGGCGAGCGAGAGGATCGAGAGAGAGCGCTTCATGGCGTGCACCTGGCAGGGCTGTAGCGGACGACGTGCGTGGGGAAGTCGGTGATGTCGAAGCCGTTGACGCGAGCGCGATCGAGCCCGCCCCAGACGAGCAGCTCGGTGCCCGTCCAGACGCGCACCTCGGCGCTTCGCTCGCTCCTCAGCGAGGGTCGCGGCGGCGGCGAGCCCCAGGGCGTGCGATGGACCCACCGCGCGCGCGCCACGTCGAGCGTATCGAACGCCATGTCGCGCGACTCGAGGATGACGAACGCGGGATCGCCGGTGGCGCCGCCGTAGCCCGCGAGCCAACCTGCGGATGAAGACACCGCCCCGCCGCCGATCGAGGTCACGTGCGCCTTCTTCGACCACATGTCGACGACGGCGACGATCCCGTTGCCGCCGGTCCGCGGGTTGTCTCCGCTGAGGACGACGAGGCTGCCGGACGCGTACGCGATCGTCGTCGGCGTGTCGATGGGTCCGAGACCGACGTCGGCCACCGACCACGTGCTCGACGCCGGCGTGTACTCGAAGAGTCGCCACTCTCGGTGATCGATCCCCGAGAGATGGGACGCGCTCGGCGCGTGCGGCGCGAGGACGACGACGGACGAAGGCGTCGCCACCGCCATCAGGCGATGTTCGTTCAGCGCGCCGCCAGGCCCGACGAGATCGGCGAGCTCCGGCGGATCGGCGACGGTAGTGACGGTCCGTGTCGACGGGTCGACGCGATGGAGAAGGCTCTTCTTGCCCTGGCGGAAGATCGCGCCGCCCGCAGAGAGAAGATCGCCGTGCCAGTCGGCCGCGACGGCCGGCGGGATCGCGATCGGAGCCCACGTCTTGGCGGCGACGTCGTAGGCGAACGCGTCGGTCGCGTCGGCGAAGCCCGCGAGCCATCCACCGACGACGACGGCCTTGCCGGGCACGCCGGCGGCGCGCGCGTGCTCGCGCGCTGAAGGCACGCCGGCGCCGCCGAGGGCCGTCCACGTGTTGCTCGCGGGATCGTAGAGCCCGCCGTCGGCCAGCAGCGTGTTGCTCGGCGCGCGCCCGCCGAAGACGAACATGCGATCGCCCACCCACGCGCCGGCGGCGGACATGCGACCGCTCGGCGCCCCCGCGGCGCTCGGCTCGACGACGAGCGGATCGCTCGTCGCGCTCGGCGTGCAGACCGACGATCGATCCCACGAGCACATCCGGGCGACGCAGGCGACCGCCGGTCCCTGCTCGCGCCGCACCGACTGCAGATTGCAGTCATCGATCGACCGGCACCACAGGTCTTCGCTGCGCGGAAGATCGAAGGTGACGATCGGGCTCTTCGCGGCGCCGCTCGCGGGATCGAGCGCGAGCAGCGAGAGCGACTGCGCGTCGACGGTGAACGACGAGCGGTTCAGCCTCGTGCGATACGCGAGCTTCTTCCCACCGCCGAGCGAGAGATCGAGTCGGCGTTCGCCGTTGGTCTCGCGCTTTCCGATTTCGTAGGTTCCCGTGCTCTCCACGGACGCGCAGGTCGCGGCGCCGCACTCTTGGAGCACGACGGCGGCGGTGCCGTTGCCCTTGAGCGAGAGCGTGCGAAGCTCTCCCTGCTTCGCCGCGTCGTTGCGGTACGTCCCGATCCAACGGGAGTCGACCAGCCCAGCCTCGGATCCTTCGGCAGCTTCGTCGTCGGGGTCGGCGCTGCACGCCGCGCCGAGGAGCGCGAGCATGCCAAGAAAGAGCGGTCTCATGACCGCTAGAGCCCGCTCGCCCGGCGCGGTCGCAGGAAAAATGGAGGTCGCCGCGATCGCAGCCGATGGTCTCGGGAATGCAGAGCACGCCCCGCGAAGGAGCTTGCCATGATTAATCGAATCTCAACCATCGTTCTTGCAGCCGCGCTCGCAGCCGGCTGCGGCTCTGGCGACGAGGAGACCGGGGCCAAACGCACGCCTGTCGACACCTCGAGCAAGACGCCTCCGGGCAACAGCAAGGACGGGCAGCCGCCGACGCCGGTCGACCTTCCGTCGACCGAAGGCGACAAGTCGCCTCCCGCGGAGGGCTCCTCGGGCGGAGAGAAGCCGGCGGGCGACAAGCAGGCCGCGCCCGAGTTCCCCAAGATGGAGTGGCCCGAGATGCCCGATCTCGAGTTCCCGGACGCGACGGGCGGCTGGCCGTTCGGCGACAACAAGCAGCCGGGCAACGGCAACCAGCCGGGCAACAACAACAACGACTTCCCGGGGAACAACAACTTCCCGGAGAACAACAACAACAACCCGTTCAACAACGGCAACAACAACCCGTTCAACAACGGCAACAACAACCCGATGAACAACAACGGGCTCAACAACAACCCGATGAACAACAACGGGCTCAACAACAACCCGATGAACAACAACGGGCTCAACAACAACCCGATGAACAACAACGGGCTCAACGGCATGAACAACCCGATGAACGGCCTCAACGGCATGAACAACCCGCTCGGCATGGGGATGCCGGGCATGGGCATGCCGGGCATGGGCATGGGCATGCCGGGCACGGGCATGGGCGGCGCCGGCTGCGTCCTTTGCGGCAACTGAGCGTCGTCGCGATCATCGCCCGGCCGTCCGCGCTTCGCGTCAGCGTGGCGGCCGGGCGCGACGCGTAAGACGAAGTAAGGCCGCGCGACGATCGCGCGCGAGGCCTGTTTTTCCGATCTCGCAGAGGGTGATCAAAACGATCACGTTTCATTCGAGACATCGCAGAGACGCCGCGCGATGCGCCGCGAGCGCATCGTCGAGCGCATGGCGCGAATCCACTGGGGAGCGGCACTGGGGGCGTGGGCGATGATCGCCGGCTGCGGCGGAGGCGGTGACGAGGCGAGCGAGCCCGGAGGGAGCGATCCGCCGGCGACGTCACCACCGCCTGCGGGCGCGCCCACCAGCGCGCCCGCGCCGGAGGGGCCTCCGAGCGATCCGGCGCGCGCGACGCCGCCGCCCATTCCAGGCTACTCGGGCGGAGCGTGCCCCACGCTCGTCGGCGGCGCGACCAAGGCGACGTCGCTCAACAGCGGCTTCAAGAGCGGCAAGCACACGCGCGGCTTCCACCTGATCGTGCCGCCTTCCTACGACGGCACGAAGGCGTGGCCCGTCTTCTTCGCTTGGCACTGGCTCAACGCTTCGGCCCGATCGTTCATCGATCAAGGCGAGCTCGAGTCGGCGACCGAGCAGATGAAGTTCATCGCCGTCGTTCCCGAGGAGCTGCGCGACGGATCGAACAAGAAGGCCTACCAGATGGATTGGCCCTTCGTGGAGACGTGGGGGGCGGCCGACGAGCTGCTGTTCATCGACGACATGCTCTCGTGCGTGAACGCGCAG
The DNA here is from genome assembly GCA_019637175.1 of Labilithrix sp. GTDB lineage: Bacteria > Myxococcota_A > Polyangia > Polyangiales > Polyangiaceae > Labilithrix. The sequence goes on along the minus strand of JAHBWD010000069.1, from coordinate 13,064 downwards.
TACGCGATCGATCCGGCGCGCGTCTACGGCGTCGGCGTGAGCGCGGGCGCGCTCTGGGCGACGTACGTCTCGACGACCGAGCACGCCAATCGGTTCGCGGGCATCGAGAGCCTCAGCGGCGGCCTCGGCGCCGATCCCGTCGGCGTGTGGAAGATGAAGTACGTGCCGCAAGCCAACAAGTTCCCCGCGCTCGTCTTGTGGGGAGGCTCGCAAGACGTCCTCGCGGTCGACTTCGCGAAGTCGTCGATGAGCTATCGCGACGAGCTCCGCAAGGACAGTCACTTCGTCGTGCAGTGCATCCACGACGCCGGCCACGCGATTCCTCCCGTCGATCCGCCGGCGAACGGCACGACGCGCTTCGCCGTCCTCTGGCAGTTCATGCTCGATCACCCGTACGGGCTCGCGCCGGGCGACTCACCCTACAAAACCAAAGGGCTGCCGGCGGTCTTCCCGTCGTGGTGCAAGGTGGTGCCGTGAGGGCGCTCGTCACGCTCACGCTCGTCGCGGCGCTCGTCGCGTGCGGCTCGTCGCGCGAAGGCTTCGACGAGACGAACGCTCCCGCCGGGTCGGGATCGGGCCCGGGTGCCCCGAGCTTGGGCGAACAGGCCAAGCCCGACGACACGCCCGACAAGCCTTGCCCCAACGTCGACATTCTCTTCGTCGTCGACAACTCCGGGAGCATGAGCGACAAGCAAGCGCGCCTCGCGGCGAGCTTTCCGGGCTTCGCCGCGGCGATCCAGTCGCGCCTCTCGGGCGCCAAGAGCGTGCAGGTGGGCGTGATCGCGTCGAGCGCCTACTACGGGAGCGCGCCGGGATCGTGCCTCATCAAAGCGACGAGCGGCCCCGAGTCGACGAAGGCCACGTGCCTCACGGACACGCCTTGGCTCGACAGCCGCGATCCCTCGTTCGCGTCGCGCTTCGCGTGCGTGGCGAAGGTCGGCGCCGGCGGCGACAACGACGAGATCCCGATGAAGAACCTCCTCGGCGCGATCGACGCGAAGAACGTCGCGCCGAGCGGGTGCAACGCGGGCTTCCTTCGCCCGGACGCGCTCCTCGTGGTCGTGATGATCTCCGACGAGGACGACGTGCGCGAAGCCGACTGCGACGCGACGATGTTCCAGGGCACCTGCGGCTCCGGCGGGACGCCCGAAGACTGGGCGAAGAAGGTCGTCGCGGCGAAGGGCGGTCACCCCGAGAACGTGATGGTCCTCTCGCTGCTCTCGCGCAAGGCCGGCGTCTGCTCGAACATGGTCAACGTGAACCTCGCGAGCTTCACGCGACGCTTCGACAAGAACGGCTTCGTGGGCGACGTCTGCGACGCGACCTACGACGGCTTCTTCGCGAGCGCGCTGCCGCTCGTCGATCGCGCCTGCGTGAGCTTCGTTCCCCCGCGCTGATCACGCGCGGAGCCAAACGACGGCGAACGCGAGGATGCCCGCGCAGGCGAAGAGCGCGGCGAGCCAGGCGGCGACGGAGCGCGGCACCGGGGCGCCCGGCGGCGCCCAATGCCGAACTTGCGATCGATGCTGGAGCATCGCGACCATCAAGCTCGTCACGCCGAGCCCGATCATGATGAGCTCGTAGACGTGCGCGCCCGAGAGCGCGCGCGGATGCTCGAGCATCTGTTCGTGACGGTAGAGCGCGACGAACTTGTAGAACGCGAAGCCGAACGTGATGAGCGAGGCCGAGGTGCGCACCCAGGCGAGCAACGTTCGCTCGAGCGCGAGCCACGTGCGCTCCCAGCCGCCGTAAGCCTTGGCTTTCGCCTCGTCGTCCATCCCGCGAGGCGATCCGAGCAACACGCGGACCACGCGCGCTCGGGCTAGGGCTTCGCGCCGCCGCGGACGGGGTAGCCGCGGTCGCGCCACGGATAGAGCCCCTCGTCGATCACGGCGACGCGGGGATAGCCGAGCGCGCGGAGCGCGGCCTGCACGCGACCGCTCTCGGCGTGCGGGCAGGCGCAGTACGTGAGGATGTAGCGATCCTTCGGGATCTGCTTGGCGTACGCGTCGACCTCGTAGAAGGGCACGCTGATGGCGCCGGCGATGTGCATGCGCGCGTAGTCTGCCGGCGGCCTCGCGTCGATGATCACCATCGCGGCCTTGCGATCGAGCGCTTGCTTCACCGTGTCGACGGGGATGAAGCTCGCCTTCGCGTCGAACCCAGGCTCGGGGCCGCGAGGGTTGACGACGACGTTGACGAGCGCGCCCGCCTTGGGCGGCAAGGCCGGGATCGGATCGGGGATCTTCTGCCAGATGCGGAGGAGCGCGACGAGATCGTCGATCTGGTCTTTCGAGAGCGTCTCGCCGAACGCGGGCATCGGCGTGCCCTTGCGGCCTCGCTCGATCGTGCGCGCGAGGAAGGTGTCGCTCGCCGACGCGAGCAGCTCGGCGTTGGAGAGCGCGTTGTGCTTGCCGCCCGAGCCCTTGGCGCCGTGACAGCTCGCGCACCGCGCCGCGTAGAGCTTCTGCCCGCGATCGGAGCTCGCCGACGATCCGATCGCGCGCTCGGATTCGTCGAGCTTCCCCTTCTGCCACGTGCGAACGTACGCGACGATCGCGCTCGCGTCGTCGTAGCTGAGCGGCCCGCCGCGCGCGACCGACCACGCGCTCATCGTCGTGCCCGGCCGCCCGTTCACGATCGCCTGGCGGATGAAGTCGTCGGTGGCGAGCGCGAGGAAGTCTTCGTTGGCGAGCGCGGGTGCTTCGTCGGCCACGTAGCCCTGCCCGCCGGCGCCGTGACAGAAGCCGCAGAACTTCTCGTACTGCTTCTGGCCGCGCGCGACGACGGCGGCGGGATCGGCGGCCGCCTCCGGCGCGGCGTCTTTCGGCGACGCGACCGCGGAGGCGACGGGCGCCGACGACGCGGCCGCGTCGGGCTGCCCCGTGGGCTTGGGAGCGTTGGCGCACGCGGCGATCACCGCCGAGATCGCGGCGACTGGGAGCGCGAGCTTCATGGGCGCGAGCACTCTACTTCAAGGGCGCGCGAAAGCGGGCGTTCTCCGCGACAGCCAAGCTTTGCGCGGCGGCGCTGTCGAAGCGCCGTGCCGTACCGCGCGCCACCGCACGCCGACTGGAATCTACCGCCACCGGCGAAACCCGACTCGCGCCTTCGCCTGCTCGCCTCGATCGCGTCCGTCGCCGTGCTCGCGGTGACCATCTTGGCGTACGGCGCCGCGAGCTACGTGCCGATGGCGCGCTACGCGGTCGATCCCGACCCGGTTCCGGTGGGGCCGATCGTGTACGGCAGCGACGGGCTCCCGTACGTCGACACGTCGTGGTCGTACCTTCACATCCAGAACGCCGACGGCGAGCCGATCGGGAGCGAGAGGGTGCTCGTTCCGCTTCACCGGAACCGGCTCCCCTGACCGGAGACCCAAGCCTCACTCCGTGACGATCGTGCCCTCGACGAAGAGCGCCGGATCGAGCTCGAACGCGTCGGCGACGCCGTTGACGCCGGCGACGCGCGCGCATCGACCGGGCGAGGTCTCGAGCGAAGCGTCGACGACGTTTCGCCGCTCGCTCCCGAGCGCGTAGACGCGCGTGACCGCCGACTCGGGCGGCTCTCCGCACGACGGCCCGCTGGTCACGCGCGCGTTCGATCCTCCAGAGTCGGCGCACGAAGCCGATCCCGTGAACGCGGCGAGGCGCCCAGGCGACCGGCACGACGGATCGGCGAAGAAGAGCCTCGCCTCGGGCCCCGTGGGGAGGCAGCGAAGCTTCCCGTCGGCGGCGCGCGTGAAGGTGCAGTCGACGCTTCGCTCGACGTCATGGTACCCACGCACCAGATCGGCGCTCCTGGCGCCTTCGACGAGCGCCGGCACGAGGCGCCCTTCGCCCACCCCGCGACGCGCCGCGCTGGGCAGCGACGCCGTGATGTTCGTGAGGTGTCGCACGGTGTGTCCCGAGAATCGCGTGTTGAACGTCGTGCACGTCATCGACGACGAGTTGGGGACGAAGAACGACTCTTCCGCCGGACCGTCGGTCTCCGGCGCGACGCCGAAGATCGCGCGGGCGCCGTCGCAAGCCAGGTCGAGCCCACGATCGCGGAACACGCGCGTCGAGGGGCAGCTCGTCGAGGATTCGAGCACGGCGACCGCCTTCGTGCAGGCGGAGTCGGCGTAGAGGAGCTGCACGGAGAAGGCCGTCGGGACGCAGCGCGTGACGCCGTCGGCCATGACTTGAAATGTGCAATCTGCATCGAGTGAGTCGATGCGAAAGCCGAGGTGCTGGCGTGCGCCGTCGGACGCGACGGCGACTCGCTCGGCGACGTCGCCCGCCGCGAAGGTCGCTACTTCGGCGTCGACGAATTGGCTGAACGGAATCTCGTCGCCGAGCGTGAACGCGCCTTGCAGGCTGATGGCGGGCTGGATCGTGCACGTGGATCCGTTCGCGGTGTACATCGACGTCGCCGGCGTGAGCACGGGTCGGATCGAGGTCACGGGTCCGTCGCCGCATCCGTCCAACCTCGTGGTCGCGACGTACTTGGTCTCGCGCGCGCACGCGCCGAGCACGACGGCGCGCTGCCGGCACTCGGCGTCGGAGAACGCCCAACCGCTGGCGCCGGTGCCGACGGAGGTGACGGCGCTCGGCAGACAGCGCATGGTGCCGTCGGCCGCCGCTTGGAACGTGCACTCTTCGTTTCGCGCCGTGTCGAAGAAGGCCACGAGCTCGCGGGCGCCGCCTCCCGTGACGTAGCGCGCGCGAAGACGCGAGCCGCTCACCGCCGGCGTTCCCGCCCACGAAGGCGCAGGCTCGTCGGGCGAGGTCGACGAACAGCCCACGACCACGACGCCACAGAGGATGGCCGAAGCAACGCCCCGCATGGGTTGAAAGCTACCAGGTCCGGAGATCGCGCGCATACGTCGACGCCACGTCGGGGTCCCAGTCGCGGAGCATCGCCTCGAGCCACTCTCGCGCGCTGTCGAGGCGCGCGAAGTAGTCCGGGTTCGACTTGCACGAGTTGACGCCGACGATCGCACCGTCGCAGTAGAGCGGTCCGCCGGAGTCGCCCGGCTCGGTGTTGCCCGTGTGCGCGTCGAACGAGAACGCCGTCGGGTGGCCCGCCGCGATGATCTCGATCGCGTTGCGCTTCTCGTGGAAGTAGAGGCCCGTCTTGCTCGGCGTCGCGCCGAACCCGACCGACGTGCACTTGGCGTGCGGCGGCGGCTCGGCGAACGCGATGGGATCGGGCGAGACGTCGGTCACCGTTTCATCGAGGCGCACGAGCCCGACATCGACGGGCGTGAACGGACACCTCGTGCGCTCGGTCTGGAGCGTGAAGCCGGGGTATGCGGCGATGTCGCGAACGGCATAACGCGCCATCCGCGACGTGGCTTCCTCCGATTGGTAGCTCTTCACGGGCTGTCCGCGTCCGAGATAGAACGCCTTCGGCGCCCTCAGCGTGCAGTGCGCCGCGGTGAGCACCCGGTCGGGTGCGACGAGCGTCGCCGAGCACGTGGCGCCTTCGTCGAGGCGGAGGATGCCGACGGCGTGATGGTCGCAATCGACCTCGCCTCCTCGGATCTCGCTCGTCTCGCTCGCGACCCGTAGCGCATCCTTCTCTTTCTCTGCGGGCGCCGCCGTGCATGCCGTGATCGCGAAGAACATGAGATGGGCGTACCCGCGCATGAGCGAGGGCGGAGCATCCGTCGTGCCGCGCGGCGGAGCGCTCGAGGTCTTGGATCGCGGCCCGCGTGATGCAATGCGAACGGAGATGTCCGACATCTTGATTGTCGAGGATGACGCCGACCTCGCGACGACGATAGGAGCTCTGCTCGAGTCGTACGGCCATACCGTGCGCATCGCCTTCAACGGTGAAGAGGGCCTGCACGCGCTCGACGAGCGTCTTCCCGACCTCATCCTCCTCGACATCGAAATGCCCGTCATCGACGGCCCCGCCATGGCCTACGAGGCCATGGTTCAGAACGCGGGCAAACAGCTCGTCCCCATCATCGTCTCGTCCGGTTATGCCGACCTCGACGCGATCGCCGACCGGATCGGTACGCCCTATCGCATCGCCAAGCCTTGCTCGCTTCCGCGTTTGACGAGCCTCGTCGAGCGCGCGACCTCGGAGCGAAGGCCTCCGCACCCCGCACAGAAGCCCGGAGCTCGGCTGCAATGAAGCCCCGGTCGTCGAAGCTGCCGACGGCGGCCTCCTTCCTCTGGCGCTGCGCGCTCGCGTTCGCGATCACGGCGGCCGCGGTGGGGCTCGCGCAAGCGCTTTGGAGCGAGACGCCGCCCTCGCCGTTTCTCCTCTTCTACCCGGCGGTGGTGCTCGCAGCGTGGTGGGGCGGCTGGATCACCGCCGCGCTGACCGTCGCGCTCTCGATGCTCGCCCTGCTCTACTTCTTCTTGCCGCCGACGGACTCGATCGTGGTCGCCTCGAAGCGAGATGCCCTCGACCTCTCGATCTTCTGCGGCGTCTCGCTACTCTTGACGCATTTCCTGACGCGCATGCGGCGTGCGCTCGAGCGGGCGCGGGAGGCGCTGCGCCTCGCCGAGACCGCGAACGCGGCCAAGGAGACCGTGCTCGCGGTCGTCGCGCACGACCTCCGCAATCCGCTCCAGACGATCGTCTTCGCGACGGAGCTGCTCGCGCGCGAGACGTACGGCGACCGGCCGGAGAGCCTGCATCTCGCGCGCATTCGCCGCTGCTCGCTGCGTGCACGACGTCTCGTCGACAACATCCTCGACAGCGCGCGCATCGGAGCGCATCCGTTTCCCATCGCGATGTCGTCGTGCTCGCTCGCAGACCTCGTCGACGACGCGCTCGCTCCCTTCGAGCCCATCGCCGGGGCCCGCTCGATACGGCTCGTGCTCCCCGACGCGTCGGCGGTCGCGGGCTCGCTCGTGTGCGATCGCGACCGCATCATCCAGGTACTCTCGAACCTCGTCGGAAACTCGCTCCAATACACGCCTCGCGACGGGACGGTCAGCGTCCGGGTCGAGCGCAGGCCGAACGGAGTGCAGTTCACCGTGACCGACACGGGTTGCGGCATGACGCGAGAGGAGCTCAATCACGCGTTCGAGCGACTCTGGCACGGGCAGCAGCCGGGACACGGGAGCGGCCTCGGGCTCTGGATCGCCAGGGCGCTCGTCGAGGCGCACGGCGGCAAGCTCGAGGCGACGAGCGCACCGGGCAAGGGCACGACGATGACGTTCCTCCTCCCAGAGCGCTCGCCCGACGAAGCTCAAGCCGCGCCGGAGGCGCCGCCGCTCGTTCCCGCGCACGCGTGAGCGAGCCCCGAATCGTCGTGAGCACGAAGGACGACCGTCACCGTCGTTCCTTCGCCGGGCACACTGGCGACGTCGATGCTCCCTCCGTCTCGCGTCACGATGGAGTGACAGATGGAGAGCCCGAGGCCCGTCCCGTCGCCTGCGGACTTCGTCGTGAAGAACGGATCGAAGACGCGCGGCAGGTGGTCGGCGCAAATCCCTCGGCCGTTGTCGTCGACGGTGACCCTCACGCTGCCGTCTGCGCAAGAGGCCCGAACGCGCACGCGGTTGCGGGAAGGATCGTTTTGCTCGAACGATTGCGCGGCGTTGATGAGAACGTTGACGAAGACCTGCTCGAGGCTGCCTGCGCTTCCTCGAACGAACGGCAGCGATCCGACGTCGGCGTCGACCGTCGCCCGAGGCCTCGTCATCGGCGCGGTCATCCGCAGCGCGGACGCGACGACGTCGGCGAGCGCGACGGGCACGACGACGTGATCGCCGGCGCGCGCGAACGCGCGGAGATCGCGCACGATCGTCGTGATGCGCTCGAGCCCGGCGGCCACGCTCGAGAGCGCGCTGCGACCGGACTCGACGTCGTGGCAGCCCTCGTCGAAGAAGCGACCGAGGAGGTCGGTGCCGAGGCTCGCGTAAGCGAGCGGGTTGTTCACTTCGTGGGCGACGCCGGCCACGAGCGTGCCGAGGGCCGCGAGGCGCTGCGTGCGCTCGAGCTCGGCGTGCGCGCGACGCGACGCGGTGACGTCGCGCAAGAACGTGAGCACGGCGGGGGCGCCCTCGAAGTCGATCGTCACGGCGCTCGCCTCGAACGTTCGGCCGTCTCGGCCGCTCCAGGCGTAGTCGTGCCGCGGCGTCGCGGACGGCAGCATCTCGCTCGGCGCCCGCTGCGCGAGATCGTCGATGCTGGTGCATCCGACGAGCGCGAGCGCGGCTCGGTTCGCGTAGAGAAACCGCCCTCCGCGCGCGATCGTGACGCCGTCGGGAGCAGCGTCGACGAGCTCGCGGTAGCGCGCGTCTGCGGCGATGTCGGCCACGGGGGCCGGTTCTTTCGCCGTGAAGAAGACGACCGCGCCTGGCCGCCCTTCGATCTCGCGGTGGACGATTCGACAATCGAGCACGACGCGCCCGCCGTCGCCGCGAATGAACGTGAGGGCCGGCGGCGGGACCGATTCTCCGGCGAGGGCGCGCTGCAAGCGCTCGACCAGGAGCGCGCGCTCCTCGTGGGCGACGAGCTCGAAGGGGTTGCCGCGCCGTCGCAGCTCGGCCTCGGAGTAGCCGACGAGCGTGGCCGCCGCGTCGTTCGCGTGGAGGATCCGCGGCGGGACGGTCTGCACGACGAACACGCCGAGGCTCGCGTGATCGGCCGCGCCGAGCACGAGCGTCGCGTAGTCGGTCAAGCCGCGCGCGTCGTTCGACATCTCGGCGACGGAGCTTAAACGCCCTCGCTCGCGAGAACGAGACTAGACTTTGGCGCGAGCACGTTCGACGCGGCTGTTCTTCTCGCCCGTCGCGGTCACTCGGACGAGACGCATCGGCACGCGCGCTGCATCACCGTTCTCGAAGCCAGCCAACGAGGGAAGGCCGAGATGAGCAAGCAGCGCCGCAAGGGCAACGGTGGAACTTCGAAGGGCAACGGCGGAGGCGACGAGGCGCGCAAGCGCGCGGCGAGGGCGCTGCGTCCGAAGACGTACGTCGAGGGCCAGCCCTTCCCCGGACGCATCGGCCGAACGTGGGACGTCTCCGAGCCCGCGTTTCCCGTCGAGCGGAGGCCGCCGAAGGGCGCACCGAACATTCTCTACATCGTGCTCGACGACGTGGGCTTCGGCTGGACGAGCACGTTCGGCGGCCTCGTCGACACGCCCAACATCACGAAGCTCGCGGACAACGGGCTCCGCTACGTCAACTTCCACACGACGGCGCTCTGCTCGCCGACGCGCGCGTGCTTGCTCACGGGTCGCAATCATCACTCGGTCGGCATGGCGAACATCACCGAGCTCGCGACCGGATACCCCGGCTACAACGGGCGGCAGCCGCAGAACAAGGCGGCGATCGGAGCGATCCTTCATCAATACGGCTACGGATCGTTCGCCCTCGGCAAGTGGCACAACACGCCTGCCGAAGAGACTGGCCCGAGCGGCCCCTACGATCGATGGCCGAGCGGACCGGTCTTCGGCTTCGACCGCTTCTACGGCTTCTTCGGCGGCGACTCGAACCAGTGGTACCCGAAGCTCTATCTCGATCGCGAGCCGGTCGATCAGCCGAAGCTGCCCGAGGAGGGCTATCACTTCTCGGAGGACATCACCGACCGCGCGATGGAGCTCATCGGCAACCTGAACGCGGTCGATCCCGACAAGCCCTGGGTCTGCTTCTTCGCCTTCGGCGCTTGCCACGCGCCGCACCACGTCGCGAAGGAGTGGAGCGACGCGTACAAGGGCAAGTTCGACATGGGATGGGACGAGTATCGCGAGACGGTGCTCGAGCGACAGAAGAAGCTCGGCGTCGTTCCCGAGCACACCGAGCTGCCTCCCATGCTCGAGGGCGTGCAGAAGTGGGACTCGCTCTCGGCGGACGACAAGAAGCTCTTCGCGCGCATGGCCGAGGTGTACGCGGGGTTCCTGAGCCACGCCGACGCGCAGATCGGGCGCCTCGTCGACTTCCTCGAGCGCTCGGGCGCGCTCGACGACACGCTCATCTTCGTCTTCATCGGCGACAACGGATCGTCGGGCGAAGGAACGCTCGACGGCCTCTACAACGAGATGTCGCTCGTCACGACGATCCACGAAGACAAGAAGAAGAACCTCGAGCGCATCGACGATCTCGGGCTGCCCGGCTCCTACAATCACTACCCCGTCGGCTGGGCGCTCGCGGGCGACACGCCGTTCAAGCTGTGCAAGCAGTACACGCACTTCGGCGGCACGCGGAACCCGCTCGTCGTGCACTGGCCGCGAGGCATCCGCTCACGCGGCGAGATCCGGACGCAGTTCCACCACGTCATCGACGTCGTCCCGACGATCCTCGAGGCCGCGGGCGTCACGCTCCCCGCGACGATCAACAGCGTGCAGCAGGCCCCGCTCGAGGGCGTTCCGATGAACTACTCGTTCGACGACGCCGCCGCACCCACGACGCGGCCCACGCAATACTTCGAGATGCTCGGCAACCGCGCGATCGTCGACGGCAAGTGGAAGGCCGTCACGTATCACGGGCGCAAGCCGTGGGAGAACGAGGCCGCGTGGGGCTTCGACGAGGATCACTGGGAGCTCTACGACCTCGAGCAGGATCCGTCGGAGTGCCACGACCTGATGGAGGGCCGCGAGCGCGCCAACCTCGACGATCCGATCGTCAAGAAGCTCATCGAGCTCGTCGGTCTCTGGTGGGCGGAGGCGGGGCGCTACGGCGTCTTGCCGCTCGACGATCGCTTCCAGGAGCGCTGCCTCGCGCGCGCCGGGCTCGTCGAGGACCGCAAGACCTACCGCTTCTACGCCGGCGCGACGCGCGTCCCCGAGCACGTCGCGCCGAACACGCTGAACCGCTCGTGGGCGGCGGAGGCGACGGTCGAGATCCCCAAGGGCGGCGCCGAAGGTCCCATCGTCGTGATGGGCGGCGACACGAACGGGTGGTCGCTCTACCTGAAGGAGGGCAAGCCCACGTTCTGTTACAACCTCGCGTCGATCGAGCTGACCTTCATCCGTAGCAAGCGCGCGCTCTCGCCCGGCCGCCACGTCGTTCGCTACGAGTTCGAGAAGACGGGCAAGGAGCCCTTCGGCGCCGGCGGCGTGGGGCGCATCTTCGTCGACGGGGAGAAGGTCGCCGAGGGCGTCATCCCGCGCACCGCCGCGTTCGGCTACTCGCTCGACGAGACCTTCGACGTCGGCTGCGACAAGGGCGCTCCCGTCACGAACGAGTACCCGGCGCTCGCGTCGTTCACCGGCACGATCGTCCACGTCGACGTCGACCTCCGGCCCGACTTCTCGCAAGACGAGATCGAGCAGAGCAAGGAGGAGTTCCACAAGGCGATGCTCCGCCAGTAGCTCCGCGCCGCGCTCGTCAGCGCGAATCTTTCGGGGGAGGAAGGGCGGCGATGGCATCGCGCGCCAGAACCCACGCGCCTTGCACGACGAACGACAACGAAGCGTCGATACGTGCCGCCTGGTCACGAATCTCGACCAGCATGTCACCCGGGAAGTAGAGGGTCTGCTTGGCCTTGTCGCGGCTAAACCCACGAAGGAGCGGGGAGAGGCCATCGTACTGGCTCTCGGCCACCTTTGCCCGTGACGCCTTCCAAGCCTTTTGGACGATGTTGGACAAGCTCGTGTCGAGGCGAAACGCCTCTTCCTTGATCGCTCGAAGCATGTCTTCCGGCCAGTAGAGCGCCTGCTCTCGCATCTCGTCGGCGCGAGGAGGTGGCTCGGGCACGTCGGCGAATTGCCCATGAAGCAGCCGAGAGAAGAGATCGGGTTCGGTCACGACGACGAGCTTGCGCACGCTGGCCGCGCCAGGTCCTATCTCGACCAGAAATCGTTCGAGCTCGACCTCGGCGACGAATCGGTGCTCGCCTGCGTCAATTGCCTTCGAGACGAGGTCGAGCACGTTTCGCATCGAGCCTTCGTCTGCATACCGAAGCGGAAGCGTGACCTCATACCCGTCATCGCCGTCAACGTCGGGTTGCTCTGCGAGCATCGCGCGAATCTCGTCGACATGCCGAACGAGGGTGACCGTCGCCATGTCGTCCAGCGGGAGATCCACCTCGCGGTCGAGGGCACCCTCCGGTCGTTCGTCGACCTCGATTGCCGAAACCTTGCCCGCTCGCGCCCGATAAAGCCAGTAGCCGCGAAAACCGTCTTCGAGAAGGGCATCGACGACGAGGTCGTGCCGCTCGGCTGCGAGCTTGCGCAGTTGCTCCTCGAACGTCTGCGACGTGTGATTGCTAGAAGACAGGCTAGAGTTCGCATCCGGCAGAATCGCGCGCAACTCCGAGCTTGCCTGGTCGTAATGGCAATCGATTCGACGCATGTTCACGTAGTACGGCATGGCGGTTTGATACTACGTGCACGATCGCTGGACCATCCCTCGGCTCGTCGCCGTGGAGGCGTGCGCCGATGATCGCGCATCGAAGGCGCGCTCATGCGACTCGGGTTTCCCGTTCCACCCGAGCCTCCGCGGGGCGCGCCGTGATGCGCATCAAGATCGCTCTGTTCGACGCCGCGTCGGATGAAGGGGATGAGCTCCTCCGTCGCTACTCAAGACGGCGCGACGTGGACGTGCTTGGTCCGAACGCCGAGGGGGTGCGTCGCGGAAAAGGAGCCGCGTCGACCGTGGCCACGTTTGCGCTACCTTGTAGTCATGGGTGTCGCCGCCAAGCTCCTCGAAGAAGCCTTGCAGCTCCCCGAAGCCGAGCGGGAAGCTCGCTGCGACGCTCCTCGACAGCCTCGAACCTCCACTGGGGATCTCGATCGAGGACCGTGAAGAGATCGAGCGCCGCGCCGAGGAGGCCCGTTCCGGCGTGCCGGGCATCCCCTGGGAAGAGGTCAAACGAGGCCCGCTCTTGTACGAGCCCGACATCCGCTCGGCGAAGGTGAATCGGTTTCCGTACCGTCTCGTGTTTTCCTCGTCCTCGGGGAAGACGTCGAGGTGCTCGCGGTGGCGCATGCCAAGCGGCGGCCGGCATACTGCGCAGGCGCACGAAGTGAGTTGCAGCCTTGCGAGCGTCGTGTCGGCGCGACGGGCGTGTCCTTCGGCGCGCTCCCTCAGCCGGCCGCGATCGACGATTCTGCGGGCTTCTAGCGGAGAGCAAGGGATTCGAACCCTTGGTACCCTTGCAGGCACACCTGATTT
>JAHBWD010000068.1 GCA_019637175.1 Labilithrix sp. | reverse complement strand
CCCATGACGATCACCGTGTCGCGCCTCAACGTGAGGGTCCGAGACCGGATCTCGGTGTTCATCGAGTTCGAGCCCCCAGAGCGCGCCGACCAGTAGCGGCCTGGACGTGCAGCCGCGGCTCAGGTCGGCGGACGGGTGCCGTAGTGCTTCGCGATGGCCGTGAAGATCGCCAGCTCGGTCGAGATGACGGGCTCGATCACGAAGCTCGTGTGAGCCTCGAGTGCTTCGAGCGCGGCGGCGTCCTTCGGGTCCGCCATCGCGACGATCAGCGAGGAGCCTGCGCGAGAGACCGGAATGAGCGTGTGCCGCTTGCACAACTCCTCGGGGACGAGTGCGATGACGGCGCGATCGATCTCGTATTCTTCGAGCCGGATCGTCGGGATTCGATACTGCATCGACAGGCGAGCCGCGATCTCGGCGTCCGAGAGCAGGTGCCCACGTCGGCCGTTCCCGTTGCCGTTCTTCTTTCCGTTCATCGACTCTTCTCTGCGTCGCTCGCGTCGAGAATCAGCTCATCCGCGTCGAGCACGGCGAGTCGCTATTGGCGCCGGGAGGCGGTGTCGGGACCAGGGAAGTGGGTGAAGCCGACGATCTCGTCCTCCTTCGCGAGGCTTCGGGTCGCGACTTTCCGCCTGAAGCGCTCTGTGGAGCAGCCGCCTCGACCGGGAGTCGGTCGACGGCTGACCTACCTGGATGACGCGGCGCCGCCCCGCGCGCGACGCTCATTCCGGCGCGTCGTGCCGGCTGTTCGTGTTGATGCGCCGGCCCGGTACTCACTCTGCTCGACGCACGAAGGAACCTCGCGGATGCGCGTCCAGTACTCCACGCGAGCGTCGTCATCGATGTGAACGATCCCGCCGTAGAGCCTGTCGGCGCCATCCTTGTGCGGGCCGGAGACCCAGTAGGGCTCGCCGGTCTCCTCGTCGACGCAGTTGTACTTGTAGCCGCTCTTCGTCTTCGCCAGATGACGACCTCGATAGTGGTACGTGCGACCCGACCTCGAGAGCTCGACCCAACCGATGCGGCCGTCGCCTTCGAGACGGTCGCTCTTGTTCTCGATGTACATGATGCGGCGCATGCAGAGACTGCGTAGCACGCGCAACCCAATCGCGCTTCTACGTTGCCGTAGGAATCCTTCCAGAGTCTTGGCTCGACGCCACGCGACGGACGGGCCGTTCGCTTGACCACCGAGGAACCGGCGGGATCGTGCGTCGACGGAGAGACGACGACGGCGGCGACGGTCGAGAAGAAACCCAGCGTCTGAACCACCTCCTGGATCGATCGGCACCGGGCTGATCCGAGTGTCGGGGACCGGCCTAGACGCACGGCTTGACGCTTCTGGTCGTGTCTAGCGGCGCGCTCCGTCGAGGGATGCGGATGCTTTCGGCGCGCCGGTCGCGGACGTTCGCGGGCACTGTTGCCAGCCGAGATAGGACCGGAGGCCCGCGCGGGCGTCGGAATCTGCGATGCCGCCTTTCGTCAGGGTGCTCGCTGCACTCTCGAACACGGAGGTACACGCGGCGTCGATCGTGGTGAGGCTGGCGCAATGTTCGAGATCGACGCGGAGCTTGCCGAAACCTCCGAACACGGAATCGTCGAGCACGGCGAGCTCACGTTCCCGAGCCACCTCATACCGCGCCTCGAAGTCGTCGTCGGTCAGTCGGTCCACGACGACGAACTGCTTGCCGTCCCAACGTAGACGCTCCTCGACGCTGAAACTTCGGTTGAACGTCTTGTACGCGCGGACCATCGCGAAGGCGCTCTTGAGGGAAGGCGCTCCCGCAAAAGAGTAATCCGTGTCCCCATACTCTGGCACGTTCAACGGCGTCTTCAGCGTCTTCTCGCTACCCGTGAAGCGCACGGCGATGTGGCGATCGGGGGCGTGCCAGATCACGTCACGGTGACCGTCGCCGTCCAGGTCGGCGTGTGCGAGCGCGAGTCCGTCGACGACGAGCTTCGCGCTTCGGTCGTCGACTTGATACGTCGCTTGCACGCTCTCGCCGATTCCCAGTCCAAGTCGTAGCGACACGAGGAGCCTACCCGCCTCCTCGCAACCAACGCTCGCGACGACTTTCGCGCGCATGTCACGGTGCGGGCGAGCCTCCTTCTTCGTGAACAACGCATCGAGCGCACGCGACACGCGATCTTGAATCACCGTCTCGGAAGACGCCGGACACAGGGGGTAACCACGGAGTTCCTCGACCGTCAAAGCATCACCGCCGTCCGCGCTGATGACCCGTTTGGTCGAGCCTAGGATCAGACTCTGAAGCTCGGACGCACGCGCGTCGTGAGCAGCCTCGAGACGGTTCACTAGGGCCAGGTTTCGAGGACCACCCGCGCAGAGCTCTTCGGATGAAGGGGGCGAGGCATCTGCCGTCACGACCGATTCCGGCCGTGGTCTACACGACGCCAACGAGATGACCATGACGGACAGGAGAGGCCCGTTGCGCAATCGTTCCTCCGCATTCTCGGTGGGGGAGACTAGCCTCAGTCTCCAGGAGCCATGATGGAGATTCGCGGCAGACCGCGAGTGCGTGATTGATCATCACGGAGGTCAGCGAGGAGTACGTGCGTCCGTCGACCAAGACCGAGCTCGCCGCCGACCGCTTCGTCGCATGGCTCGTCGTCGCCCGCGGGACGTTCTTCGACTGGAAGAAGCGCAACGGCAAGGCGAACGAGCACAACGCGCTCGTTCCGCGTGATCACTGGGTCGCGGACGACGAGAGGCGAACGATCATCGCGAACGATCATCGACTTCTTCGACGCGAACCCCCTCGAGGGCTACCGGCGGTTGACGTTCATCATGCTCGACGCGACGTCTCGATCGGTGGAACAAGAAGCCCTCGAAGAAGGCCGAGGTGGACGTCGAGTGCATCATCGAGCGTGCGCGCGAGAAGTTCCCCGGCCACTCGCCGCGGATCATCTCGGACAACGCCCCGCAGCTCGTCGCGAAGGCTTCAAGGAGTTCATCCGCGTCGGGGCTACAACGTGATCATGGTGTGCGGCTGCGGCTACGAGCAGCTCTATTCGTGCGACCACACCTCGACGTGCACCCGCGATGGCGAGCGGAAGCCCATTGGGGCGGACGCGACCAGGGCGCCGGCTCCGGCTCCTCCTAGTTGAATGTGCCCCTGCACTCCAGGCGGCGGGATCGACAGACCGTCGACCGCGAGGGCGTCGGAGAGAGAGAACCGACGACCTCGCCTTTCCTGACCTCGTGATAGCGAGGTCGATGCTCGGCGGGGGCGGTTGGCGGTTCCACGTCCTCGCGCGTCGATGCGCGGCGGCCGCGATAGCCCTTTCGGAACCTCTGCGCTCGCCATCGAGGCGACGGCGGGGAGCTTGGGCAGCGTCACGCGCAGCCGTGCGGATGGACGACTCGGCGCGTGGACGGCGGGTTGTTCGCCAGCTTGCTCGTCGGCCGGCGAGGGCGAGGGACAAGCTCGCCTCCGCAGTTCGGACACGTTGCCTTCAGCGTTGAGTCGGCGCAGGCCGCGCAGAAGGTGCACTCGAACGAACAGATGCGGGCGTCATGAGAGTCGGGGGGAAGATCACGATCGCAACACTCGCAGCTCGGACGTAGCTCCAGCATGCTTGAATCGTCCCACGCCTCGCGAGGGACGCAACGTCTCCGTGGCTCCACCCACCTCGAGTGAGCAGAGCCGGACCTTTCCGGCTCGCAGTCCGGCGCGAGCGACGCGTTCACGGTCAGCTTGCCGTGGTCGGGGCCGACCCGAGCGCGGTCGAAGGCACGACTCGAGGACGAAGATTGGCGGATCTCGTCACCTGGACCGCGAGTCCGCGGGCGGGCATCCTCGCGGTCTACGCCATGATGGCGACGAACGAGAACACGGGGTCGACCAAAGCGTCCGGCCCGGCCGATCGAGCGCGCGTCCGTGCCTCGGCCGCCGACATGCCCTTCGTCCAAAGACGCCAGGCGTCGGAGCCGGAGAGCGCAACCGTCGCAGCGGCGTGCACAGACGGCGGCGCGAGCACCCATCCCGGGTCTGCACGTACGATCGTCCAGCGGACATCGTCGACCTCGACGTCTACCGCGGTTCCAACAGACGCATCGACGTTTCGATAGGCGTGCGGGAGACCGCGCGCGAATGTGGCGATCACCGGATTCAGGAAGCGAGCCTCGGCGCATCCAGGGCGCCCCACGGCATCGCGGATCTGCTGCTGATGGTGCCAACGCTCGGTGTACTCACGTGCGACGTCGAACCAGTTCTCGGACTCGGCCTCGCCCGCCCATGCGACCGAGAAGATCGCGCGTCCGTGTGGCGGGAGCGTTCGGAGTAGCTCGAGGAGCTCCTCGTCGGTACGGCGGATCCATTCGACGAGAATGCGGGGACTGAGGCGGCGCGCGGCGTCCATCCACTCGCGATTCGCGCGCTGGATGAAGCGCACCAGGCCATCCCAGTCGGACGCCTCCGGCCCCGGGCCGAACCAGCCGTCTCGTTGCATCGCGAGACGACGGAGGGCCGTATCGAGGAGATGCGAGGCGAGATCCTTCACGTCGCGATCGCGATGCACGGTCGGGCGCCGCCATTCGTCGGCGGAGAGGCTCGAGAGCAGATCCACGAGCCCGGCGTTGAGATCTGGAAAGAGCGAAAGCGTCTCGACGTCAACGAGCGGGGCCATGGCGCGGTCGACTCTACACGCCTCGAGACGACCCTCGAGACGAGCGCAGCATCGAAGTTGGTTCGAGAAAGCAAAAGGGCAAGGTCTTCAAGACCTTGCCCCAGTTCTCACGTCGCTCTTGGCGACCCCAGCGGGAATCGAACCCGCGTTACCGGCGTGAGAGGCCGATGTCCTAACCGCTAGACGATGGGGCCAGTGATGCGTTTCCTCGAGGTGAAGAGAGAGAGCTCTAGCTGGGGGACTAGGATTCGAACCTAGATAGACGGAGCCAGAATCCGTCGTCCTGCCATTAGACGATCCCCCATCGAATTCGGGAGCACTGGCGGTGCGTTACCCCGAGGGGCGACGCGGCGCGCACCTTAGCCGCGCCGTTCAGGTTGTCAAGGATGCTCACGCGTTGGGCCGACGTCAACGCCGCGCCTCAGCGCTGGCAGCTCAGGTGCTCGGGCCTCTTCCAGGATCTTCCACGGGAGATTTTGGGGATCCGCGGCGTCAGAAAGTTCCGTGGACGCCCACGCTCGCGCCCGCCGGCGACGCCGTCACGTCGATCGCGCGGAGCGCGCGCGACTTCGGCGCGGTCAAGAGCAGGATGCCGCCGAGGAGGAGCGCGCCGCCGCCGGCGGCGAGGCTCGCGGTCGCGATCGTCGTCGATGTCTTCGCGTCGTCTCCATCGAGATCGAGCGCGCGCACGCCGTAGTACGTCCCGACGCCGAGGCCCGCGAGGCCGACGACGCCGAGCACGACGCCGGCCGTGCGCTGCGCGCCGAAACGAGGCTCGGGCGCGATCGGGTAGTCGACGGGCGCCGGCGCCGACGTCAGCGACGCCGCGCCCACGGCCGGAGGCGGATCCTCGAACGGACCGACGTCGATCGCGTGCGGACCCGGACGGGCAGGGACGTGCACCGTGCGGACCCACGCCGCCTTGCCCGGCAACGTCGCCGCGACACGATGCTCCCCAGGATCCACCGGCGCGGCCGTTCCCCACGCGGCGCGCTCGAGCACGATCCCGTCGCGGTGAACCACGAGCCCTTCGAGATCCCACGCCGCGGGCACACGCACCGCGAGCGTCGCGAGCTGCGGCTCGAGCGACGCCGCGGCGCGCAGGGCGACCCGCTCGACGTCGAGGCGCATCTCGCGTCGCGCGAGCGTCGCCGCCTCGAGGTGCTCCGCCCACGCGCTCGCCGTCTTGCCGTGCGCCGCGTGACACGTCGCGAGCGCTTGGAGGATCCTCGCCGCGGGCGCGTCGAGCACGCGCGCAGCTTCGGCCGCGCACGGCTCCGCGCGCGGAGGCTCGGCGGCCGCCGAGCGCTCGTGACACGCGACGAGGAGGCTCGCGACGATCGCGAACCTACCTGCGATCGAAGAGCTTGCGGTAGTACGTCTGCTCATGGGAACGCGGCGGCGGCATGGGCGGCGGGCGCGGTGACGCGCTCGGCGCCGGCGGCCGCTTCACCGAAGGGAAGGGACGGATCGGAGATCGCGGCGTCATCCGCTGCGGGATCGCTTGTGGGACCGGCGCCTCCGCCGGAATCGGAACCGACGTCGGGCGCGGCGGCGCCGGCATCGTCGGCACGGCGCTGGGCGCGTCGACCGGCGCCGACGCGGACGGCGCCGTGATCGGAGGCGCGGTCGGCTCCGCGATCGCCGGCGCGGCCGGAGCCGGCGCGTTCGTCGGCGTCCCCGTCGTCCACGCGACGATGCCGAGCGACGCGATCACCGCCAAGAGCGCTGCGCCGATCGCGTGCGCGCGCGTTCGTCTGCGCCGCACCTCGACGCGACGTGAAGGCTTCGTCGGCTCCGCCTCGATCGAGATCGGAGGCACCGATCCCGACGCCGACGCGTCGCTCGCCGGCGGGCTCGAGGGAGCGTCGAGCAGCGCGCGCACGCGCGCCGACGCGCGCGCGCCGTCGCCGAGCGCCCAGGGCGCGAGCATCGCCGCGAGCTCGCCGACGTCGGCCGGGCGCCTCGCCGCATCCTTCGAGAGGCACTGGTGCACGATCTTCGCGAGCTCGTAGGGCGCGTCGATCAAGAGCGGCGCGCTGTCGTAGACGACCGCGACGAGCACGCCCGAGACCGTGTCGGCCGAGAAGGGGAGCTCGCCGGAGATCATGTGATGGAGCAAGACGCCCACGGCCCAGACGTCGGCGCGCGCGTCGAGCTTCGTCGCGTCTCGGATCTGCTCCGGCGCGAGGAACGCGGGCGATCCGAAGAACGCCGACGCGCTCTGATCGCCGATGGCCTCGATGGGGCTCGTCGATCCGAAGTCGAGGATCTTGAGCACGCGCTCGCCGTCTCGCTCGGCGAGGAACAGGTTGCCCGGCTTGAGATCGCCGTGCACGAGGCCGAGCGGGTGCGCCTCCGCGAGGCCCTCGCAGATCTCGAGAGCGCGCGCCGCCGCCTCCTGCACGGGGAGCTTGCCGCGCGTCGCGATCTCGTCGGCGAGGGTGATCCCCTCGAGCGCCTCCGACGCGACGTACGGCATCCCGTGCTCCGTCACGCCGATGTCGACGACGCGCGCCACGTGCTCACCACGGAGGCGGGCTGCGTCGCGCGCCTTCTTCACGCGGCGGGCGAGCACGTCGTCTTGCGCATCCGTGTACGAGGCAAGGATCTTCAGGCTGACCGGCCGCCGCATGTGGATGTGGTGCGCGGCGAGGACGACGCCCGACGCGCCTGTCCCGATCAGCGCCTCGACGCGGTACTTGCCCGCGACGAGCTGGCCGACCCGCAGCTCGAGCCCCGGCACGAGGCAGGGCCCGCGCCCGTCGCGCCCGTCGCCCTTGGACCGTGTCCTACCTTTCCGTACTGCGGCCATCGCACCCGCTCCTACCATGCAGAGCACATGCCTGCCAGATGCCGCCAGACCGCAATCAACAGCTTGAAATCGCGAAGAATAAGACAGCCCCACAGAGGCCGAAACGCCTCAGGCGACCCGCGCTCGTGGCCCACTGCCCCGACGGTCTCGCCAAGATCGAGAGCATGGTCTCGGAGGGACTTGACGCCGCTCCCCGAACGCATAGGTTGCCGCCCCAAAGTCTGGCACTCACCCAGGTCGAGTGCTAACAGCCCGCGGCAACGCGGCTCAACATGCGAGAAGAGCTCATGAAGATTCGTCCCCTTTCCGATCGCCTCGTCGTCAAGCGCACCCAGGAAGAGGAGAAGACCAAGGGAGGCATCATCATCCCCGACACCGCGAAGGAGAAGCCGCTCGAGGGCGTCGTGGTCGCGGTCGGGTCGGGAACGATCCTCAAGAACGGCAAGGTCGTCCCCCTCGACGTGAAGGCGGGCGACAAGGTCCTGTTCGGCAAGTACACGGGCACCGAGGTCAAGGTCGACGGCGAGGACCTCGTCCTCCTCCGCGAAGACGACGTCCTCGCGGTCTTCACCAAGTGATTCGAGTCGAGGAGAACGAACGATGAGCGCAAAGCAGATCCTCTACAGCCGCAACGCACGCGGCCGCATCCTCCATGGCGTGAACCTCCTCGCCGACGCGGTGAAGGTCACCCTCGGTCCCAAGGGCCGCAACGTCGTCATCGAGAAGAGCTTCGGCGCGCCGGTCGTCACGAAAGACGGCGTCACGGTCGCGAAGGAGATCGAGCTCCACGACAAGTTCGAGAACATGGGCGCCCAGATGGTCCGCGAGGTCGCGAGCAAGACGAGCGACAAGGCGGGCGACGGCACGACCACCGCGACGGTGCTCGCGCAGGCGATCTACACCCAGGGCCTCATGCTCGTCGAAGCGGGCCACAACCCGATGGAGCTGAAGCGCGGCATCGACCAGGCCGTCCAGGCGATGGTCGGCGAGATCAAGAAGCTCGCGACGCCCACGAAGGACAAGGAGCACATCGCCCAGGTCGGCACCATCAGCGCCAACGGCGATCGCAGCATCGGCGAGATGCTCGCCAGCGCGATGGAGAAGGTCGGCAAGGAAGGCGTCATCACCGTCGAAGAGGCGAAGGGCATGGAGTCCTCGCTCGACGTGGTCGAGGGCATGCAGTTCGACCGCGGCTACCTCTCGCCGTACTTCGTGACCAACACGGAGAAGATGA
Organism: Labilithrix sp.; assembly: GCA_019637175.1. Classification (GTDB taxonomy): domain Bacteria; phylum Myxococcota_A; class Polyangia; order Polyangiales; family Polyangiaceae; genus Labilithrix. Next base: position 37,997 of record JAHBWD010000068.1, on the reverse strand, counting down.
CGGCGGAGCTCGAGAGCCCGTACCTCCTCATCAGCGAGAAGAAGATCTCGCTCATGCAGGACATCATCCCGCTGCTCGAGCAGATCGCCCGCGAAGGCCGTCCGCTCGTCATCATCGCGGAAGACGTCGAGGGCGAGGCGCTCGCCACGCTCGTCGTCAACAAGCTCCGCGGCGCGCTCAAGGTCTGCGCCATCAAGGCGCCGGGCTTCGGCGACCGCCGCAAGGAGATGCTCAAGGACATCGCGATCCTCACGGGCGGCCAGGTCGTCTCCGACGATCTCGGCATCAAGCTCGAGTCGATCACGGTCAAGGATCTCGGCCAGGCCAAGCGCGTCTCGGTCGACAAGGACAACACGGTCCTCGTCGACGGCGCGGGCGACGCCAAGGAGATCAAGGCGCGCGTCGAGACGATCCGCAAGCAGATCGAGAACACCACCAGCGACTACGATCGCGAGAAGCTCCAGGAGCGCCTCGCGAAGCTCGCGGGTGGCGTCGCGGTCGTCAAGGTCGGCGCGGCCACCGAGACCGAGATGAAGGAGAAGAAGGCGCGCGTCGAAGACGCGCTCCACGCCACGCGCGCGGCGGTCGAGGAGGGCATCGTCCCCGGCGGCGGCGTCGCGCTCCTCCGCGCGAGCAAGGTGCTCGAGGGCCTCAAGCTCGCGGGCGAGCAGCAGTTCGGCGTCAACCTCGTCCGCCGCGCGGTCGAGGAGCCCCTGCGCCAGATCGCGAAGAACGCGGGCCAGGAAGGCTCGGTCGTCGTCGAGAAGGTCCGCAACAACACCGGCTCGTTCGGCTTCAACGCCGCGACCGATCAGTTCGAAGACCTCACCAAGGCCGGCGTCATCGACCCGGCCAAGGTCGTGCGCTCGGCGCTCGAGTTCGCGGCGAGCGTCTCGGGCATGATGCTCACCACCGAGGCCCTCATCGCCGACAAGCCGAAGAAGGAGAAGGCGGCTCCCGGCGGCGGCGGCGGCGGCATGGGCGGCATGGGTGGAATGGGCGGCATGGGAGGCATGGGCGACTTCGACATGGATTGATCGAAGCGCTCGGCCGCTCGAGCACGAGAGCCCCGGCGTCTTCGCCGGGGCTTTCGTCTTTTGTGGTGAATATCCCGCCGCGCTTCACCGACAATCGAGCCATGCGGACCTTCGTCGCCGTCGCCTTCGTCGCGTTCACGATCGCCGCGTGCAGCGGCTCGACCAGCAGCAGCGGCGGGAGCTGCGCGAACGACTACAGCGGCACGTGGCGCGTCAGCGGTGGGTGCAACGACACGTGCACCGTGACGCAGTCGGGCTGCAGCGTCGACGCCACGTGCTTCGGAGGTACGCGCATGTCCGGCGTGCTCAACGGAGCGTCGGCCGACGTGAGCGGCACCGGGCCCGACGGATCGCTCGGCGCCTGCACCGTCACGTTCCGTGGCGCCTCGCTCGACATGAGCTGCAGCTTCGGCGCAAACTCGGCGACGACGACGAAGTGCGCCGGAACCGGCACGTGCACCAGCGGCGCCTGCGGCAAGGCCCTCGGCGGAGACGGCGGCTAGATCAGAAGAGCGCTTTGATCTCTTTCTCGATCTCGGCTTCTTCGCCGTCGTGGTAGCCGCGGTGGACGTGCTTCACGACGCCGTCTTTGCCGACGACGTACGTCGAAGGCATGTTCGCGGGCTTCCACTTGTCGGCGATCTTCTTGCCGTCGTCCCAGCCGACGGGGAACTTCGCGCCGTGCGTCTTGGCGAACTCGGGGATGCCGCCCTTCTCGTCGTCGACCGAGATCGCGACGATCTCGAGGCCGCTCGCCTTGTACTTGACGTAGAGCTCCTGGAGCTTGGGGAACGACTTCTTGCAGGGCTCGCACCACGTCGCCCAGAAGTCGACGATCGTCACCTTGCCGGGCGCGACGGTCATCTTGCCCTGACCGTTGAGCGACTCGAGGTTGAACGCGGGCGCCTTGTCGCCCTGGTCAACGCCCTTACCGTCTCCCCCCGAGCTCTTCTCCGCTGCGCTCTTGGGATCGGGGAGGTCACCGCCGCAAGCGGTGACCGCAAAAAGGGAAATCGCAATCAGACAGGCCGTGGTTCGCGTGCGCATGGGGGAGAGCTTACAGCGAAACACACGGTACTGAACAGGTCCTCACGAGGCTCGAGCGTGAGGGCCCCGTTTTTGACTTGCGCGAAATCGAGGCGATAAGCTCGTGACCTGCCGATGATTTGGAGGAGACCCACGTGCAGCTACGGGTAGTCGGCTGCCACGGCGGTGAGACTCCGAAGCACAGAACGAGCGCGTTCCTGCTCGACGAACGGCTCGCGATCGACGCCGGCTCGCTCACGAGCGGCCTCGACCTGAAGCTCCAGACGCAGCTCGAGGCCGTGCTCGTCAGCCACGCGCACCTCGATCACATCCGCGATCTCGCGACGATCGCCGACAACCGCGCGCAGTTCGGCTGCAAGCCGCTCTCGATCGTCGGAACGAAGCCGACCATCGACGTGCTCAAGCGGCACTTCTTCAACGGGCTCGTCTGGCCCGACTTCACCCTCATCCCGTCGAAGAAGACGCCGACGATCGCCTACAAGATCCTCACGCCCGAGGTGCGCGTCGAGATCGCCGGCTTCGGCGTCCGCGCGGTGAAGGTGACGCACACGATCGATACGTGCGCGTTCATCGTCGACAAGGGCAGCGGCGGGAGCGTCGCTTACAGCGGCGATACCGGCCCGACCGATCGGCTCTGGCAGCTCCTCAACAAAGAGAAGGACCTGCGCGCGCTGCTCATGGAAGTGAGCTTCCCCGACGAGCAGCAGCGCATCGCGACGCTGAGCGGACACCACACCCCGCAGACGCTCTTGCCCGATCTGAAGAAGCTCCGCTCGCCGAAGGACGTGCCGACGCTCCTCTACCACATCAAGCCGGCGTTCCAGGCCGCGGTCGAGAAGCAGTGCGCGAAGCTGAAGGGCGTGAACCTGAGCGTCCTGACGCTCGGCGAGCAGCTTCTCCTCTGAACGTGCTATTTGGGCACGTTCCGTGTCCGACGCCATTGCAACGCGCGAGAGCGAGATCGCCGTCCCCGGCCTCGAAGGCGACGAAGAGGGGACGCGCGTCGTCCGCGAAGAGCTGAAGCTCCTCGAGGTCGTGCTGCGCGCGATCGGAGCGACCCAGGCGGCGCAGGTCGAGGCCGAAGGCTCCAAGGCGGGGCTCGCCGCGGCGCTCGCCGACGACGACCGCAGGTTGGTCGAGCTCCGCGACGCGGCCGCGACCGCCAAGCCCGAAGATCTCCCTGCGCTGCTCGAGCAGATGCACCACCTCGGCGCGCTCCGCGCCCACCGAGGGAAGGGAACGGTCGGATCGGTCGATCGGAAGAGCCCGTACTTCGCGCACCTCCGCCTCGAAGAGACGGTGAGCACGCGCGGGCGGCCCGGCGTCGCCACCGAGCGCCGGCGCGACGTGCTCGTCGGATCGAAGCAGTACCTCGACGCCGCCGCGGGCATCCGCATCGTCGACTGGCGCAACGCGCCGGTGAGCCGGATCTTCTATCGCTACCGCGAAGGCGATCCCTACGAGGAGACGCTCGGCGATCAGCCCGTCGAGGGCCAGGTGCTCGCGCGCCGAACCGTCGCGATCGTCGACGGCGAGCTGCGCAAGGTCACCGCGCCTCAGGGCACGTTCGTGAAAGAGAACGGAGCCTGGCGTCGCGCCGAGGCGATGACCGCGCGCTTGCGCCTGCCAGGCAAGGGAGAAGGCGCCGTGTCGATCCCGCGCGCCGCGTCGTCGACGACCGCGGATCGCCTGCTGCCCGCGATCGCCGCGATGCTCGACAAGGAGCAGTACGAGCTCATCACCAAGCCCGGGGCGGGCCTCGTCGCGATCCAAGGGAGCGCCGGCAGCGGCAAGACGACCGTGGGCCTCCACCGCGTCGCCTACCTGCACGCGTCGAGCCCGCAGCGCTATCGCGCGGCGAAGATGCTGGTGATCGTGCCCAACGAGGCGCTCATCCACTACACGAGCCGCGTGCTGCCCGGCCTCGGCGTCGAGGGCGTGCCCGTGATGACGTTCGCGCGCTGGTCGGTGCGCGTCGTGCATGATCTGTTCGCGCGCCTGCCTAGCGCGATCAGCGACGAGACGCCGCCGCTCGTCTCGCGCGTGAAGAGCCACGCCGCGATGCTGCACGCGATCGAGAGCGTCGCGCGCGACGTGCAGAAGCGCCTCGACACGAAGGTCGAGACCGCGATGGCGCGCTGGCCCGAGGGCGACCGCGTGATCGCCGCGTGGCGCGCCACCGTCGGCGTCCCCGATCGGCGCGTCACGCAGCTCTCGCAGTGGCTCACCGGCAAGCGCGAGCTCGCGGGCGTCGCGTCGAGCGGGCTCAGCGAGGTCACGCGCAGCGCCGTCGAGTCGATGGGGCACGAGCTCCGCGGAGAGTCGCGCGCCGTGCTCGCGGCGTGGGACGAGCTGACGACGAGCCGCGAGCGCCTCGACACGCATTTCGCGACCTCCTTCGGCAAGGGGCAGCTCGATCAGGTCCACGAGTGGTGCGTTCGGCAGGCGCGCGTGCGCGTCGAGCAGGAGCGCGACGGCGAGACCCCTTCGCTCGATCAGGAAGATCACGCGCTCTTGCTGCGCCTCTTCCAGGTCATGCGCGGGCCGCTGATCGACGTGCAGGGCGCGCCGCTGACGCTCTCGCACCTCTTCGTCGACGAGGTGCAGGACACGAGCCCGATCGAGCTCAAGGTGCTCCTCGACGTCGCCGCGGGCACGAAAGACGACGGGCGCGCCGATCCCACGCAGCTCTCGGTCACGCTCGCCGGCGACGTCGCCCAGCGCATGCGCGAAGACGACGAGACGAACGTCGAGTTCGACTGGGACGCGACGCTCAAGGAGGTCGGCGTGCCCGGCGGCGCGGGCGTCATCAAGCCGCTCGAGGTCAGCTACCGATCGACCGCCGAGATCACGAGCTTCGCCCGCGGCGTGCTCGGCCCGCTCGCGCACGAGGCCGAGCCGATCGCGACGCGTCACGGCCCGCCCGTCGAGCTGTTCTCCTTCGCGTCCGCCGGCGAAGCGGTGGCGTTCCTCGCCGACGCGCTCCGCGAGCTCGCGATCTCCGAGCCCGACGCGAACGTGGCGCTCCTCGCGCGCTTCCCGCAGCAGGCGGAGGTCTACTACGAGGGCCTCGTTCGCGCCGAGGTGCCCAACGTGCGCCGCGTGCGCAAGCAAGACTTCACGTGGGAGCGCGGCTTCGACGTGACCGACGTGCGACAGACGAAGGGCCTCGAGTTCGACGAGGTCATCCTCCTCGAGACCACGCAATCGAGCTACCCCGAGACGCCGCAAGCGCGCCACGCGCTCTACGTCGGCGCGACGCGCGCCGCCCATCAGCTCTGGTGCACGACGAGCGAGGCGCCGTCGAAGCTCGTCACGGGCGCGCTCGGGCCGGCGCCCGGCTGAGCGGATCGCGGTATGCTGCCGGCGATGCCGAAGAAGGTCGCCGTCGTCGGGGCAGGGGCGTGGGGAACGGCGCTGGCGGCGCACGCGGCGCGGCTCGAGCACGACGTACGGCTCTGGGCGCGCGAGCCCGAGGTCGCGCGCGACGTGAACGATCTCGCGGAGAACCGCCTCTTCCTCGAGGGCGTCTCGCTCCCGAAGAGCCTCCGCGCGTCGACCGATCCGAAGGAAGCGCTCGCGGGCGCCGAGATCGTGATCCTCGTCCCTCCGTCGGCCTTCTTGCGGAGCGTCGCGTCGCTCGTCGCCGATCACGTCCCCGCGGGCGCGCGCGTCGTCGTCGCGTCGAAGGGGATCGACCAGGCGACGCTCCAGCTCATGACCGACGTCGCCGCCGAAGGCCTGAACGCGCGCGCCGACGATCTCTCCGCGCTCTCCGGGCCGAGCTTCGCGCGCGAGGTCGCGAGCGGCCTCCCGACCGACGTCGTGGTGGCTTCGAGGAACGCGGAGGCGGCGGCCGACGTCGCCGCGGCGCTCCACTCGCCGATGTTCCGCGTTTACACGAGCAAGGATCCGATCGGCGTCGAGATCGGCGGCGCGATGAAGAACGTCCTCGCGATCGCCGCCGGCGTGTGCGACGGCCTCGGCCTCGGAACGAACGCGCGCGCCGCGCTCGTGACGCGCGGGCTCTCGGAGATGGCGCGCCTCGGCGTCGCGCTCGGCGGCGATCCGCTCACGTTCATGGGCCTCTCCGGCGTCGGCGATCTGATCCTCACGTCGACCGGCGCGCTCTCACGCAACCGATCGCTCGGCATGAAGGTCGCCGAAGGCGTCGATCCGGCGAAGTACCTCGCGTCGCAGCGCACGGTCGCGGAGGGATACCTCACCGCGCGCGCGGCCTACAGGCTCGCGCAGAAGCTCGGCGTCGACGCTCCGATCACCGAGCAGGTCTACCACGTGCTGCACGAGGGTCGCCCGCTGCTCGAGGCGATGAAGATGCTCCTCACGCGCGCGCAGAAGGACGAGCTCTGGGGCATCAAGGGCTAGTCACTGCACCTCTTCGAGGCGGAAGTCGTCGACGAACGCCTCCTTCGCCTCCGAGACGACGATCCCGATGCCGATCGCCGCGGCGTCTTCGGGCGCGGGCGGGAGCGTCCACGCCGCTTCGGTGAAGCTCTCGGCGGGGGCGAACGTCGGGCTGCTCGTCCACGACTGCCAGAAGCCGCCGTCGTCGCGGTAGTACGCGTTGATCGCGACGCGCGACGCGCTCTTGAAGCGCACCGACGCTCGGTAGCGGCGGCCGGGCGCGATGGCAGGCGCGCACGACCCCATGTCTTGCACGGTGTTGAGGCGCCGATCGGTGTAGCTCGAGCCGGGCGCGCCCATCATCCGCTCCGACCAAGCACCGTCGACGGCGTCGCTCGCGCGCTCCCAGTGCGACGTGCCGCCCGGGGTGCCTCGCACCCAGCAGTCGGGCGCGCCGTCGCCGTTGGCGTCGAGCTCGAACGATCCGTTGCGGAGCATGTTGCCGCCCGCGGGTGGGGGAGGGGGCGGCGGACCCTTGACGGTGGCGCGCAGGTGTCCGCCGATCATCGCGTGGACCGTGCGCACGACGGTCCCGCGCGATCGCCGCGCGTCGAGCCAGTCGATGAAGGCGTCGAGGACCGCCGGGTCCATGCTGTTCGATCCGCAGTCGCGGCAGATGGGGTGGAAGACGAGGTTGACCCAGCCGCCCTTGGCCTCCTGGCGCGTCACCCAGCTCTGCAAGTCCGCGAGCGTGCTCGTGCTCTTGATCGCGGCCGTCACGCGGAGCATGTGGAGATCGACCGGAGGCAGCACCTCGGCGCCGCCGTTGACGAGGCGCGCCGACGTGTAGCCGCAGTCGATCGCGATCTGCCGGGCCTCTTCGCTGACCCGGCCGCCGGGGTACGCGAGGGAGCGCGCCTCGAAGCCGAGCTCCACGAGGCGCGCGCGGTCGTCGCAGATCTGGCGGCGCTGCTCGTCGATGTCGACGATCGTGAGGTGCAAGTGGTTGAGCGTGTGCCCGCCGATCTCGTGCCCCGCCTCCGCGAGGCTGCGGAGCTCCGCGCGCGTCATGAAGCCGCGACGATCGATGCGTGTACTGTTCACGTAGAAAGTGCCGCACATCCCGCGGCGAGAGAGCATCTCGCCGGCCTGGAACTGCGAGTCGAGCGTGTCGTCGAACCCGAGCGTCACGAACGTCGGCATCGGCGCCGAGCTCGCGCTCTCCGACACCGCCACGTGAGCCGGATCGTTGCATTGTCCGCCGATGCAGATCTCGAGCGGATGATCTCCGTCGGCGAGCTCGGGCACGCGGACGACGATCTGGGTCATGCCCCAGACGAGCGTCTCGGCCGCGACGCCACCGATGCGAACGATGCTCTTGGCCTGGTTCGAACCGAAGTTCGTGCCCGCGATCGAGATGATCTGCCCGGCGCGGATCGCGGCGGGGGCGATCTCGCCGACGCGCGGCTTCACGTCGAAGCGCGCGTCGGGCCCTCTCGCGGCTCCCTTGACGACGTGCACGGGCTGCGTGCCGCCCGAGGTGACGAGGGGTACGCGGACCACGATCTCGTCGTCCTTCCACGACTCCACGGTCGCGGCGTTGCCGCGGAAGAAGACCGCGTCGCCCGGCGAGAGCGCGCCGAAACCGGCGCCGCGGACGCGTACGCGCGTTCCGCCGGCGCCGCTCGCGGGTTCCATCGACGAGATCGCGAGCGCCGGATCTCGCGGCGCGCGATCGTGGATGCGCGTCGGGGCCAGATCGGTCCGCAGCGCCGCGGCGGGGCACGCGGCGCCGGGGAGATCGGGATCGGCAGCGGCAGGCCCGCTCGCGGGCGGCGCGGAGGCCTGGGTGTCGAGCGAGCCTCGCGGCGCGGAGGGCACGGCGTCGAGGCAGGCCGTCAGCGAGAGCGCGAAGGCGGTGTTTCGCAGGATGGAGGTACGCACGCAGCCCTCCACTGCACGGCGCGCGCCACGCGGTGATCGACGCGAAGAGCCCGCTGCAGCGCGCGTCGCCGTCGGCCGTCCGCCGGCGGCGTCAAGGCGCCGACAGGGTCACGATCCGCTCAAGGGCAGTTGGCGATGCAGTCGTTCAGCTCGAGGCAATCGTCGTCTTCGTAGCAGCCCTTCCACGAGCTACAGCAGAAGGCTTCGGTGCACTCGTCGCACGCGCGATCGACGCCGCTCGCGATCTCGGTCTGACAGAGGCCGTTGCCGCCGTCGTGCACCGCGCCGCCCTCGACGCCGCCGTCGAAGATGCCCGTCTCGTCGTAGCAAGGGCCTTCGCAGTTCGTCTCCCAGCAGGTGTCGACGGCCTCGTACTTTGCCTTCGCCGTCGGGTGATCGGCGAAGCACTGCGCCTCGCATTCGAGCTTGGGGCCGGAGTCTTCCGTCGGGGCGGCCTCGACCACCTTGCGGTCGGCCGGCGCGTCGGCGCCGCCTTCGGGGACGCCGGTGTCGTCGGTTCCCGAGGAGCTGCACCCCATGAAGGAGACAGCGCCGCCCACCGTGACGAGGGCCGAGGCGAAGAGGGCGATGAACAGCGTCGGACGGGAAAGCATGCGGCCCGATGCCTCGGGCTCGGCGCGCCGTCAAGCCCGGCGAGCGCGATCGGCCGCCAGGGCCTCCTCACGGGCCGCGAGGACGTGCCCGATGATCGGGTCGATCCCCGCGCCGGCGTTGCACTGGGCGAACACGATCGGGCCGCCCTGGCGCATGCGCTCGGCGTCGCGCGCCATGACCTCGAGGCTCGCGCCGACGTGGGGCGCGAGGTCGGTCTTGTTGACCACCAAGAGATCGCTCTGGGTCACGCCGGGGCCGCCCTTGCGCGGGACCTTGTCGCCGCCGGCGACGTCGACGACGTAGATGGTGAAGTCGACGAGCTCGCGGCTGTATTGCGCCGCGAGGTTGTCGCCGCCGCTCTCGACGACGAGCAGCTCGGGGGCGGGCGTCACGCCGCGCATCAGCTGATCGAGCGCGTCGAGGTTGGGCGTGATGTCTTCGCGGATCGCGGCGTGGGGGCAGCCGCCGGTCTCGACGGCGCGGATCTGGTCGGCGGGGAGCGCCTCGTGGCGGTGGAGGAACTCGGCGTCCTCGCGCGTGAAGATGTCGTTCGTGACGACGCCGAGGCGCATCCGATCGCGGAGCGCGCGGCACAGCGCGAGGACGAGCGCGGTCTTGCCGCTCCCGACCGGTCCGCCGATGCCCACGGTGAACGCGCGGGCGTCGAAGTCGCGAGGGCGCCGGGGCGCGCGCTGGCGGAAGAGGCCCGGACCTTCGAGCTTCGGGTGGTGATGATCGTGGTGATCGTGGTCGTGATGATTGTGGTCGTGATGATGCTCGCTGTGTCCCATGGCTTCTCCTCTCACGACTGAAACAGACGACCGTCGAGCCGATCGTGCAGGGCGCCGAAGAGCTCGACGAGCGGGGCGGTCTGCGCCGCGTCGTCGGCCGTCAAGTGTGTGCATGATGCAATGATCTGGTCCATGCGCGCCGCGCGCTCGGCCTGGAGGCTCTGCGCCTCGAGCGGCCCGAGCAGGCCGAGGCGCACGCCTGCGGAGAGCACGCCGCGCGCGGCGCCGTGCAGGTACGCGATCTCCGCCTCACGCGGCGAGGCGCCGAGCGCGCCGAAGAGCGCGCCGAAGATCGGCGCGTGATGGGCGGGGCCCGACCGCGCGTGCGCCGCGACGCGCGCGACGCGCTCGTCGGTCCAGATCTGCGACGCGGCGACGGCGAGCGCGCGGCCCTGCGCGCGGCTCGCGCGGTTCTGGACGTGGCTCGTCGTGGTCGCGTCGTAGAGATCGTCGACGCGCGCGAGCGCCACGCCCTCGCACGCTTCGCGGACGAAGGGGAGGGAAGCGTGCCCGACCTGGAGGAGCACCTCGTCGAGGAACGCGTCGACGCGATCGAGCCCGCGCAGCTGCAGCGCCGCCTCGAGCCCGTGCGAGTGCGCGAAGCCGCCGGAGGGGAAGGCTCCGTCGGAGAGCTGGAGGAGGAGCAGGAGGCGCGCGCTCATGGCTCAGAACAGCGAGTAGAGGCGCGAGAGCGCCACGCGCGTCGCCGGCGTCGAGCGCAGCAGCGCGCCGTCGGCGAACACCTCGTACGTCTCGGGGTCGATCTTCATCGCGGGCAGCGCGTCGTTGAGCTTCATGTCCGCCTTGCCGATGCCGCGGCACTTGCGCACGTGGTTGATGCGCTTCGTGAGCCCGAGCGCGCGGATGTGGCCCTCGGCGACCGCGCGCTGCGAGACGAACGCGATGTTCGTCGCGCCGGTCGCGCGGCCCATCGCGCCGAACATCGGGCGCATGTACGACGGCTGGGGCGTCGGGATCGACGCGTTGGGGTCGCCCATCTGGGCCCACGCGATGAAGCCGCCCTTGATCACGATCTCGGGACGGATCCCGAAGAACGCCGGGCGCCAGAGGACGAGATCGGCCCACTTGCCGATCTCGATCGATCCGATCTCGTGCGCCATGCCGTGCGCGATCGCCGGGTTGATCGTGTATTTGGCGACGTAGCGCCGGACGCGGAGGTTGTCGTTCGCGCCGTCTTCCTCGGCGAGGCGCCCGCGCTCGTCCTTCATCTTCGCCGCCGTCTGCCACGTCCGGCAGACGACCTCGCCGACGCGGCCCATCGCCTGGCTGTCGCTCGCGATCATGCTGATGGCGCCGAGATCGTGGAGCACGTCTTCGGCCGCGATCGTCTCGCCGCGGATGCGGCTCTCGGCGAACGCGACGTCCTCGGGGATGCTGCGGTCGAGGTGGTGGCACACCATCAGCATGTCGAGGTGCTCGTCGAGCGTGTTGACGGTGAACGGGCGCGTCGGGTTCGTCGAGCTCGGGAGCACGCAGCGCTCGCCGACGACGCGCATGATGTCCGGCGCGTGCCCGCCGCCCGCGCCTTCGGAGTGGTAGGTGTGGATCGTTCGGTCCTTGAACGCGGCGATCGAGTCGTCGACGTAGCCCGACTCGTTGAGCGTGTCGGTGTGGATCGTGACCTGGACGTCCTCGGACTCCGCGATCCCGAGGCAGCAGTCGATCGCGCTCGGCGTCGTGCCCCAGTCTTCGTGGAGCTTGAGCCCGACGGCGCCCGCGCGGATCTGATCGACGAGGCCGTCGGTGAGCGACGAGTTGCCCTTGCCGGTGAGGCCGATGTTGAGCGGCAGCGTGTCGGTCGCGAGGAGCATCAGCTCGATGTGGCGCGCGCCCGGCGTGCACGTCGTCGCGTTGGTGCCGGTCGCGGGCCCGGTGCCGCCTCCGATGAACGTGGTGACGCCGCTCGCGATGGCTTCGTGCGCTTGCTGCGGGCAGATGAAGTGGATGTGCGAGTCGACGCCGCCGGCGGTGACGATGAGCCCTTCGCCGGCGATGGCCTCGGTCGTCACGCCGACCACCATCGCGGGATCGACGCCGGCCATCACGTGGGGATTGCCCGACTTTCCGATCCCCACGATGCGGCCGGCCTTGATGCCGATGTCGGCCTTGTAGATGCCGGTCCAGTCGACGACCAGCGCGTTCGTGATGACGACGTCGAGCGCGCGCTCGTCGTTGGCGCCCGCCATCTGCCCCATCTGATCGCGCAAGACCTTGCCGCCGCCGAACTTGCACTCGTCGCCGTACGTCGCGAGATCTCGCTCGACCTCGATCACGAGACCGGTGTCGGCGAGCGCGACGCGGTCGCCCGTCGTGGGCCCGTACATCGCGACGTAGGCCTGCCGATCGATGCGGCTCATCCTTCGTCGTGCTCGGTGAAGTCGGGGAGGAGACCCGAAGCCCGATCGAAGCTCCGCGCGATCGCCGCGGCCGAGATCGCGACGTCGTTGCTCCGCGCGTTGTCGACGAGCGTGACGGTGCGCGTCTCTCCCGGCTCGAAGCGCACGGCGGTGCCGGCGGGGATGTCGAGGTGCTTGCCCGCGGCGGCCGCGCGATCGAAGTCGAGGGCCGCGTTCGCCGTCGCGAAGGGGAAGTGGCTGCCGATCTGGATCGGGCGATCGCCGCGGCTCGTGACGGTGAGGGCTGTGCGCGCCCGCCCGGCGTAGAGCTCGATCGCGCCGGGCGCGACCTCGACGGCGCCCGGAGGCGCGATCGCGCCGGCGCTTGGGGCGGCGAAGAGCGCGACGTCGGGGACGGGGAGGAAGCTGCCGTAGAGGGCGAGCGAGAGATCGCCGTCGTCGAGCGCGATCGGATCGTGCACGGTGACGAGCTTGGTGCCGTCGTCGAACGTGCCTTCGACCTGCACCTCGTGCACGAGCTCGGCGACGCCCGGGAGCACCTGGCGCCGCCCGAGGATGCGGCGCCCCACGTCCATCAGCTCCGCGACGGAGCGGCCGTCGCGGATCAGCTCGAGGAGCTGCGTCGCGAGGAGGGCGACCGTCTCCGGGTAACCGAGGCGGAGCCCGCGAGCGAGCCGCTTCTGCGCGAGGAAGCCGGCGCCGTGCAAGAGGAGCTTGTCGATGTCGCGAGGGGAGAGGTGCATGGGATCAGTAGCGGGAGACGAATGGATCCACGACGTCGATGTCCGGGAGGTTTCGCAGGCGTCGTCGGGCCTCGTCGAGCGCCGCGGAGGGGCTCGTCGCCGCGATGCGCGCGATCGCGGCCGCCTCGCCGGGCCGCGACAACGCGCTCGGCGCGGCGACGAGATCGCGCGTGCACACGCTCGGATCGAGGAGGCCGCGCATGATCGTCTCGACGCGCGGACCTGCGGCGATCAGCGTGGCGAGCGCCTCGAAGCGGTCCATGCGCGGCGCGACTTCGAGCGCGCCCGCTTCGAGGCGGAGCGCGTCGCGAACGATCACGCGATCGCCGCGACGCACCGTGGTCGACAGATCGATCGCGGAGAAGGCCCAACGCTCGCCGTAGGCCGGCCGGCCGGACGTGAAGCCGTCGAGGAGCACCGCCGATCCTTCGCCCTCGAGCGTGACGTCGACGCGCTGCCGGTAGCGCGCGCCCGCGAAGCACGCGACCGGATCGGGCAGGAGGACGAGCGTGCCCTCCACGTCGGCGCGGAGGGCCTGCGACGTGCTGCCCCGGAACGCCTTGGTGGTCGCTTGCGTGAACACGACGAGGGTCGCGCCGCGCTCGACGCGAACGTGGACGTCGATGGCGTCGCCGTCGACGAGACCGCCGCCGAACGTGATGAGACAGACAGCGCCGGCGCGCGAGCCGGGAAACGTCGGGCGCGTGAAGCGCAGCGGGCTCGTCGCCTGCGAGCTCGTGACGATCGTGCGGCCGTCGTCGCGCGCGCGTGCGACGACGTGTCCGCGGCCGTCGCGCGGTCTCTGCGTCGCCTCCGTGGAGCACTGCATGCGGGGCGCACGCTCGTCGATGCGTCGCCTGCGGTCAACGCTCACCGTCGTTGGCCCGCCGACTGCGTGTGGGGCCGACACCATGACGAAACGTGTTCGCTTCTCGTTGGCGCTTCTTCCCGCTGCGACGTTCGCGCTCGCCGTCGCGTGCGGCAAGAGCCAGCGCCCCACGTTCGATTCCGCGGAGCAAGCGGCTCAGGAAGACGGAGCCGCGGGGGAGGGCGCGAACGACGGCGCCGCGCGAGACGAGGAGCCGCCGCAGGAGAGGCCCAAACAAATCGAGAACGAGGCGCAAGCCATGAAGGTGCTCCTCGTCGCCGCGACCAACCAGATCGCGGAGGGCGAGGCGGTCCGGTCACGCGTCACGAACGATCACGCACGAGCTCTCGCCGAGAAGATGATCTCGGATCACACGGCCTCGAAAGCGCGGGTCGAGGCGCTCCTCGAGAAGAAAGACATCCGGCCTCAGTCTTCGAGGATGAGCGACTTCATGTCGTTCCTCAGCCGCTCCGCCGTCATGCAGTACCGGAGCCTCAACGACGACATGATCGACGGCTCGTACGTCAGCGGCGTCATTCGCTCGCTCGACAACCTGCGCCGCGCGATCGACGAGGACCTGACGCCGATCGTCGTCGACGAGGATCTCGCGGCCGAGGTGGCGCTGACGAAGAAGGAGGTCGCCGACCACGTGATCGAGGCGAGGGAGGTCGAGACCGCGATCAACGCGTCGAAGAACGAGAGAGACGCGGGCGCGCCGCCGCCGCCCGAAGGCGGAGCGGAAGAAGACGCGGGCGCGCCGCCCGCCGAGCCGGCCGAAGGCGAGGGCGACGCCGGCTGACGTGCTTCACGAGGCGTTTACGGAAGCGTTCATCGAACTTCGAGGACGGTCGCGTTGAAGTAGTCGTTCAGATCGGTCAGCGTGTCGGCCTGCGCCGCGATCGCGATCGTGTGGTTGCCGGCGGCGATGCCGGTCACGACGAGCGAGCGCACGGGCAGCGCCTTGTGGCTCGACGCCTCGTTGGTGAACGCGTTGACCGCGCCGACGGCCGCGCCGTCGATCAAGACGGAGATCCCGAGCGTGCCGCCGACGGCGCGATAGCCCGAGCCGGACACCGTGATGACGAGGCGCCCGCCCGTGCTCATGAACGTGCCCGAGACCGGGAGGCCGCCGGCGCGATTCCCGATCGGCTCGGAGACGTTGATGACCCCGGGATCGCCCTTGGGACCTTCTTGTCCAGGCGGTCCGGCAGGCCCTGGCAGGCCGGCTTCACCGGCCGCACCGGTGCGGCCAGGGGTCTCCGTCGGCTGCTCCGGCGGCGCCTGCGAGCCGTCGGCCGAGCACGCGATCACGGCCCCGACGAAGGCCGTCGCGATCCCAAGAGCGAGCACGGTCCGCGAAAGACGCAGCATCCTTCGAGGATGCCACAATCCCGGACGCTCACTGAATTTGGCTGATCTCGGGCTCGTCGGCGCGCGTCTCGATCTTGTTGGCGGTGACCGAGATCGAGAGGGGGACGGTGCGGCCCGTCCGCTCGACGCGCATCACGGCGAGGTAGGCGCTCCAGTCCTTCGACGCGCGATCCGCGTCGCAGCCGCAGAGGCCGGTCCGGAGGACGATCTCGCTCGCGTTCTCCGGCACCGTCACGACGTCGACCATGTGACCGAACCCGTCGGGGACCTCGCAGTGGGCGCCGATGCTGCCGCCGCATCGCTCGACGCTCTTCGGATCGAACAAGAACCAACCCGAGCTCCGTGGACCGCCGGGCGCGCCCGAGTAAAGGAGCACGAAGGTCGTTCCGGGCTCGACCTCGCGGAGCCGGATCTCGATCTCGTTGCGCTGCTGGCGGTCGTTGCCGACGCGGAAGAGCGCGTAGCCGTCGGCCCGCATCGTGGCCTCCATCGAAGCGTGCTCGGTGTCCGGCTGGCAGCCCACGAGCGCGAGCGCGATCGGTACCCATCGAAGAAAGCGGAGAGGCGCCATGCGGCTTGGACGAGCAAGGCATGGGCCGCCATTCACTCGGCCGAACGACCCGGGCTTTCGCCGCGTCGCGCGCACGGTCGCGCTCGTTCGTGAACGCCGGGCGCGAGAACCCCCGTTCTCGGCTGGCCCACGCTTCGAGTTGACATAATGCATCTTATGCGAAATTCGTACACCGACGCGACCCCATGATTTCAGGGCTCCCGTGCGATCGAGAGCCTGCTCTCGGTTGCAAACGGAGGCCGACCGAGAGCCTGCTCTCGGTTTGCAAACGGAGCCCTATCGGGCCGGTCGCTTGATGGGCAGCGGCGGCGCGATCGACACGCCGAGGAACGTGCCGGCGTTCGTCATCGCGTAGGCTCGCCCGCCGAAGGCGGCCGGCGTCTGCGCGAAGCCGCTGCCGAGGTCGATCCCGTCGATGGGCTTGCCGTTGCGCGGCGAAAGCAAGAAGAGCCCGTAGCGGCTCGTGCCCACGAGGAGCCCGCCCGCGGCCGGCGTCGGCGCCGTGATGCCGCCCTCCGGGACCTTGTTGCGCCAGAGGACCCGCCCGGTGAACGGATCGAGGCCCGCGAGGCCGTACGTCGCGCTCGACGCGACGAGCACCTTGCGCTCCGGCACCTCGGGCCCGCCCTTGTCGGGGCCGTTCGGGTTCGGGCGGTGTGGGCCCTCGCGCCAGAGCACGAGATCGGTCACGCCGACGGCCTTGTCGTTCGACCACACGCGCGCGCCGGTGAGCGCGTCGAGCGCGTAGACGCCGCCCGCGTAGCTCGAGACGTACACGACGCGCCCGCCGGCGTGATCGTCGAGCACCGGCGTCGTGTCGGCGTCGAGGTAGCGCGGCGCCTCGCCCGAGGCCTGCTCCGCTTCGGCCGACAGATCCACCGGCGTCCACTTCTCCGAGCCGTCGTTGCCGTCGTACGCGATGATGTGGCCGTCGGAGTACGCCATGTACACGAGGTTCGACGCCGGATCGTACGCCGGCCCCGCATGCCCGCTGATCTCCATGCCCAGCGCCGGCGTTCGGTGGACCTGCCACCGCTGCTTGCCCGAGCGCCGATCGATCGCGAAGAGAAAATCGGACGCGTTCGAGAAGTAGAGCGTCTCGCCCGCCCGCACCGGCTTGCGTGAGACCTCCGCGCCCGTGTCGAAGCGGTAGACGAGCTCCCCCGTCGCCGCTTTCACCGCGTAGAGCGCGCCGTCGTTCGACCCGAAGTAGACGTAATCCATCTCGGGGTCGTAGAGCGGCTCGCTCTGGACGACGCCCAGCGTCTCGAACCGCCAGAGCGTCGAGCCGTCACCCGCGCGCAGCGCGTAGAAGCCGCGATCGGACGAGCCGACGAAGACGCGATCGTGCCGGTGATCGATCTCGGGCTTGCCGCGCTCCCAGTCTTCGCCCGACGTGCGGCCGGGCGTCGTGAGCGCGCGGTGGACGAAGACCGTCATCGAGCCGCTCGGCCGCTTGTACCAAGACGGGTTCTCCGGGTTGACGCGGTCGCCGGTGAACGACTCGGTGATGCCGCATCCGCAGAGAGACAGCGCCGCGAGGAGACCGAACGCGCGGAGGGTCAATGTCCACCGTGAGGATCGGCGCCCTTCTTCTGGGCGTCTTCGATCATCTTGCGGATCTGCGCGGGCGTGAGCTGCATGCCGCCGCCGGGCACGTTCGACGTCTTCGGCGCGGCCGACGGATCGATCTCGCGCAGGCGATCCATCGCGACGTCGCGGAGGTACGGAAACGCGGGGCCCTGCGGGAGGTTGGCGACGTTGTCGTCGGGCTTGTTGAGCCGCTCCTTCAGGCTGAGGAGCAGCTCCTTCGCCTTGTCGTTCTCGCCCTTGTTCTGGTGGACGCGCGCCTGGTGGTACATCGCGAGCTCCTTGAAGCCCTTCACGTCCACCGAGCTCTCGAGCTCTTTGTAGGCCTTGATCGCCTCGTCCCAAGAACCCTTGAGCTCGTGGGCGAAGCCGATGCCCTCCATCGCGCGGCCTCGCACCTCCTGATCGGCGGTCGCGAGGGCCGAGCCCTTCACGTCGTTGAACGCGGCGAGCGCGCCGTCGGCCTCGCGCTTGTCGAGCAAGAGCGATCCCTCGGAAAGCCGCGCGAGGATCGCCGCGCCCGTCTTCGGGAACTGCGCCTGGACCTCGCGATACTTCTTGAGCGCGGCCTCGCGGCGATCGTCGAACGTCTTGAACGTCGGCGTCGTGTCCTTGGGCTCGTCGTCCTTTTCCTTCTCGGCAGGCTCGCCCACGCGGCCGCGCTCGTCGTCGACCGCCTTCGACAAGAGCACCGACGCGTCGGTCTCCTGCTTGTTCTGGTAGTAGAGGAAGCCGGCGATGCCGAGCAGGGCCGCGGCGACGAGGGCGCCGACGGTCTGCACCGTCTTCTGGTTCTTCTTCGCCCACTCGCTGAGCTTCGCCGTCCGCTCGATCAGGGGATCGGCGTCGGCGGCGACCGCGACGTTGCGCTTCGGCTCGGCGCGCGTGCCGATCTTCGAGAGCTTCTTCGAGGCCGCGACCTCGAGGCCGCCCTTCTTCTTTTTCTTGCCCGCGCGGCGCTCGGCGAGCTTGCGCTCTTCGTCGCGGGCGAGCTTCTCGATCGCATCTTCTTCGCCGAGCGCGGCGACGCGGCGCGCGATCGCTTCGGGCGTCGCGCCGTCGTCGTCGTCGTCTTGTTCCGCTTGCGCTTCTCCGGCCTCTTTGCCTTCGGCCTTCGGATCTTCGGCCGTCTGGGTCTCGGCCTCGTCCGCGCTCGTCTTTTCGTCGCTCACGGGCGCGACTCTAGCCCTGCTGCGGACGGCGCGTCAAAGCCCGCCGTCATCGTCGCTGCTCTTCGCGCCCGCGTCCTCCCAGGGCCGCGGCGGAGGCGGCGGCAGCTCCTCGGCGCGCCGCACGATCCAGAGCGCCCCGATCCCCATGGGGTGCTCGAGCTCCACGCGGGCCCGGCCGGCGATCGCGGGGAGCTCGGCGGTCCACGTCGGGCTCGCGCCCGCGCGCCGCGTGAGGACCAGCGCCGCCCCCGCGACCTTGCCCTCGGGCGGCGCGTCGCTCGCGCTCTCGACGAAGATCCGCGCCGGCCCCTCCCCGGCGATCTGGAGATCGATCCTGACGCGCGGCGAAGGCGCCGCCGAGGTCCAGCCGCCCCGCGCCGGCGTCAGGAGGCCCGCCTCGCGCGCGATCGGGAGCACGTCTTCCATCGGCTCGTTCACGCCCGCGAAGCGCGCGAGCGGCGCGCGGATCTCGGTCTTCGCGCCGAGGCGCACGAGCGCCTTGGCCTCGGCGACGCGAAGGCCCACGTACCGCTCGTTCGCCAGGTGCGCGAGGAGCGCCTCTTTCGCGCGCACGTCGCCGATCGCCGCGAGGGTCTCGACGACGTACGGGCGCAGGCGCACGTCGTCGAGCGACGCCGTGAGCGCGGCCGTCGCCGATCGAGCGCGAATGGTCCCGAGCGCTGTGAGGATCTCGCGCGCCTCGTCGAGCTCGCCGCGCTCGCGCGCGCCGGGCGCGAAGGCCGCGTTCCAGCGATCGACGAGGGCGTCTTCGCCCCTCGCGTCCCCCTTCTCCGCGAGGACGAGCGCGGCGGCGGTCCTCGCCGGTCGATCGTCGCCCTTCAGGATCGCCTCGATCGACGAGGCCTCCGCCTCGCCCGCGCGCACCAGCGCGAGCGCGCAGAAGGTCTTCACCTCGACGTCCTCGTCGCGCGCGAGCGCGCGACGAAGCTGCGGCGCCATCTCCGGCGCGCGGAGGCGGAACGCGACCTTGGCGGCCGCGCGCCGGATGTCGACCCGCGCGTCGTCGAGCAGCGGCGCGACGTCTTCGGCGGCGTCGCGATCGCCTTGCAGGCCGCGGCGAAGCGCGTCGGGGAGCGACGGCGCCTCGAGCTTGCCGCTCTCGCGTTCGATCGCGGCGGTGAGGCGCCGGAGCTCCTGGACGCGCTCGGGGCGGTCGGCGATCGGGTGCTTCTGCCCGGGATCGCGGCGCACGTCGAAGAGCGTGCAGGATGCAATCTTTCGGAGGCACACCAGACGCTCGTCGCCGCGGGCGACCAGCGTGTAGTCGTCGGTCTCGGCGAACGCGAGCCCCTCACCGGGGTCGGCGCCGCCGATCACGGCGCCGAGGTCGCGCCCGCGCACGCGAGCGGGCCGCGGAACGTCGAGCGCGGCGAGCGTCGTCGGCAGCAGATCGACGGTCTGCACGGGTGCGCCGACGACGCGCGGCGTGATGCCCGCGCCCGCGATCACGAGGGGTACCCTCACCTGCTCCTCGTAGACCGTCGTGCCGTGATAGCGGCCGCCGTGATCGCCGAACTCCTCGCCGTGGTCGGCGCTCACGATGAACACGGCTCCCGGGCGGCGCTCCTCCATCACGCGCACCACGTCGCCCACGATCGCGTCGGCCATCGCGATTTCGCTGTCGTACGCGTCGACGCGCTCGTCGCCCGAGAACGGGTGCTCGGGGTGGGCGACGTAGGGCTCGTGGGGCTCGAAGAGGTGCACCCAGAGAAAGAGCGGCTTGTCGTGAGGAGCGCGCTTCACGTAGTCGGCGATCTGGCGCTTTCGCAGATCGGGCGCGGCGAACTCCTCCTTCTTGTATTCGAAGCCGAGATCGTTCGCGCGAAGCGCGCGGAAGCGGTGCTCGTCGATGAAGAAGACGGCGGGCGGGTAGAACGCCGCCGTGCGGAAGCCGTAGCGCCGGAGGTAACCCGCCCACGTCTCGGCGTCGTCGCCGGCCCCCATGGCGAGCAGCGGTCGCATGTACTTTCCCGTCATCATCGACGCGACCGAGTACGACGTGTGCGGCGTCGGACAGTACGCGCGATCGAAGCGCACGCCGCGCGCCGCGAGGCGGTCGATGTTCGGCGTGGTCGGGCGCGGGTAGCCGTAGGCGCCGACGTGATCGGCGCGGAGCGCGTCGATCGTGACGACGACGATGTCCCTCCCCGTCCAGTCGAGCGCGCGCCGCGTCGGACCTCCGCTGAGGGCCGCCGCGGTGACGGCTTCGTCGCCCTCGTCGATCGGCGGCGGCGGCGCCATCCGCGACGCGAGGAGCACCGCGCGACCTTGGATGGGCGCGTGCTCGAGGAGGACGCGCCTGAGGTTGTCGGATCGCCCGACGGCGCGCGCGGCGTACGGCGCCCACGCGATCGACGCGACGGCGATCGCGATCGCCGCGCCGCCGGAGATGCGCGCGGCGCGGCGCCCGCGGACGCAGACGTACGTGGCGGCCCAGGCCGAGAGCGTGATCGCGAAGAGCGCGGCGTGGAACGCGGGATACAGGCGCGGCAACACGAACGCGTCGGCGAGCCAGGCGCCGGCCGCGATCGCGCCGCCGCCGATCGCGATCGCCGCGGGGCGCACGCCCGGCAGTCGGCGCACGACGCCCATCGCGATCGCCGCGGCGACGGCTGCGACGACGATCACGAACGTGGCGCGCACGACGTCGCTGGCCATGTGGCGGCCGGAGGAGACGCCGTACGCGAGCAGGCCCCCCGCGCCGAACGCCAGCGTCGCGGCCTCGCGGGCTCGGCCGGCCGCGGCGAGGTGACCGACGCCCACGGCGAGCACCGCGAGCGGCAGCGACGCCGCGAGCGCGATCGGCGCGAGGTAGTTGCGCGCGTGACCCATCTCCCAGGGCGCGACGAACTGATCGCGCCAGCCGAGGCCCACCACGAGGTTCTCGAGCGCGAGGAGCACGATCCACGACGCGAGCACGCCGCCCACGTCGAAGACGAAGGCGTCTCCGTACCTCGCGAGGCGCGCGCTCATCCGGCCTCCTCGCGCACGGCGATGTCGTGCCCGAGGCGCGCGACGAGCAAGCGGAGGACGCGATGGTCGTCTTCTTCGAGATCGGGATCGCGCGCGGCGATCTCTCGCGCGTCGCTCTCCACGCGCGAGAGCCACGGGTGGCTCGCGCCTCGCGCGAGGTAGAGCAGCTCCTCTTCGTCGCCGTGCTGGCGCGTTCCCCCGAGGTCCCCTGCCCCGCGGAGCTCGAGATCGGCGCGCGCGACGTCTTCGCCGCTCGAGAGCTCGGTCAACGCGTGGAGGCGCCTCCGCGCCGCGCCCTCGAGCGGCTCGGCGTGGAGGAGGATGCACGTCCCCGGCCGATCGCCTCGGCCGACGCGGCCGCGGAGCTGGTGGAGCTGCGCGAGGCCGAAGCGCTCGGCGTTCTCGACGACCATGAGCGTCGCCTCGGGGACGTCGACGCCGACCTCGACGACGGTCGTGGAGGCGAGCACGCGCGCGTCGCCGCGGCGGAAGGTCTGCATGGCCTCGCGCTTTTCGGCCGCGGCCATCTTGCCGTGCAAGAGCACCACGCGCTCGTCCGGGAGCGCGGCGTCGAGCCAGTCGCGCCGCGCGATCGCGCTCGCGAGCGGATCGTCGTCTTCTTCGGCGTCGAGATCGACCTCGACGCGTGGAACGATCCAGAAGACGCGCTCGCCGCGCCGCGCGGCCTCGCCGACGCGCGCGACGACGGGATCGAGCTGCGACGCGAGCTCGGTCGCGACCGGCGGTCGACCCGACGGCCTCTCGCGGAGCACCGACGTCGCGAGCTCGCCGCGGAGCGCCAGCGCCAGCGTGCGAGGGATCGGCGTCGCGCTCAGGGTCAAGAGGTGCGGGCGCTCGCCTTTCTTGACGAGCGAGAGGCGCTGCGCGACGCCGAGGCGCTGCTGCTCGTCGACGACGACGAGACCGAGCTTCGGGATCGCGACCCCCTCGCGGAGCAGCGCGTGCGTGCCGACGGCGACCTGCGCCTCGCCGCTCCGGAGGAGCGCCTCCGCGCTGCGCCTCGCCGCGGCGGAGACGCCCGAGGCGAGGAAGGCGACGCGCGCGCCAGCCGCGCGCTCGAGCGGGCGGAGCGCGTCGACGTACTGCTCGGCGAGCACGGTCGTCGGCGCGAGGATCGCGACCTGGAAGCCCGCGGCGACGGCCTGCGCGGCGGCCGCGAGCGCGACGGCGGTCTTGCCGGTGCCGACGTCGCCGAGCACGAGGCGTCGCATCGGCCGCGGCTCCGCGAGATCGTTCGCGATCTCCGCGATCGCGCCGCGCTGATCCTGCGTCAGCGCGAAGCCGAGCTCGCGCGCGAGCGCGTCGACGAGATCGGGGCGCGCCGGCATGCGCGGCGCGCCTCCCGTCCCCTGCGCGCGCTCGGCGGCGATGCGCTGCCAGACGCGTGTGAACGCCTCGGCCCACGCGAGGCGCTCGACGAAGCGCGCCTTGCCCTCGTCGCTCGGCGACGCGCCGGCCGCGGCGTGGACGTCGGCGAGGAGCGCCGCGACGTCGGGCATCCCCTCGCGGATCGCGACGTCGCGCGGCACCGGGTCGGGCGCGAGGCCCGCGCCGAGCGCGTGACCGATCGCCTTGCGCACCGCGGCCTCGGGCGGCCCGAGCCTGGGGTAGCGCGCGCGCACGCGGCGCGCGTCCGGACCGTCGGCGAAGATCTCCGGGTGGGCCATGCGCGGCGGCTTCTTGGGCTCGGCGACGATCCTGCCGACGAGGAGCACGCGCTCGCCGGGCTTGGCCGCGGCGAGGACGCCGTGGGCCATGAAGAACCAAAAAGCATGTAATTTACATGTTTCGTCGGCTTCGTCATGGACGAGCACGCGCACCGAGCGCCGGCCGCGGATCGGCACGACGCTCGCGCTCTTGACGATCGCGACGACGGCCGCGCGCGGCGTCTTCACGGCGCCGCCGCTCGCCTCGTGGATCCCTCGCGCCATGGAAGCGGCGCTCGCGAGATCGAGCGGCGCGCGCAGATCGTCCCACGTCGCCGGCGCGAGCCAGATCAGATCGCTCACGCTCTCGATCCCGTGCTCCGCGAGCGCCGCGCGCGCCCCGGGCCCGAGGCCGGGCAGCCGATCGACGGGGTCGAGCGCGCCGACGGGCGCCGCGTTCACGGGGCGCCTCCGCGGCGTGCGCGCGGGCCGCGAGAACATCCGGCACGCGCGCACGAGGCCCTCGACGTGTGCGCGCGTCCGGTCGCCCGTCTCGAGGCCGGCGAGGAGCTTGGCCCAGTCGGCGCGGCGATCCTCCGGCACGTCGGGCGCGGCGATCTTGCTCCGCGCGATCAACGCGGCGAGCTTTCCGGCGTCGGGCTCGGGCTCCCCGAGCCACGCCCGCGCCATCCGCAAGAGCGGGCGGAACGGCACGGACAGCCCCTTACTTGAAGACGACCTCGAGGATCTCGTAGACGCGCTCTCCCGCCGGCGTGCGCACCTTCGCCTCGTCGCCCACCTCTTTGCCGAGGAGCGAGCGCGCCATCGGGCTCGTGATGCTGATCGAGCCCTGGTTGATGTCGGACTCGTCGGCGCCCACGATGCGGTACGTCGCCTCTTCTTCGGTCTCGGTGTTCATGAGCTTCACCGTCGCCCCGAACGCGACCTTGTCGCCGGCGAGCTTCGACGGATCGATCACCTCGGCCCGCGCGATCTTGTCTTCGAGCTCCTTGATGCGGCCCTCGTTGAACCCGCCGCGCTCGCGCGCCGCGTGATACTCGGCGTTTTCGCTGAGGTCGCCGTGCGCGCGCGCCTCGGCGATGAGCTGCGTGATGTGCGGCCGCTCGACCGTCTTCCGATGGTGGAGCTCGTCGCGAAGCTTCTGGGCCCCTTCCGGGGTGATCGGGTTCTTCTCGACCATGGCTGAAGAACGGGTCTAAGGGTCGATGGGCCGGGGGGTCAAGGGAAGATGTGCTAGGTCCGCCGTGTGGGCATCGCGTCGGAGCGGCCGGAGACTGGGGTGCGGATCGCGATCGAGCGGCCGCGCGACGGCGGGCCGCCTTGGACGTACGCGGGCGCCGCGACGCTCCCCGACGCTGCATTTCCGCTGCGCGTCACGGTCTCGTCCGAGGGCGTCGTCGGCGTCGAGCTCGGCGCGAGCGACGAAGGCGCGGCGGCGCCCTCCGATCTCGAAGAGAAGATTCGGCTCATCGTTCGCGCGGCGTATCGGCAGGCGGCCTCGGACGGCGAGCCGCCGGCCCGCCGCATCGTGCGCTGGCGCGGCGACGCCAAATGAAGAGTGGTTTCTGGCCGCTCGCGGATGGTGTAAACGCCTGAGCCGATGCTTCGCGTTCGGCTGACCCTCCTCGCGGCTCTCGTGCTGGCCGCCGCGCCGGGATGCGAGAAGCCCGAGCCCCGCACGGCGCTCAGCTACACGGCCGACGCCAAGCGCGCGTACGACGAGGCGCTCAAAGAGCTCGAGGCGCACAACTGGATCGAGGCGCAGAGCCTGCTCCGCGAGGTGAAGCGGAAGTACAGCTACTCGAAGTACGCGCGCCTCGCCGAGCTGCGCATCGCCGACGCCGACTTCGAGCAGGAGAAGTTCTCCGAGGCGATCCGCGGCTATCGCCAGTTCGTGCACGATCACCGCTCCGACGTCGAAGAGGTCTCGTACGCGCGCTCGCGCATCGCCGAGGCGCAGTACAAGCAGATCTCGGAGTCGTTCCTGCTCCCGAGCGCCGACGAGCGCGATCAGGCCGTCATCGTCGACGCGTTCAAGGAGCTCAAGGCCTACGTCCACGACTATCCGAACGCGAAGGAGTCGCAGAAGATCCGCGAGCTGCTCGCCGACGTGACCGCGCGCCTCATGCGCCACGAGCTCTACGTGGCGCGCTTCTACCTCCAGCGCGACAACTTCCAGGCCGCCGTGCTCCGCATCCAATACGCGATGCGCACGTTCGCCGGCGGCCCGCAGATCCGCGGGCAGTCGCTCTCCGATCACGTCGACTCGGGCCTCGAGGCCGAGGCCCTGCTCTTGCTCGGCGAGGTCTATCTCAAGATGCACAAGTTCGGCGAAGCGAGAGAGTCGTTCAACGCGCTCCTCCGCGACTACCCGAGGAGCCCGCTGGTCGTGCAGGCGAACAACTACCTCGACTACATGAGGGAGCGCGGCGTTTGAAGCTTCGGGCGCTGCTCTTCACGGCCCTCTTCTCCTTCGGTGCGTTCGGCGCTGCTCCCGCGTTCGCGCAGCCGGAGACGCTGCCCCCGCTCGAGCCGGTCCCGACGCCGCCCGCCGAGTCTCCGATGGTCCCCGCGCCTCCGCCGCCGGCGAAAGGCGAGGCGGAAGACGCGCCGCAGTGCAAGCCGGGCTTCATCGAGCTCGTCTACAAGCAGACCAAGCCGAGCGTCGTCCGGATCACGCGCCCCGACGGCGGTCTCGGCACCGGCTTCGTCTTCTTCTCGAACCGCCACGTCGCGACCGCGCTCCACGTCGTCGATCTCGGCCGCGGCGTGCGCGTCGAGTTCCCCGGCGGTCGCATCACCCGCGGCGAGGTCGTCGCGTGGGACGACGATCACGATCTCGCGATCCTCGAGCTGGAAGACGCGAGCGAAGCCCCTCCCCTCGTGCCTCGCTGGGACGTGGCGGTCGGCGCGCCGATCCTCGCGATCGGCAACCCGTACGGAGATCTCCCGCGCGTGTCGCGCGAGCTCGAGGGCCTGCTCAACTTCAGCGTCTCGCAGGGCGTCGTCAGCGCGAAGAGCGAGGCGTACATCCAGACCGACGCGGTGCTGAGCCCGGGCAACTCCGGCGGCCCCATGCTCACGTGCGACGGGCACGTGGTCGGCGTCGCCGATCGCCTGCTCGAGTCGCGCATCGGCTTCGGCGTCCCCGTGGTGCACCTCTCGCGGCTCGTCGCGCGCATCGGCCGCCACGCTTACCTCGGCCGCTGGACGGCGCGCGACGGCGCGATCGGCATCGGCTGGAACGTCGACATGAACGCGTCGACGTACGTGGGCCCTTACCTCGGCGGCAGCCTCGTCGGCTACGACCGCGTCGCGATCACGCTGCGCATCGGGCTCCTCTTCGCGGGCAAGAACGACACGAACGAGCCCGTCGTCGCGCGCTCGACGCGCCGCCTCTTCGGCGAGCTCGTGGTCGGCTATCGCGTCCTGCTCTTCCCGTACGCGTTCCCGACGTACTTCACGATCGGCGGCGGCATGCTCGCGACGTTCGATCGAGGCGAAGAGACGCGCCTCGGCGCCGTCCTCGGGCCCCCGGGCTGCGTGATCGGGACGACGTGCCAGGCCCAGCTCGAGGCCACCACGATCGCGATCCGCGGTGGAGGCATCATGCCCCTCGGCCAGGCCGTCTTGCACCTCGGCGCGCTCGAGACGTCCTACGGCTTCGCCCTCGACGTCCTGAACACCGAGTACTCGACCCACCGGATCCTGCTCGGCCTCTCGCTGTAGTGCTACGTCCATAGAGGTCCGGCTCCATGAACACCGACGCCTACACGAAGGCCGCCAAGACGATCCTCGTCGTCGACGACGAGAAGAACATCCGGCGCACGCTGCAGCTCGTCCTCGAGGGCGAGGGCTACAAGGTGATCGGCGCCGAGAGCGCCGAGGCGGGGCTCGAGATCCTCGCGAGCCCCGACACGCCCGTCGACATGGCGATCCTCGACGTGAAGCTGCCGGGCATGAGCGGCCTCGAGGCCCTCGAGCGCGTTCGCAAGGAAGAGGCGACGCGCGACATGCCGATCATCGTGATCAGCGGCCACGCGACGGTGAACGACGCCGTGCACGCGATCAAGCTCGGGGCGAGCGACTTCTTCGAAAAGCCGCTCGCGCGCGAGCGCGTCCTCGTGAGCGTGAGGAACGTGCTCGAGACGGCGCAGGCCAAGCGCGCGCTCGCCGAGGTGTCGCGCGAGCAGCTCGCGAAGTACGAGATGATCGGCGGGAGCGCGCCCGTGCAGCGCATCTTCCACGAGATCGAGAAGGTCGCGCCCACGCGCGCCGGCGTCCTCATCACGGGCGAGAGCGGCACGGGCAAGGAGCTCATCGCGCGCGCGATCCATCGTTTGAGCCCGCGCACCGACGCGCCGTTCGTGAAGGTCAACTGCGCCGCGATCCCGCGCGAGCTCATCGAGAGCGAGCTGTTCGGCCACGAGAAGGGTGCGTTCACGGGCGCGCAAACGAAGCGACGCGGCCTCTTCGAGCAGGCCCACGGCGGAACGCTCTTCCTCGACGAGATCGGCGACATGGATCTCGTCGCGCAGGCGAAGGTGCTCCGCGCCCTCCAGTCGGGCGAGATCTCACGCGTCGGCAGCGAGCACGTCATCCACGTCGACGTGCGCGTGCTCGCCGCGACGAACAAAGATCTCGGCAAAGAGGTCGAGCGCGGCGGCTTCCGCGAAGATCTGTTCTTTCGGCTCAACGTCTTCCCGCTCCGGAGCCCGAGCCTCCGCGAGCGCGTCGAGGACATTCCGCTCCTCGCGCACGCGTTCATGCAAGCGTTCGCCAAGGAGAACGGCACGAAGCCCAAGCCGATCGACGACGCGGTCGTCCACCAGCTCGTCGCGCGCAAGTGGCCGGGCAACGTGCGCGAGCTGAAGAACGTCGTCGAGCGCATGGCGATCCTCTCGGGCGATCGCGTCACGATCGCCGATCTCCCCGAGGATCCCCACGAGAGCCCCTTCGGCGAAGAAGAAGTGGCGGGCGGCGACGCGAGCGCTGCCTCGGAGGCCTTCGACGACGATCGCGCGCGCGACGACGATCGCGAAGACGCCGGCGCGTCGCGCCCTCCGCCCGTCCCGGGTCAGTACCCGACGCTCCGCGAGTTCCGCGAGCAGCAGGAGCGCAAGTACATCGTCGACACGCTGAAGCTCACCGGGTGGAACATCTCACGCACCGCGGTCGTCCTCGGCGTCGAGCGCACCAACCTCCACAAGAAGATCCGCGGATACCAGATCAAGCGCGGCGAGGGCTGATCTCCCGATTCAGCCGCCCGTCGAGCCGTAGCCCCCGGCGCCGCGCTCGGTCGCGTCGAGATCGGAGACCTCTTCGAGCGTCGCCGTCTCGTGGCGCGCGAAGACGATCTGCGCGATGCGCTCGAGCGGCGCGAGCGTCACCGGCTCGTGGCCGTGGTTGATCAAGACGACCTGGAGCTCGCCTCGGTAGTCGCTGTCGACGGTGCCGGGAGCGTTGAGGACGGTGATCCCGTGCTTGGCGGCGAGCCCGGAGCGAGGCCGGACCTGCCCCTCGAAGCCGTGTGGGATGGCGACGGACAGTCCGCTCGGTAGCTTGACCCGCTGGCCGGGCGCGATCGTGACCGGCTCGGCGATGGCGGCGTGGAGGTCCATCCCCGCGGAGCCGCGCGTCTGATAGCGAGGGAGCGGCACCTCGACGGCGCCCACGCGCTTCACCTGCACCTTCATCACCACGCCACCTACACCATGACTCGATGCGCGAAAACGGATGTCTGGCGACTACAGCGCCCGCGCATTTTTGCTGCCTGCTTGCCTCGGAGCGCGCACGCGAGTGAAACTCACGGTATTCTGAGCCTTGACGATGGCGCGATCTGACGGGCATCAGCTCCCGCGCACAGTGGGACGCTACGTGCTCTATGGGGAGCTCGCTTCGGGCGGAATGGCGACGGTCCATTTCGGTCGATTGAGTGGTCCCGTCGGATTCTCACGCACCGTCGCCATCAAGCGGCTCCATCCGCAGTACGCCAAGGATCCGGAGTTCGTGACGATGTTCCTCGACGAGGCGCGCCTCTGCGGGCGCATCCGTCATCCGAACGTCGTGCCGACGCTCGACGTCGTCACGACCGACGGCGAGATCTTCATCGTCATGGAGTACGTCGCCGGCGAGGCGCTCTCCAAGCTGATGAAGACGGCGTGGCAGCAGAACATCCCGATGCCGCCGCGCGTCGCCGCGACGATCGTCTCGTCGGTGCTGCACGGTCTCCACGCGGCGCACCAGACGAAAGACGAGCACGGCCGCGAGCTCGGCATCGTTCACCGCGACGTCTCCCCGCAGAACGTGCTCGTCGGCAGCGACGGCGTCGCGCGCGTGCTCGACTTCGGCGTCGCGAAGGCCGCGGGCCGCTTGCAGACGACGCGCGACGGCCAGGTGAAGGGCAAGATCGCGTACATGCCGCCCGAGCAGCTCTCCGCGGGGATGGTGACGCGTCAGTCGGACATCTACGCCGCGGGCGTCGTGCTCTGGGAAGCGCTCGCCGGTCGTCGCCTCTTCGACGGCGACACCGAGGCGATGGTGCTCGTGCGCGCGATCGAGGGCAAGGTCGAGCCGCCGAGCCTCTCGAACCCCGCCGTCGACGCCGCGACCGACGCGATCGTCCTCAAGGGCCTGGCGCGCGAACCCGAGCACCGCTTCGCCACCGCGCGCGAGATGGCGCTCGCGATCGAGCAGACGGTCGGCCTCGCCTCGCCCTACGAAGTCGGCGAGTGGGTCGAGCGCGTCGCCGCCGACGAGATGGCGCGTCGCGCGCAGCGCATCGCCGAGATCGAGAGCGCCGCGCTCTCGTCGAACGCGAGCGCGCCTCGCATCGGTCTCGCGCCCCAGCCCGCCGAGCCGCCGCACTCGCAGGTCTCGAGCATCTCCGTCTCGCGTCCGGCGGTCAGCGTCCCGCCTGCGCCGAAGCGCAATCGGGCCGCGCGCATCTTCGGCGTCGTCGCGGCGGCGAT
The DNA here is from genome assembly GCA_019637175.1 of Labilithrix sp. Taxonomy (GTDB): domain Bacteria; phylum Myxococcota_A; class Polyangia; order Polyangiales; family Polyangiaceae; genus Labilithrix. Next base: position 7,852 of record JAHBWD010000068.1, on the reverse strand, counting down.
GGCGATCACCGGTCTCGTGCTCGGCGGCGTCGCCATGGGCGACGTGCTCGGCGGCGGGCCGCGCACCGGGTCTCCCAACGAGGTCGCTCACGAGCAGCGCGCCTTCGCGATCGTCGGGCCGACGATGCGCGAGTCCAAGCAGGCGCCCGCGCCCACGGCGCCCGTGGTCGGACCCTTCGGCGGACATCACGCGGCGCCCGTTGCGGCTCCGGTCGTGCGCCCTCCGCCGCCCGAGGCGAAGAAGCCCAACGTGTGCGATCCGCCTTACACGATCGATCCTTCGACGGGGCGAAAGAAGTACAAGCTGGAGTGCCTCAAGTAAGTTTTCATCGCGTGCGTCGGTCGATACCCTGTAGCCTCGGGATGGTGACGAAGCTCCTTACGGAGGCGCCCTCATGAGGCAGAACCACAGGCTCCTGCTGGCCGGCGTGGCCGCCGGCATGACCTTGCTCGCCGGCCCGGCGCGCGCCGACGATCGCGAGCAGTGCGCATCGGCGGCGGATCAGGCGCAGCAGCTCCGCGATGACGGCAAGTACCGCCGCGCGCGCGACCAGCTCCTCATCTGCGCGCGCGACGTCTGCCCCGCGCCCATCAAGCGTGACTGCCTCGACTGGCTCACGCAGATGGAGAGCATCGCGCCCACCGTCGTGCTCGGCGCGAGAGACGGCACCAGAGATCTGGTCGACGTGAAGGTGTACGTCGACGGCGCGCTCATCACCGAGAAGCTCGACGGCCGGCCGATCCCGATGGACCTCGGCGCGCACACCTTCAAGTTCGAGTGGGCGGGGCAAACGAAGGAAGAGCAGGTGGTGATCGGCGCCGGCCAGAAGAGCCGCAACATCGTCACCACGTTCGGTCCCGCGACGCCGCCCACGCCTCCGCCCACCCCTGGACCGGCGCCCGACCAGCGCGGCGAAGGATCGCTCGTGCCCGCGTTCGTCGTGGGCGGCATCGGCATCCTCGCGCTCGGCAGCTTCGCCATCTTCGGCATCAGCGGCAAGAGCGACGTCAGCGAGATGGAGGGCCCGGGCACCAACGCGTGCAAGCCGAAGTGCCCCGAGGATCGCGTCGATTCCGCGCGCACCAAGCTGATCGTCGCCGACATCTCTCTCGGTATCAGCCTCGTCGCGCTCGGCGTGGCGACGTACATGATCCTCACGCGACCGAAGATCGACACCGACAACGCGGTGAAGACCGGGCTCCGCTCCGTGACGTTCGATGTCGGGCCCACGGTCGGCGGCGCGGCCGGGACGATCGGCGCGCGTTTCTGAGCGTGACCGATGTAGTTGGCACGCGATCGCTCCGCCGGAGCATTCGCGTGTTTCCCCGTGCGCGCGCGTCTATACTCGGGGGTCAGTGGGAGGCGAACCTTCGGCCCGTCACGGTGAGCGGCAGGGCGATTTTCTTGGGGGGAAATACCTGCTCGGCGACTGCCTCGGCGTGGGCGGAATGGGCGAAGTGTATCGGGCGACCAACGTCTCGCTCGGTCGCAACGTCGCGGTGAAGATCCTCAACAAGGAGCACACCGCCAACGAAGACGACGTGCTCCGCTTCCTCCGCGAGGCGCGCGCGGCCGCTGCCGTTCGCCACCCCAACGTCGTCGACGTGCTCGACGTGGCGCGCGACGACGACGGCACGCCGTTCATCGTGCAGGAGCTGCTCGCCGGCGAAGATCTCGAGCAGTACCTGGGCACGCGAGGCGTGATCGATCAACTCGAAGCGATCGAGATCATGATCCCGGTCGCCGACGCCGTCGCCGCAGCGCACGCGCGCGACGTCGTCCATCGCGACCTCAAGCCGGCGAACATCTTCCTCGCGCGCGAGGGCAACAAGATCATCCCGAAGGTGCTCGACTTCGGCGCGTGCCTCTATCAAACCGTCGGCGGCATCACCGCGCGGGAGCGCCGCATGCTCATCGGCACGCCGCACTACATGGCGCCGGAGCAGATCACGACCGCGGCGGAGATCGACGCGCGCGCCGACGTCTGGGCGATGGGCGTCATCCTCTGGGAGCTCGTCGCGGGCGAGACGCCGTTCGAGGCCGAAGACGCGAACATGGTCTTGAAGTACGTGCGGACGCGGCAAGTCCCGCCGCTCCGCCGCGTCGCGCCCGACGCGTCGATGGCGCTCGAGGAGCTCGTCGCGCGATGCCTCGATCGCGACCGGCGCAAGCGCTTCCCCGACGCGGCGGCCGCGCGCGCGGAGATGGACGAGGTGCGCAGGGAGCTCAAGGGAGGAGCGTCGCGCGGGCGCATCGACACCCCCGACCACGCGGAGATCGGCGCGAAGAGCGGGCCGTCGACCACGCGCGCGCCGTCGCTCGCCCTGAAGGGCCGAAGGATGTCGACGAAGCGTCGCGGCGCGGCGCTCCTCACCCTCACCGCGCCCGGCGACAGCGTGGATCCGCCGCCCCCTTCGCCGAGGCCGCGCGCGAGCGCGCCGCCGCCTTCCGACCGCGCGCGAAGCGGCGCCTCGAGCCTCGATCTCGACGAGCCCGGCTCGGGACCGGATCTCGATCTCGACCTCGATCTCGAGCCGCCGCCGCCGTCGCGCCGATCGCAGCAGCCCGCGAAGTTCTCTTCGATCCCTCCCGTCCTCGATCCGCGCGCCGCCGTGAGCGTCGCGACCGTCTCGAGCAACCCGCCGCGCAAGAGCGAGCGGCCGACGACGCCGCTGCCCGAGCCCGAGCGCCCGCGCGCGGTGAACCTCGCCGTCAGCCAGAGCGCGGTCGCTCCTCAAGCGCCGATCGGACAAGGCCCGCCGTCGGCGCACGGCAAGCTGCCCAAGATCCCCTCGCCCGTCCCGAGCGATTCCAACAAGCCGTGGACGATCGCGCGGATCATCGGCTTCAACGCCTGGGTGCTCGTCCCCTCGGTCGTCGCGTTCGCGGTGCTACGACACGCGCCGTTCGTGCTCGCGCCGCTCGGCCGTGCGATGCGCGGGGAGTCACCGCTCGCGTGCGGCGTGATGGCGGTCGTCGCGCTCGTCGGCGCGGCCGCGCTCGCGACGCGCGCGCTCGCGGGCTCGCGTGGCGCGCCGATGATGATCGCGACGGCGGGGGCGGTCCTCCTCGGCATCGTCATGATCATCGTCACGTTCGCGGCGAGCGAGAGCGCCGAGCTCGGCGTTCCGCCGGGCGTCGCCGGCATCGTTCCGTTCGTCGCGCCGATCGTCCCGCTCGGCCTCGGGGCTGCCGCCTGGCAGCGCGCCCGGAGCGTGTGGCTCTCGCCGTACGAGAAGCGTGACGCGATGACCTTCGCGCTCTTGGCGAGCCTGATGGTGCTGCTGGTGCTCGAGCTCGGCCCGGTCGGCGCCGTCCACGCCGTGTCGGGCCAGCCGACCTCCGCGCACCCTACCGGCCACTGACAGCGCGTGCTAGCCAGTGGTCCACCATGGCGAAGGACCTCGTCCTCATCCTCGACTTCGGCTCGCAGACGACGCAGCTCATCGCGCGGCGCGTCCGCGAAGCGAAGGTGTACTGCGAGATCCATCCGTGCACGCTCGACTTCGAGGAGCTGAGAGCGAAGGAGCCTCGCGCGATCATCCTCTCGGGCGGCCCGGCGAGCGTCTACGAAGAGGGCGCGCCCCAGCTCGACAAGCGCCTCTTCGAGCTCGGCGTACCGATCCTCGGCATCTGCTACGGAATGCAGCTCTTCTCTCACCTGCTGGGCGGCAAGGTCGAGCGCGCGTCGAAGCGCGAGTTCGGCTTGGCGAAGGTCATCGTCGATCGCCCCGCCGGCATCTTCCACCGCTTCGCGCGCCGCGAGTCGATCGACGTGTGGATGAGCCACGGCGATCGCGTCGTGAGCATGCCGCCCGGCTTCGAAACCGTGGGCATCAGCGGCAACACGCCGTTCTGCGCGGTCGCCAACGCCGAGCGCAAGATCTACGGCGTGCAGTTCCACCCCGAGGTCGTGCACACGCCGCGCGGCACCGACGTCATCGCGTCTTTCCTCTTCGAGGTCGCGGGCCTCGCGCCGACGTGGACGCCGGGCTCGTTCACCGACGACGCGATCAAGGCGGTCAAGGAGCGCGTCGGCCCGAACGAGCACGCGATCTGCGGCCTCTCGGGCGGGGTCGACTCGTCGGTCGCCGCCGTCCTCTGTCACAAGGCGCTCGGCGATCGCCTCACGTGCATCTTCGTCGACAACGGCGTGCTCCGTCAGGGCGAGTTCGAGCAGGTCGTCGCGACGTTCCGCGAGACGTTCCACCTGAACCTCGTTCCCGTCGACGCGCGCGATCGCTTCCTCGACGCGCTCGCGGGCGTCACCGATCCCGAGCAGAAGCGCAAGATCATCGGCAAGGTCTTCATCGACGTCTTCGACGAAGAGGCGCACAAGGTCGCGAACGCCGCCTACCTCGTGCAAGGCACGCTCTACCCCGACGTCATCGAGAGCGTCTCGTTCAAGGGGCCGAGCGCGGTCATCAAGAGCCACCACAACGTCGGCGGCCTGCCCGAGCGCATGAAGCTGAAGCTCATCGAGCCGCTCCGCGAGCTGTTCAAAGACGAGGTGCGCGCCTGCGGTGAAGCGCTCGGCATGCCGCGCGACATCCTCCAGCGCCAGCCTTTCCCCGGGCCCGGCCTCGCGATCCGCTGCCTCGGCGAGGTGACGCGCGAGCGGCTCGAGGTCTTGCGCGCGGCCGACCACATCGTGAGCGAAGAGATCCGCGGCGCGGGGCTCTACGAACAAGTCTGGCAGAGCTTCTGCGTGCTCTTGCCGGTGCGCAGCGTCGGCGTCATGGGCGATCACCGCACGTACGAAGAGACGTGCGCGATCCGCGCCGTGCGCTCGCTCGACGGCATGACGGCCGACTGGGCGCAGCTCCCCTACGAGCTGCTCGGGCGCATGTCGAACCGCATCATCAACGAGGTGCGCGGCATCAACCGCGTCGTCTACGACATCTCGTCCAAGCCGCCGGCGACGATCGAGTGGGAATGAGATCGCTCTTCGCCGTCGCGGCGATCCTCGCGGCGTGCGGCCCGCCCGCGGAGCCGAAGACGGTCTCGATGCGCATGGCCGGCGGTCCGCCGAACGCGTCGGTGACGATCGACGATCAGTTCGTCGGAAATCTCGCGGCGGTGTCCGCGCGAGGCGTCGCGCTCCCGCCGGGAACGCACCGCGTCTCGGTGGAAGCGGCGGGGCACTTCCCGTGGGACAAGCTCGTCGAGGCGAAGGAAGGCCAAGGCCCGATCCACCTCGACGTGAAGCTCGTCCCCGTCCCCGAGTGAGGGGGCTACTTGCGACGGCGGCGAACGAGCGCGGCGGCGATCGCGACGCCTGCGGCGAGCGCGAGGTTGCCGGTCGGCATCGGGCCGGGCGCCGCGCTGCAACCTTCGTCGGCCTTCTTCTTCTTTTTCTTCGGGGCCGCGGCGTCGGAGTAGTCGACCTCGTCGTCGGCGTAGTAGTCGTCCGCCGTGGGATCCTCGCCCGGGAGCTGCTCCTGGCGCGGTCCGGTCGGCTCTTCGGGCTCGGTCGGCTCTTCGCCGCCGTCGGTCTCGGGGGCGATCGCGTCGCCCTCGGCGCCGCCGTCGCTCGCGGGCTCGGTGGTGCCGGGCGGATCGATGTCCGGCGCGCCGCCGTCGTACGCGCGCTTCACGCAGCCGCCGGCGGTCTCGCTGCACGAGTGCACGGTTTCGACGCCGAGCTCCGTGAGCCAGTCGCCGATCTTGAAGCGCGACGCCTCGTCGACGCGCGTGTGATGCGTCGTCACGGGCCTCGTGCCCGACGCGGCGGTGAAGTTCGAGGTCACGCCCGCGACCGCGGCCGATCCCGCGCGGAAGAGAGGCGCGCCGATGTCGGCCTTGCAGAGCTTCGGCTCGGTGGCGCGCCACCCGGGGCCGGGCGTCACGACGTAGGACGATCCGAGGCGAGAGACGAGCTGCGGCGAAGCTCGGTACGGGCTGCCTGCGTGGTTGACGCTCTTCGGGGGCACCGCGATCGTGCGCGACGCCTTGGCGGGGGCGGTGATGCGCGCTTCGAGGGTCTCGCAGCCGCTGTTGACGGCGAAGACGGGATCCGCGGCGTTGACGGGATCCAGATCGACCGGCACCGTCGGGACCGTGTCGAGATCTTCGGCGAGGAGGATCACGGCGATGTCGGGCGCGTCGCTCGCTTCGAGCGTGTTGAATCCGCAGAGGTCCGTCTTGCACTTGGCGGCGAACGACGGATGAATCGACACGGCGGCGATCGTCGCGTCGCGCGCGGTCGTGTTGCCGCTATTGCTCGCGCCACCTTCCCTGCCCCCGTCGCCGCCGTCGCGCGGCGCGCCGGCGTCGCTCGGACCGGCTCCGGCGTCGCTGGTCGACTCCGCGGCGATCGTGTTGCGGCCGCTCGCGGCGCTCGCGAACTTGAGGATCTTGCCCTCCTCGAACATCACGGGGTTCGCCGCGATGCACCGCGCGGCGATCAGGAGGTGCTTCGGGCCGACCTTCGCTGCCGTGCAACCTGCCTCGAGGAAGAGCGTGCTCTTGAGGATCTGGGAGACGTCGCCGCCGGCCACGACCTCGTCGGGCGAGCGTCCGGTGTCCTCCTCCTGGGCGATCGAGCACCCGACGGCGCCGAGGGCTCCGAGCAGGCACGCACCCAAAGACAGCTTGATAAGACTCCTCATGCGCGGATGTATGTGCAACGCTCACACCAACCGCTGCGACTGGATTTATGACGTGTGATCAGTGGTTTAGGGAGTGATCGGGGTCGCGTAGATGGATCGCTCGCGTCCCACATGTGGGTGTTGGTCCCCCACGGGTTGTGCTTGCAATCCTCTGAGGTTTTGGCATTTTGCGCGCCCCTATGGCGAACCGCGCGATCTGGAGCATGAGGAAGAGGCACGAGTGGCTGGCGACGCCGCTCAAGAAGAAGCGCGTCAAGCGCGCCACCCGCGTCCGCTGCGGACTGCAGGACGCGATCGATCGCAAGGGCACGACCGAAGAAGCGAAGTAGCTTCGGTGCGGCCTAGGCTCCCGACGCACGCGACGCGTCGGTGACCGCGGCCCACGTCATCACGTTCGTCGTCCGGGCGAGGCCGAGCGATCCGTCGCGCGCGACCACGATCGCGCCGCCGGTCTCCTGCGTGCGCCGATGCATGAACGCGAGCGACGCGCGCGCCGCCGCTTCGGCCGACCTCTCGACCGCGATCGCGTCGAGCGATCGCTTCGCGAGGCACACGCGCATCATCGCTTCGCCGTGACCGGTCGTGGAGCACGCGCCGATCTCGTCGTCGGCGTACGTGCCCGCGCCGGCGATCGGCGAGTCGCCGACGCGCCCGGGCAGCTTGTTGACCATCCCGCCGGTGCTCGTCGCGGCGGCGACGTGCCCGCGCGCGTCGCGCGCGACCGCGCCGACGGTGCCGCCCGCCGAGACCTCGACGATCTTCTTCGCGCGCACCGCCTCCCAGCGCCGGCGCGCGGCGTCGGTGATCATCTTCGCTTCGTCGGCCGGGCTGAAGCCGCACGCGACCGCGAAGCGTGACGCGCCTTCGCCGGCGAGCAGCGCGTGCGTCGTGTCGTCCATCACCCTTCGCGCGATCGCGATCGGGTGTTCGAACGGCGGGAGCGCGCAGACGCCTCCGAGGCGGAGGCCGCGACCGTCCATGATCGCGGCGTCGAGGGCGACGTGACCTTCGGCGTCGAGGCACGATCCGGTGCCCGCGTTGAAGAGCGGATCGTCTTCGAGGATCTCGACGGCGCGCTGCACGGCGTCGAGCGCGGAGCCTCCGGCGGCGAGGATCCTCGCGCCCTCGGCGGCGGCGCGCTCGCAGCCGGCGACGCGCGGCGGGACCGACGCGGCGGGGACGTCGCCTGCGCCGCCGTGGACCAGGATCGACCAGCGCGCGGCGGGGCCGCCCCAGCTCG
>JAHBWD010000067.1 GCA_019637175.1 Labilithrix sp. | reverse complement strand
GGCGCGCCCATCTCGGGTAGCAGCCGGTCGAGCGGCTGGAGCGCGCCGAGCCCGAGCTCCGCCCACGTGCGGGCCTGCCTCGTGTACGTCGACAGCATCTGACTCGACTTGTGCCCGGTGCGATCCGTCACCCACTGCTCGGTCTTGGCGTTGGCCAGCGACACGGTCACGAACGTGGCGCGGAGGTCGTGGAGGCGGATCGGTTGGCGCGCCGCGGAGCGCTCGAAGAGCTCGGCGCGATCAACGCCGGCCGTCCGCAGATCGCCGACCTCGTCCTTGTGCCTCGTCTTCGGGTCCCACTTCTTTCCGCGAAGCCAGCGCGGGCCCTGCGTGAGATCGATCGGGAGCACGAGATCGCCCTCCTCGGCTTCGCGCTGCTTCTTCCACCAAGCGAGGACGCGGACGACGTCCGGCGAATTGTCGACGCACGCTCACTTTCGCTTCGGTCCCCCCGGCAGCTTGATCACCTCCGACTGATCGATTTGTTCCTCGATCGAAATGCTGAGGACCGTTGATACGACCTCGCTGCTCAGCTCGGACCGGGCGCAGAGGTCGGCGACGCTCGCACGCTTCCGGAGCTGCTCCACGAACGCGGCGCAGAGCTCGGGCTCCTCCGCTTCCGCCTCGCCAGGCTCGGCGGTCTTCCACCCTTGCTTCGTGATGTGGATGTTCGCCGTCCGGTATTCGATCGCGTTGATGATCTTCAGGTCATACGCTCGATGCACGAGCGCCTGAACACTCACGCCCCACCGCTGTTTCATCCCGATCAACGAGGGCCAGTCGAACTGACCGCGGGGGCGCGGGAACTCACGCCAGAAAGCGACGCGAGGGACCAGCGCGGCGCCCGCGAAGCGATCGGCTTGCGATTCCATATCGCGATCGATCCCGTTGTCGTTCGTCAACGCTCCACGGACAGTGCCGTGCATCGTCAGATGCCCGACTTCGTGCATGGTGCTGAAGCGCCGTCGACTCCAGACGGCGTCCGATTTCAGCATGAGCAAGGCCACAGGTTCCGCACACGCGAAGCCGTGGATAGGCATGCTGCCGGTGTCGAACTTCCCAACGAACACGCCCGCGGCCTCGGCGGCGCGAACGCAGTGAGCGATAGGGGAATCCAGCCGGAAGCCGATCGCGGCTCGAAACTTCTCCGCGCCGCTCTCGACATCGTCATCGCTTCGCGGAAGTGGGACCTTCGGAAGCTTCGACTTCGAGAACTTCGCGAACGTTCCGAACGTTTCCGTCACCCTTCCGAACAGAGCCGCGTGTGCTCGCGCGCGCTCGAGTTCCTGGAGCGTGACGCGCGCGCCACGCCGGAAGTGGAACGCGTCGCGCGGCGGCAGGACCGGGGCACGAAAGAAGAAGCGCAGCGGGAATTGCAGGGCGTCGGCAATGGCGAGGAGCATCGGCCGAAACGGATGCATCGACTCGTTCTCGATCGAGCTCACGATCTGTCGCGAGACGCGTGCGTTGTCTGCGAGCTCCGAAACCGTCAGCCCCCGAAACGTGCGCGCGACTCTGAGGGCCTTTCCGTTGAAGGCCTTCACGTCGATCTCAGTCGGCTCCGCCATTGTCGTTTCCTGTCGTCACGTCATCGGCATCGTCGAACTCGAAGCGAGTAGTCGGGTCCACATCCTGGGCTCGGCGCCCGAGGGGCAGCACGGCGGCACCCGACCCGGTCTGGGGGGGCGTGGAGTCGTCTGCAGTGCCGAGGTCCATATCACGGCGGTACACGGTTATGCTGTCGAGCGTCGCGCTCGTGTTCTCGTCGTAGAGGGAGAGCGTGATCTGGTCCACGGGGTAGCCGGGTCGGTGCGCAACCTCCAAGCGGAGGATCGCGCCGTCACTTTGATCAACGGCGAGCAGAAGCTGTGCGGCGCGTTCGCCCGGCATCACCTCGCGAATCTTGTCGTCGTCTCGCTGCAGACGGAGAGGCACGGAGTCGATCAGAACTGTGTAGGCGAGGCCCTGCTCGCCCACGAAGCGCAGCCACTGGTGGGTGCCCGCAAGGTGCAGCGCGTGGACCCTCTGCATGACGACGTCGTAGGCGAGGCAAGCTAGGCCCCACCGCGACGCGCGATACGCATGGTTCGTCCGCGTGACCTCATTCCGCTCGTCCGCCACCATCTGGGCGACCTCGCGGACACGATCGATGCGGAGACCTGGGAACCGACGAGCGATCTCATGCGTGGATGGCATGCCCGCAGAATGGACTAAAATCGAGAAATTGTCCACTAGTTCTACAAACTGTCCACCACTCCGCTAAAGTGTCTACCTGCGAGATGATTCAGCTTTGCCGGTGGGGCACCGAGGTAGATGGACCTCCTCAGAATCGCGTGTCATGGTGGCTCCGCACGGGGCAAGTGTTCAGGCTCTCGTGGGAAGGGCAAACCCTCATGGAACTCGAAGACCTCATCAAGATGGCGCGTACGACGACCATGACCACCGAGGAAAAGGAAGCCCAGCGGCGCAGCTTTGCCTTCGGTAACACCAACATCGAGAACGAGCGCATCACGCGCGACACCATCGACGAGGCTGCAGAAAATCTGAGCAAGAATGTCGGCGGATGAGAGTGAGCGCACGAGTCGTCCGGGCAAGACGCCCGAGGTGCCGAAGCTAACGGACGACGAGGTCGCGCTAAGGGAGGCGGAGAACGGTCTTCGTCAGTTCGATCGCCTTGTCGCGCTCATCGAGGGGGCCGTAGCTCCGGGGGCGCCGGCGTTTCGACTGAGACCGTCCACCTTAACGGAGCTCAATCGGATCGCTGTCGAAGGCTTGCTCGTGGCACCCGGCTCGTTTCGCCATGGGCCGATTGGCATCACGAATTCGCTGCATCATCCACCACCCCCCGAAGACGTGCCGGCGGAGATCGACGGGATGTGCGACTACGTCCACGACCACTGGGACGCGTCGCCAGTTCATCTCTCGTCCTACGTGATGTGGAGGCTGAACTGGATCCATCCCTTCAACGACGGGAACGGTCGAACGTCGCGTGCCGCTTCCTACCTCGTGCTGTGCGCACGGCTCGGCTTGCGACTGCCCGGAACCGGGACAATCCCAGAGCGGATCGCGGCGGATAAGCAGCCGTACTATCTCGCTCTCGACGCCGCCGATGCCGCGTGGCGCGACGGACGAGTTGATGTCTCCTCGATGGAGCACCTCGTCAGCGCGTTCCTGGCCGCGCAGCTCGTCGAACTTCATCAACTCGCGACCGGCACTAAGGCCCCGTAGCTGCGCCGACTACGGCCGCTGGCTTCTGGAGGGGGGAGCGATCGGCGCCACATTCGAGCCCGCGAGCCGACGCGCCTCGAGCTCCTTCGCGAGTTGGGCGACGACGTCGAACCGCCCCGCCTCGGCGGCGAGGAGAAGAGCTCGCTCGAGGGGGTCGCCATTGGGCAGAAATTGGGCAGAGGCCCCCCCGGCCCGTTCGATCTCGTGCGATCTCGCTTCACGATCGCCCTGTTTTTCCGAGGCACCGTCAATCGCCGGATCGGGCGTTCGCCTGTTAGCGGCCGGGTCGCTGGTTCGAGTCCAGCAGCTGGAGCCCTGACCCTACGGGGGTGCGAGAATGCCCGGAGACCGCCTCCGGGGTCGGCACCTTCCCACCTGCCATCATCGCGTCGACGACAGCGCCGGGCATCGCGATGAGCTGCACGCACTCCTCCCGAATCACGACCCGCTCGAGCAACGTCCGGAGGTAGGCCTTCGCGAAGGACGGGTCTCCGCTCAGGAAGAGGGAACGGAGTCCCTCCCTGCTCGATGGTCTTCTCGCTGTAGAGGTGCGGCGGAAGCTGGTGGATCGGGGACGACTCCGCGAGCGTCGTTCAACACGGGGACACGGAGCCGCCGGCCGGGCGCGTCATCGACGTCGGGCTCGTTTCTCCGAGGCCTCCAGCAGCCGCTTGCGCGAGGTCGCGAGGGCCTTCGCGAGCAGCCCCTCCTCGGGCAGCGTAGTCCGGTACTCCGCGGCCAGCACCTTGTTCGACAATCCTTCGAGGACATACTTCACCACTGCATCTTCCTTGGAGCGGCAGAGGATCAGCCCCACCGGCGGATTCTCGCCGGGCACCGTCCAGTGCTCGCGCGCGTAGTTCAGGTACAGGTGCATCTGCCCCGCGTCCGCGTGCGTGAAGCGCCCGAGCTTCAGATCGACGACGACGAGGCAGCGAAGACGCCGGTGGAAGAAGAGGAGGTCGACGCGGTACCAAACGCTGCCAATTCGGAGGCGGCGCTGGCGACCGATGAAGGCGAAGTCGCCGCCGAGCTCGAGGAGAAACGTCTCGAGCTCGGAGATCAACGCGTCCTCGAGATCGGTCTCCGAATACTCGTCCTTCAAGGCGAGGAACTCGAGAACGAACGGATCCTTGATCTCCTGCTCGGGAGTGACCGCGTCCTCGGGCTTCGCGATCATTCCACGCTGCAAAAGTGCCACCTTGTTCCGCGAGAGCGCCGTCCGCTCGAAGAACTGGCTCTCGATCTGGCGCTCGAGCTGCCGCACGGTCCACCCGCCGCGCAGCGCCTCCGTCTCGTAGAAGTTCCGCGGCAGGCCACCGTCGAGCCGACGCGTGAGGATCACGTAGTGCGACCACGACAACCGGAACGGCGGAGCGCTCATCGCCACCGATGACCGTGCCGTCGATTTCCGCGACAGCATCGCGGATTTCTTAGGCAGCGATTTCCGCGACGTCGTCGCGGAAATCGCGCCCAGTCCCGCGGAGGAGGTCGGGCCGGACTCGAGCGGAGGATACGCGAGGTAGAAGAGCCGCGCGGTCTCGAGACGGTCGACCGAGAAGCCTCGGCCGAAGCGCTTCGTGAGGTCACCGGACAGCCGCCGGAGCAGCGCCTCGCCGTAGCCCGCTCGCGCGGCGCCGGCCTGCTCGCGCTCGACGATTCGTCGGCCGATCTCCCAGTACGTCGCCGTCATGACGGTGTTGACCGAGCGCACCGCAGCGCGACGCGCTTCCTCCACGATCGACGCGACCGCGGCGAGCACGTGCGCGTACCCAGCGTCCGGCGCGTTAGCGCTCGTGAGGCGTCGGTCGCGCATGCGGCAGAGATCGCACGAGGCACCCGCCCGCGACAACTCGAATCGCGCCCCGCCCGCTCGCGCGTCCCTGCGACCGAAGCGAGCGCGCGACGGCGTCGTCGATGGTCGTCGTCGCTGGGAACGCGACGGAGGCTGTCACGACCGACGACAGCTGGTCGCCTGGCCGTCGCGCGCCTCGTCCGGCCAACGGTGTAGACCTCCTGATGACCAACACGCAGCGGCCGACTACTTGACCGACGTGACCTCGTAGTCGGCTCTCGTCATCTCCACGCCCAGCTCGGACAGGAGCCTCGGAACGTCGAGGTTGCTCGCGCGGAGAAACTCTCGAACGCGCGGGCCTGCCGCCTCGGCGGCCTCGCGAGATCGCCAGGCGACCAGCGTGACGAGATCGCCGCGCGTGTCGCCGGCGCGACGCTCGAGGAGCGAGCTTCCCACGAAGCCGTCGAGCGTCGACAGGAACGCGAGGATCCGCTGCGACGCCTCGAGCAGCCGCGCGCGGGCCGCGTCGGAGACCCGAAACGTGTCGACGCGAACGTAAGACCCGAGCGGCGCGACTCCGATGCGCGTCGTGAGCTGGTGGCGCGTCAGCCACGCGCGAATCGCGCGCCCGATGCCTTCCGGATCGTCTTCGGTCGCGTGATGACCGGCGTGTCCGAGCGCCACGACGTCGAGACGACTCACGTGCTCCCGCGCCCACTCGACGACGGCGGGCGACCCCAGCACGCTCGGTGCTTCGAACGTGATGAGGAGCTTCGGCACGCTCACGCTCGTCGCGAGCCACCGATCGTAGGCCTCGACCGCGGCGTGGACGTCGCTGGGCTCGCCGTCGATCGGGATCTCGCGCGTCCACTGAAGGAGCGGACGACGCGACTCGGGCGTCGGGTACGGCGCGTGATACGCGGCGCGCACCTCGTCGGAGACGCCTCCCCGCACGCCGTGGGCCAGCGACTGCGCCAAGAACCGATTCTCCGTGAGCACGATCCGCTCGCCCTCACCCGGCGTGCGCAGGGAGCGAAAGAGCGTCGCGCCCTCGGGCGGCCAGTCCGCCCAGCCCATCGGGCGCATGAACGTCTCGAAGACGACGAGCCCGCGGATCCGGTCGGGGTGGCGGGCAGCCCAGTCCATCGCCAACGCTCCACCCCAGTCGGTTCCGACGAGAACGACCGGTCCGAGGCGCATCGCCGCCATCCAGGCGTCGAAGTACCTCGCGTGATCCGCGAACCGGTAGGCGATGTCGGGCCGGCCGGAGCGCCCCATGCCGATCAAGTCGGGAGCGAGGCATCGCGCGCGATCCGTCAGCACCGGGAGCACGTTTCGCCACGCGTGAGACGAGGTCGGGTTGCCGTGAAGAAAGACGACGGGGGGCCCTTCCCCTTCGTCGAGATAGGCGATCTCGGAAGCGAGTACGTCGATGCGATGCATGCGGCTCCTTTCGGTGTCGAGAGGGAGCGGGACGGCGCGGCGTCCCGCAGACGCACAACCCAGGAGAACGGAAGCGACCAGGAGGAGGAGCGCCGGGCGGTGCATGCTGCGCAGTCTGACGCACGACGTAGTTTTCGGAAGTGATGTTATATGCGCTATTACATCACTCATCATGAGCATTCACACGCTCGCGCTCCAGCAGCTCCTCGCGCTCCACGTCGTCCTCGAGGAGCGGAACGTGGCCCGCGCAGCCCGTCGCCTCCACGTCACGCCTTCGGCCGTGAGCAATGCGCTCGCCAAGCTGCGAGACGAGCTGAGCGATCCGCTGCTCGTTCGCAGCGGCCGCGGGGTCGTGCCCACGCCGCGCGCCGAGCAGCTCGCGCCGGCGCTGTCTCATGCGTTCGCTTCACTCGAGCACGCGCTCCGCCCGCCGACCTTCGACAAGCGGTCGATGACCCGCACGTTGGTCATGGCCGTGGCAGACTCGGGCCAACTCTCGCGGGTGCCGGCGCTCGTCGCGCGCATGGCGGCGGAGATGCCGAGGGCCCGGCTGAAGGTCGTCGGCATCGACGCGGTCGCGTCGCTCGGAGGCCTGGCGGGCGGCGTCGACGTCGCCCTCGGACCCTCCGAGCGCGGGCCGGGCGTCCACAGCGAGCTGCTCTGCGTCGAGCACGCCGTCCTCGTCGCGCGAACGAGGCATCGCGCCGCGCGCAAGCCCTTGTCGAGAGAAGAGCTGGGACGGCTCGAGCACGTCGCGGTCGCCGTCGCGGCAGGAGCGAACCTCCCAGACTTGACGAGCCGAGCGTACGAGGCCGCAGGCGTGCCGCGATCGATCGCCGTCACCGTTCCGACGTTCGCCGCGGCCGCCATGATCGCCTCGACGACCGACTTCGTCGCGACCCTCCCCGAAGGCGTGTACGCGGCGCTCGCGACGAGCTTCGGCCTGCTGCAGCTCCGGGGCCCCCTCCCGAAGGTGGAGGTCTCCGTCCGCATGGCCTGGCATTCGCGCAGCCACTCGCACCCGGAGCTGAGCGCGTTCCGCGCGCTCGTCGCCGAGGCGTGGAGAGCGCCCTCTCGACGTCGTCGCGGGGCGCGTCCCTCGCCTCGCCCGAACCGCTGAAACGAGCCGCTACCCTCGAAGGATGCTCGCCATCTTCTTTCCCTTGGCGAGCTCGTCGACCAGCTTGTCGAGATAGCGGATCTTCTGCATGAGCGGATCGGCGACGTCTTCGACGCGCACGCCGCAGACGACCCCCTTGATGAGGCCCACGTTCGGGTTCATCCGCGGCGCTCGAGCGAAGAACGCTTCGAAGTCGACCTTGCGATCGATCGCGCGCTGAAGCTGCTTCTCACTGTAGCCCGTGAGCCACGTGATGATCTCGTCGACCTCTTCCTTCGTCCGCCCCTTCTTCTCGGCCTTCTGCACGTAGAGCGGATACACGCTCCCGAACGACATCGTGAAGACTCGCGGCTTCTTTTCCATGGTTGACCGACGTCGGCGATACCGCAGGCGCACCTCGGTATCAAGGTCGTGCGCTCACGGCGCGCGCTCGGCGAGCAGCTTGCGATAGACGCCGAGCACCGCCTCCATGCGCACGCGACGGAATCGCCCCGGCTCGCGATCGAACACCGCGCGGCCGCGCTCCGTCCAGAACGCCTCGACGGGCACCCTGTCGGCGCCCGGAGGAACGAACTTGATCACCTCTTCGAGCGCGGCGCGCGCGATGTCGAGGTCCCTGCGCGTGGCCGGCTCGGTCTTCGCGTGTTGGACGGAGATCGCCATCCACTCCCCGGGATCCAGCAACTGCGACGGATCGTCGCCGCCGAAGTCGACCTCGCCGCCGACCGGACGCTGCGTCGGCGCCAGCTCGAAGACCATCTCCCGCGTCGCGCCGCAAGCGCGGCACTGCCCGGCGTAGCGGCTGCACAAGACGTCGCCCTCCCGGATCACCTCGCATCGCCGATCGACCACGAGCCCGCCGCAGTCGCAGGGACGCTGATCCATGTAGAGGTGCGCTTCGGCGTTCGTGCGCATGTACGGCCGGGCCATGCGAGCCACATAGGGCTCGTCGGGCCGGTCGTGAAGGGGCCGTCGAACGCCGCTTTCTCAGTGAACGGTCGCCTCGGATTGGCGCGTCGTCTCGAAGAGGAACCACACGCGGCGCTCCGTCTCGTCGAGCCACACCTCGATGAGGCTCGTCGTGGCGTGATCTTCGTTGTCCGACGAGATCGCGTGCGCCTCGCGGAGACGCGCCGCGAGCGCCTTGTTGTCGTCGAGCAGCTCGACCAGCATGTCGAACGGCTCGACGTACTCGGCGTCGTTGTCGTCGACGTGCTTGAGGCGCTCGATCTGCCCGATCGACTTCAGCGTCTGGCCGCCGATCTTCCGGACGCGCTCGGCGATCGGATCGGTCATCGCGAAGAGCTGCGTCGCCTGCTCGTCGAGCAAGAGGTGATAGTCGCGGAAGTGCGGTCCGCTCATGTGCCAATGGAAATTCTTCGTCTTGAGGTAGAGCGCGAAGACGTCGGCGAGCACCGCGTTCATCGCGGCGCTGACGGCCCGCGTCGCCTTGCGATCGAGATCCGTCGGCGTCGCGAGCGGCAGCGAACGCGCGCGCTGGAGCCCGTTGCGTTCCTTGGTCGTGGCGGTCCTGGGCATGAGCTCTCCTCCGTTCAAGCGGTGGTGCGCGGATCGAGTTCAAGTCGCGTGCCACGCAGCGCTCCGGCGGCCGCGCGCCACACGAGCTTGGCTCCACTGCGAGCCGGGTCATGGTCCCTCGATGCTCGATCTCTACGGCGTCACGATGACCGAGCCGTGCACGCACGCGCGGCAGGCGACGATCCGCAAGGTGCCTCGACCGGCCGCGGGCTGCGAAGACTGCATGAAGATCGGCGCGCCCTGGGTGCACCTCCGAGAGTGCCTCACGTGCGGCCACGTGGGCTGCTGCGACTCGTCGCCGAACAGGCACGCGACCGCGCACTATCGGCACACGCGACACCCGATCGTCTCCTCGGCCGAGCCCGGCGAGACGTGGTGCTGGTGCTACGTCGACGAGCGCGTCCTCGGGTGAGCCTCCGCCCCCGCGAGGCTGCTTCAGTCGACGTGTGACGGCGTGGTCATCACCCACACGGGCGGGCCGCCGTGCGCCGTGACCTCGCTCGTCACTTCGAAGCCGAAGCGGCGGTAGAGCGAGAGGTTGTCGGGGTTCGACGTCTCGAGGTGCGAGACGGCGCCCGCCTCGCGCGCGAGCGAAGCGGCGTGGCGCAACAGCGCACCGCCGAGCCCGCGCCCCTTCTTCGATGGATGGACGCCGAGCACGTAGACGTAGAGGTGCTTCGCCGCCGGATGGAGCGCGTGAATGCGACGCTCGAGGCGCAGCCCGCGCGTGATCAGGCGATGTGGCGGCAGCCCCGGAGGGATCGGGATCGCGCCGATCAGGTTGCGCAAGGCGGGCGGCCACGCGCCCGGAGGATAGAGGCCGATCGCGCCCGCCTCCGGTCCCTCGACGGTGAACGCGCCACCCACGGACTTGCACTCGCGGAGCGCGCGGAGGTGAAACCAGCGGAGCCAAGCCTCGCGCGCCTTCGGCGCCGGCATCATGAACACGAAGATCGGGTCGTTCATGAAGGCGAGCGCGAGCGTCGCCGCGGCCGTCTCGAGCTCGTCATCGCGCAGCGGCCGGGCAGCCATCGCACGCAGCTATACCACGGAGATCAACCGAGCCGCCGCACACGGCCCTCCGGGCGCGCCTCGCCCGGAGGGTTCGCCTCGAACCACGCGGCGATCCCCTTCATCTCCGGCTCGAACACCGACGGTGAGAAGTTCAGCACGCCGGCGCGGCGATCCGATCGGTTCTCGAAGTCGTGGGTGACGCCGCCCGGCGCGACGATGAACGAGCCCGCGGGAGCCTCGATCCATTCGTCGCCGAGCAGGATCGTCATGGTGCCCTCGATGACGAAGAACACGTCGTCCTCCGGGTGCGCGTGCGCGCCAGGTCCCTTCGTGTGGGGCTCGAGCCACCACTCCGAGACGGAGTAGCCCCACGCCGTCTCGGCGCGATCGGCCTTGAAGAGCGCTTCGATTCGACCCATCGGATATGCGCGCCCCTCGCCGCGCGCGAGGGCGATGGGCGCGCGCGCGGGCGTGTGGATCACGGCCTCGATGTTGTGACCATCGGGATCGAGCACGAACGCGCCGAAGTACGCCGGGTGATACTGCGCCCTCGTGCCCGGCGCGCCGAAGTCTCGACCGCCTGCGGCGAGCGCCGCTTCGTGGAAGCGCGCGACCTCGTCGCGGCTGCGCGCGGAGAAGCACACGTGCGCCGCCGCGACGGAACCTTCGCCGGGCCGGACCCAGAACCGAGGCCGCGTCCGGCCGAAGCCGGCGCCGCTCTGGTTCTCCATCACGAGCGCGAGGCCGAGCGGCTCGAGCGCAGCGCGGTAGAACGCCTTCGAGCGCTCGTAGTCGGTGACGGCGAGCGAGACATGATCGATGTCGGACATGCCTCGAGGATGCCGCGCCTTGACACTAATTTCCACAGGAGATAATTATTTCTCGAACAGACAACCACTTTCGCGAGGAGCGACGCGATGAAGGAACCGCCGAAGGGTTGGCCGCGCATCTCGGCCTCGGTCTTCTACGAAGAGCCGAAGAAGGCCATCGAGTTTCTGTGCAAGGCGTTCGGCTTCGAGGTTCGCCTCGAGGTCGAGGGCGAGGGAGGCCGCATCGAGCACTCCGAGCTCACCTTCCACGGCGGCCTGGTGATGGTCGGCACCGCGGAGAGCAGCGCGCACGGCCCGCGGAACGGCCGCGCGTGGTGCGCGTCTCCGCGCGCGACCGGCGGGAAGGTCACGCAGGCCCTCTGCGTCGCGGTCGACGACGCCGACGCTCACGCGGCCCGCGCGCGCGCCGCCGGCGCGATCATCGCCATGGAGCCGACGACGACCGACTACGGCGACGACTACTGGGCCGATCGCACCTACGAAGCGATCGATCCCGAAGGCCACCACTGGTGGTTCATGCAGCGCGTGCGCAATCCGGGCGAACGTGGCGAAGGCTGACCGCGCGCTCGATCGCACGCTCGTCGCCCTCGCCGATCCGACGCGGCGCGCGGTCGTGGCGATCTTGCGCAAGGAGCCCGCACGCTCGAGCGACATGGCCGACGCGCTGGGCGCGAGCCGCCCCGCGATGAGCAAGCACCTGCGGATCTTGCGCGAGGCCGAGCTCGTCGAGGAGCGCATCCAGGCCGAAGACGCGCGCGTTCGCCTCTACCAGCTCCGCCGCGAGCGCTTCGCCGAGCTCCGCACGTGGATCGAGGAGGTCGAGGCCTTCTGGGGCGCAGAGCTCGCGGCCTTCAAGGCGCACGCCGAGCGGAAGCACGCGAGGCGAAGGTGACGCCCGGCGATCAGGCGCGCGTGTCGGTGCTCGTCGAGGTCCCGCCCGACGCGGCGTTCCGGATCTTCACCGAGGAGATCGATCAGTGGTGGCGCCGCGGCCTCCGCTATCGCGTCGCCGGCAAGCGCCGCGGGATCATTCGCCTCGAGGGAGGCGTCGGCGGACGCCTCTTCGAATCATTCGAGGGCGCGTCGGGAACGAAGGTCGTCGAGACGGGCAAGGTGACCGCGTGGGATCCGCCGAAGCGGCTCGTGTTCGAATGGCGCGCGGTCAACTTCGCGTCCGCGGAGAAGACCGAGGTAGAGATCGTCTTCGAGCCGAGCCCGAGCGGTACGCGCGTCACCGTCGTCCACCGCGGCTGGGCCGCGATACGGCCGGATCACCCCGCGCGCCACGGGCTCGAGGTCTCGCCCTTCATTCGAATGATGGGCATGTGGTGGGGCGACCTCATGACCTCGATGCGCGAGCACGCCGCCGCCGACCCGCGTGAGCGCCGATGAGGCTTGTGCGCCGGCCGCGCGGCGCGCGATGCTGCGCCCGACATGTCCGAGTCACGCGAAACGGCGGCGGTCGCCGACGCCATCGAGATCGACGCGTGGCGCGATCTCTACGCGGCGGCGCCTCCCTCGATCCGCCGCGCGTTCGCGCTCGACGTCGTCACGATCGGCGACGCGTGCGTCTTCGTCGCGAAGACGCTGCCCATGGCGATGTTCAATCGCTGCATCGGGCTGGGTAACGAACGGAGCGCTTCGGAGAGCGACCTCGACGCCGCGCTCGGCGCGCTCGAAGCGGCGAACGTCTGGGTCACGCACGGGCCTGCGAGTCGAACCCCGGAGATCGCCGGCTGGCTCGAGGCGCGGCGATTCCGCCCAGCGCCTCGCGCGTGGCTCAAGCTCCTGCGCGACGACAGCGCGCCCGCGCACGACAGCGAGTGCCCTTACGTCGTGCGCGAGATCGGCGCGGAGCACGGTCACGCGTTCGCGCGGACGCTCGCCGACGCGCACGGCATGCCGGGTGACCTCGTCGCCTGGACGGAGGCGCTCATCGGACGCCCCGGCTGGCGCGCGTACGCGGCGTTCGAGGACGACACGGTCGTCGCCGGCGGCATGGTCTACGTCACGGGCGACCGCGCGTGGATCGGGCTCGGCGGGACGATCGCGGCCCATCGTGAGCGCGGCGCGCAGGCCGCCATCCTCGCGCAGCGCATCGGCGCCGCGATCGACGCCGGCTGCACCGTGCTCGCGACCGAAGCGGGCGAGCGCGCCCCCGGAGAGCGCGCGCCTTCGTACGACAACATGATCAAGGCGGGCTTCCGCGTGATCGCGACGCGCAAGAACTTCGAGCGCGCCTGATGGACCTTCGCGCGCGCCAGCGGCTCATCGCGCGCTCGATCGTCGTGACGATCCCCGGCTCGCTCGCGGTGATCGGCGTGTCCTACGCTCTCCTCCCGCCGCTCCTGGGCCTCGACGAGCCCGCCGCGCGCCTCGCGCTCGCGCTGCGCTGGCTCGTCGTCGCGATGATCCCGTACGTGCTCGTGTGCCTCACGATCGCGTCGCGCCGCTTTCGCGAGGGCTCGCACGATCCGACGGCGGGCGGAGAGAGCCGCCGACTCGAGATCCACTGCCGGGTGATGCAGAACACGCTCGAGCAGCTCGTGTGGCTCGCCGTCTGCGTGCTCGCGCTCGCCAGCCTCCTCGGTCCGAACGAGATGCAGCTCGTTCCCATCGCGTGCACCTTCTTCGCCTTCGCGCGCCTCCTCTATTGGCACGGCTACCTGCGGAGCGACACGCTCGGGCGCGCGCCGGGCGTGCAGCTCACCTTCACGCTCAACATCGGCCTGCTCGTCCTGGTCGTCGCGCTCTTCGCGCGCTCGCTCTTCGCGAGCCCCTGAGCTGCTCAGTGCCCTCCTCGCGCGGCGTCGCGACGGCGTCGCGACTTCGCGCGAGCGGCGCTCCGCTCGCTCGACGGCTCGCCGGCGAGCGGAACGAAGCGCTGCGCTTCGGCCGACCACTCTTCGACCTCGCCCTCGCCGACGTCGAAGAACCACGCCGCGACCGAGAGCCTCCCTTCGGCGATCGCGTCTATCACGACGTCGTAGCTCCGCACGTGATCGACCTGGAGCAAGACGTTCATGCGCGCGACCTCGTCGGCGGAGAGCGACGACGGGAGCGCCGCGATCCCCGCGCGCGCTTCGGTGACGTCGAGCCACGCGTCGATGTTCGGGTGACGCTCGGACGCGCCGTTCTCCATCAAGAGCGCCTTGATCGCGCCGCAGCCGGAGTGACCGCAGACCACGATCTTGCGCACGGAGAGGACGTCGACGGCATACTCGATCGCCGCGCCCACCGACGATCCGAGGCTCACCGCGGCGCGCGGCACGAGGTTGCCGACGTCGCGCACGATGAAGAGCTCGCCGGGCTCGGTGTCCGTGAACAGGTCCGGAATGATGCGACTGTCGGAGCACGTGATGAAGAGCGTGTGCGGTGCCTGACCCGTCGCGAGGTGCTCGAAGAGCTGCGCGTAGTGGGGCCTCGTCGTCGTCCGATAGCGATCGACGCCGGCGCGCAGCGTCGCGTCGGGCGAGAGCTCCGCCCCGAGGAGGGCGGCGGCCTCGCGCTCGCTCGCGGCCGCGATGCTCGACACGTCCTCGCCGGACGCTGCGCTCAGCATCGCGCGCTGGTCGTCGGTGAGGCCCACGACGACGGGCCGGAGCTCGCGCGCCTTCGCCTGCGTGACGACGTCCCAGAGCATCTCGGCGCCGGAAGCGTCCATCAGCGTGACGCCGCCGACGTCGATGATGACGCCGCGCCCCGGCTCGAGCAGCGCGATGTCGTGGCCGAGGCGCTCGATGTCGAGCGACGACATGAACGTGAGCGGGCCCTCGAGATCGAGCACGTAGCTGTCGCCCGTTCTCGCGCCGCGAACGACCATCCGCGTGCGCCCGAGCTGGATCGCGGCGACGACGAGCGCGGCGGCGATGCCCCACTGCACTCCCTTCAGCAGATCGACGAAGACGATGACCGCGAACGTGACGGCGAAGACGACGCCGTCGGCGCGCGAGTGCTTCCAGAGCCGGCTGAACGTGCGAGGGTTCAACATCCGGAACGCGACGGAGAAGAGGACCGCCGCGAGCGAGGCGATCGGAATGAGCGCGATCACCGACGCGGCGACGAGCGTCGCGAGCAAGAGCGCGATCGCGTGGATGATGGAGGAGCGACGCGTCTTGGCGCCCGCCTGGACGTTGGTCGCCGAGCGCGCGATGACGCCCGTGACCGGAATGCCTCCGAACGCGGCGACCGTGAGGTTGCCCAGTCCTTGACCGATGAGCTCTTGATCGGGATCGCTCTTGTGCTCTCGCGCCATCTTGTCGACCGCGGTCGTCGAGAGCAAGGTCTCGAGCGACGCGAGCGCGTAGACGACGACCGTGGCGCCGGCGAGAGCGACGATGGACACGCCGGCGGGCCAATCCGGGAGACGAGGCGTGGGGAGCGACTTCGGCAGCGCGCCGATCGTGTCGGTCTGGAGCCCGAGCGCCGCGACGGCGACCGTCGCGACGATCACGGCCGCGAGGTGGGGCGGGATGCGCCGACTGAGCCGGGGCAATCCATAGATGATCGCGAGCGAGCCGAGCGTCACGACGACGGCGGCCGGCCTCGTCTGCGGGAGCAGATCGAAGATGTGGGTGACGACGTCGAAGACGTGCGACTGCTCGGGCGCCGGGAGCCCGAGCGCGCGCGGGAGCTGGCCGATCAGGATGATCGCGCCGATGCCCGCGGTGAAGCCCTCGATAACCGGGAGCGGCACGAGGCGGATGAAGCGCCCGAGCCCGAGGACGCCGGTGACGATCTGAAGAAGACCGCAGCCGACGGCCACGACGAGGAGCGCAGCAAAGCCCAGCTCCTGGACGATCGTCGCCACGAGCACGGCCATCGCCGCCGCCGGACCGCTCACCGCGAGGCGCGTCCCGCCGAAGAGCGCGCAGACGACGCCGGCGAGGATCGCCGTGATCAAGCCCACGACGGGCGCGACCCCCGAGGCGAGGGCGATCGCGAGCGAGAGCGGTATCGCCACGCACGCTACCGTGAGGCCCGCGACGAGATCGTCGCGGATGTGCTCGCGAGAGAAAAGGCTCCGCCACGCGGGCAGGAGACGCCGAACGCCGAGATCGAGCCTGAGGTCGAGCCTTGGCACGACATCATGGAAGTGCAAGCGGTGTGCGCGGCCGAACGCGAGTCAGCGCGGCTAGCGCCCGTCGGAGCCGTTGTCGCTCGAGGCGCGACTGCCAATCTCGACGATGGCGACGAGCAGGTTCCAGGCGACCGTCGCCGTGCCGGTGACGAGGAACGTGATGGCGCCGGCGACGCCTTCGATCACGCTCGGATCCTCCGGCGCTTGCAGCGCCTTCAGCTTGCGGCAGGCCGAAACGACGCCGTCGAGCTCGCCGCGATCGAACCAGGTTCCGTGAGCGACGCAGGAGTCGATGACGATCGATCCGACGGTGACGCGCATCATGGTGACGCCGCAGCGCGGGCAACCTCGCTCACCGAGATCAGGCGGCGGTGGAACGACCGAAACGCGCTCGTGAGTGTTGCCCGCCCTCGCGAGGCTCGATTCGAGCGCGTCGCCGAGCCCTCGCATCACGTGAACCGCCGCCTCGGGCGCGAGCCAGAGCCCGCCGCACGCCGAACATCCGAACGCGGGCAACGAAGAGGCGCTCGCTGCGCAACGCAAGCCCACCAAGCCGCCACCACACGCGGGACAGACGCTCTCACTTGTGCGGTACATCTACCGGCAAGTCGTAACCAGACTCGTCACGCGACGATAGTGGCCGCGAGCGATCCACCCGTCGTTTCTCCCGCGCGTTCGGCCGTGTGGGCGAGAGTGCGCGGCTCGAAGCGAAGAGATCCGCGGAGTCGCGCACGTAGGCCGCGAGCGTCCGTGGGCGTCGCCCGAGGAGCATCTCCAGCGTGGGATCGATGCGCTCGCCTTGGCCGAAGCGAACGCCGACGTGGAGGATCGTCTGCACCGCGATCTGATCGAGCGGCAGCCCGCGATGGTGCAGGTGGCGCACGTAGCCGGCGATCGACGCGGACTCGTAGCGGATCGGCCGACCGATGACGTCGGTGATGAGGCGCGCGGCTTCTTCGAACGAAAGCGCCTCCGGCCCCGTACAGGTATAGGCGGCGCCGCGATGCGCGCCCGGATCGAGGATGATCGCCGCGGCGGCCTCGGCGACGTCGCGGATGTCGACGAACGCGACGCGACCTCGACCCGCGGGGAGATAGAGGCGATCGTCGTCGGCGATGTCGGAGCGATAGGAGGCGCCGAGGTTCTGCGCGAAGAAGCCGGGACGAAGCAGCGTGTGGCTCAGGCCGCTCTTCACGAGGTGCTTCTCCACCGCGTGGTGGGGAACGAGCGCGTTCGTGTCCGCCCCGACGACCGACAGAAAGACGACGTGACCGACCTCGTGCGCGACCGCGGCGTCGATGAGCGGGAGCAGCGTCGTCTCCATGTCGGCGATCGTGGGGGGGCGGACGAGGAAGAGCGTCGAGCACCCGCGGAGCACGCCGCGGAACGAGCGATGGTCGCGGTAGTCGAGGCCCGCCGACTCGACCTCGCGCCCGTGGAGCGCGGCCACGTCCCTCGCCGAGAGGTCGACCGCACACGGGCGCTCGCCGCGCGCGACCAGCGCGCGGACGACCTCGCAGCCGACGCTGCCGGCCGCACCGGTGACGACGATCCGCGGCGCCGCGCTTGCCATACCCGCGGCGCTGCAGCACGCATGCCTGACGCACACTTCGATCGCCGCGTCACGGCGCGACCGCGGCATCGGCGCGCACCGCGCCGGGCGCGACCCGCGAGAGGACGCGACCTCGACCGTCGAGGATCGCCGATCCGCCCTGCCCCGCGACGGTGACGACGCCCGGCCCCCAGTTCGCGTTCGCGACCGCGACGCCGTACGTCCGCGCGATCTCGGCGAGGAGGAGAGGTCGGCTGTCGCTCTCTTCGACCCACGCGCTGGGAAAGAGGAGCAGATCCGACGCGCGCAGCGCGCTCGAGGCCTCTTCCTCGAGGAAGTGCACGTCGAAGCAAATCGCGATCGTGACGCGCGCTTGCCCGATCGTCACGACCGGCGCCGCCACTTCGCCCGCCGCCGCCCACGTCTCGGGGATCCACGGATGACGCTTGCGATAGGTGAAGACGCGCTCGCCGCCGGGGCCTTGCGCGATCATCGCGTTGAAGCAAGCGGAGCCTTCGCGGAGGACGAGCGGCGCGACGAGGGTGACGCCGCGACGCGAAGCGATCGCCGCGATCTCGCGCGCGAGCGGTCCGCCGGGACCCTCGGCGAACCGCGTGAGATCGAAGTCGCCCTCGGGCGAGACGTAGCCCGTCAGCGAAGCCTCGGGCAGGAGAACGAGATCCGTGCGCGGGCCGCGCTCGAGCTCGCGATCGACCGCGGCGAGGGCCGCGGCGGGCTCGTTCCACGTCGCCGGCAGCTCGAGCACCGTCACGCGCACCCCGACAGACTACCAGCTCGACGGCGACGGCTCCCCGAGGTAGCTCCGTGACGCGATGGACGTGGATCCCCGAACGATCGACTGGGTGGAGGCGCTTCACGGCGCGGTCGACGAGCTGGTGCGCCCGATCGCCCAGGCGCACGGGGCCCGCCTGAGCTGCCGATCGGGTTGCAGCTCCTGCTGCACCGACGGCCTCTCCGTCTTCGAGATCGAGGCCGCAGTGATCGCGCGCCATCACGCCGATCTGCTCGAGAACGGCGCGCCTCACGAGGAGGGCGCGTGCGCGTTCCTCGACGGCGAAGGCGCGTGCACCGTCTACGCGCATCGCCCCTACGTGTGCCGTACGCAGGGGCTCCCTCTCCGCTGGCTCGACGACGAGGCGCTCGTCGAAGCGCGCGACGTATGCCCCAAGAACCTCGCCGACGACGGCACGCCGCTCGAAGAGCTCGCGCCCGAGACGTGCTGGACGCTCGGCCCGTTCGAGTCGCGCCTCGCGTCGCGCCAGGCCGCGGTCGACGGCGGCGAGGGCCGGCGCGTGCCGCTCCGCAGCCTCTTCCGCGAAGCCCGCCGCCACCTGACCGTGATCCGATGACACGTGCGGCGCTCGTGCCGCGGCGATCCGTCTCGCTCGAGGCTCACGCGCGAAAGACGATCGCGCTCCGCGGCGCGAGCTTGCCGTCCTCGGTCGGGCGCGTCGCGAAGAGCACGTCCTTCGATCCTTTCGGCGCAAGCGCAGGCGCGTCGCCGAAGTTGACGACGAGCCTTCGCGATCCGGAAGGTCCGCGCCGCACGACCTCGAGCACGTCGCGGTCCGCGCGCGAGGTCAGCTCCTGCGCGCTCGCCGGCGCGCCGAGCACGGCGTCGTCGCGCCGGAGCTTCACCATCGCGCAGTAGAGCGCGAGCACGCGAGCGTGCGGCTCCACGCGCCGCTCCTCCCAGGCGAGCTTCGATCGCTCGAAGGTGCGCGCGGCTTGAGGATCCGGGATCGACGCGCCCGCGAACCCGTGCTCGATCCGTCGTCCCTCGCGCACGGCCTCTCCGAGCGCGCGATCGTGATCGCAGAAGTAGAGGAACGGCGACGAGGCGGCCCACTCCTGCCCCATGAACAGCAGGGGCGTCGCGGGCAAGAACAAGAGGAGGGTCGAGGCCGCGCAATACGACTCGACGTCGACGAGATCGGTGATCCTCGTCCCGAGGGCGCGGTTGCCGATCTGATCGTGGTTCTGGATGCAGTAAACGAGCTTGTCGGGTTCGACGGCGCGGACGCCCTCGGCGATCGTCGCCGCGAGGGCCTCGACGCTCGGCGCGAAGGCGGCGTAGTACCCGGCGCGCTCGCGCGTCAGGAGCACGTGGAGCTGATGATGGAAGCGATCGGCCCACACCGCGTCGGCGCCGCGTTCGACGATCGCCGCGCGTTCGTCGCGCTCGTCTTCGAAGAAGACGCGGCGCGGCGGCGTCATCGCGTGCGCGAGATCGACGATCTCTCTGGCGACGTGGCGGAGCGAGACGTCGTGAATGGCGTGCACGGCGTCGAGGCGCAACGCGTCGAACCCGAAGTCTTCGAGCCAGTGGCGCGCGCTCTCGAGCACGAGGCGGCGCATCGGAGAGCCTTCGGCGTAGTCGGGCGCGGGTCCCCACGGCGTCTGGATCGCTTCGGTGAAGTACTCGGGCGCGCAGCGCGCGAGGTAGCTCCCCGCGGGGCCGACGTGGTTGTAGACGACGTCGAGGATCATCGCGAGGCCTCGCTCGTGGGCCGCGCGCACGAGCGCGCGGAGATCCTCGGGCTCGCCGTAGGGTGCATGGGGAGCGCAGAGCGCGACGCCGTCGTAGCCCCACCCTCTCTGCCCGGCGAACGCCGCGATCGGGAGGAGCTCGATCGCAGTGACGCCCAGATCGGCGACCGCGTCGAGCCGCGCAGCCGCGCCGCGATAGGTGCCTTCGGGAGAGAACGTCCCGACGTGGAGCTCGTAGAGGATCCAGCGCGACGGCGGTAGAGGCTCGGGAAGCGGTCGCGCGACCCGGCGCGCCTCGACGCGCGCCGGACCGTGCACGCCACGAGGCAAGAAGCGCGCGTAGGGATCGGCGATCTCGTCGCCGTCGAGGACCAGCTTGTAGAGCGCGCCTTCGCCGATCCCCGCCAGGCGCCGCGCGAAGCGGCCGGCGCCGAGGGCGTCGAGCTCGTACGTCGAGGTGCCGACGAGGCCGCCTTCGAGCTTCACCTCGACGCGACGTGCGGTGGTGCTGAAGACGACGAAGGTGGTCGCGTCTTCATCGCGATCGAGGTGGGCACCCGGGAGCAGATCGGTCAAGCCGCAGACACGATCTTGGCGCCGTGGACGAGGTCGCGAAGCGCGCCCACCGCGCGCACGAAGTCCCAATCGGAGAGCGCACCGGCTTCCAGACACGCGAGCACGCCGCGCGCCGCCTCGGCCACGCGCGCGAGCCCGAGCGCGTCGAGCTCGTCGGCGACCGTCGCGAGCAGCGGCCCGCGTACGTAGTGTTCCACCTCGAGCGAGTCGAGCAACGTCTCGACGATCATCTCGCGCTCCTCCAGGCGGACCATGCGTGTCTCCGCGGTGCACGCCGCATACCGACGCACCTTTACGCGGCAGCGACTCGCCTGGTCATCGTTCGACGGCGCACGCCGACGTGGCACGGTGCCTCGTCGAGGCGCAACCGCAGCTCACGCGCTCTCGGCGACGCGCCGGCGAATGCCCGTCGTCCTCGACACGTCCGGGTCCGTCGGCGTCTCCGAGAGCAAGTCGAGGAACGTGCTGTACGTCACGCCCGCGTCGCGCAAGATGGCGTAGAGCTCGGTCGGCGTGAGCATCGCGACGTCGGGAACCGAGACGACACGCACGCCGCTCGCGAGCGTCACGCGGCCCTCGGCCGCGGCGACGTGCAGACGGAACCCCGCCAGACGCAGCGCTTCGATGCACTCAGCCCCCGAGACAGCGACGAGCGGAACCACGTCCGGAGGCCATGCAATCGGGATACCGCAAGCGTGCACTATGCAAGTTGTCGGTCTGCGCTACGGCGACGAGGCAAACCGCCTCGCGCGCGAGGTCGGCCACACAATTGCCTCGCTCCACGATCGAATGCGGCGTCCCACCGCTCTAGCCACCAGAGCCCTCGCGGTGTCATTGTGGGGTGCCCAGATGGCCGCCGTCGCTTCTGCGCTCGCCGAGAAATACCGCGCCACGCTCGCGCAGGCCAACGTCGTGCTGGGCGGCGTGTCGGACGGCGTGACGGTGCAAGACGGCACAGGACGCCTGCTCTACGCCAACGACGCGGCCGCGCGCATCTGCGGTTTCGCCGACGCGCGCGTGATGCTCGAGACGCCACCGAGCGAGATCATGCGTCGCTTCGAGGTGCTCGACGAGCGCGGGGCGCCGGTCGACGCTTCGCGGCTCCCTGCGCGCCGCGCGCTCGCCGGTCAGTCGCCCGAGCCGATGCTCCTTCAAGTGAAGCATCACGGCACCGGTCGCGCGTGGTGGTCTCTCGTGCGCGCGAGCGCGATCAAGAACGAGGATGGCGTGCCCGAGCTCGCGGTGAACATCTGGCACGACGTCACACTCTCGCAGCGACAGCGCGAGGCCGCGCGCCTGCTCGCGGCGGCCACGTCGCGCCTCGCCGCCTCGCTCGACTACGCCGAGACGCTCAAGGCGGTGGCGAACGCGCTCGTACCCGAGCTCGCCGATTGGTGCATCGTCGATCTGGTCGAAGACCGCGTGCGCAAGGCGCTCGCGGTCGCTCACTCCGATCCGGCGAAGGTCGCGATGGCCGCCGAGTATCGCGCGAAGTATCCGCCGAACGAGAACGCCAAGACGGGCGTCCCCAACGTCCTTCGCACGGGGAAGCCCGAGCTCTACCCCGAGCTCTCCGACGAGCTGGTGCGCTCGGCCGCGCGCGACGAAGACCACTACCGCGTCCTCCGCGAGCTGCGATCGGTCATGATCGTCCCGATCACCGTGCGCGGCGCGCCCGAGGGCGCGATCACCCTCATCAGCTCGATGCCCGACCGCCGGTTCGACGAGCGCGACCTCGAGCTGGCCGAAGAGATCGGCCGTCGCGCGGGGACCGCGATCGAGAACGCCCGCGCGTACCGCGCCGCTCGAGAGGCGGTCCGCGCGCGCGACGCCTTCCTCGCCATCGCCGGGCACGAGCTGCGCACGCCGCTCGCCGCGCTCATGCTCCAGGTCGAGAGCCTGAAGTCGCTCGGGCCCGACACGCTCGCGCGGGATCCCGCGCGAGTCGCCGCGCGTCTCGAGAAAACGGTCGGCCAGACGCGACGGCTCGCGCGGCTCATCGACGGCTTGCTCGACATCACGAGCCTCGACGAGCGGGGCCTCGAGCTCGTTCGCACGAGGGTCGACCTCGCCCTCGTGGCGCGCGAGGCGTGCGCGCGCTTCGCCGACGACGCGGCGCGCGCGAGCTGCGAGCTCCGCGTCGACGCCGACAGACCCTGCGTCGGCGTCTGGGACGCGGCGCGCGTCGAGCGGATCGTGGAGAGCCTGCTCTCGAACGCGATCAAGTACGGCAGCGGCCGACCGATCGACGTTCGCTGCGCGCGCGACGCCGACGCGGCCGTCCTCCAGGTGATCGACCACGGGATCGGCATCGCCTCGCGCGATCAGGAGCGGATCTTCGGCCGGTTCGAGCGTGCCGTGTCGGATCGGAACTACGGCGGCCTCGGCCTCGGTCTCTGGATCGCGCGCGAGCTCGCGATCGCGCACGGCGGCACGATCGTCGTCGAGAGCGAGATCGGGGCCGGCGCGACGTTCACCCTGACGCTCCCTCACACGCCGGGCAACGCCGATGGATGACGCGCCCCTCGACGTCGACGTGCTCGTCGTCGACGACGACTACGACATCCGCGACACGATGCAGGAGGTCCTCGCCGAGCACGGGCTCCGCGTCGCCGCCGTTCCCGACGGGCACCAGGCGCTCGCGTGGCTTCGCGCGAACGCGCCGCCGCGGATGATCCTGCTCGACTTGATGATGCCGAACTGCGACGGCGCGACCTTCCGCGCCGAGCAGCTCGCCGAGCCCGATCTGCGTCACATTCCGGTGGTGCTCGTGACCGCCGATCGACACCCCGACGCCATCGGCAAGAAGCTCGCTGTCGACGGCTGGCTCACGAAGCCCGTGGATCTCGCGACCCTGCTCGCGACCGTCCGCCGCCATTGCTCGCCGCGTCCGTGACGGTTCGCGCCTTCGCCCGGGCGCGCGTGCCGCTCCGGCGACGGCTCATGCGCTCGCGGAGCGCAGCGTCGAGCTCGCCGAAGTCGATCGGGCGCGCGAGCGCGAAGTCGAAGCCCGCGGCGCGCGCCGCCTCTTCGGCGCCCTCGGAGACGATCGCGACCGCGACGTGCGGACGCGCTTCGCCGAAGTCGCGCAGGATCTCGGACGCGGCTTCGAGGGGCAGCGTCGTCAAGACGGCGTCGACCGGCTTCTCGCGCACCATCGTGCGCGCGCCCTCGGCGGAGAGCACGACGACGACGGCGAAGCCGCGCTCCATGAGCGCGAGGCGCAGCAGCGTGACGTGCTGCCGGCCGTCGTCGACGACGAGAACGAGCGGGCGTTTCACGACGCGCATTCGCACGCAGCATAACCCGGCCGGAACGAGATGGCGACGTCGATCGACTGCGATCGGAGCTTCCCCAACACCAAGTCGCAGACGGCCGGGGCCCAGCGCGCGACGTTCGCCACGGAGTGACGTTCGGCTACGCCCGGCCGACTCGCGTCGCGCGCGATCGGGAGGAAGCCGCACGCGAAACGACGCGACCCGACGAAGCGAGCGAGCGGCGTTGTCGCAAGGGCCGCATCGGCACTCGCGTTGCTTCGATCCATGACACCATGCTTGCGCTTCCCCATCTCTCTGGCTCCGAGCTCGTCGCGACGCTGTCGCGGCTCGGCTTCCGCATCGACTCTCGCGCGGCCGGTCTCGCGACCATGGTGCGCGACGTAGACGGCGACGACGGAAAGGTCGTCGTGCCGGAGACGGCGACGTTGAGCCCGGCGCTCGTCGCCGCGCTGCTCCGCGCCGCCGCCGTCGATCCATTCGAATTCCTCGACGGGCTCGATCGGACGCGCCCGACCGCTCCCGCCATGGCTTGATCGCGGCGCGCCGCCGCACGAGGCGCACATCATGGGCACGAGCCGCTACACCATCTTGATCTGCGACGAAGACCGCGCGCACACCGATCCGCTCGCGTTCGGGCTCGTGGAGCTCGGACACACCGTGACCGTCGCGCGGACCTACGTCGACGCTTTTGCGGCCGCCTGCGCGCACGACTACTCCGTCCTCGTCACCGCGCCGTTCTTGCGCGATCGGCCCGCGCTCGGCCTGCCCGACGCGCTCGGCTTCCGCCGCCCGGGGCTCGTGCTGCTGATGACGAGGATGTGCGAGCGGCTCGCCGCGCCCGTCGCGCGGAGCGTGGGCTTCGAAAGGCAGCTCGCGAAGGTCGTCGATCCGCGCGCGCTCGATCGGCTCGTCCGCGCGACGTTCGCCGTGCCCGCCAGAGGCGGCCCCGGAGGAAGGCCTCCACGCCCGCGCGAAGCGACGCCGGTGAATCGTGCTCGCTGAGGCGGCGTGGTACCCTCACGGCGTGAACTTTTCGAACCTCCAGCACTGCATGGAGATCCGCGGAGCGCAGATCGTCGAGGCGGCGGGCTCGTCGGAGTCGATGACCTCGCTCCTCGCGCGCTTCACCCAGATCGCCGCTCCCGGGCGGGGCGCGCCGATCATCCTCGCGGCGCTCGCGCGCCTCGCGACGACGGCATGCGACTGGATCGACGGCGAGCTTCGCATCGAGGTGTCGGGCGACGACGCGTCGACCAAGATCGTCGTCTCGAGCTCGATCGGCGCGGGCTTTCGAGAGAAGCTCTTCCCGGACACCGTGCTCCGCGTGCCGTTCAGCGAGTTCTCGCGCGGCATCGCGCGCGCGCCGAAGGTGATCGCGCCGCTGACGGTGAAAGAGAGCGGCAAGCGCATCGTTCTCACGGCGTCGGCCGAGGTGCGCAAGACGTCGCTGCCGCCGCCGATGGTGCAGATCGATCCGAGCTCGTTCATGGAGGTGCCGAAGCTCGCCGTTCCGAAGACGCCGCCGGACACGGTCGGCCTACCGCCGGCGCCGGTCGCGCGGCCCGCGGCGAGGCGAACGTCGAGCGACGCGCCGGTGCTCAAGCGGCGCGTCCGCGACGACGATTAGCGCTCGAGTCACGCCGCGCGCGAGCCGACCGAGAGGTCAAGAGAGCCGTTGTGGCCGCGAGGCCCGCCGTGTGGTCTCATCGTCGGAGGGCGGATGCGCGCGCTTCTCCCGGTCATCACCACGCGTCGGCCCGATCGACGAGACCGCGGCTACCTCGCGTGGGTCGCCGTCGCGTGCGAGATCGCGCACCTTCCGCTGGAGACGGCGCCGATCGACGCGAGCCAGCACGTGCTCGAGATCTACGTCGACGGCTTCGACGAGCCGCTCGTCGTGCTCGCCGATCCCGCGGGGGCGCCCGACGAGGCCGGGAGCTTCCCGCTCCGCCTCTCGCCGCTCGACGAGGCGCACGCCGACGCGCTGAGGCAGGAGCTGTTCGGCGGATCGAGCTCGTCGTCGGCGCCGCCGGCGTCGAGCCCGGAGTCGGAGCGAGCGCGACCGCGATCGAGCGTCATGCCGCCGGGCAACAAGAGGAAGACGGAGAGCGAGCCGCCGCCGTCGCTCAGCAGCGATCACGCCGCGGCGCTCGCGCGCACGACCGGCGGTCACACGGCGTCGCGTCGCGCTCCAGGATCGCTGCGCGGGCGCGCGCTCGCGGACGGCCGCTTCGTGCTCGAGGCGCTGCTCGGCGGGGGCGCGAGCGGCGAGGTCTACCGCGCGATGCACACGGCGCTCCGGAGGCCGGTCGCGGTGAAGGTCCTCCACCCGAGCCTCCAGCACAGCCAGGATTACTGCGCGCGGTTCTACGCCGAGGCGCTCGCGGCGAGCCAGCTCGATCACCGCAACGTGCTCCGCATCGTCGACTACGGTCAGGAGCCCGACGGCATCCTCTACATCGTGATGGAGCTGCTCGAGGGTCGAAACCTCCAGCAGATCCTCGACGCCGAAGGCCGACTGCCGCTCGAGCGCCTCGTCGATCTCGTCTCGCAGGCCTGCGCCGGGCTCGGGCACGCACACGACGCGGGCGTCGTGCATCGCGACATCAAGCCGGAGAACGTCGTCGTCGTGAACCGCAAAGACGACGAAGGTAACGTGAACGAGCTCGTGAAGGTGTGCGACTTCGGCATCGCGCACTGGGTCCCCGAGCCCTCGAGAGAGCTCTCGGACGACGACGCGACGCTCGTCAAGCTCCCCGATTCGAAGAAGGTCGTCGGTACGCCGGCGTACATGTCGCCCGAGCAGATCCGCAACGAGACGGTCGACGCGCGCACGGACGTCTACGCGCTCGGCGTCGTTCTCTACGAGCTCGCCACCGGGCGCCTCCCCTTCGAGAGCAACCGCCCGATGGAAGTGCTCATGCTCCACGTCATGGAGCGACCGAAGAAGCCCTCCGAGATCGTGCCCGACATCGATCCCGATCTCGAGCGGATCGTCCTGAAGGCCCTGGCGAAGGATCCGTCCAAGCGGCATCCGAACGTGCGCGCCCTCCGCGCCGAGCTCCGCGCGCTCGTCGACGACGACGGCGCCACCGGGAGCGGACAATTTCGACGCATCTCGATACGCCAGGTTCCTCAGGCCAACGACTTCGTGACGAACACGGCCGACGCGCTCGCGACCGTGAGCACGGCGGAGGGGAGCTCGCGCAACCTCGCGATCGCCTCGCTCGGCGACGCTCTCCGATCCGCGATCTCGACGTGCAACGTGCGCCTCGCCAACGATCTGCTCGCGTGGCTTCAAGACCGAGCGTCCGATCCCGGCGCGCGCGTCGAGGAGCGCGATCCGCTCGATCGCGCGCTGCGCGTGCTTCGCGATCCCGCGCCGGCGCGCGCTTTCGCGGGTCAGCTCCTCGGCGGCAACGTCGAGCGCGTCGAGGAAGCGTTCGGCATCCTCGCGATCGCCGGCCCCGTCGCGGCGCGCGCGCTGCTCGAGGCGAGGAAGGCGCAGCCGGCGACGCTCGACACGCGTGCGCGCTTCGTCTCGACCTTGCGCGCGACCGGGCCGGCGTCGCTCCCGGTCATCCTCGGCGGGCTCGAGCCGCTCATCGCGCTCCCTTCGCGCTCGGACGAAGCGCTCGCAGAGGATCTCCTCCGCAGCGTTCCCGACGTTCGATCCGACGTAGGCGGCGAGCTCACGGTTCGCTTCGTGCGCGCCGACAAGCCGGCGCTCGCGGTCGTCGCGCTCCGCGCGACCGTCACGTTCTGGGGCCCGCGCGCACGCGCCCTCCTCCTCGGCGTCCTCGACAGCACGATCGATCCGGTGAGGCTCGAGGCCATCGGCGCGATCCAGCGCCTTCGAGGCGTCGACGAGTTCGCGATCGAGCGCCTCGCGCGGATCATCGTGTCGCCGACGCCCGCGCCGACCGAGCTGCGCATCGCCGCCGCCTCGGCGCTCGCGCTCGCGACCGAAGAGAGTCGCGCGCGCGTCGTCGCCTTCCTCCACGAGCGTCTCCTCCCCACGCAAGGCCTCGTCGGATCGCTCAGGAAGGCGTTCGGCGCGCGCGAGGACGGCCGCGTGACGGTGGCGCTCGCGCGCGCGCTCGCCGCGCTCGACCCGGCCGGCTCTCGCAGCGCCGTCGAGCGCATCGTGGCGGCGCACCCCGAGCTCAGGGGAGAGCTCGAGACGCTGAGCTCTTCGTGACCCGAGGTACGCCGGTTGCAGCCCGTGAGCCAGGAGGTTCCGGTGAACAAGAGCTGCGACACGTGCGGAAATAGCTACGACAAGTCCTTCGAGGTGAGGCGGGGCGATCGCGTCTTCACGTTCGACAGCCTCGAGTGTGCAGCGCAGATCCTCGCGCCGCTGTGCAGCCACTGCTCCTGTCGGATCCTCGGCCACGGCATCGAGGTGAGCGGCACGATGTACTGTTGCGCCCACTGCGCGAGGCACGAAGGCAAAGAGGGCGCGCGCGATCGCGTCGGCTGAGCTCGAGAATGCGCATCGAGACGATCCTCGTACCGACCGACTTCGGGCTCGCAGCCAGCGTGGCCCTCGAGCACGCGGTCGCCCTCGCGAAGGCGTTCGGCGCGCGCATCGTCGTTCTTCACGTCGAGAAGGCCGTGCTCACCCCCTATCCGATCGCGCTGATGCCTCCGCCGGAGACGCTCGCCGAGGCCGCGCGCGCGGAGCTCGAGAGGTTCGTGCGCGATCGCGAGCTGCCGCTCGGCAGCGTCGCGCGCCTTCGCCTGGGCGAGCCGGCGGCGGAGATCCTCGAAGAGGTGAAGGCGTCGAACGCCGACATCGTCGTGATGGGGACGCACGGTCACAGAGGCATCGAGC
Organism: Labilithrix sp.; assembly: GCA_019637175.1. Taxonomy (GTDB): domain Bacteria; phylum Myxococcota_A; class Polyangia; order Polyangiales; family Polyangiaceae; genus Labilithrix. Next base: position 20,915 of record JAHBWD010000067.1, on the reverse strand, counting down.
GCTTCCTCCTCGGCAGCGTCGCGGAGAAGATCGTACGGACCTCGCCCGTGCCCGTCCTCACCGTCCGCGCCGAGACGAGCGCCTCGGCCGGCGCACCCGAGCGAGAGCGTCAGGCGCCCGCGCCCTCCGCGCGTTGAGGCGCCTCGCTCGGGAAGAAGCGGTCGTACGGCACGACGAGCGCGAGCAGCGCGAGGCACAGCAAGGCCGTATGCCACGCCACAGACGTCACGCTGAGCGCGTGGTACGCGCCGACGACGGCGAGCGTGACGACGGAGTAGAGCGGCACCACCCACATGGCGTACCAAGCCCAGCGCTCGGCGCGGCGATAGCTCGTGACCGAGATCGCGATGACGAGCATGCCGAAGCACAAGACGCCGAGACCGAAGAGACGAACCGCGAGCGAGACGAGGCGGGCGACGCCGGGGAACACGGCGTCGACGCTCATCCACGACGAGCCGCCGATCGCCTCGTAGATCCGGCCGTCGAAGAAGTGACCACGCGAGAGCCAGAAGAGCGCGCTCAGCCCGAGGAGCGCACCCTCGGTGAAGAGGAGCACCCACGCGACCGAATCGGGCGCGGCGTGACGGCGAGGGAGCGCGAGCTCTTCGTCGTCGGGGACGATTGGCGGGAACGCGGCCATGGGTGCTCTCGGGTCGATTCGAGAGCGTGCACGCGGCGTTCTCAGGCTCGGCGCGTTCGCGGCATCGCATCGCACGAAGGTTGCAGACGAGGATCGCGAGGCACTGCGCTTCTCCGAGGTGAACCGTGAGTCGTCGTATCGATCTCCAAGGCCCGAGCACGAACATCGATCAGCGCGGCGTCGCGAGGATCCAGGACATCCAGTGGAGCCACCCGCGCCTCGCGTGCTTGAGCGATCCGGCGCGCCTCGTCTACGCGTGCATGGTCGACGGCTGCTCGAGCACCGCGCGCGAGACGCTCGACAGCGTCGAGCTCGTTTGGCGCAATCGCCACCGCGCCCGCGACGTGTACGTCGATGCGGCCGAGCTCCGCGACACGCTCAACGAAATCTGCCTCGCGGTCGAGGAGCTCATCGCCGGCGGCCTCCTCGTCCTCCTCGATCGCAGCAGCATCCTCGACGGATGGGTCATGCGTCCCTGGGAGTCGGAGCCTTCGTGACGCGTGGCGCGACGCACCGCGCGCCCATATACATGCACAGCGCAAGCATCGTCGAGGATCGGCCTCCGTGCCCCAGCGCGACACGAACCGACGCCGTTGCGACGGCGGACCCCAGAAACGGACCTGGTTGCGGCGGAACGGTCGCGCTGTGCGGCCCGATTGAGCTCCTCCGCGTGGCGAAAGGCCGCCACGACTGTCGCGCCGTGACACGGATAGCGCGGAGCAAGGGCGGCCTTTTGCAGTGCTGGTCACTGGCACGACCGTCGCTTCGTACCCTTACACACTAGGAGTCACCCATGATCATCGCCGACGAGAACAACCCGGGCGGCAACGACCAGCCGCCTCCCACCAGTAACTCTGGCGAAGGCGAGAGCCCGAAGGAGGCTCAACCGGAGGAGCGCCGCCCTCGCCGCCGAGGCTTCGCCGCGATGGACCGGGACCGCGTGAAGGAGATCGCGAGCAAGGGCGGCAAAGCCGCACATGCCGCGGGCACCGCGCACCAGTTCAGCAGCGACGAAGCGCGCATCGCCGGGCGCAAGGGCGGAATGGCCCCGCACGTCCGTCGAGGCGGCGTTCGCCGACGCCCTGCCGAGGCGCAGCCTCAGCCGCAACCGCAGCCGCAGGGCGCAGGACGCGGTGAGCAGAGCGGCGACGGTCGCTGAGACGAGTCGCTTCACAGGAAGATCCGAAGGTCAGCGTCGTCGCTGGTCTTCCGATCTTCCTGTGAATCCCTTCGCGATCTCGGCAAGGGCTTCGACGAGCTCATTCGGCTCGATCGGCTTCGCGACGTGGCGTTGGAACCCCGCCTCGAGCACGCGATGGCGATCTTCGGCCCGCGCGTACGCGGTCATCGCGACCAAGGGGAGGACGCGCAGGGATTCGAGCTCCGAGCCACGCACGCGCTTCACGAAGGCGTAGCCGTCTTCGCCCGGCATGGCGAGATCCGAGACCGCGACATCGGGACAGTCCGCGGCGAGCGCACGCACGGCGGCGTCGACGGTGGCGGCTCGCGTGACCTTCGCGCCCGCGTGCTCGAGGATCATCGCGATCAGATCGCGCATGTCTTCTTCGTCGTCGAGGATGAGCACGTGGACGTTGGCCAGCGGAGAGGGAGCGCTGGCAGGGGCGAACGGCCGCGGCGCGGTGCTTCGCGTGCGGGCCTCCTCCGGCGGGGCCTCCGCCTGGACCGGCACGCGCACGGTGAAGCGCGCACCCTTGCCCACGCCTCGGCTGTCGGCGCTCACGGTCCCGCCGTGCAGCTCCACGAGGTGGCGCACGATCGCGAGGCCGAGGCCGAGCCCGCCGTGCATGCGCGTCGTCGAGCCGTCGGCCTGACGGAAGCGCTCGAACACGAAGGGCAAGAACGCAGGGTCGATCCCCTCGCCGGTGTCCTCGACCGAGAGCACCACGTCTTCGTCGCGGCGCACCTCGATGCAGACAGACCCTCCGCGCGGCGTGAACTTCACGGCGTTGGAGAGCAGGTTCCAGAGCACCTGCTGGAGGCGATCTTCGTCGGCGACGATGGCGCCCGGATCGGACACGAAGCGCGTCTCGAGGAGCACGCCCTTCGCCTGCGCCGCGGAGCGGACGGTGTCGACCGACGCTTCGACGACGGCGCGCACGTCGACCGGCGCCGTGGTCAAGCGGAGCTTGCCGCTCACGATGCGCGAGACCTCGAGGATGTCTTCGACGAGCTGCACCTGCGCCTTCGCGTTGCGCGCGATCACCTCGAGGCCGCGACGCTGCCGCTCGCGCGCGAGCTCGTCTCCCTCTTCCAAGAGGACGCGCGACCAACCGAGGATCGCGTTCAGCGGGTTGCGGAGCTCGTGCGACACGGTCGCGAGGAACTCGTCTTTCGCGCGGCTCGCGGCTTCGGCGCGCGCGCGCGCGCTCTCCGCCTCGGCGCGTGCTTCCTGCTCGCGCGCGAAGAGCGCGGCGCGCTCTTGCTCGATCCGCTTCTTGGCGGTGACGTCGAGCATCGTGCCGATGAAGCGCACCGGGCTGCCCTTCTCGACGAACGCCTGCCCCTTCGCCGCGATCCATCGCTCGTCGCCGTCGGAGAAGCTCACGCGGTATTCGACGTCGAACGCGCCGTCGCCCGTGGGATCGAGGGCGCGCTTGACGCCGCGATCGACGCGCTCGCGATCTCCGGCGTGGATAGCGCGGAGGAAGATCTCGTAGCTGACGGGCGCGTTGGGGGCGAGCTTGAAGAGCGCGCGCGATCGCGCGTCCCACCGGAGCGAGCCGGTGAGCGGGTTGTGGTCCCACGTGCCGAGCTTCGCGGAGTCGAGCGCGAGCCGCACGCGCGCTTCGCCCGCGCGGAGCTCGAGCTCGGCGAGCTCGGCGCGGCGGCGGGCGTCTTTGGCCTCGTCGTAGAGGCGCGCGTTCTCGAGTGACGCCGCCGCGTGGCGCGCGGCCAGCGCGGCGAGCTCCTCGTCGCGATCGTCGAAGGCGCCCGCGTGATCGGAGGTGAGGACGAGCGCGCCGGCGACGTGACCGCCGCGGGAGAGGACCGGCACCGCGAGCACGCTCCGCACCGCGTACGGCAGGTGCCGCGCGAGATCGCGCCGCGCGTCGTCGACGCGCCGAGAGCCGACGCCTTCGAAGACGCAGCGAAGGAGCGGCGACGCAGGGCCGAGCGCCGCGAGATCGCTCGGCGTCGAGCCGGAGACCGCGACTTCCATCGATCCGCGCAGCGTGTAATGGAACGCGCCCGCCTTCGCGGCGGTGAGCGACGTCGTCGTGTCGACCAGACGCTGCGCGATCTTGGCGAGGTCGAGGTCTTCGTTGAGCGCGCTGTGGATGCGAACGAGCGCCTCCACCGTCTCGGCTTGATCTTCCGCGGGGGCCGCCGCCATCAAGCGCTCGCTCAGGCGACCCGACGCCTCGTCCGGCGGAACGCGCGGCTCGCCGTAACGCTCGGCGTGCCTCTGCTTGTAGAGATCGACGAAGACGCTGACCTTGGAACGGAGCAGCTCGGGGTCGTGCGGCTTGTAGAGGAAGTCGACCGCGCCGCTCGCGTAGCCGCGTGCGACGACCGCGCTCGACGGCTCGTTCGCGGTCAAGATGATGATCGGCACCGCGTGCGACCGCTCCGTCTTCTTGAGCAGCGCGGCGGTCTCGAGACCGTCGAGCTCGGGCATCTGCAGATCGAGCAGCACGAGCGCGAAGTCTTCACGGCGCGCCAGGCTCACGGCCTCGCTCCCCGAGCTCGCGCGCACGAGCCTCTCGCCGAGCGGCTCGAGGATCGCCTCGAGCGCCATCAGATCCGGCGGGTGATCGTCGACGAGCAGGATGCTCGCGAGTGGGACCACGTCGCGCCGCGCGGCGCGACGGGGCCCGCTCGGGCGAGTAGAGCCCGAGGAGCCCTTGGCCACGAGGGAGCCTTGGGGCTTGTCGGAGGAGCGTGCCACGCGATTGCCGATGCCCTATGGTTTGCCCACAAGCCGAGCCGGTCAACGCGGCCTGCGGCCGCGTCGTTTCGGCTTCGGCGAAGCGCCTGCGCAGCGGGATCGCTCCTTGCTCGAGTCGGTCAATGCGCCTCATCTCGTCCACGATCTCGTTCGAGATTCGCCGAAGCCGATGACCCACCCAGCCGCCGAAAAGTCACAGATGGGCCATCGCGCCACGGTCCTGGTCGTCGACGACGATCAAGACACGGTCGAGACCATGCGCGACATCCTCCTCGAGGAAGGGCACACGGTGCTCTGCGCGAGCAACGGCAAGGACGCGCTGGCGCTGGCGCTCGCCTCCCCGCCCGACCTGGTGCTGCTCGATCTCAACATGCCGGAGATGGACGGCCGCGCCTTCCTCGACGTCGTTCGGCGCGTGCCTGCGCTCGCGAACGTGACCGTCGTCGTCTTGAGCGGAGCCGCCGACGCCGCGCGCGTCTCATGCGAGGCGGTGCAGAAGCCGCTCCGGCTCGACACGCTGCTCGGCCTCATCGACCGCGTCGCGCACGCGGCTCCCTGATCGACTCAGCGACAGACCTTGACGACCTTGTTGTCCGGCGTCTGCGCCGCCACGCAGCTCCCGGCCGCCGCGCCGGGGCACTCCTTGTCTTCTTTGCACTTCGTCTTGCACACCGGCGTCGGCGCGAGGTTGACGACGACCGCGTTGTTCGGCGGGCAAACGAGGCCGAAGCCGGCGTCGACCGGCGGCGGCGGCGCGACGTCTTTCGCCGCGTCTCTCGGGCCGGCGTCGACGATCAGCACGTCCTGCACGAACGCACCCTTGTCGATCCATCCCATGAGGTGGGTGTTGGGATCCTTGGGATCGGCGAACGTGATGAGGAAGGCGCCCTGGTACTCGGCCATCTTCACGACGTCGGTGCCCGCGCGCAGCGTCGCGACGGTGCCGCCTTGCTTGGGTCCGGTGCGAACGGTGGTGAACGCGTCGACGAGCTTGAGATCGTCGTCGGCGAGCGCGGTCTCGCCGGGGAAGCGAGCCACGTCGTTCGCATTCTTCGCCGCGGGCACCGCGGGAGCGGCGTCGACGACGGCCTCGACGACCGCGGCCTCGACCTCGCCGGCGTCGGCTTCGCCGCCCTTCTTCGGACAACCCATGACGGCGAGGCAGAGCCCAGGCAGCAGCAGCAAGGAGAAGGTCGTACGCATGTGCTGTCGCCTGGCATATCACGGACGCGCGACTTAGGGACGCACGCCGTCGACGCCTCCCATCGTGACGCGGACTTGCGCTTCGTTCAGCCCGGGAGGTGGGCCGCGAGATCGGCCTCGTCGCGCACGAACGCGATGTGGAGCATCGCGATGATCGGACGCGAGCTCGCGTCGCGGCTCTTCTTCAGCTCCGCCGCGCATCGCTCGAAGACATGAACGCCGCCCTCGGTGAGCGCCTCCTCGAGCTTCGCCAGCGCCACCGCTTCGATCTCGACGCTGAGCCGGATCGCCTCGTTCGAGAAGAAGGCGAAGTCGACGATCACGCCGTCAGCCTCCGCGATCGCCCCCTTCAATCGCTGGATCGCTTCGTCGCGCCGCACCCTCGTGAACCCATCCACGAACGCATAGCTCAGCATCACGCCCTCGCGCTCCGACGAAGAGCATGGGGACGCCCTCGACAAAAACAAGACGAGGAGCCGACCTACCTCGCGGTGGCGGCTCCTCGTTCTGCTCTTTCGTGTCGTCTCAGGAGCGCGGCGTGCCCTGCCCTCGCGCCGAGCGTGCCGGCGCGGCGCCCCCGGGCGCGTCCGGAATCGTCACCGGCGCGGGCGCAGCCCATCCGCTCGCCTTGAAGCCGTCGATCAACGCGGAGAGAACGTCGTCCTCGAAAGAGAGCATGTCCTTCGTGGCCGAGATGGTGCCGAGCAGCCCGAGCGCGCGCTTCACCCACGCGGTCGTGCGCGCCGTGACCTCGCTCGTGACCTCCGCCACCGACGTCTTGCCGAGATCCGCCTGCGAGAGGCCGTTGAGCGTGAGGTTCACCTTCGTGCCGTCGAGCGTGACGTTGGGCTGGACGCCCTGGCCCTGCGGGCGCTTGCCGGTCTTCTCCTCGATGACGTCGGCCACGTAGACGCCGGCCATGTGCTGGGCCGAGTCGGGGATCGAGGTCGCCGCCATCGGGTAGCGAACCGCGGCCGCGCCGTTCGCGGTCTTCGCGTCGTCGACCGCCTGGCGGAGGTTGACGAGCACCGGACCGAAGTGATCGCGAACGTCGGCGGGCGCCTTCTTCGCCGAGATCTTCGCCTGATCGAGGAACGCGTCGGCGAGCTTGTCGGCTTCCTTCTCCGCGTGCGCGACCTGCTTCTCGAGATGATCGATCGTGCGCTTGTGCGCGCGCTTGTCCGCGTCGGAGATCCCCTTGACGTCGAGCGCGGCTTCTTCGGTCGCGATCTGCGTCTTCAGATCGCCGATCGCCTTCTTCTTCTCGATGATCTTCGCCCACGAGGCGGCGAGATCCTTGTCGATGGCGGCGAGCAGGCTCGGATACTTCGCGGGCGCCGCAGCGGCGGGGGCCGCGGGAGCTGCCGGCGCCGGAGCTGCCGGAGCTGCCGGAGCTGCCGGAGCTGCGGGCGCGGGCGCGACGGCGACCGCGGGCGGCGGCGGCATCGCGGGCTCTTCGATCGCCGGCGCCGCGCCCTTCTTGCCGTTCTTGCCGTTCTTCGGCTTGCCGTTCTTCGCGTTCTTCGCGACCGGCTGCGCCGCGGGCTTCTTGCCCTTCTTGTCCTTCTTCTTCGGATCGACCTTCGGCTCGACGACGGCGACGGGCTCGGCCTCGGGCGCCGCGACGGCCTCCTGCTGCGGCGCGGGCGCCGGATCCGCCGGGGCGGGCGCGGGCGCGGCCTTCTCGGCGCTCTTCTCGCTGACCTTCGCGAGCGACCTCGCCCACACCTCGGCGGGGACGATGCGCGCACCCTGACCGGGACCGCCCGGCGCGTAGAGCTGATGCTGGCGAAGCTCGGTGAGCTGCTGCGTCGCCTCCTCCTTCGCGGGAGCGATCTGCGAGAGCCACGGCGAGTCGTCGTTCGCCGGCGTGTCCGTCATGACCTTGTCGACCTGCTGCGCGGTCTTCTCGGCGACGTCGGCGCGTCGCACGACGACGCTCATCGGCGCCGGATCCCCGATCGCCCAAGCGACCTTCGGGTTCGCGGCCGCTCCGATCGCGCCGCAGCCGGTGCCGGCGGCGACCATCGTTCCAAGAAAGACGGACGTGCCGAGGACCCGAGCCCATCGGCCGAAGAAGTGCTTCATTTGTATCGCTCCCGCAAAGTGCCGCCGGGGTATACGGCGGCGGGTACGGAAGCTTCCCTACATCTCGCCGTGCTTCACGCCGACCGGGGCACCCGCGCGTCCGACCACGGCATTTCGTCGATCTCACCCGTCGGGATCGGGCGCGCCCCCGACACGTCTGGATCCTGCGCCGAAGACGGCTCGCTCTCGGGCGGCGACGACCAGCGCGCGTTCGGCGTGATCGGCCACTGCCGATCGCGAAGCTGCGGCGCGACGCGCGCGAGCTCCGTGCGCATCATGCGGATGCGCGATCGATGCGCGGGGTTCGCGCGGAGCGCGCGCTGGAAGATCTCGGCGACCTTGCAGAGCTCGGGCCGCGCGCGCAGCGACGCGATCCCCGGCGGGACGCCGTCGTGCACGAGGTGCTGCCGCAGGACGGCGAACAGATCGTCGGCGTCGAAGAGCGGCTTGCCCGTCAGCGTTTCGAACGCGAGGCACGCGAACGAATACGCGTCGGCGGCGAACGCGCTCTCCGGCGCCCGATCGTCGCTCCACACCTCCGGCGGCGCGTACATCGGGTTGCCGCACTTCTTGCGCACGGTGCGCCCGCTGAGACCGAAGTCGACGAGCGTGGCCGCGCCGGTGCCGCGCCGGAGGATGACGTTGTCCGGCTTGAGATCGAGGTGGCCTACGCCGGTCGCGTGCATCGCGTCGAGCCCCGCGAGCACGCCGTCGAGGATCTCGAGGGCGCGCGCCGTGGTCATCGTTCCGTCTTGCAGCTCCTCGTCGAGCGTTCTTCCCTCGACGAGCTCCATCACGAGGAACGGCTTCGGCCGCGCGGCGACGTCGAACGCGAGGATGCGCGCGAGGTTCGCGTGCACCGGGATCGCGGCGAGCGCCGACGCCTCCGCGCGGAAGCACGCGTGCAGCTCCTCTTCGGGGACGTGCGCGTCGAGGGCCGAAGCGTCGTGAGGGACCTTGAGCACGACGTCGCTCGCGAGGGGATCGCCGTCGTCTTCCACGCGGCGCGCGAGGAACAGCGAGCCGAGCCCGCCGCTCGCCATCGGACGAACGAGCCTGAAGCCGCCGAGCACGCCGCTGTCGGGGACCCACGGCGGCATCGTCCGCTCGGGCGGCGGCAGCAAGCTGTAGGGCCGCGGCGGCGCGCTCGGGCGGATCGAAGGCGGCCGGCCCCTCCGCTGCGGATCGATCGCGTTGCGGATGCGCGTGACGAACGTGTAGAGCGCACACGTTCGCGCGGCGGCGTCGGCGCGCGTCTGCCTCGCAGCGGCGTAGAGCGCCTGGAGCGCGCCGACGCTCTGCCGAGGCAGCTCGATCCCTTCGAGATCGGCCTCCGAGAGGAGCGCGAGCGCGGCATCGGCGAGGCGGTTGGCTCGGCCCCACGCCTGCGCCTCGCCGCGCTCGATCGCGGGCAAGAGCTCTCGCTCGAGCGTATTCAGTAATCCCACAACGAGCGCGTCGTCTCCCACCGGCTCTCCTTCAGGTGAGGAGAGCCTGAGGTGCAGCCGTCGTTCCATCGGCGAGAAGCCCTACTGAGAGGAGGGGCCTTCGTCGTCGCTCGAATTTTTGGCCGTCGGCGTCGCGCGCCGCTCGCGCTTCCACCGCGGCGCCTGGCCCTCGCCCGGACAAGACGCGATCCACCCGGTTCGCGCTGCGCCCAGCGAATCTCCCGCGGCCGGGCGCGGCAACTGTCCGTGCTTGTGAGATACTCCGCGCCGCATGCGCCGCCTCCTCCTCCCCGTGCTCGGTCTGATCTCGGCTCTCGCGTTCGGCTCGCCGAGCCGCGCCGCGGATCCTCCGGCTCCTCAAGCTTCGCCCTCGACGCTCACCATCGCGCTCAAGGCCGAGCGCATGGAGCTGCCGAACGGCCTCGAGGTGATCTTCGACGAAGACCACCGCACGCCGATCGTGACGGTCAACCTCTGGTACCACGTCGGATCGAAGGACGAGCCGGCAGGCCGCAACGGCTTCGCTCACCTCTTCGAGCACGTGATGTTCCAGGGCAGCAAGCACGTGCCCGAAGACACCTACTTCCGCTTCCTCGAGCAGGCCGGCGCCACGTCGATCAACGGCACGACGAACACCGATCGCACGAACTACTTCCAGACCGTACCCGCCAACCGCCTCGAGCTCGCGCTGTGGCTCGAGAGCGATCGCATGGCGTACCTCCTCTCGCACGCCGACGAGAAGACGTTCAAGAGCCAGCGCGACGTCGTGAAGAACGAGCGCCGGCAGAACTACGAGAACGCGCCCTACGGCATGGTGCTCGCGGCCATTCGCGGCGAGATCTACCCGAAGGAGCACCCGTATCACCTCCTCACGATCGGCACGCCCGAAGACCTCGACGCGGCGTCGATGGACGACGTGCGCGCGTTCTTCCGCCAGCACTACGTCCCCAACAACGCGACGCTCGTCATCTCGGGCGACATGGACCGCGGCAAGACCGCGCTGCTCGTCGAGAAGTGGTTCGGTCCGATCCCGCGCGGGCGCGACGTGCCGAAGCGCAAGACGGCGACGCAAGTCGTGCACCCCGGCGAGGCGCGCATCGAGATGGAAGCCGGCGTCGAGCTCGCGCGCGCGTACGTGAGCTGGCCCACGCCGAGGTTCTTCGCCGACGGAGACGCCGAGCTCGACGTCGTCTCGCACGTGCTCTCCGGAGGCAAGACGAGCCGCCTCTACAAGCGCCTCGTCTACGATCTCCAGATCGCGCAGAGCGTCTCGGCCTCGCAGCAGTCGGCCGAGCTCGGGAGCGTGTTCGAGATCGTGGCGGTCGCGAAGCCGGGCAAGACCGGCGACGAGCTCCTCAAGGTCATCGACGAAGAGCTCGCCAAGCTGCGGAGCGGCGGCGTCACCGACGCCGAGCTGTCGCGCGCCCGCACCTCGATCGTGTCGGACACGTTCTTCGATCTCGAGCGCAGCTCGTCGAGGGCGAACCGCCTCAACTCGTACGCGCACTACACCGGCGACGCGAACTTCCTCGCGAAGGATCTCGCGCGCGTCACCACGAAGACGCCCGCGAACATCGGCGACGCCGCACGCACGTGGCTCAAGGAGAAGGATCGCGTGGTCACCATCGTCACGCCGAAGAAAGACGCGCCCATCGCGGGCAAGGTCGTCAAGGTCCAGCGAGGTGGACGATGAGCTCCCGCGTCACCCTCGCGCTCTTCGTGGCGCTCGGTCTCGGCGCGTGCGGCGAGCCGCCCGCGCCCGCCGTCGCGCCGAAGCCGCTCCTCGCTCCTCCTCCGCCGCCCCAGGCGGCGCCGAGCGAGACGCCCGACGCGCCGTTCCGCCAGCAAGCGCCCGCGCCCGACGGGAACGTCACCTTCGTCGCGCCGAAGATCGAGCCCTTCGCGCTGAAGAACGGCGTCAAGGTCTTGCTCGCGGAGCGCCACGATCTGCCCATCGTCGGCGTCCGCCTCGTCATCGCGGCCGGCGCGGGCGATCTCGACGGCGCGCGGCCCGGATCGCTCTCGTTCCTCGGCGGGATGCTCGAGCAGGGCACGAAGAAGCGATCGGCCCTCCAGCTCAGCGACGACTACGAGGCCATCGGCGCCGCGCACGGCGCGTGGCTCGACTGGGACTCCGGCGGCGTGAGCGTGAAGGTGATCGCCGACAAGCTCGACGCCGCGCTCGAGCTGATGAGCGACGTGGCGCTCTCGCCGACGCTGCCCGAGGCCGAGATCGAGCGCCTGCGCGCGCGCCGCATCGCCGCGATTCAATCGGAGAAGAGCAGCCCGAGCGCGATCGCGCAGAACACGATCGCCGCGGCGATCTTCGGGCGGGCGCACCCGTACGGCCACAGCTTGAGCGGCGAAGAAGCCGACGCGAAGAAGCTGACGCGCGCCGAGCTCGTGCGCGCGTACGGGCGCCTCTTCGTCCCGCAGAACGCGACGATCGTCGTCGCCGGCGACGTCACGCGCGCCGCGCTCGCGCCCAAGCTCGAGGCCGCGTTCGGGTCGTGGAAGCCCGGCGCCGGCGGCGCGATCTCGAAGAAGGGGCCGAAGGCGCCCGCGAAGGTCGCCGCGGAGAAGCGCGTCGTGCTCGTCGATCGCCCCGGCGCGCAGTCGCAGATCCAGATCGTGCGACCCGGCGTGCCCTTCTCGACGAAGGATCGCGACGCGATCGTCGTCATGAACGCGATCTTCGGCGGCATGTTCTCGAGCCGCATCAACTTGAACCTGCGTGAGAAGAACGCTTACACGTACGGCGCGCGTTCGTACTTCTCGATGCGCCACGGCGCCGGCCCGTTCGCCGCCGGAGCCTCGGTCGTCGCCGACAAGACGATCCCCGCGCTCAAGGAGGTGTTCACCGAGCTCGAGGGCCTCCGCCGTGACGGCCCTACCGAAGCCGAGCTCGCGCTCGCCAAGGAGAGCATTCGCCTCGCGATGCCGGGCCGCTTCGAAACCGTCGGCGAGGTCGCGTCGGCCGTCGCCGATCTCGTCGTCTACGATCTGCCGCTCGACGAATACGAGAAGCGCCCGGGGCGCATCGAGGCGATCACCGCGGAAGACGTGAAGCGCGTCGCCGGCGAGTGGCTCAAGGCCGACGCGATGACCGTCATCATCGTCGGCGACAAGGCGGCGCTCGCGCCGCAGATCGAGGAGCTCGGGCTCGGCGCCTTCGAGGAGCGAGACCCGTACGGAAACCTGCTCAACCTCGCGCCGCAGCCTGCTCCGAAGAAGTGAGGCAGCGCCACAGCGTGTGCTCGAGCTGATCGAGCGCGATCGGTTTGACGAGGTGTGCGTCGAAGCCCGCCTCCGCCGAGCGCGCGCGATCTTCCGCGCCGCCGAAGCCCGTGACGAGGACTGCGACGCGCGGCCGACGCGCGCCGAGCGACGCCATCAGCTCGAGCGCGTCGCCGTCGCCGAGTGAGAGATCGGTCACGAGCGCGTCCGTCGGCGTCGACTCGAGCATCTCGCGCGCTTCGCGCCAGGAGCGCGCTACGCGCACGTCGAAGCCGCTCGCGTCGAGCGCGGCCTCGAGGATGAGCACGCTGTCCTCGTCGTCGTCGAGCACGAGCACGGTCGGCCTGCGCGTCGGTCCTGGCATGGGAATTCCAACATAAGCACCCCGCCCGCCCGAGCGAGCGCGAGCGCGACACGTCGTCGCCGGAGGTACCCATGAGCACGGTCAGATGTTCCTGTTGCGGCGAGATCGTCGAGCCGCGCGCGCCACGCACGGCGTGGAAGCTCCTGAACCTCTTCTTCTGGGTCGGCTCGCTCGCCGTCAGCACGCTCTTCGCCGTGCTCCTCGGCCTCGACGTGCTCCTCCTGCCCGTCGCCGTCGCGATCAGCTTCTCGATCGGAACGAGCGCGCGCGCCGCGTACGGCTGGTCGTGCCCCGTCTGCCACGACAGCCTGCCGGCGCCCCCCGAAGCGGCGACCGCCGAGCGCCCGCGCCGCCGCTTCGCGTGGCGTCACGCGTGATCGGCCGTGTCGTCGATGGTGCCGCCGTGGAGCTGGAGGAGCGAGGCCATGTCGTCGGCGTGCTCCTCCTCCTTCGCGAGGATCCGCTCGAGGAGCGCGCGCGTCGTCGGATCCTTGTCCGCGAAGTAGCGGACCATGTCGCGATACGTCTCGACCGCCACGCGCTCGGCCACGAGGTCCTCGCGGATCATCTGAACGAGCGTCGTGCCCTCGACGTACTCCGACGCAGCGCGCATCGATAGACCCTCGGGATTCAGGTTGGGCTTGCCGCCGAGCTGGTTGATCCGCTCGACGAGCCAGTCCATGTGCTCTGCCTCTTCGCGCGCGTGCTCGGCGAACTCGGCCTTCACTCCCTCGCTCGCGAGCCCCGTGGCCATCACCGCGTGGTACTTGTAGCGGAGCACGCAGACGAGCTCCGTCGCGACCGCTTCGTTCAGCAGATCCACGGCCTTCTTCAGGTCGCCGCCGTAGTTCTGCGTGACCGCGCCCTGCTCGATGTGCTCACGCGCGCGCCGCCGGATCTTCTGAATGTCGCTCAAGAACGGACCACTATGGCTCATGGACGAATGCTCCTTGCCGCCCCAGGTGTGGGCGGATCGCATGACTCGATCGTGACTCTCGTGACTCGGTGAGGACGCAGCGCGCCGAACGTCAGGTCAGCGCGCGGCGATGACGTCCCGCGTAGCCCATGAGGAACAGCAGGAAGAGCGTCCCGAGGATGCTCCCGATGATGCCCGCGCCCCGCAGGTGGGCGATGCTGTCGCCCGAGATCAGGTTGCCGATGAGCCCGCCGATGAGCGAGCCCGCCATGCCGACGAGGGCGGTCGCAACGAGCCCCATGCTCTGGCGTCCGGGCATGATCGCGCGAGCCAGGAGACCGATGACGAGACCGAACAGGATGAACGCGAGGATGCTCATGGTTCTTCTCCAGGGGTGGGCGGAGCGGCTGGCCGCCGCGTTTCCGTGGAGAATGACGACGCACGCACCGCGCCAACGCGAAGGCCGACCGCAGCGGCATGGTTTGGCGGCGCACGGCGCGCTCGCGCTCGCGCCGCACGCGGCGGAGCGCGACACGTGAGGCTCTTCTTCCCGCGTCGCTCGTTCGCCGCGTCACTCGTCCGCCTCGGCGCGCGCTCAGCTCTGCGTGTTCTTTCCGTCGTTCGCCGTTCTCGGCATCGTCCCGCTCTCTCGCGGAGACTCGCGACGGTTCGGCTCTTCCGGGCGCGAGAGGCGCAGCTCGTTGTGCACGTCCTCGACGCCGCGCGTGCGCTCGACGATCTGCTCGAGCCCGCGCTTGTGATGGCGCGCGGCCACGGTCCCCGAGAGGATCACGACGCCGGCCTCGACCTTCACCTCGACGTCGCTCGCGTCGATCATCCCCTGGCTCGCGATCGCCTCGCAGACGTCTTCGCGGATGCGGTCGTCGGATCGCTTGTACCCCTTCGGACCCTTGCCGTAGTACGGGCCGCGCTCCTGCCGCGTCGGGCCGCTCGGCTCGTAGCCCCGCCGGGCGGGCCCTCCGTACTCCGGACCGCCGAAATCGCGCTCGCCCTCTTCGGGATCGTAGTCGCGCACGATCCCCACCGAGCGAAAGCGATCGGGCTCGGGGCCGAAGTCGCTGCCGGCGAAGCCTTCGTATCCGCCGGGCATGTCGCGCCAGTGCATCCCGCCGCGACCGCTCGCGCCGCTCCAATGGCTCCCGCCCATGTCCTCGTCGGGGTTGTAGAAACGGCGTTGCGGGTAGTCGGGCCTGCCGTGATACCTGCGGTCACGATCGCTTCGAGCTCTCATGATCAACGCGCCGTCTGCAACGGACATACCCGCGAATACGTGGCGCTGCGCGCGCCGAGACGGGGCGGACTGCCACGCCCTCCGCATTTCGCGGCAAGGGTGCCACGCTCCGCTACGATGACGTGATGCGGAGGCCGTCGCTCTCGTACGAAGCGCTCCTCGGCGCGCTCTTGGTGTTGAGCGCCGAGACGTCGTGTCGCTCGGAGGGCGCCCCTGCGCAGGGCGCTCCTCCGGTGGCGCCGGATCCGGCGACCCCGCCGGTGGCGGCGCCCTCCGCGCCGGCTCCGCAGACCGAATCAGCACAGTCTGCAACAACCGAGTCGAGCAGGGCGAAGGAGAGCGCGGCGAAGCCTCCGGGCGCGCCGGCGGCCGCCGTCTCGGCGAGCCCGGCGACGAACCCCAAGCACGCGCCGAAAGCTTCGGCCACGGGCAGCGCCGCGTGCGGCGCGAACGGATGCAGCCCCGACATGAAGAAGGGCAACTGACGCGCTCAGGCGAACCAGCCGCTCGGCACCTCTCCGTCGAAGCACGAGATCGTTCGAGGACGTCGCAGGCCGGAGCGATGCGCGCGCACGGGCGCGTCGGGCGTTCCCTTGCGGATCCCTTCGCTCGCGCTCCAGTCGGGAGACGATCCCGGGCGGAGACCGTGCAGACCGCTCTGGAGCGCGCCGATGATGTGCGTGTGCCCCGCGACCTTGGCGCCGAACGCGTCGGCGAGGCGCCGCGCGAAATCGAGGCCGGCGGTCGCTCCGAAGGCTTCGCACGTGCGCAGCCACACGAGCGCTTCGCCGCCGGGCACGAGCCGCTCTTTGATCGCAGCGATCCGCGCGGCGTGACGATGCCCGGGCGAGAGCGCGCTCGCGTCGAAGACGTCTTCGTCGACGCGCACGCGTCCCCATCGCCCGTGCCCCCAGTATTGGATCTCCGCGATCGTCCGCGATCGGTCGCACGTCGCGAGCCAGTCGAGCGCTTCGGTCCAGCTCGTCGCGCCGAACGTCGCGTCGAGGCGACCGAGGCGTCGATAGAGCACCGAGCCGACGCGCCACGCGTGGGAGAGCCCCACGGGGAACGAGACGCACGTGCGGTCGTAGACCATCAAGCGCAGCGGCGCGCTCATGAGCCCGCGACTTCGTCGAACGAGAGGATCTGATCGACGGTGCGCTCGGGCGCGTCGACCTGGAGGAAGTGCGACGCGTCTTCCATCCACACGAGCTCCGAGCCCGGGATGTCTTCGTGAAAGCGCGGGCCGAACGACGCGGGCACCATCACGTCCTTCGTCGCGTAGAGGACCTTCACCGGACACGGGAACGCCTCGCCGGCGCGCTTGCGACGCTGGAGCTCGCCGATGATCGTCGCGTGCTCGTCCGGATCGAGGCTCTCCTCGAGGATGCGCGCGAAGACGCGGGCGCCGCCTTCGGTCGCGAACTGGCCGCCATACTCGGCGCACTCCTCTTCGCTCATCATGTCTTTGCGGAGATAGTGCACGTTCTTCGCGATGAAAGCGCGCGGCCACCTCCGGCTCACCGACGCGACGAGCGACGCGAGCGGACCGCCGAGCCCGGGCGCGCCGAGGAGCGCGTGCAGCGCTCGCGTCCTCAGGAACGGATAGCCCGGCGCGTGCATGAGCACGAAGCGGCGAACGCGCTCGGGCGCGCGCAGGATCGTCGCCACGCCGTAGAGCCCGCCGAGCGAGTTGCCGACGAGGTAGACGGGCCCGCTCTCGATCTCACCGAGGTAAGCGTCGATGAAGCGCGCGACGTTGGCGACGGAGTACGCGAGGTCGACGGGCTTGTCGGTCTCCCCCGCCCCGACGAGATCGGGCGCGAAGACCCGATAGCGCTTCGAGAGCGACGCGTACACGTAGCGCCACGAGTACGAAGAGGTCATGAGGCCGTGAACGAGCACGAGCGGCGGGCCGTCACCGATCACTTTGTGACGAACGCGCACGGTGCGAGCCGCGCCCGCCGCGTCGACGAACGAAACGTCGAGGAACGCGTCGGGGATCTCGTAGTACGGGTGAGGCCAAGGCCCTTTCGCCGGGAGCATCGGACGCGTTCAATCTTGCTCGTCGCGCGAGCGCCACGTCAACGACCGCGGCGCTGCGCCGCGGGGCGCTTCACCACATCTCGCACCGTCCGCTCCCCGTGGTATCGATGTTGGTGGGATGCAGGGTCTCTCTCCGGCGATGCGCGGCGAACACTGGATGGCGATCGCCCGTCACACGCCGCTCGGCGTCCTGTGCGATCTCGACGGCACGCTGGTTCCGTTCGCGAGCTCGCCCGAAGAAGCGCGGCCCGACGCCGACGCGGTGACCATCGTCGAGCAGCTCGCGGCGCTCCCCGGCGCGACGGTCGCGATCGTCAGCGGCCGGCCCAAAGACTGGCTCGAGAGCTTCTTCCCGGGCGACAACGTCTTCCTCGTGGCCGAGCACGGCGCGTTCCGGCGCGGCGCCGGCGCGTGGCAGAACGTGGCCGACCTCGACCCCTCGCCGCTCCTGTCGCTCGCAGACGAGCTCGAAGCGCTCGCGCGACGTCATCCCGGCGCGCTCCTCGAGCGCAAGCGAACGACGGTCGCGCTCCACTACCGCAACGTACGGCGCGGCCAGCGCGGCGAGCTGCTCATCGAGGCCTTCGGGATCATCGATCGGTTCCTCGCGCGACACCCCGCCTACGAGCGGCTCGAGGGCGTGCTCGTCGTCGAGGTCCGACCGGCCTCGGTCAAGAAGTCGTCTGCGGTGCCTTGGCTCCGCGGCCTCGCCGGCGCGGGCGCTCGGCTCGTCGCGATCGGCGACGACGTCACCGACGAGCACATGTTCCAGGTGCTCGAGCCCCAGGACGAATCGATCGTCGTCAGGACGTCGGGGCCGAGGCGCACCGCGGCGCGGTGGGAGCTCAACGACTCGAACGAGGTGCGCGCGGTGCTGCGGTATTTCCACGGCGTTCGCCGGGGTCACACGCCGCCGCCGATCGTGCTGCCGCGCGAGATCGAGCAGCCCTCTCCGCAGCGCATCGTGGAGGGCCGCGATCTGCTCGTCGTGTCGAACCGCCTGCCCGACTTCCGCCACGTCGAGGGCGACGAGAGCGAGCGCAAGCGCAACGTGGGCGGCCTCGTCTCCGCGCTCGAGCCGGCGCTCCGCGCGCGCGGCGGCATGTGGCTCGGATGGAGCGGCCGCACCGTGGCCGACTCCGAGCACGTCGAGAGCGGCATCATCGACAGCGGAACGGCGCAGCTCGCGTGGCTCGACTACCGTGAGTCGTGGTACCGCCACTACTACACCGGCTACTGCAACGGGACGCTCTGGCCGCTGTTCCACTCGTTCCCCTCCCGCGTGACGTTCTCCGACGAGGGGTGGTCGGCGTATCAAGAGGTCCACGAAGAGCTGGCGAAGGTCGCGTCGCGTCTCGTCGGGCCCACGGCGATGCTCTGGGCGCACGACTATCACCTCCTGCTCTTCGCCAAGGTGATGCGCCAGCGCGGCCACACCGGGCCGATGGGGCACTTCCTCCACATCCCGTTCCCTTCGCTCGACATCTTCTCGATGAACCCGTGGGCGGCGCAGCTGCTCGACGCGCTGCTCGACTTCGATCTGCTCGGCTTCCACACGCCGCAACACGTGCAGAACTTCGTCGCGTGCGCTTCGGCGATGCTCCCGGCGAAGGTGGCCGAAGACGTCGTGCACCATCGCGGGCGCGCGACGCACGTGGCCGCGATGCCGATCGGGATCATCCCCGACGCGTTCCAAGAGCCGCCGGAGGCGTCGGTCGTCGAGGAGATCGAGGGGCTGATGCGATCGCTCGGCAACTCGACGCTCGTGCTCGGCGTCGACCGACTCGACTACACGAAGGGGATCCCCGAGCGCCTCATCGCCTTCGGGCGGCTGCTCGAGCTCTTCCCCGAGTGGCGCGGCAAGGTCTCGCTCGTGCAGGTGTCGGTGCCTTCGCGCGCCGACGTTCCGCTCTATCAAGAGCAGCGCGCGACGATCGAGGCGATCGTCGGGCGCATCAACGGTGAGTTCGGCGAGGCCGCGTGGGTCCCGATCCGCTACCTCTATCGATCGTACGCCAAGGGCCAGCTCGCAGAGCTCTATCGCGCCGCGCGCGTCGGCTACGTGACGCCGCTGCGCGACGGCATGAACCTCGTCGCCAAGGAGTTCGTCGCAGCCCAAGATCCGGAGAACCCGGGCGTGCTGCTCCTCTCGCAGTTCGCCGGCGCGGCGGTCGAGATGCGCGACGCGGTGCTCACGAACCCGTACCACGCCGACGGCATGGCGCGAGATCTCGATCGCGCGCTGCGCATGGAGCTCGACGAGCGCAAGGCGCGCCACGCGAAGCTCCTCGCGTCGGTGCAGCGCTCGAACGCCGTGACGTGGGCCGAAGGCTTCCTCGACGCCCTCAACGCCTGCCGCTGACGTCACCCGCACGGGTGACGTACCCGCTGTATCGCGCGATACACGGGCGGATACAGGCGCCCCTTCGCGTGTTTTTTCTAGGTTTTTCGAGGGCGGGCGGCTGGCCTCGCCCTTGCTGGAGGTGGTCTCGAAGGCTCACTCGAAAGGACGATTCACGATGCGTACGGCTCTCTTCTCCGCGCTCTCGACGATGCTCCTCCTCACCATCGGCTGCGCCGCCGGGCCCGCCGACGGTCCGCCGGAAGACGAAGCCGACGACGTGAGCGTGCCCGAGGTGAAGGTCGACAACGTCGGGATCGACGCGAACGGCATGACGTGCAGCTGCCCCGCGGGACAGCAGTTCCAGAACGGCCTCTGCTACCCCGCGTGCGCCGCGGGATGGAGCGGCGAGGGCCCCGTCTGCTGGCAGCCGTGTCAGTCGACGTTCACCGACACGGGCTTCTTCTGCCATCGCGACTCGAAGATCATCAAGGCCGACACGGGCAGCTGCCCCTGGTACGACAAGTGCGGCGTCGCCGCGAAGAAGGGCTGCTCGAAGTGCCCCTCCGGCTACAAGAACGACGGCTGCACCTGCCGCATCGACGCGTACATCTACGCGCAGCCTTCGTACGGGCGAGGCGCCGGCACGACGCCCTCGTGCTCCACGTACTGAGTCGAGCTCACGGCTCGAAGCGCGTCGACGTCCCGCACGCGAGACGCGCGATCGGCACCGCGCCGGCGGCGAACGTCGCGTCGGTCTCGGGATCGAGCGCGCAGACGGCGGGATCGAGCTCTCCGGCGCGGAGCTTCCCCTGCGCGACGAGCCAGGCGAGCTTGCGATAGAGCGGCGTGAGACCGCGATCGAGCTGGCCCTTCACGAAGGCCGGCTTGAGCGGGTTTCCGCCGCCGTAGCCGCGCTCGCACATCTCCTCGTCCCACGCGCGCTCGGCCGTGAGGTCGGGCTCGGCGAGCAGACGATGAACCGCGGCGAGCAGCCCCGTTCGATCTTCGCCCACCGTGCAGTGGAAGAACGTCTTGTGTCCCGCCGCGAGGTTGTCGGCGAGGAACGCGAGCCCCGCGACGGTCTGCTCGCACGGCGTCTGGAACGGACCGATGTCCTTCCACGCGAACGGGATGTTGACGATGCGCGACGCGGGAATGCCGCGCTGGGCGAGCTCGGTCATCTCGTCGGCGACGTCGGTGCCGGTGCCCGTCTGGTTCTTGAAGACGAGCACCGCGCCGACGCCCGCGCCGATCAGATCGGAGAGATCGCCGTCGCCGTGCGGCGCCATCCCGCGAAGGAGCATGCCGCTCGATCCGACGAGGTGGGTGTTGTTGATCCCGACGCCGTCGACGCTCGACGCGAACGGCGACGCGAGCCCGCCGCCGCCGCCGCTGACCGAAGGCGCCTTCTTGGTGCACTTGAGGCTCGACGGGAGATCGCCGGGGCCGTTGCCCGACGAGGTGCAC
>JAHBWD010000066.1 GCA_019637175.1 Labilithrix sp. | reverse complement strand
TGCCATCCAGCGTCCCGGCTGTCGGCATCGACGTCATCAGCAAACCAGCCGCCGCCTTCGCCTCATCCTTACCCTTCGCACCCGCCTTCGCCTCGAGCTCCACGCGCCGCAGCGTCACCGACGTCGAACCGCTCACGAAACCGCTCACACTCGACAGAGACCCCGCCGTACCCGCAGCTGGAACGAACGCCGCGTCCGATATCGTCACCGCTCCGCTCACGCCCACGATCTCCAGCGCGTACCCCGCGTCGCTCGGCGCCACACGCGCCTTGGCCCCGCTGTAGCTCCACGCCCCGCACGCGAAGCCGCCGTACAACGACACCGCGCTCGTCAGCTTCACGTGCTCCGCGTACGTCCCCTCGCAGACGTACACGCGAGGCTTGCCGCCCAGCTTACCCAGCGCAGCGCCGATCGACTTCACAGGAGAGTCCTTCGTGCCCGCGTTCACGTCGCTCCCACCCGTCCCGTCGACGAACACTCCGTACTCGCTCACCACGCACTTCGGCGCGTCCTTCGGCTCCAATGACGCGTCGCACCCGGGAGGCGGACCCACCACGTCGCCTGGCGCGTCAGCGCCGCCGTCGAGCGCGCCGGGACACGAGCTCGTCTCCTCGCAGGTGCCGGACGTCTCCGTGCCGCACGCGGCCGCGAGCGTGACCGTCGCGGCGACGAGTGCCAAAGGCTTCAAGGTTTGCATGTCGATCTCCCCGTATTTCCCATTTTAGTCAAAAGCTCCCCACCAGGTGTAGCGCGGCGCCGCCTCCGGCAGCGGGTGTGACCCGCACGTTCGACCGAGGCCAAACGAAGAGGGCAGCGCCGGCCGCGCTCGCGAGCACGCCCGTCACGATGAAGACGGTGGACAGCGTCGCGTCGCGCGACTGCGCGTCGCGCGCATCGCGTAGCTCGACGCACCCGACGGGGGGCGGACTCGCCGCGCAGCCGTCTCGCCCGAGCCGCGTTTGTAGATCGCTCGCGCGCGCCGCGGCGTCGTTCGACTCACCGCCGAAGAACGCCCCCGCACCGATCGACGCGATGCCGACTCCAAAGGCCGCGAGCCCGACGATCCGCCCAGCGTCCCAGAAGCTCGATTCGCGCTCGAGGGGTGCGACCGTCGAAGGCGACGCGGACGCCGCCGCCGGCGGAAGCGCATCGGCCCTGAGCTCGATCTCGGTGACGCGCCCGACGACCGCCGTGGCTCGGCCCTGATACCGCGTCTCTCCGAGCGTGCCCTCGACGACGAACGTGTCGGGCTGCACGTCGAGCGGCTCGACGAGAGGCAAGACGTAACGAGCCCCGTCGACCACGATCGTGAGACCCGCCGGGCCCTTGATGTCGACACGCGCGAGCTTCGTCTCGAGCTCCTTCACGGCCGCGCGCGAGCGGTCGGCGTTCTCGGGGTGCGTCAGCGGGTTGCGGATCGCCTCACGGTAGTGTCGCAGGGCTTGCAGCTCGCGCCCGAGCGCCTGTTCGACGCGCGCGATCCCGGTGAGCGTGTTCGGTGAGGGATACGTCTCGTAGGCCTGACGCAGCTTCGCGAGCGCTTCTTCGTGCTTGCCCTGGCCATGCAGACGCACGCCTTCCTGAAAGGTCGTCTCCGCCGCCTTCTTGCGCGGATCGTCGTCCGCACGAGCAGGGCGCGCGACGAGACACGCGAGCGCGACGACCGTGGCGGACACGAAGAGCGGTCGCAGCAGAGAAGAGTCGATCTTCATTGTCTCCACGGAAAGTCTCCAGCCGAGGTCTGTGGCGGGGGCGGCGAGGGCCGCGGCGGCGCTTCGGACGACGTGGCGGCCTTCGCAGCCGTCGCTGGCGACGCCGATCGAAGCGGGGAGGGCCGCCCGGTGTCGAGTGGTCGCGGACGGGACGACGGCGCGCTCGGCGGCTCCTCGATGTTTCCGACACTCACGACGCTCACGGCCGGCGGCGCCTCGGAGGCCTTCGGCGCGGCCGGCGCCGAGACAGTGCCCGTCGGCGCGAAGTCGCTCACCGCGCGCCGCGGCGCGAACAGCGACGCGCCTCCCCCGACGCCTAGCGCCACGGCCGCGACGATCGCACACCCTACGTACCATCGTCGCTTCGATTGCGCGCGGAGACTCGGAACCGTCGAGTACTGGAGCGGGCGCGGGAGATCCTCGATGGTGTCGGCGTCGTTCGGCGCGCGCGTGACGTGCGGGAGCGGCTGCGTGATGTTGACGACGACGGCTCGCTCATCCACCACCGCCGCTCTCGACGCCGCCGGTCGATGAGGCCCGACAGCCGCCGCGGCCGCCATGTGGCCGGCGGTCTCGGCGACGCCGTCGACGGCCTGAGGCGCGCGCGCGAGATCGGCGAGGAGCGAGGCCGCGTCGGACTCAGCCCGCTTCGGCGCGGCCTCATCGCGATCGGTCACCGGCCCACGCTCCGGTTCGGTGTCGTGGATGGCCATGACGAATGTTCCCCTGATGAGCTCAGGCGAATCAAAGCACCGTGTCGGCCATCCCGCGCCGGAAGTTGCGCAAAAAGTGAGCGCGAAGCTGCGACGGCGACGTGCCTTGGTTGAGTGGCTCAACCACTTACCGACGGCGAGCAGAGCCGTCGAGGTTGCCCGGCGCCTCGCGTGCTATGTTCCGCGACATGAGGAAGAGCGTGGGTCCTCGACGCAAACGCCGCGCGAAGCCGATCGACAGCGCCACCCTCGGCGCGCAGATCGAGGAGGCGCGCGTGCGCGTTCGACCGCTCCTCCCCGACATGGACGAGCAGTCGCTCATCACGATCCTCGCGAGCGTGCTCCAGCCGTTCGGCACCGGCAAACACTTCCTCTTGAAGCGTCGCGCGGATGGCGGGTTCGTCTTCTGACGAAGCGTTCGTCGAGCGGCTGTCGCGCGCAAGCTCTCGAGGCGACGAAGCCCAAGCGAGCGGCGCGACGCAAGACGAGCCGGAAGCCTCGGTCGCGCTGAGCGGTGTCGGACGGCGCGAAGGCGGCTGCGCGGGGTGGTGCGTAAGTACGCATTCCCGGTTGAGTGGTTCAACCACTCAACCTCATGATTTCCCGGGAAAGCGCCGTGGGATCGCCGCTTGCTCTCCTCCTCGGCGAAGCAGGAGGTACGGATGGGTACGGATCTCGTCGTCGTCTACAGTCCCGTCGGTGGTGGTCACAAGTCGGCGGCCCTCGCCACGGCAGAGGCCGCGCGGGCTCGAGGTCTCCGCGTCGAGATCGTGAACATCTTCGACCACGCGCCCAAGTGGGCCGGCGACACGTACGTGCGCGCGCACCTCACGGGCCAGAGCGCGACGCCGGAGCTCTACGGACAGATGTACTTCGCAGCCAATCGCCGCCGCTCGGCGTTCGAGCCGCTCCGCCTCGGGTTCGACAACCTCGTGTTCGGCAGGCTCACCGAGCGCGTGCTCGCGCTCGCGCCGCGCGTCGTCGTCGCGACGCACCACCTGCCGCTCGTCGTCCTCGGGCGCGCGCGGCGCAAGGGAGCGCTCTCGGCGCCGCTCCTCGGCGTCGTCACCGACTACTGCGCGCACGCGCATTGGGCCGAGCGCGGCGTCGACGCGTGGGCGGTCGCCTACGGCGCCGCCGGCGCGGAGCTCGAGAGCCACGGCGCGCCGCGATCGCGCATCGTGCGCACGGGCATCCCCGTGCGCGAAGCGTTCGAGCGCATTCCCGCGCTCGGCGTCGTACCGCGAACGCTGCGCGTGCTCGTGACGAGCGGCGGCTTCGGCCACGGTCCGATGGCACGCATCGTTCGTTCGTTCGCCTTCGTACCCGACGTCGAGCTCACCGTCGTCTGCGGCGCGAGCAAGGGCCTCGCCGCGCGCGTCGCCCGCGTCGCCGACGAGGCGGGCGTCCCCGCGCGCGTCATCGGCTTCGAGAAGGACATGCCCGCCCGCGTCGCCGAGGCGCACGTCGTCGTCGGCAAGGCCGGCGGCCTCACCGTCACCGAGACGCTCACCGCGGGACGCCCGATGGTGATCGCGTCCGCGGTGCCGGGCAACGAGAAGCTCAACGAGGCCTTCGTGGTCGGCGGCGGCGCCGGCATCGCCCCGAGCGTCGACGACGTCGGGAGCGCGCTGGACGCGCTCCGCAACGAAGCCTCGCTCGCGGCGATGGGCGGTCGCGCGCGCGCGCTCGTCCCCACCGGCGCCGCGCGCGCGGTCGTCGATCTCGCCGTCGGCCTCGCCGCCCCGCTCCGCCGCGCGGCGTAGGCATACGAACCTGGCCCGGCCACCCCCAAGAGTGGCCGCGCCACCCCGTCGAGCCCGCAAATCCCGGAGATCATTCGGTCGCGATCTCGGCACACGCCCTGCTCTCGCTCAGCCGTGGCTGCACGCACCGAGAGCGCTAAGCTCCCTTCGATGTCAACGATCCGCGCGTCGTCTCTGAGGCACGTTCGGCCCGTCGTGCCGCTGCGCTTTCCCGACAGCGAAGCGGAGAACGAGCACTTGGGGCAGACGACGTTGCACTTCGATCTCTGCGCCGCGCTCCTTCAGATCCTGCGCGACGCCGTCGGCAGAGATCACACCGTGGGCGCCGACCAGTTCGTTTACTTCAACGCGGCGAGCCCACGCCGCTGCGTGGCACCCGACGCTTTCGTGAAGCTCGGCGCGCCCCGAGCTCATTTCGCATCTTGGAAGACCTGGGAGCGCGGCGTACCCGAGCTCGCCGTCGAGATCCTGAGCAACAGCGACGCGACCGAGATGTGGACGCTCGAGGAGAAGCTCGTCCGCTACCACGAGCTAGGCGTTCGGGAGCTCATCGTCTTCGACGCCGATCAGCCGGCCGGCTCGCGCCTTCGCGCGTTCGACCGACTCGACGACGATCTCGTCGAGCGCGTCGTCGAAGGTGACCGGACGCCCTGCGTGACGATCGACCTTCATTTCGTCGTCGCCCCGCTCGCCGACATCGTCGCTGCGCTCCGCGTCGCGAGAGATGCCGCGGGGCGCGATCTCATCCCCACCCACGACGAGGCGCACCGCCGGGCCGACGAGCGCATCGCCGAGCTCGAAGCCGAGCTCCGCCGCCGATAGGCGCGCGCAAGTCCGCCTGGAGCCGAGAGCGCAAAGTAAGCTACGATTTAGGCTACGATTGCGAGCTCGAGGCTCGCGACGGAGGGGGACATGTGGGGAGTACGCGCTGGGCTCGCCGGAACGATCGCGATCAGCGTCGGATGCGGAGCGCCGCCCGTCGACGCTCGCCCGCCGTCGTTTCCCGACGCTGAGTCTCAGGCGCAGCCTTCGAGTGAGACGCAGGTCGCCGCGTGCAGATCGGCGGGCGAAGGCGAGCCCTGTTACCTGGGCGGCCTCTACCTATCGATCAATCGACACGACGAGCGTGGGGCGTTCGAGCTGTTCGCCATCGGATGCAGGCGAGGTCACCACCGGTCATGCAAGTCGGCGGCCGATCAGGCGCAAGGGCTGCAGGAGATCGCCGATCGATCGGAAGACGCGAAGAGCGTCTGCCCACGGACCAACGACGCCTCGGACCTCGTCTCATGTCGCGAGATCGCGCAGTCGGGATCCGCTGCCGAGCTGCTCGCGGCATCGATCGGCTTCCGCGTCCAGGCCGGTCGTCGGGGCGCCGAGGAGTGCCGCGCCTCGCTCGAGCGGACGAGGGATCGCGCGAGCGCGTGTCTCTCGGCCGTCCAACTCCACATGCAGTTCCACGAGAGGGTTCCCGAGGCCCTCGCATGGGCGCGCGAGCTATGCGCAGCGGAGGACGACTTCTTCCACCCCGGCGGCTGCGCCGTTCTGGGCGACCGGCTCTACGCGGGTGATGCGAAGGCCGGTGTCGCTCAGAACAAGGCGCAGGGCATCGCGTTGCTGAAGCGTGCGTGCGAAGGCCGATCGCCCGACGACCGACGTCGAGGCCGCGTCAACGAGTGGGCGTGCGGCGAGCTGGTCCGTCATGGCAACGTCGCGATCGACGAGCCCACGAAGCCAGAAGCCACGAGAGATCGCGACGCCGACAACGACGACGCTCCTCGTTCGAGAGGAAGCGCGTCGCCGACGCGGACGTGGTCGTCGTCCGTCTCCGGCACCGGCGAAGGCAACGGCGAAGCGATGGCGTGCAGCTTCGCCAAGTCTCGAGCCCAGGCGAACGCCATCGGCGCGTGCGGATCGTCGGGACGTTCGACCGCGACCAGCGCCGGTCCGTGTCGTTGTCGTCCGTGGGCCGTTCAAGGCACCCAGTGCGACGTCGAGATGCAGGTCCAGTGCGAGTCTCGATGACGGCGGTCACGAGCGCGGTGAGCGACTCCACCGCAGCTACGCGGTGGACGTCAGTTTCAGCCCGATGAGCGAGACTACGAGAAGCGCGACGAAGACGGCGCGCAACGGGGGCATCGCCTCATCGAAGATGACGACACCGCCGACGGCGGCGCCGACCGCGCCGATCCCTACCCAGACCGCGTACGCAGTTCCCATCGGAAGCGTGCGCGCCGCGCGTGCAAGCAGGAGCATGCTCCCCGCGATGGCGGTACCGGTGATGACGCTCGGGAGCGGACGCGTGAAGCCATCCGTGTACTTGAGACCGAGCGCCCAGACGACCTCGAGAAGACCGGCAACGATCAGAACGAACCAGGCCATGGGAATACCTCCACGGCCCGTCGTTCCTTCCTGGTACGGGTCGGCCTCGTCAGGGCTCGAAATGAGCAACGAGCACCGTAACCGCCCGAGTCCATGCGGGCAACGAGGACGGAGCGCGCTCTGCTTCAGTCGCAGTCGGCACGGCCGTCGCGGAAGTGCGTGAGCATGCCGCCGACGCGCATCCCGAAGTCGGGCCACTCGTGGAGCGCGCCGGCGGCGGTGACGCGCACGTGGTCGTAGCCCTTGGTCGTCATCGCGGCGGCCATCTGGCTCACGTACGTGACGTTGTCGGCGGCCGCGTCTCCCGAGTCGAGGTAGAAGCGGACGTCGATCTTCGGGGTCGTGTTCTGTACGCGCGTGATCATCGCGCTGCCGTTCCAGAAGTACGACGCGCTCTGCGAACCGACCCAGCCCCACGCGTTCGGCTTCTCGAACGCGGCGAACGTCGAGATGAGGCCGCCGAGCGATGCGCCCGCGATGCCGCGCGCCTCGCGCTTGCTGCACGTGCGGTAGCCCGCCGCCGCGAGGCTCGGCGGGAGATCGGTGGTGAGAAAGTCGACGTAGCCGAGCCCCTTCGATCCGCCGAAGCCGAACGAATACTCGTCGAGCCGAACGTCTTGGCTCGGCAGCGCGACGAAGAAGAGCACGGCGGACAGATCCGGCCGCGCGGCGTAGAGCGCGTCGGCCTTCGCCGCGTAGTCGCCGCGCGTGAGCGACTCGTTGCCGTCGTGAAAGATCACCGTCGGCAGCTTCGCGCACGTGCCGTCGTCGTACTTCGGAGGGAGGTACGCATACACGTCGCGATCGTTGCCGAGCATCGTCGCGTGGACCTTGCCGTGCGCGCGGAGGCGCCCCTTCGTCATCGGCCAGTCCATCGCGTGGCCGATCGCGTTGAGCTCGCCGACGGTGCCGCGATCGATGCCGTCCCAGACGAGGTTCTTCGCCGCGCGATCCTCGAGGAACGTCGCGCCGGAGAGGAGCTTGTATTCGAAGCTCGCGCCCCGCGCGATCGTCACGTCCGCGGCGTACAGATCGGTGTCGCTCACCTGCGCGAGCGGCGTCGCCATCGCCGGGTCGAACGCGACGAGCGACGTCGTCACGGACCACGTTCCTTCCGGCGGCGCGCCGCGCACGAGGAACACCACGCGGCCGGTCGTCGGGTTCTCGAGCGGCGTGCCTCCCTGCGCGGCGACGTCGGCGACGAGCTTGTCGACGCGCGCGGCGCGCGCCGCACCGACGAGCCCCATCAGATCCGTCTTGAAGACGTCGAAGAGCGAGGCCGGCGCCGGTCGCGCTTCGAGCTCGCGGGTGCAGGTCAGGCCGGCGTCGGCCGAGGCCTCCGCGGACGCGTCGACGGACGCCTCGACGGACGCGTCGACGGACGCCTCGGGGCCGATCGCCCCTTCGCGGCCTCCGTCGGCCCCGGGCCCCGGCCCGCCGGCGTCGCCCGGCTCGGTCGACCCGTCCGGATCGCCTTCGGCGGGCGATTCTCCCGCGGATCCGCAGGCGATCGCCGCGACCGCCGCAGCCCCCACGACGCCCAGGAAGCCCCCCCGTCGCCACTGCACAGCTTCCAGGGTCGCACATACCCGCCGCCAGGCGAGGAAAAGCGCTCGAACGTCACTCTAAAATGAGTTACGGGCAGTGGGTGAACGCGAAGGCGGGCCCCGGTGCCCGCTAGAATGCGACGACGCGATGTCCGAAGCGCTCCCTCAACAAACGCGACGCGGCTCCACGCCCGACGCCAAGGCCTCCGACACGCCGCTGCCCACGGCGGAGGCCCCCGCGCGCGTTCGCTGTGCGGCGCGCGGCATCAAGAAGACGTTCGGCACGACGCCGATCCTTCGCGGCGTCGATCTCGAGATCCCCGAGGGCAGCTTCGCCGTCCTCGTCGGCCCGAGCGGCTGCGGAAAATCGACGCTCCTTCGCCTCGTCGCCGGCCTCGAAGAGGCCGACGAAGGAACGATCACGCTCGCCGATCGCGACGTCACGCGCCTCGCCCCGCGCGATCGTGACGTCGCGATGGTGTTCCAGAGCTACGCGCTCTACCCGCACCTCAGCGTCCGCGACAACCTGAAGTTCGGCCTCGAGCTCCGGGGAACGCCGCGCGCCGAGATCGACGCGCGGCTGCAAGACGCGAGCGCGATGCTCGGCCTCGAGAAGCTCCTCGATCGTCTCCCCAAGCAGCTCTCCGGCGGGCAGCGCCAGCGCGTCGCGATGGGCCGCGCGATCGTGCGGCGCCCGACCATCTTCCTCTTCGACGAGCCGCTCTCGAACCTCGACGCCGCGCTCCGCGCGGAGGTGCGCGTCGAGATCCGCCGCCTCCACGATCGGTTGAAGGCGACGACCCTCTACGTCACGCACGATCAAGTCGAGGCGATGACGCTCGCCGACACGCTCTGGGTCCTGAACGGCGGCCTCGTCGAGCAGAAGGGCCCGCCGCTCGAGATCTACGAGCGCCCGCGCACGAAGTTCGTCGCGACCTTCCTCGGCTCTCCGAAGATGACGATGCTCGACGGCGCGATCGTCAAGGAAGCGGGCTCGTTCTACGCGGAAGGCGGCGGCGTGCGCGCCGCGGTCGACGACGAGCGCTTCGGCGCCGCGCTCGAAGAAGGGCGGAGCGTGACGATCGGGATCCGCCCTCACGATCTCGGCCTCGCCAAGAACGGCGCGCCCACCGTCGCCGAGCTCAAGGTCGAGATCGTCGAGGCGCTCGGCTCGGAGGCGTTCGCCCACGGCTGGCTCCGCGCGAGCGGCCCCTCCGTCGTCGCGCGCCTCGACGCCGACGACGCGCGCGGCGTCCGCCCCGGGAGCGTCATTCCCCTCGCGATCCCCGCGAGCCGCGTCCACCTCTTCGATCCCGCGACGGGCGTGACCATCGCTCGCTGATGCGCATGATGCATCGTCTCGTCCGGCTGCTCGCGGCGTTGCTCGTCGTGCTCCTCGGCGGCGCGTCGCTCGGCTGCGCGGAGCCGGAGCGCGGGATCGTCGTGTGGCATCCCGCGCGAGGCGACGAGCAGAAGGCGTTCGAGGCGGTCGCCGCGGCGTTCGAGGCCGAGCGCGGGGTCAAGGTCACGCTCCTCGCGGTGCCGTACGACGCTTACGCCGCGAAGCTCGAGGCGGCGATCCCGCGCGGCAACGGGCCCGACGTCTTCGTGAGCCCGCACGAGCGGCTCGGGAGCTACCTGTCGAATCACCTCGTCGCGCCCGCGGGCGATGCGTTCCCCGACGAAGATCTCGCGCGCTACGAGCGCGAAGCGACGCTCGCGATCACCGATCACGAGACGCGCTACGCGGTTCCGCTCGCGAGCAAGTGCGTCGCGCTCTACTACAACCCGAAGCTCCTCCCCGAGCCTCCGGCCACGCTCGACGCGCTCACGCGCAAGAAGGGAACGCTGCCCGGCGGCGCCTGGCCGATCGCGTACGAGACGCAGAGCGCTTACATCCACGTGCCGCTGCTCCACGCGTTCGGTGGGCAGCTCTTCTCTCCCGAGCGAGAGACGTTCGCGATGGTCGGGCCCGAAGCGGAGCGCGCGGCCGACAAAGCGAAGGAGCTCATCGCTTCGGGCGCGGTTCCCGCGGAGGCGAGCGGCGATCTCGTCAAGCAGCTCTTCGCCTCGGGCAAGGCCGCGGCGGTGATCAGCGGGCCGTGGCTCGCGGGCGAGCTGCCGCGCGACGTTTCCTACGCGGTCGTGCCGCTGCCGTCGGTCGAAGGCGCGGGGAAGATGCGCCCGTTCCTCACCGTCGACGGCGCTTTCCTCACGCCCCAAGGCGCGAAGCGAACGGAGGCGCGTGAGCTCGCGCGCTTCCTCGGCGGCGATCGGTCGGCGGCGATCCGGCGCGACGTCGGCAAGCAGATCGTCGCGACGACGAGCGCGTGGTCGGCCGATCGACCGCCCTCCACGCTCGACGCGTTCCACGACGCGACGAAGGACGCTGTGCCGATGCCCACGTCGCTCGCGATGCGCGCGACGTGGGTCCCCGCGGAGCAGGCGCTCCGAAAGATCATCCGCGGAGAGACGTCGGCGAAGAACGCGCTCGAGGAAGCGCGCGCGCGCTACGTCGACGTCATGCGGCCGCCGCCGCCATCGCCTTCGCCCGCGCCGCTCGTCGCCGTGGCGGGAGCGGTGCTGCTCGTGCTCGCGTTCTACGCCGTGCGAAGGACGCGCGAGCCCGGCTTCCGCCGCGAGCTCAAGGCGTCGATGCCCGCGTACAAGTACGTCGTGCACTCGGCGATCACGATCCTCGTGCTCGTCGTGTTCCCGCTGCTCGCCGGCGCGACGACGTCGTTCTTCGCCGGCGCGCGCGAGACGCAGCAGTTCGTCGGCCTCGCGAACTACGTCGACATCCTGACGGCGCGGGGCAAGCCGCTCTCCGAGTGGCTCTCGTTCGGCTCGTTCTACCTCACGCTGCTCGTCACCGCGGCCTGGACGCTCCTCAACATCACGCTCCACGTCGGCATCGGGCTCGTCCTCGGGGTCGCGCTCGCGCGGCCCTTCGTTCGGTTGCGTGCGATCTACAGGGTTCTCCTGATCGTCCCCTGGGCGGTGCCCTCGTACGTGACCGCGCTCGCCTGGAAGGGCATGTTCCACCGTCAGTTCGGCGCGGTGAACGCGATCCTCTCCGCGGTCGGCGCCGAGCCGGTGTCGTGGTTCGCGCAGTTCTCCACCGCGTTCGCGGCGAACGTCGCCACCAACGTCTGGCTCGGCTTCCCGTTCATGATGGTCGTGGTGATGGGGGCGCTCACCTCGATCCCGAGAGACGTCATCGAGGCCGCCGAGGTCGACGGAGCGACGCGATGGCAGGCGTTCCGCCTCGTCACGCTGCCGCTGCTCAAGCCGACGCTCCTGCCCGCCGTCGTGCTCGGGACGATCTGGACCTTCAACCAGTTCAACGTCGTGTACCTCGTCTCCGGGGGCGAGCCCGACGGGCGCACCGACATCCTCGTCAGCGAGGCGTACCGCTGGGCGTTCGCGCGCAACGCGCAGCTCGGATACGCCGCCGCGTACGCCGTCATCATCTTCGGCCTGCTCGCGCTCATGACACGCGCGCTCGGGAAGATCGGCGGCGAGAAGGGAGAAGCGCGATGAGCGCCGACCTCTCCACGCGCGACCGCGCGGGCTTCGGCGAGCGCGCCCTCGTCAACGCCCTGCTCGTGGCCGCGGTGATCTACGCGCTCTATCCGGTGCTCTGGGTGATCTCGCTCGCGCTCTCTTCGAAGAGCACGCCGGAGCTTCGCGCGCTGCCGATCCCTCGCGAGGTGAGCCTCGACAACTTCCGGCTCGTCATCGGCTACGGCGACGGCGAGCGCGCGTGGCTCTTCGCGCGGCAGGTCGTCAACTCCGTCGTCGTCTCGCTCGCGACCGCGGGCGTCGCGGTGGCGATCGCGACGCCGACCGCGTACGCGCTCGCCCGCCACGAGTTCGTCGGCAAGCGCACCGGCGTCCGCGCGCTCCTCATGACGCAGATGTTCCCCGCCGTCGCGAGCGCAGTGCCGCTCTACTTGATCCTCGACACACTCGGACTGCTCGACACGCGGAGCGGCCTCGTCCTCGTGTACGCCGCCACCGCGGTGCCCTTCGCGATCTTCCAGCTTCGCGGCGCGTTCATGGCCATCCCCGTGGATCTCGAGGAGGCCGCGATGGTCGACGGCGCGACGCGCACGCAAGCCTTCCTCAAAGTCGCGCTACCCGCGGCGCGACCGGCGATCGCCGTGACGTCGCTCTACGCGTTCATGAGCGCGTGGAACGAGTTCATCCTCGCGGCGACGCTCCTCGGAAGAGAGAGCGCGTTCACGCTCCCCGTCGTTCTCCAGAGCTACGTCGGCGAGTACGACGCGCAGTGGGGAGCGTTCGCCGCCGGCGCGATCCTCGTGAGCGTGCCCGTCATGGCGTTCTTCTACGTCGCGCAGCGGCAGCTCGTGAGCGGGCTGACTTCGGGCGGCGTGAAGGGATAAGCTCGCGGGATGAGCCCGAAGAGCGTACGGACCTCGAGGAAGCTCCTCGTCGCGGCGATCGGCGTCGCGACCCTCAACTACGTCGTCGCGTGCGAGAACAAACCTCCGCCGACTTCGGGCAACCTCCCGGCGCCGCGACCGCCGGACGCCGCGGAGGTCCCGCCGACGTCGGGCAACCTGCCCGCGCCCGTGATCGTCGACGCAGGCGCTTCGAAAGACTGACGAGCATGACCGGGCTGTCCGGGTCGCCCCGGGTGGCTCAACCGGGCACGGCGTGATTTCGCGCGTGATTTCAGGCGCGCCGCAGTGGATCGCAGCTTGCTAGCCACACGCCGAGGTGACGTGTGCCGCCGACTCCTGCAAAAGCCTCCTTCCTTCCCCGCAAGCTCCTCGTCGCCGCCGTCGGCGTCGCGACCATCAACTACGTCGGCGGAACCGCGTGCGGAGGTAAGACCGACGGGTCGGACGATCCGAAGAACAACTACCCGCCGACGTCAGGCAACCTGCCCGCGCCCACGGCGACGCCGCCTCCGACGTCGGGCAACCTCCCCGCGCCGCCCGACGAGTGCCCGTCGACGAGGCCCATCGACGCCGACGTCCTGCCGTGGAGACCGCCTGCCGTCGCGCCGGGCTCGTGCACCGAAGGCGATCTCGCGGCGCTCGTCTCCCACATCGACATGAACCCCAACGGCGATCCGAGCGCGTGGAAAGCTTCGATCGCGAGCGAGGTCTGTCGCTCTTGCATCTTCGGTCCCGAGGGCGTGACGTGGCCGCCGCTCGTCGAGAACAACGCGGGCATGCTCTCGCTGATCAACGTCGGCGGGTGCATCGCGGTGGCCACCGGCAACGCCGCGTGCGGCAAGGCCTACCAGAACTGGTACGACTGCCGTATCGAGGCGTGCATCGACTGCGAAGACAACGGCAGCAGGTTCGCGCAGTGCCTCAGCGTGGCGAACAAGAGCGCGTGCAAGGCGGCGTTCGACAACGTCGGCACGATCTGCGGCGACGTCGAGATCGCCAACGCCGAGCAGGCGTGCGTGAGCTCGAAGTACGTCTTCGAGGGCCCCGTGAGGGCGCAGTGCATCGGGCTCGGCGACGGCGGTGCCGGCGGCGACGGCGGCTGATACGCTCACGGCCATGACGGGCGAGCTGTTCGAGCTGGAGATCCTCGGGGGCGCCACCGAGCGACGCTTTCGCAAGCTGCGCCCCGAGGTCGAGGCGATGCCGTGGGGCACGATGAAGGTCACGGGCGCCGAAGAGAGCGATCTCATCGCCGCGCGGACGGCGTGGACGGGCGCCGCCTATCAAGAGCATCGCACCGGCGTCGCCTGCGCGATCACCTTGCGGGCGCTCATCGAAGCGCGCGCGCCGGTGGATCTCGTCGCCGTGGCGTCGCGCTTTCCGCTCGACGAGATGGTGCACGTCGAGCTCTGCGCGCGCATGGCGATGGAGCTCGGGGGCGGCACCGAGATCATCCACGATCCTTCGGCGATGGTGCTCGACCCGGATCCCCACGCGAGCGCGCTCATGCGCGCGGCGGAGTGCGCGGTGCGCTTCTTCTGCGTCGGCGAGGCGATCTCGATCCCGCTCCTGCGCGCGACCTGGCACGTCTCGACGCACCCTCTGCCGCGCGCCGTGATGGGGCGCATCGTGAAAGACGAAGCGGCTCACGGCATCTTCGGCTTCACGTTCCTCGACTGGGCGGGCCCGCGGCTGTCGGAGGAAGACAAGGCGAAGCTCGGCGCGTCGGCCGATCTGGCGATCCGCTTCCTCTACAAGCAGTGGGATCACACGCGGCGCAACCGAAGGGCCCCGAAGCACGACGGCGACGTCCTCGGTTGGATGAAGACCGACGACTACCTCGCGCTCGCCGAGAAGTCGCTCCAAGCGCAGGTGATCGATCCGCTCGAAGCGCGCGGCATCCCGATCGCGGCGCAGCTCGACGAGTTCCGCAAAGCGACATGAAGAATGCGATCGGGCTCGCCCTCCTCGCCTTGGTGCTCGCGAGCTGCACCGAGAAGAAGAAGGCCGACGACTGTCGCGCGCTGCGCGCGGTGCTCCGCGTCGGTCGAACCACGAGCTGTCCTCTCGAGTCGACCGAGGCGGGGCGCGCGAAGCGTAGCGAAGCGACCGCGACGCTCGAGGCGCAGTCGGCGGCGCTCGATCGCCTCGCCCTCGAGACCGACGAGATCAAGCGCGCGCGCGACGAGTTTCGCGCGTGGGCGGCTTCCGAAGCGAGCCAGTGCAAGAGCTACGACGGCTCACCGACCGACGAAGCGAGGTCGGCGAGCCGTGCCTCGCTCCACAAGATCGCGTCCGACCGGTTCGGCTACTACGAGGGCTTCACCTTCAACTGCGATCAGGTCGAGCACCCGCCTCATTTTCCCTGAGCGTCTCATCGAGCTTTGACATCGCGGGTCCGGTCGCGCAGCGCGCGGAGCCGTAGGTGCGCCTCGAAGTCGGCGTATAGCCCCGCCCTCGCGTTCCTGCACGATGCGACCCGGAGGCGCTTCGCGCGCGACGAGGTCGAGATCACTCGGCCCGGACGAGGAGCACGCCGCCCGTCGGCGTCTCCGACCACGCGTCCGGCGCGGTGCGCACCTGCACGCGGTAGACGCGCATCGACGCGACGTCGGCCGCGGCGATGCCGGCGCTCGCGGCGACCGCGCGGGCGTGATCGCGGAGGAGATCGTCGCGCGGGCGATCGCCGTACGCGCCCGACAGGCGGAAGACGCGGCCCCACTCGGCCTGCGATCGCGCGCGACGCTCGCGGCCGGTGAGGCGCACGACCGTTCCGTCGGTCTTCGTGAAATCGATCGCGATGTCCGGGATGGTGGGGCCCTGCAAGTGCTCGAACGTGGGGTAACAGGCGAACGGCCACGCCTGCGTCTTGCCGCGCGCGCCCTGCGCGAGCGCGAGGACGACGAGCGTCGTGCCGACGACGATCGTGCGCTTCATCATCGGCTCGTTCATCGGAGGCGCGACGTTGCCGTCGATCTTCTTCGCGAGCCACCGGCCGTCGAGCAACACGACGTAGCAGGCCCACAGGCTCATGAAGGGAATGAAGAAGAGCGCCTGCGTCGAGAAGTGGAAGACGAGGCCGGCGGCGATCGCGACGAGACGCGTCTTCCGCGAAGCCAGCGCGAGCGCGACGAACGAGAGCTCGAACGCGATCGTGAACGCACCGCCGAGCGTGCAGAGCGCGGGCGCGCGATCGACGCGCACGAGCGGAATGGTTGCGTACTGCAACCACTTGGCGTGCATGTGCGCGGTCACGTTCTCCGCGGAGATCCACGCGAGGCCCGAGGCCCGGAGCTTGTGGATCCCCGGGAACAGGTAGACGAGCCCGAGGAGCACGCGTGCGAACGCCAGCGGCACGCCGTAGCGAAGCGAGGGGCCCGGGCTCGCCCTGCCCCATCGATCGAGCGACCACGCGTCGCCGCACGGGCTCGCGGCGAGGAGCGCCGTCAGCCAGAAGAGGTGCATGTCGTGGAGCACCGCGCCGCTCCGCTGGCTCAGCGAGAAGAGCCAGCCTGCGCTCAGCGTCAAGACGAGCATCGACGTGCGCGAGAAGAAGCCGAGCGCCGCGGTCGCCGCCGACGAGTACGCGACGATCTGCAAGACGCGCGCGGTTTCGAACGTGAGCGGCGCGCGCGCGAGCAGGCCGAGGCCCTCGGGCACGTACCCGAGCTGCTCGGGCGAAGCCGCGAGGCGAGGCGCGATCTCGAGCTCGGGCGACACCACGATCACGAGGGGCACGACCATCCGCAGCATCGCGAGCGGGATGGGAGACCCTTCCAGGAGGGTCGCCCATCCGTTCACGCGGCTTCGTTGGTCGTCCACCTCCGCGAGGGTACACTCCGCGCGATGCGTTCGCTCCTCGGCCTGCTCTCGTTGCTCTCGTTGCTCTCCGCGCTCGGAGCGCTCACCGCGTGCTCGAGCAGCTCGACCGTGTCGGCCAACGGCCAAGACGGCTCGGTCCCCGAGATCCCCGAAGGCGGCGTCGACTCGCGCGACGCGGGCGCCGAAGGCGGCGCGGCGGTCTCCGATCCCGGCCGCGTGCAGTGCGGCGATCGGAGCTGCCCCATCGCCGACAATTACTGCTGCGTCGACTTCACCGGCGGCACCGCGCGATGCGTCTTCGACTCGGTGTCGTCGTGCGACGGCTTCCGCCAGAAGTGCGACGAGGCCGACGACTGTCCCTCGGGCTCGGTGTGCTGCTCGGGGATCTCGGCGGCGCTGCCCACGCGCTTCGTGCAGAACACGGCGTGTCAGACGAGCTGCTTCTCGGCGTACCAGCTCTGCAAGAAGGACGCGGAGTGCTCGCCGGGCACGCTCTGCGTCACGCAGCAGTGCCGGGGCGTGACCGTCCACGTTTGCGGCGAGCTGCCCGCGGAGGCGTGCGACTGAGGTGCGCGTCTATCGCGTCCATCGCCCGCTGCAGCGGTGGCGATGCGCGAGCGGCGCTGTCGCGAGCTCCGCGAGCTCTGCGAGCTCGGCGCTCGCCGCGGCCGTCGGCGCGGCGGCGGCCTTCGCCGCGTCATCGGCGTACGCGCGGTAGATCGGCGATCCGCGGAGCACGGCCTTCTGCGCGGCGGAGAGGATCGGCGCCGCCGGGAACGAGCCGGTGAACATGAGATTTCCGTTGTCGGGGCAGCGGGTTGGGTTCCGCGTGCCGCCGGTGCACTTCGGCGTGTCCGAGAGCGGATCGAACGCCGAGCCGTCGTACTCGGTCGTGTGCTGGAGCCCGACGAAGTGTCCCATCTCGTGGAGCCAGGTGAGCGCCTCGCTCTCCACGTTCGTGTCGTCGTAGTGCGCGACCATCAGCGCCGACATCGACGTGCCGGGCCGGATCGCGGCGCCGGGGATGCCGGGCGAGAGCCCCAGCAGATCGCCCTCGCCTTCGCCGATCGCGTTGGTGAGCACGATGTGGAGCGCCTGCGCGTCCGGCGCGTCCTTCGCGACCGACGCCGCCTGGGTGATGGCCGCATCGGTCGCGATGCGGACGAGCGCCGCCGGCGCGGCCTTGAACGAGACCGCGCCGCGACCGATGCCGAACGCGCGATCGAGCGCGACGAAGAAGCGATCGACGCGCGCGACGATGTCGCGATCGGTCGACGCCTTCGCGGGATCGACGACGTGCGACGGCGACGGCGAAGACATGCGGAGGCCCACGGGAACGTGGATCACGAGATCGAGCGCGCCGCCGTGGAACTTGCCGTCGCTCGTCGTCTGCACGCGCGCGGTCGCCTTCCCCGCGCCGCTTCCTGCGAACGCGATCGTCCACTTCCCCGGCGCGATCGGGAGCGCGCCCGTGACGTCGCTCTGCGGGACGGACGCGGACGCGGCCCCGTCGATCGACTCGGAGGTCGGGAAGCTGCCGTTCTTCGGCATGTGCGCGTCGTGCACCACGGCGCCGCTCGGGCTCGTGATGCGCGCGATGCCCACGCTCCCGCCCTCGACGACGACGTTGAACCCGAGCGCGTTCGACGGCACGTCGAGCGTCACGCTCTTGCCCGCGCTCACCGCGCCGAGATCGACGATGAGCGCGCTGCCGATCTTCGTGGCGCCGGCGGGCGCTGGCGTCTGCGGATCATCCGGCTGGCCGGGCGGCGTCCGTCCGTCGCCGCGCGCTTCGGCCTCGTCGTCATCGTCGCCGGCGACGGCTCTCGACGGAGGAATCGCGTCCGGTGCGCTGGAGCAACCGGCCGACGTAGGAAGGACGAAGAGGAGGAGCGTTCCGAAGAGGCTGGCGAGCCGCATGCGTCCTCGAACAGCACGGCACGTGCCGCGCTCTTCTCCCGCGTCGATCGCGCGATCACGCGCACGGGGGAGACGATCTGGATCGGCGATGGATGACGACGCCTCCACCTTCGCCCTGATCCGAGATGTAGGGATCGGTGCACTCTCGGCCATGACGGGAGCGCCATGCCCAAAGCGTGCATCGGGCTCATTTCCGCGATGATTTGTGCGGGGCACGCAGATTGCTCGCGGCGCGTCATGACGATCGCGACCGACGCCGAGCGTGTCCGACGGGAAGAGTCACGTGTCGCCGCGCACATCGCGCGCGCTGAATTGGCGGCGCGGGCTCGATCCGTCCGCGGACTCGATCGCACCAGACGAATCGTTCGCGGCCTGTTGCTCGACGAGCTCCGCGCCTATCGACGGCGCGGGGTCTTCCCCAAGAACCGCGACTTCCGTGATCGGATGATGCCCTACTTCGTCGACGACGACGGCACTCGCTGCGCCGTCGCGCACCTGCTCGAGGTGGGTGGCGCGACCGCGCTCGTCGCGCGCATCGCAAGCGAGCGCAACAACGCTTTCGTGCGCGAGCTCGCCGACGAGCCCGAGCTGCTCGCGTGGCTCGAAGCTGCCGGCTCGAGCGTGGAGGAGGCGGCGCGGATCCAACCTTCCTATTGTGACGTGAACGCCGCGAGCATTTGCAGCAGCGAGGGGGCTTCTGCGCCGCGCGCGAGTGGAGTCCTCGAGGTCACGGTGCTCGGGTCCGATCGGAGCTCCCAGAGCTCGGCGACGCGCGTCGACGCCGTCTACGGCGACGTCGGGACGATCGCAGTGGGAACCAACCTCACGACGTCGGGCGTTCACCCGACCGGAACGAAGCGCCTCGTGCCCCTCTACGCGCCCGAAAGCAGCAGCGCAGTCGCACGAGACGGCGTCTCCGCCGCCACCCTGCCCGGCTTCGAGATCCGCGACGACCAGCTCGCCGGCGACCACGCCGTGTCGAAGACTGACCTGACCGAAGCGCTGCGCTCGAACAGCGCCGACTGCAAGGCGCGGCTCGCCGCCATCGATCCGTGGTGGTCGGAGCGCTCGGAGCGCCTCTGCGGTGAGCAAGGGTGCTCAGCCGCGGCGGCGGCCCCGAGCGAGGCCGCGAGCGCGCAGATCCTCGTCGCGATCGTCGGCTACCTCGGCATGCGCCGCATGACGCGCCGCTGAGCGCCGCGCGGTTCGCCGAGAAGTTGGCCCTCGCTCGTTCGTTGGGCGATGCCCAAGGGATGCCCCGGCAGAAGGTGAAGAAGGCGCCGGCGAAGCTCGAGCGGCGCTCGGGCACCGAGCGCCGGAGCGCGGACGATCGCCGCGAGCTGCCGCCTCGGCCCGAAGGGCGGCGCCGGAGCGGCGGGCGCCGGGCCGAGGATCCGCGCGAAGCGTGATATGAGGTGTCCGTGGCCGCACGAACCGCGCTGATCTCGGCGAGCCTGCTCGCGATGATGATCGCTTCGGCGTGCTCGCGCGGCGGCTCGAGCGCGCCCGCGGAGGCAGACGCGAGCGTGACCATCGTGGAAGCGGGCGCCGTCGAGACGAGCGCGGCGGTCATCGACGCCGGCGCCGCGCCGCCTCAGCCCGCGGTCGCCGATCCGTTCGGCACCGCGCGCACCGCGCCGAAGACGTACTGCAGCGCGGTCGCGGGCAAGCACCTCGCGGAGAAGGACCTTCGCACGTCGTTCGTGTCGGGCGACGATCTGCTCGCGATCGTGAATCGATCGCCGCAAGGGCAGCTCGCGCCCGACTGGGCGCCGAGCGATCTCGTCGAGCTGCGAACGGGCGCGGCGGCGAGCGCGAGCGAGTGCGACAAGACCCACTGCCTCCGCAAGGAAGCCGCGGGCGCGCTGAGCGATCTGCTCGGCGAGATGAAGAAGAAGGGCTTCCCGGGGAAGGTCGAGTCGGCGTTCCGCTCGTTCGGCACGCAGTGCGGGACGTTCCTCCGGTGGGCGAGCAAGGGCGGGTTCTGCGAGGCCACCGAGCAGTCTGCGCTGCCTGGCCACAGCCAGCACCAGCTCGGCACCACCGTCGATCTGTTCACCGAGGAGTGGGCCGCGAGCGAACGCGGCGTCTTCCGCGAAGGCTTCGGCTGCACGCAAGCGGGCAGGTTCCTCCAGGAGCACGCGACCGACTTCGGCTTCGTGATGCCCTATCCGATCCACCCCGACGATCGACACCCGAAGCAGAGCTGCGTCGTGCGATGGGACATCCCCATCAACATCAACCCGAAGACCGGATACCGCTTCGAGCACTGGCACATCCGCTACGTCGGCAAGGAAGCCGCGGCGCGCTTCGTGAAAATGCTCGCCGCGAGCGGCGTCGGAAAGCCCGACGAGATCACCGTCGAGCAGTGGCTTCGATCCGAGCGCGGCCTCGTCGGCGCCGACGCGGAGCTGCCCGTGTGCGACGGCTGCAACTGCGGCGCGTGCAGCACGCTCTCGGCGCCCGGCGAGAGCGCATGCGACAAGAAGGGCGGCGCGCTCCACCTCGACGCGCACGGCCGCCCCCTCCCCGCCAGCGCGCCCCCGGAGATCGCGTCGGTCAAGCGCGGGAGCCAGAAGAAGTGGCGCGGCCGCGTCGTCGAGGTGAAGCTCGACGTGCCTCACGGCGTCGCGACGCAGCCCCCGGTCGTAGGCCCCGAAGCCGCGGGCTACGCCGCGGGCTCCACCTTCGAGAAGCTCGCGCCCTACCCCGAGACATCGCCTCGCGGCTACGCGCCGCTCGCCGGCGCGTGGGTCGTCGGCGTCGAGCCGATCCCCAACGACACGGGGGTCGCCTGGCCCTGGCGCGCGGCGATCACGCCGTCGATCACCGGGCAGATCTACAACCGCGCGAACGTGCTCCTCCCCGCGCGCCCCGGCGCGACCACGATCAAGATCCCGCTGCCCGATCGCACGACGCGCGTGAAGGTGATCCTTCTCGAGGCCGGCGCGCCGAAGGGCGAGCCGATCGAGCTCGAGCTCCGTTGAGCGTCACGCGCGGTGCGGGATCTCGGGCGCGACCTTGAAGAACGCGTTGCGCGCGGGATCGTTGTAGCTCGACCAGTCGGGTGACCACGGCGTGACCTTCGAGCCCGCGCCCGAGGGATCGTTCGTGATGGTGAGCGCCATCGGCGTCACGTCGCGATAGGCGCTCTCGGCGGGCAGATCGCCGTTGTCTCTACCGCCGGCGGAGAAGAGCGTGAGCACGCGCGCGTGATCGTCGTCGGCGTACGTCGTTTCGAAGCCGCTCAGCACCTTCTCGTGCCCGCGGACCATCGTGTGCGCGCCGATGCGCTGCATGAACGCGCGGAACTGCATCCGCCCGAACGCGAAGCGCGACGCCTGATCTTGGAGATCGGCCGGGATGACGTCGGCCGAAGAAGGATCGCTCCACATCATCTGGAAGCGGATGTCGGGATCCTGGAGCGACGAGAGATCCTTCCACCGCTCCTTGATCAAGCGATCCTTCGGGATCCCTCCGTGCACGAAGAGGAACCGATCGAAGAGGAAGATGTTGGGCATCTCCTCGAAGAGCGTGCGGTAGTGACGGAACACCTCGATGGGGAGGATCGGCTTGAGCGTGTTGATCGCCTCCGCCGGCTTCACCCCGCCGTACATGTTCCCGTTCACCTCGACGTAGTACTCGTGATTTCCGCGCAGCATCACGACGTGCTCGGGCGCGGTCACGAAGAGCTGGAGCGCGGTGCGGAGCACGCCGTTGAGGCTGAAGAGCCCGCGGTCGATGTAGTCGCCGAGCAGCACGAGCACGGGGTAAGGCAGCGACGGATCTTTCCGGTAGGCGTCGACGCGCTCGAAGAACTTCGACTGGAGCACCGTCGCCTTGAGGATGCTGTAGCAGCCGTGCAGGTCGCCGAGGACGGTGAGCTCGTAGCCCGCGCCCGGCTTGGGCATGCGCACATAGACGTGCCCGTCGAGGAAGGCCTCGGTGCCCGCGAGATCGGCGACGCTCTTCTTGCCGACGAGCTTGCCGGCGCCGGCGCGCCGCTGAGCCTCGAGGGTGGCGAGCGCGCGATCGATGAGCGCCCGATCGGCCGCGATCTGCCGCGCGATCGTGTCGGGGTCGCTCGAGAAGTGGAACTCGAAGGGCTTGAAGAACGCGTGATCGATCGTGCTCGGCATCGAGGGGCGCGGGCGCTCGACGACGACGCTCTTCGCCTGCGAGTCGTCTTCCTCGAGCTCGATGCCGAAGTCGTTCTCCAGGAACTGCGAGAGCTCGCCGCGGAACTGCACCTCGGCGGGGTGCGCGACGCCGTCGGCGAGGAGCAACGTGTCGATGAGCGACATGAGCTGCTCTTGGCCCGCGCGATCGAAGCTCTGGAAGATCTCGAAGCAGCGGACCTTGAGGCGCGCGTGCACGAACGCCTTGGGATCTTCGTTGGTGGAGACGCTCTCGGTGAACAGATCCTTGACGTTCTGGTCGATGCCTTCGAACACCTCGTGGAAGTGCCGCGTGTACTTCGTGACGACGTCGTCGCGCACCTCGGGCGCCGCGTCGGGCATCGCGTCGAGCGCGCGCTGCTCGATCATCTTGCGGATGGTGTCGCGAACGAAGCCCTTCTCGTTCGCGTCGAAGTCGCCGTCGATATAGCCGAACGTCACGAGGTAGAAGATCACCGCGTGCATCTGGTGCTCGGCGCGCTGCGGGTCGCTGCTGAACGTGATCATCGCGCCGAGAACTCTATCCCCGTTGCGGCCGAACGGGGAGGGCCAGCGTCAGAGGCGGTGCTGCGAGGCGCAGTCGCCGTAAGGGCCGTCGCCGCCGCTCACGCCGCGGTACCAGTCGCCGTCCTTGCACTGGTACCAGACGCCGTTCGATCGCGACTGGACGCAGGCGAGCTCGGAGACGGTCTGCGAGAGCGTGCTCGACCAGCACGAGCCGTCTTCGCCGTCGCGGCGCGGCTGCGTCGATCCGGAGCTCGACGATCCGCTCGAAGAAGAACCGCTCGCGTTCGTCGAGACGGTGACGCGGCCTCCGCCGTAGCCGCTGCATCGACCGGTGAGGCCGTAGGGGAGCGAGAGGGCCTTCATGACGCCGTTGCTCGCTTCCCAGTCACGCGAGACGCTGACGTCCTTGACGAGCGCGTTGGTGCAGCGCGAGCCGTTGCAGATCTTGACCGTCTTGCCGCAGTACGATCGCGTCGGGCCCGCGACCCAGAGCGCGTTGTCGTCGCACGCGCCGCGGCCGGTGCAGCCCCACGTCACCTGACCGGCGGGCAGGCCGCGCGAGTAGGTCGAGCAGTTGCGGAGGAACTCGCAGGTGCCTTCGTACTTGAGCGACACGCTGCTCGTCGCCGCGCCTTCGGCGCTGCCGACCTCCTCGTCGTCGCCGTCGGCTGTCTCCGCCGCGCAACCGGCGATCGTGAGCAGCGTGACGGAAGCGACGGCGAGGAGCTTGAAATGGACGTTTCCCACGAGGACCTCCGAGAAAGGTTCCCCCGCTCCCGACCTACACCTCAGCAAAGGTCGGACCGTGTGGGCTCACCGTCCGCTTTCGGCGTAACCCGCTGAAATCGTTAGCGAGCCCTCGTTGGGCCCCTCCTCTAGTATCCGGATCCGCGGGATGACCGATCCATCACGCGCGCCAAGCGCCGGTCGAACGCGCGGCCCGCTCGGGGACCATGCTCATCGCGTGCTCCGCCATCGCCGTGATCGTGAGGCTCGGGTTCACGCCGAGGTTGGCCGGAATGATCGACCCGTCGACGACGTAGAGATCGTCGTA
Source organism: Labilithrix sp. (assembly GCA_019637175.1). Lineage (GTDB taxonomy): Bacteria > Myxococcota_A > Polyangia > Polyangiales > Polyangiaceae > Labilithrix. Next base: position 26,088 of record JAHBWD010000066.1, on the reverse strand, counting down.
GCCGAACGCGCGGCTCTTCGTGTCGACGACGCCGTCGTCCGCGCTCGCGCCGATCGGGCAGCCGCCGAGGATGTGCGCGGTCGAGGCCTTGTCGAGCATCACCTCGATCGTGCCCGACTGCGGAATGCCGCCGCCCATCTTGGCGGCCATCTTCTTGGCGACGAGGTTCGCGACGGGAATGTAGACGGGCACCGGCGGACCGTCGCCGCGATCGGAGTCGAGCTTCTTCGAGAACGGCCAGTACCACGGCCGGCGAAGCGCATAGCGGAGGTGATTGTCGACCGGCTGCATCACGAGGAGGATCGCCGTGCGCCTCGCCCAGCCGAACGGCACGAGCGTGCGAAAGAACTGGATCGGGTGGCGGATCACCGTGCCGATCCAGCGGAGCCATCGCGGGATCTTCCCGCCGCCGCCGACGAGCACCGTCACGAGCGGCGCCATCGCGTCGGAGCCCGACGGATAGCGAACGACCTCGATGTGCGTCTTGTCGTCGACGTAGACGCCGCTCGTGATCGCGATCCCCTTGGAGTAGTCGACCTCCTTCTTCGGCGATCGCACCGTGAGGATCGCCTCGCTGTTCGTGCGGAGGTAGTGGCCGAGCCGACCGGAGAGCTTGGCGAGGCTGCCCCGCTCCTTGCAGCGCATGAGCAGCTCGACGGTGCCGTACGATCCCGCGGAGACGACCACGCCGCGCGCGCGCACCTTGCGCCGCGGATGGAAGAAGCCGGTCGATCGCTCGACCGTGAGCTCGTAGCCTCCGCCTTCGAGCGGCGCGACGTCGACCACGCGCGACTCGGCGACGATCGTGAGGCCCTTCTTCTCCGCGAGGTACAAGTAGTTCTCTTCGAGCGTGTTCTTCGCGCCGTGGCGGCACCCGACCATGCACCCGCCGCAGAGGATGCAGCCGGTGCGCGAAGGACCCTCGCCGCCGAAGAACGGATCGGGCACGGTCTTTCCCGGCTCGCCGAAGTACACGCCGACGGTCGCGCGATGGAACGTGTCGCCGCGCCCCATCTCGGTGGCGATCTCCTCGAGCATGCGATCGGTCTCGACGATGACCTCGCTCGGCACCGCGCCGAGCATGCGCTTCGCGGTCGTGTAGTGAGGCTCGAGCGCGGCCTTCCAGTCGAGGCCGATCCAGCGCGCGTCGTCGAACGCTCGAGGAGGCGGCACGAGGAGCGTGTTCGCGTAGACGAGGCTGCCGCCGCCGACGCCCGCGCCGTGGAGGAAGAACGCGTCCTTCACCAGCGTCATCTGGAGGATGCCGTACATGCCGAGGCCCGGCCGCCAGAAGTACTTGCGGAGGTTCCAGTTCGACTTGGGGAAGTCTTCGCGCTTCCACCGCTTGCCCATCTCGAGGACGCAGACGCGATAGCCCTTCTCGGTCAGGCGAAGCGCGGAGACGCTCCCGCCGAATCCCGATCCGACGATCACGAAGTCGAAGTCGAAGTCCGTCATCCGTCACGAGATTAGCTTGCTACGATGCTCCCCGAGCATGGCTCGGCCTTCGCCTCCTTCGATTCCTCCGGGCACCGTCCTCGGAGGACGCTACGTGCTCGGCGCGAAGCTCGGCGCCGGCGGCATGGGCGCCGTCTTCGAGGCGACGAACGAGCAAGGTCAGCTGGTCGCGGTCAAGACGCTGCTGGTGGGGCCCGGCGCGCCGGCGGCGGCCGCGGAGACGCGCGCGCGCTTCGATCGGGAGATCGACACGTGCGCGCGGCTCCGCCACAAGAACCTGCTCACGCTCCTCGATCACGGCGTCGACGAGGCGACGGGCGCGCCGTACCTCGTGATGCCGCGCATGCGCGGCGAAGATCTCGCGCAGCTCCTCGCGCGCGTGAAGGTCCTCGAGCCGAGCGTCGCGGTGCCCCTCGTGCTCCAGGCCTGCCGCGGCGTCGCCGCCGGCCACGCGGCGGCATCATCCATCGCGACATCAAGCCCTCGAACCTCTTTCTGGAAGAAGAAGACGGGCTCGTCGTGGTGAAGGTCTCCGACTTCGGTCTCGCGAAGGTGCAAGACGCAGGCATCGACTCGCTGACGACGTCGGGCGCGCTCCTCGGCACGCCCCACTACATGTCGCCGGAGCAAGCGCAAGACGCGAAGCGCGTCGACGCGCGCACCGACGTCTACTCGCTCGGGATGGTCCTCTTCCACGCGCTCACCGGCGCGCCGGCGTTCTCCCGATCGGGATCGTTCATGGCGTTCCTCGTCGGGCAGGCGTCGGTGCCCGCGGTGCAGCAGGCGGCGCCGTGGGTGCCGCCTGACATCGCGCGCGCCGTGCACGCCGCGCTCTTGCGCACGCCCGATCTGCGCTGGCCCAACCTCGGCGAGCTCGAGCTCGGCTTGACGATGGCCGCGGGCTTCGAGATGGCCAACGCTCCGCTCTACAAGGCGTCGCTCGCGCCGATCTCCCAGGCGACCCGCGCCGAGGCGGCGCCCAAGGCCGATCCGCCGTCGCACTGGGAAGATCTGCTCCGTCGCTGAGCACGTCGGTCACGAAATCGGCCGCTCGCGCGACGGGGGTTCATGCGGCCTCGTCATGCCTTTCTCTTTGCGTTTCTGGCGGTGTGTTCCGGATGTGGGCGTCGTGGACGCGAGGCTCCGGCGCCGAGCGCGCCATCGGCCGCGACCGCTCCTTCCCCTCTCGTCGTCGAGGTCGAGACCGCGCACCGTGTGCGAGAGAGCAGCGCCGTCGCGATCGTGAAGGTGGCCGAGCGCCCCGTCGCGTTCGCCACCGACGCCGACGATCGCGCCATCCGCGCGTTCGACGCGCGCACGCTCGAGCCCCTCGCACAGACCGACCTGCCGAGCGCGCCGCGCGATCTCTTGATCGCCGCCGATGGGACGATGTACGCGACGCTCCCCGAGTCGAGCGAGCTCGTCGCGTTCGAGATCGCGTCGGCCGACGGCGCGCTCCGCGAGAAGAAGCGCGCGAAGACGTCGACCGAGCCGCTCGCGATGGCGCTCACCGCCGACGAGGCGGTGCTCGTCGTCACGACGGGCGCGTCGCATCGGCTCGACGCCTACGACGCGAGCTCGCTCGCGAAGCAATGGTCACGCGACGTCGGTCGCGAGCCGCGCGCGGTGATCGTCGCGAGCGACGGCGCGAACGCCTATGTCTCTCACGCGGCCGAGGCGCACCTCTCCGTCGTACCGATGAAGGGCGCCGAGTCGATCGAGCGAGCGCCCCTCGGGCTCGGCAACGGCTTCATGACGAAGAGCGGCTTCGGCGGCGAGCCTGCGCGCGCGGCGCGCCACGCGTACGCGCTCGTCCGATCGCGAAGCCCCAAGTCCGAGGAGGGCGAGCGAATCCTCGCTCCGCTGGTCCAGAACGCGACCGAGGGCGCGAGCCCGGTCGCCGGCGGCTACGGCTCGAGCAGCGGCTTCGGCTCGAGCGACGGCTTCGGCTCGAGCATGTTTCCGATGAAGCCGATGGCGCCCTTCGACGACTTCGCCTTCAAAGACGGCGAAGGCTTCGTTGGGCTCGGGCTCAGCGCGCTCGACGTGCGGGCCGTCGAAGCCGGCGCGAAGCTTCCGCTCGGTCGCGTCGAGAGCCGCAACGCGACGCCCGGCCTCGTGCGCGATTGTCTTCTCCCGCGCGCGGCGATCGCGACGGCGAACGGGCTCGTCGTGGCGTGCGAGGGGCAGAGCGAGGTGGTCGAGCTCGACGTCTCGAGCGGGTGGCCCGAGGTGATCGGGCGCTGGCCCGTCGCGCGCGGGCCGTCGGCGATCGCTCGGCTCCCGGCGACGAGCCGCGCGATCGTCTGGTCGCCGATCGCGCGCGCGCTCACGGCGATCGACCTCTCGCGCGACGCCGCCATCGCGACCGAAGAGGTGGCTCCCGTGCGACCGGTGCGCATCGTCGAGCCGCTCGCGCAGCAGGAGGTTCCCCGCGCGCGCCCGGCCGACGAGCGCGAGCTCGCCGGCCGTGAGATCTTCCATCGCACGGGAGATCGCAACATTTCACGCACGGGCGTCGCCTGCGCGTCGTGTCATCCCGACGGTCGCGACGACGGCCTCGTCTGGAACGGACCGCTCGGGGCGCGCCACTCGCTGACGCTCGCGGGCAACGTCGCGCGAAAGGGGCCGATCGGCTGGGGCGGCGAGCACGATTCGCTCGAGGGGCACGTGAAGGAGACGATCAAGCGCCTCGGCGGCCGCGGGCTTCCGGACGGCGAATTCTCCGTGCTCATGGCGTACCTTCGCTCGATGAAGCCGATCCCGGCCGAAGCGCAGGCGATGCTCGCGAAAGACGACGCGCTCGCCGAGCGCGGCGCGGCGATCTTCCGCTCCGACCGCGCCGCTTGCAACACGTGCCACATCGAGGGCGCGGCCTACTCCGATCGCGAGAAGCACGACGTCGGCTCCGGCGGCAGCTTCGTCACGCCTTCGCTCGCCGGGGCGGGCGCGCGCTCCACCTTCTTCCACGACGGACGCTTCCGCGACCTCGACGATCTGCTCGCGCGTTCGCCGCGCATGGGCGGCGGCTCCTCTCTCTCCTCCGACGACCGCAAGGCGCTCGCCGCCTACTTGCGAACGCTCTGATCTGCGAGGCCGTCATGCGGGAAGCGGACAGTCGAGGGTCGCGCGAAGATCGTCGACGGGGACGTGCCAGTGGTCTTCCCAGCGGAAGGTCGCGAGGAACGAAGCGCGCCTGCCGCGCGCGTACGCGGTGCGGAGCGCCGCGACCTGGCCTCGCCAGCCCCACGTCCAGCGGAGGCTCCCGAACGCGGCGATCAGGAAGGCGCTGGGGACGCCGATCTGCGCGAAGGTGAAGGCCTGGAGCAGGATCTCGCCGCGCACGTCCGGCGTGTAGCCCGTGAGCACGTGCCAGAGATCGTGCGTCTGACGCATGCGGAGGATCACGTACGCCGCGCGCGCGTCGCCGACGTCGGGGAGCTCCTCGAAGACGTCGGGGGTGATCCCGTTGTCGTTCAAGAAGCGGACGTACTCGCGGCCGAGCGTCCCGTCGGGGAGACGCTCGAGGGCGTCGAAGTCGACACGCGTGCGGTCGATGCGCGGCCGCGCGGCGAAGAGCGCCTTGCCCTCGGGCAACGCCTCGATCCGCGTGATGTTCCGCGCGAGCGCACCGATGTTCACGGCTTGCGCGAAGACGAGGACCTGGTCGAGCCGGCCCGGGTCGCGGGCCAGCGAGGCGAGCGCGCGAAGCGCGACGCGAAGGCGCTCGGTGAACGGAGGGATCGGGAACGCGGGGGCGGTCAGGGACACGTTCATGGCGGCTCCTTATTGTCATCGTTGACAATAGGACCGAAGCCGTTATTGTCAAGCGTGACAATGAAAAGAGCTGCGCGCTTGGCCAAGAAGCCGCGGATCCGCCGCACGCCGGAGGAGGCGCGGACCCACATCCTCGACGCGGCCGATCGCGTCTTCGCCGAGCACCTGCCCGACGTCGTCGGCCTCAAGGAGATCGCGCGCGAGGCCGGCGTGAGCCACGCGCTCGTGACGCACTACTTCAAGACCTACGACGGCCTCGTCGAGGCCGCCCTCGAGCGGCGGATCGTACGCCTCCGCGACGCGCTCATCGTCGAGCTCGCGCCCGCGTTCACGTCGGAGCGTCCACCGTCGACGAAGGATCTGCTCGCCGCGTATCGGCGCACGATCGGGATGAACGCCGCGGATCCGGTCACGACGCGCCTCATGATCTGGGCGATGATGGGCGGGCGCGCCAAGCACGGGAGCTTCTTCGTGCATCGCCTCCAGGGCCTGAAGCTCCTCGCCGACGCGCTCGAGAAGAGCTCGCCGACCGCCTCCCGCGAAGATCTCGAGTTCTGCATCGTCGCGTCGATGGCGATCACCACCGTCTGGCGCCTCGGCGCCCCGATGCTCTCGGGCGCGCTCGGTCGCCACGACTCTCCGCCGTTCGAAGGCACATTCGAAGAACGCACCGCCGAGATGATCGACGCCTACCTCGACGCGCGCGCGCGACGAAAGAGAAGAGCGTGACGAGAGCTCGCGCGCCCGGGTGGACTCGAACCACCGACGACTCGCTTAGAAGGCGAGGGCTCTATCCAGCTGAGCTACGGGCGCAGACGATGTGTTCTTAGCACTTTCAATCCGCATGGGCGACGACGTTCCGGAAGCGGATTTCTCCGCCTTCGGCCTCGAACGCGACGCGGCCGCGCTCCCCGGCGGGGACGACCGCCTCGTTGACGAGGACGTCGTTGACCTTCACCGTGACCCGGCCGTTCTTCATCGCGATCTCGCCTTGGTTCCACTGGCCCACGGGCTTCTCCCGCCCCTCGCGATGCGGGATCGACACGATCGCGTTGCCGGGCGGCGGAAAGCCCGCGTCGTCGACCTTGCGCATCGGAAAGCCGCCGAGGGCGAGCAGATCACCCGCGCGATCGACGAGGAGCTGCATCTCGACGGTGCGGGGCCAGATCGCGTCGGGCCCCGAGATCGAGATGAAGAAGCCGCTGTTGCCCGGCGTCACCCACTTCCACTCGAACGCGATCCGCAGATCGCCGAGCTCGCGCTCCGTCGCGAGATAGCCGTTCGCCGCGCCGGCGACGACGAGCTCGTCGTTTTCGACGCGAAAGAGGCTGTTCGGATCGACGCCCGGCTGCGCGAACGCGCGGAGCCCGGCGAGCGACTTGCCGTCGAAGATGCGATCGATCGGCTCGGAAGGATCGGACGAGCACGCGCAGAGCGCGAGGGCCGCGAGGGCGATGAGCGAGCGGCGCACGCAAAGAGCATACGTCGAGTATGCTGCGCGAGCGAATGACCGAAGGACTCAAAGGCCAGGCGCTCACGACCGCGTTCGCGGAAGCCCTCGCGGGCAAGCCGGATCGCCTCTACGTGCAGCTCGGGATCGTCTCGGGCCTGCCGGGCACGAGGATGAACCTCGTCGTCGCCCAGCAGGTCGCGCACGACTGCGTCGCGAACGGCGCGCGCGCCGACCGCCTCGCCTTCGCGATGGCGCAGCTCTCACCCGAGGCCGCGCCCGGCGCGAGCGAGCGTGAGTTCCTCCCCGTGTGCGGCGTGCTCGCGATCGGGTGGCGCGCGGCGGCGGAGCCGAGCCTGCGCAAGAAGGTCCTCCCGATCCTCCACGACGCGGCCGAAGACCTGCGCTTCCGCGTGCGCGAGGCGGTGCCCCTCGCGCTCGCCAAGATCGGCGGCGCGATGGGCGACGCGCTCGTCGTCGAGGTCGCGGGCTGGATGGACGGCTTCTTCCAGGCCGCCGCCGTCCTCCTCGCCATGGCGTCCCCGGCGTGGCTGCCGGCGCTCGACGACGCCGCGCTCGTCGTCGCGCGTCTCGACGAGGCCTATCGCCTCGCGCGCGACGCGCCGCGATCGGCGTCGCGCTACCCGGGTCACAAGGCGCTCGTCGACGCGCTCTCGCTCGCGCCCGGCGTCCTCGCGACGCGCTTCGGCGTCCCCGTCTTCGACCGGCTCGTCGCGTGGTCGGACACCGAGATGCCCGAGCTCCGCGGCGCGATCGAGGCGAACATCGCCTCGAAGAAGCTCGCCGGCCGCTACGCCGCCGACATCGTGCGCGTGCGCGCCGCGCTCGACGCGAGCGTGCCGCCGCCGCGCGATCCGACGCTGATCGTCCACGGCATGCGGAGCCGCGGCAAGAAGCGCAGCCGCCGATAGGGCGGCTCCCCTCCGCCGAGGTGATACGATCCGATCGTGAACCTCGTCGACGAGCTCCATCGCATCGCGGCCGCGCTGCGAAGCGCGAGCATCGACTACGCCGTCTGCGGAGGGGTAGCGGTCACGATCCACGGCGCGACGCGGACCACGAAGGACATCGACCTCCTCGTACGTCGAGAAGACGTCCCGCGCGTGCTCGAAGCGGTCCGGCCGCTCGGCTACGTCTTCGTCGCGCTGCCGATGATCTTCGATGCAGGAACCGAGCGCGAGCGCCACGTGCAGCGCGTCAGCAAGCTCGAAGGGCAACAGCACCTGATGATCGATCTACTCGTCGCCGAGGCCGCGTTCGCCGGCCTCCTCGACGAACGGCTGGAGATCGACCTCTCCGAGGGCACCTTGCGCGTCGTCACGCTCGCCGCGCTGCTCGCGATGAAGCGCCTCGCCGGCCGCCCGCAAGACGAAGCCGACATCGAGAAGCTGGAGCACCGCGATGGCACGTGATCTCTCTCCTGCGCTCGTCGCGATGCGCCTCGGCGAGCTCCGTGCGAGCTACGTCGCCGAGACCGCCGAGGAAGCTCGCGGTCGCCTCGACCGCGAAGGGGACGTCGAGCGCCGAAAGGAGCCGCTGGCCCGGGCAGCGGCGCGGCGGCTCGCCGAGCTCCATGCGCTCTGCGAGCTGAGCGACTACCTGCATCGTCGCGCTACCTGACGGGCGGCGGGATCGAGGTGCGCGAGGGGCGGAGCGACGGCGGCACCGCGTCGTCGGCGGGGCGGAGGCTCCGCGGCGCGAGCGACGCGGGGACGCGCTCGTTGAGATCGGCCGCCTCGTTGACGATCTTCGTCGCGGCCGCGGCGCGCGCGTTCTTCTCGGTGAGCGTCGCGTGGTCGACGACCGCGTGGCCCTCGAGCAGATCGAGGTACTCGAGATCGAGCTCGCCGCCGCTCGGGAGGATGAACACGCCGAAGAGGTGCGCCTGCCGCCGGACCTCCTGCACGAGCTGCCGCGGCACGTGGAGCGCCGCGTGCGTGATGAGGTGGACGACGGGATCGCGCTGATCGCGCGCGCGGAGGAGCGCGAGCTCGGTCGCGAGCTGCGCGAACACGCGCGCGGGGTTGCGCCCTCGCTCGCCCTTGAAGCCGAGGATGTACGCGGCGGGGAGCTGACCGGGGCGCGAGCGCTGCACGTCGTAGAGCCGCGAGTCGAAGAAGCGCATCCAGACTTCTTCGCCCGCGAGCTGGAGCTTCTTGCCGAGCGCGATCGAGAGGCCGCGCGCGAACACCTGGCGATCGCCGCGCATCGACGCCGACGCGTCGATGAGGAGGTAGTGCAGGCGGCGCGCCTCGTCGGGGGCCTGCTCGCGTGTATAATACAAGATCTCGTTCTCGATCATCCGGCGCGCGAACTCGGCTTCGTCCCAGGCGAGCTCGGTGAGGACGAGCGAGTCGAGCGATCCCTTGTTGCCGATGCCGGCGTAGCCGTGGACGGCGTGGGTGCCGGTGGCCTTCGCGCGGCGCGTCTCGAGCACGCTCGGCAAGAGCTCGAGCGAGAAGTTCACGATGTCGTTCGCCGCCGGGCTCGAGACGGCGGCGAGCAGATCGACGTGCGCGAGCGCGCCCGCCGCGGTCGACTCGGGGCCGAGCATCCCGAGGAGGCGCAAGGTGTCGAGGTCGAGCGCGTCGGCGAGCGTCAAGACGTGGAGCCGCGAGCGCGCGAGGGCGTCGAGCGCCGCGAGCTCGAAGGTGCGCGGCACCGCGGCGAAGAGCGTCGCGAGCTGCCCGTCGAGATCGCGCACCATCTCGGGATCGATCGGGAGCGTCGCCGGATAGGGCGCCTTCACGTTCGAGCGCTGCACGAGCGAGCCGAGGACGCGCGCGAGGACGACGACGATGAGATCGTCGTTGAGGCGCATGCTGCGCGCGCGAGAGCTGGCGTCGCTCTGCGAGACCTCGCCGAGGACGCTGCGGTACGTCGCGAGCAGATCGCCGGCGCGCGGCACCCGCGCGATGACCTGCTCGAGCCCGGGCCTCGCGCCGATCTCGAGCTGCTCCTTCGGCGCCCCGTAGAGCAGCCCGAAGTCGTGCACGATGAAGAACGGCACGTGCAGGCCGAGCCGCGCGAGATCGCGATACCAGCGGATCGCCCGGACGATCATCATCGGCGACGCCGCGCGCACGCCCGAGAGCGCCAGACCGCCGAGCGGCCCGGTGACGACGGGATCTTTCGCGAGCGCGCTGGAGACGGGCATCGAGGCCGACCATCTTAGCTCCATCGTCGCGCCGCGTACGGCGCGGCCTTCGCGTGTTAGGCTCCAGCGCGTGCGAAGGGTGCTCGCCGCCTTGCTTCTCGTGGTCGGGCTCGTGGCGCTGGGCTCGAGCAACGCCTGCTCCGACGACGACCGAGCGCCTTCGCGCGTCTCGCGGCGAGGTGAAGCGTGCCAGGTCACGAGCGACTGCGCCGACGGCCTCTCGTGCATGCCCGTGCCCGGCGGCGCCGGCGGGCTCTGCGTCACCGGCGTGTTTCGGATCGAGCCCACGGGCAAGGAGTGCGCGATCGTCGAGTGCAGCCTCGGCGCGGACTGCTGCGAGACGCCGAAGGAGCGCTGCGCCGAGCTCTTCGCGCTGTGTCAGACCGACGCGGGCGCGCGCGACGCCTGCGACGCCTACGATCGCCTCTGCGGATGCGAGCGCGGCGAGCGCGTCTGCTCGTTCGGGCGATGCGAGTCGCGATGCACCGACGACTTCGAGTGCACGCGGAGCAGCGGCGGGCGGCGATGCGCCGGGGGCACGTGCGTCGCGTGCGCGTTCGAAGACGACTGCCCCGCGGGTCGGCCGTGCGTCAACGGCAAGTGCACGCCGCCGTGCAGCGCCGACGGCGACTGCGCCGGCTTCGATCGATGCGTCGACGGCAAGTGCCTGCCTTCGGGCTGCCTGACGGATCGCGAGTGCGTCGCCGCGACGCGCAAGGTCGACGCGCGCTGCGGGACGGCCGGGCGGTGCATCGTTCCCTGTCAGACCGATCTCGAGTGCGACAACCCGACGGCGTTCTCGTTCTTCGCGTGCATCCAGAACGAGTGCACCTACGTCGGCTGCGAGACCGACAAAGACTGCAGCCTGCTCCTCGTGGGCGACGCCGGCTTCCTCTCGCCGAAGCAGCACGTCGTCTGCCGCGAGAAGAACCCCGTCACCGGCGTCGGCGGCACGACGCCTTGAGCCTCAGCGCCCGCGCGCGCGATAGACGCGCCCGTCCCGTGGCGACACTCTCGCGGGGCGCGGCATCATTGCCAGCAAAGAAGCGAGGTGGGATCGTACTTGGAATGCCGTCCGCCCGCGAGCTACGCTCACACTCGATGACTCGTGCATTCAGGGGTACCGCTGGTTTGCTCGTCTCCGTCGGTGTGCTCCTCGCGCACGCCGAGAACGCGCACGCGTATCTGAAGATCGCGCGGGTCCCGGCCGGCGCCAGCTGGCATACCTGGCAGGAAGGCAGCTCGACGACGCCGGCTGCCTTCGGCCTGGACTGCTTCGTACACACAGCGTGGTCCGGCATTCGACGCGTGAATACGGGTGTCGCCCCGTGCACTAACGGCACGAACATCGGCTTGATCCTCCCGTTCCCCCTTGAAGTGGGATTTCCAGGATCAGCGAGCATCAGCTGCCCAGCCTACGTAGGAGCACCCATCTCGGTGTCACGCTGGGGGTTCGACCGCTTCGGCGGCGGACTCGTGGGCACCCCTTCGGTGTTCATTTGCGGTTCGGGCGTCGCCGTCGAGCAAACGCTAGCCAACCCGTTTTTCCCGCCCGACGGTCCATCATACATCTACGTTCGGACCTCAAGCGCCGGTCAGGAAATTTCGAGCGTTGCGTACCAGTACGATGACGCGACATGACTGCAGCGTCTTCCGATCCGCGTTCGCGCTGCTCCTCGCCTTGTGGGCTCCGGCTTGTCGCTCGGGGAAGGACCATCCGGGTACCGATCCTCAAGCAGGGCAGGCGACCCCGCCCGTGCTGAGGAAAGGGGCCTCTACGCTCGAAGAGTTGCGTGAGGCAGGAGCCAAGCGACGGGAGCAACGACTCGCCCAGCTCGAGGCAGAATTCGAGAGCAATGACCCGCCCACGAGTGTCGCACTGGCGCGGGATAAGGAGCTGCTTCAAGCCTTCGAGGGTGTGCGAGCGAAACTGCCGGCGACGACGACGCTCAGATCGCTCACATGCCGCTCCGCGATGTGCAAGATCGAGGTCGAGTTCAGGACCGTCGGCGGAGAGGAGCCCCCCGACTGGGCATCCTTGCTCGGCGGACCGACGGGCGTCTTCATGTCACGTGACGGCGGGGAGGTGTGGACCGTGCCCATCGGTGATGGCAGCGCTGTCATGAAGTTCTATCTGTGGCACGCCGATCCTCACCGCTTGCGAGCGCGGTAGACGCGACCGTCGCTCTGAGTCCAGTACACGTGCGTCGCTCCGGCAACGAGTCCGCCCACGCCAACGCGTCCATTCCGGTAGACGCTATGCCCTTGCCCCGAAGGCAGCGCATCCACGCGAACGACAGAGAACGCTGGGCCTGGTCCGGCGCCGGTGCGCAGCGACGCCCACAACGTCTGATCATCGGTGTCCGGCGCCGAGAGGTGAGCGCCATCAGAGACAAGCTCGAAAACGCGGGCACCCGACGCAGCGTTCGCAAGAGTACTCCTGACAATCGAGCGACCCTCCGGGTGATCGACCCAGGAGACGAATGAACGACCGATCGCCAAGCCTCGGGGCCGTGACTGGTTGCTCGCCACGATCATCGGCGCTTGGGGAAATCCGCCGGTGCCCGGCAACGATGCTCGGAGGATGCTCGCCGTACCAAGAGCCCCCGTATCGGAGACGGAGTAGAGCGCTGCCGGACTTGCCGTGACCGCGATGACGCCACCGATCGGCAGCTCGTACTCGTTTCTGAGGCCGCTGGAAGGAGCGGCCGCGTTCACGTCCCAAGAGTACAGCAACGTAGTCGTCCATCCTGCGGGCTGCCAGCGACAGTAGACACGGCTCTCTGCACTAGCCACGCCAAGGCAATTGAGCGAGATGAGTTGGCGTGGCGCCTCTGTTTCGCGAATCACCATCAAGGCTGCTGCCGGCGGCGACGGCGCTGGTGGGGACGTCGTGTAAACGACGTATCGACCTACATCGAACTGGAGAATCGTCTGCGTCGCGGGAACGAGGACGCTCGCGGAGCCGGGCTGGCTGACGAGCCCGGTCGCGATGCCGCTGTTGCCGCGATCGTCGTCGAAGAGCCAGTAGAGGCGGTTCCCGATGAGACCGATCTCACGTGCTCGCGCGCTGGGCGCCGGCGTCTCGAAGAGAACGTCGTTGTCTTCCTCTTCGAAGCGCGCGGTCAGCGCGTACGCGAGCGGCACCGTCGCGTGGGGCGCGCACTCCGCTTCACGGCCGGGAGGCGGCGTTCCCGTCGTCTCGCCGAACGGGAGCACGACCACGGAGGACTCCGGCGAGAACGACTCCGGGATGATCGAGTCGCGCATGACGGGGTTGCACGCCGCGGGACCTCGGACGCGCGCGCCGAAGGGCGCCTTCTCGAAGCGCCATCCGACGAAGCGCGCGCGATCGGACGCGCGCGCTTCGAGGGAGAAGCCCTGGGTCAGGGGCGGCGCGCCGCCCTCTGCATCCGGGGCGCCCGCGTCGGGGAAGAGCGCGCGCGCGAAGCACGTCGGTGGACACGAGATCCCTTCGGGGATCATCTGGACGCTCCCGCGACCGATGACGCGCACCGTGATGTCGGCGCCGAACGTGGTCGCCGAGGGATCGCCGGCCGCACCCGGAGGGAGCTCGCCGAGCGACGAGCACGCCGCAGGCACGGCGCCGAGCGCGGTCGCGAGGACGCAGATCACGACGCGCTTGGCTCGCGGCTTCACGTGCGGCTCCTCACGGAGCAAAGGAGTGTACCATCACCTCATGTCGCGACCTGCAGAGCTCGTCGTCACCGCCGTCGGCCCCGATCGACCGGGGATCGCCTCCGACTTCACCGGCCACGTCCACGCGGCGGGCGCGAACCTCGCCGACTCGCGCATGGTGAACCTCCGCGGCCACTTCGCGCTCTTGTCGCTCGTCGAAGGCACGCCCGAGGCGCTCGAGAAGCTCAAGGGCCGCCTCCGCGAGGCCGGCCCCAAGATCGGGATGTCGTTCGAGTTCAGCGCCGCGCCGAAGGCCGATCTCCGCCAGGGCGTTCCCTTCCGACTCAAGACGTACTCGATGGATCAGCCGGGCATCGTGCACAAGGTCACGACGTTCCTCCGCGAGCAGGGCATCAACGTCGAGGAGCTCGAGACGCGCCTCGAGTCGGCGCCCTTCATGGGAACGCCCGTCTTCACCATGGAGATCTTGATGCTCGTCCCGAGCGCGACGAACGTGAAGACGCTGCGCCGATCGCTCGAGGAGCTCGGCGACACGATCAACTGCGACGTCGATCTGGACCCTGCATGAGGGCGATCGTCGCGTCGATCGCGGCGATGATGGTCGCCGCCTGCAATCGCGGCCCCGAGATCACGTGCAAGGTCAACGATCAGTGCTTCGTCTGCCCGAACGAGAAGGCCAAGGCCGACTGCCGCAAGGATCCGACGTCGTCACGCTGCAAGTGGGCGGAACCGAGCCACTGCAAGTGAGCCCTTGTCTCGCGGCCTGACCCGCGGCACAAATGAGGACCATGAAGCGACTGATCTGCGCGTGCGTCGCCGCCGCTCTCACCCTCGCGCTCGCCTGCGACAAGGGCGGCGACAAAAAGGAGCCGAAGTTCTTCTGCAAGATGCAGGGCGACTGCTTCCGCTGCGCCGACGCCGAGCAGCAGAAGAAGTGCATCCTCAACCCGATCTCGTCGGGCTGCACGAAGGTCGCGTCCGGCGAGTGCGAGCCCTGACGCAGGCTCAGGCTTCCGCGTAGGCCTCGATCGGCGGGCACGCGCAGATGAGCTTCCGATCGCCGAGCGCGTTATTGAGGCGCCCGACGGCGGGCCAGAACTTGCGGTCGCGCGTCCACGGCGCGGGGAACGCGGCGATCTCGCGCGAGTATGGGTGGCTCCACTCGGTCGCGACGCAGGCCTCGATCGTGTGGGGCGCGTTCTTGAGCGGGTTGTCGTCTTTGGGCCAACGGCCTTCCGCGATCGCGTCGATCTCCGCGCGGATCGCGATCATCGCGTCGCAGAAGCGATCGAGCTCGGCGCGCGACTCGCTCTCCGTCGGCTCGACCATGAGCGTGCCCGCGATGGGGAACGACATCGTCGGCGCGTGGAAGCCGTAGTCGATGAGGCGCTTGGCGACGTCGTCGACCTCGATGCCCGCCGTCTTCTTGAAGGGGCGCACGTCGAGGATGCATTCGTGCGCGACCTTGCCCTTGTCGCCGACGTACACGACGGGGAAGGCCTTGCCCAAGCGATGCGCGACGTAGTTCGCGTTGAGGATGGCGACCTTCGTCGCCTCCGTGAGGCCCTCGCCGCCCATCATCTGGATGTATGCCCACGAGATGAGGAGGATGCTCGCCGATCCCCACGGCGCCGCGGACACGGCGCCGACCGCGTCTTTGCCGCGCGGCTCGACCACGGGCTTGGCGGGCAAGAACGGCGCGAGGTGCGCCGCGACGCCGATGGGCCCCATGCCGGGACCGCCGCCGCCGTGCGGAATGCAGAACGTCTTGTGCAGGTTCAGGTGGCAGACGTCGGCGCCGATGTCGCCCGGCCGGCAGAGGCCGACTTGCGCGTTCATGTTCGCGCCGTCCATGTACACCTGGCCGCCGTGCTCGTGGACGATCGCGCAGACGCGCTTGATCGCCTCCTCGAAGACGCCGTGGGTCGACGGGTACGTGACCATCAGGGCGGCGAGCTTGCTCGCGTGGGCCTTCGCCTTCTCTTCGAGATCGGAGACGTCGATGTTGCCTTGCGCGTCGGTCTTCACGACGACGACGTCCATGCCCGCCATCACCGCCGTCGCCGGGTTCGTGCCGTGGGCCGACGCGGGGATGAGGCACACGTTGCGATGCGCTTGCCCGCGCGTCTCGTGGTGCTTCTTGATGACGAGGAGGCCCGCGTACTCGCCCTGGGCGCCCGCGTTCGGCTGGAGCGAAATCGCGGGGAAGCCCGTGATCTCCGAGAGCGCCTTCTCGAGCTCGCCGAACATCTGCGTGTAGCCCTTCGCCTGCGATCGCGGCACGAAGGGATGGATCCGATTCCACGACGCGTCGGTGATCGGCATCATCTCGGCGGTCGCGTTCAGCTTCATGGTGCACGAGCCGAGCGGGATCATCGAGTGCGTGAGCGAGAGATCTCGCCCCTCGAGCCGCCGCATGTAGCGGAGCATCTCGGTCTCGGAGTGGTGCGTTCGGAAGACGGCGTGCGTGAGAAAATCGCTCGTACGCGCGAGCTCCTTGGGGATCGCGCGCCGCGGCACCTCGGCGACCGTCGCGAGATCCGCCTCCTTGCCGCCGCTGAAGACGTCGGCGAGATCGCCGAGATCGCGCAGCGTCGTCGTCTCGTCGAGCGCGACCGAGAGGCTCGTCGCCGAGAGTCGACGGAGGTTGATGCGACGCTTCTCCGCGTTCGCGATCCAGGTCGCGACGTCGCGCTCCGATCCCTCGACGCGCACGGTGTCGAAGAAGCTCTCGTGCGCCACCTTCACGCCCGCGCGATCGAGGCCGTCGCGCAGCGCGCAGGCCATTCCGTGCACGCGCGAGGCGATGCCCTTGATCCCCTCGGGCCCGTGGTAGACGGCGTACATGCTCGCGACGACGGCGAGCAGGGCTTGCGCGGTGCAGATGTTGCTCGTGGCGCGCTCGCGGCGGATGTGCTGCTCGCGCGTCTGGAGCGCCATGCGGAGCGCGGGCTTCTTGTGCGCGTCTTCGCTGAGGCCGATGATGCGCCCGGGGATCTTGCGGACGAACTCGCTCTTCGTCGCCATGTACGCCGCGTGCGGCCCGCCGTAGCCGAGGGGCACACCGAAGCGCTGCGTGCTGCCGACGGCGACGTCGGCGCCGAATTCGCCGGGCGGGACGAGCAGCGCGAGCGAGAGCACGTCGGCGGCGACGACGAAGATCGCGTCGGCCGCGTGGACCCTCTCGCCGAACGCTCGATAGTCGACGACCTCGCCGTCGGTCGCCGGGTACTGCACGACCGCGCCGAACGCGCCGATGGCGGCGAGATCGACCGTGCGGTGATCGCCGACGACGACGTTCACGGCAGCGGCCTCGGCGCGCGTGCGCACGACGTCGATCGTCTGCGGGTGGCACTGCTCGGAGACGAAGAACGTCTTCGCGGTGTCGCTGCCCTTGAACTCGCGCGCGAGGTTCATCGCTTCGGCCACCGCGGTCGCCTCGTCGAGGAGCGACGCGTTGGCGATCGGCAGACCGGTCAGATCGATCACCATCGTCTGGAAGTTGAGGAGCGCCTCGAGGCGGCCTTGCGCGATCTCGGCCTGGTACGGCGTGTACTGCGTGTACCAGCCGGGGTTCTGGATCACGTTGCGCAAGATCACCGGCGGCGTGATGCAGTCGGCGTATCCCATGCCGAGATACGATCGCCACACCTCGTTCTGCGCGCCGAGCTCACGCGCGCGCTCGAGGAGCGCCGCCTCGGAGAGGCCCGCCGGCAGCGCGAGCGGCGAAGGCATGCGGATCGACGCCGGCACCGTCTCGGCGACGAGCGCGTCGAGGGACGCGAGCCCCATCTCCGCGAGCATCTGCTTCTGCTCCGCGGGATCGGGACCGATGTGCCGGCGGACGAAGACGTCGGGATGGGCGAGGAAGGAGGTCGTCATCGCACGACCGGTTTACCATCAGCCGCCGGAGGCCGCAGCCCTCTCCTTGGTGGGCCGCGCGGACGGCTCGAAAACCAGCGCGGAAGGTAGAGCTCGGGCGGAGTCGTCAGCAGGCTCGCAGAGTCGTCAGCGGGCTTGCGGGTCGTCAGCAGGCTAACGCGCACGAGTCGTCAGCACGATTGCGCGTACGAGTCGTCGGCACGCTTGCGCGTACGAGTCGCCGGCACGCTGACGATCTGACGAGCTCCACTTGCGCCAGCGCGCCAGCGCAAGCACCACTTCATCACCGCTTCATCAGCACGCTGACGATCTCCACTTGCGCCAGCGCAAGCAGCACCACTTCATCAGCACGCCAACGATCCAAGGGCGCCTACTTGCGCCAGCACACGCACCTACTTGCGACAGCACAAGCACCGCTTCATCAGCACGCTGACGATCTCCACTTGCGCCAGCGCAAGTGGGTCGTGACCTCAGAACGATCCGGGCTGAACGCCTTCGGAGTCGCCGCCGATCGACTTGAGATCCGGCGCCATGCGCGCCTGCTTGACGCTGTGCCAGTCGCTGCCGACCTCGTCGCCGTTGAGGCCGAACTCGCCGTCGAGGATCGGGCGGTTCTCCTTGTCCATCTTGTAGACGAAGTAGCCCTTGCCGTGCGTCGTCGCGCTCGCGCCGACCATGCCGATCGTGTGCTCTTTCCACTGGTAGTGGAGGACGTTGCCGGCGCGGGTGCCGCTGAGCTCGCCCCACTTGCTCTGATCGGCGCGCTTCCACCGGCCGACGATGTTCGACCCCTCTTCGATCATGTGGAGGTAGCCGTACACCGGATGAAAGTAGACGCCGGTCCACTCCTCGCCCTCGGGCATCGGGCCCTGCGGGATCTTGGCGGTCTTCGCGCGCTCGCCAGAGTCGCACCCGGCGGTGCAAGCGGCGACGGCGAGGACGGAGACGACGGCGGCCCGACCGAAGAAACGAACGATGCTCATGGCGCGCGGAATTCTACGTCAGCGCTTGGTGAACGTGAACACCTCTTTCGAGGCCGTATCGGTGATGACGAGGGTGAACCCGTTCGAGCTGTATTGCCGCGACGCCGCGCCCCCGAGCGGGCAAACGCCGGTGAGCGAGAGCGTGGCCGAGCTCGTCGCGTAGGCGTACGTCACGCGGAGCTCTTCCGGCGCCGCGTTGCCGGAGTAGCGGATCACCTGGTCGATCGTCGTGCCCGTGACCACGATCGCCGACTGCGCGGCGATGCCCGTCGGGCCGGGGAGACCGCCGATGCCGACGTAGACGTCGA
This sequence comes from Labilithrix sp., assembly GCA_019637175.1. Taxonomy (GTDB): domain Bacteria; phylum Myxococcota_A; class Polyangia; order Polyangiales; family Polyangiaceae; genus Labilithrix. Next base: position 7,392 of record JAHBWD010000066.1, on the reverse strand, counting down.
GCTGCGTGAGATCGTACGTGCCCTCGGCGATGGCGCCGCCCGTGGCGACCGGCGGATCGCCGTTGACCGCGATGCGGTCGATGACCGCCGACGGGAGCAGGACGTCATTGCAGGTGCCGCCGTCGCCGCCCTCGGCGCCTCCGTCGTCGACGCCGCCCTCACGGCTCGATCCTCCGCCGCCCCCGGGCGAAGGCCCGCCTCCCCCGGACTCGGCGGGCGCGGGCCGCTGCTCTTCTTCTTTGCACGCCCCGAGGCCGATGAAGAACGCGACGCCCAAGACCGCAAGCCAGCGCATGGGCTCACCCTAGCGCGCAGCCGTCGCGCGGGCCAAGCCGCGCGCGGTCGAGGCCCCGCACCAGCGGCCTACGCCTGCGCGTCGCCGCCGCCCTCTTCTTCGAGCGCGGCGCCGTGGCACTTCTTGAACTTCTCCCCGCTGCCGCAGGGGCAGAGATCGTTGCGCCCGATCTTCGGCGCCTCGCGCTTGACCGGCGCGACTTCAGGTCCGCGTTGACGCCGCGGCGGAGGCGCCGCGGCCTGCTCGCCGTCGCCCTCGGCCAGCTCGCCGCCGTGACGCAGCTGCATCGACTGCGCCGCGCGCTGGTGACGCTCGTAGTCTTCGCGCTCGAGCCGCTCGATCTCGCTCTCCTTCTGGAGACGAACGCGCATCACCTTCGTGACGACGTTCGAGCTGACCGCGGCGGTCATGGTCACGAAGATGTCGTAGCCCTCCTTCTTGTACTCCTGCTTCGGGTCGCGCTGGCCGTAGCCGCGGAGGCCGATGCCGTCGCGGAGGTGCTCCATGTTCGTGAGGTGCTCGACCCACTGCTTGTCGATGTCTTCGAGGTAGAAGTGACGGAAGACGCGGAGCAAGAGCTCCGTGCCCATCTCCTTCTCACGCTCCTCGAGCGACGCGAGCGCCTGCGTGTAGAGCGCGTGCGCGAGATCGGACGCGTCGTGGAGGTGCTCGAACTCCTGCGGCTTGATCTCGAAGTGCTCGGTGAACGCCGTGCGGATGCCCTTCCAGTCCCAATCCTCCGGCGGCTTGTTCTGCGGGCAGCTCTCCTCGACGATCGCGCTCACGATCTGATCGATGAGATCGAGCAAGCGCTCGCGCTGCATCGTGAGGCTGAGCGGGATCTCCTCCATCAGGCGGTCGTAGACCTTCTGCGGCGCCTTCCCCTCGCTCTCCTTGAAGTCGAAGCGGTAGCCCCAGAACTGGTAGATGTCGTTCCGGACCTGATCCATGTCGAAGATCTCGGTGACCTCTTCGAGCTTCTTCGGGCGCTTCACCTCTTCGCCGGGCTGAGGCATCGGCGTGCCGTAGTGGAGCATCAGGTCGGTGATCTGCTGCTTGACGTCGCCCGCGATGCGGTCGAGCGGCTCGATCTTCCGGAGCTTGCCGGTGGCCTTGCCGTCGTCGTCGAGGATCTCGGGCGTGTAGATGCCGAGCAGGAGCTGCTGGCGGATCTTGTAGACCGTCTTGCGCTGCTCGTTCATGACGTCGTCGTACTCGAGCAGGTTCTTGCGGATGTCGAAGTTGCGCGCCTCGACCTTGCGCTGCGCGTCTTGGATGCTCTTCGAAACCCAGGGGTGCTCGATGGGCTCGTCGTCGGGCATGCCCATGCGCTCCATCAGCGACTTGACCTTGTCGCCGGCGAAGATGCGCATCAGGTCGTCTTCCAGCGAGAGGAAGAACTTGCTCGAGCCCGGGTCGCCCTGGCGGCCGGCGCGGCCGCGGAGCTGGTTGTCGATGCGGCGCGACTCGTGGCGCTCGGTGCCGACGATGTGCAGGCCGCCGGCCTCGCGGACCTCGTTGCCTTCCTTCTTGCACGAGCCTTCGTACTTGGCGACGACCGCGTCGAACTCGTCTTTCTCCGAAATCTCGTCGCGGTTCTGCTCCTTGAACTCGAGCTTCGCGAGCATCTCGGGGTTGCCGCCGAGGATGATGTCGGTGCCGCGACCGGCCATGTTGGTCGAGACGGTGATGGCGCCTTTGCGCCCCGCCTGCGCGACGACGTACGCCTCTTTCTCGTGCTGCTTGGCGTTGAGGACGGCGTGCGCGATCCCCTTCTTCTTGAGGATCTTCGCGATCGCGGTGCTCTTCTCGACGCTCGTCGTGCCGACGAGCACGGGCCGCCCCTTCTCGTGGGCGTCGAGGATCTCGTTGACGACGGCGGTGAACTTCTCGCGCTCGGTCTTGTAGACGAGGTCTTCGTAGTCGGTGCGGTTGATCGGCTTGTTCGTCGGGATCATCACGACGTTCAGCTTGTACGTCTTGTGGAACTCCTCGGCCTCGGTGTCGGCGGTGCCGGTCATGCCCGAGAGCTTCTTGTAGATGCGGAAGAGGTTCTGGAACGTGATCGTCGCCATCGTGCGCGTCTCTTCCTGGATCGGCACGAGCTCTTTGGCCTCGACCGCCTGATGGAGACCGTCCGACCAGCGGCGCCCGGGGAGAACGCGCCCGGTGAACTCGTCGATGATGAGGACCTTGCCCTCGTCGGTGACGAGATAGTTCACGTCGCGCTTGTAGAGCGTGTGCGCGCGGAGGCACTGGTTCAGGATGTGGAGCGACTCGAGGTTGACCGGGTCGTAGAGGTTCGAGATGGCCATGAGCTTCTGGGCCATCTCGACGCCCTCGTCGGTCAGCGAGACCGAGTGCGCCTTCTCGTCGACGACGTAGTGCTCGTCCTTCTTCAGGCGCGGGATGCACTCGTTGATCGTCTTGTACTTCTGGCTCGACGTCTCCGCCTGGCCGCTGATGATGAGCGGCGTGCGCGCCTCGTCGATGAGGATCGAGTCGACCTCGTCGACGATGGCGTAGTTCAGCTCGCGCTGCGCGTAGTCGAGCGCGCTGAACTTCATGTTGTCGCGGAGGTAGTCGAAGCCGAACTCGTTGTTCTGGCCGTACGTGATGTCGGATCGGTAGGCCTGGCGCTTCTCGCGGTCGCCCTGCTGGTTGACGACGACGCCGGTGGTGAGGCCGAGGAAGCCGTAGAGGCGACCCATCCACTCCGAGTCGCGGCGCGCGAGGTAGTCGTTGACGGTGACGACGTGGACGCCCTTGCCCTCGAGCGCGTTCAGGTAGCACGCGAGCGTCGCCACGAGCGTCTTGCCTTCGCCGGTGCGCATCTCGGCGATCATGCCCTTGTGGAGGACCATGCCGCCGACGAGCTGCACGTCGTAGTGGCGCATGCGCAGCGCGCGCTTGCCGGCCTCGCGGCAGACGGCGAAGGCTTCGACCAGGATGTCGTCGAGCGTCGCGCCGTTGTCGAGCTTCTGCTTCAGCTCGGCGGTCTTGGCCTTGAGCTCGTGGTCCTCGAGCTTCTCCATCTTCGGCTCGAGCTTGTTGATCTCTTCGACCAGCGGCTTGAGCTTCTTGACCTCGCGCTCGTGCGACGTTCCGAGGATCTTCTTGAGGGCCCACGTGAACATGGAAGAGTTCGGTCCTTTCAGACGAGGAGACGCCAAGCTAGTGAGGCCTGGCCCCGATGGCAAACCACGGGGAAAACCAGGGCCGACGAGCGGGTGTTCCCGGCCGCCTTCGCGCCGGGATCCGGCAAGTTAGCACAGGTTTCTCGGGGGCTTCCGCCCCCTCGAGATCAGGGACGGACGCAGCGGGTCTCGACCCACGCGTCGGGATCGAGGAAGAGCTCGCTCGTCGCGCGATCGGGCAGCTCGAAGTGCCCGGCCGCCAGCTTGCAAACGTCGACGCGCGAGGCGATCTCGGGCCTGCGCGTCAGCTCGACGTACTCTCTCCAGCCCGCGCTCGCCGGCGCGTAGACGAGCACGAACCTGCGGCGCTCGTCGGCCTCGAGCCACGACGCGACGATGTCGGGACCGGTCCGTCCCTGAAAGCGCGGTCCGTCGGCCCACGATCCGTCGAGCAGCACGGCGCGGAGCTCGGGACTGTCGGCGCCCGCGCGCGCGAGGCGGCGGAGCAGCGGGATCCGGCCGGCGCTGTAGCCGCCGACGACCTTCGACGCGGGCGCGCTGACGAACGCGACGTCGGAGGAGAACTCTCCGTTCGTGAGCGACGGGACGCACAGGCCGTCGGTGCGGAGGCTCCGGCCGTACGCGTGCATCCCGTGGAAGAAGAGCCCCTCGTCGGTCTCCTTGCAGGTGAAGCGAGACGCCGCGCTGCCGGCGCTCTCGCTCTCGTCGTCGGCCGGCACCTCGCTCGCGCATCCGGCGGCGGCGAGGGCGATCGCGAGGGTGCACGCGGACGCGAGACGCATGAAGCGCGTGATTGCACCGCGCGTGCCAATGTAGGCAAATGTGGTTTCGCCCAGTTGGGCCTATGATCTGGATCGGGAGCGCCTCAAGGACAGGGCTCGGCCGGCCCAAAGGTCCCGTTCGAGAAGATGCGCGCGGACGAGACGTACTGCCCGGCCTCCGAGAGGCACCACGTCGCCCACGTCGGCTTCGCGGTCGACGAGGCGAAGTCGAAATCGAAGAACGTGAACAGGCCGTTGAGCTTGATGCGCTCTTTCGCGTTCAACCGCTGGATGCCGACGGGGATGTCGTTGAGCGTGATCTTCGGCGCGGTCGGATCGGCGACGACCTGGAGCGCTGCGATCAGATCCTTCGGCTCGATGCTCGGGTCGTCGACCATCGCCGCGTAGGCCGCGAACAGGACGAGCAGCGACGTCTCGAACGCGCCGCCGGCGCCGCGGTTGGGCACCGGCCCGAGGCGATCGGGGAAGCTCTTCGGACGGAACGACTCGCGGAACTTGTTCTGGAACAGCTCGAAGCTGTTGTCGCGCACGGGCCGCACGCCGGTGATGCGCTGCCGAACCGCCGGATCGCCGTACGAGAGCGCCTTGTATCCCTGATCTTCGTTCTGCGTGAACGCCTGCACGTAGACCGGCCGCGCCACCGCGGGGGGCTTGCCCTGGTACTCGTTCTCGATCGCGAGCAAGAGCTGCGCGCCCCAGTCGATGTCGGCGAACGGGATCACGATGTGCGGCCCGAAGTCGGCGATCGCCTTCGCGCGCGCGGCGACGACGTCGGGCAGCGCCTGGCTCGTTTCGAAGCGCTTGTAGCAGTTGCCGCAGCCCGGATCCTTCTCGTTCTCGATGGCCGTCTTGCCGTTGAAGCGAAGGCGCTGGTCCATCAAGTCGCCGTACTCTCTCCACGGGTTGTACGACGCGGTGGTCGGCGTGTTGATGACGACGGCGACGCGCACGTTCGTGACGCCGGTCGCCTTGATGCGCGCCTCCTGCTCGGCGACGACGGCGTTGAGCGGATCGACGACCTCGGGCCTCAAGAACGACGTGATCCACGCGAGCCCCGCGCTCTCGGCGACGACCCCCGACGGGTTGCCGTTCATCCACGACGTGAACGATGGGACGCCCGCCTCGGCGAGCGTCTCGAGCACGGCCCGCTGCCGCGACTCCTCCGCCGGGCCGATGACCGCGCGCACGCCCACGTTCGCGAGGTGCGCGGCCGCGCGTCGAGGCCGGTACTCGCTGCACGAGAGGAGCGCCGCCGGGCGGTTGCCCGGGAGCCTCACGGCGTTCCTGTCGAAGAACTCGCGGAACGCGAGCTGCGCGCCGAGCAGGTGCTGCGACTGGCGGAAGTAGAGCGTGTCGCCGTGGCCGATCTCGCTGAGCAGGCCGAAGATCACCGCGCCGTCTTCGCTCGGGTTGCCGTACGCGACGGTGCAGTCTTCGCTCGTCGCCGCCATGCACTTCTGGAGACGCGGGCTGCAGATCTGATCGGGGCCCCTGCCCGCGCACTCGGAGCTCTTCGTGCACTCGGGAGGCGGCGCCGGCGCGGGCTGACACGTGCCGTTCGCGCCGCACACGGAGCCTTCGAAGTCGGGACCGCGCCGCGCGCAGTCGGCGTCGGTGCTGCACTGCACCGGGTCTTCGCCGACGACGACGCTGCACGCCATCGCGGTGGTGAGGGTCAAGAGGGCCGAGACGACGACGCTCCGGGAGGTCTTCATGGTCATCCTCGATCGCCTATTGGCCCGGCACGACGTCCTGCCCGCACTCGGTCAGGAGATCGCCGCAGTTGTTCGTGATGCACGGGAGGCACGTGCCCTCGCGTGTCGCCCCGGAGCAGTAGCTCGCGCACTCGCCGATGCACTTGTCGAGGCAGAGGCAGTCGACGAGCTCGTTGAGGATGACGACCGAAGGCCGCGCGTGGTTCTTCCGGCACAGCGTGCCGCGCGGCTTCGTCGTGTCGAGCGTGTCGCCGCACGTACGGCAGTCGGGCGCGTCTTCGTCGGCGGTGTCTTCGTTCTTCGGCACCACCGCCTGGCGCACCACCGGCGCCGCGGCGGCGTCGCGCTTGCCCGTCACGATCGGATCGTCTTTCACGCAGCCGCTGGCCGCGAGCGCGACGAGCGTGACGGCCGCGATGACGATCGCTCTGGCCTTATCCATCAGAAGCTCCGGGAGAAAGTGAAACTGACGGGAGTGACGACCACGCCGGAGGATCCGGACTGCGAGCGGGTCGCGTAGCGAATCGTGAAGTAGGTCGAGAGGCCGGCCATGATCGCGGTGCCCACGAGCAGGCCGTCGGTGACGTAGCCGAGCGTCTGCGCGCGCGAGCGCTCGTCGTCGAGCCTCTCGGGGGTGACGCCGAGCTCCGCGCGGCTCGCGCCGAAGTCGTTGCGCGCGCCGACGGCCATGACGCCGGTGATCGTGGCGGCCGCGCCGAGCGCGCCGGTCATGACCCAGGGAAACCAGGGAAAGCTCGGGCTGTCCGGCTCGACGCGGACGGGCGTCTCGGCGATCGGCGAGGGCGGCGGCGCCTCGTCGACGCGCAGATCGATCGTCGCGACGTCGCCGGAGGTCACGTCGGCCGTCTGGCTGAACGTGCGCCCGGCGACGACGACCGCGAACTGGCGCCGGCCCGTCTTCACGCTGAGCGGCTCGCCGAGCGGGAGCGTGCCCGCGGGGCGATCGTCGACGAGCAGCGTCGTGCCCGCGGGCGCGTTCGACGTGATCCGGACGCGCGTGATCATGAGCCCGAGCTTCGCCAGACGATCCTGGACGTCTTTGCGGCGCGCCTCGCCGATCTCGCCGCCGCCTTCGGTCAGGTACTGGCGGAACGAGTCTGCGGCGGCGCCGTAGTCTCTCGTCGCCATCTGGCAGATGCCGATGTTGTAGAGCAGCTTGTAGTTCTTCGAGAGCTTGTACGCGGTGACGAACTCGATGAGCGCGGCCTCGAAGTTCTCGGCCTCGTAGAGTTGCACGCCGCGCTCGAAGCGGACGACGGCCTCGTCTTCGGCGCGCGCAGACGCCGGCGCGAGCGCGAGGACGGCGAAGGCCGCGAGGGTGAAGCGGAGACGTCGCTGACGCATGGTGGCTCTCACTTCTTGAAGACGTCGGTGTCGATGGTGTCGTGCTTCGGCGGTTTCTTCGCGGGATCGATCTCCGT
>JAHBWD010000065.1 GCA_019637175.1 Labilithrix sp. | reverse complement strand
ACCGTCAGCCACACCGACACGACTGGCGCAGGGCCCTTTGATCCGACCGGGACCCCGGGCACGACAGCCGGGACGGGTGCCCCGCGGGCGTGCAAGTGTCCGAACGCAACGACCTTGATAACCAGCGGCGGCGGCGGCGGCTCCCAAGGAGGCGCAGGCGGGCAGGCAGGAGCGCCGGCCCTTCCCCCGACTGGCGCAGACGATGGCGCAGGAGGCGCGGCAGCCGCACCCAACTGCGGACTCGGCGACGGAACCGGGCACAATGGCGCAAGCCGCGTGCAAGCGACCGGAGGCGTCGCATCCAGTCTCGGCGCGTTCGACGGCGACACGTGGAAACCGCAAGCTGGGACCGAAGGTACCGCAGGTCTTCCTGGGCAAGGCGGCGGCGGGGGCAGCGGGCAGGCAACCGGAGGTGGCTCCGGCGGAGGCTGCGGAGGCTGCGGCGGTTTCGGTGGAAAGGGCGGAATCGGCGGCGGCGCAAGCATCGCCGTCCTCGCGCTCGAGTCACCGATTCGCATCAGCGGAGAGCTCGCCACGGGCATTGGCGGCAAGGGCGGAGACGGCGGAGACGGCGGTGATGGCGGTGACGGTGGACCTGGCGGCGCCAGGACGAGCGGCACCGGCTGCAACGGCGGCGACGGCGGCAAGGGTGGCAAAGGCGGCGACGGCGCCGGCGGCGCGGGCGGGCTCTCGGTCGGCGTTCTCTTCAGCGGCGCCGCGCCGACGACCGACGGCTCCACGTTCGCACTTCAAGATCCGGGGCTCGGAGGCACCGGCAAGCAACAGAACTCCGGCCGTAGCGGCGTGAAGGCCGAAAAGGTCGACGTCGCCTCCCTCGCGAACGACGGCGGGACTTGATCGGACACTTTGCTTGGGGGGAAGTCGATGCGTCGATCGTTGTTCTGGATTGGTGGCATCGTCGTCGCCGCGGGCGCGTTCGGAAGCGCCTGTAGCAGCGCTGCCGATTGCGAGGCCGACTCCTGCGCCGGTCCGCCCGTGAGCCCTGATGGGGGCGAGGGCGGACCGGACAGAGACACCGGCGCGCCGCCGATCGATCCGTGCGTCGAGACGCCGACCGATCCGAAATGCCTCGACGAAGCGTCGGCGCTCTTCGTCTCGGCGTCGACGGGCAACGATCAGACGGGCGACGGAAGCCGCAGCAAACCCTACAACACCGTCGGGCATGCGCTCGGAAAGATCGAGCCCGGGAAACGACGCATCTACGTCTGCGAGGGGACGTACGCCGAAGACCTGACGCTGGGCGCGACGCACAGCGGCGTCAGCCTCCTCGGCGGCCTCACGTGCGCGTGGAGCGCGTCACCAGAGAAACCCGTCGTGGGCGCCAGCGCGACTCCGCTCACCATCGATGGAGCGAGCGGGCTCGCGATCGTGGGTCTCGCCGTCGTCGCAAAGGACGCCCCGTCGGGCTCGAGTGTCGCTGCTTTCGTGAAGGGCGGCGATGTCACGTTCAAGAGCGTGAAGCTCGAAGCGGGAACCGGCGGAAAGGGAGACGACGGCGTCACGCAAGGCTTCACGAACTTTCCTACACAGAGCGATCTCAACGGCAACAACGCCGTCGACGGCACCACCGGCGGACCGGAGAAGCCCCACACCTGCCCAGGAGGCAGCGTCACGAAGGGCGGCAAAGGCGGCGACATCGGAAACTTCGGCGCCACCGGAACCCCCGGGCCCGCAAACGGAGGCCTCCTCGCCGATTGCAGCGGCAACGTCACGGGCACGGCAGGGACAACCGGAACCGGCGGAGCGGGCGCGGCGCGCGTTGGCGCGCTTCTCGAGAGCGGTTGGGCCCCCGAGCAAGGGGAGAACGGCATCAAGGGGGGCCCGGGTCAGGGCGGTGGCGGTGGATTCGGCATCATGGGCGCGGGCGGGAGCGGCGGCGCCGGAGGCTGCGGCGGAGCGGGCGGAGCCGCAGGCAAGGGCGGCGGCGCGAGCATCGCCCTGGCGGCTCACGCCGCGAGAATCAAGATCACCTCGTCGACGCTGCTCGCCAAGGGTGGCGGCGCGGGCGGCAAGGGAGCCGCCGGGCAAGACGGCCAGACGATCTTCGGATTCCGCGGTAACGGAAGCGGCAACGCATGCAACGGCGGCGCGGGCGGGCCGGGCGGAAACGGCGGCGCGGGCGGAGGCGGAGCGGGCGGAAGCTCGATCGGAGTCAGCTATCGGGGCACGAAGCCCGAGCTCGACGCCGAAACCGAAGCGCAGATCGCCGTCGGAGCGAAGGGCGGCGGCGGACAGCTCGCCGGCATGGACGGCGCCAGCGAGAAGTGGTTCCAAAGCAAGTAGGCGCTCGCGCCATGATGACGGCAGCCGGAAGGCGCGTGACGAGCGGAAGCTCGTTCCGTTCGTACGCGCGCTAACGATCGAGGCCGAAGCGGGCGCGCATTTCGGCGAGCTTGCCGCTCGTCTCGAGATCGCGAAGCGCAGCGTTGATGCGCACGCGGAAGCGCTCGTCGCCGAGAGGGAGCATGACGCCGTACGCGTCTTTCGTCAGGCGAGGGCCGTGGACGCGATACGCGCCGGCACGCACCTCCGGGCGAGAGCGGATCACGATCTCGTCCGAGAGCAGGCCGTCGACCTCGCCTCGCGCGAGCGCCGCGAAGGCGGCGTCGAGGGTGTCGTACTCGTGGTGGGTCGCCTTCGGGAAGAGCTTCGCGGCGGTCGTCGACGCCGTCGTCGCGCGCTGCGCGGCGAGCACCCTGCCCGCGCCCGGCGGCGCGACGCGGTCGACCGACGCGCGCGTCGTGACGACGACGCCCGTCTGCACGTAGGGCTCGGAGAACGTCACCGTGCGGCTGCGATCGGGCGTGATCGTGACCGCGGAGACGGCGACGTCGGCGTGGCGAGTCTGCACGTCGTCGAAGAGCTGCGACCACTCGCGCGACTCGCGCTCGAGCGTCACGCCGAGGTTGTCGGCGAGCGCCGCGGCGAGCTCGACGTCGAAGCCGACGACGCGCTGCGCGGCGACGTCGTAGTAGACGAAGGGCTCGTGGAACGTCGTTTCCATCGCGACGCGCAGCTTCTTCGTGTCGGCGACGCGATCGAGCACCGACGGGTAGTACGCGAAGCGTGACCACTCGCTCCACGCGCCCGCGCCCTCGCGCACCCGCCACGCATACCCACCCGGCGCCGCCGCGCCGCTCCACGGCCAGAGCGCGTACGAGACGCCGCGCGGGAACTGGCCCGTCGTCGCCGGATCGGCGCCGCGCGCGATCTCGATCTCGTGCTCGGCGTTCGGATCCGCCGACGTCCACCTCAGCTCGACGGGCGCCGCCGCGAGCGTGCGTCCTTCGGCGGGCTCGATCGGCGCGGACGTCGCGACGATCGCGCGCGACGCCTCGCGCTCCGTTCCCGCGGTCGCGACCGTTCGCGCAGGGCGCCGGCATGATCCCACGACACCGATCGCCACGAGCGAGGCGAGCGCGACGCCGCCGAGCACGGCCGCGACCGCGCCGCTCCCGCGCGGCGGCGGAGGCGGCACGGACGAGGAGCGCACGAGCCCCGCGTCCGTCGGCGCACGCATCGGCGCGCACGACGGCGTCGTGGCGAGCGGCAGCGTCCGCGCCGGGAGCGCCGGCGCCGTGCTCGCGAACGGCGGCACCGGCGGATCGAGCAGCGCGCGAAGCGCCGCGAGCGCCTGCCCGCCGTTGGCGAAGCGATCGTGCGGCGAGCGCGCGACGCATCGGCGAAACCACGCGTCGAAGCCGTTCGGCAGCGACTTGTGGCACCCGAGCGCGCGCGCGCGCTCGCTCGCGATCGGCAGATCGTCGATCAAGATCTGACGAAGGAGGATCGGCACCGACACTTCGTGGCCGTCGATCCTGAGGCGCCAGTAGGGCCGCCCGCTGAAGAGATAGAACGCGATGAGGCCGAACGCCCAGACGTCGGTCGACGGCGCGATCCGCGCGCCGAGCTCCGTCTGCTCGGGCGCCATCCACATCGGCGTCCCCACGCTCGCCGTCACGCCGGTGCCCTGCATGACGAGCTTCGCGATGCCGAAGTCGAGCACCTTCAAGACGAACGGCACGTCGCGCTGCTTCGTGCGCGCGAGGAAGAGGTTCTCGGGCTTCAGATCGCGATGCACCACGCCGGCCTCGTGCGCGCACGCGAGCGCGTCGCCGAGCTGGAGGAGCGCGTGCTCGGCGAAGCGTCGCTCGACGTCGAACGCGCCGCGGGCGGCTGCGTCGGCGACGGTCTCTCCGGTCAAGAGCTCCATCGCCAGCCACGGCATGCCCGTCGCGACGTCGATGCCCGCGGCGACGACGTCGACGATGTGCTCGCTGTCGATGCGCGCGCCGATGCGCGCCTCCTGCATGAAACGCTCGCGCAGATCCGCGTTCGCGACGAGCTGCGCGTGCATCGTCTTGAGCGCGCGCGCCTTGCCCGTCCCGAGCTGCTCGGCGACGTAGACGACGCCCATGCCGCCCTCGCCCAATGTCCGCAAGATGCGGAATTGATTGGCGAACAAGGCGCCTTCGCCGAGGGGGCGTGCGATGGTCATGCGCGTCCCATCGGCGCGAGCCCGCCGAAAGTTGCGCGAATTCGACGCGGCCGGCGCGGTTCTCGGAAATCGACCGCGGGTCGAAAAGAATCGCGCAACTTCGTCAGCGCGCAGCCGATGGGGGCGCACCATGCAAATCCGCACGCTCACTTCTTTCGCGCTTCTTCTTGCTGCCACCGGCTGCGCTGGCTACGACGCGAGTTCGGGCACCGACGGTGAGGGGACGGCCGGCGAGGCGCCGCCGAGCGGCGCAACCGAAGCGCCGAAGGCAGCCCCCGTCACGGGCACCCCCAACGACAGCGAGCTCACCGAGGCGTTCGGCGTGTTCGTGAGCAATGCCGGTCGCGACGACGGCGCCGGAGACCGCGAGAGCCCGTTCGCGACGATCGGCGCCGGCATCGCCCGCGCCACGCAGCTCGGCAAGCGCGTCTACGTTTGCGCCGGCACCTTCGCCGAGCAGATCACCGTCGCCGACTCGATCTCGATCATCGGCGGCCTCGACTGCTCGCGCCCGGATTGGAAGCTGGGTATGGGCCGCTCGCGCATCCAGGCTTCCGCGAGCCCCGCGCTCCGCGCCGACGACATCACGTCGCCCACGCGCCTCGAGCGCCTCGAGATCATCGCGCCCGACGCCGACGCGCCGTCCGCGAGCTCGATCGGCCTCTTGGCCAACAGGTCGCCGGGGATCACGCTCGTCGGATCGCGAGTCCAGTCGGGCAACGGCGCGAAGGGCGCCGACGGCGTCGACGCCGTGCAGCTCATGCAGGCGGGCACGCTCAACGGCGCGAACGGATCCGCCGAGACCACCGCTTGTTCCGCGAACTTCTGTTCCACCGTCGCCCGCAACGTCAATCCGGGCGGCACCAGCGTGTGCGCGGGCGCCGACGGTCACAACGGCGAAAGCGGCGGCTACGGTGGCACGGGCGGCCTCTACGACTTCACCGTCAACGCTGTGTGGGTCTCGCACAACGGACAGACCAGCACCGGAGCGCAGCCGCGGACCGGCGGAGCGGCGGCCAAGGGCATCGACGGCGCGAGCGCCGCGGCGGCGTCGACGCTATCGGCCGAAGGCTATTCACCGGTCAACGGGCTCGCGGGCACCGACGGCGCGCCGGGCAAGGGAGGTCTCGGCGGAAACGGCGTCCGACCCCTGAACCCAATTCCGCGCCTGGAGGAGGGTGCAACGATCACGCGTTGGTACGGAAACAGCGGCGCAGGCGGCGGCGCAGGCGGATGCCCCGGCCTCGCGGGCACGCCCGGCGGCGGAGGCGGCGCGAGCATCGCGGTGCTCGTCATCGGCGCTCCCCTCACGGTCGAAAGCTCGGAGCTCATCGCCAAGAACGGCGGCGACGGCGGACGCGGCACCTTCGGCAGCTCCCCCACCCCGGGCGGACGCCCCGGCCTCGATGTCGCGGCCAAGGGCGGCACCGGGGGCTACGGCGGCGGCGCTGGCGGCGCGGCCGGCGTGAGCGGGAGCGGCGCGGGCGGTCCGTCGTATGGGCTCGCCTTCACCGAGACGGCACCGACCATGAGCGCGACGACGGCGAAGGCCGGCCTTCCCGGCAACGGCGTGGAGCAGCTCACGTCGGTCGACCTGATGGGCAACGCCAAGACGATCCTCGCGTCGGCCGCGGGCGTCGCCGAAGGCATCATGTCGCGCTGACCCCAGCCGGAGTCTCTCCTTTCGACGACGCGTCCCGCGTACCAGACTCCATCGTGGACCGCGGATCGTCGAAAGGAGAAAGCTCATGGCGACGTCGAAGGCGAAGACGGACACGAAGACGAACGAGAAGACGGATCGGGTCTGGCTGATCACGGGTTGCTCGACGGGCTTCGGGCGACAGCTCGCCCAGGCCGCGCTCGCGCGAGGCCTCCGCGTCGTCGTGACGGCGCGCAATGCGGCGCAGGTGCAAGACCTCGCCGTTCGCGATCGATCGCTCGTGCTGCCGCTCGACGTCACGAAGCCCGACCAGGTCGAGAGCGTCGTGAAGCGCGCCGAGGCGACGTTCGGCCGCGTCGACGTCCTCGTGAACAACGCGGGCATCGGCTACTTCGCCGCCGTCGAGGAGAGCGAAGAAGCAGAGGTCCGCAAGATGTTCGAGATCAACTTCTTCGGGCTCGCGCGGATGATCCACGCGGTGCTGCCCGGCATGCGTGAGCGCCGCGCCGGCATGATCATCAACATGTCGTCCGTGGGCGGCCTCACGAGCTTCCCGAGCCTCGGCTACTACAACGCGTCGAAGTTCGCGGTCGAGGGCCTCTCGGAGGCGCTCGCGAAGGAGGTCGCCCCGCTCGGGATCAAGGTCATGCTCGTCGAGCCGAGCGGCTTTCGCACGGACTGGGCGGGCCGCTCCGCGCAGAACGGCCGCGTCGAGATCGCCGACTACGCGACCTCGACGCGCCCGACGCAGAACGAGATGAGGAGCGCGAGCGGCCGTCAGGCCGGCGATCCGGCGCGCGCGGCGGAGGCGATCCTCTCGACCGCGGAGATGGACTCGCCGCCGCTCCATCTCCTGCTGGGCAAGGACTCCGTCCGCTTCACGCGCGAGAAGCTCGACGACCTTCGGCGCGACATCGACCGATGGGAGGCGACGTCTCAGGCCGCCGACTTCCCCGTGGCGAGCTGACCCCTACATGCTGCGCGTCGTCATGCCGCGCAGCATCTGCGCGAACCGAAGGCGCTGCTCCGTCGTCAGATCGGGCACCACCGCGGCGACGACCGCGATCGTCTGCTCCGCCGCCGCGAGCGTCGCGCGAACGTAAGCGTCTCCGACACCGAGCGCGTGCGCGTCGAAGGTGTCGCCGTGGAACGCGTTCATCATCACGCGATGATGCGCGTGGTCTTCTTCCGTCAGCGGCGGCGCCGGGCGCGCCGCTTGGAGGCGGGCGCGGGCGGACTCGATCTGCTCGCGGCTCGCGCCGAGCGGTTCGAGCACGTTGCCGAGCCGCGGCGCCCACTCCGCCGTCGTCGGCGCGCTCGCCCATCGCTGCGAGTAGCGACCGCGCACGAGCGCGCGCTGCTCGGGCGTGAGCATCGCATGCAGCTCGTCGAGCGCGCGCTCGACCCGCTGACCGCTCTGCGCCGCCACGGTCATGATGGCGCGCACCTGCGCGCGGAGCGCCTCGACGTCGACTTTGTTGGCCGCCGCAGCGTCGGCGAGGCTCCCCATGAGCTGCCGTTCGGTCCTGCGCACCGGCTCCGTCGCCGCATCGAGCTGCGCATGGATGGTCTCGAGCGCGCGGCGCTGACGCACCTCGAGCGCCACCGACGACAGCCCCACGTCGATCGAGAGCCCCGGGATCGGAGCGCGTACCGCCGGCGACCATTGCGCCGATCGAGGCGTCGTTGCCGACGTCGCCGGAGCCTGCGATTGGCAGGCGACGAGCCCGAGAGCGCCGAACGCCATGAGCATCCTGTAGTTCGCGTGCTTCATGCCCGCACGAGGAGCAGCTTTCGCGCCATGTCGGGCGGCCGGCGTCCGCATGCGGTTTGAAGTATCTCGCGGCCCTAGACAAGGCCCGCCGCGAAAAGCACGCAACCTTTCGTTCGCGGCGGCCGATAGGGGGCGTCATGCGAACCCATCTCTTCACTGCGCTACTGCTTGCTTCTCTCACCGTCACTGCTTGCAGCAGCTCGCACGAGGCGGCCGGCGAGACCCCTGATCCGGGCGGTCCGAACGCCGAGAACCCCAAGGCCCCGCCCGTCTCCGGCACGCCCAGCGATAGCGAGCTCACCGAGGACTTCGGGGTCTTCGTGAGCAAGACCGGCAACGACGCCAACACCGGAGCCCGCCCCAAGCCGTTCGCCACGATCGGCGCAGGCATCGCGGAGGCGAAGCGCGTCGGCAAGCGTGTCTACGTTTGCGCGGGGACGTACCACGAGTCGATCACCGTCCAAGACTCGATCTCCATCATCGGCAGCCTCGACTGCTCGACGCCGACCTGGAAAAGCTCGACGAACGCCACGCGCGTCGAGTCACCGTCGAGCCCCGCGATGCGCGCGACCGACATCACGTCGCCGACGCGCATCGAAGGCCTCATGCTCCTCGCGCCGAACGCCACCGCGTCGTCGGGCAGCTCGATCGGCCTCGTCGCCGAGCGCGCGAGCGGCCTCGTGATCGCGCGCTCGAGGATCATGGCGGGCAACGCGGCCTCCGGCGAGGACGGGGTCGAAGGCGTCCAACTCAGCAACGGCGCAACGGTGCGAGGGGCAGCCTACGTTCCCGAGGCCGAGTGCGTGCAAGGCGGGGTAGCCCAGACCTGCACCCCGTCGGTCTCCTTGGGCTGGCTCAAACCGAAAGGCGGTGCCGGCGGCGTCGGGGCGTGCATGGGAGAAGCCGGCCACGACGGCGAAGCGGGCGGCAACGGCGGCTCGGGCGGCCTCCACGAGCCGTATTACAACGGCAGCGCGCTTCGGTTCATGTTCCGCTACTTTGATGACAAGGTGAGCAACGGTCCCGAGCTCGGCGTCGTCAAGCAGGGCGTCGCGGGCACTGCCGGCACCGACGGCGCGAACGCCAATACGATCGGCGTCTTCTCCGCCGAAGGCTACACGCCGGCAGACGGGGTCCCGGGGACGAGCGGCGCGCCAGGTAAGGGCGGATATGGTGGACGGGGCGCCAACCCCCAGCGCGACCCCAACGCGACTCCGACCAACGGCGTGTGGCGCGGCATCGGCGGCGCGGGCGGCGGCGCAGGCGGCTGCCCCGGCCTCGCGGGCACGGCGGGCACCGGCGGCGGCGCCAGCGTCGCCGCACTCCTCATCGACAGCCCCGTGGTGATCGACGACAGCACGCTCGTCGCGAGCAGCGGCGGCCACGGTGGACGCGGAGCTCTCGGGAGCGTGCCTACGGCCGGCGGCGCGCCAGGAAACGTCGCGGCGGGGATCCCCGCCATCGTCGCCGGAGCGCCCGGCGGACGCGGCGGCGCCGCGGGCGTGAGCGGAAACGGCGCTCCCGGGCCCTCGGTGGGCATCGCGTACAAAGGCGCTGCGCCGAAGCTTCTCTCGACGAGCTCCGTCACACGCGGAAACGGCGGGGTCGCGAGGGATGCCCAGACTCGCACTGACGGCTTCGGCAACGTCAAGACCGTCCCCGCGATGCCTGCGGGCGTGAGCCAGGACATCCTCGCGCTCTGAATCTACCATCGCCGCATGGCGATTCCGGGCTCGCTCCTCAGTGCTGCGCATGTCGTTCACTTGAAGAGCGAGCGACTCGTCATGCGGCGGTTTACGGTGGAAGACGACGAGCTGCTCGTCGAGCTCGACTCCGATCCGGAGGTCGTCAAGCACGTCGGCGGAGTGCCCTCGACGCTCGCGCGGATTCGCGAAGAGGTCATTCCGCGCGTCGTCGGGTACTACGACACGCTCGTCGACGGCGGCGTCTGGGCCACGCACGAGATCGCCACCGGCGCCTTCATCGGGTGGTTTCACTATCGACCCGATCGCGCGCCGCCGCACGATCAGGAGCTCGGCTACCGCCTGCGGCGCGCGGCGTGGGGCAAGGGCTACGCGACCGAGATGAGCCGCGTGATCCTCACGCACGCCTTCGAGGCGCTCCGACACCCGCGCGTGATCGCCCACGCGGAGAAGGCCAACACGAAGTCGTGGCACGTCATGGAGAAGCTCGGGATGACGCGCGAGCTCGAGCGCCAAGAGAGCGGCGTCCCCGTCGTGCAGTACGGGATCTCGCGCGAGGCGTGGTCTCGACGGAGCGCCTGAGTCGCTTGCGCCTACGGTGACTCCGCCGCGTTCGCGATCTTTTCGAGATCTTCGGCGAGCGCGGACGCGGGCTTCTGCGGCTGCCGCCGGGCCTGCTCCGCGAGCTGGCGCGCCATCAACGCGATGCGGTCGAGGCGGGCGCGTTCGTCGGAAGACGACGTCGCGTCGTCGAGGTCCGTACCGGTCGTGCACGCGACGACGGGAGCGAAGACGAGAAGGAAGCGGAGTGAACGGACGCTGATCTTCATGCGATGCTCCCGTCAGAACGTTTTCGCGATCCCGAGGTTGACCGCGATCGTCGCGAAGTGATCGTCGCGCCGGAGCCACTCGGGCGGGATCGTCTTGCCGTCAGACTCCGTGTACGAGGCGCTGTTCAGCGGCACGCGCGCCGCCGCCTCGATCTTGAGGCTCCAATCAGGGTGCAGCATCACGTCCACCCCGAGGCGCGCGGCCGGACCGATCATCGTGCTCGCGACGTGGAGCTCCTCCTCGAACGCAGGCATCGACGTGAGGATGTTCACCGAGGCGAGCTGTACGGTTCCGCCGACCGCCGCGGCCAGCGAGAGGCGGCGCGCCAGGTAGAAGCCTTTCTCGAACCAGAGATCGATCGGCACGAGCGTCGCCGACGTGTTCAGCCCGTGGCCGGTGAGGACGCCGACGCCGACGCGCGCGTACGTCTCCGTCCAGCCGACGAGCGAGCTCAGGTCGTAGCCGATCGTGGCGCCGCCTCCGAAGACGACGTCGGGCAGCGTGAAGTCTTGGAACACGCTCCCGCTGCGGACCCTCGTCAAGCCGTAGCTGTACGTGAGCAGCCCGAACGAGCCGTACGGCGCGAGCACGAGACCGAGCTGGCGATACGCGTCGAGGCGCGCTCCTTCCGGCGCTTCGCCCGCGCGCGTCACGAGGACGGACGGCTCGTTCTCTCCCGCGGCTCCGCCGGGACCGATCTTCACCGCCTTGAAGAAGGCGATGCGCTCGTTCCGCGCATCACGCACCTCGAACGCGTCGCCGACCTTGACGCCTTCGTCGCGGCCGAGCGTGATCGACGCCGGCGACTCCGCGCGAGCGACGACGCCGAAGACATGCCACCCTTCGACCCTCCGCGCGTCCTCCTGCAGCACGCGCGCGAGATCGAAGGCGCGCGCGCGAACCTCGCATTGCACGGCGAGCGCGGCGCGCACGTCGTCGGGCGTGCCCCCCGCGCGCGCCTCCGTGCACACCGCCCCTTGCCGCTCGTCGGGCCCGCCGGGCGCCGGCTCGAACTTCCCGGGGACGATCGCCGAGAGCTGCGCGATGCGCTTGAACCACGCGCCCTCGCGACGGAAGATCGCGACCGCGCCGCCGAGCTCGAGCGAGAGCTCCTTGGGCTTCCTCTCGCCGTCGATCGTCGTCTTCGGGGCGCTCCACTTCGCTTGGTGCGACGTGATCGAGGGAACCACGATGAAGTCAGCGCACTCGAGGGAGCGCGCGAGCTGCCGTGTCTCCTGCTCCGGGCGTCCTTCGTTTGGCGCGTCTCTCGTGAACGTTCGCACCTCGGCAACCGAGAGCGCCGCCTCCTCGGCCCAGCCTCGTTTTCCCGAGATAGGCGCGAGCACGTTATGAAAGCGATCCATCGCGAAGCGCGCTTGGAGCACCTCACCGACGAGGCGCGCGCCGTCGACGCCGCGTATCTCGCCGTCGTCGTTCACCTGACCGGTCCCCGACGGAGCGAAGAGCACGACGCGCTCTCGCTTCGCGCCCCTCTTCGCGGGCAGCGCGCAGAAGTCGACCGCCTCGTCGCTCGCAGCGGCCCGCGGGGTCTCGCCAGCGGGCCGTGGCGCGGCCGCGCTCGGCGCGTCGAACTTGACGTCGACGTCGCGGGCCTCGCCTGCCGTGACCGTGATCGTGCGCGCTTCGCTTCGACCTTCGGAGACGAACGTGATCCGATGCTCCCCTGGCGTCACCTCGACGGACTCTCTCGGCGTCGTGCCGAGCGCTCGCCCGTCGAGCGTGAGAGCGGCGCTCGGCGTCGAGGTGAGCCGGAGGCGCGCGTGGGTCGCGGGATAGGCCTGGGCGTACGCCGCCTCCGCTTCGGTGCCCGTCGCGCGGTACTTCTGGAGCCACACGCTCCAGCACGCACGCGCTTCGCCGAGCTTCTCCTGCTCGCGGCAGAAGCTGAAGGCCTCCGCCGAAGCGGTGCGCGCCGGGCGCTGCGCGAACGCAGGCGTCGCGAACGCGAGGATCGCGACGGCACCTCCAAGGGAAAGCCAGCGGACCATCACGCGCTCCCGTCGATCAGGGCGTGTACGTGACGGTCATCGTGTAGGGACCGACGTCGTTGCCGCCTTGACCGTCGATCGAGAGGACGCCGAGCCCCGCGCCCGCCGGGATGCTCGTGGTGAGCGTCGACTGCAGTCCGCAGCCGTTGACGTTGCACGTGTACGCCGAGGGCTTCGCGGGCGCCGATCTCGGGATCTGGGTCTCGAGCACGCTCTCCCACGTCGTGCCACCCGCGCACGTCGACGCGTTGAGCGTCTGCGCCGGATCGCTCGGGCAGCGCGCCCACCAGTAGCTGTTCTCGGCCGCCGCCGCGAGGCAGTCTCCCGAGATCCCGTCGATGTTGCCGCCCGAGCCGAACGTCGTGCCGACCTGGACGCTATTCATCTTGGGGAGCTGCGCCACGTTCCCGCTGCCCGCGAGCGCCCACTCGAAGTGGATCGTCGCTGCGCCCGTCGCCGATCCGCGCCCCGCGAGCCCGAGCTTGTAGTATCCGGGCTCGACGAGCGCGACGAGCTGCGATTGCTTCGTCCCGCAACCGTCGTCGCTGCACGTCGCGCCGCCGGACATCGTCGTCGGGATCGGGACGCACGAGTCCGAGAGGAGGAAGAGGACGGTGTCCCACGTCGCGCCGAACGTGTCGGCGTAGATGAACGCGCGCTTCGAGACGGCGAATCGGTAGAAGATGTCGGGCCCTTGCTCCGCGGCGCACGGGGCGTCGACGTCGTGCGTCGCGCCCACCGTCGTCGACGGCAGATCGACGCGCGGGTTCGCGCCGCTGAGCGGAATGAGCGTCGCCTGACTACATTGATCCTTGCCGCCGCCGGCGAACACAGTCGCGTCGCCGCCGTCGTTCGAACCGTTTCCAGAAGGGGGTGGCGCGCTGCCCGAGTCTGCACCGATACCGTCGTCGCCAGCGTCGCCGAAGTCGATGTCGGCGATGTCGCTCGCGCCGCTCCCGCCGGACGCTCCCTTGACGGCGCCGCAGTGTGCACACGTAGCGGCGATCAGAGCCAACATCGACCCGCGCACGCAAACCCTATCGACGAAGCGCATTCGAGAGACCTCCTGGATCTCGAGTGCGTGCAACAAGCGAACCGGCGAGTCGGATCGAGCCCGCTCCGCTCGAAACCGCAGAGCCGTCGTCGTTCGTCGCGCTTCACCGTCACCGCTTTGACATGGCGCCATCGCTTTGACGCAGACGTCATGACGAACCGCGCACGAGCACAAAAGACGACAGCCGGGCTCGCGTGAGGCGCGAGCCCGGCTGCTCCGATCACCCTGACGAGGTCAGGGTTTGTTGGCGCTGCCGCAGTTCGTGTACGCGGTCGTGTCGGCGCCGGCCTTGAGGATCGTGACCTGGTCGTTGTTGCAGTCCACGGTCTGGAGAACGGTGCTTCCGCCGTGGGTCAGGTCGACGAGGTCGGTGCCGCCGTTCGTCTTCACGGTGTCGGCGCCGCCGCCACCGATGAGGATGTCGGTCCCGGGTCCACCGTGGAGGATGTCCGCCGCCGAGCCGCCGAAGAGCGTGCAGGCGAGGGTTCCGCAGTAGAGCGCGTTCGCCGACGACGGGTGGCCCGTCAGGTTCTCGACGTCGACGGCCATCGCGCCGCCCTGCATCGTCGCCGGCACGGCGACGCCGGCCGTCGGAGTTCCTCCCACGTCGACGGTGAGCGTCGCGCGCGGGCAGACCTTCGCGAGCACCGCGTTGACGACGTTCTTCTGACTCGGCGCGCCGTTCTGCGTCGCGCAGGGCTTGCCCGAGGCCCCGTCGGCCGCGTTGAGGCACGCGACGACACCGGTCGAGGTGCTGTAGTCGATCGTGTCGAGGCCCGCGCCGCCCACGATGTTGTTGTTGCCGGGGTTGTCGAAGAACTTGTCGTCGCCCGCGCCGCCGCAGAGGTCGTCGTTGCCGCCGCCTCCGGTCAGCGAGTCGTTGCCGGCGTTGCCGATGAGGACCACGTCGGTCGTCACGACGGCGTACGCGTTGAGGACGTCGTCGCCGGAGCCGCCCTTGACGATCTCGACGTTCGACTTCACGTCGTCTTTCTCGCCGAGCGCGCCGTCGTCCGCCACGAGGGCCGTGACGTCGATCGTGGCGCCCGTACCCGTGCCGCCCGTCGTGGCGGCGCCAGTGCCCGTCGCGTAGCCCGAGCCGCCCGAATCGACGGTGACCGCGGTCACCTCTCCGCCGCTGTCGACGGTGTCGACGGTGACGGTCGCCGGTCCGAGCTTCCCGCCCGCGATCGTCAAAGTGTCGCCCGCGGTGTAGCCCGTGCCCGCGGCGCCGATGGCCACGGTGCCGACGCCGGCGTTGATGCCGACGGACACCCGGACGCCGGCGCTACGGAACCCGTAGTCGACGACGTCGACGCCGTCGCCGCCGTTGAGCGTCTCCGTGCGCGCGTTGGCGCTCTGCAAGAACGTGTCGTTGCCGGCGCCGCCGAGCAGGACGTTCGTGCCCGCCCCGCCGGCGAGCGTGTCGTCGCCCGCGCCGCCGCTGATCGTGAGATCGAGGGTGCTCGCCGCGCCGACGGCCCCCGCGATCGCGGCGCTCGTCGCCCAGCCGGTGGGCATCGTCGTCCAGCCGGCGACGTCGCCGGTGAAGACGTCTTTGCCTGCGCCCCCGTTGAAGAGGAAGTCGACGCCCGACATCGCGATGTCGACCGCCGGCGCTCCGCGCGCCGCGAGCGTGTTCGCGTCGAGGCCGTTCGCGCCGAGAGCCATGTTCCCGCCGGCGATCGGCGGAATCACCATGAGCTTGGAGCCCGCGTCGAGGGTGACCGAGACGAGGGTGGTCGACGACGAGCCCATCGCGAACAGGCCGTTGCTGTAGTCGACGACCATCTTCTCGATGCCCGCCGAGCCCGTGCTCGTGACCGTGATCGTCTTGCCCGTCGAGTTGATGCGGCAGATGTTGCCCGAGGCGTCGAGCGCGTTGGTGAAGACGCACGGCTCGGCGGTGCAGCCGGCGACCCTGCCGACGTATCCGACCTCGTTGTTCTTGATCTGCAGCGTGAGGTTGCCGCTTGTCGTCGTGCAGGCGGTCGCGAGCAGCGCCTGCGGCACCTGATCGGTGTTCTCGACGGCGGGCTCGGAGTCGACGGAGCACGCGGCGAGGATGAAGATCCCGGCTACGCCAAGCAAATTGCGATGAAGGCCCCTCGTTCGTCGATGAAACATGTGTCGACCGTCCTTTGGCTGTGCGCTCGTTGCGGCTGTCTGCCGACCAGGACGGCGAACTCGGCAGAACCTTGAGGACGATCGCGCAGGCGTGGCACGGCCCGTGACGGAGGTCGAGCGCGCGAGCTCACTTCGGCGCGGTGCACACGACGCCGGCGACGAGGCCCTTGTCGTTCGTGTCGTTGCACTGCGCGAACGCGTTGTCGTCGTTCGGCACGACCGTCACGTTGGTGGGCGCGCGCGGCGCGTCGTTCCACGTGCAGGTCACGATCTCGCACGCGCCGACGGTGAGCGGCGCGTTCGTCTTGGCGCCGCATACCTTGGTCGTGCCGACGTAGAAGCCGACGCTCACGCCGCTGCCCACCGGCGCGGTTCCACGGTTGCAGATCGGCGACGACAGGATCGCCTTGCCGTTGTCGCAGACGTACGTGGCCGTCGCCTGCGCGGTGAAGTCGCCGATGTCGGTCGCGTTCTGGTTGCCCGGGACGTTCTGCCGGAAGTTGTTCAGCTTCGGCTGCGTCCAGTTCTTCGCCCACGTGCTCGTCTTCGGGATCGTGCCGTCCTCGTCGACGTGGGTGACGGCGTACGCGTGCTGGTTCCAGATCGATCGCGAGCGCACCCAGCGATCCGCCGCGTCTTCGAAGACGCGGATCCCCTGCACGCCGTGCGGGTGATTGGCGCGACACGTGTTGCCCGCGCCGGGCGTGCCCGCCGGCGGCGCCGCGCACTTGGTGCCGAATTCTTCGCACTGCGCCACGTCTTTGTCGGGGCAGCAGTCGGCGCTCGTCGCGCAACGGCACAGGCCTTGATCGCAGTTGCCCGAGACGCAGTCGGTGTTCTTCAGGCACACGAGCCCGGCGAACTGCGCGTCGATGTCGGTCTGCTCGATGTTGCGCGTGCAGGCGACGCCGACCCCGACGGGGCCGCACGCCGTGTTGCTCGGCACGACGAGCTCCGCGCGGAAGTCGCCGTCGACGTCCGCGACGATCGGGTTCTCGAGCCAGGTGCACGACGAGCGGTAGCGCGAGAAGACGACGCGCCCGTCGGTCCCCGAATAGACGCGCGTGAAGCACTCGTCGGCGTAGATGACCTCGGCCTTGCCGTCGGCCTCGAAGTCGAAGATCGAGCTGCCGGTGACGTTCGACGAGATGTCCTGTGTCGACCGCGACCAGAGGATGTAGTCGGTGCAGGCGCCGCCCGCGGCGTAGTCGCAATGTGTGCGATCTGCACACTTTCCGCCCGGCCGCGGCGTGCCCTGACAGTCGGGATCGAACACGGTGTAGAAGGCGCGCCCGGCGAGCGCGACCTCGGGGAGGCCGTCGCCGTCGAAGTCTGCGATCGTCGGCGGGCCGCCGCCGGCGGCGCCTCCCTGCGCGGGCACCGGGATCTGGAACATGCCCATGAAGACCGTGTGATCGGTCTTGTAGATGGTGAGCGTGTTGTTCGACGCGACCACGATCTCGGGCGTGTTCGTGCCGTCGTAGGGATCGAAGTCGGCGACCGCGACCCAGCCGGCCGCGCTCGGCGTGGCGTTGTAGACCGGATCGGGGACCCACGTGTTCGTCGCACCGTCGAACTCCCAAACGCGCGCGCCGTTGGTCATCTCGATCTTCGGATCGGCGTCGAGGTTCGCGAGCACCGGCGGGATGCCGACGCTGTACGACGCGTAGTTGGGCGGGAGCCCCGCGCGGAGCCTGCCCGTCTGACCGTCGAAGACGAACCCTTCGCGGATGATCTCGGGCTTACCGTCGTCGTCGAGGTCGTGGATGCTCGGCCCCGCCCAGTTGCCCTTGCCGCCGGGCTGGGAGACGGCCGGCACCGTGGTGGTGAAGATCGTGACGCCGTCGGCCTGCGTCGCCTTCTTCGTCGCCCAGAGCGGCGCCCAGCTCCCGCTCTTGCGGGTGAACGCCATGAGCGTCTCGGTGGTCGTGTTCGTGCCCGAGGACATGTACGCGACGATCTCGGGGAGCTTGTCGCCGTCGAGATCGGCGATCGCGACCGGCGACGACGAGCGTGCCCAGTCGACGAGCCCGTCGCCGTCGAGATCGGTGCCGCCGATCGTCGCCTCCTGCGTGCAGTCGGTGCCCTTGAGGATGCGGATGACGCCGAGATCTTCGGTGTAGTTGCCCGCGAGCGGCGGCGTGAACGGCACGACGATGCTCGGCGACACCGTCGCGGCGCCGAAGCGCGCGACCATCGGCGTGGCCTGCACCTCGACGTGGTTGGGGAACGCGTCACCGGCGATCGGGACGGTCTTCGGGAACTCGCACTTCACCTTCGGCGCGAAGTTGCCGGGCGCGATGAGCTGATGACACGTCGGATCGTTGTTCTTGCCGGTGCCGAACGGGAGGCACGTCCCCGTCGCGGGATCGCAGTACGTGTCGTACTGGCAGATGACGCCGGCGTCGCCCGCGTCGGCTCCCGCGTCTGCGTTGCACTTGCCCTGCGGGGGAAGACACTTGTTCGCGACGCAGACGAGCCCCGCGGGGCAGTCGCCGCCGGGGCCGCACGCCTGCATTCCGCCGTCGGGCGGCGGCCCGCCGTCGGGATTGAACGGAGGCGGCGTCGGCCCGCCGTCTTCCTCCCCCGGCGCGGCGGAGTCGGGAAACTCGGATGGACCGACCGAGTCGCCGCAGCCCGCGGCCCACGCGAGCACGAGCACACCGGCGACCGAAGCGATGAACAAGCCGACTCGACGCATGAGCGAGCGCCTCCGCGTCCATCATAGCGGCTCGCGGCCGCGCGAGGCTCTTCGTCGTCACTCGGCGGCGCGCGACGCGAGCGTGCTCGCGCCCGCGTTCAGCCGATCGAGGACCGCCGACAGTATCGCCTCGTGTGTGGCAGGCGACGCTATCGGCACCTGCCCCCCGGGCGCGCCGAAGGCCGCGATCGCGTCGCGGATCGCCTCGCGGACGCTGATCGCGAGCATGAGCGGAGGCTCGCCCACGGCCTTGCTGCCGTGGATCACGCCCCGCTGCGCGGCGTTCGTGAGCAGCTCGACGTGGAAGCGCTCGGGCGCGTCGCCGATCGACGGGATCTGATACGTGCTCGCCGAGTGCGTGAGGAGGCGCCCTTCGGCCGACCACTTCAGCTCCTCGCCCGTCAGCCAGCCCATGCCTTGCACGAACCCGCCCTCGATCTGACCGCGGTCGACGCCCGGGTTCAGCGACTCGCCGACGTCGTGCAGGATGTCGACGGCGAGCACGCGCTTCATCCCGGTGTAGCCGTCGACCTCGACCTCGCTCACCGCCGCGCCGTACGCGAAGTAGTAGAACGGCTTCCCCTTCCCCTTCGACTTGTCGTAGCCGATGCCGGGCGTTCGATAGAAGCCGCTCGCCGAGAGCTGGATCTGCTTCATGTAGGCGCGCTCGACGACACGCGCGAACGGCACGCTGACGCCCGGCACCTGCGGCGCGCGCGCGACCCCGCCCTCGAAGATCACCGCGCCTTCGGGCACGGTCATCGAAGACTCCGCGTTGATGAGCTCCGCGGCGATCGGCGCGAGCCTCTCGCGGATCGTGACGCACGCGGCGCGCACCGCCTGACCGTTCAGATCGGATCCGCTCGACGCCGCGGTCGCCGACGTGTTCGGCACCTTGTCGGTTTGCGTGCGCATCACGCGAACGGCGTCGGCGGAGACGCCGAGCTCGCGCATCGCGACGCCCTTCACCTTCGTGTAGAGGCCTTGGCCCATCTCGGTGCCGCCGTGGTTCACCTGCACCGTGCCGTCGCGATACACGAGGACGAGCGCGCCCGCTTGATTCAGCCACGTCGCGGTGAACGAGATGCCGAACTTCACCGGCGTGATCGCGATGCCTCGCTTGACGCGCGGGCTCTTCGCGTTGAACGCCGCGATCGCGGCGCGACGCTCGTCGACCTTCGCGCTCGCGTAGAGCGATCTCCAGATGAGCGGGATGCGCTCGTCGCCGAGCTCTTGCCCGTAGTGCGTCGTGTTCGTCTCGCCCGAGCCTCGATAGAGGTTGCGCTCGCGCACGATCTCCGGGCGCAGGTCGAGCCGCCGCGCGATCCGATCGAGGATCTCTTCGGTCACGAGCATGCCCTGCGGGCCGCCGAACCCGCGGAACGCGGTGTGCGACACGACGTGGGTCTTGAGGACGCGCCCGGAGTACGCACACGCGGGCACGTAGTAGGCGTTGTCGAGGTGGAAGACGCCGCGATCGCAGATCGACTCGGAGAGATCGAGCGCCCAGCCGCCGTCGGCGAAGAGATCGACGCGTGACGCGAGGAGCTTGCCGTCGTCGTCGAAGCCGACCCTGAAGCGCGCATAGAACGGGTGGCGCTTTCCGGTGAGCTGCATGTCGACGTCGCGATCGAGCTGCACGCGCACCGGGCGGCGCGTCTTGACCGAGGCGAGCGCGACGTACGCCGCCCAGCCGTTGCCCTGCGTCTCCTTCCCGCCGAAGCCGCCGCCCATGCGCGGCGACTGCACGGTGACCTTGCTCCGCGGCAGGTCGAGCACGTGAGAGACGACCGCCTGCACCTCGCTCGGGTGCTGCGTCGACGACGCGACGAAGATCTCGCCGTCTTCGCCCGCCTCCGCCCACGCCGCGTGCGCCTCGAGGTAGAAGTGCTCCTGCCCGCCCATCTCGAAGTCGCCCTCGAGGACGTGCGGGCTCGACGCGAGCGCCGCGTCGACGTCGCCGCGCGCGATGACGTGCGGCGCGGTGTGGAAGCTCTCTTTGGCGACCGCGTCGCGCGCGCCGAGCACCGCCGAGAGCGGCTCGTAGACGACCTTCACCTTCGCCGCGGCGAGGCGGCACTGATCGGCCGACGCGCCGACGACCATCGCGACGACCTGCCCGTGGAAGAGGACCTCGCGGTCGGCGAAGAGCGGCTCGTCGTGGCGAACGGCGCCGACGTCGTTCATGCCGGGCACGTCCTTCGCGGTGAGCACGCAGGCGACGCCGGGCTCGCGCGCGGCCTCGCTCGTGTCGATCGAGACGACGCGCGCGCGCGCGTGCGGGCTCGTGACCGGCCAGATCTCGAGCATGTCGCGGCGCCGCGCGACGTCGTCGACGTAGAGCGCGCCGCCGGTGACGTGACCGACCGCGCTCTCGTGCGCGAGCGCGCGGCTCGCGTCGCTCGCGGAGCAGGTCGAAGAGGCCTCGCGCGCGAAGACGATCTTGGCGTCTTGCGCCGCGCTCGTCTCGCCGCGGAAGAACTTCTCGAAGAGGCTCGTGACGAGATCGCGCCGGAAGGTCGCGCCCGATCGGTGGTCGTCGATCGGCGCGAACTCGGCGGCGAGGATCGGGAGCGCGGCGCGCATCGTCGCCTCGCTCCACTCCTTGCCCGCGAGGAACGCCTCGGTCTTTCGCGCGCGGCTCGGCGTCGCCGCGACGCCGCCGTAGGCCATGCGCGCGTGCGTCACGACGTTCGCGCCGTCGGTGTCGATCACGAACGCGGCCGCGGCGATGCTGATGTCGAGCTCGCGACGCTTCGAGACCTTGTACGAGTCCATCTTGCGGCCCGCGCTCTGCGGGTTGCGCGGGAAGACGATCCACTCCACGATCTCGTCGGGCTCGAGGAGCGTCTTGCGGTAGCCCACGAAGAAGTCGGCGAGCGGCACCGTGCGCGAGCCGCCCTTCTTCGCGAGCACGACCTCGGCGTCGAGCGCGAGCAGGATCGGCGGCATGTCGCCGATCGGCGAGGCGGTGACGATGTTGCCCGCGAGCGTCGCGCGGCTGCGGATCTGCCGCGACGCGAACGCCCAGAGCATCTTGTCGATCATCGGGTATTCGCCGGCGAGCGCCTCTTCGAGGGCGGTCAGCGTCGCGCCGCCGCCGACGCGCCACGCGCGATCGGTCTTCTCGATGCGCGCGAGCGCGCGCACGCCCTCGGTCGAGACGAGGAGCGAATAGCGGCGGTGGCCCTTGTTGACGTAGACGCCGATCTCCGTCGCGCCGGCGACGAGCTCCGCCTTCTCGCGGTGCTCCGCCTTGATCGCGAGCAGCTCGCCCCAGCTCGTCGGCCGGAGGAACGTGCGCCCGTCGCTCTCGTAGGCCACGGCGGGGATCGCGCCGTCGTTCTTCTTCAGGCGGATCTGGAAGAGATCGTCGCCTTGCTTCTTCGCGGCCTCTCCCTTCACGAAGGCGTCGGCCATCGCCTCGCGGATCGGGCGATAGCCCGTGCACCGGCAGAGGTTGCCGTTGAGCTGGTCGCCGATCTTTTCGCGATCCATCCCGTCGCGGTAGTACGCCTCGAACATCGAGACGACGAACCCGGGCGTGCAGTAGCCGCACTGCGAGCCGTAGCTCTCGACCATCGCCTGCTGCACGGGGTGGAGGCGTTCCTCGGAGAACGCGACGCCCTCGACGGTGACGATCTCGCGGCCCGCGACCATCGGCACGAGCGTGATGCAGCTGTTGATCGCGCGATACGTGCGCTTACCGTGCGCATCCGTCTCGACGAGCGCGACCGTGCACGCGCCGCAGTCGCCCTCCGCACAGCCTTCCTTGCTGCCGGTGTGGCCCTGCCCGCGGAGCCACGAGAGGAGCGACTGGTTCGTCGACGCTCCCTCGACGCGGACGGTGCGGCCGTTCAGCACGAAGTCGAACGCGGGCGAAGACATCCGCCCATCATACCCGCGTTTGTCGCGCGCCTCCCAGGTCGAGCTGACGCCGGCGATCCCTTTCACTCGACGCATTCCGCGCTCGATCCGGCCGTGTTAGAGGGCACGTCGATGGGTCTCGGTCTGCCTCCGATGCGTGACGCCGTGCGCTCGCGCGCGGCGCGGATCGCGGCGGAGACCTTGCTGTGCGCCGTGCTCGCGTTCGTGGCGTTCGCCGCCGACTCCGCGATCCTGACGGCCAACCTTCGCGCGCCGACGTGCTGGCTGCTCGACGGCGACGGCGTGTCGTTCGCCGCGATGCACTTCAAGGGCACGATCGACAACGGCTGGTACACCGAGAATCGCTTCCTGGGCGCGCCGTGGGGCGCCGATCTCCACGACTTCCCTGCCCCCGATCTCTTCTACACGGGATCGATCAAGATCCTCGGCGCGATCACCGGCGACTGGGTGCTCACGTGGAACCTCCTCGTGATCGCCGGCTATCCGCTCGCCGCGGCTTCGTCGTTCGCCGTGATGCGCAGCTACGGCGTGCGGCTCGCGCCGGCGCTCGCCTGCGGCGTGCTCTACGCGCTCTTGCCCTTTCACCAGCTCCGCCTCTACGGGCACACGCACCTCGGCATCCTCTACTTCGGGGCGCCGCTCGCGATCGTCCCCGCCATCGAGATCCTCCGCGGATCGAACGTGGTGCTCACGGCGAAGGCCGGCTGGCGCCCCGCGATCGTCCGCGATCGCACGACGCTCGGGCTCCTCGCGATCTCGGCGTTCTCCGGGCTCTGGGGATATGTGTACTTTACATTTTTCGCGATCTTCACGATCGCGATCGCGGGCGTCGTGCGCGCGCTCCGCATGCGCGCGCTCTTGCCGCTCTTTCGCGCGGGGGCCTTCACCGCCGTCACCGCGGCCGCGTTCCTCGTGCAGAACGCGACGACGCTCGCGTACCTCCGCGCGAACGGGCGGGTGGCGATCGGCCTGCGCGCGCCTTCCGACGCGGAGACGTTCGGGCTCAAGCTCGTGCAGCTCGTCATGCCGATGGGCGGCCATCGCCTCGAGAGCTTCCGCGGCCTGAGGAGGCTCTACGACACCACGGCGCCGCTCGCGAACGAGAACGGCACCGCGTACCTCGGGCTCGTCGGCGCGGCGGGCTTCTTCGTGCTCCTCGCCGTCGTCCTGCTCGGCCCGCGCGAAGAGAACGCGAACGAGAGCGAGCAGCGCGCGCCGATCGCGCTCCTTCACCCGATCGCGGTCGCGAACCTCACCGCGTTCCTCCTCGCGACCATCGGCGGCCTCGGCGCGCTCGTCGCCTACCTCGGCTTCGACGACGTGCGCAGCTACAACCGCATCAGCGTCTTCGTCGGCTTCTACGCGCTCTTCGCCGTCGCGATCCTCGTGAGCTGCGCGCTCGACCGCGTGAAGGCGCGCGGCGCGCAGATCGGCGCCACGGCCGCGATCGCGCTCGCCACCGTTCTCGGCGTCTACGATCAGACCTTCGAGGGCACGCCCGACTACGCGGCGTTCGCGCGCGAGTTCGACGCCGAGACCGCGTTCATCCGCAAGATCGAGGAGCGCGTGCCCGAAGACGCGCAGGTCTTCCAGCTCCCGTACATGATGTTCCCCGAAGGCGGGCCGAAGGCCTCGCTCGCCGACTACGCGCACCTCGCGCCGTATCTGCACACGAAGAAGCTCCGCTGGAGCTACGGAGCCCTCCGTGGGCGCATCGGCGACGAGCGCTACAAGGAGCTCGCGTCGGCACCGCTGCCGCTCCTCGCCGACGGGATCGCGATCGCCGGCTACGCCGCGCTCTGGGTCGATCCGCGCGGCTTCGAGGCGCCCGACGCCCAGGCGCTCGAGATCGATCTGCGCGCGCGCCTCGGCGAGCCGATCGCGATCGGCCCGCACGGCGTGCTCGTCTGGTCGCTCCTCGACCACGCGAACAAGCTCCGCGCGGAGCTCGGCGCCGACTTCGACGCGAAGGCGCGCGCGCCGCGCGAGCGCGTCTTCCTCGGCTTCAACGACGGCTTCTACTTGAAGGAGGCGACGCCGACGTCATTTTGGTACGCCGCCGTGCGCACCGCCAAGCTCCACGTCGTCAACCCCTCCGATCGCGTGCAGCGCCTCACGTTCGACGCGCACTACCGGACGGCGTCGCCGGTCGCTCCACGCGCGAAGCTCCGCATCGACGGCGATCTCTTCCACGAAGAGCTCGACATCGATCCCGAGAATCAGCACCTCGTGAAGACCGTCGACGTTCCCCCGGGCACGCACCTCGTTCGCTTCCGCACCGACGCCGCGTGGGCGCCGACGGAGGCCGACGCGCGCAAGCGCGCCTTCATCCTCCAGCAGCCGCTCTTCCGCGCCGCCGATTGATCGCCCTCGCGCGCGAGATCGCGAGGATGACGAGCGGCACGCAGCCCGTCACCACGAACGCGCCGCCCGCGATGCGGAACGCGATCGACATCGTCTTCAGCTTGTCGATGTACTCGCGCTGCGTGCCGGGGTGCATCACGAGCTTTCCGAGCGCGGGATCGGGGGCGAGCCGCAGCGCGCCGTCGTGGTCTTCGAGGCGCCCCACGACGAAGAGCGGCGTGCCCGCGAGCAACGTCCACTCGCGAACCTCGAGGTGGTCGTACCTCGGGCCCACCTTCGCGCGAGCCTCGCGGAGCTCGGCGTCCGTGATCTCGAGCCGTGCCGGCAGCTCGTTCATCGAACCGTCGACGCGCGACGCAGCCGTCGCGCTCGGATCCCAGAGCGCGAGGGGAATTTCGACCCGAGCGTCGCCGATCGCGATGCCGATGTGGGGCGGTCCGGCGCGTATTCTGGCCGCGAGGACCGCGATGCGTCGCACCTCGTCTTCCTTCTCGCGCTCGTATCCGACGGCGTAGACCTCCGTCAGCGCCGCGACGCACGGCGCTTGGGAGAGCGGAGCGAGGACGTCCTTGCCCGCGGCGACCGTCGCCTCGAGGCGCACGGCACTCCCGCGATCGAGCCCCGTCAGCGGCTTCGAGACGTGATCGGCCTCCACGCTCGACGCGCCCGCGAGGCGGAAGAAGGCGTAGGCGCCCCCCTCGAAGAGGACGAGCCAGACGAGCGCGATGACGAGGAGGGCCCGACCCGACTTCTTCAACCCACCTCTCTCGATATCAGCGATCGACGCACTCGGCGACGGCGTCCGCGCCCGCGTCCTCGTCGATCGCCGCGCACGTCTGCATGAGCAGCGTGCAGTCGGTGCGCGTCACGCGCGGAGGCCCTTCGCTCTCGGCGATGCACCGGATCGCGGCGCCCCGATCGCAACGCCCGGCGACGGACACGCCCGCGCAGCGATCTTCACCGTCTGCCGCCACCGGCACGGGCGCGCGCGATCCGGAGAAGACCTTCGACGGCGTGAGGCGCGTCGGCTTCTTGCCCTCGGTCGCTTCGCTCGCCTCGTCGATCATCCGCTGGATGTCGGAGGGGAGCGTGGCGTAGACCTCGCCGAGGACGCTGCACGGGTTGGCGTTGCGGTTCGACAGCTTGAACGAGCCCGACACGACCGCGACGACCGCGAGCCGACCTTGCATGCGCGCGACCAGCGGGCCGCCGCTGTCGCCGCTGCACGGCTGCGCGTCGCCCGGCGAGACGCCCGCGAAGAGCTCGTGCTTGTCGAGGATCGTCTTTTCCCAGAGCTCGCGCAGGCGCGGATCGTCCGCCGTCGCGTCGTACGCCGCGCCGCCTTCGGCGCGCACGAACGCGATCATCTCGTCGGCGCTCGGGAAGGAGCTCTGGACGAGCGGCCCCTCGGTCGAGCGGATGGTGAGCGTGCCCGCGCGGCGCACGCCCGAGCTCCGCGCGATGTCGCGAATGCCGTAGCCGACCGCCGACACGCGCGCGTCGACGAACGACGCGTCGAGGTGATCGGTCACGATCGCGAGCGGCGCGACGTCGTCGATCGCCTCGTCGAGCGCCATGACGGCGACGTCCGAGCCGCGCTTGACGAAGCCGCCTTCGTCGAGCGCCGCCATCCACGTGCGCGCGACCTTCACGGTGCGCTTCGGCGCCTTGCTGTCGGCGCCGATGCCGAAGTGGATCGTCTCCGTCTCGGTGTACGGGCGCCCGCCGGCCTTCGCGACGCAGTGCTTGGCCGTCAGGAGGAGACGCGGCGCGACGAGCGTCGCGGTGCAGTAGTACTTGAAGCTGCCGTCCGGCTGCACGCGACCGAGCGCGCCGATCGCGTCGAGCCGATCGCTCTTCGCGGCGACGCCGCCGACGATCTCCCCCTGCGTCTCGCCGGGCGTCGGTCCGCTGCTCCCGCATGCCGCGAGACCAGCCACGAGCGAGACCCCGAGAACGGTAGACAAAAGTAGGCGCATGTACGCACCTCAAGCAAGGGGCGTTCCGGCGCGAGCTACGCTAGTTCGCGGGAAAATAACGATTTTTACCAGGGCCGTGCGCGGTCCGCTGGATCGCCGCTGACCCCCAGGCGGTCAGGTTCAGGTTCCGCCTTGCGCGCGGAGGCGCCACGCGATCCGCTCTTCGAGCGCGGTCGCTTCGATGCCGAGCGACGCGGCCGACGCGAGCAAGAGCGCGCGCTCTTCGGGATCGACGCGCCCGTCGACGACGGCGGCGTCGACGAGGAGCGCCATCACGCGCGTCTGCACGTCGGGCGTGAGCGCGCGCAGCGTGGCGGTCGTGCGACCGAAGTCGCTCCCCGACGTCTCGCGCGCCTCTCTCGCGGGGAGGCCGAAGCGCGCGACGATCCGGCGCAGGTACTCGCGCTCCGCTTCGGCGATCACGCCGTCGGCGGAGATGACGGCTTCGATCAGCTCACAGACTTTGTGCCGCTCTTCGACGTCCATGACCTTTCACCATACTCGGTTTCGGTCATGCGCCGCGCTTCTTCCACGCGACGAGCTCGGCTGCGATCGCGACGGCGATCTCGTCCGGGAGACGTGCGCCGATGTCGGCGCCCACCGGCATTCGAATGCGCGTGCGGTCGTCTTCCGAAACCCCCTTCGCCTCGAGCCGCTGACGCGTGCGCTCGGCCTTCGCGCGGCTGCCCACGCCGCCGACGTACGCGAAGCGTCGCGTGAGCGCCCACTCGATGGCGCGTTGATCGAGCGCGTGGTCGTGCGTCATGACGAGGCACACGCCGCGCGGATCGACGTCGTCGACCTCGTCGAACTCGGCGGTCACGCAGCGAACGCGCGCGTCGCCGCCGAGGCGCGCTTCGTCGGCGAAGCCCTCGCGCGCGTCGACCACGGTGACCGCGAAGCCGAGCTTCGCGAGGAGCGGCGCCACCGCCGTCGCCACGTGACCGGCGCCGACGATGAGACACGGAACGAGGCCTTCGATCGGCTCGATCATCACCACCACCCGTCCTCCGCAGCACATGCCGAGCTCGGCGCCGAGCTTGAACGTCCGCACCTCGTGCTTCGCGTTTCCCTCGCGCACGAAGATCTGGAGCGCCGTGAGCACCTCGCGCTCGAGCGCGCCCCCGCCGACCGTGCCGATGCACGTGTCGTCTTCCGAGAGGTAGAGCTTTTGGCCCGGCGTTCCCGGCGCCGAGCCATGACGCTCGATCACCGTCGCCATCGCGCCGCGGACGCCGCGCGCGATCCCCGCGGCGGCGGCCGCGAGCACGGCGGCCGCACCGGCCGGCGTCGGACGCGGGAAATCGCGCGGAAGATCCACAGCGCAATTCTACATGCTGTCCGAAGCAGTTGGCCTATCCTAGGCCGCCGCGATGCCGGCCCACGGTCCCAGCTACGACCCGAGCCAGGTCCTGGTCATGATCCTCGCGGGGGGCGAGGGCAAGCGCCTCTACCCCCTGACGCTGGATCGCGCCAAGCCCGCCGTTCCGTTCGCCGGTCGCTATCGGATCATCGACATCGTTTTGTCGAACTTCGTCAACTCGGGCCTGTCGCGCATCAAGATCCTGACGCAGTACAAGAGCGCGTCGCTCGAGGAGCACATCGCGCGCGTGTGGCGGCTCTCGCCGATCCTCGATCAGTTCATCGAGGCGATCCCGGCGCAGCAGCGCACCGGCCTCTCGTGGTTCAAGGGTTCGGCCGACGCGGTCTACCAGTGCCAGCACGTCATCACCGACGAGAAGCCCGAGTACGTGTGCATCTTCGGCGGCGACCACGTCTACAAGATGGACGTGCGCCAAATGATCAACGCGCACATCGGCCAAGGGGCCGCGGCGACGGTCGCGGCGATCCCGGTGCCTCGCCGCGAGGCGCGCGACTTCGGCGTGCTCGAGACGGATCGAGACGGGCGCATCATCGCCTTCCACGAGAAGGTGCAGAACCCGCCGACGATGCCGGGCTCCGACGATCTGTGCCTCGCGTCGATGGGCAACTACGTCTTCCGGACCGACGATCTCATGCGCGAGCTCCATCGCGACGCCGGCGTCGAGACGAGCAAGCACGACTTCGGTCACGACATCCTCCCGCGCATGGTCGCCGACGGCCAGGACGTGTTCGTCTACGACTTCAAGAAGAACATCCTGCCGGGCGAAGAGGCGCGCGCGCACGGCTACTGGCGCGACATCGGGACGATCGAGGCGTACTGGGAAGCGCAGATGGATCTCATCTCGATCCACCCGCTCTTCAACCTCTACAACGAGCGCTGGCCGATCCGCACGGGCGTGACCCACGATCCGCCGGCCAAGTTCGTGTTCCGCGACGAGGCGCACGCGCGCGTCGGCATCGCGACCGACTCGATGGTCAGCCACGGCTGCATCATCTCGGGCGGGCGCATCCACCGGAGCGTTCTCTCCGTCGGCTGCCGCATCAACTCGTTCAGCGAGGTCGAGGAGAGCGTGCTCTTCGAGCGCGTCCGCATCGGGCGCCACGCGAAGATCCGCCGGTGCATCATCGACAAAGACGTCGAAGTGCCCTCGGGCGTCGAGGTCGGCTTCAACCTCGAGGCCGATCGCAAGCGCTTCTTCGTGACCGAGAACGGCCTCGTCGTCATCCCGAAGCGCGCCAAGCTCGACGACGAAAAGATGTGGCGCCTCTGAGTCGACGGGTGGGCGGAGCGATGCGGACGATCATCGTCGGCGACGTCCACGGCTGCCGCGCGGAGCTCGAAGCCTTGCTCGATCGCGTGGCGTTCTCGAGCGGCGATCGTTTGATCTTCGTCGGCGATCTCGTCGCGCGCGGGCCGGACTCGCTCGGCGTGCTCGATGTCGTGCGGCGCACCGGTGCGATCGTCGTTCGCGGCAACCACGAGCAGAAGCTCATCGACTGGCGCGACGCGAGGCACGCGTGGCTGCGCGGTGAGGCGGCGGCCAAGCCGCCCATCGGCCGAATGCATCGCGATCTCGCGCGCTCGCTCCGACCGATCGATTGGGCGCTGCTCGAGACGTCGCCCTACTACGTCGAGCTGCCCGAGCACGGGCTCGTCGTCGTTCACGCGGGCGTCCTGCCCGGCGTGGCGATCGACGCGCAGCCGCCGGCCACGCTGATGCGCCTCCGCACCGTGCGCGTTCGATCGAAGCGAGGGCGCAAGGGCGAGCACGTCTTGTGGGGCTCTTGCTACGCCGGGCCTCCGCAGATCGTCTTCGGTCACAACGCGGCGCCCGGCCTTCAGCTCCACGCCTGGGCGACCGGCCTGGACACGGGGTGCGTGTACGGCGGAAGGCTGACGGCGATGGTCCTGGGCGAGGCGCAGAAGGTCCCGCGGACGCTGGCGCTTCGCCGCGAGCTGCTCGTCTCCCAGCCAGCCGATCGCGTGTGGTTCGTGCCTGCTTCGAAGCGCAGTGATACGCTCACGGAGTGATGCGAGCCTGGCGCAGCCTCACCGTGTTTGCCGCCGCGCTCGGCGTGGGCGCGTGCGCCGCGATCCTCGGCATCGACGATCGCTCGCCCGACGATGCAGGCCCCACCGCAGAGGGCGGACCGCCGGGCGCCGATACCGGCACGGAAGACGCGGCCGACGCAGGACTCGACGACGCACAAAGCGGCGATCCCGACGCCGACGCGGCGCCCCTCCCCGTCTACATGTGCAACGGAGCGCCGGTGACGACGTGCGCCGGATGCGCCGCGGGAACGGCGGTGTGCCCGGCGACGAACACGTGCGTCGCGAGCTGCCTCACCGAGTGCGCTCCGACCACGATCGGCTGCTATTCATGCGCCGGCGGTCAGGCGACGGGGATCTGCGAGCTGCCGACGCTCGACGCGAGCTGCATCGCGAACCCCGCGTACCTCCACTGCCCGTGCGTGGGCAACAGCGCCGCGACGTGCCCCGGTCCGAACCAGGTCTGCATCAGCGACGAGTGCCGCACGTGCGGTGAGCCGATGACGCTCGATCAGGTGTGCCGCGACGGAACGGGCCAGAAAAAGTGCAAGCCCGTCACCGAGGGCGACGTCACCCGCCGACTTCAGTGTAAGTGAGTCTCTCCCGCGGCCCGACAGCTCGGAGGTGACGCGCGCGCGCGGCCGACGTAGCATTGCCTTCGGGTGTCGGCTTCCGACGATCAGCTCGAATCCGTGGAGGTTTCGCTGGAGCTCGGCGAAGTCCTCCAGGGCAAGTACCGCGTCGATCGGCGCGTGGGATCCGGCGGCATGGCCGCCGTCTTCGCCGGACGCCACCTCGAGCTCGATCAATCGATCGCGATCAAGGTGCTCTTGCCGGAGCACGCGGCCACGCCCGCCGCCGTCCGACGCTTCTTGAGCGAGGCGCGCGCCGCGGCGCGTCTCGACAGCCCGCACGTCGCGCGGGTGATCGACGTCGGCACCACGGAGACGAAGCGCGGCAGCGTCGTTCCGTTCATCGTGATGGAGCTGCTCCAGGGCCGTGACCTCGAAGGTCTGCTCGGCGAGCGCGGCGCGTTCCCGATCGAAGAGGCGGTGGAGTACGTCCTCCAGGCGTGCAGCGGCGTCGGCGAGGCGCACGCCGCCGGCATCATCCATCGCGACCTCAAGCCGGCGAACCTGTTCCTCACCGTGCGGCGCGACGGGTCGCCCATCATCAAGCTGCTCGACTTCGGCATCTCGAAGAACGTGGCGCGATCGACGTCGAAGAAGAACGAGCACGCGATCACCGCCGATCGCGAGCTCATGGGCTCGCCGGGCTACATGTCTCCCGAGCAGGTGCGCTCGTCGAAAGACGTCGATCCGCGGACGGACGTGTGGTCGCTCGGCGTCATCCTCTACGAGCTCGTCACGGGCGTGCATCCGTTTCTCCGCGAGACGATCGCCGACACGTTCGTCGAGATCTTGCAGTCTCCGCCGCGTCCACTGACCGAGGCGCACGTTCCCCCGGGGCTCGTCGCGGTCATCGGCACGTGCCTCGAGAAGAAGGCCGACGCGCGCTACGCGAGCGTCGACGCCCTCGCGGCCGCGCTGGCGCCGTTCCGTGGCGCGACGCCGCTGCTCGTTCCCGAGCTCGCTCAGGTGGAAGACGGCGCGCCGAGCACCGACGCGGGCGTCTCGGTGCGAACGCTCCACGAGCTGCCGAAGCGTCGCGCGCTGCTCACGGTGATGCTGAGCTTCGGCGCCGTGGGCTTGGTCTTGATCGCCGTCGCGGGCCTCATCAAGCTGCGCGCGTCGCGCGAGGTGCAGGAGTCGCCGACGCCGACGTCCGCAGCGATCGCGCCGCCGCCCGCGCCGGAGAGCGCGGCTGCTGCCGCGCCGCTGGCGCCGACGTCGAGCGCGCTGGAGGAAGAAGAGATGATCGAACTACCGGAGACGGCGAGCACGCCTTCGGGCAAGACGCCTCGCTCCAAGGCGATCAAGCCGAAGCCTCCCTCGAGCGCGACGCCGCGCCATCGGACGAATTGGTGACGCGCATGCGATCGAGCCTTCGTCGAATCTCGGCCGTCGTCGCGCTCTCGATGACCTGCGGCGGCGCCGCGCGCGCCGAAGACAGCGGCACGGTCGCCGCCGCGACGGTCCTCTTCGACGACGCGATCCGCGATCTCGACGCCGGCGACGCCGAGAGCGCGTGCCCCAAGCTCGCGCGCAGCCAAGCGCTCGCGCCGAGCGGAGGCACGCTCCTCGTGCTCGCCGATTGCTACGAGCGCATCGGCAAGAGCGCGAGCGCGTGGGTCGCGTTCCGCGAGGCCGCGGCGCGCGCCGCCAACGCGGGCAAGTCGGAGGCCGAAGCGTCCGCGCTCGCCCGCGCGAAGAACCTCGAGCCGAAGCTCGCGCGCGTCACGATCGTCGCGCCGAACGCGAGCGCGTCGCCCGGCCTCGAGATCCGACGCGACAACGTCATCGTGCGCGAGGCCGAGCTCGGCGTCGCGGTGCCGATCGATCCGGGCATCCACCAAGTGCGCGCCTCGGCGCCGAACATGGCCTCGTGGTCGAAGACGATCACGATGACCGAAGGCTCGACCGAGCGCGTCACGATCCCGCCGCTCGAGCCGGAGGAGACTCCTTCCGCCGCGGGGCAAGGACACGTGAGTCGGTCCGACGGCCGAACGCAGCGAACGCTCGGGCTCGTCGTCGGCGGCGTCGGCCTCGCCGGCGTCGCGGCCGGCAGCGTCTTCGGGCTCATGGCGAAGTCGGCCAACGACGACGCGCTCGCGCGCTGCCGCACGCCGACGCGCTGCGACGCCGAGGGCCTCGCGCTCACCGACGACGCGAGATCGCGCGCGCTCGTCTCGACCATCTTCTTCGTGGTCGGCGCCGCCGGGCTCGCCACCGGCGCCGTCCTCTATTTCACCGCGCCGCGCGCGCAGACCGGCAGCCTCCGGATCGCCCCGCATTTCGCGTCCGGCGCGGGCGCCTCGGCGACGCTCACCTGGTAGACGCCTCGTAGACGGGTAGACGCCGCGGGCCGCGAGCCGTACCCTCGCGAGCCATGAAACGTCGCTTCGGCGCCTTCCTTTCGCTGCTCGCGTGCCTGCACATGATGGGGATCGTCCGTCCCGCGTCGGCCGAGTGGCGCGAGCCCGGCGTGCGCATGGCGCAAGCGACGAAGCCGGCCGCTCCGGCCAAGCCCGCCCCTGCTCCTGCGCAACCGCAGGATCTGATCCAGAAGGGGCAAGCGCAGTTCGAAGATCAGCAGTACGAAGAGTCGATCCAGACGCTCTCCGCGGCGCTCTTGCGCCCGACGAACACGAAGGAGCAGAAGGTCGAGATCTATCGCCTCCTCGCGCTCAACTACATCACCCTCGGCCGCAAAGACGAGGCCGAGAGCGCGGTGCGCGGCCTGCTCGTGCAGCAGCCCGACTACCAGCTCCCGCAGACCGAGTCGCCGCGCTTCCGCGACTTCTTCAAGACCGTGCGCGCGAAGTGGGAGGCCGACGGCCGTCCCGGGCTCGTCAAAGACGAAGAGCCGATGAAGCCCGTCGTTCTCAAGCACGGCTCGCCGACGCAGGTCGATCCCGAGAAGGCGGTCGATCTGCGCGGGCGCCTCGACGATCCCGATCAGCGCTCCGGCAGCGTGAAGCTCTACTACCGCGTCGGCAGCAAGGGCGATTTCACCGAGGCGATGGCCACCGTCGACGGCGACGCGGTGCGGGCGCAGATCCCCGCGGAGAGCGTCAAGCCGCCGGTCGTCGACTACTACTTCGAGGTGCTCGACGGCGCGGGCAACGTGATCGCGCAGCGCGGCGATCCGACCGCGCCGCTCCGCATCGCGGTGCCCGAGCCGAGCAAGGGCTGGGTGCTCCCGCTCGCGATCGGCGGCGGCATCCTCGGCGCCGCGGCGATCTTCGGAGGGCTCGCGCTCGCCGGCGTGTTCAGCTCGTCGACGCCGCCGGGCGGGGGGCGCGGAACGTCGACGGTGAGCGTGAGCATCGGCGAGGCGTCGCGCTGATCTTCCGATCGCCCCCATGAGCGGAGAGCCTCGATATCCCTTCGTGCACGTCGACGTCGATCCCGACGCGGTCGACGAGACGAGCGCGCTGCTCTTCGAGCTCGGCGCCGAAGGCGTCGAAGAGCGCGACGAGACGACGCTCGCGAAGAGCGCTGCGGCCGGCAAGGTGACGCTCGTCGCGGCGTTCGCGACGAGGAGCGACGCCGAGAGCGCGATCGCCGAGCTCGAGAGCGCGATGTCTCCGCGCTACGAAGAGGTCGTCGGCGACGCCTGGCGCGACGCGTGGAAGGAGCACTACAAGCCTTACGCGATCGCCGACGGGATGATCGTTCGCCCGCCGTGGGAGCCCTACGAGGCCAAGCCGGGCGAGAAGGTGCTCGAGCTCGAGCCCGGGCGCGCGTTCGGCACCGGCCTCCACGAGACGACGCGCCTCGTCGCGCGCGCGATCCAGGCGCACGCCTCGGAGGTGAGAGACCGGCTCGTGATCGACGTCGGCTGCGGCAGCGGGATCCTC
Organism: Labilithrix sp.; assembly: GCA_019637175.1. Classification (GTDB taxonomy): domain Bacteria; phylum Myxococcota_A; class Polyangia; order Polyangiales; family Polyangiaceae; genus Labilithrix. The sequence continues at coordinate 15,685 of JAHBWD010000065.1, read as the reverse complement.
GCGCTCGTCGCGATCGCGCTCGGCGCCGCGCGCGCGATCGCGGTCGACGTCGACCAAGAAGCGATCGACGTGACCCGCGAGAACGCGGCGCGCAACGGCCTCGGCGATCGCGTCGACGCGAGCACGACCGACGTGACCGCGCTCGACGCGACCGCGCCGCTCGTCGTCGCGAACATCGAGGCGCGCGTCTTGATCCCGATGGCGGCCGATCTGCGCGCGCGCGTAGAGCCGGGCGGCCTCCTCTTGCTCTCTGGCATCCTCGTGCCCCAGAGAGACGACGTCCGCGCCGCGTACGCCGACATGGAGCTGCTCGACGCGCCCGCGCTCGGCGAGTGGGTCCTCCTCGCGCTGCGCAAGAAGCGATGATCCGCGCGCCGATCGCCGCGCTCGCGCCCGGCGTGCGCGCGCTCCCGAGCGACGTCTCGCACCACCTCTGCCGCGTGCTTCGGCTGCGGATCGGCGATCGGTTCGTCGCGTTCGATCCCGAAGCGCGCGTCGAGGCAGACGTCACGATCGACGACGTCTCGGGCGACGCCGCGCGCGTGACCGTCGGCGCGCTCCGGCCCGCGCGCGTCGTCGCGGAGGCGCCCGTCGTCTTCGTGTACGCGCTCGCCAAGGGCGACAAGGTCGACGCCGTCGTGCGCGACGCGACCGAGCTCGGCGCGACGCGCATCATCGTCGCGCGCACGTCGCGCTCCGTCGTGAAGGCCGAGGGCGATCGCGCCGCGGGCAAGATCGATCGCTGGCGGCGCATCGCCGAGCAGGCTGCGCGACAGTGCGGGCGCGCCGACCCGCCGGCGATCGAGGGGATCCTCGGCTGGGGCGCTGCGCTCGAGGCGGCGGCGCGCGAGAGCGACGCGCGATGGTGCCTGTGGGAGAGCGCGACCGCTCCCATCGGGCCCGCGCTCCGCGACGCCGTCGCTCGCGCGGCTCCGCTCGCGTTCGCGATCGGACCCGAGGGCGGCCTCACGCAGGCTGAGGTCGAAGAGGCGCGCGTAGCGGGCTTCGCGCCCGCTTCTCTCGGCAGATTCGTCTTACGAACCGAGACGGTCGCGGCGGCGATCCTGGGCGCCGTCCTCGTGCTTCGCAGCGGCGACGCGACGTCATGACCGTCCCGTGACGATATGACCGAACGATGTCGAGCGCCGAGCCGCGGCGAGCCCTAGAGTCCGCGTCGCCATGGCGATTGCGTTCTTCTTCGTGGGCCACTGGGTCTCGTCGGTCTTCTTTCAGACCTTCTTCCTCCACCGCTACGGCGCGCACAAGCAGTTCACGATGTCGAAGCGCTGGGAGCGTTTCTTCCACCTCTGCACGTACCTGACGCAGGGGTCGAGCTTCTTGTCGGCGCGCGGCTACGCGATCCTTCATCGCATGCATCATGCCTTCAGCGACACGGAGCGCGACCCGCACTCGCCGGAGAACCACCCCGACGTCTTCCGCATGATGTTGGCGACGAAGAAGCGCTACGACGCCTTCGCCTACCGCCGCGAGACGCCGGAGCCGCGCTTCGAGAAGGACGTGCCCGACTGGCCGGCGCTCGATCGCTTCAGCCAGAGCTGGCCGATGCGCATCACGTGGATCCTCGGCTACACGGCGTTCTACGCGGCGTTCGCGACGCAGTGGTGGATGTGGCTGCTCTTGCCGGCGCACTTCGTGATGGGGCCGATCCACGGCGCGATCGTCAACTGGTGCGGTCACCGCTACGGCTACCGGAACTTCGAGAGCGACGACGTCTCGCGCAACACGCTCGTCTTCGACTTCTTGACGCTCGGCGAGCTGTTCCAGAACAACCACCACAAGTACGCGATGCGCGCGAACTTCGCGGTGCGCTGGTTCGAGGTCGATCCGACCTACCACGTGATGCGCGTCCTCGGCTGGGCGGGCATCATCGAGCTCAAGCCGATGCGCGCGCTCGACGAGGCCGAGGTCGGCGGCGCCGCCGCCGAGTAGCGACTACCAGACCTCGCAGCGCTCCTTGCGGACCATCTTCGCGTCGGGCCTGCAGGCGAACGCCTCGGCGAACTCGGGCGTGTTCGAGAGCGGGCCGTTGACGCGATAGACGGCGGGGGAGTGCGGGTTCGTCGCCACGAGGTGACGGAGCGCCTCGTCGCGGATCTTGCCGCACCAGCCCTGGGCGAAGCCGAGGAAGTACTCCTGCTCGGCGGTGTGCTCGCCGGCGCCTCGCGCGTGCGCGCTCGCGAGCTTCGACTTCATCGCCTTGTAGGCGAGCTTGACGCCGCCGAGATCGGCGATGTTCTCGCCGAGGGTGAGCTTGCCGTTGACGTGCACGTCGCCGAGCACGGTGTACGCGTCGAACTGCTTCTTCACGCACTCGGCGCGGCGCTCGAACTCGCCGTTCACGTTGCCCGACCACCAGTCTTTCAGGTTTCCCTCGGCGTCGAACTGGCGGCCCTCGTCGTCGAAGCCGTGCGTGAGCTCGTGGCCCATCACCATGCCGATGCCGCCGAAGTTGGTCGGCATGGGCGCCGCGTTCGAATAGAACGGCGGCTGGAGGATGCCCGCGGGGAACACCATCTCGTTGAGCTGCGCGTCGTAGTACGCGTTTACCGTCGGCGGGCTCATCTGCCACTCGGCGCGATCGACGGGCTTGCCGATCTTCGCGAGCTGCCGCGCGTGCTCGAACGCGCTCGCGGCGAGCATGTTCGACAGATACGTCTCGCGCCCGATCGTGAGGCCGTCGTACGAGCGCCAGCGATCGGGGAAGGCGATCTTGTTCGCGATCCGGCCGAGCTTGGTGAACGCGGCTTTGCGGGTCGCGTCGTCCATCCACGCGAGCTTCTCGAGGTTCTCGTGCATCGAGGCCTCGATCGCCTGGACCATGCCGACGACGACGGCCTTGCCCTCTCCGCCGAGCGTCTTCTTCACGAACGGGATCGCGAGCGCCTCGCCCATGCCGCCGTCGACCGCGCGCACGCAGCGCTTCCATCGCGCCGGCAGCTCCTTCGCGCCTACGAGCGTCTGGCGCCACTTGAACTTCTCGTCGACGAACCGCTTCGGGAGCAGATCGGCCGTGTGCCGGTGGAGGTGCCAGCGCAGGTACGTCTTCCAGTCGGCGATCGACACCTTGCCGTTGATCATCTGACCGACGGCCTTCATGAAGTCGGGCTGCGCCACGTTGAACACCGTGACGCCCTTGGCGCCGGCCGCGTCGAGCCACGGGTCCCACGCGATGCCGGGCGCGACCTTCGGCAGCTCGGCGCGCGTGGCCCGGTGGTTGATCTTCTTCGGCTCGCGGCGATCCTCCTTCGACATCCACGCCTCGGCGAGCATCGTCTCGATCTTGAGGACCGTCTTCGCCGAAGCCTTCGCTTTTGCCTCCGGCTCGCCCGCGAGCTGCATCATCGCGGCGACGTGCTGCTCGTACTTGCCGCGCAGCTCGTTCATCTTCGCGTTCTTCGTGTCGATGTAATACTCGCGCTCGGGCATCCCGAGCCCGCCCTGCCAGAGCATGCCGACGACCTGCGTCGCGTCGTTGAAGTCTTGCGCCGAGCCGAGATCGAACACCATGCCCAGGCCCTCGGCCTGGAGCTTGCCGAGCGCCTTCGTGAGCGAGGCGGGATCCTTCACGTCGTCGATCGCCTTGAGCCACGGCTCGAGGGGCTTCGTGCCCGCCTTCTCGATGCCCGCTTCATCCATGCATGATGCATAGAAATCGCCGAGCACCTTGCCGTACTTGTCGTCGCGCTCCTCGGCGCCGCCCTTCGCCTTGGCCTCGAGGATGCCCTTGAGGATCTCCTCGTTGCGCTCGTGGATGACGCTGAAGCTTCGGTACCACGACGACTCGTCGGCCGGGATCTCCGTCGCCTTGATCCATCCGCCGCACGCGTACTGGTAGAAGTCGTCGCACGGCGAGACGCTCGGATCGAGCGCGCCCTTGTCGACGCCGGAGGGCGTCGCGACGGAGGGGGCCGACGTCGTCGCCGGGCGCGCCAGCACGGTCGTGCCGGGATTCGACGGCAGCGGCGCTTCGCCTCCACACGAGCCCATGACGACGGAAGCGACGATGACGGCGGAAACCAAAGCGGCGCGCATGGCCTGCGTATGCCCTCGCAAGCGAGGCGTTGCAAGCGCTATGCTTGCTCGTCCCTGACGATGCTGGAGCGTATCGCACTCCATCAGACGCGCCTCCGCACCCCCGGGTTGGGGCTCGAGGGCAAGGGCGTCGCCCTCGGCGCCAAGGGGCTCGTGCTCCTGCCGTCGCTCGACCGTCTCGTGGCCTGGCTCAGCGTTTACACACGCGAGCACTCGCTCGAAGACCTGATGCCGAGCCTGCAAATCCAGATCGTGCGGAGCAAGCTCGGCACGCGCGAGATCACGCTCTCGTTCGCGGCCGAGTCGTCCGACCGCATGGATCGCGTCGCCGAAACGGCGCGGCTCGTCGGCGGCTTCACCTTCACCGGGACGAGCCGCCACTTCGTTCAGTACCGCGATGCCGCAGCGCCGTTCGGCTACGACGCGACGCAGCTCATCTCCACCGACGCCGCGCTCGTGCTCTATCACGATCGCTTCACGCAGGTGTACGAGCTCGACAAGGAGGTCGGGCTCAAGTCGCTCCTGCTTCGGCTCATGCCTCACGTCGATCCGTCGACGCTCGAGGAGAGCGGCGCGCGCTACATCGTCGCCGAGCAAGGGCTCGGGCCTGCGCTCATCCACTACTTCGTGCGCTCGCGCGTCGAGGGCGAGGTCGCGGTCGCCGAGTGGCCGCCGCAGAGCGCGTTCGACGAAGGGCCCGTGCGCCGGTACGTGATGAAGATCCCCGATCTGCCGAAGCGCATGCGCCCGCTCATGGCGGCGACGCCGGGGATCACGACGTTCCTGCCCGCGGGGCCGGGCGTCGCCGTCGAGATGGGCTATCGCCATCCGGTCGCGCTGCGCGCGTGCCCGGTCTTCGACGCCGGCGGGCTCGTGCTGCTGCGCGGCCGGGGCGACGAGCCGTGGACGCTCGAGAAGACGCCGCAGATGGGCGATCTGCGCGCGTTCGCCCGCGTCGAGCTGCGTCAGGTCGACGGCGGCGAGAGCGCGACCGCGACCGCGACCGGCCTCCCCGATCCCGTCCGCGTGCCTCTGCGCGTCGTGCCCTCGCCTTCGCCGTGGAAGAACGTGACGGCGACGTGGATCGACCCGGCGCAGATCTCGCTGCTCCGGCGCATCGCCTACGCGCTTCCGCACCAGACGATCCTCCGCACGCAGATCGCGCTCACGCATCGCGGCGCGTTCCTCCGCTCGAGCTCGGGCATCGAGGCGATCCCGCTCGGGACGTTCTTCGTCGAGATCCACCCGTCGCTCTACATCCCCGCGGGCTACGACGTGACGCCCGCGGTCGCGCCCGAGGTGCTCTATCGGGCGCTCGGCGCGTCGTCGTCGCAGGTGCTCTTCATCGACACCGGCGCGCGGCCGATGGCGGTCGAGGAGAGCGCGTTCTCTCCGCTCGAGAGCGCGCTGCTCGAAGCGCAAGCGTGGGAGCCCATCGTGGCCGACGCGATCCATCGCGCGCTCGAAGAGGCGCCGGTCGATCTGAAGCTCGAGCCGCTCGGGGTGTTCGCGCTCTCGCAGGTCACGCCGCCTCCCGCCCCGCAGGAGGGCGTGCCGCAGCTTCCGGCCGGGGAGGCGAAGGGCTAGATGGCGAAAGACGACGCGCAAGCCCTGTGCGATCGCCTCTTCACGACGTTCCTCGCGCCGCTCGTGCTCGGCGGCGAAATGAAGCCGGGCAAACCGTTCGGCGGAAAGAACGCGCTCTCGATCGGCGACGGTCGCGCGCCCGCCGACTTCGACGCGCTCTCGCGCTGCGACCTCGCGCGCGTGCGCATCGCGCGCAAGCTCGCGCCCGTCGACCGGTTCGAGCAGGCGCCGAACGGCCACGAATGGGCGCTCGCCGCGACGCTGCACGATCTCGTGCAGGCGACCCACCCGGGGTTCGACGCGCTCTTTCGCCGGAGCGGCCCGCAGCGCATCCTCTCGGTGATCGAGAAGACGCTCGAGCGCGTTCCCTCGCCGCGGAGCGTGGGCGACGCGCTCTCGCGTCACACGTGGCTCTCGCGCATGTTCGATCTCGCGCGCACCGACGTGCAGCTCAAGTGGTGGACCGGGTCGGAGACGTTCCTGGGCGAAGAGCCGCCGCGCCGCCTGACGGCGTGGCCCGAGATCCGACGCGTGCAACAGATCCGCACACCGCGCCCGCTCATGGATCTGCCGACGAGCGGAGCTTCGGTCGATCCGGCGCGCTTCACGTCGGTGGTCGAGGCCATCCTCGCGAAGACGCCGCTGACCGATCTCGCCGCGATCAACCGCGCCGCGCCGGCCTTCGTGTGGCGGCACGAGAGCCTCGCGCTCTGCGCGACGAACGCCGGGCGCACGCTCGTGCTGCGGGCGTTCGGCCTCCTGCCGGAGAAGCAAGTCGACACCGCGCTCGGTCGCGCCACGCGCGCGCTCTTCGCCGCCAAGGCCATCCGCGCGCTCGTCGTGGCGATCGATCTCTTGCGCGATCGCGCCCTCATGGCGGCGGCCGCGCGCATCGGCGCCGAGCGCGATCCGGATCCGCTGACGCTCGGCCCCGAGCACAACGACGCCGCGTTCGCGCTCTCCGCGGGCGCCCTCGCGGCGAGCCACTGGATCGCGCAGACGGGCGGAGGCTTCAGCGAGCCGGAGCGCGCTTCGTTTCTTCGCGTCCTCGCGCCGGCGGCGAGCTCGACCGCCGCCAACGAGGTCCGCGCGCTGCTGCCCGGGTGAAGCTCACTTGACGGCGAGCGCGGTGACCTTGGCCTCGAACGGGCTGATCTTCTCGATCTCCATGTTGGAGAGGTAGGCGACGAAGCGATCCTTCGACGGGACGCGGATGATGAACGCCGAGAAGCCGAGGGGCGAGAGGGCGCCGTTGTGCCACTCGACGGTGACGCCGCCCTTCTTCTGGACGATCCATCCGTAGGCGTAGTCGCTCATGTTCGGCGTGAAGAGGGCTTCCTTCTGCGCGGCGGCGAGCACGGCGTCGCCGGCGAGGGCGCGATCCCAGAGCGCGAGATCGCGGACGGTGGAGTAGATCTGGCCCGAGCCGAACGCGAGCGTCAGATCGCGATCCTTGAAGCTCGGGTCGTCGCTCATCGTCACGCCGTCCGTGTAGCCGAGCGCGGCGCGCGCTGCGCTGTCGGCGGGCAACGTCATGCCCGTGTCCTTCATCCCGAGCGGCCCGAAGAAGCGCTCGCGCAGGAAGGCCTCGAAGGGCTGCCCCGACACCTTCTCGACCACCAAGGCGGCGAGGAGAAAGTTGTAATTCAGATAGGCGTAGTAGCTTCCCGGCGTGCTCACGAGCGGTGAGCTCGAGACCGCCTTCACCTGCTCCTGGGGATCGATGGCGCGGCGCCACGCGGCCTGCCTGAACCACGACGTCGCGCGCGGATCGGGGAGACCCGAGGTGTGGGTCAAGAGGTGGTGGAGCGTGACCTCGACGCCGTCCTTCTCGAGGTTGTCCTTCGGGTAGTCGGGGAGGAACTTCGAGACCGGATCGTCGACCGCGAGCTGTCCGTCGCGCGCCAGCGCGAGGATCGCGGTCGCCGTGAACTGCTTCGAAACGGACGCGACGCGAAAGATCGTGTCGGGCGCGTTCTTCCGCGCGGCGTCTTGATCGGCGAGGCCGTAGCTCCTCTCGCGCACGACCTTGCCGCCGTCGACGACGATGACGCTCCCGGAGAAGGCGCTCTTCGCCTCCGCTTCGGCGAACATCGCGTCGAGAGCGTCAGCGAGGGCGTTCGGCTCTTCCGAAGGCGCGGCGGGCTCGGGAGGCGCCTCCGACGAAGCGGGCGCGGGGGTCGCCGGCGGAGAGGCGCCCTCGCCGCACGCGGCGCAACCAAGGATCGAGGCGAAGAAGAATACGACGGCGCGCATGCCCTCGGGCTAGCACGCCGCGTGTTCACGTCGACTGACGTTTTTCGATGCGGTCGTAAACGACCCGCTCAGTGCTTCGAGGGCGGGTTCTTGAACGCAGCCTTCTCGGGCGCGGGCTCGAGGACCTCGACCTTCTCGTAGGTGAGCACGCCGTTGACCGGATCGGAGACGAGGCCGGTCGACGACTTCGCGAACGAGAAGCCGTACTTGCCGGTGACCTTCACCTTCGCGCCGACCGCGGGGAGCGGGAACGGGACGTCGACGTTCCAGATGTCGTCTTTGACGAGATCCTTCGCCGGGTCCTTGATCTCCTTGAGCTTGTTGTACTTCTCCATCGCGTCGAACACGGTGGCGAAGTTCTTCGCCCAGCCGAGGACGCGAATGCGCGGCGCGTCTTTGCCGGCGCCCTTGGTGTCGGCGATCCAGAACGAGGGGATCTCGATCGGCGGCTGGCCGGCCGGCGGGCAGTCGTCGGGATCCTTCTTGCCGACCTTGTGGATCGCGCACGAGGGTGCCGTCGCGATGTTCTCTTCGACGATGTAGCCGATGAACGAGATCGAGGCCTTCGTGACCTCCTTCTCGTGGATGCGGCTGCGGAGGTGGTGCGAAGCGCCTGCGACCGTATACGAGTCGCCGACCTTCACCGGCGCGGTGCTGACCGCCGGAGGCGACGGCAAGCTCGGCGCGCGGCCGGACCAGGCCGGCGCCGCCTGATACGGTTCATCGCCGCTGCCGCAGCTGGCGACGGCAAGAGCGGTAACGGCGAGGCAGAGACCGTGACGCAGCGTGGATCGCATGGGGCGAAAGGAATACCACGGACGAAATCGGCCCGACAAGCCGTAGTCTGACGGGGTGAAGCTCCGCCTCAGAGCGGCAAATACCGCAGATTATGCGGCTTTCGTGCGCCTCGTCCCCGCGCTCGCGGTCCCTGACCCCGTCCCGCCTGCGGATCGATGGGAGCGCGAGCTGCTCCCCACGACGCTCGTCGCGGAGGGCGAGGGTGGCGTCGTGGGCTACACGTACTTTCAGATCCTCCAAAACGTGACCTACGTCCGCCACCTCGTGACGGCGCCGGAGGCGCGTCGCGCGGGGATCGGCAAGGCGCTCCTCGAGGCCGTCGCCGATCGTGGGCGCGCCGCGGGTTGCACCACGTGGTGCCTCAACGTGATGACGACCAACACGGCGGCGCAGGCGCTCTACGAGAAGGTCGGCCTCGCACGCCGCCACCTCACGCACCCGCTCACGCTCGCGTGGTCGATCCTCGACGGCGCGTCTTGCGCGCCCGCGACCATCTTCCCGATCGAGGCCGAGCACGACGCGCGCGTCGAGCGCGAGACGCCGCTCGTCCCCGGCCTCCTCGCGCTCGGTCGCACGCGCGGCCGCGTCATGCTGGCGCTCGAAGAGAACGGACGCATCGAGGCCGCGACGATCTTCGACCCCTCGTTTCCCGGCGCCTACCCGCTCCACGTCGCGCGGCCCGAGCTGGCGTTCCCGCTGCTCCGCGCCTTGCGACCGCACGCGACCGGTCACGACACGATCAACGTCGTGATCGAGAATCACCCCGAGGTCGCGCAGTCGCTCCTCGCGGCGGGCGCGACGCTGAAGTTCGAGATCGCGCACATGAGCGGCTCGCTCTGACGGCGAGCGATCAACGACCGACGATCGCGACGGCGGTGCCGTTGGCGGTCATGCGGTAAGCGCTCGCCGCGGGCTCGAGGCCGTCGGGGAGCCACTCGACGACGGCCTGCTCCACGTGACTCGAGGGTCCCGCCGTGAGGCGAGGGAGCGCGTGCAGGCGATCGCGCATATCGACGGGGCGGATCCGGAACGCAGGCTCGAGACCGGATCGCACGCGCGCGATCCAGCGGGCGCGCGCGCGAAGGCGAAGGCTCGCGGCGACGATCACCGCCACGGCGACGACGATCGCGCTCAGCGTCGCGAAGACGGCGATCGCGCTGTTCGTCATCTCGAACGCCAGCTTCTCCGCGAGCGCGTTCGACGCGAAGAACGCTCCGACCGACAGGACGGCGAGCCAGATGCCCGCGATCCGCGCCGCGCGATCGGTCGCTTCGTCGGTCCACGCGTGGACGTGGCGATGCGTGAGCGCGGCGAGCGTTCCGAGCGGGATGCCGTAGATCGCGCCGGTGGGCGCGCCGAACACCACGCCGAGGACGGCGGCGCCCACGAACTGACCACGGGCGCTGCCCCCGTCGTACGTGAGGATGGCCGCGGGCAGGATCGTGCTCGCGACGCCGAGGATCACCGAGAGGAAGATCGCGCGCGCGAACGCGCCTCCGCGCGACGCGGCCGAGAGCGACGTCGCGACCACCGCCGCCGCGAACGGCGCGCTCGTGAGCGCGAGCACCACGCGGAGCGATCCCCCGTCGAACTGCGGATAGAGGCCCGCGTAGGCGCACGCCGCCGATCCGGCGCCGGCGGCGAGCGCCGCCCACATCCGCGCAGAGAGGCGCGACCTACCGATCGAGCTCGGGAGCATGGGCGTGTGACGCCCGAGCGCGCGCGAAGATTCCAGCCGCGGAGGCCGTTCACCCCCGCCCCGCGACCGTTCGCCCGGATCAGTTCACGACGGGCGTCTGGAGCGAGCACTTGCCGGCGACGCACTTCTGCTTGGGATCGCAGCAGTCCGCGTCGACGGTGCACTTCTCGAACTCCTGCACGCACGTGGTGCCCGGAGGCTTGTCCATGCACACGAGCGCGCCGCCGTCGGGATCCTTGCGGCAGAACCCGTTGCAGCACTCGTCGCCCGACTCGCACGACGTCCCGTTCGGCTTGCACGGATCGACGACCCAGAAGCCGCGCGTGTTGCCCGCGCCGAGCTCTTGGCCGGGCAGGTAGAACGCAGGGTGGCTGGGATCGGCGCCGCCCGCCGGATCGTTGATGTCGATCGCCGCGACCCAGAGCTTCTTCTGGGGCGTGCCGTCGCCTCCCGTCGCGCCCCACGCCGGACCCGTGAGGAGATTTCCGTAGATGCGGCGCGACGTGAAGACGACCCAGTAGTAGCCGCCCGACGCGACGGGGTTCACCGTCGGGTTGTAGTTGAGGATGGCGTCGTTCGGGTGGTCACCGTTGGTGGGCGCGTATCCGACGCCGTTGGCCGCGTCGAGGCGACGCGAGGCCTTGGCCGCGTTGTCGCGCGCGATCCAGAGGTCGGCCTTCGCCGAGTACCAGGTCGTGAGGTGGCAGTTGTAGATGCTCGCGGGATCCGGGTTGTCGTTGCTGCACGTCCCGCGCTCGAGCTGGTTGTGGAAGATGACCGCCTTGCCGTCGGGGAAGAACGTCGGCCACGCGGGGAACCGCGCGGGATCGCGATAGAGCTCGCGGAGCCCGGAGAACGCGCGCGCGCCCGCCGGCGGGCACGTCGTCGATCCCGCGGGCGCGCCGCAGGTGAAGTCGAAGACCGCGAGCGATCGGCCCGCGCCCGCGGTGACGCCGCCTGCGCCCGTGCCCGTCCAGAAGTTGAAGGCGACCTTGCGCCCGTCGGGCGAGAACGCGGGCGTGACGGCCGACGCGACGACGCCGGAGAGGCCGGTCGACGCGACCTCCGCGCCGTTGGCGCGCGCGAAGAGCTTCGCGTCCGACTCGAGGTACGCCTCGCGCGCGAAGCGCGAGCTCGCGAGCGCGAACGATCCGTCCGGGTACGGCGCAGACCAGACGAACTTGCGTCGGTTCGCCGTCGAGCCGCCCGCGCCCGTCGTCAGGTACGGCGTGCGCGCGCCGCCCGCGGTGAGGTTGTACGACGCGCCGTCGACGTAGTTCTCGTCTTGCGCCCACAGCGTCGAGCCGTCGGCGGAGACGGTGTGACAGACGTGGCACTTGCCCGCCTCGCTCGGGACGGCGAGCACGGGATCGGGCGATCGCGGCTTGATCGCGATGACGCCTCCGGTCTGCGCGCCGCCGCCGGTCGTCAAAATCGACTCGTACGAGTTGTAATAAACCGTGCCCTTGAGCACGCCGGGCGCGACCTTCCACGTCTCGGTGATCGGGCCGTACACCTTGTCGTCCGCGGTCGAGTAGATCTTCACCTCGACCTTGAGCGCATCGCCCTGGTTGCCCGCGGTCGCCATGCGCCACGCGGCGTCTTCGAGGCGGATGCGCTTGCGCTCGTTGCCATTCGCCGGCTGCGCCGCGTACGAGAACGTCCCTTCGTAGCTGAAGTTGCCCTGCGAGAGCTTCACCCAGACCGACGTGGCCTCGCGCGTCGTCTGCCACATGAGGAGCGGCGGCAGCAGTCCGCGCGGCCACACCGTCTTGTCGTACGGATAGAGGAAGCCGAGCTCGGCCGGCGTCGCGGGCGGGTTCGACTGCGTCTTGAGGCGCGTGACGATCGCGGGATCGACGTCGCCGCCGAGCGGCTCGCCGCCGACGCCGCCCAGACCGCCGAAGCCGCCGCCGCCCGCGTCGGCGCCGGCGAGCGCGCCGTTCTGCGTTTGCACGACGGTGATCTTGACCTTGGCCGTTCCCTCGCGCGCGCCGAAGCGCGCCGTGACCGTTCCTTCGCCGACGTTCTTCGCGCTCGCGGTGAAGACGCCGGTGGACGAGATGTCGCCGAGCTCGCCGCGATCGAAGAGCCACTGCGCGGCGACGGGCTGGCTGTTGTAGCTCGCCGTGAACGTCACCGGCGTGTTCACGGTGACGACGCCGTTCGCGATCGTGACCGCGATCGTCGCCGTCGGCGGCGTGATGATGAGCGCGCCGAGCGCGTCGGGATCGCCGTCGGTGCTGCCGTTGTTCGCCCCGTCGCCGGGCACGAAGCCGGGCGGGTTGAAGTCACCTCCCCCGCTCTCCTCGGTGCCGTTGGCGAAGGTGGAGGGGTCGCCGGTGCTGCCGCAGCCCGCCTGGGCGACGGTGACGATCAGGCCCGTCAGGAGCACGACGGCGAAGGTGCGACGAACAAGAGAAGGTTTACGCATTCAACGAGGAATGGTGCCCTTCCCGCTGCCTTGGCGCAACAGGCCCGAGGCCGTCGGTCATGCCCGACAAGGGCCCGCCTCCCCCACGAGCGCGGCCAGGTCGGATTTCCGTGCGGTTTCGCGCGGCGCCCTTCAGGGCGGCGAGGCGCCGGCGTCGGCGCGCGCGCGCCGCAGGTAAGCGAACACCCTCGGCGAGGCGGCGAGCTCGTTCGCGACGTGATGGGTCGCGTAGTCGAGGACCTCGTTCTCGTCGACGAACGTTCCCTCGGGCCAACCCCAGTCGATCTGCACGACCTCGGCGCCGTCGAGGCCGCGGAGCCCGAGGCGGTACGTCTGCCGGACCTTCCCGGTGTCTTCGTTCACGGCGAGCGCGATCTTGGCGACGAGATCGTGCGGCTCGGCGGGCGTCGACACCACCTTGAAGCCCGCGAGGCCGAGCGCCTTCGTCATCGACGCGCGCAGGTCCTGCGGCACGCGATGATCGCGCGCGCGCGCGATGTGGACCGGATCGCGGGTCTCGATGATCGGATCTTCGGCGATGAGGATCGCGCGACCTTCGACGTCGACGGGGATCCGATGCACCGGCGGAACGGGCTTGAGGTTGCCTGTGAGGATGTTGCCGCCGTCACACGCGGCCAGCGACGCCGCGACGGCGAGCGCGATCCAGATCCGCGTCACGGATGATCCTTCACCCACTTGTTGATGAACTCGGCGCTCTTGCCCCAGCCGGTGCGGAAGCTCTTCTCGAGGGAGCTCTCGATGAGCCCGCCGACGCCGAAGACCTTCGCCTCGGCGATGATCTCGACGACGCGGCGACACTTGTCGTCGCTGATCTTCTCGCACTTCACGGTGCCTTCGTTCCGCAGCTTGTCGGCCATCGTGTTCGGCTTGACGACGAACTTGAGCACCTCGGTGGCTTTGTCGAAGCGGCCCTCTTCGTCGTAGCCGAAGCTCGATCCGAAGAACTTGGCGACCGGGCCGGGCGCCTCCATCTTCGGCGTCGCCCGGACGACGCGCACGATCTCCTTGTCGGTCTCCTTCACGTCGAGCAGCTTCCACTCGGGGAACTCGAGCGCCTTGAAGAGCGTCTCGTTGAACTCCTTGTCGAAGAACAGCTTCCAGAACCGCTCGGTGCTGCAGTCGAGGTCGTGCTTCATCGTGAAGGTGGCCATGGGGCGGGATGGTACTCGGTGGGTGCTCCGGCGAGGGGGCTTTTCTGCTAGCGTGCGCCTGACGGCGAGGCCGCCCTCGCTCCCGTCCCCACGATGCCGAAGACGCTCCTTCTCGAGATCGGAACCGAGGAGCTCCCCTCCTCTTTCGTCGACGCGGCGCTCGCCGCGCTGCCCGCGCTCGCGCGCGCCAAGCTCGAGGCGCTCCGCCTCGCGCACGGCGAGGTGCGCGCGCTCGGAACGCCACGGCGCCTCGCGCTCGTCATCGAGGGCACCGCCGAGAAGCAGCCCGACCTCGACGAAGAGGTGATCGGCCCGCCGGAGACGGCCGCCTTCAAGGACGGCAAGCCGACGAAGGCCGCCGAGGCCTTCGCGACGAAGCTCGGCGTGAGCGCCTCGGCGCTCACGGTCGTCGAGCTCGCGGCGAGCGGCAAGCAGAAGGCCGGCCGCTACGTCACGGGGCGCCGCCAAGAGCGCGGTCGCGAGGCGCGCGAGCTGCTCGGCAAGGCGCTCGCCGAGATCTGCGGAGAGATCCCTTTCCGCAAGTCGATGCGCTGGGGCGCCGGCGACGCGACGTTCGGGCGGCCCGTGCAGTGGCTCGTCGCGCTCTTCGGCGACGAGCTCGTCGACGTGACGTTCGCCGGCGTGCGCTCGGGGCGCACCACGCGCGGCCATCGCTTCCTCGCGAGCGCGCCGTTCGATCTCGCGTCGGCCGACGGCTACGCCGAAGCGCTGCGGGCCAAGCACGTGCTCGTCGATCGCGCCGAGCGCGAGCGCGTGATGATGGATCGCGTCGTCGCCGCGGCGAAGGCCGCCGGCGGCGTGCACGACGCCGAGCCTTCACTCGTTCCCGAGAACGCGTCGCTCGTCGAAGAGCCTCACGTCGTGACCGGCTCGTTCGATCCGAAGTACCTCGCGCTCCCGGCCGCGGTAATCCGCTCGGTCGCGCGCGGGCACCAGAAGTACTTCAGCGTCTCGCGCGAGAACGCGCGCGACGAGCTCTTGCCCTCGTACCTCGCGGTCGTGAACACGGCGAACGATCCCGCGCGCATCGCGAAGGGCAACGACAAGGTCATGCGCGCGCGCCTCGCCGACGCCGAGTTCTTCTTCTCCGAAGACAAGAAGGTGAAGCTCGAAGACCGCGTCGAGAAGCTCGCGGGCATCGTCTTCCACAACCGCCTCGGCACGGTGCGCGAAAAGGTCGCGCGCATCGAGAAGCTCGCGGTGCGCATCGCCGGAGAGCTCGAGCTCGCACCCGAGGCGCGCGCGCTCGTCGCCCGCGCGGCGCACCTCTGCAAGTTCGATCTCGTCTCGCTCATGGTCGGCGAGTTCCCCGAGCTCCAGGGCGACATGGGCCGCGTCTACGCGCTGCACGCGAACGAGCCCCCCGAGGTCGCGAACGCCGTGCGCGATCACTATCGCCCGATCGGCGCCGACGGGCCCGTCGCCGGCGACGACGTCTCCGCGTGCGTCGCGCTCGCCGATCGGCTCGACAGCCTCGTCGGCTGCTTCGCCGTCGGCCTCTCGCCCACGGGAACGGCCGACCCGTTCGCGCTGCGTCGCGCGTGCATCGCGGCGCTGCGCACGATCGTCGATCGCGCCGACGCGAGCGGCGCCTACGCGCGCCTCTCGCTCCGCGCCCTCTTCGGCCTGGCGTACGACGGCTTCGAAGGAAAGAAGCTCGATCTC
>JAHBWD010000064.1 GCA_019637175.1 Labilithrix sp. | reverse complement strand
GTCGACTGGAGCGCGATTCCGTGAACGTATGCTGCCGGCAACGCCGCCCGCCCGCCCGAAGCGAACGCGCCGTCGAGCGACCCCGTCGGAGAGAGTCGCACGACCGAAGCGCTCGTCGTCTCCGTCTCGTCCTGCTCATCCATCGCGACGAGCAGTGCTCCTCTGTGGTCGACCACGGCGAGGGCGGGAGCGCTCGGGAGCGCGTGCGTCACGGTTCCGAGGGTGCCGCAGCTCAGGTCGACGGAGCCGTCGGGCATGAGCCGCTGAACGTGAAGCCCCGGCCCCGCGGCGATGTAGATGCGCCCGTCAGGCGCGACGGCGAGCGCGACGCGCTTGCCGTCACCGAGCGTCGAGTGAAACCACCCGCCCGTGCCGAACGACGGATCCGGAACACCGTCGCGAAGCGAAAGCACGAACTGCCGCGCGGGCGGCCCCTTGACGACGCCGGCGACGAGGACGTTGGCCGACGCGAGAGCGCCACGCCACGAGCGCCGTAATCGGATCGGCCAGGCAGCGCGGCGCCTGGATTGTCGACGCCGCCGTCGGCGGCGACATGCGCGAGCTCGAGACCGAGGCGACCGTCGTACGGACTCTCGTTGCCTACCAGGAGAATGCCGCCCGACGGTTCTCGGGCGAGGAAGTGCCACGCCGGATACAGAAAGAACTGACCCATCGTCGCCGCGTAGCCGCTCAGCCCCTCGACGGCGAAGGTCGGGTCGCTGCCCCCGTGACCGAGCAAGCGTTCGACGGTGAGCGAGACGCTATTGCCGGTCCCGAGGTCGAGCGCCACGGCGCCTCCGTCGCCGAAGCCTTCGTCGCGCATGCCGAGAGCCTGAGGCGGGAGCGAATCGGCGCCCGCGTCGCGAGGCGCGTCGGCGTCTGCGGCGACGTCGGGAGCGACGGCCGTGTCCGGCGTCGCGTCGTCGGAGCCTGACGGCGCATCGGCGCGCATCGACCCGTTGCACGCGGCGACGCCGGAGAGAACGAACGACGCGAGGCCCAGCGCCGCGCCCGCGACGAACGCGATTCTCCGTACCGAACGCGCGCGCTCGTCCGTTGGGTCTCGTCGACCGCACCCCCGCACTACTCGAGTGTCGACGCCCCGTTCGATCCCGTCAAGCGCGGCCCGGCCGCGCCGCGTCGAGAGGAGCGCGACCTCAGCCCCTCGGGCCCGCAGAAAAGCGCCCCAATCGGGCGCGGCGCAGTATCGTGGCCGTGATGTCGCCGCCGAACGCACGATCCGCGTGGGCCAACGCGCCATTCTTCGTCGCGTTCAGCCTCGGCGCGATGGTCGCGATCCGCACGATGATGCAGAACCCGATCGGGCCGGGGCAGGACTTTCACTACCACCTCATGTCGGCGTCGTTCGCCGCGCGAGGGTGGCTCGGCGATCCCGACATCACGGCGCTCTATCACAAGGTCAATCCGCTCCACTGCAACACGCTGCTCTACACGCTCTCGTTTCCGTTCGTGACGCTCCTCGGGCCCGTCAACGGATTCAAGACGGCGCTCAGCATCTTCTATTTCGTCGGCTATCCCGTCGCGTGCGTCGGCGCGCTCGCGGCGCTGCGACGATCGCTCTGGGGCGCCATCCTCGCGTTCCCGCTCTGCTACGTGCGCGTCTACACGCACAGCGGCTTTCTGCCGTTCGTGATCGCCGCGCCGTTCTTCGTGCTCTCGGTCGGGCTCTTCTGGCGCGTGCATCACGACGCGACGAACCGCAGCGTCGTCGATCCGACGGGGCGCGGCCTTCCGTTCTTCATGCGCGCGGCGATGATCGCCTGCACGCTCACCTTCCTCGGCCACGGCCACATGCACGCGTGGCTCATGCTCGTGCTCGCGTTCATCGCGCTCTGGGCGATGGGCCAGGCGTTCGCCGCTCACGTCGCGTTCTCGCCGCGTCGCGCGCTCGCGGCCGCGTTCTTCTCGGGGCTGCGCTCGCTCGCGATGGTGACGCCGTCGCTCTTGCCGTTCGCGTACTGGTACGTCGATACGCACTACGGTCCGCACGCCGCGCCGCCGGTGCCGCTCGTCCCGACGCTCAACGTCGCGCTCGCGAAGCTCCAGATGGTGTTCACCATCCTCGGGCAGATCAAGAACGACGACACCGAGTTCGTGCTCGTGATGGCGTTCCTCGGCGTGATCATGGCGGGCGCGCTCCTCTCGCAGCGCAAGCGCGATCGCCTGCCCGCCCCCGAGATCGCGTTCCTGCTCACCGCCGCTTCGTTCCACTTCCTTCCGTGGTCGGTCTCGCAGCAGACCGTCGCCGTCAGGCACTTCGACATCGCGCTGTGGCTCCTGCCGCTGGTCGTCTATCCGCTCGCGCCCTCGCGCGCGCCGGTGCGTCACGCGCTCGTCGTGTCGGCGTTCATGGCGTACGCGTACTTCCGCGTCTCCTTCACCGCGAAGAACCTCCAGCTCCTCCAGAAAGAGCTCGCCGGTCTCCACGACATGGCGGTCCCGTGCCCGCCTCCGGCCGAGATCGCGTACGTCACCAACGGCGTGCAGCCCTACAACTGGAACACCGAGGGGCTCCATCAAGTGCACGAGACGTACGCGGCGATGTGCAAGCTCGACACGCCCGTCTACGACACGGCGCGCTCGCCTCACAACCTCTTGGCGCTCCGCTACAAGGTGCCCATGCCGGCGCCCGTGACGATCCTCCAGTCGACCGTGGGCTGGTACAAGACGCCTCGCCTCTTCCAGAACTTCAAGTACGTCCTCGTTCGCAACTGGCAGCCGACGGAAGAAGAGCTCGAAGAGGCCATGGAGGTCGCCGACCGCATCCGCGTCTCCTCCGACAGGGGCAAGTGGCAGCTCTGGAAGCGCAAGGGCCCCGACGTTCCTTTCCCCGAGTGACGGTTCGAAAGTAGGATCGCAGGCGATGAGGAGCCACGGAACCGGCCTCTTCTCTCCCGGCGATCTCGCGCGCCTCGGCACCGGCGTCGTGTTCGAAGACGGCGTCTTGATCTTCCACCCCGAGAACGTCGAGATCGGCGACGACGTCTACGTCGGCCACCGCGCGATCCTGAAGGGCTACTTCAAGAACCGCATGATCATCGGGCGCGGCACGTGGATCGGCCAGATGTGCTTTTTTCACAGCGCCGGCGGCATCACCATTGGAGAGAACGTGGGCATCGGCCCGTGCGTGAAGATCCTGACGTCGTCGCACCAGCTCGACGACGTGTCGAAGCCCATCCTCCACGCGCCGGTCGACTTCGCGCCCGTCACGATCGGCGACGGCGCCGATCTCGGCGTCGGATCGATCATCCTGCCCGGCGTGACGATCGGCAAGGGCGCGCAGATCGGCGCCGGCGCGGTCGTGACCGCGAGCGTGCCCGACTTCGCGATCGCGAGCGGCGTGCCCGCGAAGGTCATGCGCCATCGGAACGCGCCGTGAGCGGAGAGAACGGCGCTCGACCTGCGCTCTCCGTCTGCATCTTCGCGTGGGACGAAGTGGAGACCGTCGCGTCGTTCGTCGACGAGATGCTCTCGACGTTGCGCGCGCTCGGCGTGACCTGGGAGATCCTCCTCATCGACGACGGCAGCACCGACGGCACGAGCGAGAAGATCGACGCCAAGGCCGCCGAAGATCCCGCGATCCGCGTCGTTCACCACGCCGAGAACAGCGGCCTAGGCGCCGTCTATCGAACGGGGTTCGATCAGGCGCGCGGCGACGTCGTGACGTTCTTCCCGGCCGACGCGCAGTTCCCTGCGTCGACGGTCGACATCCTCTACCCGCACACGACGACGCACGACATGGTGCTCGGGTACCTGCCCGCGCGCGGTGACTTCGTGGGCAAGACGCTCTCGGCGATCGAGCGGATCCTCTATCGCGCGCTGCTCGGGCCGCTGCCGCGCTTTCAGGGGATCTTCATGGTGAAGCGGCGCGTGCTCGAGGAGGTCCCGCTGGTCTCGCGCGGTCGCGGCTGGGCGATCGTGATGGAGCTCCTCATCCGCGCGTCGCGCGCCGGCTATCGCATGAAGAGCCTGCCGACGACGCTCCGCCCGCGCACGCACGGGCAGTCGAAGGTGAACAACCTCCGGACGATCCAGGCGAACATGAAGCAGCTCGTCGCGCTCCGGCGCCTCATCGATCGGACCTCGTGAATCACTCGTGAACGAGGCGCCCGCCGGGCCCGCGCACGCGCCCGCGCCGCAGACCTCCCACGAGCAGCGTCGCGAAGATCGCGGCGCCGAAGAGGTGATACGTGCCGTAGTACGTCATGCCCTTGTCGGAGTAGACGAGGAACGCCGGCGCCGACAGCGGCAGCGTGAAGACGAGCATCTTGAGCTGCGCCCACCTCCGCGTCAGCACGAGGAAGAGCGCCAGCGGAACGCAGCCGATCCCCAGCATCTCGCTCGAGAAGTGCACGCGCTTGCCGAAGCCTTCGAGCGCGAGCGGCGTCGTCTCGGTGAGCACGCGGCGCGCGCGCTTGCGAAGGATGTCGAGGTACCAGAGCGGATCGCGGCGGATGTCGCCCACGACCTTGTCGCGGATGACGTCGTGGTAGTGCGGCGCCTCGGAGAAGAAGATCGGGTACTTGCCGAGGCCGTCGTACGACTCTTCGAAGGTGTACTTCGACGGATCCCACGTGTACTTCAGGCCGTGCTCGGCGCGGAGGATTGGCAGCGCGTACGTGTACGCGACGCGATCGTCCCACGTGTAGCCGTACTTGGTGTCGAAGTCGCCGAGCCCGCAGAAGAGCGGGTGCCAGACCTCGTGATAGACGGGGAGCGGCCCCGTGTAAGGCGTGCCGCCGTTCGCGACCATCACGGCGTGGGCCTTGTCGAACTTGCGCAGGAAGAACGCCGTATATGCGCGCGTCGCGAGCGAGAAGCTCACCACGAACATGAGCGCCAAGACGAGGCGCTTCTTCCACGTCGCGCGCCCCAGCGTGAGGTAGACCACGATCGCCGACAGCGCCATGATCGAGGCCTCGGATCGGATCGTCCGGATGGTCGCGAGAAGGAGCGCCGCGGCGATCGGCAGGAGCCAGGTGAGCCGCGTCTGCTTCGGCCGTTCGACCATCCACGGCAGGTGCAGCGCGAGGAGCAGCAGCGCCGCGGTGATCGGCCACCCGAAGACGTTCTCTTGGAGATACGTCGTGTAGAGCTGAAACGGATTCGAACCGAGGAGCAACACCGCGACGACGCCGACGAGCGGCATGCGTATCCACCAGAACGCGGTGAAGAGCAGCGAGAGCGCGAGCCAGAAGCCGAGCGCGTTCGCCCAGATCAGGCGCGGATACACGACGCGGCCCTCGAGCCACGCGTCCGCGTAGTAGAGATACGTGCGACCGCGATCGCCCGATCGAAACGTGACGTACTCGTCGACGAGGAGCGCGTGGCCTTGCTTCAGCAAGCGACGCGCCTCCGCGGTCGTCCCGGTCGTGATCGGGAGCGTCGTCTTCAGCGGATAGAGGCCGAGCCGATTGAGAAAGAAGAAGAAGCGCGGCTCGTCGTGGATGCCGGTGCCGGCGTAGTTGAGGTGCGTCTCGGGGATCTGCGCGCCCTCGACGACGAAGCGACCCTGCCACACGGGGATCAACACCAGCGCCGCGAGCAGCACGAAGACGTTGCGCCCGTGCGCGACGCGGCGCAGCGCGGCGCGAAGCCGGAAGATGGCGCCGTCGAGCCCGTCCATCGTCAGGCGGGCTTCTCGATCACGATCTGCGAGGCCCAGCCCATCCCGCGGAGCGCCGGCGTTCGCGCGCAGACGCGATCGAGGTTGATGAGCGCCGACGAGATCGCGTTCGTCTCCATGCGGGCGAGGAGCGGGATGAGATCCGTGTTCCCGATCAGCATGTAGCCGAGGTACGCGAACGGATCGTAAGCCCTGAGCTCGAGCCCCGCGTCGGCGCAGAGCGCCTTCATCTCGCGCCGGGTGAAGCCGTCTTCCTCCTCGGCGTCGTGCGTCGGGTGGAGGTTGTAGAAGACGCGCCGGAACGCGCGATTGAACGCGTGATCGTTGCGCGGCTCCGATCCGACGAGCACGGCGCCCGGCGCCATGCAGCGCGCGATCTCGCGCACCACCGCCGCCACGTTCCGCCGCACGTGGTGCAGCCCGCCCTGGATGAGGACGAGATCGATCGCGCCGTCCTCGAACGGCAGGCGCTCCGCGGAAGCGCACAGCGGCATGACATCCGGCGCGACCTCGTCGCGGCTCAACGCCAAGAGCGCGTGGTTGATGTCGATGGCGACGATCGGCTTCGGCACGTCGCGCACGCGGCGACCCATCTCGGCGCCTCCGGCCATGAGCTCGACGACGCGTCGATACGGGCGCCGCGGGATCCGCCGCAAGAGATCGGCGCACCAGTAGTCGTAGTACTGGACGTTCGCGGGCGCCGCGTGTCGCGCCGCGTGATAGGTCGCGAAGTCTTCCTTCGCCGCGTGCTCCTCGGCCGATCGGCGCGTCTCTGCGTCGAGCAAGATCGGGATCCCGTCGTTCACGTCGTAGCGCGCGCCGCACGACGCGCAGCCGAGGCCCGGCGACGTGCGCACGTCGGCGCCGCCCTCGAGGATCCCGTGGCAGGCTGGGCACTTGACCCAGTCCGGCAGAGCAAACGAAGTCATCGGCCGACGACATTACCTCGTCGGCCGCGCGCGCGCAGGCCTCCTTGACTTTCACGCACGTCTACCGGAAAACCGTGCGCGTGGAGTCGCCGAAGCCCCTCGTGAGCGTCGCGATCCCCGTCTACAACGAGCGCGAGGTCCTGCCTGAGCTGCTCGAGCGGCTCGTCAAGGTCACCGCCGAGCTCTCCGCCTATCGCTGGGAGTTCGTCTTCGTCGACGACGGCAGCAAAGACGACAGTCTCGAGGTCGCCAAGGGCCTCATCGCCAAGGAGCCGCGGCTCCAGGTCGTCGAGCTGCGACGCAACTACGGTCAAACGGCGGCGCTCCAGGCCGGGCTCGACGAGACGCGCGGCGAGATCGTGCTCACGATGGACGCCGATCTCCAGCACTTCCCCGAAGACATCCCCAAGTTCCTCGAGCGCATCGAGGCGGGCTCCGACGTCGTCTGCGGGTGGCGCCAGAAGCGTCGCGAAGGGATCATTCGCCGCTGGCCGTCGCGCGCGGCCAACTGGATGATCCGCCGGATCAGCGGGCTCGACATCCACGACATCGGCACGACCTTCCGCGCCTACCGCCGCGAGATCGTCAACGACTTCAGCTTGCTCGGCGAGAACCACCGCTTCGTCCCGGTCTTCGCGCGCATCGCGGGCGCGCACATCGACGAGGTCGTGATCGAGAACATCGAGCGGCCGACGGGGCAGTCGAACTACGGGCTCGGGCGCGTCGTCAACGTGTGGCTCGACCTCTTCTTCCTCTACTTCTACGTCCGCTACTTCGATCGACCGATCCGCGCGTTCGGCGGGGCGGCGCTGCTCCTCTTCCTCTTCGCCGGCGGGATCGCGGCGGTGCTCGGGAGCATGTCGGTCCTCTACGGAACGCCGGTCGTGTACCAGCGCACCGGCTGGATCTACCTCGCGGTGCTCCTCGTCATGACGGCCACGCAGTTCTTGATGACGGGCGTCATCGGCGAGGTCCTCGCGCGCATCTACTTCCAGCGATCGCGCGGCGCGCAGCACTCGCCGTACAAGATCCGGCGGCGCCACGACGCGGCGAAGGCCGAGGCCGCATAGGATGTGCGGCGTCTTCGGCCGCTTCGCATGGAGCGCGGCCGCTCCCGACGTGGAGGCGCTCGCGGCGCGCGTCTCGCTCCTCCGTCATCGCGGACCCGACGGCGGCGCGTATTGGTCCGACGGCCCGTTCTTCCTCGGTCACCGCCGCCTCGCGATCATCGATCTATCCGACGCCGGACGGCAGCCGATGGCCACGCCCGACGGACGCCTCGTCGTCGCGTTCAACGGCGAAATCTACAACTACGTCGAGCTGCGCGAAGAGCTCCGCGCGCGAGGCTACGCGTTCCGAACGTCGTCCGACACCGAGGTGCTCCTCCACGGCTACGACGCCTGGGGCGACGATCTGCCGTCGCACCTCGTCGGCATGTTCGCGTTCGCGCTCGTCGATCGCCGCGCGGGCACCATGATCCTCGCGCGCGATCGCTTCGGAGAGAAGCCGCTCTTCTGCTGGGAGGGCGCGGGCGAGGTGCTCTTCGCGTCCGAGCTCGCGCCGATCGCGGCGCACCTCGGCGACGCGCGCGAGGTCGATCTCGAGGCGCTCGGCGGCTATTTGTGCCTCAACTACGTGCCCGGACGGCGAACGCTCCTTCGTGGCGTCGCGCGCGTCGCGCCGGGCAGCGTTCGCAAGTACGGGTCGAGCGGCCTCGTGTTCGAGCGCCGCTATCACCGGCCGTCGCCGGCCGACGATCGCGACGTCGACGCGGGCGATCTGCGCGCCGTCCTCGCCAAGCTCCGCGCGCGGCTCGACGACTCCGTTCGCGTCGCGCTCCGCGCCGACGTGCCGCTCGCGCTCTTTCTCTCCGGCGGGATCGACTCGTCGCTCGTCGCCGAGAGCGCCGTGCGCCAGGGGAGGCTCGAGCGCGCGTTCTGCGTCGACATCGACGAGCCGAGCTACAGCGAGTGGGAGAACGCGAAGTGGGTGGCCTCACGCCTCGGCGTCGAGCTCACGCGCGTCACGCTCGGGCCCGACGTGCTCGACGACTTTCGATCGATCGTCGCGCACGCCGACGATCCGAACGCCGACTCGTCGGCGGTGTGCGTGTGGCGCCTCGCGCAGATCACGGCGCGCGACTTCAAGGTCGCCGTCAGCGGCGACGGCGGCGACGAGCTCTTCGGCGGCTATCTGACGTACAAGGCGACGGCGCTCCACGCCGCGGCGACGAGCCGAATGGGCGCCTTCGCGCGCGGGCTGCTCGCGTCGAGGGCGGCGGGCGCGCGCGCAGAGGAGACGAAGGTCTCGACGAGCTACAAGCTCCGGCGCTTCCTCCGCGCCGCGGCGCTGCCGCCGAGCGAGGCGCACTTCACGTGGAACGGCGCTTGGCTGCCCGACGAAGCTGCCTCGCTCCTCTCGAGCGACGCCGCGCGCGAGATGGCGCGCGGCGCGATCCGCGAGGTCGCCGGCGCGCACGCCCTGCGTCCGCGACCGAGCCTGCGCGAGCTCCAGCTCGCCGACGCCGCCGAGTACCTCCCCAACGACATCCTCGTGAAGGTCGATCGCATGACGATGGCGCACTCGCTCGAGAGCCGCGCGCCGCTGCTCCACCCCGATCTCGCCTCGCTCGCGTTCGCCGCCACGTCGCGCTTCGAACGCTCGCGCCTCGCGAAGCCGAAGCGCTTGCTCCGGCTCCTCGCCGACGAGGCGTTCGGGCCTCGCGTGAGCGCGGCGAAGAAGCAAGGCTTCAGCATCCCGATCCACGCGTGGCTGCGCGATCGGCCGAACGGTCGCGCGCTCATCGACGATCTGCTGTCTCCGCGCGCGCTGGGCGATCTGCCCTTCCTCGACGCGCGCGCGATCGCGCGCGTGCGCGACCGCTTCGTCGTGGGGCGCGAGCCGCTGGGCTTCGAGATCTGGGGCCTCCTCGTGCTCGTCGCGTGGGTTCGCGCGCGCGTGCTATCGTCGGCCGCGCGTGATCCAGGAAGGCACTCCCTCGAGCGCGTCGAGCTCGCAAGTTGACTGCCTGGCGTGCGGCGAACGCGGCCGCTACTGGATCACGAAGGCGGCGCGCGACGTCTGGCGCTGTCGGCGCTGCGCGCTCGTGTGGGTCCCCGAGGGGCTCGTCGTCGACGACGCGGGCGCGAGCATCTACGAGACGGAGACGCCGATCTTCCTCCAAGACGGCAACGAGGCCTACTACCTCGACGAGACGAACCTCGCGTCGTGCCGCGAGAAGGTCGCGTTCGTCGCGTCGCACTTGCCAGCGGGAAAGCGCCTCCTCGACGCGGGCGCGAATTTCGGTCACTTCCTGAGCGTCGCGCGCGATCGCTACGAAGCGCGCGGCGTCGAGATCAGCAAGGCCGCCGTCGCGTGGAGTATCGACCACTTCGGCGTCGAGAACCACGCTGCGTCGATCTACGCGCTCCCCAAGGAGCTCGCCGGTCCCTACGACGCGGTGACATTGTGGGACGTCATCGAGCACGTGCCGCGCCCCGCCGAGGCGCTCGAGGCGCTCCGCCGCACACTCGCGCCCGGCGGGCTGCTCTTCCTCTCCACGCCCGACGCCGGCAGCAAGGTCGCCCGCGCGATGGGCGCGCGATGGCACTACCTCGATCCGATCCAGCACATCGTGCTCTTCGATCGGAAGAACCTCGGGCGCCTCGTCGCCGGCGCGGGGTTCGAGCTCTTGGCGGTGCGCACGTTCGGACATCACTATCGCGTGGGCTACGTGCTCGATCGCCTCGCCTATCTTCACGCGGGTGGCGTGCTCGGAGCCGTCACCACGACCGCGCGGAAGCTGGGATCGCCGCTGTCGCGTCGCTCGCTCTATCTGAACCTCGGCGACGTCATGGGCCTGGTCGCGCGCCGCGTCGGGTGACCTTTACCGACCCGCGCATCTACGGCACGATGCGCGCCGGATGCTGTCGTACCTGAGCTCGCCACGCGCGAAGCGATACCTGCGCGTCGTCGTGCTCGTGCTCGGGCTGCTCTTCCTTCGATCGTGGCAGTACGGCTTCGAAGCGAAGACGGCCGAGATCGACACGCGCTTCAAGCAGACGGCGGCGACGGGCATCAACATGGAGGCGCAGTTCGTCTTCTTCCTCCATCACCTCGGTCTCTTTCCCCTCGCGACGAACGCCCCCATCCGCGCCGACACGAAGGAAGAGGCGCTCCGCCAGCTCCGCGAGGAGGTGCCGAGCCTCAAGCAAGATCACGGATCGACCTTCCGCGCGGGCGGCGATCGCGGGCGGACGTACCTCTACCTCGTCGACGTCTACCTCAACGGCGACGCGATCAAGCCGCGCCTCCAGCCGGCGCACATGCGCGCGTTCACGCTCGCGCTCTGCATGCTCTTCACTGCGTTCTGGTGGATGCGGCGGTCGCCGCAAGGGTTCATCCTCTGCTTGATCCTGGGGTCGAACCCGTTCCAGCTCTTCGTCATTCATCGACAGGAGAACGTCTTCTCGTGGCCGATCACGGTGATGATCCTCCTCTTGTCGATCAACATCCCGCTGATGACGCCGAAGCTGCCGAAGGCGGCGTGGTATCCGACGGCGGCGGCGATCGCCTCGGGCGTCGCGATGGCCGTAGTGCGCACCTTCCGCTCCGAGCCGACGCCGATGCTGCTCTCGGTCGTCCTCGTGTACGTCACGGTCACCGCCCTCTCGCGCGTGCAGCGCGCGAAGCTCGTCGGCATCCTCGCGGTCGCGTTCACGATCACGAGCTTCGGCACCGTGAGGTTCCTCGACGCGAAGCTCGCGCGATCGAAGGCGACGGTAGCGGCGGCCGGCGGCGACGCGTACACGGGCCCCGTCGTCCACAACCACCTCTTCTGGCACCCCGTTTTCTGCGGCCTCGGCGACTTCGACAAGAAGTACGGCTACGCGTGGAACGACAACGTCGCCTACGCGTACGCGCTCCCGTTCTTGAAGCAGCGCCACCCGCACCTCGACAAGCTCGCGCCGCGCGCCGTTCAGTCGTGGTTCTACGACGCGCACGGCAAGTACCCCATCTTGTTCGAGGAGGTCGACGGTTACAACGAGCTGATCCGCGACAAGGTGATCGCCGACATCCGGAAAGATCCGGGCTGGTACTTCGACATCTTGAAGAAGCGAACGTGGAGGATCCTGACGGAGACGACGCCCGTCGGCATCGCCACGTCGTCCGATCGCGTTCAGCTCGAAGGCTCGGCGCTCGGCGTGCTCTGCGTGCCGCTGGCGATCTTCCTCGCGCTCTCGCGGCGCTGGTTCATGCTGAAGCTCCTCGCGTTCTCGCTGCCGCTGTCGATCGGCGCGTTCATGGTCTTCTCCGGCGGCGGCATGGCCTACTACGGCTGCTTCCACCAGTTCGGCGCGTTCATCTTCGGCGTCCTCGCCTTCGAGGGCGCCCGCTCCTGGTATCGGGGGAGGCGCCGCATGGCCTCGTCGACGGGGTGAAGCGTCGGCGGCACTTCGGTTGGTTCGGCTCGATCGCGGCGCTCCTCGCGTTCCTTCCGCGCGCCGCCGAAGCCGCGCCGACCGCACGGCTCGTCTATTTGCGAGGTCCCGGCGCAGAATCGTGTCCTGGTGAAGGCGAGCTCCGCGACGCCGTCGCCGCGCGCCTCGGCTACGATCCCTTCGCGACCTTCGCGCTCGACACGCTCTTCACAGAGATCGACAAGGAAGGCGCCGGCTACGTCGCGAGGGTGAAGCTCGTCTCTCACGACAACACCGTGCGAGGAGCGCGAGCGCTTCGAGGCGACGGCGCGTGCAGCGATCTGGTCGCGAGCCTCGCCCTCACGATCAGCATCGCCATCGATCCGCTCGCGCTGACGCGACAGGGACGGCCCGAGGGGCTGCCTCCGGAGGAGCGTCCGGTGGAGCCGATTCCCGACGATCCCCGAGACACGGTCGACGGCGTGGAGGCCGTCGACGATCCGCCCGAGGCGCCGCTCGAACCCGCACAGCGCGTGCGATTCACGGTAGGCGCCGGCGGAGCGGCGAGCATGGGGACCGCGCCGGGCGCCGCGCTCGGATTCTTGGTCTTCGGCCGCGCGCGGTACGGCGACGTCAGCCTCACGGTCGAGGGCCGCGCGGATCTCGTATCGAGCGCCGACGCCGACGGCCCTGGTCGTGTCTCGTCGTCGCTCGTCGCGCTCACGCTCCTTCCCTGCGGGCACAGTCGATGGTTCTTCGGATGTGCGCGCGCTTCACTCGGGAGCCTCACCGCGAGCGGCCTCGACGTCGCTTCGCCCGGGAGCTCGAACGCCGTCTGGGGAGCCGTCGGCGCACGACTGGGGCTCGACATCCCGCTCCACGAGGTCCTCTCGCTCAGGATCCACGCCGACGGGGACGTCGTCGTCACGCGGTACGAGCTCCGCTTCGGCGATCGCCAAGCTTTCCGCTACCCTGCCGTCGCCGGTGGCGCGGGCGTCGCGCTCGCGGCCACTTTTCGCTGACGGTCGTGACGGAAATCGAAGCAGCGTCCCAAGCCAAGGACATGAAGGACGACGCGTCCTTCTTCCGGCAAGTCTTCGACGCGCAGTACGGCTACGTCTATCACTCGCTCCGGCGCCTCGGCGTGGAGATGCGGGATCTGGAAGATCTCGCCCACGACGTCTTCGTCGAGGTCTTCGAGAATCTGCATCGCTACGACCGCGCTCGACCGATCAAGCCGTGGCTCTTCGCCTTCGCGTTCCGCTTCGCGTCCGACTACCGACGCCTCGCGCGCCACAAAACGGGCCTGGGCGTCGGCGATGACGACGCCGTAGCGAACGATCCCTCGGCCGAAGAGGCGCTCTTCGACCGTGAGGCGGCGGCGCTCGTGCGACGCGCCCTCGAGGCCATGCCCATCGAGCAGAGAGCGGTCTTCGTGCTCTACGAGATCGACGAGACGCCCATGAGAGAGATCGCGGACTCCATGGGCATCTCGGTGAACACGGCCTATTCGCGCCTCCGGCTCGCGCGCGCGACGTTCGCAGCGCACGCCGAGGAGCTGCGCCTCTCGACCGAGCGATCGGAGAAAGGAGAGAGCGAATGACGCCTCCGATCGATCCGATGGCGCCGGAGATCGACGCGCTCCTCTCGAGCGAACGGAGCGCGCTCGACGACGCGCCGCCTGGCAAGGCGCGCGTTCGCGCGCGCCTCGAGAAGACGCTCTTCGGCGCTCCGCCCCCCGGAGGAGACGGCGGCGGACCGACCACGACCAGCACGAGCGCGGGAGCGAACGCAGCCGCCGCAGGTGCAGGAGCGAAGATCATCGCGGCGTTCATCGCCGGCGCGCTCGCCGGAGGTGCGGTCGTCTTCGCGTTGATGCCGCCGAAGGTCCAAGCCGTCGAATACATGCATGATACACATATTGCGCCCAGCGTGACGCCCGCGAGCGCCGCGCCGCCCGTCGAAGGGCCACCCGCGAGCGCCGCGCCCGCGGCGAGCGCGTCGACGCCGCCGGCCGGGAGCGCGCCTCGAGGCGACTCGCTCGCGGCCGAGCGGGCGCTGCTCGATCCGGCGCGCACCGCGCTCGGCCGGCGCGACGCCGCGAGCGCCCTCGACGCCGTGAGGAAGCACGAGACGAAGTTCGCGCAAGGAAAGATGAGCGAGGAGCGCGAGGCCATCGCCGTCCAGGCGCTGGTGCTCGCCGGCAAACGGCCCGAGGCCGAGGCACGGGCGGCGCGCTTTCGGCAGCGCTATCCTGGAAGCGTGCTGCTCGCGGCGGTCGAGGCTGCGCTGGGGCACGACGAACAATGAAGCGGGGTTGGCTCATCATCGGCGCCTGCGCGAGCAGCCTCGTCGCGTGGATCGGCGCGTGTCGTGTGACTCCCCTTCAGGTCGGCGAGGATCCGCCGGATCTCGGTCCCGATGTCCCCGACGCGAGCGCGCCCGACGTCCACGTCGTCGACGCCGGCGCGCCGCTCACGTTCGAGGAGAAGCTCCGCGCGCGCTGCGCGGAAGAGCCCGGGCAGAACAACGCCTACTACAGCGCGCTCGAGCTCACCCAGCGCATCGTCGGGCGCTGGTTCCTCTGCGACCCGGCCTCGATGTCATCGCTCAACGACGACGAAGGCGACGGCTTCGCCTTCGACGCCGACGGCACGTGGGCGGTCTTGCGCTTCGACGACGCTCGCGGCGCGCTCGTGCCCGAGACGAAGGACGACTACAACTTCGGCAAGGTCCGCTACCACTCGTTCGCCGACGCCGACGCCGGCGCGGCAGCCGACGCCGGCGTCGTCTCCCAAGACGTCGCGCGCGACGATCCCCGTCCTCGCACGAGCCTCGTCGTGTACCTCGATCGGCGCGGCATGGGTCTCGGCCCGGATCCGCACGGCTTCGCGTTCTCCAAGAATCCTCGGCAGATGGAGGTCGTCGAGTACGGACCGTCTCCTCTCCGAGCGCGGTTCGTCCCGGTCGACTGAAGCTCGCCCGCGATGACGAAAAGCGAGGGCACGTCCCAAGCCCCTGCGTGCGCTCGAGGACGATCAGCTACGCGTCGCTTCTCTCTCTGGTCAGCGCTGCGTGCGGTGGGATCGCCGTCATCGAGGTCGCCGCAAACGAGAACACCTACGCGGACGCGAGCAGCACCTCCGGCGACGGCGACGACGCGGCAGCCGCGAACGCCGCTCCCCTGGACGCAGCAGCGGCCGACGCAGACGTCGATGTCGTCGAGCCATGCCCGGGTCCGACCGATCCGCGTTGGGCCGCCGGCACGGTGCCCGCGCGCTGTGGTCTCCTCCTCGACGGCGGCGAGTGCGTCGGCGTCGGCACCCTCGTGACTCCGGAGCTCGCTTGCGCGCTCCGACACGACGACGCCGTCTGCCACGCGATGAGCGTCTGCGCCGGCTGCAGCGGGGGCCCCTGCCGCCTACCGTGGCTCGATCCTTTCGACAACGACGTCGACGCCGGAAACTGCGGCTTCGGCGATGGGCCGGTGACCATCAGCTGCTGGGCCGGCGGGCGACGTCCGCACGGGCTCGCCTCTCACCGTGGGAGCGATCGCGACGCGATCGCTCACTTTCTCTCCGCGTCGGTCTGGCTCGAGGCCGCGAGCGTCGTCGCGTTCGAGCGCCTCGGCGCCGAGCTCCGCGCGTTTGGCGCTCCGGAAGCGCTCGCGCGCGCCTGCGATCGCGCCGCGGTCGAAGAAGCCGAGCACGCAACCGCGCTGGCCGGGATCGCGACACGCTACGGCGCGCGGCGCGTCCCGCCACGTGTCTCGCCCTTCCGCGAGCGATCGCTCTTCGAGCTCGCGCGCGAGAACGTCGTCGAGGGCTGCGTGAAGGAGACCTTCGCCGCCGCCGTCGCCGTCGTGCAGTCGATCCGCGCCGAAGATCGAGAGCTCCGTGGGGTGATGAAGAAGATCGCGATCGAGGAAGCGACCCACGCCGATCTCGCGCGGCGCATCGATCACTGGGCGCGCACGCGGCTCGCCCCCGAAGAGGTCGACGCCCTCGACGCCGAGACTCGCGACGCCGCGCGGTCCCTCGCCCACGCGCTCCCGCGCGCCTTCAGCGACGCCCGCCTCCGGAGCATCGCCGGGCTCCCCACGGCCGAGGAGTCGACCCGCATCCTCGCGGCGCTCGCCGCGTGATATCGCCTACAGGCCCGCCCCTTCGTAGAGCTCGTCGACGGAGAACGTGAGCCCCAGCGACGGAAGCTCGACGTCGGCGCCCGCCTCGAAGACGCTGTGGGCCCAGCTCGAAGACTCCGTGCGGTGGAACACCTCGACCCGACGCCGATCCTGCGCGACGAGCACGTACTCTCGGAGAGACTCGATGCGCGCGTAGTGCTCGCGCTTCTCACCGCGATCGTAGTCTTCGGTGCTGGGGCTCAAGACCTCGACGAGGACGGCTGGATTGACGGCGTGCGTGCTCGAGCTCGGATCGCGCTCGACCTCACCGCAGATCACGGCCGCGTCGGGATAGGTCGCGAGCCCGGTCGCCAACACCCGAACGCGAAGGTCGCCGCTGTAGGGACGGCACGGCTTGCCGCGCAGCCTCGACCCGAGCAGCACGACGATCGCGGCGGAGAGCGCGGCGTGCTCCGGGGTACCCCCGGCCATGGCGAAGATCTGCC
The DNA here is from genome assembly GCA_019637175.1 of Labilithrix sp. Taxonomy (GTDB): domain Bacteria; phylum Myxococcota_A; class Polyangia; order Polyangiales; family Polyangiaceae; genus Labilithrix. The sequence continues at coordinate 34,583 of JAHBWD010000064.1, read as the reverse complement.
CGTCGAGATACTCGTGGCGAACGCGGCTCATCTCCTCGACGCCGAGGTAATCCTCGAGCGTGTATCGGTGATGCGACCGAGACGCGACCATACGCCAAGCGTAGCACCCATCGTCCGCGGGTGACGCCTGGCCTCCATCCTGCACGAAGCCGGGTTGGAGCCGCACATGTTCGAGGTCAACGTCGCCGCGCGGAGCATCGCGCCCTTTGCAGAGCTCGTCGGTCACGAGCGCGTCGTCGCGCTCGAACGCGAAGCGGCCGAGCTGCGTGAGCTGCTCGGAGCGCGCGCGATCTTCAACGTCAACTCGACCGCCGCCGGCGGCGGTGTGGCCGAAATGCTGCGGCCGCAGCTCCGCTACGCGCGCGGGCGAGGGATCCTGACGCGATGGCTCGTGATCGAGGGGCCGGCCGAGCTCTTCCGGATCACCAAGCGCCTCCACAACGCGCTCCACGACGTGCCCGGCGACGGCTCGCCGCTCGGCCCCGAGCAGGCGCGGATCTACGAGCGCGCGATGCGAGAGAACGCCGTCGCCCTCGACGCGCTCGTCCGCGACGGCGACATCGTCATCTGTCACGATCCGCAGACCGCAGGTCTCGTGCCCCACCTCTTGGATCGCGGCGCGCTCGTCGTGTGGCGGTGCCACATCGGGCACGAGAAGAGCGGCGTCGAGGTCGATCGCGGATGGAGCTTCCTCCGCAAGTACGTGGAGAACGTGCCCGTCGCCGTGTTCTCGCGCGGCGCCTACGCGCCCGATTGGCTCTCCGAGACGCGCACTTCGGTGCTCAAGCCGACGATCGATCCGTTCTCCGCGAAGAACCAACCGATGACCGACGACGCGATGCGCGCGATCCTCTGCGAGGCCGGCCTCATCGACGGCGCCGGCGGATGCGGCGCGCCGATCTTCACGCGCGACGACGGCAGCGTCGGGCGCGTCGACAGCAGGGCCGAGGTCATGTGCATGGGCCCCGCGCCCGCGTGGAACATGCCGCTCGTCGTGCAGGTTTCACGCTGGGATCGGATGAAGGATCCCGTCGGCGTCCTCGAAGGCTTCGCCTACCACGTCGCGTCGGCGGCCCATCGGCGCGCTCAGCTCGTCCTCGCCGGGCCGCAAATGAGAGCGGTGGCCGACGATCCCGAAGGCCCGCAGGTCTTCGGCGAAGTCGAGCGCGTCTGGCGTGAGCTGCCGAAGGCGCTTCGTCAATCGATCCTCCTCGCGCAGCTCCCGATGGATGACGAAGAGGAGAACGCCGCCATCGTGAACGCGCTCCAAAGGCACGCCACCGTGGTCATCCAGAAGAGCTTGCGCGAAGGCTTCGGGCTCACGGTGACGGAGGCGATGTGGAAGTCGCGCCCCGTCGTCGCGAGCGCGGTCGGCGGGATCCAAGACCAGATCGACGACGGCGTCGACGGCGTGCTCGTCCACGATCCGCGCGACATGCAGGCGTTCGGCGACGCGATCTGCGGCGTGCTCGACGATCCCGCGCGCGCGAAGCGCCTCGGCGCCGCGGCGCATCGGCGCGTCCTCGACGGATCGCTCAGCATCACGTCGCTCGAGCAGTGGGCGGCGCTCGTGCGAGGCATGCTCGTCAGGCCGTCCGACGCCGTGTAGCTCACGCGTAGGCGCTCGTGACGGCGCCGCCGAGGTAGCGGTGGAACCAGCGGGTCGCGCGGCGCGCCACCTCCGCGAGCTTGCCCGGCTCTTCGAAGAGGTGGCTCGCGCCCGGGATCACGTCGAGCACCACCTCGGCCGGGATCACGCGCGCGGCCATCTCGTTGAGGTCGATGACGAGCGGATCATTGCTCCCCACGAGGAGCAGCGTCGGCGCGCGGACGCGCTCGAGCGCGGCGCCTGCGAGATCGGGCCGCCCGCCGCGCGAGACGATCGCGACCACCGCGTCGGGCCGCTCGGCCGCGGCGACGAGCGCGGCGCCCGCGCCGGTGCTCGCGCCGAAGTAGCCGACGGGCAGGCCGGGCGTGCCGTGCATCGTCAGCCAATCGGTGACGGCGATGAGGCGACGCGCGAGCAGCCCGATGTCGAAGCGCAGGTGCGCGTCCCAGCGATCTCGGCCTTCTTCCTCCTCGGTGAGCAGATCGATGAGCAGCGTCGCGAGCGGAGGCGCGGCGTCGTTGAGCTCGCGCGCGACGAGCTGGTTGCGCGGGCTCTGCCGGCTGCTCCCGCTCCCGTGGGCGAAGAGGACGATTCCGCACGGATGTGGCGGGACGGTGAGGTCGCCGGCGAGCATGACGTCGGCGGCGGGCACGTTGACCAGCATGCCCCCTCGGAGAGGCAGGGACCGTTCCGTTTTCGGCCGAGGTCGTCAGCGCGCCGAAATGGCTCGTGTTCGTGCTAGCTTCTCGCCGCGTCGCCGATGCGGATCGCGTTCGTCAGCCCTGCCCTCAACGAGGAGAAGCTGCTCCGCCGCACGGTCGAGGCGAACATCCACCTGATCGAGCGCCTCGTCATCGTCGACGACGGCAGCACCGATCGCACCGGCGAGATCGCCGACGACCTCGCGCGCGAGCACGAAGGCAAGATCCACGTCATCCACCAGGCCAACACCGGGATCGGCGGCGCGGTGAAGAACGGCTTTCGCTGGTTGCTCGAGCAGAGCGACGTCGACGCGATGGGCGTGCTCGCCTCCGACGACCAGTTCGATCCGCGGCTCATCCCGCGCTTTCGCGAGATCCTCGAGCAGATGCCGGAGATCGACGTCGCGAAGGGGTCGCGCTTCATGCACCCCGAGTCGCTCTACCAGATGCCGCCCTTCCGCAAGTGGGGCAACCGCGGCGTCTCCTTCGTGATGCAGCTCGCGCTCGGATACTGGGGCATGAGCGACGTGCTCCACGGATACTTCCTCGCGCGCACGAGCACGATGCGGCAGATGAGCCTCGACGACGTCGCCGACGGCTACGATCTCGAGAACACGATGATGGCGGAGTTCCGCCGCCTCCGCGCCACCTTCGCGCTCATCCCGAGCCCTTCGCGCTACGGCGAAGAGGTGTCGAAGATCGTCTACAAGAAGCAGATCCCGCGCACGATCAAGACGGTGTCGGGCATGGTCGCGCGGCGCGCGATCGTCGGGCCGGATCGCCTCGGCCTCGCGCTCCTCGCGCTGTCGGTGCCGACGCTCGGCGCGACGCTGCCCCTCGCCGCGGCGCGCATGCAGCAGACGAGCCCGAAGGTGAAGAAGCTACCGAAGTGATCGCGCGCTACCGGTGCGCGATGAACAGCCTGCCGCCCTCGGTCGGGCTCGCCTTGCGCACGAAGTAGAGATCGCACGCGTCGTGAGAGACCCACACGGGGAAGTCGATGCCCGGCGTGCTCACGAGCTCGATGAGGCTTGCCCCAGCGAATTGATTGACGGGCGCGGCCGGCAACCTCGACGCAGACCAGATGTCGAGGCCCCCCTTCGCGTTCGCGTCGGCGCGATTCGAAGCGAAGAAGATCTCGAGCTCGTCGGCGGTCACGACGGGGGCGTTGTCTGCCGCGACGCTGTCGTTGATGGCCAAGGGCAGCGCAGCGTCCGTCCCGTACTTCGGAGGACCGCCCGACGCACGGTACAGGTTCCACTCACTTCCGCCGGCGGCCGCGGCGAAGTAGAGCACGTCGGTGTCGAGGAGGTACGGCTCGCCCATCAGGTTCGCGGTCGGCGGGCGCTCGAGCGGCGCGCCGACGACGAAGTTGCCCGTCGGCGCGCGCACCGCCGGGAGCAACGCGAGCACGCCCGTGCGCTTCGACATGAAGACCATGCGAAGGCCGTCGCGAGAGACCGCGGGGTGGCTGTCGAACACGCCGGGAGCCGCCAAGGCGTTGAACAGCTTGGCGGCGTAATGCGTGACGGAAGGCGGCTGGCGCAGCACGCCGTAGATCTCGGTATCGAGCGAGCTTCCGCCGGGTGGATACGCCGCGAGATAGCCATGTGACCGATCCGTAGTGAAACGCGCCGATTCGACGTTGAGATTGCCCTCGAACGTCACCGGCTCGATCTGTTGAAACACCTTGCCCGGCTCGCACGCGCGCGCGCGTGGAGTCGTGACCGGAGGAACCAGCGGATCCGCCTCCGGTCCGGAGCCGTCGGGCTCGGCGTCGGGCACGCCGGCGTCGGCGGCGCCGTCGACGTCAGCGGCGTCGGGCGAGGATGGATCCGCGCCGTCCTTGAACGGAGAGCACGCGACCAGCAGCGAGAGCGCAGCGACGGCCGAGGCAGCGAGGCGGGCGACCATGCCCGACCGAGTCTACCAGGACCGCGCGCGGGTCGCGCATTCCCCACGTTTTCCGCTACTCTGCGCGCCGCCCGATGGGTCTGCTCGTCCCGCTGACATTGCTCGTGCTCTTCGCGTCGGTCGCGATCGCGAGCAACTTCAAGAGCCGCGCGGAGACCGTCATCGCAGCGAGCCTCGTCTTCAACGGGCTCATCCTCTTGCCGATCTACGGCCTCGGGCTCGTGGGCGCGCTCACGCGCGTCACGCTCGGGCTCTTCGTCGTCGTGATGTGCGGCCTCGTCGTCTTCGTGCACGCGCGGCGCAACGACGGCCTGCGCACGCTGCGCGACACGGCGAAGCGATCGCTGAAGCTGATGCTCCTGCCGCTCGAGGGGATCTGGCGAACGTGGCAGCGCCGCTCGCTCACGATGATCGGCGCGGTCGCGGCGACGCTCGCGTTCCCCTACATGCTCCTCTGCGCGTACCTCGCGCCGGCGTGGCGTGACTGGGACGCGCTCTGGTACCACGAGCCGCTCGTCGGCTTCACGATCCAGAACCACGGCTTCGCGCCGGTGCCCTTGCCGCCGATGCTCCAGGTCATCAACGGCGTGCAGAGGCTGTGCGAGATGACGCAGGTCTGGTTCGCGATCTGGGCGGGCCGGCAGGTCGTCGACGTCGCGAACATCGTCTTCATGCCGCTCTTCGCGGCGAGCATGTTCGCGCTCGCGCGCCGCTACACGAAAGACGTGCTCACGGGGATCGCTTGGGCGTCTGCCATCGTGCTGGTGCCGGGATACCTGCGGCTCGTGCAGAGCACGATGGTCGATCCCCAGAGCGCCGCGCTGCTCCTCGCGGCGGCGTACTGGGTCACGCACCCCGTGCTCGACCGCAAGAACGCGCTCTACGCGATCCTCGCGCTCACGCTCGCTGTGGGGGCGAAGATCTGGTCGATCGTGCCCGTAGGGCTCCTCTCGTTCTTCCTCCTCGTGCGCCTCGTACGGCGCTTTCGCGAGAACGGCGGGCTCGCGACGCTCGGCCTCGTCGCGCTCGGAACGTCGTCGCTCGTCGGGATGCAGGGCGTCACCTACCTCCGCAACTGGATCTACTTCAAGAATCCCCTCTGGCCGATGATCGCGTACGAAAACGCGAAGCTCGGCATCCACTGGAAGGGCGCGATCGCGGTCGATCCCAACGCCGCGCGTGTCGGGATCAACTTCAACGAGCCGTTCTTCGTCTTCTACGAGAAGATGCTCGGCCGCCCGTACACGGCGACGGGCACGCACCACACGTGGCAGATCGACGACTGGGGCTTCGCGCTCTCGTGGGTCGTGCTGCCGCTCGCGGCCCTCTCGATCGCCGTGCTGATCCTCCGATGGCTCGCGAGCTCGCTGTCGGTGATGCTCGGGCCGAAGCGCTACGGCCCCGACGAGGCGACCGCAGGCAGCGCGCTCATGCTCGCGATCGTCGGCGGCATGTCGCTCTTTCTGTCGCCCGCGCTCCACATCGCGCGCTACCACATGGCGTCGCTCGGCATGCTCGTCGCGTGCATCTGCTGGCTCTCTTCACGCACGCGCGGCGCGCGCCTCGCGATCGGCGCCGCGCTGATCGCGCAGGTCGGATCGATCTTGATGATCTACTGGGCGCCGCGGAAGGCGCCGTGGATGTGCGTCTACCCGCCCGTGCACGTCGTGCAGTGGATGAAGACGCCGTACCCGAAGCGCGAGATCAGCGACATCGGCACGGTGGAGACGCCGCGCATGCTCATCTCTCCCGTCATGCTCGAGGCGGGCATGGCGCGCGAGCGCGAGGTGAAGAGCGGCGACGTCGTCGCCTTCGATTCGATCGATTTTCTCGCGCTGCTCTGGAACAACGATTACTCGAACGAGGTCGTGTGGCTCTCGTCGAGCGATCCGCTCGCCGAAGCGAGCCGCGCCGGCGCGAGGTGGGTCTACACACGGAGCGGCACGACGCTCGCGCAGCAGCTCGGCAAGGCCGAATCCGGCTGGGAGATCGTGGGCACGCTCGAGGCCGAGGGCTACGGCTCGGTCTGGCGCAAGAAGCGCCAGCTCGGTCGCTGAGCGATCACTTCTTCGAAGCCGACGGCAGGGGCGGCGGAGGCTTGGTGGCGACCGGCTTCGGCTTCGACGAAGCCGGATCGACCGGCGGAGGCTTCGACGACGAAGACGACGAAGACGACGAAGGCTCGATCGTGGGCACGCGCGGCGGCGACGGGATCGGCGGACGCGCGGAAGCGCGCGCAGGGAGCGGCGGCGGAACGGACGGCGCGGGCGCGGCGGGCGCCGCGGGAGGAGGCGGCGCCCCCGCCGCGGGCCGATCGGTCTTGCGCGCGACCTCGCCGACCGATCCGAAGTCTTCCGTGGTGAGTCGACGGCGCGCGGCGTAGCCGAGCCGCTCGGCGACGATGTAGATCGGCCGGCCCTTCGCCTGCTCGTACGCGCGCCCGACGTACTCGCCGAGCAAGCCCACGACGAGGAGCTGCACGCTCGACATGAACATGACGAGCGCGAACGTGCTGGCCCACGAAGGCACGACGCCGCCGGCGATCGAGGTGACGAGCGCCGCGAGCACGAAGAGCACGCTGCACAGCCCGAAGAAGAGACCGAGGTGGATCCCGAGGCGAAGAGGCACGACGCTCGACGACGCGAGCGCGTCGAACGCGGCGCCGAGCGTCTCGCGCAGCGATCTCTTGGGCGCGCGCGCGTCGTAGTCGATCGTCTCCTGGCGGAGCCCTACCCACGCGACGACGCCGCGGACCCAGCGGTGGGTCTCGCGCAGGCGTCGCGTCGCCCTGACCGCGCGGCGGCTCATCAAGAAGAAGCTGCCGTCGTCGAACGCGACGTCGAGCGAGCTCGTCGCGCGGAAGAGCCTCTTGATCGCGCGCTCGAGGAGCGGCGCCGGCACGACGCGCCGGCGCCGCGCGTAGACGACGTCGAAGCCCTCGCGCCACTTCGCGACGAGATCGAGGAGGACGTCGGGCGGATCGCCGAGCTCGTCCATCACGATCACGGCCTTGCCTCGCGCGGCGTCGACGCCGCACGTGACGGCGCGATCGGCGCCGAACCGCCGCGTCAGCGCGATCGCGCGATAGCGGCCCTCGCGCGCGACGTAGCCGCGCAGCATCTCGAGCGATCGATCGCGCGAGCCGTCGTCGACGAAGACGACCTCGCAGTCGAGGCCGTGTCGATCGAGCATCTCGCGCACGCGCTCGTCGAGCTTCGGAAGGACGTCCTCCGCGTCGTGAACGGGAACGACGAGCGAGAGCTCGGGGCGGGGCATCGGCGATCCGTAGCTTAGCCGGAACCGCGCGGGCCGAGGTCGTGGTACATGCTAGATCGCCGCGAAGGAGGGCGAATGTCGGCTCGCTTCGGTGTGTTGGGAGCTCTCTTCGTCGCCGCCTCCGGCGGGGCGTGCGGCTCGTCGTCCTCGCCGATCGAGCCGCTCGAGCCCGGCGACGGCGGCACGAGCCCCGACGCGGCCGCCCACGACGCGGGTGACGCGGGCCCGTTCCACCCGCTCGACATGAACGACGTGACGATCCTCGCGCCGCTCCCGGCGAGGCTCGGCGCGCCGGTGCTCGTCAAGGGAACCGACGCCGCCGATGACGGCATGCCCTTCGTTCCTCGCGCCTTGTTCGATCGCGTCGTGGCCGGGAGCAGCGCGACGTTCGATCAAGCGATCCTCCCGCCGGACGTCCACGCCGAGCTCGAGCTCGTGGCGGTGCGCTTCGATCTCTGCGATCGGCCGGCGCCGGGCGTTTGCCCCGCGGCCGACGACGGGCGGCTCCGCCTCGTCTTCCAGCCGATCGTGGAGGCCTCCCGGGGCGTGATCGCCCCCGACGTCGGATTTCATGCATTCTACACGATTGCGAACACCGAGATCCCCGTGGCCGTTGCCTCGCTCCGCGATCTCGCGAAGAGCACGACGATGGCGCGCGGGGGCGCCTTGCGCGTCAGCCCGGCGCTCGCGGCGCCGGCTTCTCCCGAGCGAGAGGCCTACGCGACCAAGCTGCGCGCGTTCGTGAAGCGCTACGGCGGCGAGTCGCGCATCGTGCGACTCACGGTCAACGCTCAGCCGATCGTGTTCTCGCAGATCCGGTGGGCCTTCCGGGGCGTCGAGAAGAAGAGCGGCGCCTTCGTCGACATGAAGATCTTCGGCTCGGACGCGACCGACGAGTCGGTCATCCTCAACGGCGATCCCGCGTACGAGGTGACGCCCGCGACCGACGCGCCGCCGGGCCTCGCCGGCGCCCTCTCGAAGGCCGCGTTCGACGGCGCGACCGACGCGCAGAAGCGCGCGTATCTCGCCGCGCTCGCCGCGATCGACAACCCGATGACGCACTCGGCGGAGACGGTCGCCTGCGTCGGCTGTCACGCGTCGACGGTGATCATGCACGCGCGCGCGAGCGGGATGTTCCTCGATCCGCTCTCCGTACCCGGCCGGTACACGTCGAAGTGGGATCTCTCGATCGCGGGCGGCGAGTCGCGCGACGCCGCGCAGACGCTGCGCGCGCTCGGCTATCTGGGCACGACCCCCATGATCTCGCAGCGCGTCGTCAACGACACCGCGCAGGTGCTCGCGGAGATCGAGGCGCGCTACCCGCCGCCCTAGCCCGCCGCCCTGGCGGTCGCGCGAAAGCGGCCGGAACTGCTGGAAACTGCTAACGTGCGGCCGTGATCGCCCGGAAGAGGCTCGAGCGGAGAGAGCGGCGGCTCGTACGCGTCTTCCTCTTCTTGATCGCTCTGCCGTTCCTCGCGATCTTTCCGTACTTCGCCGCGACCAACAACCCGAACGAGAACACGCGCACCTTCATGACGATGGCGCTCGTCGACTTCGGGACGTTCCAGCTCGACGAGATCGTCGCACGGCAGGGCTGGACGAACGACATGGCCCGCGTGAAGGGCAAAGACGGCGTCCACCACAACTACTCCGTCAAGGGCCCCGCCAACGGGTACATGGGCGTCGTACCCTACTGGGCCTTCACGAAGGTCGCGCCCCTCGTGGGGATCGAGAAGCCGAGCACGACCTCGTCGGTCGAGACGCGCCTTCACTGGCTGCGGATGTCGACGTGGGTGATCCGCTTGTTCAGCGTCTCGCTGCCTTGCTTCCTCTTCCTCGCCTGGCTCGAGCGCTACCTGCGCGACTTCTCGCGCGACCCCGTGCTCCGGCTCTCCGCGGTCGCCGCCGCGGGCATCGGCACGAACTACCTCGGCTATGCGCTCATGAACGTGAGCCACGCGCTCTTCGGCGTGTCGTCGTTCCTCGCGTTCGCGCTCACCGAGCGCGAGCTCCGCGTCCACGCCGACGCGCGCGCGCGCCGCTTCGCGATCGCGTTCGCCGTCGGGCTCTGCGCGGGCTGGACGACGATGCTCGAGTATCACGGCCTGCCGCTCTCGGTCGTGCTGACGCTCTTCGCGTGCGCGGTGTTCTGGAGGCCGACGCGCCTCTTCGGCGTCGCGCTCGGCGGCGCGGTGACGATCGCGCTGACCGCGTGGTTCCAATACAAGCAGTACGGAAACCCGCTCACGCCGGGCCACCTCTTCGTCGAGAACCCCATCTGGGCCGAAGAGCACAAGCGCGGCATCTTCGGCATGATCATGCCGAGCAAGGAGAGCGTCTTCGGCCTCTCGCTGCCGACGGGCTCGGGCTTCTTCGGAATGAGCCCGTACATGTGGCTCGCGTTCCTCGCGCTCCCGTTCGCCGTCGTGCCCACGTTCAGCTCGCTCCGCGCGAAGATCGCGCGACGCAAGTCGGTCTTCGTCCTCTTCGTCGCGATGTTCGCGCTCTGGTTCGCCGCGTGCGGCGCGATCGAGTGGCGCGCGGGCTGGACGCTCGGGCCTCGGCGCCTCGGCGCGGCGCCGCCGTTCTTCGCGTTCGCGTCGCTCTGCGCGCTCGAGTGGCTCGCGCAGAAGAGCAAGAGCACGCGCGCGATGCTCCAGGGCATCGCCGTCGGCCTCACGCTCGTCGGCGTGGTCTCCGTCGGCCTCGTCGGCATCGTCTACAACACGCTCCCGGAGTCGGCGCTCCGGCCCTTCGCCTACTTCGCGCTCCCCGCGATCCAGGGAGGCTTCGTTCCTCATCACATCGCCGAGTGGTTCGGCTGGAAGACGACCACGTTCTGGTACATCGTCGCCGGCGGCATGCTGCTCGCGCCGCTCCTCGTCCTCTTCCATCGCTCGTGCGGTGAAGGCCGGCGCGCGATGATCGGCCGCCTCTCGTTCGCGACCGTCGCGTTCGCCGCGGGCATGTACCCGGCGATGACGCCGCCGCCGCTCGACGAGATCGGCGATCACAAGCCGAACATCAGCGCGTGGGCGCGCGGCTGGGAGCCGGCGGGGCGCGATCGCGTGACGTTGATGCGCGAAGAGGCCGAGCGCTACGGGCCTCGCCGCTCGTGCCCGTGGTACCGCCTCGCCGATCTCGAGCGCATGCTCCACCTCGAGGCCGAGGCCGCCGAGCACGAGAGGCGCGCGAGCGGCCCGCGCGAGAACTGCCCCAAGCTCCTGTTCTGATGCTCTGATGCGACGCGACGACGAACGACCCCTGCGTCCGACCTGGCTCCGCGTCGCGGCGGCCGCGGTCGTCGCCGTCGTGATGTCGATCGTCGCGTGGCTGCCGATGATCGAGAACGGCCCGAAGACGCCGGAGGGCGACGGCCGCTACTTCCTGCGCGCGATCGAGACCGGCAAGGTCGCGGTGCGCCGCTATCACGAGCTGCCGCTGTGGAACCCGTTCGATTGCGGCGGCGCTCCGCTTTGGGACAACCCCGAAGGCATCGCGTCGTCGCCGATCCTCCTGCTCGCGACGCCGCTCAGCGGCCTCGTCACGCTCTGGATCTGGAACCTGTTCCACATCGCGGCGGGCTGGGTCTCGATGTGGTTCTTCGCGCGCGTCGAGATCAAGGCGTCGCGCGTGGCGGCGTTCGCCGCGGCTTCTCTCTGGGCCTTCGGCGTCTGCCACGCGAGCCAGTACGCGGGCGCGCACTCCGCGCTCATCTCGTTCATGTGGGTGCCGCTCGCGCTCCTCTTGTGGCGACGCGCCGAGCACCACGTCGAGGCGGCGATCGGCCTCGGTCTCCTGGTCGCCCTCATGTTCTTCGACGGCGCGACCTACCCGATCCCCCACACGGCGCTCTTGCTGCTCTTCGACACGATGACGCGCCTCTTGCCGCTCCGCCAGCGCGTGCCGAAGATCTTGAAGGCGGCGGTCGTCGTCGGTCTCGTCGCGCTCACGATCGGCGGGCCGAAGATCTTCCCGCTGATCGATCAGTTCACGAGCAAGCAGCGCGCGATCGAGATCGACGTCGATCACCTCGCGCGCCTCAACTCGCTCAAGGGCATGTACCTCTTGCGCGAGCACATGTGGTACTTCCGCCTGCCCGATCAGCAGTACGTCTGGGGCGAATACGCCGCGTACATCGGGCCGATCGTGCTCGTGCTCGTGCTCGCCGGCTACGTGATGGCGCTCGCCGAGGAGACTTGGCTCGCGTTCCTCGGCCTCGTGGTCTTCGTGTTGATGCTCGGCCACTTCGCCGAGCTCGCCCCGTGGTCGCTGCTGAAGAAGAGCGTCTTCCCCTTCAAGTCGATGCGCGTGCCCGCGCGCTTCCGCCTCGTGCTGCACGGCTTCCTCGCGGCTTACGTCGCGCTCGCGATCGATCGCATCCCCGCGCGCGTGCGCAAGGCCCTCGGGCCGCGCCCCGCGGCTCACGCGACGCGCGCGATCCTGATCGGCGCCGCGCTCGTCGGGGTCGGCGACGTGATGTCGAACGCGGCCGACATCGTCGACGTGCGCTTTCGCCAGCCGCCGCCTCAGCGCGTCGAGGTCTCGCCGAACCTGTACTACGAGGGCCCGGGCCTCGCCGCCGACATCGATCAGCCCAGGCAAAACCGCGGGCGCATCGCCTGCGCCGACGCGTGGGTGTTCAACCACGGCGCGGTCTGGGGCGGCGACGTCCCGCAGGTGAAGATCGAGAAGATCGAGGGCCAGCCCGACGCGGGCGTGATCGTCGCCTCGCGTCGCACGCCGAGCACGTTCACCTTCAAGGTGAAGCTCGATCGCAAGGCGCGCGTCCTCGCGAACACGAACTTCGAGCGCGGCTGGCGCGCGAGCGCCGGCGACGTGCTGAACGACGGCGGCCTCGTCGCGGTCGAGCTACCGCCCGGCGAGCACGACGTCAGGCTCGAATACTGGCCGAAGGGCCTCACCGCCGGCTTCGCCGCCAGCGGCGCGGCCACGCTCGGCCTCGTGCTCTTCCTGATCCGACGCCGGCGAGCGCGACGGGTGCTTGACACCCATGTCGCGGCATCGTAGATGCTGGCCCCTCAGTTCGGGCCAATAGCTCAATTGGTAGAGCAGTGGACTCTTAATCCATTGGTTTCGGGTTCAAGTCCCGGTTGGCCCACTCAGATTCGTTCGGACGGAGAGTCCCTCCGCCTCCTCGCGAACGTCGCGGCACGAGGGCCCTGATACCTCAGGGCTGGCACGCGACGATCGGAGCGCACTCGACGCTACCGAACGCGGTGCACGCGTCGGCGGCGAACCGGACCGCGCACGTCTCGTACTCGGCCACGGTGACCTCGCAGTTGTCGTCGGGGACGCCGTCGACGCACGCTTGCTGGTTCGGCGCCGACGGCACGTTGCCGCCGTCGCACTGCCTGATGACGCCGTAGCCACCTTGGATCGACGCGGTCCAATCGCAGAGCTGACGGCGCTCGGCCTCGTCCAGGTCGACGATCTTCTTGCTCTGGTTCAGGCCGGAGCGGCCGCCACCGTCGTTGGCGTCCGAGGCGGCGTCACCTCCGTCGACCGGCGGCTGGCTCGCGTCCACGCCGGCGTCGTCGTTGCTCGGCGGGGCGTCGCTGTCGACGCCGGCGTCGCCACCGCCGGTGCCGTTGGTGTCACTCGAGCTGCAGGCGGCGGCCACGCCGATGGCGACGAAGAATCCAAAGAGCGAAAGACTGCGGGAATTTTTCATGAGACCTCCAGTACCGCAGACGGCTCGGCGCCCCGCTCGAGCGAGCATCTCCAGCTAGAAGGTGATTAACGTCATTGGCCACAGTTGGCCCACAAAACATCTTCGCGTACGGTCGAGAACATGCGTGCTCTGCGGCTCTCGTGCGCATTCCTTCCCGCGTTGGCGCTCGTTGCGTGCGGCGACGCCGCGGAGTGGCGTCCTGCGAAGGGCGCCGCCGACTTCCCCGCCGAGAAGACGTCGTACCGGGTGAAGGAAGCCGACCCGACGTGTACGTCGCTCGGGTACGTCATCAAAGCGTCGTCGATCGACCAAGTCGCGGAGACCGCGGCGAACCACGGCGCGACGCACTACAAGCTGCTCGAGGACTTCAAGCACGTCACGCTCGAGACGGAGACCTCGGCGTACGGGGGCCGGAACTGGGCAGTGGCCAACTCGACGACGAGCGCCGTCACGCACCACAAGTTCGTCGCCGAAGCGTACCGCTGCAAGTAGGCCCGAGCTCGGCTCACTCGAGCTCTCCGCGACGATTGCCGCTCGCGCTCGCGTCCGAGCGCCGCCTCGTTAACTTCTCGTCGATGCGCGGCGAGGAAGAGAGCACCCGCGGCGGCGCCACTGCCGACGAGCGCCGCAACGAGGTGCTCCTCGAGCTCTCCGCGCTCGACAAGTCCGCCGGTGACGCGATACGCCGCATCATCACGCTCGACGCCGAGACGCTGAGGGTCGAGCGCGTCAGCTATTGGAGCTGGCAAGCCGACCCTCCGGCGCTTCGATGCGAAGAGGGCTACGAGCTCAGCCCTGCGCGCTACGGCGAGCACGACACCGTCATCGCGGAGTCGCGATATCCGCGCTACTTCCGCGCGCTGCGCGCCGAGCAGGTGATCGCCGCGGAAGACGCGCGGCGCGATCAGCGCACCTCGGAGCTCGCGGACGACTACCTCGCGCCCCGAGGCATCGGCGCGATGCTCGACATCCCCGTCTGGGTCGGCGGCGAGCTCGCGGGCGTCCTCTGCCACGAGTGGGTCGGGCCGCCCCATCGCTGGCCGGCCGCCGAGGTCGAGCTCGCGATCTCGATGGGGCAGCTCGTCGCGACCGCGCTCGAAGTGCGACGGCGCAACCGACTCGAAGAGATCCTGCGCGTCGTCTCCGAGCAGAGTGCGCGCCTCGTCGAGAGCGAGAAGGCCGTGCGCGACGAGCTCCGCGCCCGCGACGAGTTTCTCTCCGTCGCCTCGCACGAGCTGTCGACGCCGCTCGCCGCGCTCCAGCTCGCGCTCGACGCGCTCCGAACCACGCGCCTCTCGCCCGATGACACGACGCGGAGCCTCGCGGTGCTCGATCGTCAGGTCAAGCGCCTCAGCCAGCTCGTCACCACGCTCCTCGACGTCTCCCGCGTACGAACGGGCCACTTCCAGCTCTCGCGCGAGCGCTTCGATCTCGGCGAGCTCACGCGTGAGGTCTGCGGTCGCTTCGCCGACGGGATCGCCGCGTCGGGCTCGACGCTCTCGCTCGAGAACGCGGCGCCGGTCGTCGGCAATTGGGATCGCAGCCGCATCGATCAAGTCGTCACGAACCTGCTCTCCAACGCGGTGAAGTTCGGTTCGGGCAAGCCGATCGAGATCCGCGTCGGCCTCGACGACCGGGGCCAGGCGAAGCTCACGATGCGCGATCACGGCATCGGCATCCCGCGCATGGAGCTCGAGCGGATCTTCGAGCGCTTCGAACGCGCGGTCTCGACGCGATCCTACGGCGGGCTCGGCCTCGGGCTCTTCATCGCGCGCGCGATCGTCGAGGCGCACTGCGGCCGCATCACCGCCGAGAGCGTGGCGAAGGAAGGCACGTCGTTCACCGTCCACCTGCCGCTCGACGTGCCCTTCGGGTGCGAGCCGACGCCGGGAGAGGCGCGATGAGCGTCCTCGTCGTCGACGACGAGCCGGACATCCGCGAGGTCATCGAGATCGCGCTGAGCGTGCACGGCTACGAGGTCACGACGGTGACGAGCGGCGAGGAGTGCATGCGGTTTCTCCGCGACAGGGAGAGACCGTCGGTCATCTTGCTCGATCTGATGATGCCCGAGATGAGCGGCTGGGAGGTGTGCCGCCAGCTCTCGAACGATCCCGCGCTCTCGACGATCCCGATCGTGATCCTCACCGGCGGCAACGCGACGGCGGAGTCTTGCCCCGGCGCGACGACGGTTCTCCGAAAGCCGATCCAGCTCGAGCGGCTCATCGAGGTCATCGCCCGGCACGCCGGCCCTCCCTGCGCGCCTGCGCTCTCTCAGCAGTCGATGCCTTCGTGACGGAGGAGCCAGCGCTTGCGGTGGACGCCGCCGGCGTACCCGGTGAGCGCGCCGCCTTTGCCGATCACCCGATGGCACGGCACGACGAGGCCGATCGGATTCGAGCCGTTCGCGAGACCCACGGCGCGCGCGCCGCCGGGAACGCCGATCTTCGCCGCCAAGGCGCCGTAGGTCGTGGTGCGGCCCGGGGCGATCGCGCGGAGCGCGCGCCAGACGCTGCGTTGGAACGGCGTGCCCGCGGCCTCGGGCTCCAGGTCGTCGAGGCGCCGGAGATCGCCGTCGAAGTAGTCGGCGATCGCGCGGCGAACGACGGCCGGAGCGCGCCGCTCCACGATCTCGAGGCGCGAACCTCGACCGACGCGGAGGCGATCGCGCAGGCGCCGTTCGAAGTCGTCGAAGTCGAACGCGCGGACGCGGCTGCGCTCGTCGGTGACGACGATCGCCGTCCCGATGGGCGTGGCCATCCGATCGAGGCTCATGCGCTCGACCGATTCGGGGATTGATTTCATGACATTCTCCTCAGGCTACGCGTCGCGTCTTCGCCGCCTTCGGCGGAGACGACGACCAGAGATGAAGCGCGGCGTACGCCCGCCACGGTCGCCAGCGCTCGGCGCGCTCCAGCAGCTCTTCGGGCGAAGGTCGCCTGCCGTCGGCGCCGGCCAACGCGCGCATCAGCCCGACGTCCGCGGCGGGGAAGGCGTCGGGCTCGCGGAGCTCGCGCATGGCGATGTACTGCGCGGTCCACTCGCCGACGCCCGGTAGCCTTCGAAGCTTGCGGACGACGTCCTCGAGCTCGCCGTGACCGACGAAGAGCGACGCGTCGCGCGCGGCGGCCGTGGCGAGCGCGTGGATCGCGGCGGCGCGTGCCTTCGGCATGCCGAGGCGGGCGAGGTCGAGGTCGACGAGCGCGCGCGGTCGGGGGAAGACGTGCGTGAGATCGGCAGACACGCTCGGCGACACGCGTGAGCCCGCGGCTCGGGCGATCTTTCCCGCGAGGGCCCTCGCCGCGACGACGGTGATCTGCTGGCCGAGGATCGCGCGCACGGCGAGCTCGAAGCCGTCCCACGCGCCGGGGACGCGAAGCCCGGGCCGCGACGCGACGCGCGGCGCCAGGATCGGATCTTCGGCGAGGTGCTCCGCGATCGCGACGGGATCGGCGGAGAGATCGAAGACGCGACGCACGCGCGCGATCACCGCGGGCAAGGCTTCGATCCGCGACGATCGCAGGGCGACGCGGAGGAAGCCCGCGCGAGGCGATCGCTCGACGGAGACCGCTCCGCTCGCGTCTCCGATCGCGAACGTGCGCGCGTAGCGTCCGTCTCGTACGCTCTCGACGCCGGGGATGGCGCGCGCCGCGAGGAACGCGAGCATCGCGTCCCAGTCGTACGGCGGCCTGTAAGGAAGCTCGAGGGTGATCGCGTCTCCTTCGCGCTCGTTCTCTTCCCCTTCGCGCATGCGGCGCAGGCTCGCCGGCGGACGATCGTAGAGCTGCTGAAAGGTCTCGTTGAATCGACGCACGCTGCCGAAGCCCGACGCGAGCGCGACCTGCGTCATCGGCAGGCGCGTCTCGTGGATCAACTGCTTGGCGAGCAGGACGCGGCGTGTCTGCGCGACCGCGATCGGCGACGCGCCGACGTGCTGCTTGAAGAGCCTTCGGAGCTGGCGCTCGCCGACGCCGAGGCGCGCGGCGAGCGCGTCGACGTCGCCGGCGTCGAGCGCGCCGGCCTCGATGAGGCGCAGCGCGCGCGCGACCGTGTTCGAAGTGCCGTGCCACGCGCCGAGATCGGGCGAAGTCTCCGGGCGGCATCGAAGGCACGGCCGGAACCCCGCTTCTTGAGCTGCAGCCGCCGACGCGAAGAAGACGACGTTCTCCTTCTTCGGCGTGCGCGCGGGGCAGATCGGCCGGCAGTAGATGCCGGTCGTTTTCACGCCCGTGAAGAGCTTGCCGTCGAAGCGCGCGTCACGCGTCGCGATGGCGCGATAGCAAGCGTCGAGGCCGAGCGGGAGCAACGTCACGAAAGGATGATGCGTCCGGCGCTCGCTCCTGTCTCGCGGTTTTCGGACATCGATGCGTCAGGGCGCCTTGAGCGTGACCCGACGCGAGGTGACCTCGCCGCTCGTGATGTTCACGACGATCACGTTCTTGAGCCCCTCCTCTTTGTTCTCGAGCGTGATGGCGTGAGAGCCTGGAGAGAGCGGGAGCTTCGCGCACGGCGTCGCGGTGCAGAGCACGCGGCCGCGCTCGCTCACCCTCGCCGGCGGAGCCGAGTTGATCGTGAGGTAGCCAGGATCGGGCTTGGCGGCCGGGTCTTTCGCGTCTTTCGCGTCGCTCGATCCGGCGTCGGCTTTGACGTCCGTGCTCGCGCTCGCCGGCGGGATCCCTGCGTCTTCGATCGCCGGCGTGTGCGCCGAGGCCGTGGCCGAAGCCGAAGCCGTAGCCGGCGCGGCCGGCGTCGGAAGCGCGAGGGTCGACGGCGCGCTCGGGATCTCGGTCGACGCGTCGGCGGGCGCCGCGACGGGCACGCCCGTCCGCCCGAGCAAGAGCGCGGTCGACATCGCGCCCGACGCGAGGACGACCGCGAGCACGGCGGCGCAGATGAGATAAGGCGGCGCGTCCGACGCGTCTGCCTCCGCGGCGACGCTCGCGACGGGCGCCGGCGCCGCGTCGCTCGAAGGAGGAGGCACGGAGCGACGCGACGGCGCCGCGCCCGGATCGGAGCGCCGCGACGCGTCGGGCTCGCCGCTCAGGATCATCGCCAGCGCCTCGATCTGCTCCTTGACCGATCGCCAGCGCTCGAGCGGGTTCTTCGCGCACGATCGCATGAACCAGAGATCGAACGCCTGCGGCAAGAAGGGCCACCGCTCGTGCGGCGGCGTCGTCGCGCCGGCCTGGATCTGCGCGGCGAGCTCCGCCTTCTCCGAGCTCCAGTAGCTCGCGCCCGTGAGCAGCTCGACGGCGATCATGCCGAGCGCCCATACGTCGGTGTGCGTGCCGATCGCCTCTGCGTCGCCGCGGATCTGCTCGGGCGCGCGATAGCGCGATCCGCCGGCGTGCTCGACGCCGAAGTCGAGCACCTTCACGATGCGCCGTCCCTCGGGGGTCGTGTGAACGAAGAGGTTCTCCGGCTTCAGATCGCGATGCACGATCCCGGCGGCGTGCCCGCGCTCGACGCCGCGCGCCGCCTGCTGGAGATACGCGAGCGCCTCCGCCGGCGGCATCCGTCCCTTGTCGGCGAGGAGCTTCTTCAGATCCGCCCCGAGGAGGAGCTCCATGACGAGGTAGGGATTTCCCTCCGCCTCCGGCGCCGGATCCGCGTCGATGATCTTCGCGACGTGCTCGCTCTGGATCTGCGAGCACGCGCGCGCGTCGCGGCGAAGGCGCTCGAGCAGATCGAGATCGCCCGCGCCCGCGCTCATCACCTTGAGCGCCACGCGCTCTCCCGTCGTCTGGTGCTCCGCTTCGTAGACGACGCCCGCGGCTCCGCGCCCGATCTCACGGATCACGCGGTAGCGGCCACCGATCACGGACGGCGGTGTGGTCACTGGCCCATCATACCCGACCTCGACGCTACGCTCGGTACGCGATCCCCGCCTGGTTGTAGCCGACGCCGGATCCGACGAGCACGACGAGATCCCGCGGCCGAACGCGGCCGCGCTCGACCGCGTCGTGGAGGGCCATCGGGAGGCAAGCCGAGCCGGTGTAGCCCCATTTCTCCATGACCGTGTGCGTCTTCTCGATCGGCAGCTCGAGGGTGCGCATGACCTTCTCGATCGTGCGCTTGCGCACCTGCGTGAAGACGACGAGGTCGATGTCCGCGATCGCGAAGCCGTTCCGCGCCGCGAGGCTCCGGACGATCGCCGGCCAGCCCTCGTCGTTCACCTCGGGAGGATACTTCTCGAGCAAGCGAACCTGCGTGCGACCTGCGCGAACGGAGGCCTCGGTCGCGGGCTCCGCGGTGCCGCCGCTCGCGATCGCCCACTGCTTCGCGTACGCGCCGTCGGCGCGGAACGCCGCCGCCATCAGCCCGGGCTCCTCCGATCGCTCGAGGAGCGCGGCGCCCGCGCCGTCGCCGTAGAAGAAGATGGTGCTGTCGCCGGGATCGGCGAGCTTCCGCATCATGTACGCGCCGATGACGAGCGCGCGGTTCATCCAGGGGTTCGTGGCCAGGAGGCCGCCTGCCGTCGCGAGCGCCGTGGGGAACGAGGCGCACGCGCAGCCGACGTCGTACGTGCCCGCAGACGCGGCGCCGAGCTTGTGCGCGACGACGACCGACGTCGAAGGCGTGACGTAGTCCGGCGAGTCGGTTCCGACGACGACGAGATCGACGTCTTCGGCGCGAACGTCGGCGCGCGAGAGCGCGTGGCGCGCGGCGCGGACCGCGAGATCGGACGTCGCCCAGTCGTCGGGCGCGTACCACCGCGTGGTGATGCCGGTGCTCGCTTCGAGTTTGTCGATCGTCTCGGGATCGAACCGCGTTCGGAGGACGTCGTTCGAGACTTCGATCTCCGGGAGGTACATCCCCGTGCTGCGGATGACGGCGTGGCGCATGGAAGCGCCGGCAGTTTGCACCGCTCGTGCCACGAACGAGGAGCGAATTCTCGCGCCGTCTCACGCGGGCGCGTCGCCGGTGACGCGCCCGGCCGCGATCGCGGGCGCGTCGGGAATGCCGCGCCGGCGCGCGGGGTTCATCGATCCGGCGATCGCCTCGTAACTTTCGCCCGGGGCCGGCAAAGAGGACGTGAATCGTGGCGACCTTGCGCGATCCCTTGGTCCATTTCTCCCCGCTCGCGGGCGAGCTCGCGCCCTCCGACGAGGGAGAGAGAGAGCGCGCGCGCACGGCGAGTCACGCGGCGATCACGCGTCTCTACGCCGAGCACGGCGCGCGCATCCACCGCTTCTTGCGCGATCTGCTGGGCGACGCGGCGCTCGCCGCCGACGCCACCCAAGAGACGTTCGTGCGCGCGTACCGGAGCATGGAGTCGCTCCGCGAAGGCGCGCCGGTGGCTCCGTGGCTCTTCGGGATCGCGCGCAACGTCTCGCTCGAGATCCGCCGCGCGCGATTTCGCGCCCGCCGCGTCATCACGGCGGTCGAGGCGCCCGAGGTCGCCGCCTCAGGATCGCCCGAGTCCGAGGCGATGGGGCGCGAGGCCGTGCGCATCGTCGCCGCCGCGCTCGAGCACCTCTCCGACGATCGCAAGGCGATGCTCCTCCTGCGCCTCGATCACGCGCTCTCGTACGAAGCGATCGCCGAGCTCATGGGCTTCTCGGTCGCCAAGGTGAAGGTCGAGATCTTCCGCGCGCGCGAGGTGCTGCGCTCGACGATGGCCGACTACGAACGCGGAGGCGCGCCGTGATCCGCCTCGACGACCTCGACGATGACGAGAGTCTCGAGCGCGCCCTGTTCGCTCGCAGGGCCGAGCGTCCCGAGCTCGCGCCGCCCGCCGAGATCGGCCTCGCCGTCGAGGCGCGGATCGCGCGAGAAGCGAAGGCGCCCGCGCGCGGCGTGCTGGCTCGCCTCGCGCGGCGCGGTCACCTCTCGGCCGCCTGCGTCGCCGCGCTCTTTCTGTGCGCGGCTTGGGTGAACCGCGAGCCGCGCGCGAGCGTCGCGACGGCGATCGCTCCCGCGCCCGGCGTCACGATCGCGGAGCCGCTCGCCTGCGCCGCTCCGCTCGCCTCTCCGCTTCACGGCTACTCCGCGTGCGCCACCTCGGCCACCGAGGCCGAGCCGCTCATGTCGTCGTCGCCGATCGCGGTCCGCGAGATCCTCTCGTGCGGCGCGCCGGCGAGCCACGACGCCATCGCGATCTGCGAGCCGTAACTCATCGGCGCTTCCGGCAAAGAGCCGTGCATGAAGACGCTCGGCTCTCTCCTCGCCCTGACGCTCACGCTCCTCACGTGCCAGTGCGCGAGGCCCGAGTACGACGATCGCGCGAACGCCGCGCCCGCGCTCGACCCCACGCCGGCCGCGCCCGCGGCCCCCGCGCCGCCCTCCCCGGCGGCGCGCGCCGCTTCGGACGCGCCCGCCGCGGTGCGCGTTCCGATCGACGGCCTCCCCGCGATCGGGAGCGCGCGCGCGCTCGTGACGATCGTGGCGTTCAGCGACTATCAGTGTCCGTACTGCGCGAAGGCCGATCGAACGCTCGCGACGCTGCGCGAGGAGCTCGGCGAAGACCTGCGCATCGTCCTCGCGAATCGCCCGCTGCCGATGCACGACGACGCCGCGCCCGCGGCGCGCGCGCTCCTCGCCGCGGCCGAGCAAGGCCGCGCCGAAGCGATGCACGCGCGCCTCTTCGCCGATCGCGGCGCGCTCGACGACGCGGGGCTCGTCGCCTCCGCGCGGGCCATCGGGCTCGACGTGCGCGCGTTCGATGCGGCGCGCAAGGGTCCGTCGACGGCCAAGGCGCTCGCGATCTCCGAAGCGCTCGCGAACCAGCTCGGCGCGACGGGCACACCGACGTTCTTCGTCAACGGACGGCGGCTGCTCGGCGCGCGTCCGTACGAGCAGTTTCGCGCGCTCGTCGACGAAGAGCTCGCGAAGGCGCGCGAGATCGTGGCTGGCGGCGTGCCGCGCGAGCGCGTGTACGCGACGATCCTCGCGTCGTCGGAGCCGTCACCCGCACCGACGCGCCAGCCCGACGCCGACGACGCCGTGGTCGACGTCGCCCTCGCGGGCGCTCCCGTTCGCGGCGCGCGCACCGCGCCCGTGACGGTCACCGTCTTCAGCGACTTCGAGTGCCCCTACTGCGTCAAGCTCGAGGCGACGCTGGGCCAGCTCGAGAAGGCCTATCCAGGGAAGGTGCGCGTCGCGTTCAAGCACAATCCCTTGCCGATGCACGAGCACGCCCGCCTCGCCGCGAAGGCCGCGATCGCTGCGGATGCGCAGGGCAGGTTCTGGGAGTACCACGACGTGCTCGTCGCCCACCGCGACGCGCTCGGTCGTGACGCGCTGAGGCAATATGCAACGGAGGCGGGCCTCGAGCTCGCTCGATTCGACCGAGACCTCGCCGATCCACGGACCGAAGCGCGCCTCGTCGCCGACGAAAAGCAGGCCGCGCGCCTGCACGTCGACGGCACACCGACGACGTTCGTGAACGGGCGGAGGGTGGTCGGTGCACAACCCATCGCCACGTTTCGCGCGGCGGTCGACCGAGCGCTCGCGTCGCCGCGTTGAGAGGTATACTCGCCTCCCATGACGGAGGGGCAGCCGACGAACACGGTCGTCAGCACGGCTCCGGCGGAATCGCGCTTTCGCAACGTCATCGACGCCGCCCCCGACGGGATCGTCGTCTCGCGTGAAGCGACGATCCTCTTCCTCAACCCCGCCGCGAGCCGCATGCTCGGCTACGACGACCCGGAGGATCTCGTCGGCAAGCACATGTCGACGTTCCTCGGCCCCGACGAGCTCGCGAGAATGGGCGAGCGCATCGGCCACATGCTCCGCGAGGGCCGGCCGCTCGCGCCCCAAGAGTATCGAGCGCGAAGGCTCGACGGCTCCTCGCTCGTCGTCGAGATCAGCTCGTTGTTCCTCGATTGGGACGGCGCGCCGGCGACCGTCGCGCTCGCGCGCGACGTGACCGATCGCGCGCGAGCGAGCGAGCAGCTCGCGCGCTCCGATCGGCTGAGCGCGCTCGGCACGCTCGCCGCGGGCGTCGCGCACGAGATCAACAACCCGCTCTCGTACGTGTGGCTCGGTCTCTCGTCGCTCGAGAAGCTCGTGGGGCCGGGCCCGGAGACGACGCGGATCTTCGACGAGCTCCGGACCGGCCTCGACCGCGTGAGCGCCATCGTCCGCGATCTGCAGACGTTCGCCCGGCCCGAGACCGCGCCGGGGGCCAGCGCCGATCTCGGCGCGGTGATCGCCGCGGTCGAGCGCCTCCTCGCCCACGCCGTCGGCCCGCGCATCGAGCTCGTGCTCGAGGTGAGCGAGACGCCCCACGTCGTCGGATCGCCGTCGCGTCTCGAGCAGGCGCTGGCGCACCTGATCGGCCACGCCGTGCAGTCGTTCGACTCCCGCCCCGCTCTCGACCGCGCGCCTCGCGTCACGGTGCGCTCGCAGCGGTTGGAGAGCGGGCGCGTCGGGATCGAGGTCTCCGACAACGGCCCTGGCATTCCGCCGGAGATGGTGGATCGCGTCTTCGATCCTTTCTTCACGGCGCTGGGCGTCGGCGCCGGGCTGGGCCTCGCGATCTCCCATCGCATGATCGTCCAGCTCGGCGGCGAGCTTTCGGTCGAGAGCCGCGTCGGCGAAGGCACGACCTTCCGGATCACGTTGCCTGCGCACGAAGAGACGTCGCCCGTGAGCGCGACACCGGCGCCGCGCGCCGACACGGCGCGATGGCGCATCCTCGTCGTCGACGACGAGCCGGCGATCGGCAGGTGCCTCCAGCGCCTTTTGTACAGACACGAGGTCGACGTCGTGACCTCGGGCGCCGAGGCCGTCGCCCGGCTCTGCGCCGACGGCGCCTACGACGCCGTGCTCTGCGATCTGATGATGCCCTCGGTGACCGGAATGGACGTGCACGCGACGATCAAGAAGGAGCGACCCGGCATGGAGCGCCGCTTCGTCTTCATGAGCGGCGGCGTCTTCACGCGGAAGGCGATGACCTTCCTCACGGAGATCCCGAACGTTCGCCTCGACAAGCCGTTCAGCATCACGGCGATCGAGGCGGCCCTCGCCGAGACGATCGCGCTCGCGGGGAGCTGAGCGGCTCGGATCAGAACGAGAAATTCAAGACCGGCGCGACCGGAGCCGGCGGGATCGCGGTCGACGGATCGCGCGGCTTGGCCGCGGCGACGTCGGAGAGCATCGTCTCCTCGCGCCCGTAGTAGCGATCGCCTCCCTGCCGATGGGGATCCGCCTCGACGCGGGGCTCGGTGGATCGCGTGAGCAGGAGCACGAGGCCGCCGATCGCCACACCCGCCCCGATGCCGATGCAGACATAGCCCGTCGTTCGGTAGAGCGACTCGGTGTCGATGATGCTGTTGCGCGTGTCGCCCGCGAGCGCGACGAGGATCGCGCCCGAGAGCAGCAGGGCGCCGCCGGTGCCGAGCATCACGATGCCGCCCACGAGCGCGCCGACGGAGGGTCCTCTGATCTCGACGTCGATCTCCTGCCCCATGTCGGCGGGAACGGCGAAGAAGTGCGGCTCGTCGTTCTCGCCGACGGTCGCGCGCATCTGCGCGCCCACCGGCACGTCCGCGGTGCACGGCGTCCTGCAGACGAGGCCGCTCGATCCGTCGCTCCTCAGCACGTAGATGCGGCCGTAGCCCTTGCTGCGGAACATCCGAAAGTGCATCCGTACGCTGCCCTGCGCGGGCGGCGCGACGGTCTGCACCTGAGGCTGCATCTGCACGATCTGGCCCGGCGGCTGCGGCGGCGGCATCTGCGCGCGGGCGCTCGACGACGCGAGCATGACGCCGGCGACCGCGGCGACCGTGAGGAGAGCACGCCCACCCATCGCGGAGAGCGTACCACGAGGCGACATCATTGCTCGTCGCCGTGGGTGATCGCGCGCCGGATGTGCGCGAGCGGCGCGTGGTCGTCGAACGACACACGACCTCGGCTCACCTCGACGCCGAGCGATCGCGTGAGCGCGCCGAGGTCGACGGGGTGCGGGTGCGTCCCCATGGCCGCGTGGAGCTCTCCGAGCACGCCCTCGCCCGTCGCGCGATCGCCCGCGGCGAGCACGTCGGCGAGCGGCCAGCGCACCGCGTTGCTCCCTCCGGCTTCGAGCACCCCGCGGAGCGCGTGCTCGAGCCCGCGTCGATTCTCGGAGCGCTTGCGAATCTCGACGTCGGCGAGCAGCCAGAAGAGCGCGCCGCCCCAGTAGATGCGCCCCCACGTCGGCGTGCGGTCGAGGCCGCGGTCGCCCGGCGCGGGCAAGCCGTGAGGCAAGCCCTCGACGACGCCGCGCCAGGCCTCCTCTTCGCTGAGCGTGCCCGCGCGCACGCGGGCGAAGGGCTCCGCATACGTCGCGATGCCCTCCTCGGCCCAGTCGCTCTCGCGCGGAACGGACGGGAACGCGAGGTGGATCATCTCGTGCGTGAGGACCCAATCGTCGCGGTACGCCGAGAGGGTCGCGCCTGCACCCGCTCGCATGAACACGGTGCCGCCGCCGCCCGCGAGCGTTCGCCCGCCGCCGACCCAAGGTCCGCGCGCGACGACGACGAGGACGAGCGCGGTGGGCATCGGGAACCTGCCGAACCACGACGCGACCGCGCGCGCGCTCGCCTCGGTCCACGCGACGAGATCGTCGTCGCCGACCGACAGCTTGCCCGGACCGATCGCGAGCTGCACGGTGCCTCCCTTCACTGGGACCATACGCACGCGCATCGGACCGAACGCCGTGTAGGGCGCCGTCCAGAGATCGTCGATCGAAATGTCCCACGCGCCGTTCGCTTCCTTCGAAGGGAAGACGCCGGTGACGAAGCGTGCGCCTTCGGGGCACGCGACCCGAAAACGGAGGCGCAGATCGCGCGCCGCCTCTGCGGGCGCGAGGAGCCACGTCGAGGGCGGCGCCTCGACGATCTCGCCTTCCTCGCTCGCGACGTCGAGATCGTCGATGTGCCGCGCCGCTTCGCGGAGCGCGACGCGATACCGGACGCGACAAGGCCCCTCCGCGCACGGCGCGGCGTCGAAGAGCGCGCCCCGACGACGCGCGGGCGCCCATCGCGGCGGGTCGCGATCGGGCGAGACCTCGACGTCGCGGACGAAGCGCTCCGCGCCGCGCTCGACGCTCAGCGTCGCGCCTGCGCCGGTCATGCGCGCGTCGACCTCGAGCAGACCGCCGGCGGGGATCCACGTCACGGCGTACTCGCCCGCGATCGCATCGCGCGCGCGTGGAGGCGCCGCGCGCGTGACGCGCGGCTCGGGCGAGGTCACGCGCCCGCAACCCAGGATCGCGACGATCGCGAGAGCGAACGAGAGCCGGCGCACGGCTCGGCGATCAGCTCCCGTGCTTTTCGATCAGCTTGCCGAGGCGCGGCGCGGCCTGCTCGACGTTCTTCTTCGCCGATCCACGGAGCTTCTCGTAGGCGCCCTTGGCGACGCCGCTCTTGGCGCGCTGGGCCTTCGCGTCGGTGATCGCGAGGAGCGCGTCGGCGACGCGGTCGGCGTTGCTCGCGAAGAACTCCGATGCGGGCTTGTTCTGCGCCTTCGCATCGGCGTAGATGGGATCGAGCGCCTTGGCGAACTCGGGAAGGAGATCTTCGACCGCGTGCTGCACGAAGCCGGGCTTGATCCCCTTCACCGCGCCGTACCCCGCCTTGATCGCCAGGCCGGAGATGCCGCCCTTGTCTTTGACCTCCGCGTCGATGAGCTCGCAGCAGTCTTTGACGATCTCGGGCTTCTTCTTCTCGTCCGTCAGCGCTTCGACCAGAGACATGGCTCGCCCGATTAGCACACGCGGCACGCGGATGGGGCCACCGCCTCTTGACGCGGCGCAGCATCGGATCCACAGCATGAGTGAACGATCATTCATCGGGAGAGGTGCCTAGATGGTGAACGACGCGAACCGAAAGGGAAATCGCGTGGCGATCGTGGCGGGCCTCCGCACCCCTTTCGCGAAGCAGGGAACGGCGTACCAGGGCCTCTCGGCGCTCGACCTCGGCTGCGTCGTCGTTCGCGAGCTCCTCGAGCGGAGCGGCCTCGACCGCCGTGAGATCGGCCTCGTCGTGTACGGCCAGGCCGTCCCGAGCCCCTCGGCGCCGAACATCGCCCGCGAGATCGTCCTCGGCGCGGGGCTGCCGAAGAGCGTCGAGGCCTTCAGCGTCGTCCGCGCGTGCGCCACGTCGTTCCAGGCGACGACGAGCGCGGCCGAGTCGATCCTCGCGGGTCAGCACGACGTCGCCGTCGTCGGCGGCGCCGACAGCGCGAGCGACGTTCCGATCACGGTCACGAAGAAGCTCGCCTCCGCGCTCGTCGCCGCGCAGAAGGCGCGCACCTTCGTGGATAAGGCGCGCGCGTTCAGCCACCTCGCGCCGCGCGACTTCTTGCCCGTTCCCCCTGCGCTGCGCGAGCCGTCGACCGGGCTCACGATGGGCGAGCACGCCGAGAAGATGGCGAAAGACGCGGGCGTCACGCGCGAAGAGCAAGATCGCTTCGCGCATCGCAGTCACCAGCGCGCGGCTGCGGCGTGGGAGCGCGGCGTCTTCGACGCCGAGGTCATGCACGTGATCCCGCCGCCCGCGTTCGATCGCCCGATCGATCGCGACAACCTCGTGCGAAGCGACTCGAGCGCCGACAAGTACGCGAAGCTCGACCCCGTCTTCGATCGAAAGAACGGCAGCGTCACCGCGGGCAACTCGTCGGCCCTGACCGACGGTGCGAGCGCCCTCCTCTTGATGAAGGAGGAGAAGGCGAACGCGCTCGGGTTGAAGCCGCTCGGTTTCCTTCGCTCGTGGGCGTACGCCGCGCTCGATCCTGATGACGGTCTCTTGATGGGGCCCGCCTACGCGGCTCCGCGCGCGCTCGATCGCGCGGGCCTGCGCCTCGCCGACGTCGATCTCGTCGACATGCACGAGGCCTTCGCCGCGCAGGTGCTGTGCAACACCAAGGCGCTCTCTTCGCGTCGCTTCGCGGAGGAGAAGCTCGGGCGGCGCGCGGCCGTCGGCGAGATCGAAGACGATCGCTTCAACGTGCACGGCGGATCGATCGCGCTCGGCCACCCCTTCGCCGCCACCGGCGCGCGGATGATCCACACGGTGCTCCGCGAGATGTCGCGCCGCGGAGGCCGCTTCGGTCTGGCGACCGCGTGCGCGGCGGGCGGGCTCGGCGCCGCCGTCGTCCTGGAGGCCGTCTGATGGACATCGCGCAAATGCTCTCCATGGCGGCCGAAGGCTCTCCTCGCGGAGCGCTCACGACGGCGGCGCGCCCGCCCGCGATCCTCCGCACCGAGGTGCGCGACGACGGCGTGGCGGTCGTGACGCTCGACGATCCGCGCGAGACGCACAACACGATCACGCCGCAGCTCGGCGCCGAGCTCGACGCGGCGCTCGAAGCAGCCGCCGCGGATCCGACCGTGAAGGCGATCGTCCTCACGAGCGCGAAGAAGAGCTCGTTCCTCGTGGGCGCGAACATCGAGATGATCCAGGGGATCAAGTTCGCGCAAGACGCCGAAGACATGTCGCGCGCGGTCGGCGAGCGCTTCGCGCGCCTCGCCGGCGGGCGAAAGCCCGTCGTCGCCCACGTGCACGGATCCGCGCTCGGCGGCGGTTTCGAGCTGTCGCTCGCGTGCAGCGCGACGGTCGCGAGCGACGATCCCGCGACCGTGCTCGGCCTGCCCGAGGTGAAGCTCGGTCTCATGCCCGCGGCCAACGGGCTGCTCCGCGTCGCCGCGCGC
Organism: Labilithrix sp.; assembly: GCA_019637175.1. Classification (GTDB taxonomy): domain Bacteria; phylum Myxococcota_A; class Polyangia; order Polyangiales; family Polyangiaceae; genus Labilithrix. The sequence goes on along the minus strand of JAHBWD010000064.1, from coordinate 5,754 downwards.
GCCGGCCTGCGGGTCGCGATCGATCTCGGCCTCACCGGCCGCAGCCTCACCGCGAAGAAGGCGCTCGCGCTCGGTCTCGTCGACGAGATCGTCGCGCCGCCCGTCGCGCTCGAAGCGGCGTGCCGGCTCGCGCGACGCCTTTGCGATCCGAAGGCGTACGCCGCGCTCGTGCAGCAGCGCGCACGCGCGAGCGGAAAGCGACGCGTCGAGCGCGCGCTCTTGGAGAAGAACCCCGTCGGGCGCGCCGTACTCTTTCGCCGCGCGCGCGCGGAGGCGGCGAAGCAGACGCGCGGCCACTACCCGGCGCCCGCGCGCATGCTCGACGTGCTCGAGCGCTACGGCAAGCGCGGGTTCCGCGCGGCCGCGGAGCTCGAAGCGCGGCTCTTCGGCGATCTCGTCGTCAGCGAGACGTCGCACCGCATGGTCGAGCTCTTCTTCGCCCACACCGCGTTGAAGAAGGATCCGGGCGTGGAGCACGAGGAAGCGCCGCACGGCGCGCCGCGCGCGGTCGAGCGGATCGCCGTGATCGGCGCCGGCCTCATGGGCGCGGGCATCGCCGGCGTCTCGATCCAGGCGGGATTCCCCGTGCGGATGAAAGATACCGACGACGTCGCGCTCGGCCGCGGCCTCAAGTACGTCCGCGACGCGCTCGACGAGCGCGCCCGCCGCGGCTCGATCACGACGCTCGAGCGCGATCGCACCTTCGCGCACCTCTCGGGAACGACGGACTACTCCGGCGTCGCGAGCGCCGATCTCGTCGTCGAGGCGGTCTTCGAAGACGTCGATCTCAAGAAGGGCGTGATCCGCGATCTCGAACGGCTCGTGAAGGACACGTGCGTGATCGCGTCGAACACTTCGTCGCTGCCGATCGCGCGCATCGCCGAGGAAGCGACGCACCCCGAGCGCATCGTCGGGATGCACTACTTCAGCCCGGTGCACCGGATGCCGATGCTCGAGATCGTGCGCACGAAGCACACCGATCCTCGCGCGCTCGCGACCGCCGTCGCCGTCGGCAAGCGTCAGCGCAAGACGGTCATCGTCGTCCGCGACGGCACGGGCTTCTACACGACGCGCATCCTCGCGCCGTACCTCAACGAAGCGGCGCACCTCCTCGCCGAGGGCGTTCCGATCGAGGTCGTGGATCGCGCGATCGTCGACTGGGGGTTCCCGACCGGCCCGCTCCAGCTCCTCGACGAGGTGGGCATCGACGTCGCGGCGCACGTGACGACGGTCATGCAGGCGGCGTTCGGCGTCCGCATGCGCGCGCCCGAGGCGCTCGCCGCGCTCCGCATGGACGACCGCAAGGGACGCAAGAACGGGCGCGGCTTCTACCTCTACGAGCGCGGCCGGCGCTCGCGGCGCGTCGACGACACCGTGTACGGCGCGCTCCGCGTCACCGGGCGCAGCCGCCCGATGCCGGAGGAGATCAGCGTGCGCGCGACCATCGCGATGATCAACGAGGCGCTGCGCTGCCTCGACGAAGGCGTCTTGCGGAGCCCGCGCGACGGCGACGTCGGCGCGATCCTCGGGATCGGTTTCCCCGCGTTCCGCGGCGGCCCGTTCCGCTACGTCGACGTGCTCGGCGCCCAGGAGGTGCTCCGCCGTACGCGCGCGCTCGAGCAGCGGCTCGGCCCGCGCTTCGAGCCCGCGCCGCTCCTGGTGGAGATGGCGCGCAAGGGCAAGCGCTTCTACTGATCCGGAACAGCTCGACGCTCCGGCGCATCGCTTGCAGCGCTTCGCGGCGTGGCCGACATCTTCGTCATCAGCGACCTGCACATGGGCGATGGCGGCGTGCGCGACAACTTCGAGGCGGGGAAAAAGACGCCGCAGCTGCGCGCCTTCCTCGATCACGTCGGCGCCGAAGGAGGCGAGCTCTTCGTGCTCGGCGATCTCTTCGAGCTCTGGCAGATGAACCTGAGCCGCCTGTGCATGAAGCGGCTCGAGATCCTCGACCAGCTCGCGGCGCTGCCGATGATCTACGTCCCCGGCAACCACGACGTCGATCTCGCGCACTTCGCGGGAACGAGCTTCATGGGGCACCCGTTCTTCGCGCATCTCCACGCGCCGTTCTCCCGCACGCTCGGCGGCCGGCAGTTTCGCTTCTTCCACGGCCACGAGGTCGACGAGTTCAACGCCGGCGACGATCCCGGCTTCGGCCGGATGCTCGCGATCTTCGCGGGGATCTTCGAGGACATGAACGGCTCGCCGCTGCTCGAGACCGGCGAGACGGCCGAAGACGTCCTCGAGCAGTTCGGCGACTCGATGTTGACGCTGTGGACGCTCGCGATGGCGACGGTGGGCCGGAATCGGCTCGGCAAGGAGGTGGTCGCGCCGAAGGCGGCGCTCACGCCCGCGCAGAACCCCGATCGCCTCGCCGACTATCTCCGCGGCGTGCGCGCCGATCGCGAAGCGAGGGCCTACGACGTCGCCGTGCTCGGTCACACCCACAAGCCGGGGCGGATCGGCGACTGGTACTTCAACAGCGGATCGTGGACGGGCGCGCAGAGCTCGTTCCTGCGCATCTCGCCCGACGGCGACGTGCGCTACTTCGAGTGGCACGATCGGCGGCCAGTCGAGCACGAGGTGCGCGTGCTCGCCGAGGAGAAGAAGCCGGCGCCTCGCCCCGACGAGCGCGACGAGCGCGACGTCGCGCGCCCGATCGCGAAGCGCGTGTTCGACGCGCCGCGCGCGGCGATTCGAAGGCTCTTCCCCAAGCCGACCAAGCCCGAACGTTCGCGATGGATCACGATCGCGCAGGGCGCGCTCGCGCTCGGGCTGGGTGTCGCCGCGCTGAACGTCACCGTGACCGCGGGATCGTCGGCGGGTCTTCGCCTCCTCGTGACCGCGTTCGGCTTGTACGCGCTCGTCGACGGCGGTCTCTCGCTCGCGCTCGCGCTCCGCGAGGCGCCCTTCCGCCGACTGCTCAATCAAGTGCGCGGCGTCGCCAGCCTGTTGCTCGGCCTCGTCATCCTCCTCCGCGGATACTCGGTCGAGGTCTTCGTGATCCTCGTCGGCGTGTGGGCGTTCGTGTCGGGCGCGCTCCGCGTCGCGGCGTCGGTCGTGTTCCAGAAGGTCGTCGACTCGCGATGGCTCGCGATCGTCGGCGGAGGCTCGATGATCGCCGGCGTGATCCTCCTTCTCTGGCCCGCGTCGGCCAGCCTGCTCAAGATCGCGATCGCGGGATACCTCTGCTACTACGGCGCGACCGAGCTCCTCGCCGGCGTCTTCGGGCAGCGACGCCTCATGGGCGCACGTCGCGGAAGCCCATCGCCCTCAGGCGCTCGGGGGAAACGCCACGCCGTTCGAGCGCTCGGCGGACCGCCGACTGCCTCGCCTTCGTGAGATCCTCGTTCTCTCTCGGCGAGCGCGCGGCGTCGATGCTCGGCTCGATCGCGAGCCGCATGTCGTGGCGCGTGAGCGCGCAACGCGCGGCGCGCTCGATCTCGCCCTCGGCCGACGCCGAGAGCTCCGTGGCGCCGCGCGCGAAGCGAATCAGCGCCGATCTGCACTCGGTCGTCTCGGGCGTGATCGGCGCGCATCGCCCTCGCGTGCACAGCGCTCCGGCGGCGCACGTCGCGTGCGCTTCGCACGGCGGCCCCGCGGCGCCGGTGCCGGCGTCGGCGGCGGTCAGCGTCGTCTCCACGCCCGCGCGCTCGGGCCGCAGGCGCGTCAGGAGAAACAGCAGGAGGATGATCCCCAAGAGCGCCGCGAGGGCGCCCGCGAGCGCCATCCACCACGCCGCACCTCGTCCCCGTTTCGCGCGAGCCATGCACGCTCCGCCGTGCAGCGCGCGTGCCGGAGCGACGTCACGCGAGGGCGCGTCACCGCGCGATCAAGCGTCTTGCAGCAGCCGATCGGACCAGCGGAGATAGAACGACAGATAGGGATCGGGGAGCTCGAGGAGCTGCTCGCGCTCGTCCCACACGATCGCGTGCGCGGTCGGCTGCTGCGCCGCCGCGAGGCGAGCCATGTGCGCGCACGCTCCGGTCACGCTCGATCCCGTCGCGGGCTCGCCCTTCGTGACGTCGCGAACGCGCCGGAGGATCTCCTCGTAGCCGAACGTGAGCGCGAGCGGCTCGGCGGCGATCGCCTTGAGCACGGCGCGGTAGACGTCGCCGGTCGTGCCGTCGACGAACTTGTACTTCTTGCGGTCGCTCGCGCTCGCGCGCGGCCCGGTGTCGAGCGCGTCGACGAGCGAGCGGAAGTCGGTGAGCGTCGTCGTGTGCCGGCAAAGCTTCACGAAGTCTTCGTCGCGGATCCTCTCCTGCACGCGCTTCGGCATGCGCTCGCCGATGCCGAGCACGAAGCACGCGTAGAGGCAGATCGCTTGCATGAGCTGCGGAGAGCCCGCGGCTTCGTGCGCGAGGCGCTCGGCCGACGCCTGCTCCATGTCGACGTGGAGCAGATCGAAGCCGTTCGTCGCGATCTTCGCGAGATCGCGCGGGCGCCAGTAGCTCACGTCGATCACGGTCACGCGCCCGCGGAGCTCGGGGTTGGCGCGCACGACGTCGTCGGCCCGATGCGGCACCGACGCGGTCACGATCTTCACGTCGCGGCGCGCGGCTTCCTTGAGCTGCTTGGCGACCTCGATCTGGATCTCGCGCGGCATGTAGTGGAAGTCGTCGACGAGGACGACGTGATCGGCGTGCTCTTTGCTCCGGCCCAAGAGCTCGATGACCTGCTCGAGGCCGCGCCGCTTCTTGCTCGCCGATCCGCCGGCGCGGCGCGTCGCCTTCGTCGTGAGCTCGCCCGAGGCCTCGCCGCTCGCGACGATGATGTCGCCCTCGGCCTTCGCGCCGGCGCGCGCGCCGGTCGCGAGCTGCCACATCTTCTGCGCGCGCTCTTCGTCGGGTGCGTCGAGCCAGTCGAGCACGCGCGTCCACACGCCGTCGGGATCCTTGATCCCCGCGCCGACGACGGGGACGAGCTTGTCTTTGCCGACGACTCGCTCGACGAGCACGGTCTTTCCCGACTTCGAAGGTCCCGAGAGGCTCACGATCTGCCCCTTGGTCGCGATCGCGAAGCGGAGCTTGGCCTCGAGATCGTCGTCACCGCGCGCGACGTACGTGTGCTCGGGGAACGAGCTTGGCGTGAAGACGTCGTGCGCCGTGAGCTTCGTGGCCACGTACGAGTTAGACGCAAGGGCCGCGCCGCCGTCAAGGCGTGCTAAGAACCGCCTGTCATGATCCCCCGTTACACGCCGCAGGACTTCGCAGCGTTGTGGTCGCCGGAGCGTCGCTACGAGGTGTGGCTCGAGGTCGAGCTCGCCGCTTGCGACGCGATGGAGGAGGCGGGCCTGGTCCCGAACGGCACCGCGGGCCGCATCCGCGCGAAGAAGATCGTCCTCGACGCCGCGCGCATCGAAGAGATCGAGCGCACGACCAAGCACGACGTCATCGCGTTCCTCACGCACGTCGAAGAGCTCGCCGGCGAAGACGCGCGATGGCTCCACCGCGGCATGACCTCGAGCGACGTGCTCGACACGTCGTTCGCCGTCCTCTTGCGCGACGCGGCCGACAAGCTCGTCGCGCGCAGCGACGCGCTGCTCGCGTCGCTCGCCAAGCGCGCGCGCGAGCACGCGAAGACGCCGATGATCGGACGCAGCCACGGCATCTTCGCCGAGCCCGTCACGTTCGGGCTCGCGCTCGCGGGGCACCACGCCGAGATCGCGCGCGGCCGCGAGCGCCTCTCTCGCGCGCGCGAGCAGATCGCGGTCGGCAAGATCGCGGGCGCGGTCGGCACGTACGCGCACCT
>JAHBWD010000063.1 GCA_019637175.1 Labilithrix sp. | reverse complement strand
GCGCGCTCTCGCGCCGACGCGATGTCGCTCAATGCCCCATCAGGCGCTCCCGCACCGCGATCAGCGCAGGTGGGTCGCGAGGGCGTCGACCCACTTCGTCTGGACGGGGCGACCGACGAAGTTCGTGTAGTCGCGCGCGAGGTCGAAGCGGTTCGGATCGTGAGGCTTGGTCGTGATGACGGCGTCGTGGAGGCACCACTTCGCGCCGGAGTTGCACGTCGTGCGGTCGGTCTGGATCCGGAGCGCGGTGTTGCCGTTCGCGCTGCCGAGCGCCACCATCGTGCTCCAGTTCGAAGAGCGGCCGGCGCGGAGCGTCGTGTCTTCGGCCCAGACGAACGCGACGCGACGAAGCTTGCCGATCACGCGGCTCGAGAGGCCGCCGCCTCCGTCGAGGTTCGCGTAGACGATCTTGCGGTTCGTGAGATCGGCGGCGTCGACGGGGCGGCTCGGGTTGTAGAGTTGGTTCAAGAGCTCGTGCGCGACGTACGCGCCGCTCGAGTGCGCGGCGATCAGGATGAAGGGCGCCTTGCCGGCGAGGCCGCCCTCGCCGCCGGCGACGAGGCGCGCGGCGAGCTTGCTGTTGCCGACCTCGGCCGCGTTGTATCCGACGTCGCGCGGCCCTTTCACCGCGAAGATGTGTCCGACGCCGAGCCCCTCGAGTCGCGCCGCGTGAAGCGCTTCGCTCCACGCGCACGACCACGTGCCGTGCACGCTGTAGCCGCCGTACGCGATGAAGATGCCGTCACCGTCGCCGGTGTTCCGGTAGGAGATGCCGAGGCCGACGCTCTCCCAGCCGGCGCACGTCTTCTCGGCCGCGGTGATCGCGTCGGCGCTCTGCTCGACCTCCGGAAAGTCCTCGTCGGTCTCTGCGGCGCATCCGGGGACGCACGCGGCGAGCGCGACGAGCGCGATGGCGGGGAGGATCCGGCGGGACGAAGCGAGGAGCGAGCGCACGAGCTGCCTGTAAGCACATGTCGTACCTCGCACGAAACGCCCATTTTATCGGCCTTGCGAGCGACGGAGCCGCGCCGGCGAGATCCCAGCTCATGAGGGATCGACGACCCACCTCATGGCCGCGGTCGAGGACGCGAACGTTCGTCGCGCTATGCTCGCCGTGGATGACGATCCGCTCCGATCTCCGCGCGTACCTCGATCGCCCCTGGGGCGATCTCGCCGTCGAGACGGAGCGCCATCGCGCGAAGACCTATCGCGAGGACCCCGAGTGGACGTGGCGGACGGCGGCCGCCCTGCGGGAGGCCGTGACGGCGGCGAACCCCGGCTGGCCGACGCCCGCAGACCGAGACGCGGATCTCGCGCATCACCTCCATCTGCGATCGCTCCTCGATCGCGCGGCGCATGCCTTCGCCCGTCGACGTCGCGCTCGCTGACCTCGCGCGCACGCTGAACAGGGTCGGCGTCCGCTGGTTCCTCTTCGGCGCGCAAGCGGCGATCCTCTACGGTTCCACCCGCGTCACGGAAGACATCGACGTCACCGTCGAGCTCGGCCGCATCACCCCGCGCGCGCTCGTCGAAGCGCTCGCGCGCGGCGGCTTCACCCTGCGCGTCAGGGACACCGATGGATTCATCGCGCGGACACGCGTCATGCCGGTCGTCCATCGAGCGACACGGATGCCCGTCGACGTCGTCTTCGCGGGGCCAGGGCTCGAAGAGCGCTTCATGGATAGACGCCGGAACGAGAAGCGCGGGCGGATCGAGCTCCCCGTCGCGACGCCTGAGGACATCGTGGTCATGAAGATCCTCGCGGGTCGCCCGCACGATCTCGACGACGTACGCGCCGTCGTCCGCGGGTTGGGCGATGCGCTCGACGTCGCGTATCTCACGGAGACCGTGGCACAGCTCGAGGACGCCCTCGGTCAGAGCGATCTCATGCCGTTGCTCAAGAACGTGCTCGCGGACCTCCGTCGCGGAAGACGAGCGAAGCCCGTCGCGAAGCGCAGGCGAGTCACGAAAGCGAAGCGCTGATCGCGCGCTCCGCCGGCGACGCGACGGAGGGAGAGCCCGTCCTCCGGGAGAGGTCATCGCGGTCGAGCGACGTCCTGCGCGTCCCAGAACGCGAAGGCTTCGTCGAGGTAGATCTCCTTCGCGCCGTGTCCCACGGCGTGCTCGGCGACGCGGAGAGGCCACGCCGCCGCGGTGAGCACCGCGACGAGCGACTTCGCGTTGACCTTCGTCTCGTCGTCGTACGTGCCGAAGCCGACGTAGTAAGGACGCGGCGTCTTGCCCGTGAGCGCGGCGGCGCTCTTGCCCGCGGCCGATCCGCCCGACATCGCGCCGAAGCCGTCGACGGCGAAGCCGCCCTCGTCGAGATCGCTCCGCATCGACAGCGCGGCGATGAAGTAGGCGCCGTTCGAAGAGCCCGCGAGGTACGTCCGCTCGAACGGCGCTCCGGCGCGCTCCTCGACCTTCTTCTTCAGCTCGATCCATCGCGCGATGATCGCGGCCGCGTGCTGCGCATGCGTCGCCGGCGCGGTCGGCCACGCGTACCAGTCCTTCGCGCCGGAGGGACCGATCCCTCGCCTCCCTCGCGGCACGATCGCCGCCGCGCCCGCGCGCGTGCTCGCCTGCATCACGATCGTGTGCACCGTGTGCTTCTGCGTGCTCGTCGGCAGCGGCGGCACGATCCCGTGGAGGTACACGAGCAGCCTCCGAGGTTTTCCCTCGGCGAGCTTCGGCAGCACGTAGCACGCGTCTTCGTCGAGCGCCTCGAGCCCGTCGATGCACCAGTCGGTCTCGACCTTCGCGAACGTCTTCGGCGGCGTGGCCGCGTCCGCGTTCTGGGTGGTCTCCGCGATCTCCGCGGTCGCCGCCGCGTCGGCGATCGGAGCGACGTTCGCGTCGGCGCTCGCGCTTCCTCCGGCCGCCGCCGGCGCCTTCTGGCACGCACAGAGCATCACGATCACAGTCCACGCGCGCACGAGGTCATTGTGGCACGCCCGCACGATTTCGAGGTCTACTCGACCCATGTCGTCCAAGCCCCAACCTTCCGACGCGCTCGTCTTCTTCGGAGCCACCGGCGATCTCGCTTACAAGAAGATCTTCCCCGCGCTCCAGGCGCTCGTTCGGCGCGGCCGCCTCGACGGGCCGATCGTCGGCGTCGCGAAGTCGGGTTGGGCGCTCCCGCAGCTCGTCGAGCGCGCGCGCGCGAGCGTCACCGAGCACGGCGGCCTCGACGAGGCGGCCTTCGCCAAGCTCGCCGCGCAGCTCCGCTACGTCGACGGCGACTACAACGACGCCGCGACGTTCTCGCAGGTGCGCGAGCAGCTCGGCGGCGCCAAGCGCCCGCTCCACTACCTCGCGATCCCGCCGAGCATGTTCCCCACCGTCGCGACGCGCCTCTTGCAATCCGGGCTCTCGCTCGACGCGCGCGTCGTCGTCGAGAAGCCGTTCGGGCGCGATCTCGCCTCGGCGCGCGATCTCAACGAGACGCTCCACAAGGTCTTCCCCGAGGAGTCGATCTATCGCATCGACCACTACCTCGGTAAGGAGGCGGTCCAGAACATCCTCTACTTCCGCTTCGCCAACGCGTTCCTCGAGCCGATCCTGAACCGCCATTACGTCGAGAACGTGCAGATCACGATGGCCGAGTCGTTCGGCGTGAAGGGGCGCGGCAAGTTCTACGAAGAGACGGGCGTCATCCGCGACGTCATCCAGAACCACCTCCTCCAGGTCGTGAGCTACCTCGCGATGGAGGCGCCCTCGAGCACCATCCCCGAAGCGATCCGCGACGAGCAAGCGAAGGTGCTCCGCACCGTGCGCCCGCTCAGCGTCGACAACATGGTGCGCGGCCAGTTCAAGGGCTACCGCGAAGAGCCCGGCGTCGCGCCCGACTCCTTCATGGCGACCTACGCCGCGCTCCGCCTGTGCGTCGACTCGTGGCGATGGGAGGGCGTGCCCTTCTACGTGCGCGCGGGCAAGTCGCTCGCGGTCACGTGCACCGAGGTGATGGTCGAGTTCAAGAACCCTCCGCAGGTCGTCTTCAAGGAGCCGGCGCCGAGCATGGGCAACTACATCCGCTTCCGCCTCAGCCCGAACGTCACGATCGCGCTCGGCGCGCGCGCCAAGGAGCACGGCGAGCGCATGATCGGGACGCCGGTGGAGCTGTCGGTCGTCGAAGAGGCCGCGCAAGGCGAGGCCGGCCGCATGGAGGCCTACGAGCGCCTCCTCGGCGACGCGATGATCGGCGACCCCACGCTCTTCGCGCGCCAAGACGTCGTCGAGGCCGCGTGGGCGATCGTCGATCCCGTCATCCACGGCCCGAGCCCGATGTTCGAATACGAGCCCGGCACGTGGGGCCCCAAGGAAGCGGATCGCCTCACCGTCGACGTCGGCGGCTGGAACACGCCGATCTGATCGCGTTAGCCGCCTGACGCCATGATCGCATCGTCATGGGTCACGCATCACTCGCGCGGAGAATCCGGCCGCGGCACACTTGCTGCTGGGCGGGGAGAGGTCTTTCGGGGGGAATCTCCATGCCGGGTCGCGATCTGCGAAGGGTGCTCGGGTCGATCGTCAACGTCGTCATCGCCGGATCCGTCGGCGCCGCGAGCGCCGCGGCGTGCAAGGGATCGAGCGGCGAGCCGGTCGACGACGAAGAGACGTTCGCGTGCGAGGCCCCGCTGCCCGATCTGCTCTCGAACCTGACGCCGGCGGCTCCCGTCGACTACGTGGAGCTTCGCGAGGCGACGTTCGCCCGCGACGCGGACGGCGGATCCACGGCGCCGACGTACACGACCAAGGCGAGCCACGGCTCCGCGTGCGCGACGGCGAGCGACCGCGCGACATGTGTCGCTGCGCTCGGCGCCGCGACGCTCCGCGAAGCCAACGAGGGATGGCTCACGGACGGGGACATCCTCGCTGGATCCATCGGTCGAAGCGCTGCGAAAGAGTTTCTCGTCTACACGCGCGGCGACGAAGTCGGCGTCGCGCGAACGACCGAGGAAGTCGCGAGCTTCCTCGGTCCCATCGATACACGCGAAGAAGCGAGGCTGATCCTCCAGACCAGGAACCTCATCCTCGCGTGCACGACGACCCCGGCCCAGAGCGGCTGGCGAAAGAACGACGACGGTTCGTGGGAGTTTCTCGTCGCGGGGCACGGGTGCGGGCCCCTCGCGCACCCGTATCGGGTTCGCGTGAACGTGTCCGCCGCGGGGACGGTGTCGAACCTGAAGCGCGACACGCTCGGCGATTCAGGCGTCGTCTGTGGCCGCCGTCCACGCGGCCTGTGCGCGCTCGACGCCGCGAAAGGCTCGAGCTCCGTCGGCGATCACTTCGCGCGCTGCGCCCACCTCGAAGCGGCGAGCGTCGTCGCCTTCCGCCGCCTCGAGCTCGAGCTCCTTCGCTTCGGCGCCCCGCCGAGCCTCGTCGCGCGCGCGCGCCGCTCGCGCGCCGACGAGATCCGTCATGCGCGTGAGACCTCTCGCATCGCGCGCCGCTTCGGGGCGGTCGTCCCTCCGGTCGTCGTCGGTCCGATGAGCACGCGCGATCTCTTTTCGATAGCCCTCGAGAACGTCGTCGAAGGCTGCGTCCGCGAGACCTATGGCGCGCTCGTCGCGGCGTTCCAAGCTCGCATCGCGGCGCCGGAGCTCCGTCCGATGCTCGCTCGCATCGCGCTCGACGAAGCGCGCCACGCCGAGCTCGCGCACGACGTCGCGCGCTTCCTCGATCGCAAGCTCACGCCCGCCGAGCGCGCGCGGATCGATCGCGCGCGGCGCGACGCGCTCGCGGATCTGCGGAGCGAGCTCCACGATCCGCCGCGCGATCTCGTCGACACGGCGGGGCTCCCCTCGCGCGCGCAGGCGCTCGCGCTCCTCGACGGGCTCGAGCACCACGCCCTCGCGGCCTGACGGCCCGTGGCACCGAAAAGGCCAGCGCTCCTGGGCGCTTGGCCGAGGCGCCTTGCCCGACTCGCCGGTGCGTGTCAGGACTCGCGCCCATGCGCTCGCACTTCGTCTTCTTCGCTCTTCTCCTTCTGGCTTGCAGCAACGAGACGACGGGTGGCGGCACCCCGACCGACGATCCCGGCGACACGCCGAGCGATCCGTCGAACCCCAATCCGAATCCCGGGCCCGGCCCCGCGCCCACGACGGACCCGCCGACCAAGCCCACGCCTCCGGCGCCGAGCGCGCCGGTCATGTGCATCCCCTTCAGCGCATCGGCGGCTTCGCCGCGCGACGTCCTGAGGCTCGCGGCGCGCGACGCGCACGCCAAGAAGGACACGTCGATCCCGACGGGCAACGGCACGGGCTCGATCACGAAAGACTCCGCGGGTCGCGTGATCAAGCGCGAGTTCGATTCGAATGTCGTGGCCGGTGATTTCACCGAGACGTTCACCTACGACGCCGCAGGCCGGCTCATCCGCTGGCAGCTCGACTCCGCGGCGGTGGCCGCGGATCTCGACGAGACCTTCACCTACGACGCGATGGGCCGCCTCACGCGATGGCAGCGCGACGCGGCGGCCGTCGCCGCGGATCTCGACGAGACCTTCACCTATGACTCCGCCGGCCGCATCACGCGATGGCAGCTCGACGCGGCGGCCGTCGCCGCGGATCTCGACGAGACCTTCACCTACGACCCCGCCGGCCGGCTCACGCGATGGCAGCTCGACGCGTCGGCCGTCGCCGCGGATCTCGACGAGACCTTCACCTACGACTCCGCCGGCCGCATCACGCGCTTCCAGCGCGACGCGGCCGAGGTCGCCAAAGATCTCGACGAGACCTTCACCTACGACTCGAGCGGAAGGCTGACGAAGTGGCAGCTCGACGCGAGCGCCGCGGGGGCAGACCAGAGCGCGACGTTCACCTGGACGGGCGGCACGATCACCAAGGTCGAGACCACAGGCCCGGTGCCGAGCAACGCCGTCACCAAGACCTGCCCCTGACGCGGCTCTCCTCCGCTCGCGCGCAGGCGCTCGCGCTCCTCGACGGGCTCAAGCACCGCGCCATCGCGGCCTGACGGCCGCTCCTCTTGTGAGCTGAACGTCTCGAGCTCCTCCCTGATGACGGGAGGGACTCCGGAGGCCAGGTGACGCGCCTATTCCGCGTCGTCCTCGACATCGACATACGCGTCGGTGCCGCAGACGTCAGGGCCTTCACCGAGCTCGAGGTACGCTCGCTCCGTAAGCGGCTCAATCCGAGCAGCCGCCTCGATCGCACGCCTCGCGAAATCGTCGCCCGCGAGCGCAGCCAATTCGGCCGGGATGGATCGGGGGCTGAACGCACTCACGGCGGTGTCCTCTGACAATGGTTGTAGCGCATGGGGGATACCCGCGCCACGAAAGTGAACGGTCGGGCCATCGCGTGCAACGCGCGAACCACGTGCGGCGATGGGTCAATCAAGCGCAAATGCCGTGCAAGATAGGCCTGGCCGAGCACACTGCCGAACTCGACCGCAACCGGGATGATCCAACGCTTGAGCGGATGAGGTCCTGGGAACCCCTCGATCATGTCGATCCGAACCACTGAACGGCCGTGGCTAATGCGACCGACAGCCAGGCCAACAGCGTTGCCCTGAATGTGAATGGCTAGCTCGTAGCGACATGGTCGGTGGCCGAATCTTCGCCGCAACGCTGACCAGTCCCACGCCACCCGCCGTTGCGGGTGGTTCTCCCAACGCAGGCGCCATGATGCGAGGGCAGCCTGATCGATGGGTCCCAATGTAATCGGCGATGGGAAACGTTGAGCGCCCGCGGGCGGCGGCAGCGCGGCCCCGTTGAACATGTTCTCCGTCGTGATGCGCGCGATCTCGCGCTCCGCCTCATGCTGGCTATGTAGCGTCACGGCGTGCGGCGGCTGCACCGCATGAAGATAGCTCGGCGCGCTGTACCACCACAACGAGGCGGTCCGACTTCGCATCATGCTCGGGGAGACCCGAAGACGACCGCTCCTCATCACCTTGGGCACTGGAATCGCGCGGTCAGGCTGGCACGACCTTCGTCGCATCCCATCATCCGTGACGGCGATCAAGTTTGGACGCGGACTCGACTAGAGGAGTGATCCGGCCTGATCGCCGCCTGCGCGGTCAGCGCTTGCCGTCTTCGTGGACGACGATGCGCGTGCCCGAAGCGTCGTCCTTGCTGAAGACGCCGTGCCATCCCTCGGGGAGCGCCGGCTCGGCCCAGCCGAAGAGCGTGCGCGCGTCGTCGGGCGCCATGTTCACGCAACCGTGGCTGCGCATGCGGCCGAACTGATCGTGCCAGAACGCGCCGTGGAGCGCGTAGCTGCCCTGGAAGTACATGACCCACGGCACGTCCTCGATCGAGTACGGACCGTCGGAGGCGACGTCGCCGTCCATCGTCGTCGTGACGTGCTTCTCTCGAATGCGGAACGTGCCCGTCGGCGTGGGGAAGTCTCGCTCCTTGTCCTGCGGGTTGCGCTTGCCCGACGCGATCAGCGTCGCGAACACCGGGCGCGTGCCCTCGAGCGCGACGAGCGCCTGGCGCGTGAGATCGACGTCGATCCACTTCTCGTTCGGCGCGAGATCGGCGGGAGGCGCGATCTTCGCGAGCTTCAGATCCATCAGCCGAACCCAGAAGCCGCCCGTCGTCTGGTGGTACGTCTGCCCCGACACGACCGCGTCGCGACCGGTGAGCATCACCGCGGCGCGCTTCGGCAGCTCGGCGCCCCACGTGAGCTTCTTGCGATCGTCGCTCAGCTCGAGCTTGCGCGCGAAGCCGACGGTGACGAACGCGACCGCGCCGGCGAGCGACGCCGCGCCTCCGTCGCCCGCGTCGACGACGACGTCGCCCGCGTCGGCGTCGTCGACCGACAAGAGATCCGCGAGCGCGCCTTCGCCGAACCAGGTGCCCGCGTGCTTGGTCACCCCCGTCTGGAGCATCAAGCGCTCGTGCGGAACGGCGAAGCCGAACGACGTGCGCCACCATCGCGCGCCCGACGATCGAAACTCCTTGTCGAGCGCGAGATAGAAGCCCTTGGCCATCTTGCGCACGAGCACGCCCTTGCCCTTGAGCTCCTTGAGCGTCGGCTTCGGCGGCGGCGCGCCCGCGTCGACCGGCGCCGTGCGCGCGATCGGCGCTTGCTCTTCGACGTCGCCTTCGGCCTTCTCGCTCTTTTCGCTCTTCTCGCCCTTGTCGTCTTCTTCCGTCGGCTTCGCAGGAACGAGCCAGGGCTCGTACTTCTTGCGCTCCTCGGTGGAGAGCGCCTTGCGATAGAGCGGCGTGCCGTCGGTCAGGTTGACGCCGTAGCGATACGGCATCCCCGCGTCGCGATCGGGCTGCTTGGGCGCGAGGCGCACGCGCGGGCTCGTCACCTCGACGGTCACGGCCTTGCCGCAGACCCATCCGCCTTGAACGAGCTCGTACCAGCCGTCTTTGCAGTCGCCGTTGGGCGTCGGGCGATCGTACGCGGAGACGATCGCGCCGTGCCGCAAGTAGCCGAGGCGCTTCGACCCCGTGTTGCTCTCGGGCCACGCGGGCGAATCGAGGACCGACGTCTGCGCCATCGCGCCGAGCTGCGTCGCCGCGCCGCGGCCTGCGTCTTCGGCGGCGCTCTCTTCGCCGTCGGGCGCGCCCGCGTCGAGCGGCGCGCTCGCCTCCGCCTCGGCGTCCGGCTGAGCTTCGTTCTTCGGGCTCGCGCACGCCGCGCCCACCTGACCGAGGGCTCCTCCACAAAGGACGAGGGCGAGGACCGTTCGCACGGCCCTCGCCTTACCTCGATCCGCGCCCGCTGTCAGTCGTCAGTCGCCCTTGGCGGCGAAGCCCTTGTAGATCGCGCCGAAGCCGCACACGCAAGCGATCGCCAAGCCCTGCGCGCCGAGCATGATCGCGCCCGAGAGCGAGAGGCCCTCGAGCACGAAGCCGAGCCCGAGATCGGCCGCGCCGTAGAGGATCGCGGCGATCGTCATCGCCGTCATCGCGGTCATCTTGCTCGCGCGCGTCCACGTCGCCGAGCCCCAGCCCGCGCCGGCGAACGAAAGCGCGGTCGTGAGGTACCACGCGTACGAGCCCACGCCCGGGATGTGCACCTTCAAGAAGACGACGTCGAAGATCAGCGCGACGACGACGGCGACGAGCGCGAGACCGAACGCGAGCGGCGCGGGGAGGCCGCTCGGTTGCGGCATCGACGTGATCGACTTCGGCATCGTGAACGATCCGAGCCCGGGCAGGTGCGTCGGCACCGGCGTAGGACGCGGCTGCGCGTAGTGCTGGGGCGCGCCGTGAGGCGACGCGGCGTGAGGCGACGCGGCGTGAGGCGGCGGAGGCACGGGCGTCCCGTACGTCGGCTGACCGTACGTCGGCTGACCGTACGTCGGCTGACCGTGCGTCGGCTGCGCGTAGGGCGCGCCGTACGCCGGCGGCGGAGGAGGCGTGTACGAAGACGGCGCCGGCGGCGTATACGAAGACGGCGGCGCGCCGAACGGCTGCTGGGTCTGCGGCGTCTGCGGCGGAGCGAAGGGCTGCTGCGGATACGTCGCGTACGGCGCCACGCGCGGGCCTCCTCCCGGAGGCGTCTCCTGCGGCACGTACCCATGTCGTTGTCCGAAGCGGGGATCGGCAGGTCCTTGCATCCTTCACTCTTCCTTTGTGGGGAGACGGAAGGACGGATTGCAGCCCGTATGCCGCGGCCAAATATTGGAAATGACGTGAGACCCGGTCACGTTTGCCGGCAAACCGTTGCCGAGCAGGCGAAGCTACGCGTCGAGGACGACGCGCATCCGCGCCTTGCCTTGGCGCACGCGGGCGATCGCCTCGTTCACCTCGGCGAGCGGCATCCGCTCGACGATCGGCGCGATGCCGTGCGCGGCCGCGAAGGCGAGCATCCGCCGCATCGTCGCCGGGCTGCCGATGACGCTGCCGGTGATGCTCTTCTGCTCGTCCATCAGCGGATCGAACGACACCTCGAGCTTGCCGGCGGCGACGCCGACGACGCACGCCGTTCCTTCGAGATCGAGCGCGCGCATCCAGTCGTCCCAGACGAGCGGCGCGTGCGTCGTGACGAGGAGCAGATCGAGCGCCCCCTGCGGGAGCGGGCCTCGCGGATCGACGAGATCGCTCGCGCCGAGATCGCGCGCGAGATCGCGCTTGCCGAGATCGGGATCGAAGCCGATCACGTCGGCGCCCATCGCGCGCGCGAATCGGATCGCCAGGTGACCGAGGCCGCCGACGCCGACGACGCCGACGCGCTTCCCTCGCCCCACGCCGAGGCGCTCGAGCGGCGAGAAGACGGTGAGGCCCGCGCAGAGGAGCGGCGCGACGGTCGCGCGATCGATCTCGGGCGGCAGCGCGAAGCAGAAGCGCGCGTCGGCGCGCACGCGCGTCGCGAAGCCCCCCGGGCGGCCCACGCACGTTCGAACCTTGCCGCCCGTGCAGAGCTGCTCGCGCCCCGAGAGGCACGCGCCGCACGCGCCGCACGATCCGGCCTGCCATCCGATCCCGACCCATGTTCCCTCGGCGAGGCCCGCGCTCTCGCCGGCCGAGACGACGCGACCGACGATCTCGTGACCGGGCACGAGCGGGCGCGCGACGTCGCCCCAGTCGCCGTCGAGCAAGTGCACGTCGCTGTGGCAGACCGAGCAGTGCGCGATCTCGACGTCGACGTCGTAGCCCGCAGGCGGCGCCGGATCGTCGAGCACGACGGCCTCGAGCGGCTCACGGGCGGCCTTCTGCGCGTACGCAAGGATCGACATGGCGCGCAGATTCGCCTGCTTTTCAGGCCTTTGCGACTGTTTTTCCGGGCGCACCACCTACATCGCGTGACATGTCGGCGTTCGATGCTAAGACGTGGCCTCCATGTTCCTCAGGACTTCGCGAAAGACCGGCGGCCGCGTGATCTCCGACTCGAAGACGCTCACCGACGAGTTCGTCGCGAAGGAGCTCTCTCGACGCCAGATGGTCCAAGCGGTCATGCTCGGCACCGTCGGCATGCTCGGCGCGGGCTGCACGACGACGACGGTCGTGAACGACCAGGGCACGCCGGCGCCGAGCGATCCGAGCGCCAACCCGGCGGCGAAGAAGCACCTCGTCGGCCTCGGTCACGATCCGAGCGATCGCAACGTCGCGCTCGAGGCGGCGCTCGCCGAGACGATCGGGCTCGGGATGATCAAGGCGGGCGAGTCGGTCTACCTCCGCATCAACTCGAACTCGGGCGACGTTTATCCGTACTCGACGTCCCCCGACACGCTGCTCGCCATCGGCGGCATGCTTCGCGACATCGGCGTCACCGATCTGCGCATCGGCGATCGATCCTTTTGGGGCGATCCCGACACGGCCGGCAACCTCGTCTCGAACGGGATGACCTCGGCGGCGAAGAAGCTCGGCACGACCGCGAAGGTCTACGACGACGCGGTCGACTGGATGACCCTCCCCGCCGCGTCGCACCCGAACTGGAACGGCGCCATCCGCCTGCCGACGGACGTGACGACCGCCGATCACCACATCATCTTGTCGTGCGTGAAGACGCACTTCATCTCGACCGTCACGATGTCGCTCAAGATCGCGCTCGGCCTCGTGCACGCCGACGATCGCAAGCGGCCGGGCAACCTCCAGAGCCACGACACGAAGGTCCTCTACAAGCAGATCGCGCAGATCAACAAGGCCTTCACCCCGTCGCTCGTGATCCAAGACGGCTATCAGGCGGTGATCTCCGGCGGCCCGACCATCAACGACCGGCCCTCGGGCGCGCCCTCGACCTGGAAAGGCGGCATCACCGGCGATCCGAAGATCTTCATCGTGAGCACCGATCGCATCGCGGCCGACGTCATGGGCATCGCCGTGCTCCAGGGCCTGAGCCCCGCGTACGAGGCGGTCAACAAGTCCAAGGCGTTCGCCAACCCGCAGATCCAGGCGGCGATCGCCGCCGGCGATCTCGGCATCTCGGACGCGAGCGAGCTCGACGTCGCGGGCCCGACGGTGCCGAACCTCGAAGAGCTCCTCGCCAAGGTCTGAGCGCGAGTCGTCGAGCGCGTCGGAACAGGCTCGTCAGCTCCGGCGGGCCGCGCGCCACGCCTGGAGCTCGTCGGCCGTCTTCGTGTTGAGCACGTTCTCCTTGGTGAGCCACGCGCGTCGCGCGATGCCCACGCCGTAGCGCGTGAACCCGAGCTCGCGCACGCTGTGCGCGTCGCTGTTGAGCACGACGGGGACGCCGGCGTCGCGCGCCATCCGCGCGATGTGCTCGTCGACGTCGAGGCGGAGCGGCGAGCTGTTCAGCTCGATCGCCGCGCCCGTGCGCGCGAGGGCGCGGAGCACGGCCTCGATGTCGAGCGCGCTCGGATCGCGATGACCGAGCTGGCGGCCCGTCGGGTGGCCGAGGCAGTCGATCTTGCCCGACTCGATCGCGCGGACGACGCGCTTGGTCATGTCTTCGCGGTTCATGCCGAGGTGCGTGTGCACGCTGCCCACGACCCACTCGAGCTCGCCGAGGTGATCGTCGAGATCGAGCGTTCCGTCGCCGAGGATGTCGGCCTCGATGCCGGCGAAGAGGCGCATCTTGCCGCCGAAGCTCTCTTCGACCGCGCGGATCTTCTTCTTCTGCTCGCGGAGCCGATCGCGGCTCATCCCGCGGACGAACGTGAGCGTCTCGGAATGATCGGTGATCGCGACGTAGGTGCGCCCCGACGCGCGCGCGGCCTCGGCCATCTGCTCGAGCGTGCTCTTGCCGTCGGTCTCCGTGGTGTGCATGTGCAGATCGCCGCGGAGGTCTTCGAGCTCGACGAGACGCGGGAGCCGATCCTCCGCCGCCGCCTCGATCTCGCCGCGGTTCTCGCGTAGCTCCGGCGGCATCCATCGGAGGCCGATCGCTTCGTAGACCGAGGCCTCGTCTTCCCCCGCGATCTTCGCGCCGGTCGCGTCGAACACGCCGTACTCGCTCACCTTGAGCTTCTTCTTCACCGCGATCGTGCGCATCGCGACGTTGTGATCCTTCGATCCGGTGAAGTACTGGAGCGCGGCGCCCCACGACTCCGGCGGGATGACGCGCAGATCGGCCTGCATGCCGCCGTCGAGCACGACGCTCGTCTTCGTCTCGCCGTGGCCGAGCACCTCGACGACGTCGGGCGCGCCGGCGAACGCGGCCATGATCGCGGCGGCGTCTTCCGGCTTCGCCGCGACGAGCACGTCGAGATCGCCGATCGTCTCCGCGCGGCGCCGGAGGCTCCCGGCGAATTCGCACGCGACGACGCCGGGCACGACGCGGAGGTGATCGCAGAGCGCTTCGGCGGCGATCATCGCCTCGGCGAGCGGCCTCCGCTTCGGCGCCGCGGCGCGCTTGCGCCACGCGTCGATCGACGCGATGAGCTTCTCCTCGCGCTTCGCGCCGAAGCGCGGCAGATCCCTGAGCTTGCCCGCCTTCGCGGCCGCTTCGAGCTCGTCGATGGTGACGATCCCGCGCTCGTGCCACACCTGCTGGGCGGTCTTGAGCCCGATGCCCGGGAGGTTCATGAGATCGAGGATCCCGGGCGGCAGCTTCGCGCGGAGCTCTTCGGCCTCGGCGATCTTGCCCGTCTCGAGCAGCTCCATGATCCGTCGGGCCACGCCCGCGCCGACGCCGCGGACCTCCTCGAGCTTTCCGTCGCGCGCGAGGTCGGCCACGCTCTCGCCGAGCCCTTCGATGGCGCGCGCCGCGCTTCGAAACGCGCGGACCTTGAACGTCGCGATCCCCATGAGCTCCTGGAGATCGCCGAGGTCTTCGAGGGCGCGTGCGACGGCGAGGTTGTCCACTGCGCCGAGTCTACCGCCGGCGACGGCCCGGGCCTACGGCTCGCGACGGCGGATCAATATCCCACGACCGAGCCTGCGACGCCGGTGACCATGAGGGCGCCGTCGCCGAGCTGTCCGGCGCTGTTGATGCCCCAGCAAGACGCCGTGCCGTCGTCGTGCACCACGCACGTGTTCTGGCCCTTGCCCGCGATCTGCTTCGCGCCTGCGAGACCGCTCACGACCGTCGGCGACGGCGAGTCCGCGCGGACGCCGTTGCCGAGCTCGCCGTCGCGTCCTCGCCCCCAGCAGAGGGCGCTGCCGTCGGTCAGGAGCGCGCAGGAGTGAGCGTAGCCGCACGCGATCCCCTTCGCGCTCTTGCCGCCGAGGTTCGGCGTGCGCTGCGAGGGACCGTCGGGATCGCCGCCGGTCGCTTGTCCGTTGCCGTTGGCGCCCCAGCAGCGAACGGAGCCGTCTTGCAGCACCGCGCAGGTGTGCGCGCCGCCCGCGGCGACCTCGATCGCGTTCGTGATGCCGGGAACCTCGATCGCGACGTCGGACGCGTCGCCGTCGAAGCCGAGCTGGCCGTCGTAGTTGCTTCCCCAGCAAGCGACGCGGCCGCCGCTCCGGATCACGCAGCTGTGGCCGTTGCCCACGGAGAGCTTCGTCGCGCCGAGCGTCGCCCCCGCGTCGACGCCCGCGTCGGGATCCGAAGCGCGCTGGACGAGCACCGGGGTGCTCGCGTTGCCGCCCGGCCGGCCGAGACGGCCGTCGTTGTTGAGGCCGGCGCACGCGACGTCGCCGGTGCCGAGGAGCGCGCAGTTGAAGTGGGAACCGCCGCCGACGTCGATCGCGGCCGACGTGTCGAAGACCACGGGATCGGCCTGGTTGTAGCGCGTGGCCCCGTTGCCGAGGCCGCCGTACTCGTTGTTACCCCAGCATCGAACCTGGCCGCCGGCGCCGACGACGCACGACTGTCGATCTCCGCCGCCGAAGCGCGTGAGGCCCGCGAGCCCGGGGATGAGGGTGGGCGTGCCCGTCACGTAGTAGGTCGTGATGCTCTGCTGCCGATCGCCGTTGTAGCCCCAACAAGAGAGCGCGCCCGGCGCGTCGATCGCGCAGCCATGATCGTTGCCGAGGCCGACGGATTGCGCGGTCGCGACGCCCGCGACCTTCACGGGCACGTCGGCGATGACGCGCGTGCCTCGACCGAGCGCGCCCCACGTGTTCGCTCCCCAGCACCAGATGCGCTGGCCGTCGCTCGAGAGCGCGCACGTGTGGACCTCGCCTGCCGCGACCTGCTTGATGCCCGCGAGGCCTTCGACCTGCACCGGCGTGGAGACGTCTTCCGGAGGCGCGTTGTCGCCGAGGCCGGCTTGACTCCACTCGTTGCCGCCCCAGCACGACACCGTTCCGCTCTTTCGCCACGCGCAGGTGTGACTGTCTCCGGTCGTGACGCCCGCGCCGTCGCTCAGCCCGACGACGACGACGGGCAGCGAGCTCTCCACGCTCGACGCGTTCCCGAGGCGGCCCGAGTACCCGTAGCCCCAGCACTTGATCTCGCCGCTCTGCGCGACCGCGCAGAGGTGCCACGCGTCGGCGCTCGCGCCGAGAGACGCGATGCCCGAGAGCGTCGGCACCTTGACGGGCTCGAGCGCGTCGGCAGGCGCCGCGGCGCCTCCGCCGAGCTGCTGATACTGGTTGTCGCCCCAGCAGTACACGTCTCCGCTCTTCACGAGCGCGCATGTCGTCATCGCCGACGACATGATCTGCGTCACGTCGGCGAGGCCCTTCACCGGCGCCGGCTGCGAGCGCGGCGCCGTCGTGCCGTCGCCGAGCTGGCCCTCCGAGTTGTCGCCCCAGCAATGGACCGTTCCGTCCTTGCGGAGCGCGCACGAGTGCACGTCGCCGAGCGCGATGCGCTCGGCGTCGGCGAGCTGCAAGACCGTGCGCGGCGTGCGCGAGCTCGTCGTCGTTCCGTCGCCGAGCTGGCGATCTTCGTTCTCTCCCCAGCAGGCCACCGCGCCGCTCCGCCGAACGACGCAGCCGTGGTGCTGGCCGACGGCGAGATCGATCGCGTCGCCGACCTCCTTGACGAGGACGGGCTGGCTCGACGACGAGAGCGTCCCGTCGCCGAGCTCGCCGGAGTCGCCGTTGAGGCCCCAGCACATGACCGTGCCGTCGATGCGGCGCGCGCACCCGAACTCGCTCCCGAGCGAGAGCTGCGCGACCTCGACCTTCGGGATGCCGCTCTCCGAGGCGTCGGCGCCGTCGCCGCCGCCGTCGGTCGCGCCGACGGCACCGGGATCGCCGAACAGGTCGTCGAGGTCGACGCCGAAGCCGCACGCGGTGATGCCCACGAGCGCGCACACGAAGGAGCTCGTGACGACGAAGCCGAGTCGACCGCGCGCGCCGCGCATCGACCCAGAATAGCGGGGACGCAGTCGGGGAGGGACGGATTGCGGCATGCGCACCCTTCACCACGACACCATCCATGCAGCAGCGCCGTCGCGAACGCTGGTGACCAGACCGCGGCCCCCGTAGACTTCTCGAAGCATGCACGCGACGGAGCCTTCGACCCGAGGCGAGCCGCTCGTTGTCGACCGCTACGCCATCTACGACGCGATCGCGTCAGGCGGCATGGCGACGGTGCATCTCGGCCGCCTCATCGGCACGGCCGGCTTCCTCCGCACGGTGGCGATCAAGCGCCTGCACGGGCAATACGCGAACGATCCCGACTTCACGGCGATGTTCCTCGACGAGGCGCGCCTCGCGTCACGCATCCAGCATCCGAACGTCGTCTCGACGCTCGACGTCGTGATGAAGGATCGCGAGCTGCTCCTCGTGATGGAGTACGTGCGCGGCGAGTCGCTCTCGCGCCTCGTTCGCCGCGCGCGCGAGCGCAACGTCCGCCTGCCGCCGCCGGTCGTCGTGTCGATCCTCTCGGGGGCGCTCAACGGGCTGCACGCCGCGCACGACGCGCTCGACGAGAAGGGCCAGCCGCTGAACCTCGTGCACCGCGACGTGTCGCCTCAGAACGTGCTCGTCGGCGCCGACGGCGTCGCGCGCGTGCTCGACTTCGGCGTCGCGAAGGCGGCGGGGAGAGTGCACACCACGCGCGAGGGCGACATCAAGGGCAAGGTGCTCTACATGCCGCCGGAGCAGCTCGCCGCCGAGGCGCTCACGCGCACCGCCGACGTCTATGCCGCCGGCGTCGTGCTCTTCGAGACGTTGACGAGCGTGCGGATGTTCGCCGGCGAGAACGAGACCGCGGCGCTCACGAAGATCATCACCAACGACATCCGCGTCCCGAGCGAGATCGATCCGGAGCTGTCGGTGTTCGACGCGATCGTGCGCAAGGCGACGGCGCGGCTCGCGACCGATCGCTACGCGACGGCGCGCGAGATGGCGCGCGAGCTCGAGCTCCTCTGCGGACCGGCGGCGTCGGTCGCGGAGGTGAGCGATTGGGTGCAGCAGCTCGCGGGCGAGACGCTCGACGAGCGCGCGCGGATCGTCGCCGAGATCGAGCGTTCGAGCACGCGATCGAAGCCGCCGCTGCCGAGCAGCGGATCGCTCTTGGCGCACACGCCGCTCGAGCCCACGGTGTCTGCGGTCTCCCCCGTCTCGGTGCCGAGCCACGTCCAGGCCACGGTGCCGGTCGCGACGCCCGAGGCGGCGAAGAAGTCGCTCGCGCCGGTGTGGATCGCGCTCCTCGCGTTCATGCTCCTCGGCTGCCTCGGCGTGATCGCGGTCTTGCTCACGCGCACGCCTCCGCCGCACGCCCCGTCCGAACGCGCGGCGAGCAAGGCCGCGCCGGAGGAGCCGAGCCCGAGCGCGACGGCGGCGATCGTGCAGCGACCGGCGGCCTCCGCCGAGGCTCCGGTCGCGAGCGCGACGCCCAGCGCGACCGCGAGCGCGACGCCGATCGCTTCGACGGCGCGCAGCGCTCCTGCGCCGAGGCCGCGCGCCGCCGTGAACTGCGACCCGCCGTGGGTGGTCGACAAGAACGGCCATCGCCACTTCATCCCGGAGTGCATGAAGTGATCTCCGCGCGCTGGACCGTCGTGCCCCTCGCCGCGCTGCTCTTCGCCGCCCCCGCGCGAGCCGCGGGGCCCACGCAGAAGGAGTGCCTCGCCGCCGCCGACGACGGTCAGAAGCTCCGCGACGAAGGCAAGCTCAACACCGCGCGCGAGCAGTTCATCACGTGCGCGTCGAAGAGCTGTCCCGCCGTCGTGGCCAAGCAGTGCAGTCAATGGCTCTCCGACGCCGAGCGCGAGATCCCGAGCGTCACGTTCCGCGCGCTCGACGAGCAGGGGAAGGAGATCCTCGACGTGAAGGTCGTCATCGACGACGTCACAGTGGCGCAGGCCATCGAGGCGCGCGCGCTCCCGATCGATCCGGGCGAGCACGTCGTGCGCTTCGAGCGCGCCGACGGAAGATCGGTGAGCGACAAGGTGCTCCTCCGGCAGGGAGAGAAGAACCGCATCATCGAGATCTCCTTCCAGAGCAAGGCGCCCGCGCCGGCCACGACGCCGGGGCCCGTCGTCGCGGCACCTCCTGCGACGCCCGCGGAGCGATCGAGCTTCCACGTGCCGACGCTCGGCTGGATCGGGCTCGGTGTTTTCGCGGTCGGCGGCGTCACGACCGTCGCGTTCGCCGCGGCGGCGAACAGCGCCGAGAGCGACCTCCGCGAGCGATGCGCGCCGACCTGCCCGCCCTCCGAGAAGGGACCGATCGACACCAAGATCGCGCTCGCGAACGTCGGCATGTTCGTCGGCATCGCGGGCCTCGGCCTCGCGGTGGTCAGCACGGTGCTCGCCAACACGGGCACGCAGGCGGCCCCCGCGCAGGCGAAGCGGGCGCCGGGCGTGTCGTTCGATGTCGGGCCCACGGGCGCGGGCGTGCACGGCGCCTTCTGATACCCTCGGGGGATGCCGCTCGCGAAAATCTCGAAGATCCTGCCGGCCGGTCCCGTCGCCTCGCCCGCACACGCCGACACGCTCCTCGAGCTCGCGTACCTCATGACCGCAGTGGACGGAAAGCTCGTCCAAGTGGAGATCGACGCGTTCCGCGAGATCGCCTCCCGGCTCCACGGGACCGCAGCGACCGACGCGGACGTCACCGGCTTCGTCGATCGCTTCTCCGGCAGCGTCACGAGGGAGCAGATCGAGACGCGCGTCCGTGAGATCGCGCCGACGCTCCCCGCCGCGCTGCGCGATCTCGCGTTCAAGCTCGCGATCGGCCTCGCGCTCGTCGACGACGACGCGCACGACGAAGAGAACGCCCTCGTCGGCGTGCTCTTCCAGGCCCTCGCGTTGCCGGAGGTCCGCGCCGACGCCCTCGCGTCGCAGGTTCGCGAGCTCTTCGGCGGGAAGTGATCTGAGGTCGCACCTCCAGACTGATGGGCTAACTGCGCGACTCATGGCGCGGTGCGTTGCGAAAGATTCTTCGCACCGCGACGAGCGCTTCGCAGTTGGAGCGCTACATATAGAGGAGTCGTGCTCCTCGTTTCCTCAGCTCATCCGCGCGCTTTCCCCGCTCGAAGCACCTTGTCGGTGCGCGATCGGGTGGTGGTCCGCGCGATCGCCGAGGCGATGTTCTCCGAAGACGGCGAGGTCGAGGCCGCGCGCCTCGACGCGCACGTGGAAGAGGTCGACGCGTTCATCAGCGCCGCGAGCCGCCCGCTCCGCTTCGGGCTCCGCGTCGCGCTCTTCGTCGTGCGCCTCGCGCCGATCCTGACGTTCTTCCGCCTCGCCACGATCGAGAAGCTCCCGCTCGCCGATCGCGTCGCGGTCCTCTCGCGCCTCGAGCGCACGCGCGCGACGAACCTCTCGCTCGCGTTCATCGGCTGGCGCACGATCATGACGCTCGCGTTCTACGAAGATCCCGCGGAGCTCCGCGCGATCGGGTACACGACCGACGAGCGCAAACGGCACAAGCGTCACCTGCTCGTGGCGACCGTCGCGGCCGTGCCCGCGCCGCTCGACAGCGGCGTTCGCCTGAAGGATCCCGACGACGAAGAGATCGCCGCGCACGACGAAGGGCGCGAGGTCGCATGACGATCCTGCGGGGCCGCGATCAGACGTCCCCGTTCTCCGCGAGCGTCGATGTCGTCGTCATCGGCTCGGGCGCGGGCGGCTCCATCGTCGCGCGCGAGCTCGCGCGCGCGGGGCGCACCGTGATGATCCTCGAAGAGGGCGGCTACCACCGCCCCGAGGAGTATTCGAAGCTCACGCCCTCGCGCGCGATGCGCACGCTCGCGCGCGAAGCGGGCCTCGGGCTGGCCGTCGGTCTCGGCGACACGCCGATCATGAACGTGATGGCCGGCAAGTGCGTCGGCGGCTCGAGCGTGCTGACCGGCGGCGTTTGCTTTCGGATCCCCGACGACGTCCTCCACGACTGGTCGACGCGCCTCGGCCTCGACGCGATGACGCCGGAGGCGCTCGATCCTCATTTCTCGGAGATCGAGAGCGATCTGTCGGTCGCGCTGGTGCCCGCGTCGATGCGCTCGCGCTCGACGGAGCTGTTCGTCGAGGGCGCCGACCGCCTCGGCGTGACGATGAAGAGCCTCCGCCGCAACACGTCGGGCTGCAAGGGCGCCGCGCGCTGCAACTTCGGCTGCCCCAACGGCGCGAAGATGAGCGTCGACGTCTCGGTGTTGCCCGAGGCGCGCGAGCTCGGCACCGTGATCGTCTCCGACGCGCTCGTCGAGCGGATCGAGATCGCGGGCGGCGTCGCGCGCGGCGTCCGCGGGCGCTTCGTCGACGGTGAGACGGGCGATCCAAAGATCCCGTTCGAAGTGCGCGCGCGCGTCGTCGTCGTCGCGTGCGGCTCGCTCCACACGCCGATCCTCCTGCGCAAGAGCGGCCTCGGCACGAAGCACGTCGGGCGGCACGTCACGCTCCACCCGGCGTTCCGCGTCGGCGCGCTCTTCGACGAGACGGTCGAGGGCTGGGACGGCGCGATGCAGAGCGTCTACTCGGATCACTACGCGAGCGAGGGCCTCACGCTCATCGGGATCTACACGGCGCCGAGCGTCCTCGCCGCGGCGTTCCCCGGGGTCGGCCGCGAGCACCGCCGCCGCGTGCGCTCGATGCCGAACCTCGCCTTCTTCGGCGCGATGATCCACGACGAGGGCGGCGGATCGGTTCGGCGCTGGCTCTCGCGCGAGCCGCTCGTCACTTACCGGATGAGCGAGCGCGACCGCCGTCGCGTCTGGCGAGGGATCGAGATCCTGGGCGATCTCGCGTTCGCTGCGGGCGCGCGCGAGGTGATGCTCCCGATCTTCGGCGCCGAAGCGATCAAGACGCCGAGCGAGCTCCGCGCGTTCGTCGCGTCGCCTCCTTCGATCAAGAAGGTCGAGTGCATGTCGTTCCACCCGCTCGGCTCGGCGAAGATGAGCGCGACGCCCGACGGGGGCGTCGTCAAGCCGACGGGCGAGAGCTGGGCGGTCGCCAATCTCTTCGTCGCCGACGGGAGCGTCCTGCCGACGAGCATCGGCGTGAACTCGCAGCTCCCCGTGATGGGCCTCGCGCGTCGCATCGCGGTCGGCATCGCCGAGACCTTCGACGCCCACGCCCGCCGCGCGGCGTGACGAGCGAACGCGCTAGCGGCTCGCCTGGCAGCCCTGCATCTCGCCGGCGTTCGAGGCCTGGTGGCGGTTGCACGCCTGGGCGTAGTTGACGAGCATCTGCTTCGTCGGGAGGTAGCAGCTGCCGTCCTTGGCCGCCGCGCTGATCCATTTGCTGAGGCCGGTGCGCCATGCCCAGAGGCGCGCGCCGCTGGCGTCGCCGTACGACTCCGGCTTCGAGTAGTCGTCGACCCAGTTGTAGAAGCTGCCGCCCCAGCGCGAGTACTCCGCGAGGAACGCCGTGAGCTCCTCGGGCGGCTCCTTCATGATCGCTTCGAAGCGCAGGACCGCGGCCCACATGCAGCGCTTGCCTGCCTCGGTGCCGTTGTCCCAACCGTGATCGGCGCTCAGGCCGCCGGGCCACTTCTGGAACCAGTCGACGCCGTAGAGCGAAGCGCCTCCGAGCCGCGCGCCGGAAGACGCGCTGCGCGTCGGCGCCTTGTAGCGGCGATCGAGCACGACGTGCTCTTCGTCGACGTTGCCGACCTTCTCTCGGATCTTCGCGATGCGGCGTTCGTCGCGCTCGCTCTCGGTGAGCGCGTCCTCGGAGACCTCGGCGTCGTCCGCCTCCTCACCGCTCTGAGCGGCGCAGCCAACGAGAGACGCGAGAGCAACGGCGAAGGGGATGGCGAGACGGAAGCGCATCGGTGGACTCCTTGCGCCTCCTCGAAGCACACACTAGACCACCTATCGCCACATAGGCGCATTGTGTATTTTCAGACACTTATGCGCGTGGGGGAGCCCCCGAGGTGGATCGCGGGCGATCGCACCGGATCATTTCTTGAGGCGGCGATCGCCGAACTCGGAGTCGGGCGGCTGGCCCGGAGGCAGCGCCGCGCTGAGCTCGTTGCTCGCGCATCGCGCGTACTCGCCTGCGTTGGTGAACGTGGCGAGGCACGTGCGCTGCGCGGCGTCGACCTCGGGCGGACGCGTCGCGCAGTTGGCGAACTTGTGCGCGAAGAACTGGAGCTTCGCGTCGGTGGTGAAGAAGCTCGTCGACGTGAAGGGCGCGATGCGCGCTTGCAGCCGCTTGCAGTCGGCCTCGGAGAGCGGCGTCTTCGGGCTCGGCGGCAGCTCGACGGGCGCAGGCCCCGTGAGGAAGCGCGCCCACGAGGGGCCGACCAGCTTCGTGAGCGGCCCGATGGGGACGGGACGCTTGGCTTGGATCGCGTCGAGGATCTCGGCGGTCGCCTCGCGCTTCTCCGCGGTCTTCTTGTCGGCGTCTTCGAGCGCCGCCAGATCGTCTTTCGAAAGCGCCTCGCGGAACGAGACGCGCACCGTGCGCCCCTTGCGCGACACCTTCGCGCTCTTGAGCGCGCGGAAGTAGGTGTCGGCGACCGCGGCGAACTTCTTCTGCCGCGCGGTGGTGGCGAGCTCGTTCGACTGGTTGATCAGCTTCGCGTCGTTCTCCTCGACGTGCGACCTCCACTCGGTGACGATCTCGCGCACGTCGGCCTCGACGTCCTTGGCCGCGCCGTCGTCGCGGGCGACGAAGATGATGTTGCCGTGGAACGCCTTCGCCTTCTGCGGATCGCCGTCGCTCTCGTAAGCCGCCGCTTTGATCTTCGAGTCGATCTCCTCGATGAGGCGCTCCTGCCCCTTGGCGGGGAAGCAGCCCTCGAGGAACGCGGTGAACGGCGCCGCGCTGTGCGAGGCGCCGAAGTAGCAGGGCGACATGAAGAACTCGCGCGAGCTCTTCGGCTGGGTCTGGATGCGCACGACGGGGAGGCCTTCGGTCTCGCCCGCCGCGTCCTTGAGCGCGGCGATGCGCGGGTTCAGCTCGTCGCGCGGCTTCTTCACCGAGGTGGCCATCGTCTCGAGCGCGTTGCGGTTGCCGAGGAACCACGTCGTGCCTTGCGCGAAGGCGCCGAGGCTGAACTCCTCGCACGTGCCGGGCGCGGACGGCGCCGACTCGATCGGGCGGAGGCCTCCGCGATCCTCCGGGCGCGTCCGGCAGAACCCGGGCACGCCCTTGAAGGTGTAGCGGGTGAAGCCGTACTTCTGCGGCAGCTCGGTGATCTTGAAGTGACCGACGGCGATGCGTTGAGGGATCCCCGGCTTGGCGTCGGCTTCGGGCGCGACGGAGATGACCGCCTGGTACGGGCTGTCGAGCGAGCCGCCGAGCATCGCGCCGCACTCGAGCAGCGACTGGACGGAGTCGATGTTGCGCTTGTCGAAGAAGAACTCCTTCGCGGCGCGCGACGTGCCGCCGCCGATGCCCTCGATCCTTCGCGCCGGATCGGCGGCGCCCGCGCGGCAAAGCTCGGAGCCGAGCTCCGAGGCGAGGTACGCGCGACGAATGTGCTCGTCGGTCTCGCGCGTCGCTTCGATGAGCTGGGTGCCGACCTCGCTCGTCAGCGCGGGCAGCATCTTCGCGTCGACCGGGAGCGCGACGCTCCGCGAGCGTAGCTTCCAGTACGCGATGCCCCCGCCGACGGCCGCCAGCAGCACGAAGGCCGCGCCCGCGCCCCCGAGGATGAAGGGCAGCGCCGACTTCTTCGGCGCGGGCGGCGCGGGAGGAATCGCGGCGCCGCCCGAGAGCGGCGGAACGTTCGCGGTGTGCGCGTACCCCGGGTACTGGGAGGGCGGACCGCCGTAGGGAGGATAGCCAGGCTGCGTCATGAACAGGATCTCCGACGATGCCTAATACGCAACAACGCTTCGGGATTCCCCCTGCGCGCGTCACGCGTCGTCACGGCGGACACCGGTCCGCACGGAGGGAGACTACCGCAAATGGCGCGAGAACCCCTCACGCTCGACGCGCGGCCGGTCCGACCTCGTCGAGCGCGGCGGCCACCTCCGCCTCGTCGCGCGCGGTCGCGGCGAGCTCGAGCGCCACGCGGAGGCGCTCGTCGGCCGTCGCGCGAGCCGCGGAGGCGAGCCGGCTGCGGCCCTCTCGATCGAGCGTCGGCCCCAACGCCACCGCGGCGGCCGCGCGGACGCTCGCGTCGACCGCGCGGTCGTCGACGATCCGCCAGAGCGCGTCGGGGGCGACGGGCGCCACGCGCGTCGTCGCGTTCGCGCCGGCGCCGATGCGCCGGAGGCGACCGACCCACGCCGCGGCGTCTTCGTCGTCAGGGCGGCGCTCGAGCATCGCGAGCGCGCCGGCGCTGCCCGAGGGTCCGGCGCCGGCGACGGCTTCGATGCGCGCGAGCAGCGCGGTCGTCCGCTCGCGATCCCAGCGCGAGGTGCTGATCGGGATCCTGATCTCCTCGCCGTCGCGCAGGCGCACCGTGACGCCGAAGACACGCGAGCGGCCGAACGACTCTTCATAGGTGAAGGCGCGCGCGATCGCGCTCGCGGCGACGAAGCGCCGCCGGAAGAGCCAGGTGATCGCGAAGCCGTCGGCGCCGACGACGACGCGCGCGGGCCACACCGTCGCGACGACGGCGAGGCCTCCGAGCGCGAGCGCGATCGACGAGGCTTTTCCGCCGAGCCTTCCCCCGAGCAGGGCGGCACCGAGGAAGATCGCGATGAGCGCGGCGAGCGTGGACCCGGGGTGCGCGAGCAGGCGCGAGGCGGCGCGGAACGTCGCGGTGGTCTGGAGCGCGTCGAGCTCGAGGGCGTGCAGCAGCTCGCGGCCTTCGTCGTCGTCTCCGACGACGACGTCGATCGACGGCGTGAGCGGACCACGCGCGAGGCGCACGAGCGTGCGCCCGTCGCCGTCGCGCAGCACGAGCCCCGCGCGGACGTCGTCGTGGCGGATCCGCTCCGCGCCGATCACCACGCCGTACCCCGTCACGCGGACGCGCGCGGGGACGATCCGCGGCCACGGGTTCTTCCCCAGGACGGCACGCAGCAAGAGGCCCCCGCCGAGGAACGCCATCGGCGCGAGCCCGTGCACGCCCACCACGACGAGCGCCGCGCCCACGACGAACGGCAGCGCCGCGACCGCGAGGACCCACCGGTTTCGGTGAACGCGCGCGAGATCTCGCTCGAACGAGGTGCTCACACGCTCGATCGTAGCTCAGGCTACTTCGGGCCGGGCTCCGAGCAGACGTGGTTGATGCAGAGCGTGCCCGTCGGGTGGTTGCAGCAATCCGAGGCCTTGTCGCAGCGGTCGCCGTCGTTGGCGCACGTGCCCGCGCTCTTGCAGACGAGCGCACCCGCGGGCCCGCTGCCGTCGCAGAAGCCGCCGCAGCACTCGGTGCCCGACGCGCAGCCTTGGCCGTCGCCCTTGCACGGATCGAGCGCCCAGAAGCCGCGCATGTTGAGCGACGTCTCGTCTTGGCCCGGCAAGAGGAACGGCGGGTGGCTCGGATCGGTGCCCGGCGTGGGGCTCAGATCGATCGCCGCGACCCAGAGCTCCTTCACCACCTCCTTCGCGCCCGTGAGCGCGTTGCCGTACGTGCGCCGGCTCGTGAACACGACCCAGAAGTATCCGCCCGAGGGCACGGGCGCGAACGTCGGCTCGAAGTTGAGCGCGAGATCGCGCGCGCCGGCGGCGAACGGATAGCCGTCGCCGTTGAGCTTCGCGAGCCGGATCTCCTGGTTCGGCGTGACGGTGCTCGCGAGGAAGAGATCCGACGCGCCGTCGCGCGTGTCGAGCGGACCGCGGTGGTAGATCGCCCACTTCGCGTCGGGCGAGACGCTCGGCCACGCGATGCCGAGGCCCGCGCCCTTGGCGACGAGCTCCTTCGGCGCGCCCGCCTTCGCCGTCTTCATGTCGAAGTCGACGACGTCGAGCGAGCCCACGCCGACGCCGCTGATGCCGACGTACGCGATCTTGGTGCCGTCGGGCGCGAAGTTGGGCATGCCCATCTGGAGCGCGTCGAGGCCGCTGCCCGCGATCTTGGTGCCGTTCGCCGTGCTCCAGAGGCCCGCGGCGGCGCCCGGTGGACCGGGCAGCGGCGACGAGTTCTGGATCACGTACTTTCCGTCCGGCGAGACCGCCGGGTTCGACCAGAGGCGCTTCTGCGCGCTGCCCGCGGCGCCGCCCGTGTCGAAGATCGGCGTGTTCTTCAAGAGATCGTACGAGCCGCCGAGCGTGTCGCCGCCGCTCACGAGCGTCGAGCCGTCGGCCGACACCGTGTGGCACGTCATCGTGCAGCCCGAAGCGGGGAGCGCGCCGAACGTGCCGGCGCTGAAGTCGTCGGGCGTCGTCGCGCCCGGCTTGATGCGCATCACGCGACCTTGGTTGTTCGCCCAGTAGTAGATCGTGCCGCGCATCGACGCGGGCGCGACCGTCCACTTGTGCTGCACCGCGATCGTCACCGCGGTGCCCGCCATGCGCGCGACGGTGAGATCAGCCGCGCCCGAGGTCGAGTCGACGAGCTTCTGCCAGCCGGCCGTCGTGAAGGCGTAGCGCGAGGGCGGCGGCACCTTCGTGAACGACTCGAGCTCGAACGTCGCGCTCGTGACGTGCACGTAGTACGTGTCGCCCGCGCCGCCGTTGTTCCACATCAAGAGCGGCGCGTGGAGCCCGCGCGGGAACACCGTTCCGTCGTACGGGTACGCCCACTGGATGGCGGAGTCTTTCGTCGTCGCGGCCTTCAGCGCGGCGATCGTCGCCGCGTCCGCGCCCGCGGGGTTCTCGAGGAGGTGGAGCTTCACGCGCAGCGCCGCCGACGCCTTCTGCCCCTGGAACGTCCCGGTGATCTTGACGTCGCCGCCGATGCTGCCGGTCGTCGAGTAGAGGCCGGTCGACGCGATGTTGCCGACCTGGAGGCTCGTCGCGATCCACTGCGTCGCGTTCGTCACGTCGGAGGTCGTGTTGTCGCTGTACTTCGCGATGGCCTTGAACGGCTGCGTCATCACCGCGCCGCTCTCGACGACGAGCGAGGCCGTCGGCGGATCGACCGTGAGGGATACGACCTTGCGATCGCCGCCGCCGAAGCCGATGCCTGGATTGTCGCCGCTGCTCCCCGCGGGCGGCGCGTTCTCGTCTTCCCACGAGCGCTCGGAGCCGCAAGCGAGAAGGACGGTGATGAGCGCCGTGCAGGCGATGAGGACGTACGTCAAGGAAACACGTCGGTTCATGACAAGCTCCTCCGCGCCGGAAACTCTCCCCGATCTGTAGAATTCCAGCCACGCCTCATTTGGCGCGAGACGATCCAGAGACTCCCGATGTAGGTGCTGCGCGCCTTCGCGGAACGCTCGTATCAGCGCATCAGGACGAGCTCTTCGGCTGCGGTCGGATGGATCGCGACGGTGCGATCGAGATCGGCCTTCGTCGCGCCCATCTTCAGCGCCACGGCGAAGCCTTGGATCATCTCGTCGGCGCCCATGCCGATCACGTGGACGCCCACGACGCGCTCTTCCTTGCCCGCGCACACGAGCTTCATCGCGCTCGCGGGCTTTCGCGCGGTGAACGCGTGGAACATGTTGGTGAAGCGCGTCGTGTAGATCTTCACGTCGCCGAGCGTGGCGCGCGCTTCTTCCTCCGTGAGGCCGACGGTGCCGATCGGTGGATGGGAGAAGACGACCGTGGGGATCATGTCGTAGTCCAGACGCGCGTCCTCCACGCCGCCGAAGAGGCGGTCGGCGAGCTTGCGGCCCGCCGCGATCGCGACGGGCGTGAGCATCGCCTTGCCCGTGACGTCGCCGACCGCATAGACGCCCGCGGCGGTCGTGTTCTGGAGCGCGTCGACCACGACGTCGTTGTGCGCGTCGACGCGAACGCCCGCGTTCTCGAGCCCGAGCTGATCGGTGAGCGCGATGCGTCCCGTCGCCCAGAGGAGCACGTCGAAGCCTCCGGAGACGCGCCCGTCGCCGAAGACCATCGCGATCGTTCCCCCGGCCTCGCGGACGACGCGATCGAGGTGGACGCACGTTTCGAACGCGATCCCCGACGCGGTCATCTCCGCGAGCAGGCGCTCGCGCAAGAGAGGATCGAACTTCGCGAGCAGGTGCTCGCCCCGGAGCGTCATCGTGACGTCGGTGCCGAGCGCGCGGAAGACGCCGGCGATCTCGACCGCGATGTAGCCCGCGCCGACGATCGCGACGCTCTTCGGCCGCTGCTCGAGCTCGAAGAACCCGTCGGAGGTGATCCCGAGCTCCGCGCCGGGCACGTCGGGCACGCGCGGCGTGCTCCCGGTCGCGATGAGGACGTGTTCGGCCGCGATCTCACGCGCGCCGACGAAGACCGTGTGCGCGTCGGCGAACCGCGCGACGCCCTCGATGTACGTCACGCCGTCGGCGTCGAGGTTGCGCGCGTAGATCCCGTTGAGCCGCGCGACGTACGCGTCGCGCGCCGCCTCGAGCGCGGCCCAGTCGAGGGTCGGATCGCGCGCGACCGAGAAGCCGTAGTCGGCCGCGGCGTGGAGGTGCTCGGCGATCGTCGCGGCGTTCCACATGATCTTCTTGGGGACGCAGCCGACGTTGACGCACGTCCCGCCCACGCGCGCCTTCTCGACGATCGCGACGCGCGCGCCGTACGAGGCCGCGCGACGCGCGGAGGCGATGCCGCCGCTGCCTCCGCCGATGACCAGGTAGTCGAAGCGCATGGGCCTCCGATGTTAGCCGGGAATGCCCCATGCTTCCTGTACGCTTCGTCGTCGCATGGCGCGGATCGATCGCATCCTTTCCATCGTCCTCGATCAAGGAGCCAACGAGCTTCGCTTGGGAACCGATCGTGAACCCAAGATGCTCGCGTATGGGGCGGTGAAGAGGCTCTCGATCCCGCTCACCAACGAAGACACGCTGCGCGATCTGCTCGGCGACATCCTGACGCCGGAGCGCGAGGAGGCGATGCGGGCGCGCGGCCGCGTCGACGCGACGTACGACGCCGGCGAGCTCGGCGCGTACCAGGTGACGCTCACCTCGCGCGCCGACGGGTTCGACATCGTCTTCCGCAAGACGGCCGCGCGCGGCGCGGCGCCGCTGCCGAGCGAGGCGCGCGCTCCGTCGTCGGCGCACCTCGCGGTCGCGCCCGCTTCGTCGCGCGAGGCGCGCGAGGGACGCGACGCGCGAGACGAGCCCGCGCCTACGCCGACGATCGACGGCGAGACGATCGACGCTTCACCCGCGCTCGTTCAGCTCGTCGCGCACGCCGCCGAGCGGCGCGCGAGCGATCTCCACCTCGCCGAGGGCGATCCGCCGGTCGTCCGGATCGACGGGCGGCTCACGCGCCTCGATCAGGCGCCGGTGATCCTCGCCGAGCTCTTGCCGCTCGGCGCGAACGCCGAGGCGCGCCTCGCGCGACACGCGTCGCTCGATCTCGGCGTCGAGGTGCCCGGCGTCGGCCGCGTGCGCGTGCACGTCTTCCGCAGCGACACGGGGCGCGCCGCGGCGATCCGTCTCTTGCCGAGGACGGCGCCGTCGCTCGCCGGCCTGAACCTCCCCGTCCCGCTCGACGATCTCATCGAGCTGCCGCACGGGCTCGTGCTCGTGTGCGGCGCCGCCGGCTCGGGCAAGTCCACGACGCTCGCCGCGCTCGCGCAAGAAGCGCTGCGCCGGCGCTCGATCGTCCTGACGACGCTCGAAGATCCGATCGAGTACGCGCTCGCGGCCGAGGAACGATCGATCGTGCGGCGCCGGCAGATCGGCCGCGACGTCCCCGACTTCGCGACCGGGCTCCGCGACGCGCTGAGGCAGGATCCCGACGTCCTCCTGATCGGCGAGATGCGCGATCCCGAGACGATCAACCTCGCGCTCACCGCCGCCGAGACCGGCCACCTCGTGCTCGCCTCGCTCCACAGTCGATCGGCCGCCTCCGCGGTAGAACGGATCGTCGACGCGTACGCCCCCGAGCGCGCCGCGCAGATCCGACTACAGCTCGCCGACGCCTTGAGGGCCGTCGTCGCACAACGTCTCCTTCCGCGCGCGCGAGGCGCGGGCCGCGTCGTGGCGGTCGAGGTCCTCCGCGGTACGCACGCCGTCGCGTCGCTCGTCCGTGAGGGGAAGACCGCGCAAATCCCGTCGGCCATCCAGTCGGGCCGGCGCGAGGGGATGATCACCCTCGAGCGATGCCTCGCCGATCGCGTCATCGCAGGCGAAGTGCGCGCCGAAGACGCCCGCGCGGCCGCCAACGATCCCTCCGCGCTGGCGATGCACTTGCCCAAATAACGCGTACGATGAGGAGCGATGGGCGTGCTCGTCCGCACCTCCGGTCTGATGGTGCTCGGCGTCGCGCTCACGTGCGCCTGCGCGAAGGGCGCCGACGTCGAGGGCATCGACGAGGAGGTCGACGCCGACGGCGGCGCGCCCGACGGGAGCGTCGTTCCGCGCGGAGACGGCGGCCCCGCCGAAGGCGGCGACGCGAGCTTCGGCGACGCGGGCGACGCCTGCGCCGACGCGCTCACGAAGATCACCTTCGACTTCGAGTCCGGAGCGCAAGGCTTCACGCACGGCAACTCGGACGACATGACGACGCCGGCGTGGGACTACGACGAATGGAGCCTCGGCACCTCGACCGTCGGGAGCGCGTGCAAGTCGGGCAACTGCTTCGGCGCGAAGCTCGCCGAGAACTACGTGCAGTGTCATCGCGGCTATCTCTCGTCGCCGCCGATCGATCTGTCGGCGTGCAAGGGCCGCAAGATCGCGATCGTGTTCCATCACGCGTACGCGTACTGGACGGGCACGTACGCGAGCCAGACCTGGGCCGACGGCGGCGTGTTCGAGGTCTCCGCCGACGGCAACGCGTGGCAGGTGCCGTCCGGAACGTATCCGGGTCAGGTGAAGATCAACCCCGATCGCGGTCCGCTCTACGCGTGCGCCAACGCGACCGGCTTCGGCGTGAACGGCAAGCCGGGCTTCATCGGCAAGCAAGTGGCGACGCTGCGGACCGAGATCCAGCTCCCCGCCTCGGTCGTCACCGACAAGATGCGCTTCCGCTTCTCGACCGCCGCGGGCGTGAGCACCGCCACGACGAACGCGGCGGCCTCTCGCGTGAACACCGACTTCGGCTGGCGCATCGACGACATCTCCTTCGTTCCGAAGTAGCGCGTGCAACGCGATGCCCTGTGTGTCGGCCGCTGCACAGCAGCGCGCGCGATCGCGACGGGAAACCAGGCTCCGCGACGGTGGTATGTCCGCTGCAGGAGGGCGCGCATGCACCTTCGCCGCACGCTCGCCGCCACGCTCGCTTCGTTCCTCTTCCTCACGACGCGCGCGCGCGCCGACGGCGCGACGTACGCGCAAGCCCCGCCGCCTTCGCAGCCCGTCGCCGAAGGGCCGCTCCCGCAGGCCCCCGTCCCTCCGCCCGCTCCCGTCGAAGAGCCGCCCCACCAGGCCCCTCACGACGGGTCGTCGCAGTCGGTGAGGATGACCTACGAGTCGACGCGCGTCGATCGACCGGGCGCGTCAGCCGCGGCCGCTTCGCCCGACGACTCGACGTTCCTTCACGGCTTCCGCATCGGCTACGGCTTCACCGCCAACTACGATCAGCCGGTGCCGGCGTTCGACGGCAAGAGCCTCAAGGAGAAGGTCGGCATGCGCACGCCGAACCACTTCTTGCTCGGCTACGAGGTCATCTACCGCGTCGTGGGCCGCTCTTGGCTCAACGTCCTCATCTTCGGCAACTTCATGGTCGCCGGGCTCGAGCAGAGCAAGTTCCTCCCTTCGGGCAACCTCCTCATCGGCTTCGAGCTCGACAACTCGTTCCAGATCGGCGTCGGGGCCAACCTCTCGCCGCTGAAGGGCAGCGAAGGCCACACGATCGTCGCCGCCGGGTGGACGCCGAAGGTCGGGAAGATCTACACCCCCGTCCACGCCTACTTCATCCCGGACGTCGACGGCGTCCACCGCGCCGGCATCACCACCGGCGTCACGTTCTGAAGGGGATCCGCGGGCAATTACGCCGCCGCGCCGAAGGTCGAGTACCTTTCGGGGATGGCGCACGCGCGCAAGAAGAAGTCGTACCTGCTCGACCCGCGCTTCCAGCTCAAGTGGACGAGCTACCTCGTCGTGGTCGTGCTGCTCGTGATGACGAGCCTCGGCGTGGTCATCGCCCGGATCGCCGGACGCGCGGCCGACACGGCGACGCTCGCGGTGAGCCAGGCGGAGAAGCTCACGGAGGAGTCGCGCTCGAACTCGATCCTCGCGCGGCAGAGCGTGCAGCAGGCGGCGGGCGACAACCCGCACATGATGAGCGTGATGGACGAGTCGCTCGCGGAGCTGGACGCGAGCACGCTGAAGAACCTCGCCGACGTGCGGCGCCGCAAGGCCGACATCGACCACGATCGCCGGAACATCCAGCTCCTGCTCGCGGGCGCCGGCGCTTCGCTCCTCGCCTTGCTCCTCGTGATGGGGATCGTGATCACCCACCGCATCGTCGGACCGGTGCACAAGATGAAGCGCCTCCTCCGGCGGGTGAGCACGGGGCGCCTCGTGATCGGAGAGCGCCTCCGGCGAGGCGACGAGCTCGAGGATCTCTTCGACACCTTCCTCCAGATGACGTA
Organism: Labilithrix sp.; assembly: GCA_019637175.1. Classification (GTDB taxonomy): domain Bacteria; phylum Myxococcota_A; class Polyangia; order Polyangiales; family Polyangiaceae; genus Labilithrix. Next base: position 18,699 of record JAHBWD010000063.1, on the reverse strand, counting down.
CTCGCTCCGCGCGATGCACTCCGCGCGCCTCGCGACGCTCGACGGCACGCTTCGTCGCGCCGAGGCCCTGGGAACGCCGCAGGAGATCCTCGACGGGCTGCGCGCGCTGCGCGCGCAGATGGTCCTCGGCGTCGAGCCACGGCGCGGCTCGACGGTCCCGCCCGAGCCGAAGGTGGATGAAGCCCGCGAAGGAGGTCGCTCGTGAGAGAGATCGTCGACCCCGCGATCGATCAGCTCTGCCGCGCGTTCGATCGCGGCGGATACAACCCCTCACCGATCGTCGATCTCGGCGTGCTCGTCGCGAGCGCGGGCGGCAAGGTCTCGATGCGCGAGCGCGAGGTCCTGCTCGACGTCTTCCAGACGCTCCTCGACACGACGCTCACGCCCGAGCTCGTCGATCACCTCGTGACCGCGAGCCTCGACGTCATCGAGGCCGCCGGAGCGGAGCCGCGCGCGAGGCTCGTCGCCGCGATCCTCGCCGACTGCGACGCGGTCGAGCCCGGCATCCGCGTCGCCCTCGCGATCGCGTTCGCGAGCGAAGGGCTGTCGACGGCCGAGCGCGCCGTCATCTATCGGATCGCCGGCGCCGCGGGGCTCGCGCCCTCGCGCGTCGAGGCGCTGATCGAAGAGGTGCGGGCGCACGTCGACGGCGACCCCGTCAGCGTGCGGATGGCGCTGTCGCCAAAGTCGCCGCCGTCGACGCGGTGACGCGCTTCAGATCGCCTTGCGCCGGATCGCGGGCGGAGGCTTCGCCGCGCTCTTCGGCCGCGCCGCGGGCGACTCTTGGCGAGCGGTCGGCCGGCGATCGGGCGCCGACGCGTCCGACTCTTCGCCGTCTTCCTTCTCCGCCTTCGCCGCCTGCGCCGCGGCGGCCTCGGCCGCGGCCTTCGCCAGCTCGGCCGATCGCGCGGCGTCGTCTTTCGCGAGGTGGCACTTCTTGTACTTCTGACCGGAGCCGCAGTGGCACGGGTCGTTTCGTCCGATCTTGCTCATCGACGCTCGACCCTAGCCCAGTCACACGGAGCGCGCGATGATCTCTTTCGCCGCCCGCTCGCCCGCCTCGATCGCGCCTTCGAGGTAGCCCGGCGACGCGAGCGCCGTCTCGGTGCCCGCCCAGTGGATTCGGCCCGTCGGGGCGCGGAGCTCCTGCGCGCACGCCGCCATCGCGCCGGACGGCATCGTGGCGACGGGGCAGCCGCCGCTCCACTCTTCGGCGTTCCAGTCGTGCTCCACGTACTCGGCCGGCGCGCGCGCTCGCTCGCCGAACGCGCGCACCAGCGCGGCGAGCACCGAGGCGCGACGCGCGCTCGCGTCTTTCTCGCGAAACGACGCGGCGTCGTCGCCGCCGATGAACCCGACGAGCGCGGCCTGCACGCCGTCGTGCGAGCCGTTGTCGAACACGACGCTGAGCGGCCCCTCGGCGTACACCACCTCGCCGGAGAACCCGCGGGTCCGCCAGAAGGGCGCGTCGTAGAGAACGACGATCTTGATCATCCGTCCCATCGGCATGCGCGCGGCGAGCTTCGCGCGCAGCGCGCCGACGTCGAGCGCGCCGCCTTCGTACGCGACACGCGCGGAGAGCGCGAGCGGCGCGGCGACGACCGCATGTCGCGCGCGCACCGCCTCGACGCCGCGCGCGTCGACGGTGACGCCGCGATCGTCCTGCGCGATGCGCGTCACCGGCGCGCCGAGGACGATCGATCCGCCGGCCGATTCGACGCGCGTCGCGAGCGACGTCGAGAGCGACTGCGCGCCGAGCACGAAGCGTCGCTCTTGCGCGCCGCCCGCGACGCCGACGAGGTTCGCGAAGCCGCCGCCGGCTCGCTGATACCAAAGGAAGTAGAGCAGCGAGAGCTCGCGCGGCTCGACGCCGAACACCGCGCGCACCGCGGCGGCGAAGAGGGCGCGCGCGTCGTCGGGCAGACCTCGCACCAGATCTTCGGCGGTCTGCGCGTCGAGGGCGGCCGCGCGACGGGCGCGCGACGGCTCGGAGAGCGGAATCCTGCGCGAAGCGATCTCGATCTTCACGAAGGCGCGCGCGAGCCCGGCGAGACCCACGAGCGAGAGGCGCGGAACGAGGAGTCGATACGTCGTGACCGCGTCGCGCGTGACGAAGAGCTTGCGGCCCTTCTCGAAGGTCGGGAACGTCGTGAGCTCGAGCTCACGCGCGAGCGCGACGGCGCGGATCTGGCCCGGGCCGATCCACTGGCCGCCGAAGTCGAAGCGGCCACGGCCGAGGGGAGCGCTCAGCGTTCGACCCCCGACACGGTCGCGCGCCTCGACCACGCGCACGCGCCGCCCAGCCTGCGCGAGCCGATGCGCGCAGACCAGCCCCGAGAGGCCGGCGCCGACGATCACGACGTCGAGCTCGGCGTCCACCGTCCGACCCTACCACCGATGTGCTCTCCACGGCGCGCGCGCCCGCCACGCGCGCACGCTGTGCGGGCGACGATCGCGCGAAGCGCGGCCAAGTGTCCGTCGCGATGCTAGAAACTGGTAGGTCATGAAGCGGGCTCCGCCGAAGAAGCAGAACATCGAGGAGGTCGTCGATCTCCGCACGAGATCGAAGGATCCTCGGCTCGATCCGCAAGCGACGCAGAAGATCTCGCGAGACGAGCTCGACGCCGTGCTGCGTCGCTCGAGCGGCGTGCGCGCGCGCGTCGAGGATCCACGACGTGCACCCCCTCCCGCGAACGAAGCGAGCGACGCGTCGCTCGAGATCCCGGGCCCGCGCGAGTCGAGCGCCGATCCGCAGGAGGCCACGGTTCGACCGGAGAGCACCGCGATCGTCACCAGCGAGACCACCGAAGCGCTTCGCACGCCGACGCCGCTCGACCCTCGGATCGTCGTCACGACGGCGTCGCGCGCACGGCGCGAGCGCGTGATCGTGATGAGCGTGACCCTCGCGCTCGTGCTGCTCGCCGTGATCGGCCTCATCGGCTTCTTCCTCGGCCGCGCCATGCGATGAGGTTCGCGTACATCGCGTTCGCGTCGGCGTGCGCGGCCTCACCTCTCGCGCCGGCGCCCGTCGAGATCGCGATGCCCGGACCAGGACCTCTCGCGCGCCACGACGCCGCGAGCCGAAACGCCGCGTGCGAGAGTTGCCACGCGGAGGCCGCCGCGACCTGGCGCTCGTCGCTGCACGCGCGCGCGTGGACCGATCCCGTCTTCGAGCGATCGTTCGCCAAGGAGCCCGCCGCGTTTTGTCGCGACTGTCACGCGCCGGAGGTGGCGGCGCCGGCGATCGGCGTCGCGTGCGTCACGTGTCATGATCCGAAGAGCACCGGCGAGATCCTCGCCGTGCCACGCGCGACGAGCGCGACGAGCGAGCGCGCGCCGCACGCCGTTCGTCGCGATTCACGCTTCGCCGGCGACGGCGCGTGCGCGAGCTGCCACGAGTTCCCCTTCCCCGACGTCGCGGCGCGAGGAGGCGACGGCGCGCGCATGCAGCGCACGATCGAGGAGCACGCGGCGTCTCGATTCGCCGATCGCACCTGCGCGAGCTGCCACATGCCCAAGCTCGCGAGCGGCGCGCGAGGGCACGCGTTCGCGGTCGAGCCGATGCTCGCGCGCGCGCTCGTCGTGCGCGCGACGCGCAGCGACGAAGGGGTACGGATCGACTTGTCGCCCGGCGAGATCGGCCACGCGTTCCCCACCGGCGATCTGTTCCGCCGGCTCGTCATCGTGGCAGAGGTCGCCGACGATCCGCGCGCCCGCGCCGAGCGCGCGCTCGCGCGCCGCTTCCGATTCGAGACGAACGCCGAAGGCGCGAAGATCCAACGCGAGATCGGCGACGATCGCGTCGCCGCGCCGAAGACCGTCGAGATCGTCCTCGGCCCCGAAGCGCGCGGCCGAGAGATCGCGTGGCGCGTCGAGTGGCAGCGCGTCGTGTCGATGCGCGGCGACGTCGCTGAGATCGCCAGCGCCGTGATCGTCGCGAGCGGACGCTTGTGAGCGGCGCGTCGATTGCAGCCCATCCGCCGTGGAGAAACACCCATGGCACATGTCATTCCCATCGACGAAGAAGCCGCAATCGAACCGGCGCCGCTCGTGAGCGCGCCGCTCAAGCTGAGCTGGGGAGCGATCTTCGGCGCCATGTTCGTCGCCCTCGGCTTGTGGCTCATGCTCCTCACGTTGGGCCTCGCCGTGGGCTTGACGGTCGTGAACCCCGACAGCCCGAGCGCCGTGCGGATCGGCGCGTCGATCACGGGCTTGTGGTCGGTGATCGCGCTGCTCGCGTCGCTCTTCGTCGGCGGCATGATCGCCTCGCGCGCGGCCGGTTGGGTCGACCGGACGACCGGCGCGATCCACGGCGCCGTGCTCTGGGGCTTCACGACCCTCGCCGGGGCCACCGTGCTCTCGCTCGCGATGACCGCGGGCGCCGGCACCGCGCTCAGGCTCGGCGCCGGCATCGCGGGCGCGGCCGCCACCGCGATGAGCGCGACCGCGGGTGAGGGCACCCTCGAAGATCGCGGCACGGCGCTCGGTCCGATGCTCGGCGTCGACAGCGACGACCTCCTCGCGCCGCTCAATCGCCGCTTGCGCATGGAGGGCAAGCCGCCGGTGACGCGCGGTCAGCTCGAAGCCGCCGCACGCGACATGGTGGAGCGCGCGAGGCGCGAGGGCCGCCTCGATCACGAGCAGCTCGTCGCGTCGATCGCGCGCAACACCGAGTTGTCGCCGATGGACGCCGACCAGCTCGCCGATCAGATCGAAGCGCGCGTCGAGCAGCAGCGCGCGCGCATGGAGACGAGCAGGCGCGACGAACAGCACGCCACGTCGCGGATCGCAGACGCCACGGCCGAGGCGATGTGGTGGTCGTTCATCGGGCTGGCGCTGAGCCTCATGGCGGCGCTCGCCGGCGCGACGATCGGCGTCGGCGGCCGCCGGCGCTACGTCCCCACGATCGAGCCGGCGCCGCTCGCGACCACGCGAGAAGCCCACCCCTGATCGCGGAGCGTCATCCCACGAGCTCGACGACGTCGAGATCGAGCAGCGCGTGGAGGCGATCCATCGCCTCCGCGCGCGGGATCCCCGAGAGCACCGCGATGGTCGCCGCGTCGGACACGCCGTCGACGTGGCCGAGCACGAACGACGACGTGGCGTCGAGGACGAGGCCCGCGAGCTCTTCAGGCGACGTCTTCACGCGCACGACCGACGAAGGCGAGATGCGAGGCGCCACGCCCGAGCCGAGCCGCTCGCGGCAGCCCTGGAGCACCGCTTGCGCGAGCGCGTGACCGGGCTCGCGCTCGAGCAGGCGCTCGGCGAGGACGAGCGCCTCGGGGAAGTCGCTCGCGAGGTACGACCCGTACATCGCGCGGCCCATCGACTCGAGCTCCGGATCGCGATCGCTCTCGGGCCCGTCGCCGGCGAACGCGGAAGGGTCATCGTCGAGCGGAGCGGCCTTCGCCGCCGCGGCGAGGGTGCGCGGCGTGTCGCGCAGCGCGACGCTCACGTGAGCGTCGACGATGCGCGCGTACGAGACGGGATCGAACGGCGGAGGGATCGTCGGGTTGACCTCGGCGCTCTCGATCTCTTTCGCCAGCGCGGAGGGATCGAACGCGGGGATCAGCGTCTGCCGCTCGCGGCGCGGCGTCGGGCGGGGATCGTCCCCCGTCGCCGCGTCTTTCTTCTCCGGCGCCTCGTCCTTCATCGGCCTTCATGGATAGCCCACGCACGGCCGCGCGCCGTCTCGTTCGCGGCTCGACGATTCGCCTGCAAAATCGGCCTGTTCGTCGTCACCTGCGCGCTCAGAAGCGGCGCGGTGTACCGTCGTACGCGAGCGGCGGCGCCGCGCTCACCGGCCCCGGCCGGAGCGCGGGGATCATCTCGTCGACGAGGTGAAACTCCGCGCCGAACGTCCGCGCGAGCCACCGCTCGCAGTCGTGCGTACGCGCGTCGCGGTATTGGTACTTCACCGAGAGGTCGATGCACTTCTTCGCCGCAGGCTTCGCCCGCTGCGAACGAATGGGCTCGACGACGGCGTCGAGCGCGCGGGCGTACGCGCGCGCGAGCGCAGGATCCTTCTTCCACGCAGGCGGCGTGGGCGCGCGCCCGAGCGCGTCGGCGAAGTCGGCCCACATCATCGCGACGCGCGAAGCGGCGGCCACCACCGATCCCGGCGGCGGCACCGGACGGATCTCGAACACCTTCACGTACTCGGCCTCGACGCCGGCGATGGCGGCCATCTTCTTCGCCGACCACTCCTTCATCGTCGTCTGCACGTACCTGACGACGGAGGCGGTATCGACGGGACCGTCGTACGCCGGGAGCCTCACGGACTCGACCTCGGCGAGGCGCCTCTCGTCGGCGGCGAAGACCACCGCCTCGCCGACCGCGACGAGCACGTGCGCGAGGCGCCGCATTCGCGCTCCCTCTTCCTCGTCGGCGTACTCCTTGGCGATCGCTTCCTCGACGGCGCGCGCGTCGCTCCCCAGCGCGCGCACGCGCGCGTGCTCCTGCGCGGCGAGCGGCGAGCGAGCGCCAGCGGCTCGCGCGTGGATCTTCGCGAGGAGGGCGTGCACGCGGATCCGCAGATCGAGGGGCGCCCTCTCGACGCCGCCCGCGCCGGCGAGGACGCTCCGCGCCTTGCTCCATTGCTCGCCGTCGGCGTGGTGGCTCGCGAGCGCGAACGCGACGCGAAGCGCCGGCACCGGGCGCGTCGCGCCGTAGAGCTTCGCGAACGTCTGCGCGTCGCGCGTGGCCGCTTCTTCCTGGCCGAGCCCGAGCCGAAGGATCATCGCGTCGGACAGCGCGGTCTCTGCCCGCGCGCTCGTCGGCCGCAGGGTCGCGTAGCGCTCGTACCAATCGGCAGCCTGTTCGTAGAGCGCCACCGACTGGTACGACTCACCGAGCTCGAACGCCGCCTCGATCGCGAGCGGCGACGAGAGCTTCGCCGTCGTGTCGAACGCGATGAGCGAGCGATAGGTCCCGATCGCGCGCGCCGCGAGGCGCGCCTCGCGGAACGCGCGCGCGGCGTCGAGCGCGATCGCGTCGCAGCCCGACGCGCGGAGCGGCTGCCCGTTCGCGACCGGTTCCTGACACTCGGCGCGGAATCGCTCGAGACCGGCGGCGCCCTCCTTCTCCCGCCGGGCGCGCGGATCATCCTCCGCCGACGCGGGCCCGCTCGCGAAGACCGCCGCGAGGAGGATCGCCGGCGCCACGAGACGCACGAATTCGCGGGCCATGCGTCGTTCGACACGCCTCGCGGGCGCGTGTTCCCGTACGATTCGCACCGTGTCGCGCCTGCTCGGCCTCTTCGTGCTCGGATCCCTCGGGATCGTCGCCTCGTGCAGCAAACCTTCGGGCACGACCGGTGACGCCGCCGTCGAAGCCGCGCCCGCCCCCGCGGCGTCGGCGCCCGCGTCGCTCCTGCCGCGCATTCGCCCGTTCGCCGAGCTGCCGGAGACGAGCCTCTGCGTGCCGCCGCGCCGCTACGACGCCGCGGCGTTCCCCCGCCTCGCGGCGTCGATCCCGAAGCTCGCGATCCGGCTCGACGCGTTCGATCCGGGTGTTCGCACCGGCGTGATCCGGCGTCTGCCTCCGGGCGACGACAAGGAAGCGATCACGCTCCTCCAGCAGATGCTCGACGATCCGTTCCTCGAGGTCTACGGGGCGGCGGCCATCGGCCTCGCGGCGCGGGGCGTCGACGTGCCGCCCGCGCACCAGTACGCGCACGTCAAGCTGAACCTCGAAGGCGCGCGCGCGAAGAAACGTCCCTTCGAGTCGCTCCCCACGGCGGAAGATCTCTCGCGCGCGCGAGCGGCGCTCGACGCCTGCCAAGACATCGACAACCCGCGGTGCAGCGATCAAGTCGAGGCCCTCCGCGGCGGCTCGAAGGAAGACGCGCCGCGCCTCCGCGCGCGCTTGAAGAGCAAGAGTCCCTACGCCGTGCAGCGCGCCGCGGCGGCGCTCATCGACATCGGCGAGATCGACGACGCGCTCGAAGGGCTGCGCGCGCTGTGCGATCGCGTCGCCGTCGGCGGCGAAGCGCCCGACGAAGGCGCGTACACCCGCGAGATGCTTCGCCTGCTGATCGCCTTCGGCGATCGGCGCGCGCCGTACAAGCTCGCCGACGTGCTCCGTTGGGTCGACGCGACGGCGGCGATGAACGCGAAGGAGCTCTCGGCGCGCGGCGTTCATCCGGGGACGATCCTGTTCAAGCACTGCGGCAACACGTCGAGCGGCGGCGCCACCGCCGACGACTGGGAAGAACACTTCCGCACAGGCCGCCCGCAGCCGTGGAGCCTCACGCGCGACTGGGCGTACCCCGCGCCGAAGGGTCTCTCGGAGAGAGACTGCCGCGAGCGCGGCGGCGCGTGGGGCCTCGACGATCAGAAGCAGTGCGTGATCAAAGCGTTCGTGCGCTGAGCGCGCGTCACGCGACGCCGATCTTGGCGCGCGAAGCTCGATCGAGCGCCGCGTCGAGCAGCTCGTCGGAGAGCGCGCCCTCGAGCTCGACGGCGAGACGGTAGCGCCACACCTCGCGCGAGTCGGGCGTGTTCTCTTCGACGCGCACGACCCGCGCGCCGACGCGCCCCATGAGACCCGATCCGTGCACCTCGAGCTCGAGCGCGTCGCCGACTTGGAAGCGGCTCGGCGTCACGATGAGCATGCCCTTGCGGCTCGCGTTCCGCGTCACGCCGCATCGTCGCTTCTTCGAAGGGGAGCTCATCTCCACCGCGAAGACGGCGGGCAAGCGCGGCACCTTCCGGCGCGGATCGTTTTCGGGGCTCGAGTCGACCATGCGAACGCCTCTCCTTGGCATACAGAAGACATGTAGGCAATGCCGCATTCTCGGCGACCGCCGACGGGGCGTCCGCCGAACCATCGGAAATAACTGCGCTCTCTCCAACCTCGCCAGGGCGTGAGCGCCGCCCCTCTTTTTCCCGCGGCGTCTCCGTAAGCTCGTGCGCGGCGGCTCGTTGAGGGGCTCATGCGCCGCCGATCCCTCCTCGCTTCTCCTCTCTTCGCCGCCACCCTCCTGCTCGGCGCGCCCGCCGGCGCGACGGAGCCTTCGAACCAGAGCCAGCTCCCGGACGCGAAGTCGTTCGGGACGACGCCTGCCCGCGCCCAGGGCTACGCGCCCGCCGCCAGCCCGATCGCGGTCGACGAAGAGACGCAGTTCGCTCGACCGCCCTACCGCACGAGCGAGTACGCGCCCATCGCGACCGATCCGCCGGGCGATTGGTACGTCCTCCACGCCGGGCTGCGACCTCAGCTCGGGACGTTCGGCGGCGTCGCGTCGTTCGCGCTCGCGCACGCGCGCACCGAGCGCTGGTACGGAGGCTTCTCGCTCTCCGCGATCCGCAACGACGCGGGCACGCACGCGGGCGTCGCGCAGATCGCGCTCGGCCGCAACCTCTCCGACGACTTCGCGGGCGGCGTTCAGCTCAGCCTCACCGAGAACCGCGCGCGCAGCTTCGCCGGCCTCGGCCAAACCACGCTCGCGTACAACCGCGCGGGGCAGATGGTCGGCGTGACGCAGCTCGCGGGCTACAACCGCGCGCACACGTTCGACGGCCTCGCGCAGCTCGGTCTCTACAACCGCACCGACAAGCGCTTCGACGGCGTCGCCGACGTCGGCGTGTTCAACCACGCGCAGGGCGATTTCAACGGCCTCGTCCAGCTCGGCGTCGTCAACGCGACGGGCGAGAAGGTGTTCGGCGAAGATCACTTCGGCGCGAAGAGCCACTTCGCGGGTCTCGCGCAGATCGGCGTCGTCAGCACGTCGAACGGACACTTCTACGGTCTCGCGCAGCTCGGCGCGACGACGTTCACCTCGGGAGACTTCCGCGGCGTCGCACAGCTCGCGTTCCTCGGCGCGGGCGCGGGCAACTTCGCCGGCCTCGCGCAAGGCGGCCTCGTCGCGGTGTCGAAGGAGTCGACGGGCATGCAGATCGGCGCCGGCGCGATCGCGTTCGAAGAGCACACCGGCCTCCAGCTCGGCGCGCTCGCCACCTACGCGAAGTCGGTCGACGGCGCGCAGATCGGCGTGGCCAACCTCGGAGAGAAGGTGCGCGGCGTGCAGATCGGCGTCTTCAACCACGCGAGGAGCCTCCGCGGCGTTCAGATCGGCCTCGCCAACCACGCCGACGACGGCGTCCTTCCGTGGACCGCCCTCCTCAACATGGGCTTCGGCGACGACGGCGAAGACCGCGAACGCGACGATGAGTACCAGCGCATGAAGGGCGCGCGAGCCGGGGCCAGCAACCGCTTCTGAGCGTGCTACATCAGAGGGCGATGAGCGCGAACGAACCCATCGCCCCCGTCGACGTCCGCCGCGCGACGGAGCGAGGCCACGCCGACCACGGCTGGCTCGACAGCTGGCACACGTTCTCCTTCGCCGACTACTACGATCCCAAGTGGATGGGCTTCCGCGCGCTTCGCGTGATCAACGAAGACCGCGTCGCGCCCGGGCAGGGCTTCCCCAAGCACTCCCATCGCGACATGGAGATCCTCTCGTTCGTCCTCGGCGGCGGCCTCGAGCACGCAGACTCGATCGGGACGGGCTCGGTGATCCGCCCCGGCGACGTGCAGCGCATGTCGGCGGGCACCGGCGTCACGCACAGCGAGTACAACGCGTCGAAGAGCGAGCGCGTCCACTTCCTCCAGGTCTGGATCCAGCCGAACCAGCGCCCGATCCCGCCGAGCTACGAGCAGCAGACGTTCGCCGACGACGACAAACGGGGCAAGCTGCGCCTCATCGCGTCGCCGAACGGAGAAGGCGGGAGCCTCACGATCCACGCCGACGCGCGCGTCTTCGCGAGCATCCTCGATCCCGGAGCGCGCGCGGAGCACGTGGTCGTTCAGGGGCGTCACGCCTGGATCCACGTCGCGCGCGGCAAGATCCGCGTCGACGATCACGAGCTCTCCGCGGGCGACGCCGCGTTCACGAGCGCCGGCGGCCGCATCCCGCTCGAGGGCGTCGAAGCGGCGGAGATCCTGGTCTTCGATCTCGCCTGATCAGCGCGCGCGGCGGCGGCGCGCGATCATCGCGAGGCCGAGCGCGACGCCGAGCGCGGCGAACGTCGTCGTTCCGGGGAGCGCGCCGGGCGCGGCGGAGCAGCCCGAGTTCTCGCCGATCGGATCGAGCGAGTCCTTGCCTCCGGTGCGGCGGCCCTTGCCGCCACCTTCGGCGTCGTCCTCGTCGTCGACCGACGCGCCGTTCGCGCCGATCTTGAACGACTGCTCGGGAGAGTCGGCGTCGTTGGAGCGAACGGTGATGGTCGAAGAAGCCGCGCCGCCGTTCGTCGCCTTCAGGACGACCTTGAGATCGTACGTGCTCTTCGGCGGCACCTTCACCTCGCCGCTCGGCACCTGGAACTGCGGATCGGAGCTCGCGAACGTCAGCTTCGCGCCGAGCTCGCCGGTGTTCTGGATCGTGATCGTCTTGGTCGCCTCGGAGCCACCCTTGACCTCGCCGAGGCTCACGCCCGCGGCAGGCACCTTCACGTTGGCGAGCGGGATGCGGATCGTCTGGTGCTCGAAGCCGACGGGCATGGGCGCGCCGCTGATCGCCTTGCTCACGGCGGAGAAGCTGAACTTCACGAGGCCGAACGTCGGAACGCCGGCGACGGAGTCGACCTTGACGACGGGCCTCACGTCGAGCGAGCCGGTGAACGAGAGCTCGCCGGCGACCAGCGCGCTCACTTCCATGAAGTCGGCGTCGGGCGCGGGGATCTTCGCCGAGCCGTCGGCCGACGTGACGACGCCCGCGTCGAACGCGACCTGCTTGGTGATGTACTTGAACGTCGGCGCGGCGGCCGCCTGGATCGAGAGCGTGCCTTCGGCGACGCCGGTGCCGACGCCGAGCTGCGAGAACGGGAGCGAGAAGATCGTCGACGCGTCGAGCGGCGGCGCGGGCATCTTGAGATCGACGCCGGCGAAGGTCCACGGCAGCGCGGGCGCGCTCGCCCTCGAGTCGTAGTTGAACTTCGCGCCGGGGATCTTGTTGACGAGCTGCGACGCGTTGTAGTTCACGTTGATGCCGTAGATCGAAGCCTCGAGGCTCGGCACGAGCGTGTAGCGGATGTTCATCGCGCCTTGCGCGCCCTGATCGAGCACCGGCTTGAGGTTGACGTACCCGGGCTCGGGCCACGTCGCCTCGACGAGCGCGCCCTTCTGCATGTCGATCGCCATCAGCGGGTCTTGGCCCACGGGATCGATCGTGAAGCGCGTTCGGATCTTGATGTTGCCCTTGTCCATCCATCCGCTGTCGATCTGCGTCGGCAGCTGCTGCGTGATCTGCGCCTTGAGCGAGGCCGCGGTTCCGACCGAGCAGGTCAGCGAGGCGGCGTCGCAAGGAGCCGCTTCGGCGGGCGCCGCCGCGAAGGTGGCGATCGAGGCGAGGAGAGCGGCGAGACCGGCACGGGAGAAGGAACGAATGGGCATCTGAATACCTCTGCCGCCACTGTGTGCAAAGGTAAGACCAACAGTCATCCCTACTGAAATCGTGCACTCCCACGCGAAACGGGCCGGCGGCTACCTGATTTCGGGTAGATGCCGATCCACCAGGCCCCCTCCTCTACTGTGCTCGGGAGGGGGCCTTCTTCTGGAGCGGGAATCCGTTCCACACCGCGCTGTACTCACACGAGGGGCTCCACATCAGCCAGCCGACGCCGCCGGAGCTCTCCGCGATCTTCGCCTGCGCGGCGACGTACGCCGGTCCGTAGTTGCTCGCGCGGAGCGGGAACGCCTGGAGCCACGTGCGCAAGATCGTGGACGCGCCGGTGGGCGCGAGCTGCTTGCGCGCGGCTTCGTTGCCGATGCCGATCACCTCCGGGTGCTCGCCCGGCTCCTTGAAGCCCATCCAACCCTTGCTGTAGTGCGACGGGTAGCTCATGAGGCTGATCGCGTCGGCCTCGGGCGCGACCGTCGGGATGTGCTGCCCGAGGTACTCGATGTCGCTCATCTCGCCGGTCGCGGCGACGCCGAAGAAGTCGAGCGAGAGCGCGACGCCCGACGCCGACGTGACGGCGCGCACGCGCTTGACGAACTCGCGGATGATCTTCGACCGATCCTCTCTGTTGCGGGAGGACGGCGACCTTCTGACTGAGGTGCACGGGGAAGCGCACGTAGTCGAGCTGGATCTCGTCGGCGCCCGCCTCGATGCCCTCCTTCGCGAGCTCGATGACGTAGTCCTGCGCTTCGGTGTTGGTCGGATCGAGCCAGTCGACGTGGATCGGCTTGTTGGTCTGCGCGAAGCGAATCGACATGCGCGCGTCCTTCGCGTGCTTGTCGGCCCACGGATCGTGAAAGCAAGGAATGCGGATGATGACGCGCACGCCGCGCCAGTGCGCGAAGCGGATCGCGCGCGCGAGATCGGGCACGAAGATCTTCTGCATCGCCTTCGTCTCGACCGCGACCTTCGCCTTCGAGGGGTAGTTGACGTATCCCTCGTAGTCCTTCCCGTCGAGGACGACGGCGTTGAGCCCGCGCTCGGCGAGCTTGTCGAGCGTGTCGACCCACTTGATGCCCGCGTAGGAGCCCGTCACGAAGACGCCGCGGAGCGCGCGATCCTCGGGCCAGCCGAGCCGCTCGTCTCTCGGATCGTCGCGGATGACGCGCGTGGTGATGCGCGGGATCTCGATCTTCTTGCCCGGCGTCACGGAGGCGTTCTTGCGCACGATGGCGTCTTGGAGCTCGGCGCGCGTGTAGAGATCGCTGAGCGGTTGATACGCGGCGACGATGGTCTGGAGCGTCTCGCCGCTCTGAACCGTGTGAAACACCCTCGGCGGATCGTCGCTCACCGATCCGCCCTTGGGAACGCGCGCGCGCAAGAACTCGGCGAGCTCGGACGACGGCGAAGGAACGCTCACGTCGTAGCGCCCCGGCCTGCTCGGGAGATCGCTCATGGGCGCCGCGGCGCCTGCGTCGTCGGCGCTCGCGATCGGTCCGGCGGACTTCGGCGCGGCCGAAGCGGGCGCCTCGCCGGACGCATCACGCGCCGCGGTCGGGGCCGGAGGACGCGTCGAGCAGGAAGCCGCGAGGACGAGACCGAAGACGATCGGAGGCGCTCGCATCATGCGACGAACATCGTAGCCTGCCCTGCCCGCCGCGGCTCGGCCACGCGACGTGTTACGATGGACTGATGGCGCGACACCGCACCACGACGGCGCTCCTCCTCGCGTCGCTCCTCACCTCCTGCTCGCTCTTCACCTCCTTGAGCGGCCTGCGGGAAGACGGCGTGGACGGGCCCGACGACGCGGCGACGGACGTCGCCACACCCGTCGACGCCGCGCCCGACGCGCCGGACAGCGTCGCCGACGCCGAGCCTTCGAACCCGCGATCGGCGGCGTATCGTGCGGCGGTGCTCGCCGACGGGCCGATCGCGTACTGGCGGCTCGAGGAGACGGCGGGCACGGTCGCGAAGGCGGAGATCGGCGCGGTCGACGCGCAGTACCGACAGAGCCCGCAGCTCGGCGCCGAAGGCGTCGCGGGCTCACGCGCGGTGGTCTTGAACAACAGCGCGCACCTGAAGGCGATCACGCGCGCGTTCGCGTTCGTCGATCGCGCGCCGTTCACGATCGAGATCTGGGTCAAGCCGGCGGCCTTCGGCGATCTCCGGTGGCTCATGTCGACGGAGCCTCCGGGCTTCCCGCGCTACGGCTGGTCGATCATCGGCTACGCCAACGGCGCGGCCGGCTACGAAGGCTTCGCGCCCGAAGGCGGACCGGTCGTCCGCTACGTCGGCGTCCCCACGCTCACGCTCACGCGCTTCGCTCACCTCGTCTTCACGTACGACGGAACGAAGCTGAGCTCGTACCTCGACGGCATCATCCGCGAGACCGAGAACGATACCTCGCCGCACACCGCCTCGGGCGACTTCTACATCGGGTGCGCCGCGGAGAGCCCGGACACGGTGTCGGGATGCGCGTCGGGCTGGGCGGTCGACGAGCCCGCGCTCTACGACAAGCCGCTCACCGCCGCCCGGGTCGCCGCGCACTACGCCGCCGGCACGGCCGCGCCTTGAGGGTGCGAGCCATCAGCGCGTCGCGCGCGCGAGGAGTTGCGTCCCCCTCCGCGCGCTTCTAAGAACGCAGCCGAGGAAGAAGTCATGACTCATCCCGTCCTGCCCGAGCGCGCGCGTGTGGTCATCATCGGAGGCGGCATCATCGGCTGCTCCGTCGCCTATCACCTCGCCCACATGGGCTGGAAGGACGTGGTGCTCCTCGAGCGCGATCGACTCACGTCGGGCACGACGTGGCACGCCGCCGGCCTCATCGTGACGTTCGGCTCGACGTCGGAGACCTCGACCGAGATGCGCAAGTACTCGCGCGATCTCTACGCGCGCCTCGAGGCGGAGACGGGCCTGTCGACCGGGTTCTCGCCCGTCGGCTTCATCGAGGTCGCGGCCGACAGGGATCGCCTCGAAGAGTACCGCCGCGTCGCCGCGTTCAACCGCCATTGCGGCGTCGACGTGCACGAGATCTCGCCGTCGCAAGTGCGCGAGCTCTTCCCGCTCGCGAAGACCGACGATCTGCTCGCAGGCTTCTACGTGAAGGAAGACGGCAAGGGCAACCCGGTCGACATCACGATGGCGCTCGCGAAGGGCGCGCGCATGCAGGGCGCGACGATCCTCGAGGGCGTGACGGTGACGGGCGTGCGCAAGAAGCGCGGCGTCGTCACCGGCGTCTCCACGGTCTACGGCGACATCGAGGCCGAGTACGTCGTCAACTGCGCCGGCATGTGGGCGCGGCAGCTCGGCGCGCAGGCGGGCGTCAACGTTCCGCTCCAGGCCGCCGAGCACTACTACCTCATCACCGATCGCATCCCCGAGCTCTCGAAGTCGTTCCCCGTGCTCGAGGATCCCGGGTCGTACGGCTACTTCCGCGAAGAGGTCGGCGGCCTGATGGTCGGCCTCTTCGAGCCGATCTGCGCGCCGTGGAAGGTCGAGGGGATCCCCGGCGACTTCTCGTTCGGCGAGATCACGCCCGACTGGGATCGCATGGGCCCCTACGTCGAGAAGGCGATGTCGCGCATCCCCTGCTCGCTCGAGGTGGGCGTGAAGAAGTTCTTCTGCGGTCCGGAGAGCTTCACGCCCGATCTCGCGCCGTGCGTCGGCGAGGCGCCGGAGCTCAAGAACTACTTCGTCGCCGCGGGCCTCAACTCGATCGGCATCATCACCGGCGGCGGCCTCGGCCGCGTGATCGCGCACTGGATCGAGAGCGGGCGCCCCGACGTCGACGTCACGGGGATGAACATCGATCGCCTCCATCCGTATCAATCGAACCCCGAGTACCGCCGCACGCGCACGGTCGAGTCGCTCGGGATGGTGTACCAGTGCCACTACCCGACGCGCTCGATGACGACCGCGCGCGGCGCGAAGCGCTCGGCGGTGCACGATCGCCTCGCGGCGCAAGGCGCGTACTTCCGCGACGTGAGCGGCTGGGAAGGCGCCGACTGGTACGCGGGCGAGGGCCAGGAGCCGAAGGTCGAGTCGCTCTCGTGGGGCAAGCAGAGCTGGTTTCCGAATTGGGCGGCGGAGCACAGGGCGACGCGCGAGGGCGTCATCCTCATGGACATGTCGTTCATGGCGAAGTTCTTGGTGCAGGGAAGAGACGCCGGCCGCCTCCTGAACCACATCTCGGCGAACCAGGTCGACGGCCCCGCCGGCCTCATCACGTACACGCAGTGGCTCAACGAAGGCGGGAAGCTCGAGGCCGATCTCACCGTCACGAAGCTCGACGACGAGCGCTTCTGGGTCGTCGCCTCCGACACGGCGCATCGCCACGTCGAGACGTGGATGCGCCGGCGGATCGGCGACGCGCACGCGTTCGTCACCGACGTGACGTCGGGCTACGCGCAGATCAACGTCCAGGGCCCGCGATCGCGCGAGCTGATGCAGTCGATCACGACGAGCGACCTCTCGAACGAGGCCTTCCCGTTCCGCGCCGCGCGCGAGATCGACATCGGCTTCGCCCGCGTGCTCTGCGTCCGCATCACGTACCTCGGCGAGCTCGGCTACGAGCTCTACATCCCGTCGGAGCAGGCGCCGCACGTCTACGATCGCATCGTGGAGGCCGGCAAGCGGGTCGGGCTCGTGCACGCGGGCCTCAAGGCGCTCGCGAGCCTCCGCATGGAGAAGGGCTACCGCGACTACGGCCACGACATCGACAACACCGACTCGGTCCTCGAGGCCGGGCTCGGCTTCGCGCTCGATCTCGACAAGCCCGGCGGCTTCCTCGGCAAGGAGGCGGTGCTCGCGAAGAAGGCCGCGGGCCCGCTCACGCGGCGGCTGGCGCAGGTCCTCGTGAAGGATCCGGAGCCGCTCCTCTTCCACGCGGAGATCGTGAAGCGGAACGGCAAGGCGCTCGGCTACATCCGCGCGGCGTCGTACGGCTTCACCCTCGGCGGGGCCGTGGGCCTCGCGATGATCGACGCGGGCGAGCCGATCGATCAGAAGTACCTCGACGCGGGCTCGTGGGAGGTCGACATCGCGGGCAAGAGCTACCCGGCCGTCGCCTCGCTGAGGCCGCTCTACGACGCCGCGAGCGAGAAGGTCAGAGCCTGAGGCGCGAGGCCCGCGCGTCCCTCGGCCGAGTCAGCCCGCGGGCACGCCGGTCGAGGCGCCGGCGTGCTCGGGCAGCTCGCCCGCGCGCACGAAGGACGCGACGCGCGGCTGCTCCTGGCGGGCGTAGTCGTCGTAGGGCAGCTCGACGAAGTCGCTCTCGCCGAACGGCTGGAACACGACGGACCCTGCGCGCGTGACCCTCTCGTCGACGATGACGGGCAGCCCGAAGAGCTGTCCGAGCGGCGGCGGCGCGCCTCCTCGCTTGAGCGCCTCGGGGAGATCGTCCTCGGTCGCGTCGATCACCGCCGCGTCGAGCTCGTTCGCGAGCGCGGAGAGGTCGACCTGATCGCTCGCGACGAAGCAGAGGAGCGCGAGCTTGTCGCCGATCAGCACGATCTGGGACTCCACCAAGACGGCGTGCTTCGGGAGCGGCTGAACGGCCTTCGGCAGGTGTTCCATGCTCGGGTAGCTCGAGAGCCGGAACGGGATCATGGCCTCGTGGAGGTAGCGGACGATCAAGTCGAGCATCGGACGGACCCCTTCCAGGCGCCTACGGGCGCTCGGCTCGACGGGTTGCAAGGCGCTCGCCACGGGCGCGTCGCCTCGCGGCGAAGCGAGCGACGCGCGACGGGCGGGCGGAGGAGCTCAGACGCGCTCGCGCGCGCGGATCCCGAGCGCGCGGAGGCGAGACTGGAGCGTCGACGGCTTGATCCCGAGCAGCTCCGCGGCGCCGCCGGTGCCGTAGATCCGGCCCGCGGAGCGCGTCAGCGCCGCGACGAGGTTCGCGCGCTCGCGGCGACGCCACTCCTGATCGGAGACGACCTCCTCCGCGGGCGCGGGCGGCGGGCCGGACGATCGCCGATGCTCGCCGCGGGTGCCGAGGACCTGATCGAGCCGGATCTCGCCGCCTCGGCCGAGGATGACCGCGCGCTCGATCACGTTCTGGAGCTCGCGCACGTTCCCCGGCCACTCGTAGGCGCGGAGGGCCGCCACCTGATGCTCGAGCAGCTGCGGCTGCGGCGCGCCGATCTCCTTGGACACGAGCGCGATGAAGTGCGCCGCGAGCGGGATGATGTCCTCCTTGCGGGCACGCAGCGGCGGGATGCGGATCGGGAACACGCTGAGGCGATAGTAGAGGTCCTCGCGGAAGCGCCCCTTGCTCACGTCGGCGGCGAGGTCGCGGT
>JAHBWD010000062.1 GCA_019637175.1 Labilithrix sp. | reverse complement strand
GCTCGAGCTCGAAGCCGGAGCGCGTGACGCGCACGCGGTAGGTCGCGGGACCGCGCAGCGGACCGCCGCGGAAGGATCCGTCTCTGCCGCTGGTCGCGGACGCGCCGCCCTCCGCCGTCGACGACGCCATCGTGAAGGTGACGCGCGCGCCGTCGACCGGATCGCCGCGCTCGTCGATCACGCGCCCGGCGACCTGTCGCCCTTCGGTGAGCTCGAGCGAGGTCTTCACCGGCTGCGCGCGCGACACCTCGAGGCGCTCGGCGACCGCGAAGTCGTCGTCGTGCTCGGCGACGACGCGATACGTCCCGTCGGCGAGGCCGCGGAAACGCGCGACGCCCGATCCCGACGTGGGACGCGTGTCGGAGGAGAGCGTTCCTCGGAGGTGAACGATCGCGTCGGAGACCGGCGCTCCCTTGCGCGTCACCGCGATCTCGACCTCGCCCTTGGCGGCGACCTGGATCGTCACGCCCTCGACGCCGGTCTCGGGGACCGACAGCGTCTTCGGTGCCTCCACCTCGTGGTCGTCGACGTTGACGACGAGGTTGCCGACCGGCGCGTCGTCGATCGCGATCTCTCCCGCCTGATTGGAGCGCACCGCGGTCGCCCACTCGAACGTGGACGAGTAGCCGACGTTGACCGTCGCGCCGGCGACGGGGCCGTCTTTCGACACGACGCGCCCGCGCACCGCGACGCGCGCGTCGAGCGGCACCGTCACGTTCGCCTTCGAGGAGGCGAAGACCGCGACGTCGACCGGATGGTGCGACTTGCTCCCCGGCGCGCGCGCCTCGACGGTGTAGGCGCCCGGCGAGATCCGCGCGATGTCGAAGGCGCCCGCGTCGTCGGCCTGGACGTCGGCGACGGCGCCACCGCTCGCGCGTACCGTGACGAGCGCGAACGGGATCGACGATCCCGACGCGGCCGACACGACGCGGCCCTCGAGGCCGGCGGCGGGGACGAGCGTCACGTCCTGGCGGAGCGCGCCTCGCGGAGCGACGCTCTTCGTCCACGCGCCGTAGCCCTCGGCCTCGACACGGAGCTTCGCCGAGCGCGGGCCCGTGCAGAGCTGGAAGCGGCCCGCCGCATCGGAGGCGGCGGCGTGGTCGGGGACCTTGTCGAGGCTCACGCTCGCTCCGGCGACGGGCCCACCCGAGGCGTCCGAGACGGCTCCGTATATATGTATCATGCATGTATATAGCGCGAGCTCCACGTCGTCTTTGGAGACGTCGCCGGGGACGATGGCCCACGCCGGCGCGAGGCCGGCCGCGGCCGCTACGACGCGATAGTGGCCGTGGATCTTCGGCAGGCGCGCGACGAAGCGCCCGGCCTCGTCGGTCGCGACGCGAACGGGCGGGAGGGCGCCTTCGCTCGTCAGCTCGTCGCGGACGACGATCGAGATCCCCTGCGCTGGCTTGCCGTCGGCGTGGACGCGACCGACCAGATCGATCGACGCACCGCGTACGACGAACCAGTCCTTCGCCGCCTTCGCGCCCGCGGATCGGATCTCCGTCACGCGCGACGAGGCGCGGGGCGCGAGGGCGTCGTCGCGATCGGGATCGACCGCAGCGCTTGCTGCGACCCTCTCGCTCTCTCGCTCGCTCTGCGAGCGGGCGAGCACGAAGGCGCCCGCGATCACGACGAAGAGAGCGATCGCCAGCGCGCGCAGTCGGGTCATCGTCCGTTAGTGGACGCGTGTGCCCCGGATCGGCTCAGCAAACGCGAACGTGGTCCCGTGGACATGCGCTCCTGCGGCACGCTACCGTTGAAGGATGGGGACTTTTCATGCGAGGGCCGTGCTTGCTCTCGCGAGCGCGCTCCTCTTCATCGGTTGCTCGGGTGAAGAGAGCCCCGGCTCGTCGGGCACGAGCGGCGATCCCTCGGGCGGGCAGGGGAGCAAGCCGGGGGAGAGCACGAGCGGAGGTCCGAGCGGCACGACGCCGAGCCCGCCGACCAACGTCGACGACGGTCCGGCCGCAGGCAACCCCGCGGGCAAGTGCGTCGTGCCGGCAGAGGCTCAGGCCGAGAGCATCGCGAGCCCCAAGACGGTGGTCGGCACGGGCACGCCCGCGAGCTGCACGGGCGACGCGTTCGTGGCCGCGGTCGCGCAGGGCGGCGTCATCACGTTCGATTGCGGTCCCGCGCCGGCGACGATCACGCTCACGGCCACGGCGAAGGTGTTCAACGACAAGGGCCCCGTCGTGATCGACGGCGGCGGCAAGGTGACACTGAGCGGCGGCGGCAAGGTTCGCGTCCTCTACATGAACGCGTGCGATCCGGCGAACGGCGGATACGCCTCGGGCGTTCCGGGCAACTGCAACGAGCAGGTCACGCCGAAGCTCACCGTGCAGAACATCACGTTCGCCGACGGCTCGGTGAAGCTCGGCAACGTCGAAGGCGGCGGCGGCGGCGCGATGTACGTGCGCGGCGGCCGGACGAAGATCGTCAACGCGCGCTTCTTCCACAACGAGTGCGACGCGTCGGGCTCCGACGTCGGCGGTGGCGCGGTCCGCGTGCTCGACTTTCCCCAGGGCGGCAGCATGAGTCGCCCGGTGTTCGTCGTGAACAGCACCTTCGGCGGCAAGGCGGGTTACGGCAACACCTGCGCGAACGGCGGCGCCTTGAGCAGCATCGGTACGTCGTGGTCGATCTACAACAGCGTGTTCACCGACAACCGCGCGACCGGGACCGGCGCGAACGCGGGCGACGGCGGCAACGGCGGCGCGATCTACAACGACGGCAACACCATCGCGCTGAACCTTTGCGGCACGCTCATGGAGAGCAACCGCGCCAACGAAGGCGGCAGCGCGATCTTCTTCGTGAGCAACGACAGGTCGGGCACGATCGCGCTCGCCGACTCGACGCTGAGGAACAACCCGAAGGGCACGTTCGAAACGCCGGGCTTCCCCGGACTCTACGTCCTCGCGAAGACGCCGCCGCAGGTGACGGGCTCGACCACGATCGAGTGAGCCTCGGCGCGCGGGCTCACCTCGGATCGAACGTCTCGGTTCGGCCTGGAAGCGAATCCTGGCTCGGCGGAACGTAGCCGATCCATCCCTCCGCGCCGTCGACCAGCCACCCGAAGTCGCGCCGCATCGACTGGACGACGGGCGCCGAGAGCGCGTGCACCTGCGTCGGCGCGACGTTGAGGCGCGCGAAGAGCTTGTCGGCCGCGACCTTGCGCGCGGCCGCGCGCATCGAGGGCTCGCAGCCGCTCGTGGTGCAGAGGAAGATCGCGCGCTCGCCGCCGCCCGCGGCCCACGCGCGCGAGAAGCCGAGCGCGGGCGCTGGGTCGTGCGCCGAATCGCCGACGACGACGCGCGGGTAGGCTCGAGGAGCGTGCCCGGCGAGCAGCGCGACCTGGCTGCCGCCCATCGAGAAGCCGGCGAGGACGAACGAAGGTGTCTCGTGGATCCACCCGCCGAAGATCGCCTTGGTGGCGGCGATCGCGCGGGCGATCCGGTCGCTCGTGTCGGCCACGCCGCGCCACCCGAGCGCCGCTTCGTTGCCGCCGAAGCCGCGAGGGCAAACGACGAACGGATACGCCTCGCTGATCCCGCGCCACGAGGCGCACGCGCGCTCGGGCCTGTCGCTGCCGCCGTGGAGCGCGATCATGATCGGTCGCGGGGCGCGCGCGCCGACCGGCACCGAGACGAAGCCGAGCCTCTCTTTGCCGTCGAGGAGCTCGACCTCGGCGTCGCCGCCCAGAGGCTCTCTCGTCTCGGCGTCGCTCGCGCCTCCGTCGGTCGCGGTCCCCGCGATCGAAGGAGGCGCGGCGTCGCGCTCGGTCGCGCGCGTGTGAGGCGCGCGACAGGCCGCGAGCGCGGCGATCGAGACCGCGACGGAAGCCGACCGAATCAGCACGAGCCAGACGCTTCAGTAGCACGGCGCCGTCAGAACCGCAGCCAAGCGCGCCGGAGATCGAACGAGAGCACCTCGCTCGACGTCGTCACGTCGAGCTGCGCTCCGGCGGGCGTTCGGCCGCCGATGACGTGGAGCTCCCATTCGTCGCCGTGCTTCTTCTTGCGCAAGGCCGTCGCCGGCGTCTGCCGCGGCGTGAGCAGCTGCGGAATCCAGTGATCGGTCCCGGAGATGAAGCGGTTGTTGCGCTTCATGTCGATGAGGTCGACGTTCGCGAGCGGCCGATCGCCGGTGCACAGGTTGCCCGCACCGCCGCCGGCGCACGCGGCGTCGCCGCCGATCAGCATCAAGAACTCGTCGTCGAGGTTCTGCACCGCGAGGCGCGAGCGTCCTTCGGGCAACATCTCGCCGTAGAGCGTCCACGTGTCTCGCTCGACGTCGTAGACCTCGACCGAGCGCAGCGTCGTTCCCGCCGTCGAGTTGCCGCCTCCGACGGCGTAGATCGCGGGCCCCCGCCGCGTCTCGACCGGCGCGCAGCCGAGGTGCGAGCGGCCGACGTTGAGGTTGGCGACCTTCACCCATTTGTCGTACGTCACCGAGTAGTAGCGGGCGTACGGTACCGGGCTCACGACGTCGTTTCGTCCGCCAAGGACGTAGATGCGCACGTCGTCCTTCTTGCCGCGACCGCGACCCTCGACCTTCACGCCGACCGCGCAGCAGTCGCCCGCGTTCACCTCCGGGGGGAGGTTCGAGGTGGAGAGCCACCTGAACTCGCGGCTCTTCTTGTCGAACTCGTAGATCTCGTTCGCGTCGGTGTCGCTGCACGTGAGGTAGGTCTTGTTGCCCACCTCCACGAAGCCGCGCGTGCTCGTGAACCACGGCGCCTGGACGATGGTGTCGGCGGGCTTCATCACCCAGGCGCGCTGCGCGGCGGGCTTGCGCAGATCGAGCGTGAAGATGTGGTGATTCATGGCGGTCGGGGGCATCGGCCCGCCGTTGCCGAGCCCGCCGAAGAGCACGAGCTCCTTGCGCTCTTCGTCGATGAGCGCAGTCATGTGCCGGTAGCCCTTCGGCAGCTCGTAGGGCTGGAGCTCGAAGTCGCCGGCGATCGACACATGGTCGGCGCAGCCGGCGAGCGAAAGGAACAGAACGGACACCGGCAAGAGCGCGGTCATGCGCATGGTCACTCTCCTCTGACGTTGACGGGAAAGGGGCCCGCGGCCCCAGCTCGATCGCGATCCCTCGATGAGCTCGCAACGGATGTACCCGGCGTCGGGCGCGCTGCAGATCGCGTGATCGTTCCCGCGCGCGTCGGAGATTCCGAGCGTTACCTCGTGCGTCGCCGAGATCGTGCGACGGGGCCGAGTGCAGGAAGTGCAGCCAAGAGCGAAGCGCGTAGCGAGGGGCCACGCGTCCCGATTGACGCAGTCCGTGCAACCCGTAGATTGCTGCGTCGATGCGATCGGCGAAAGAAGCAACGGCTCCGCGTTCGGGGCTCTCCTGATGGGCGCGCGCGAAGAGATCGGCCGTCTCCTCAAGGAGGCCGCAGCCTCGATCAAGAGCGACGCGAAGGGCGCGGTGGCGAAGCTGGAGTCTGCGTATGCGATCGCGCGGCAGTCCGGCGACGCCGACGACACTGCGGCCGTGGCCGAGGAGCTCGCGCGCGGGTGGGCGCGCCGCAAGTCGGCCGCGCGATCATTGTATTATGCATCCAAAGCCGCGAAGCTCGCGCCGGAACAGAAGACGTCGTGGACGACGCTGGCCAAGACGTGCGAGCTCATCGCGTCGCGCACGGCGGCCGGCAAGGAGCGGCGTAGCCGCGCCCTCTACAAAGCGTGCGCGGCCGCGTTCAACAAGGCCGCGTCGATGACGAAAGATCCCGAAGACAAACGATGGCTCCTCGAGCTCGCGGGCGACGCCGCGCGCCAGGCGAAGCCGCCCAGGTAGCGATGGCCAAGAAGAAGACGTTCACCTATCGGCTTCTCGGCGCCGGCCCGAGCAAGGCGTCTCCGTACATCGAGATCCCGTTCGACACGGTCGCCTTCTTCGGCACCAAGGCGCGCGTCCCGGTGAAGGTCACCGTCAACGGCGTCGAGCTCGCGATGTCGCTCGCGCCCATGGGAGGCCACCACGTGCTCGGCTTCCGCCGCGAGCTCGCCGAGCGAGCGAAGATCGCGGTCGGTGATACCGTGCGCGTCACGATCGAGCACGACGAAGCGCCGCGCACTGTCGAGGCCCCTGCCGATCTCGCCGCGGCGCTCGCGAAGAACGCCGCGGCGAACAAGGCGTGGCAGGCGCTCGCGCCGTCGCATCGTCGCGAGCACGCCGACGCGATCCTCTCGGCGAAGAAGCCGGAGACGCGCGCGCGCCGCATCGAAAAGACGCTCGCGATGCTCACGACGACGGGCAAGCCTGCGCGCCCGGCGCCGAGCGAAAAGCCCCTCGCGGCGCGGCTTCACGTCAAGCCGGGGTCGAAGGTCGCGGTGCTCGCGGCGCCGAAGGGCTTCTCCCTCGGCGTGCCGACGACGAGGTCGCCGAAGGGGGCGGACGTCGTGCTCCTGTTCGCCAAGACGCGCGCCGTCTTGAAGACGTGGCTGCCGAAGCTGAAGGGCGTTACCGGCGCGCTCTGGATCGCGTATCCGAAGACGACGTCGGGCGTGAAGACGGACCTGACGCGTGACGTCGGCTGGGAGGCGCTCGAGCGCGCGGGCCTGAGCCCGGTGACGCAGGTCGCCGTCGACGCGACGTGGTCGGCGCTCCGCTTCCGCCCGTGGCGCAAGTGACCGCCTAGCAGCCGCCGATCCCGAAGAGCGGCAGCGTGAAACCCTGCGATTCGAGCGCGCGCCCCGCCGCGTCGACGAGCTCGAGATCGCCGTCGGCGCGCACGCGCACGGTAGGAACGACCTTCTCGTGCGCTCCGCGGCTGACGCTGAGCCGCTTGTGCATCACGATCGCGAATCGATCGGCGACGTACACGTCGTACGTCGTACCGAAGAGACCACTCGCGTAGACGTGCGCCGATCGGCCGTCGGGCAGCGCGGTGGTGCCTTGCAGCGTCGGTTCGAAGAGGTGCAGGCCGCCGCGGCTCGCGAAGATCGCGATCTCGCCGCCGGCGATCGCGAGCGCCTGGAGCACGACGACGGCCAGCACGTAGAAGCCGCGCGCCCATCGGCCGAGGCCGCCCCAGATCGGAACGACGCGCCGCACGAGGACGACGACGGCGACCACGGTCGTCGCGAGCAGGACGAGCATCGTGACGTCCTCGAACGTCTCGATCGCGGGGACGAAGCGCGCGTGGCGATGACCGTTGCCCGCGTCGGGATCGAAGAGCAGATTGAACACGAGGAGCGGGCCGACGATCGCGGTGATCGCCGCGGCGCCCCAGCCAAGAGGAGAGACGAGCCGACGCCCCGAAGGGGGCGGGATCGGCTCGGGCTCGGCTTCGCGCCCGGGAACGCGGTACACGTCGCTCTCGTGGAGGCTCACCCTCGTGTCATGTCCGCTTCCGCGCGCGCGATCAAGGCGCCCGCGCGACGTTCCACGTCCGTTTCACACGGCGTTCACACGCTGGAGAGATCCTTCAGCGTGATCTCGGGATCGGCGAGCCTCTCGCGGTCGACCGCGCGGCCGGCGGCGATGAGCGGCTTGGCCTGGACGTAGTCTTTCGTCTTGTTGACGCAGTCGAGCGCGACGACCTTCCCGCCGCGCAGGTAGACGACCGAGAACGCGCGCGTCGACGGATCGCCGCGCACGACCACGTCGTCGTGATCGATCATGAGGCCCACCGTCTGGAGCCGGAGATCGTACTGGTTCGACCAGAACCAAGGGATCGCGTCGTAGCGCTCGCCCTCGCCGAGCGTCTTGGCGATCGACTTGGCGACGACGGCCGCTTGATCGTTCGCGTTCTGGATCGACTCGAGGCGGACGACGCGGCCGTTGGCATGCACGTTCGGGTGGGCCGCGCAGTCGCCGATCGCGTAGACGTCGACCAGGCTCGTCTTGCACTGCAAATCGACGAGCACGCCACCTTCGGCCGCGCGCGCGCCCGCGGCGACGAGCGCGTCGGTCTCCGCGACGATGCCGATCCCGACGACGACGATGTCGGCCGGCAGCACCTCGCCGGTTGCGAGGCGCACGCCGCGCGCGCGGCGCGCGCTCTCTTCGATGCACTCGACCTGTGCGCCGAGGCGGAGCTCGACGCCCTTCGCGGTGTGCTCGGCTTCGAAGAAGCGCGAGAGCGGCTCGCCGGCGACGCGAGGAAGGACGCGGTCTCGGGCTTCGAGCACGGTGACGCGCTTGCCCTTCTTGCGCAGCACCGCCGCGGCCTCGAGGCCGATGTACCCGGCGCCGACGACGACGATCTCGCTCGCGGCCTGGAGCTCGCCGAGCATCCGATCGACGTCGGCGCGATCGCGCACCGCGTGGACGCCGGCGAGATCGTGGCCGCTGCACGCGAGACGTCGAGGCCGCCCGCCGGTCGCCCACACGAGGCTGCCGTAGCGGATCGCGCTCCCGTCGGCCGCGCGCACTTCGTGGCGCTCGGCGTCGACGGCGACGACGCGCGTACCGAGCTGAAGATCGACCCTTCGCTCCGCCCAGAACGACGCCGGGCGAAGAGAGAGCTTCTCGAAGGCCTTCTCGCCCGCGAGGTACTCCTTCGAGAGCGCGGGGCGCTCGTACGGCAGCTCCGGCTCGGCGCCGATCATCAGGATCGATCCTTCGAGCTTCTGCTGGCGGAGCGCGATCGCGGTCTGGGCGCCGCCCTGGCCCGCGCCGACGATCACGACGTCTGCAGCCCTCTCGTTCGACATGGAAGAACATCTCCGCCGACCCCCGCGCCACGTCAAGGGCAGGTTGCGATCCGGGCGCGCCTGCGGAAGGTCGTGCTCGCGCGCGGCGCGCGCATTGCCTCGTTCGTCCGTGGAAATCAGGCTCGACCGAGCCCCCACGGAGGAGTGCCATGCGACGACGGCTCATCGCGCTCGGGTGCCTCGCGGCCCTGCTCTCGTGCTCGCGTGCGCTCCAGACACGCGAGCAGGCGATGACGACATCCGAGGAGACATCTCCGCCGAAGCCCAACGTCGTCGTGGTCCTGCTCGACGACGTCGGCTTCGGGCACCTGAGCTCGTTCGGCGGGCCCATCCCTACGCCGAACATCGATCGGGTCGCGGCGCGAGGTCTTCGTTACACGAGCTTCCACACGACGGCGCTCTGCTCGCCGACACGCGCCGCGCTCCTGACCGGACGGAACCACCACGCGGTCGGCACCGGCAAGATCACGGAGCTCGTCAGCGACGAGCCCGGCTACACGGGTCGCATCCCGACGAGCGCGGCGACGTTCGTCGAGATCTTCCGGCAGCACGGCTACGCGACGTACGCGCTCGGCAAGTGGCACAACACGCCCGTCGAGGACGTGACCCCGAACGGTCCTTACGATCTCTGGCCTCACGCCCTCGGCTTCGATCGCTTCTACGGCTTCATGGGCGGCCAAACCAACCAGTGGGCGCCGAACGTCTGGGACGACACCCTACCGATCGATCCCGCCGTCGGTCATCCGGGCTACTTCCTCGATCGCGACCTCGGCGACCACGCGATCGCGTACGTCGCGCAACACGGCAAGGATCGTCAGCCGTTCCTCCTCTACATCGCCACCGGAAGCGCGCACGCGCCCCATCACGCGCCGCGCGAGGTGATCGATCGAAACATCGGTCGGTTCGACGCGGGTTGGGACGTCCTCCGCGAGCAGACGCTCGCGCGCCAGAAGAGGATGGGGATCGTGCCGGAAGAGACGACGCTCGCGCCGCGGCCGGAAGAGATCCCGGCGTGGAGCTCGCTCTCGCCGCGAGAGAAGCGCGCCTTCGCCCGCATGCAGGAGGTCTTCGCCGGCGCGGTCGAGTACGCCGACGAGCAGCTCGGTCGCGTGCTCGACCAGCTCGAGAAGACGCAGCAGCTCGACGACACGATCGTGATCGTCACGAGCGACAACGGCGCGAGCGGTGAAGGCGGCTTGATCGGCCTCACGAACGTCTTCCAGGACGTGAACGGCATCCCGACGAGCCTCGGCGAGATCGAGCGAGCGCTCGACGACCTCGGTGGCCCGAACGCGATCAACCACTACCCGGCCGGCTGGGCGCTCGCGGGCAACACGCCGGGGCGTTACTGGAAGCAATCCACCTACGAGGGCGGCGTTCGGGATCCGTTCGTCATCTCGTGGCCGAACGGCATCGAGGCGCGCGGCGGGATCCGATCGCGGTTCACGCACGTCGTCGACGTCGCGCCGACGCTCCTCGATCTCGCGGGTCTGGCGATGCCCGGCGAAGTGAACGGCGTCAGGCAGATGCCCCTCGCGGGCGAGAGCTTCGTGTCGTCGCTGCGCGCGGCGCGCGCGCCCGCGAGGCGGCCTCCGCAGTACTTCGAGATGTTCGGCAATCGCGCGATCTGGGCCGACGGGTGGAAGGCGGTGTCGTTCGGCGGGCGCATGCCGTGGGACCACGAGAGCGGCTTCGACGCAGGCCCGTGGGAGCTCTTTCGGCTCGACGACGATCCGGGCGAGTCGCGCGACCTCGCGGCGCGCGAGCCGGAGAAGCTCGCCGAGCTCGAAGCTCTCTTCGATCGTGAGGCGCGAAAGAATCGCGTCTTTCCTCTCGAGGGCGCGAGCGTCGCGCTCGTCCGAGAGAACATGAGGCGCCTCGCCGGACAGCAGACGACCTTCCGCTACGAAGGCTTCACGCGCGGCACGCCCGAGGTCCTCTCGCCGCCGGTCAAGAATCGATCGCACGCGATCGTCGCTCGCGTCCATGTCTACGACGGCGGCGCCGAGGGCGTCCTCGCGACGTGCGGAGGTCGCTTCGGCGGCTATGCGCTCTACGTGAAGGACGGTCGACTGACGTACGCCCACGACTACGTCGGCCTGGAGAGGTATGTGGTCACGTCGACCACGCGCGTCCCGACGGGCGACGTGACGCTCGCGGTCGTCTTCGAGAAGACGGGCGAGAACGCGGGACGCGCGCGCCTCTTCATCGACGGCGACGCCGCCGGCGAAGGGGACATTCCTCACACGGTGCCGATCCTCTACTCGGCGACGGAGACCTTCGATACCGGGCTCGACACGGCGACCGCCGCGGGCGACTACGAAGTGCCGTTCGCGTTCACCGGACGGCTCGACAGCGTGACGGTCAGGCTGCTCGGCGACTGAACGGGCTCATTCGGTGGCACTCACCGTGCAGCCTCGCGCGCATGCTCCCGATCAGCGACGAGAACCCGACCTTGCGCCCGCCGGTCGTGACGGTCGCGCTCCTCGTGACGCTCGGCACCGTGTGGGTCTTCGTGCAGCACGCCGGCATCGACGAGGTCGCGCTCGCGCGCTCGATCTGCGACTGGGGCCTCGTGCCGGCGGAGATCACGGGCCGCGCGAAGGCCGGCGCGACGGTGCCGATCACCCGCGACCTCGCGTGTCTCGTCGAGACGACGTCGCAGAGCTGGCTCACGCCGGTGACGTCGATGTTCCTCCACGGCGGGTGGGCGCACATCATCGGCAACGCGCTGTTCCTCTGGGTCTTCGGCAACAACGTCGAAGACAGCATGGGACGCATCAGGTACGTCGTCTTCTACGTCGTCTGCGGTCTCGCCGCGGCGGCGCTCCAGGTCGTGCTCCAGCCGAGCGCGACCGCGCCGATGGTCGGAGCGTCCGGCGCGATCTCCGGTGTGCTCGGGGCCTACCTCGTGCTCTACCCGCGCGTGCGCGTGAAGGTGCTCGTGCCGCTGCCGTTCTTCTGGACGATCATGACCGTCCCCGCGTACGTGATGCTCCTCGTGTGGATTGGCCTGCAGGTCGTCGCGGGTCTCCCGCAGCTCCTCTCGGCCGAGGTCAGCTCGGGCGGCGTCGCCGTCTTCGCGCACATCGGCGGCTTCATCGCGGGCGTCGCGCTCGTCAAGCCGTTCCACAGTCGGCGCCGCGTCTCCGAGCGCAACGTCATTCGGCACCGGCATCACCCCGGGCACGCCTGATCGTCGCGATCACCCGGCGGACTTCGACGCAGAGAAGCCGGCGGGGATCGTCGAGAGCAAGTGCTCGATGCACGAGCGCGCCGCCGCGGTGAGCCTCCGCTGCGCCGGATAGAGCAGCCACAGCCCGCCGGGCTCGCCCGCGATCTTCGGGAGGACGCGCTCGAGCGTGCCCGGCTCGACCTGCGCCGTGGGCAAGAGCGTGACGCCGGCGCCCGCGATCGCGGCGTGCCTCGCGGCGAGCAGCTCGTTGACGACGAGGCGCGGCTTGAACGCGAAGCGATGACGGCGGCCGCGCCCCGCGTCGTCGGGATCGACGACGAGATCCCACGTCGCGCCGTTCGGCGAAGCGCGCGTCGCGACGAGATCGTGCGACGCGAGATCGGCGAGCCGCTTCGGGCGCCCGCGGCGCGCGAGGTACGCCTTGCTCGCGAACAGGCCGCGCGTCGCGTCGAAGAGCTTGCGCGCCACGAAGTCGCCGTCGTCGAGCGCGCCCGCGCGGATCGCGATGTCGAAGCCCTCGCCGAGGATGTCGACGCGGCGCTCGGTGAGATCGATCTCGATCGACACGAGCGGCGTGGCGAGCAGATACGGCGCGATCGCGCTGGCGAGCCGAGGGCCGACGCCGACCGGCGCGGTGATGCGCACGCGCCCGCGCGGAACGGCGTGGAGCGCGCGCACGTGGCGGTTGCCTTCGGTGAGCTCGTCGAGCGCGCGCTCGGCGTGCTCGAAGTAGCGCCCGCCGACGTCGGTGAGGCGAAGGCGACGCGTCGTTCGCTCGAGGAGCCGCGTGCCGAGGCGCGCCTCGAGCCGGGCGACCCGCCGGCTCACCGTCGACACCGGGACGCCGTGCTCCCGCGCCGCGATCGAGAAGCTCGCCGCGCGCACGACCTGGACGAACAGCGCGACGTCGTTGAGATCGGGCGTCTCGCGAGGGATTACTTTTGCGTTCATGACAAAAGTGTCTCTTGATTCGTCATACTAGTGCGTCGATGCGGGCAGCGCCATCATGGGACGCATGAACATCGTCGTCACTGGAGCCACCGGGAACATCGGCCGCCGCGTCACCACCGAGCTCGCGTCGAAGGGCGTCTCCGTCGTCGCCCTCGCCCGCGATTCGGCGAAGGGCGCGCCGCTCGAGGCCGCGGGAGCACGCGTCGCCGTCGGATCGTTCGAGGACGCCGCGTCGCTCGAGCGCGCCTTCTCCGGCGCCGACACCCTCGTGCTGATCACCGCGGCCAACGCCCACGCCGACGCGCAGACGTCGCGCGCGCTCGCGGCCGCCAAGAGCGCCGGCGTCCGCAAGATCGTGCGCGTCTCCGCGCTCAAGGCCGATGCCGACGGACCGACCGACAACACGCGCCAGCACGCGCGCACGGAGGCGGCGCTGAAGGCTTCGGGCCTCACCCACGTCATCCTGCGGCCGCACCTGTTCTTCCAGAACCTCTTCGCCTCGCTGCCGACGATCCTCTCGGAGGGAAAGATCTACTGGGGCGTCGGTGAGGCTCGCATGGGCATCGTCGACACGCGCGACGTGGCCGACGCCGTCGTGGTCGCCGCGACGACGGACCGCTTCGACGGCGGAACGTTCGAGCTCACGGGCCCCGCGAGCGTCGACTATCACGCCGTCGCCGCCGCGATCGGCCGCGCCCTCGGCCGCGACGTCGCCTATCAGGCGGTTCCGCCCGAGGCCGCCGCCGAGGCCCTTCGTAGGTTCGGCGTCGACGACTGGACGGTGAACGTCGTGCGCGACTACTGCACGGCGTACGCGAGAGGCTGGGGCGACTTCACGACCGAAGACGTCGCGCGCATCACGGGTCACGCGCCGCGATCGGCCGACGACTTCGCGCGCGAGGTGCTCGCGCCCGCGGCGCGCGGCTGACCGCGCGCCGCGAGCGAGCCGTCAGAACGAAGCGCAGAAGGTGCCGCTCGCGCCGGGCACGCCGCTCACGCACGCCTTCGGCGACGCGCCGAGGGTCGCGCCGGCGCTCGGCAGCGCGAAGCACGTGTTCGTCTCGTTGCTGCAGAACTGACCGGAGAGCGAGGCCGAGGCGCCGCTCGGGCCGACCGCGACGGTGACGGTGCCCCTGAACTCGCCGAACGCGAAGGCGGGCGTCGTCTCCGGCACCGGGCACGACTTGAGCTGCGGGCAGGTCTTCGCGATGGGGCACGACTTCGGGATGTCGCAGCTCTTCGGCACCTTGCACGAGCACTTGCCGACGATGCACCCGAGGCACTTGGTCGCGCTGCTCACCACGTCCCAGCCGCACTTCGCGCCGTCGGTCACCTTCTTCGTGCCGCACTCGGCGGCGCTCTCGCCGATGTCCGAGCCGCAGAGCGCCGCGCTCTTGACCATGTTCGTTCCGCACGACACGTGCTGCTTGACGACGGTGAACGTCTTCGGGGCGACGACGGGGATCGTGACGCTCGCCGTGCCGCTGAGGCTCGGGCCGGCGTTCGTGATCTTGCCGTTCATGTTCACCGACGAGAGCGGCGTCTTGTACGAGCCGCCGACGACGAGCCCGCTCGGCGACGCCGTCGCGCTCGCAGACGCGAGCGGGAAGCCGGCGATCGTGAAGTTGCCGTTCATCGTCGCGTACCAGCTGCTCGGCTTGCCGCTGAAGAAGGCGTCGACGGCGACGTTGCCCTGGGGCGCGAGCGCGTGATGCAGCGGCGTGGCCGCGGTGCCTTGCACGCGGAAGCCCGTCTTGTCGATCTGCATCTTCGCTTGCGCGAGCTCGATCTCCTGGAGGTTCAGGCCGAGCACGTCGTTCATCATCGTCGGCGCGAGGTAGTAGCCGCCCTCCGCCTTGAGGAACGACTTGTCGATGTTCGAGTGCAAGAGGCCGGCGATCTTCACCTTGCCCGCGGGGCGGAGCGGGATCACCGTGGGGATCCAGCGGATGTCGGAGTCGGCCTCGCCGCTGAAGTAGCCGTACTGCTCGGCGGCGGTGATCTTGCCGCCCATCGTCGCCTTCACGACGGGGAAGCTGATGTCGATGGTCGGGATGAAGTCGACCTTCACGTTCACGGTGCCGTTCGCCGCGAGCGAGATGCCGCTGCCGCCGTTCGAGAACGCCGGCTTGCCGGTGTCGTCGGGATCGACGTTGACGACGATCTTTCCGTCGATCGACATCGGGTACTTCGAGAGCGGCACCTCGCCCGCGAGGTAGAGGTGGCCCGTCATCGCCTTGACCTGGTTCTCGATGCCCCACGTGACCTCGGGCTGGAAGGGAATGAGCCCGCGCGTCGAGACGCCGACGGCGACGTTCTCGATCTTGCCGAGCTGATCCATGCCGAGCACGCTGCCGGTGAAGAAGAGCGAAGGATCGGTCGGATCGAGCACGACACGCAGGCTCTTGCCGCCCGGCGCGGTGAACGTCACGATCCCGCTCTTGGCCTCGAGGCCCGCCGCGACGTCGACGTAGAGGTAGTGGCGATCTTGCGCGAGCGGCGCGTCGATCGCGGTGAGGTTCGCGCCGGCGTCGTAGCCGATCTGACCCCTCACGATGCTCGAGAGCGCGACGCCCTGGAGCGCGCCCGCGCCGGGGAACGGGAGGTCGACGAGCCCTTTCACCTTCGCGAAGCCGATGCTCTTGTCGGGGCCCCACTCGAACGACGCCTCCGCCGAGCCGAACGACATCGGGCCGCTCGGCGTATCGAGCACGAGCTCGCCCTTGACCTCGAAGCCGTCGGCGACGGCCTTCACCGCGTCGTTGGCGGCGCGGAAGACGAACGGCTTCTCACCGTTCGGCGCGAGCACGAGCCAGGTGAAGCCGTCGACGCCGGCGACGCCGTTGCGCCCGAGGGCGGTGCCTCGCTCGACGGCGAGCTGGAGGCCGCTCGTGTCGGGCTTCGGGATCTCGACCTTTGGCGGCGTGAACGACGGGAACGACAGGGCCTGCTCGGTCGACGCGACGTTCTCCGGCGCCTCCTCGGCTTCGCCGGCGCAGCCTGCGACGGGGGCGAGAACGAGAGCAGCGAGGACGGCGGTGAGGACGGTTCGGTTGCGCACGACGATCTCCAGTGCCTGGATGCGGAGGTGTATCGCGCGGCTCCGGCGTGACCGCGCGTCACGGCTCCTCATCGCAACGAGCGCGCCATCGCCGAGCGCGCGTAAGGGCGCGGAAGCGCGTCGAGCGCGGTCGAGCGCGCGAGAGACACCCCCGATACGTCGCCTCCTCGGGTGACGTCCTTTCGGGTGACGCGCGCAAGATTCCGCGCGAGAGTACCCGCATGGAGCCTTCGATCGATCCGGCCGTGTGGAAGGTGTTGGACGCGTACCACGCGCGGATCGAGAGCGAGCGACCGCGCATCCGCCGCGCCGTCGAAGAGGGCACGTTCGACGCGACGATCGACGAGTTTCTCCTCCCCGTCGGCCCAGAGAGCGGCCGCCTCCTCAACATCCTCGCCAAGAGCCTGAAGGCGCCGACGATCCTCGAGCTCGGCACGTCGTACGGCTACTCGACCGTCTGGCTCGCCGAGGCCGCGCGCGCGAGCGGCGGCCGCGTCGTGACGATGGAGCTGTCCGAGAAGAAGTCGGCGTACGCGCGCGACATGTCGAAGAAGGCGGGCCTCTCCGACGTCGTCGACTTTCGCGTCGGCGACGCGGTGACGATGATCGACGAGCTCTCCGAGGGCCTCGACTTCGTGCTCGTCGATCTGTGGAAGAGCCTCTACGAGCCGTGCCTCGCGAAGTTCCACCCGAAGCTGCGATCGGGCGCGATCGTCGTGAGCGACAACATGATCGAGCCCGCGTCGGCGCGCGAAGCGGTGATGAAGTATCAGGCGGCGATCCGATCGAAGCCGAAGATGACGAGCATCCTCGTCCCCGTCGGCTCGGGGCTCGAGATCAGCCGCTACGACGCGTGAGCCGTTAGCGCAACCGGCGCCGGCGACGACAAGATTCGCACGCTCTGCCTTGCGCGCGTCGCGTTTGTCCCGCGAATTCGAGAGGTACACCCGCTGCATGTGGGGCGCGATGCCTCTGCTTCGACGCGCCGCCTCGGCGCTTTTTGCTTGCCTCGCCCTCGCGCTCCCTGGATGTACCGACGATCCGCTCTCCGCGTCGCTGCCGTCGGGCGCGTCGCCCGAGGCCGTGATCTCGCCGCAGGCGACGCCTTCTGCGCCGATCACGTGGGAGAAGTGCCCGCTGCGAACCGGCGGGCGCGGCACGCGCGCGGAGTGCGCGAACATCACCGTGCCGCTCGATTGGAACGATCCCGGCGGACGCAGGGTGACGTACTTCGTCAAGCGTCTCCCCGGCACGTCGTCGGGCGCGCACAAGCAGCTCTGGCTCTTGCAGGGAGGCCCCGGCGGCGCCGGCGACACTCTCGAGACGCTCGCCGACGAGGTCGTGTCGAAGGCTCCGGCCTTCGACGTCTACGTCCCCGATCATCGTGGAACGGGGCGCTCGGCCTACCTCGGATGTCCCAACGCGATGGCGAAGCGGCACTTCGACCCCCGCGCGTGCGCCGCCGAGGCGCAAGCGGAGTGGGGCGCCTCGGGCTTCGCCGCGTTCACGACGACCAACGCGGCGCGCGACCTCGGCTACGCGATCGAGCGAACGCGGGCCGAGGGGCAAGAGGTGCACGTCTACGGCGTGTCGTACGGAACGTACCTCGCGCAGCGCTACTTGCAGATCTTCCCGACCCAGCCGACGGCCGTGACGCTCGACGGCGTCTGCCAGGCGGGGCTCTGCAGCTACATGAAGATCGGATACTGGTTCGATCGCATCGGCAAGAAGTACCTCGGCGAGTGTGCGGCCAACGCGTCGTGCGCCGAGAAGCTCGGTCCGAATCCGATCGCGACGGTGAAGGAGGCGCTCGCCATCGCCGATGCCGGCACCTGCCCTGGTATCGCCGGCGTCGACGCCGCGGCGCTCCGCCAGCTCTTCTCGTACTTCATCGCGAGCTTCGACCTTCGCGTTCTCATCCCGTCGACGGCGTACCGCATCGTGCGCTGCTCGCCCGACGACGCGGCGGCGCTCGAGCACATGACCGCGGCGCTCTCGCGCGCGCCCGGCGGACCGTTCGCGCCCGCGGGAGAGCTCTCGTCGGAGGTCCTCGGCCTTCACATCGCGTTCTCCGAGCTCGAAGAGGATCCGCCCGCGCTCTCCGCCGATCTCGAGGCGCTCTTCGACGATCCCGTCTTCACGACGTTCGACGCGACGGTCCGCGACGTGTGGGAGTCGTGGCCGCGCTACCCCCACGACGAGTGGGTAGGAAAGTATCCGAGCTCGAACGTGCCCATCCTCATGTTGAACGGCACGCTCGATCCGCAGACTCCTCAAGAGTTCGCCGAACAGATCGCACCCCACTATGCGATGCCGGCGCAGTCGCTCGTCCTGTTGCCGCGCGCGGCGCACTGCACGCTCACGCAGTCGCCGACGAGCACGTGGCCGGGCACGGAGACGTGCGGCATGAACGTGTGGCGCCAGTTCCTCGCGGCGCCGGCAGCGGCGCTCGACACGTCGTGTCGCGACCGCATCCTCACGCACGACTTCGCGGGCTCCCCGTCGATCGCGCAGTACTTCTACGGCGAGCCGTCGCTCTGGGGCGGCGCGACGACATCGAGCGCAGCGCCGCTCGACGATGATCTCTCGGGCGTCCAGGTCGAGTGGGAGCGCGCGATCCGCGCGGTCGGCCCACGGCTCGACCTCGCCCACCGGCGCCGCGCCGACTGAAGCGCGAGTCTTCGAGCGCGTCGGCGCAGGCCTGACCGACCGTCAAGAGAACGCGCGAATCGCGACGAAGACCACCGCCGCGATGACGCTGAGCACGCTGCCGACGACGCCGAGCGTCGTCAGCAGTGGATGCCGATCGACGAAGCGCCGCACGACGCCGAGGACGGTCTTCGCGAACGTGATGGGACACTGAATCGGAAACGAGCCTTCGGCGCGGCGCGCGAGGCGGTCGCGCATTTCGGCGACGGACTGATAGCGCTTCGCAGGCTCCTTCTCGACGCCCTTCTTGACGAACCAGCCGAGCTCCGCGGGCGTCGCCGGCTGATGCGGGCTCGACACGAACGTCGGGTTCGGCACCGGCTCGTGAACGACGCCGTGGAGCATCTGCTCGAGGGTGCTCTTCCCGTCGAGCGGATGACGGAGGCAGAGCAGCTCGTGGAAGAGCAACGAGAGCGCGTACACGTCCGAGCGCTCGTCGACAGGCCCGCTCGACGCCTGCTCCGGAGACATGTACGCCGGCGTGCCCACGATGTCGCCGACGCGCGTTTCGAACAGCGTGCCCCGGCGGCTCGATCCCGTCGTCGCGCGTTCGCCGGCCGCGGCGTCGCGCTCGCCCGCCTTCTGCTTCGCGATTCCCCAATCCATGAGGACGACCTCGCCGTACGCGCCGATCATGACGTTGGCCGGCTTGATGTCGCGGTGGACGATCCCCTTCTCGTGCGCGAACGCGACCGCGTCGAGCAGCGCGCCGAAGATCTGGACGCGCCGCTCGAAGCTGTAGCGCGCGTGGTAGCGCGCGTCGCCGGCGGCGAGCTTCTCGATGATCGCTTCGAGCGTCTCGCCGTCGACGTACTTCATCACGAAGTAGTAGTCGCCGTTCTCGTCGACGCCGACGTCGTGGATCGGGACGATGTTCGGATGCTCGAGCTGTCCGACGGTGCGCACCTCTTCGGCGAAGCGAAGCGCGGCGCCCGGCGACCTCACCGCCGCGCGCAGCCGCTTCAGCGCGACCCTCCGTCCGATGTCGTTGTCGCGCACACCGGTGACCTCGCCGTGCCCGCCCTCACCGAGGAGCTCGAGCGGCTCGAAGCGCGGACGGCCCTCGACCACGACCCGAGCCTGCGCGTCGACGATCTCGACGCGTGGGAGCACGGTCCCGCGAATCGGGGCCGTCGACCGCTGCGATGAAGGCACTTCACCGCCGCCTTCGACGGTGTGCGTGGAGGGAACGGTCGCGTCGAGAGCCAGCGCGGGGAGGGGCTCGGTGGTGCTCACCTCTGTTTGGTCGCAGCTCTTCGAGGAACGTTGCAAGGAAAAATGAGGTGCGCAGATGTGCGCGCTCCGATTGACGCTCACTTCGGGGGCTCGCTGCGTCTTGTAGAATGCTCGCCCATGGGACAGCGCGCGCTCCTCGTGATCGCCGACATCGGCGGCTACACGAAGTTCATGCGCGTCCATCGCATCAACCTCGCGCACGCGCAGTACGTCGTCGCGCAGCTCCTCGAGGCGGTGATCGACGGCGCCGAGCCGCGCCTCGAGCTCGCGAAGCTCGAAGGCGACGCCGCGTTCTTCTACGCGCTCGTGCCCGAAGGGGCGTCGAAGAAGAAAGACGCGGTCGCCGCCTTCGCCGAGATCGTGGCGTCGATCCGTCGCGCGTTCATCGCGCGGCGCATGGAGCTCGAGACCGATCGGCTCTGCAACTGCGATAGTTGCACGCAGGCCGGTCAACTGAAGCTGAAGTTCGTCGCGCACGTCGGCGAGGTCGCCTTCCAGAAGGTGAAGCGATACACGGAGCTCGCGGGCGTCGACGTCATCTTCGTGCATCGCCTCCTCAAGAACAGCGTCCCCATCGCCGAGTACGCGCTGATGAGCGAGCCCGTGTTCCAGGCGGTCGAACCCTTCGCCCAGCTCGGGCGGCCGACGAACGAAGATCTCGAAGGCCTCGGCAGCGTGACGACCTACTACGTCGATCTCGGAGAGCTGGCGCGCGAGCTGCCCCTGACGCTCGAGCCTTCGGTGCTCCGCAAGCTCGTCGCGTGGTTCAAGATGACCGTGCGCTCGATCCCCTACTTTCTCGGGCTCAAGAAGTCGTGCGAAGCCTTCCGCAACATGGGCGACGTCGACCCTTCCCTCGCGCTGCCCGGGAGCTCGCTGCCGCCGCCGTCGGGTAGCTCCATCGTTCCTCCGTCGCTGGAGTAGGCGTCGAGCTCGATCCCGCGGGCCTCCCGCCGGCGGCGCAGGATGAAGTCGACGACGCCCGCGCCCGTCTGCTGCACGAGGTTGAAGAGCATGATCGGCAAGAGGACGAGCGGGTGGTGCCCGAGCGCGCTCGCCGCGAGGACGAGGGCGGAGCCGTTGTTGCTCATGCCGAGCGCGAACATCAGCGAGACCCGATCGCGCGGGGCCGCGCGGAGCCGCGCCGCGATGGTCCACCCGAGGGCGAAGCCACCGAGGCACATGCACGCGGTGACGAAGAACGACACGAGGATGAAGCCCCAGCTCGGCATCCCTACGACCTGCGGCAGCGCCACGGCGGCGTTCGAATAGTTCAGGAGAAGGAGATCGACGAGGTTCAGCACCTTGAGCGTCGGGAGCACGCGAGCCACGCGATCGGCGCCGAGGATCGCCCTGAGCGCGAGGCCGAGGAGCGACGGGCCGACGACCGCGAGCACGACGAACGCGGTCGAGCCACCGCGCGCGAGGTGCTCCAGATCTTCGGCGTAGTCGCCGTGGCTGATCGAGGCGACCGCGTGGAGCACGATCGGCGTGACGAGCGGGCTCGCGAGCGTCGACGCGAGCACGATCGCGAGGCTGAGCGCCACGTTGCCCTCGGCGTTTTGCGCCCACGTCGCCGAAGCGCCCGCGATCGGCATCGCGCCGGACATCGCGAGCCCGACGAGGAGCGTCTCGGTGTCGAGCTGCGGGAAGAGCAGCGGCAGCACGATGGCCACACCGAACGTGAACGCGACCGGCCACGTGGCGTTCGCGGCGAGGCCCATGAAGAGGAGGCGGAGCTCCTGACCGATGTGCTTGAGCTGCCCTACGTCGGTCGCGAGCCCGGCCACGGCGAGCAGGAAGCCGAGCATGAACGCCGGCAGCGACGCCTCCGCGGTCGTGCCTCGCGGAAATCGAATCACCCCGAGCGACACGCTTCGCATCGCGACGCCGAGCTCCGGCAGCAGCGCGCCGAAGACGTACGTCGCGAGCAGCAACCAGAGCATTCGTCGCTGCAGCCAATGAAGCCCGTGGGCGACGTCGCGTCGGAAGCTCGCGCGCAGAGCGATCGCCATCGGCTCGAGGACGATGCAGCAAGAGCGCCAGCCACGAAGCGCGAGCGCCCGTCAGGATCTCTGCGCGTATCGGCGCGCGAGCACGGCGCAGACCATGAGCTGGAGCTGATGGAAGATCATCAGCGGGAGCACGACGAGCCCGACCGTCGGTCCCGCGAAGAGGATCTTCGCCATCGGCAGCCCGCTCGCGAGGCTCTTCTTCGAGCCGCAGAAGACGACGGCGATCTCGTCTTCCTTGGTGAACCCGAGCCTGCGCGAGGCGAAGGTCGTGGCCGCCATGACGGCCGCGAGCAAGCCGGCCGAGACGGCGAGGATCAGGCCGAGGCTCTGCAGCGGGAGCCGGCTCCACGTGCCGTTCACGACGCCGGCGCTGAAGGCCGCGTACACGACGAGGAGGATCGAACCGCGATCGACGAAGCCGAGCCACCGCCGATTGCGCTCGTGCCACGCGGCCGTGAGAGGGCGGAGCGCGTGCCCGATCGCGAAGGGCGCGAGGAGGAGAAAGACGATCTTCCAGACGGAGTCGAGCGAGATCGTCGACGAGCCTCCGGCCTCGAGCAGCACCGCGACGAGCGCGGGCGTGATCACGACGCCCGCGAGGTTCGAGACCGTCGCGCTGCAGATCGCGGCGGGGATGTTCCCTCGCGCGATCGACGTGAACGCGATCGACGACTGTACGGTCGAGGGCAGCAGCGTGAGAAACACGATCCCCGCGAGGAGCGGCGCCGACACGAACGGCGCGAGCGCGGCCCGCAGCGCGACGCCGAAGAGCGGGAACAGGGCGAACGTCGCGAGGAACACGACGAGCTGCACCCGCCACTGCTTCATGCCCGCGACGATCACCTCACGCGCGAGCCGCCCTCCGTAGAGGAAGAAGAGCAGCGCGACCGCGCCGTCGGCGGCGCGATCCAGCGCCGTCGCGAGCGCCCCGTCGCACGGCAGCGCCCAGGCGAGCGCCACCGTGCCCAGCAGCGCCAAGACGTAGGGATCGAGCCAAGCTCGTCGTGTCAACGGCGGCAGTGTACCGCCTCGAGGCTAGCGGCCGTACTGCTTCGGGAAACCACAAGCTTGCCAGCCGGTCTCGCACGTGGCCGTCACTGTCTTCGTGACGACGTCGTCGACCCGGCACTCGCACTCTTGCGGATCGGGCTGCCTCAGCGGGCAGTAGAAGTCGTAGTAGTGACCGTCGCGACACGTCGTCGTCGTGAGGACGAGGCACGTGCCGTCCGGCGGTGAGGCGGCGCCGCGGCAGACCCAGTCGTCGGGGACGGGCGGCGGCTCCTCGACGGGCGGCCCGGGCGGAGCGCAGCTCCCTCCGCACTTCGCGAACATGATCGCCTGGAGATCGTTGTCGCTCGGCGGTCCTGCCGAGCCGTCGGCGATCGGGAAGGCGGCGCCGCCGTTGCAGGCGCACGACGCGCTCTTGCCGGGCTGGAAGCCGCAGGTGATCGAGTGCTCGAGGCGCGTCACGGTGCACGACCACGCCTTGCCCGGCCCGTTGCCCGTGCACTGGGGCTCGATGCATGCGCCCGGCGGCGTGAC
Source organism: Labilithrix sp. (assembly GCA_019637175.1). Taxonomy (GTDB): domain Bacteria; phylum Myxococcota_A; class Polyangia; order Polyangiales; family Polyangiaceae; genus Labilithrix. Next base: position 29,141 of record JAHBWD010000062.1, on the reverse strand, counting down.
CGGCGGGCACGAGCCTCCGCAGTCCTTCGCCGCCGTGATCAAGAACTCGTCGTCGGGCAATCGCTGGAACGTCTTGAGGATGTTCGCGTCGCCGACGCAGCGGCACTCGTAAGGCGGGCCGTCGTTCGGGCCCATGCCCTTGCACTGGAGGCCCGCTCCCTCGAACGGGATGCGGCAGTCGATGCCCGGGAGCTTGCTGGGATCGGTCGGGTCGACTTTGGGGACGCAGCCCGAGCGAAGACAGCTGTTGTCGGCGGTCGCCACGCCGGCCCACCACGAGAAGTGCGTCGTCTCGGCGACGAGCTCGTTGTTCGACGAGAGCTGCTTGGTGAGCGCCTTCCAGTCGTTGGCGAGCGTCTCCGATCGGAAGAGCGCGAGCCCACCGCGACCCGCCTCGTCGCGGATGACCTTGTCGAGCGCGACGCGCACGGTGACGGGCTTGGCGAACTCGACGTCGTCGGGCAAGAGCGCGTACGCCCCGCCCGTCGGCGACTTCACGGTGAGCGGCAGGCCGATCTTGCGCGGATCGACCGCGAGGATCGCGACGACCTTTCTCTGCGTGAGCGCGCCCGGCGGCACGACGATCGTCACGGCCTCGCCGGTGAGCGTTCCGCCTTCGGGCCCCATCTCCTGCTTGGCGATCTCGCGATCGGGAATGTCCGGCAGCTCGGGCGGCGCCGGCCCGTCATTCGCGTCGGTCTCGCCCGACGACGAGGAGCAAGCGATCACGACCAGACCCGCGACGAGCGACGCACCCCAAGTCGAGCTCTTCATGACCTTCCATCTTCGCCTCGGCTTCGGCTCGTGACAAGCGAGACGTCGATCCGCGTGAGGCCCTGCGAGGTTTACGAGCGCTCGGCGCTGGTGGTAGTCATCGCGCAATGAACCGAAGGGCCGTTCCCAAAGCGCGCACGTTCTTCGCAGACCTCTCGGCACCGGCGCGGCGCGCGCTCGAGCAAGAGGGGATCGACACGCTCACCAAGCTCGCGAAGCGTCGCGAGCACGAGATCCTCGCGCTCCACGGCGTCGGCGCGTCCACGATGCCCAAGCTGCGGCGCAGCCTCGCGGCTGCGGGGCTGGCGTTCCGCGCGCCCGCGAAGCTCACCAAGACGACGACGCGAACGTCGCCGATGCTCCGGAAGATCGCCTTCACGATGTTCTCCGTCACCGACGCGAAGCGCGCGCGTCGCTTCTACGAGGAGCTCCTCGGACTGAAGCGAGGCCTCGCGTCGCCCGACGGCACGTGGACCGAGTACGATCTGCCGGACGGTGGATGCTTGGCGCTGTTCCGTCATCCGAACCTCGCGTCCGCGCAGCCCGGCGGCGCGAGCGTTGCGTTCGAGGTGGCCGATCTCGACGCGCTCAGCCGCCGCTTGAAGGCGGCGGGCGTCGCGTTTCAGGGCGACCTCGTCCGCGGGCCGCGCTGTCGCATGTGGAACATCGTCGACAGTGAAGGCAACCGGATCATCCTGCATCAGTTGAACGACGCGTCGTAGCGCGCCGCTCAGCGACGCGACTTGCGCGCGCGCTTTCCGCGCGCGACCTCGGTCGCGAGCGCGTCGAGGGCTGGGGCCCAGAAGCGGCGGAATCGATCGAGCCACGCGTCGACCTCCGCGAGCGGACGCGGATCGACGGCGTAGATGCGTCGCGCGCCCTCGGCGCGCACGGTCGCGAAGCCGCTCTCGCGCAGGACCTTCAGGTGCTGGGAGATGCCTGACTGCGTGATCCCGAACTCTCCGGCGATGACCTCGACGACCTCGCCGGAGGTGTATTCGCCCTCGGCCAAGAGCTCGAGGATGCGACGCCGAACTGGATCGCCGAGGACGTCGAAGGCATGCATCACCCGCCAGTGTAGAACGCGATCGTCCGTTCGGCTTTGGCGCGTGCGTTCTCGGGATCTTCACCGGACTCGGCGTCGGCGGCACCCCAGGCTTCGCCGCTGGCGCGCACGAACGCCTTGCCCTCGTCGGACTTCGTCCACGCCTCGACGGCGGCGGGGTCGAGCGCGGCTCCGCGCTCGGCGATGTGCCGCGCGAGGCCGTGCAGCCCGAGATCCCAGCCGACGCCCACGGCGCCCGGGCCGAAGCGCTCGAGGTGCTCCTTGCCGATCCCGTCGCGATGCGCGATGTGCTCGAGCGTGAGCCGCGCGCCGTCGCCGTCGATCGCGAGGCGAAGCTGGACCCAGCTCGTGCCGCCGCCCATCTCCCACGTCAGATCGAGCGCCTCGGGCGGATCGCAGCGCGTGATCGTTCCGCCCGCGTTGCCCTTCAACTGATACCGACCTCCGAGCTCGAGGTTGCCCTCGACCGGGAGGAACCACCGCGCCAAGCGCTCGGGGGTCGTGACGGCCTTCCAGAGATCTTCGACCGTGGTGGCGTAGCGGCGAACCGCGATCGCGACGATCGCGGGCTTGCCGAGGTGCTCGCGGTTCTCCACCTTGCGAAATTCGGCGCGGGAGACGTCTGCCATGAGGGGCTCCTTCTGAAAGTAGAGCCTGCTTATATTAGTAACGGCTAATATTGGCAAGCGCCCGTCAGAAGCTGCGCTTCCTCACGACGCGCCCTGGCGGCGCGTTCTTCTGATCTTCCGCCTTGGCGGCCTCGACGTCGGTGAGCTGGAAGAAGACGCGGGCGTCGTCCCACGGCTTCGTCTCGCCGCTCGCCACGACGCGCAGGCCCAGCCACTTGGTGCGCGCGGTCACGAGCGGCGCGTCCGACTGGTAGCAGAGGTAGAGGCGCGCGCCCTTCGACTGAACGTTCGGGAGATCGCCGAGCACCTTCAGCTCGGCGGTGAAGCGCGGCGCGCTGCCGGACGCGAGCTGGGCGTCGTCGTCGGCGACGACGAGCTCGAACGTCTTCTGGTTGCTCGCGTAGCGCTCGACGCCGTCTTTGAACTGCGACGAGTAGAAGCAGATGCGGTTCTGCGCGTAGAACGCGATGAGGTAGCGGTTTCCGAACTTGTCCTCGGTCGAAGGGCGATCGCGCAGGAGGTCGATGACGTCGGGGAGCGCGCGAGGATCGGTCGACGTCGGCATCTCCTTCGGGTTCGTCGGGATCTCGGGGTTCGCGACGCCCTTCGCGAACATCGTCTCGCGCGGAAGCGACGGCCCGCAGCCGACGAGGAGCGCGAAGACCACGACACCACCCTGGGCAAGACGCATGCGATCCTTCCTTCCGCGTGCGATCACGTTCGCACGCAACGCGGCGACTCTATCATCCGTTCGGCCGCAGGAGATCTCGCGCGACGACGCGGCCGATGTCGGCGTGCGCTGCGGCGAGCGCGCGCACGTCCGCCTCGCCGTCGCTGAGGTACGCGGCGACGAGGATGGGCGCGCGACCCGGTGGCCACGCGATGGCGACGTCGTTGACCGCGCCGCGCCGCCCCGTGCCCGTCTTGTCGCCGACGGTCCAGCCCGCTGGCAGCCCGGCGCGCAGCCGATCGTTGCCCGTCGTGCACGCCCGCAGCCAACCGAGCAGACGCGCTCGCCGCTCCACGGAGAGCGCGTCGCCGCAGAGGACCGCGCGCATCAACCCCGCCATCGCGCGCGGCGACGTCGTATCACGGGGATCGCCGGGCTCGTTCGTGTTGAGCGTCGGCTCGTCGCGATCGAGCCGCGTGACGGGATCGCCGAGCGCGCGCACGAACCTCGTGAACCCCGCCGGGCCGTCGACCTTCGCGAGCAGCAAGTTCGCCGCGGTGTTGTCGCTCGTCGTGACGGCGGCCTCGGCGAGCGCGTCGACGGTCATCGATCCTTCGTCGACGCGCGCGCGCGTCACCGGCGAATGATCGAGCAAGTCTGCCGCGGCAAAGGCCACGCGCTCGTCGAGCGACGGGCGCGCCAGGACCGCCGCGGCGAGCGCCCACTTGAAGGTGGAGCACATCGCGAAGCGCTCGTCCGCGCGGTGCGCGAGCCGACGTTCACTCCCGGTATCGACGGCGAAGACGCCGACGCGACCACCCACGCGCGCTTCGATCTCGCCGAGCGACCGAGGGCCGATCTCGACGTCCGCGTGCGCGGCGCGCTCATGAGCGTGTACCGGCGCGCACGCGCTCACGAGCGCGCCGGCGGCGCCGAGGAGGAGCTGTCTTCGCGTCTGCGTCGCGGCGCGCGTCATTCGGGCGGCAAACGCTCGCACACCTGTCGCCATTCCGTCGAGGCGCGGCGTTGTTGACGACGGAGCCGCGGCTACGCGACTCTAGTTTCATGGACGACTCCATCTCTTCTGCCCGTCGCCGCTCGATCCTCACCTTCAGCCTCGTGGCCTTGGCGATTGGCCTCGCCGCGTGCAGCGGCGACGAGGCCGCGCCGGGCGACGACGCAGGCGCCGCTCCTCCTCAGGAAGGCGGGCTTCCGGCCGAGGGCGGACCGACGGATCCGGGCGCCACGGACGGAGGCGTCGACGCTCCGAGCAACGACGCCCAGGCGGGAGGGCGCGGGATCAACGTCACGGTGAACGGGACGACCCACGCGCTCACGAACGCCGCGCGCGCCGCCGTCGGCGGCAACGGGTACTCGATCCAGGCGAACAAGATCGAGGGTACGCAGATGACCGGCTTCACGATCCTCATGGTGAAGGCGCTGTCGAACGGCGGCGCGCCCGACTACGTCGAGCCCACGCCGAACACGTACGCGTGCTCGTCGAGCGTCCCGACGCCGCCCTACTTCTGGTCGCGCTTGCAGTACACCGGGGCGGAGGGCATCTACCAGTACGGAAGCGGCGCGACTTGCGTGACCCTGACGAAGTTCGGCGCGGTGGGCGAGCCCGTCGCCGGCACGTTCCAGAGCACGCTCGATCGTGTGACGGGGAGCGGTCCGAGCACCGTCACGGTGAGCGGCAGCTTCGACGTCGACCGCCAGAACTGACGAGCGCGCGGGCCCGCGAGGCGCCCCGCGCTTCGTGCGTTGCAATATATCCATAGTCGTGTATATATATGGACATGCAAATTGATGCCTTTCAGGCCCTGGCCGATCCGACGCGGCGTCGCATCGTCGAGGTGCTCCGCCGCGGCGAGCAGCAGGTCGGCGACGTCGTCGCGAAGGCCGGGATCCACCAGTCCGGCGTCTCTCGACATCTGCGCATCCTGGCGGAGTCGGGCTTCGTCTCGATGCGGCCGGACGGGCAGCGCCGCCTCTACGCCCTGAGGTCGGAGCCGTTCCGAGAGCTCGACGACTGGCTCACGCCCTATCGAACGCTCTGGGAGGCCCGGCTCGATCGCTTCGAGGCCGCGCTGGAAAAGAAACGCATCAAGGACAGGAGCAAGCGGAAATGAGCAACCCGAACATCGTCATCGAGCGCACTTACCGAGCGAGCCTCGCGGAGGTGTGGGACCTCTGGACCACGAAGGAGGGGTTCGAGTCGTGGTGGGGGCCGCAGGGTTTCCGCGCCGACGTTCACGCGCTCGAAGCGCGCGTCGGCGGCGCCCTGCGCTACGACATGGTCGCCGACACGGAGGAGATGATCGCGGCGATGAAGAAGGTGGGGCAGCCGCCGTCGCACGCCGTCCGCGCGCGCTTCACCGAGCTCGTGCCCCGCGAGCGGCTCGTCCTCACGAGCGTGATCGACTTCCTCCCCGGCGTCGCGGCCTACGACAACGACATCAAGGTCGACTTCGCGTCCGTCGGCGATCGCGTTCGCATGGTCGTCACGCTCCACGCGATGCACAGCGACGACTTCTCGAAGATGCAGCAGGAGGGCTTCACGAGCCAGCTCACGAAGCTCGACGCCCGCTTCGGGTAGCGCGCTTCGCGAGGTACTCGCTCGCGAGCCGCTTCGGCGCGCGGGCGAGCCACGCTTCGACGAGCACCGCGCGTAGCGTTGCCTGATCGATGCGCGCGAGCGGCACGAGCACGGCGGGGTAGCCGTCGAAGTGCGGCGTGGTGAAGAACACGCGCGAGTTCGCCGAGAGGAGCGACGCCTTGACCATCAGGTCGGGCAGCCACACGCCGAGGATCGTCCCCTTCGGCGCGCTCTCGCCGAGCGCGAGGAGATCGCTCTTCCGCAGCGGCCTCTCCCACGCGATCGTCTTCTTCTTCACGACCCACCAGCGCAGGCCCGCCGCCGAGCTCGTCTCCGACGTCTCGGGCAGCGAGCGGACGATCCTCGCCACGGTGTTCAGCGTTGCCATCGTTCCTCGACGGGTCGTGCGGAGCGAGCGTCGTCGATCACTCTACGCGTCACGCCGAGGGCTCGCACGCGCGAACGTCGACCGAGAGCGCCGGGTGGAGGCGCGCAGCGAGGCGTTGCAGCTCTTCGGCCGCGGCGGAGAGGTCCACGACCCGTCGAGCGTCCGGGAGGAAGTGAACGGTCGTTCCGGTGGTTCCGTCGTCGGGGACCGGCGTGAGATCGACGACGGGGATGCCGTGCTCGTAGCGTTGCATCCACGAGCCGTCGGCGCGCCGGTTCGTGTGCACGAGCCACGCGCTGAGCGCGGCGACGACGGAGATCCCTCGGCGTGGGTGGCCGTCGGGCAGCTCCGGCGCGTCCTGGGCGACGAAGAATCGGAGATCCTTCGTCGCCATCACCGGTTTTCTGACGACGCGACCCTCGCCGTCGATGCGCGTGTCGGTGCCCCGTCCGTCGTCGGCCACGGAGATCGACCCATCCGCGTGGAGCGTCACCACCGCGCGTCCCGAACCGCGATCCGCGGCTTCGTCGGCCGCGTAGGCGAGCACCTCGAGCACGAGGTGCAACGCGCCTCCGGGCGCGAAGGCCTCCGGGGCGCCTCGGATCTGCTCGAGGTGATCGGGATCGACGTCACGTGTCCAATCGTGCGTCGTGCTCTGCCAGGTGTCGCGGGAGGCGACCGCCGCGTCGCCCGGCGGTCGCGATCGTTCGTGCCCCATGGCGAGGATCAGGCGACGTCGAATCGATCGAGGTTCATCACCTTCGTCCATGCGGCGACGAAGTCGACGACGAGCTTGTGCCGGCCGTCGGCGCTCCCGTACACCTCGGCGAGCGCGCGGAGCTGTGCGTTCGATCCGAAGACGAGATCGACGCGCGTGCCGGTCCACTTCAGGCCGCCCGTCTCGCGATCGCGTCCTTCGAAGACGTCCTTCGCGTCGGAGGTGGCCTTCCACTCCGTGCCCATGTCGAGCAGGTTCACGAAGAAGTCGTTGGTCAACGCTTCGGGCTTCTTCGTGAGCGCGCCGTGCTTCGACGCGTTGACCCCGAGCACGCGCAGGCCGCCGACGAGCGCGGTCATCTCGGGCGCGGTGAGCATGAGGAGCTGCGCCTTGTCGACGAGGAGCGCTTCGGCCGGCACGGCGTACTTGGCCTTCTGATAGTTGCGGAAGCCGTCGGCGATCGGCTCGAGCACCGCGAACGACGCGACGTCGGTCTGCTCTTGCGAAGCGTCGGTGCGGCCCGGCGTGAACGGAACCTCGACCGCGTGACCGGCGTTCTTCGCCGCGTGCTCGACGCCGGCGGCGCCGCCGAGCACGATCAGATCGGCGAGCGACACCTTCTTCCCGCCCTTCGCGGCGCCGTTGAAGTCGCGCTGGATGCCCTCGAGCGTGCCGAGCACCTTCGCGAGCTCCGCGGGCTGGTTGACCTCCCAGTCCTTCTGCGGCGCGAGACGAAGCCGAGCGCCGTTCGCGCCGCCGCGTTTGTCGGAGCCGCGGAACGTCGACGCCGACGCCCACGCGGTCGAGACGAGCTCTGCGATCGAGAGGCCCGAGGCGAGGAGCTTGCTCTTCAGCGCGGCGACGTCGGCGTCGTCGACGAGGGGATGATCGACCTTGGGGATCGGGTCTTGCCACGCCAGCTCTTCGCTCGGAACCTCGGGGCCGAGGTAGCGCGCGCGCGGGCCCATGTCGCGGTGCGTGAGCTTGAACCACGCGCGCGCGAACGCGTCGGCGAGCTGCTCCGGATGCTCCATGAACCGCCGCGAGATCTTCTCGTACGCCGGGTCGAAGCGGAGCGAGAGATCGGTGGTGAGCATGGAAGGCGCGATGCGCTTCGACGCGTCGTGCGCGTGCGGAACCGTGCCTGCGCCCGCGTCGCCCTTCGGCTTCCATTGATGCGCGCCGGCGGGGCTCTTCGTGAGCTCCCACTCGAAGCCGAAGAGGTGCTTGAAGAAGTCGTTGTTCCACTTCGTCGGCGTGCTCGTCCAGGTGACCTCGAGGCCGCTCGTGATCGCGTCGGCGCCCTTGCCCGTGCCGAAGCTGCTCTTCCAGCCGAGTCCCTGCCCTTCGATCGCGTCCGCTTCTGGATCGCTCCCCACGTGCGACGCGGGCGCGGCGCCGTGCGTCTTGCCGAACGTGTGGCCGCCCGCGATGAGCGCGACGGTCTCTTCGTCGTCCATCGCCATGCGCGCGAACGTCTCGCGGATGTCTTTCGCCGCCGCGATCGGATCGGGGTTGCCGTTCGGGCCCTCCGGGTTGACGTAGATGAGGCCCATCTGCACCGCGGCGAGCGGGTTCTCGAGATCGCGCTCACCCGAGTAGCGCGCGTCGCCGCCGAGCCACTTCTTCTCGACGCCCCAGTAGACGTCTTGGTCGGGCTCCCACACGTCTTCGCGGCCGCCGCCGAAGCCGAAGGTCTGGAAGCCCATCGTCTCGAGGGCGACGTTGCCCGTCAGGATCATGAGATCGGCCCAGGAGATCTTGCGGCCGTACTTCTGCTTGATCGGCCAGAGCAGCCGGCGCGCTTTGTCGAGGCCGACGTTGTCGGGCCAGCTGTTGAGCGGCGCGAAGCGCTGCTGCCCGCGACCGCCGCCGCCTCGCCCGTCGCCGGTGCGATAGGTGCCCGCGCTGTGCCACGCCATGCGGATGAACAACGGACCGTAGTGACCGAAGTCGGCGGGCCACCAGGGTTGCGAGTCGGTCATGAGCGCCGCGAGATCTCTCTTCAGCGCGGCGAAGTCGAGGCTCCGAAATTCCTTTCGGTAGTCGAAGCCCTCGCCCATGGGATTGGACTTGGAGGAGTGCTGGTGGAGGAGATCGAGCCGTAGCTGGTTCGGCCACCAGTCACGGTTCGAGGTCCCGCCGCCGAAGGAGTGAGGAAAGGGGCACTTCGTCTCGGTCGTCATGGCTCTCGGCTCCGCGGTTGAGGCGTCCGATCCCGGGCGCGCGGCGAAGTATCCGCCGCCAGCGTCCGGCCCTTCAAGAGGCGGCTGCTCGCTCGCGGGCGATCGATGCGTAGTGCGACGCCTTCGCAGCGCAGAGATCGAACGACTCGTGCGTGTGACGGCGACCGACATCGCGTGGGATCGACGACGACGAGCTCGGTGCCTCGCTCGCGGCAGCGAGACTCGCGCGGGTCATGCGGTGAGTCGTCACGTTGCCGGTGAGCATTCGCCGGGGGAGAACTTCACGATGAAGGCAACACTCCTCGTGCTCGTACTCCCCGTCGTTGGTTGTGCCAGCGTAGCCGACGAGCCCATCGCCGACTCCACGTCTGCGCTGACGGCGTGCGGTGCGCGTTTGGTCGCCACGACGGGGTCGGATCTGGGCGATTGTCGGAGCCGGCCGTGTCGCACGATCCAGCGCGCCGTCGACGTCGCGTGCGCCGGCGACGTGGTGCGGGTCGATCGCGGCGAGTACGACGAGAACGTGGTCGTTCGCCAATCGGTCGCGATCCAAGGAGAGCGTCGTCGCGGGCGGACGCTCGTGCGCCCGGCGTTCTCCGCGCCCAACCCGTGCGCCGACAGCTCCTTGTGCGACGGGGCGGCGAGCAGCGTCTTCTTGGTGACGGCGTCTCGGGTCACGCTCCAAGACCTGGTCATCGACGGCGACAATCCGCTGCTGACGAGCGGCGTCGTCGTCGGCGGCGCAGACATCGACGCGAGGAATGGGATCATCCAGGACACCGCCTCGGGTCCGCTCGACGGATTGACCGTGACGCGCGTCGTCGTGCGGAACGTCTTTCGTCGAGGGATCTTCGCGTCGAGCGGCGGCGCGTTCTCGTTCCGCGACAACCGCGTGAGGAACGTGCGCGGCGACGCCTCCGCCGTGGCCCTCTTCACCTTCGGCGGGACCGGTGAGATGAGCGGAAACGAGGTCGTCGACGCGAACGACGCCCTCGCCGCGAATCACTCGCGCGGCGTCTCGTTCCGAAAGAATCGGGTGTCGCGATCAGGGAGCGGCGTGCACACCGACAACGCCGGTGAGGCGTCGACCGAGGCGGATCGCATCGAAGACAACCGCGTCGAGGACTGTACGCCCGGCGGCTACGGCATCTTCGTCTTCGCCCCGTACCTCGCTCCGTCGGTCGTCGACAACGAGGTCGAGCGCTGCACCGTGGGCTTCGCGGCTTTCGGCCAGGGCCTTCCGGTGCGCGCGGCGTTCACGGGCAACGAGTCGGATCGCAACCGGATCGGGTTCTACGTGACCGACGACCTGCCCGGCTTCGGCTCGACCGACGTCGCCATCACGATCGAAGACAACCGCATCCGGCGCGCCGAGGTCGGCCTTTGGCTCGACCGCCGGCACGGAGACGTCGTCGACGCCGACGTCCGCTGCAACACGATCACCGACGGCGCGACGGGCATCGCCTCGAGCACCGCCTCGGGGCGCATCGAGTCGAACGCGATCTTCGACAACGGTCTCGGCCTCGACGCGCACGCCGCGATCGACGCGCGCGACAACTGGTGGGGCTGCAAGCGAGGACCGCTCGCCGGAAGCTCGTGCGACGCCGTGCGAGGTCCCGCCGTCGTTGCGCCGTTCCTCGCGAGGCGACCGGGCTGCACGTACCGGCCGGGGAGGCGATCGTGGAGCTGGAAGGAGCTCCGCTGACCGCCGCGCACGCGCGTGGAGCCGCGTGCTCGTTGCGTCACTCGAGTAGGCAGGGGAGCGGGTAGTCCGCGAAGCCCAGCGTCGGCGTCGGATCGCCTTCGTTCACCGGCACGTAGATGCACGTGTTCTCGGGGCCCTCCATTGGCGGTGGCGTAGGCGTTCCCCCTCGCACGATGGAGCGGGACATCCACTGGCTGCAGAATCGGCCCTCCGTGAACCGCCCCGGAATCGCCACGTCCTCGAAGAAGAGCTCCTCGCTCGGGTTGAGCGGGTTCGCCGCTCGGTCGATTGTCAGGTAACCCACGGGCGCCGCGTAGACACCGCGCGCGTTCGTGGAAGCCTCGTTTACGATTATGGTCGCCCCGACAATCTCGCTCTTCGACACCGTCGGCGGAGGCTTGAACTCTGCATCCAGCTTCAGCGGCGTCATCCGGAGCGAGAGGCTTCCCGTGTCGCCTCCCGGGCCCGCCCTGAACGTCGTCTCCGTGTAGAAGCGAAGCGCGCGATCCACGCGTCCGGGCGCCACCTTCGTGTAACAGGAGGTGTAGTAGAGCTGCGAGACCTCGGTCACCGCATCGGTGTCCGTCGCGTCGGCGCTCGCGCTGTCCGCGCCGGCGTCGCCCGAGGTCAGATCGTCGAAGCCCCACACCGTGCTGCAAGCGCCCATCGCGCCGGCGACGAGGCACGAAGCGACGAACGCGAGCGATCGTCGAGCGCTCACCATGCGCCCTCCAAGCGGATGCCTGCGGCCGTCGCACCCGCCATCGGCTGCACGTTGAGCGCGCTCGACTTGGATCGCGTCAGCAGGAGGGTGATCCCTCCGGCGAGCAGCGCGCCTCCCGCGATGAACGAGATCGTCGAGACGGTCGCTTGCGTGTGCGCGCTCTTGCCGCCCGCGACGCCATCGTCGTTGCACGACGATGGTCCCGACGGGCAGTTGAGCAGCGCGTCGTCGTAGGTCGACTTCGACACGACGCCGAAGACGGCGCCGAGCCCGAGGCCGACGATCCCTGCGCCGCCGAGCACGTACGCGAGCGTTCGCTGACCGTCGCTCGATCCCGACGACACCTCCGCGGCAGGCGCGTCGACGAAGGGCTCGGAGGGAGCCGTGATCGGCGGCGCAGCGGGCGCCGGCGCGACCGGCGGCGACGTCGTAGCCGCGAAGACGACGATCTCCTGGCGCCCCTTGGTCCCCTCCGCGATGAGGAGCCTCCGCGACACGTTCGGGTAACCGGCCGTCGCGAATTCGAAGGTGTGCTCGCCCGGATCGACCGTGAGCGGTGAACCGTCGAGGCGCTCGGCGAGCGGCGATCCATCCATCGTCACGCGGACGGCGCTGAGGTCCGCTCCCGCCGCCTTCGCGGCGAACACGATCGTCGGGGTCGCCTTGTCGACCTCGTCGAGCCGCTGCGCGCAGTCGTCTCGCACCGGCCCAGGACAGCTCTTGGCGGTGCACACGAGGAGCTGCGCGCGCGCCTCTCGCAGCTTTCCGGTCTGCCGCAGCGTTTGAGCGGCCTCGTTCGTCGAGATGCACTCGTCCTTCGATGGCTCTTTCGCGCGCGCATCGGTCACGGAGCCCATCCCCGCGAGGAGGGCGGCGACGCCGACGAACGGCGGCGTGACGTGGCGTCGGATCAGGGTCACAGGCATTCTCTCTTCCAGATCTTCTTACCGGTGGCGTCGAACTCGAAGGGCGGCGTGCAGTTGGTGCGAGGAGCAAGGCGATCGGCCGGTGTCGCCGACGCGCGCGGCGTCGGAAGCGTCGTTGGCGCAGGGCGCGCCGAAGTCGTAGGGGCGGGAGCGCTGCTCATCGCGGCGCTCGCGATCGCGGATGGACCTTCGCTCGCCGACGGAGGCGCGGCCGGCGGCGCCTCGGTCGTCGCGGCGCTCTCGGGCTCACTCGAGAGTAGAGGCGGAGCCGGAGAGCTCACCGCGGTCGACGACGTCGCCGCGCGACGCGGAAAGAGCTCCGCGCGATACCCCACGATCCCCGCGGCCGCGATCGCGAGCAGGAGCACGGGCACCGCGACGGCGAGCGCGACGCGGCGCGGCCGCGCGGCGCCGATCTCGTGGCCGGGAGGCAGCGACTCGAGCGACGACGAGAGCGTCGTCTTCGCGCTCACCGCGATCGGCGGTGCCGGCGCGACCTCGCGGGACGGGCGTAGCGCGCCGACGTCGGTCGCGGCGAACGCCGTCTCGGGATCGTACTTCGCCCTCACCGTCGGCATCCCGACTGTGCGAACGATCCGATCGACGCGCGCGCGCGCATGGGCCCCTCCGAACGGGGCGACCGCGTCGGCGAAGTCGGCCATGTTCACGAAGCGGTCGGCGGCCTCCAGCCGCAGACACGTCGCGACGACGTGGGAGAGCGCCCGCGGGACATGAGGCGCCGCGTCAGCGAGCCACGGCGCCTTGCCGGAGAGGATCGCCGCGCCGAGCTCCGCGACCGACTTGGCCTGGAACGGCGGGGCGCCCGCGATGAGCTCGTAGAGGAGGACGCCGAGCGCCCAGATGTCGGCGCGATGATCGACGTCTCGGGAGTTCTTGAGCTGCTCCGGAGACATGTACAGCGGCGTGCCGAGCACGTCCGTCGTCTTCGTCATCACCACGTCCGACGAAGGCTGTTCGACCTTCGAGATCCCGAAGTCGAGCACCTTGACGCACTCGACGCCCTCATCGGTACGCGTCAGAAAGAGGTTCGACGGTTTCAGATCGCGGTGCACGGTTCCGAGCGCATGCGCCTTCGCGATCGCTTCGGACGCCTGCAGTACGTAGTCGACGGCGCGTTCGGGATGAAGCGGTCCATGCCGCCTGAGGAGCGCGGAGAGATCCGTACCCTCGAGGTACTCCATGACGATGTACGGCGTCCGGTCCGGGAGGTCGGCGACGTCGAGCACGCGCACGACGTGCTCGCTTCGGATCTTGACCGCGGCCTGGGCTTCACGGAGGAAGCGTTCCTCCGCGCCGCGATCCGTGAGCTTCGGCAGCATCATCTTGATCGCGACCGGCTCGCGAAGGTGCACGTGCGTCGCGGCGAAGACCACTCCCATGCCGCCGAAGCCGAGGATGCGCTCGACGACGTACTTCTCCGCGAAGATGTCGCCCCGGCGAGGCACCCAGGACGGCAATGACTCAACGTCCACGCGTAGCGGCCCCCAACGGTGAGAAACCTATCAGGAAAGGCCGCTACCGGCAACGCGCCGCCGGCTGGCGATCAGAGTCGCAGCAGCTTGAACGCGTGGGTCCAGCCTCCGCCGGAGAGGCCGGGGATGCACCAGAGGATGCAGAGCGGCTCGATCGCGCGCGCGGCTTCCACCGCGCCCATGTCGGCGGTCTCCCAGCCGAACTGATCGAGGATCGCCTTCACCTCCGCCTTCGCGCCCTTGTCGTCGCCGCAGATGAACATCGTCGGAGGGCCGCCGGGGAACGACGGGTTCACCATGAACGCGTTGCCGACGCAGGAGAACGCCTTCACGAAGCGGGCGCTCGGCGCCTTCTTCTGGAGCCGCTCCATCAGCGACTCGTCGAGGTTCGTGAAGAAGGAGAGCACGCCGTTGCGAGGCGGAGCGTCGGCGATCGGGTTGGTGGCGTCGATGACCGTCTTGTTCGCGAGGTTCTGGGGCCCCGCCTGCTCGACGACGGCCTCGGCGGCCGCGCCCTTCACCGCGAGGACCACGACGTCGGCCCACTGGGCCGCCTCGGCGAACGTGCCGGTCTTGGCCCCCTGCGTCTTCGCCTTCCAGTCGGCGAGCTTGCTCGGATCGCGGCTCCCGCGCGTCACCTCGTGACCGTGCTTCAGAAAGCCCGCCGCGAGCACCTCACCGACCTGCCCCGAACCGAGGACCGCCACCTTGCTCATGATCCGCTCCTTCTTTCGATGGAGACCATGGTGCGTCTTCCGCCCTTCGCGATCCAATTCATAATATACATATGGATCATGAGCGCAGCTCATTCGATCTCGGCGGTCGACTTGAACCTGCTCGTCGTCCTCGACGAGCTCCTGCGCGTGCGCAGCACCACGAAGGCCGCGCGGCGCCTCGGGCGCACGCAGTCGGCGATCAGCCACGCGCTCGCGCGGCTCCGCGCGACGTTCCGCGACCCGCTCTTCGTTCGCGTCGGCGCGGCGCTCTGCCCGACGACGGTCGCCGAAGGCCTCGAGCCGGCGCTGCGGAAGCTCCTCGCGGACGCGGAGGCCATCGTGCTCCGATCGGCGAGCGCGGAAGGCGTCGCGAAGCTCGAACGGACGTTCGTGATCGGAGGGACGGACTACGCCGAGATCGTCGTCTTGCCGCGCCTCTTGCCGCGCCTTCGTCGTGAGGCGCCGGGCGTGAGCCTCGTCACGCGCTTCCTCGGCGACGACGTCGACCGCGCGCTCCAAGCGCGCGAGGTCGATCTCGCGTACGGCGCGTCGCTCCGCGCGCTGTCTGGGATCACCGTCGAGAAGGTCGCCGACGTCCCGATGGCCGTCCTTCTCCGGCGCGGCCACCCCGCGCTCCGAGGCCGGCTGACGCCTCGGAGCTACGCCGCGCTCGAGCACGTCCTCGTCACGCCGCGCGGGCTGCCCGGCAGCACGGTCGACTCCGCGCTCGAGCCGCACGGCCTCACGCGTCGCGTCGTCCTCCGCATTCCGCACTTCGCGGCGGCGGCCGCGATCGTCGCAGAGACGGATCTCGTCGTCACGCTCCCCGGCGACTTCGCGGCGAGCTTCTCGCGGCGACTCGGCCTCGTGACGAGACCCGTGCCGTTCGCGATGCGGCCGACGACGTTCTACATCGGCTACAGCTCGACCTACGCCGGCGACGCCGCGCACCGCTGGCTCCGCCAGTCCGTCGTCGAGGCCGCTCGCGCGCGGGCGAGCGCCCGAAGCCTCTGATATTCATGGGCCATGCTGCGCGTCGCGCTCCTCCTCTCCGGGGCGGCGAGCCTCGTCTATCAGGTGGTGTGGACGCGCCGGCTGATCACCGTGACGAGCGCCACGGCGGCAGCGCAGGGCCTCGTGCTCGCGGTCTTCATGGCGGGGTTGGGCCTGGGAGCTTGGCTCGCCGCGCGATGGTGCGCGCGGTTGCGGCGCCCCGCGCTCGTCTTCGCGCTGGTCGAGACGAGCGCCGCCGTTCTCGCATTGGCGTCGCTCCCGGTCATCTCCGCGTCGGACGCGATTCGCGCGGCCGCGCTCGCGCACGTCGGCGGGGCCGCGGCGGGATCGTTGCAGCTCGCCGTCCTCGCGCTCTATCTGCTCGCGCCCACGACGCTGCTCGGCGCGTCGTTGCCGCTCGTCATCGAGCACGAAGAGCGCCGCGCGACCGAGAGCAGTCGTTCGATCGCCGTCCTCTACGGCGTCAACACCGCGGGCGCGTGCGCGGGGTGTCTCCTCGCCGGCTTCGTCACGATCGAGCTCGCGGGGCTCACGCGCACCGCCGCGTGCGGGGCGCTCCTCGGCGTCGCCGGCGCGATCGTCGCGGCCGTGAGCGGTCGCCTCACGAAGGTCACGAACGAACGCCCCGCGCCCGTCGCTCACGCGCCGCTCGAAGCCAAGTCGTGGATCGCCGCGGCGCTCGCCGGCTTCGCGTCGCTCGGCGCGGAGGTCGTCGCGACGCGTCTCTTCGCGTTGATCATTCCCAACACCGTCTACACGTTCACGCAGGTGCTCTCGGCTGTGTTGATCGGCATCGCCGCCGGAGCGCTCGCGCCACGCTTCATTCGCGCTTCGCACGCGCGAGTCGCCGGCCTGCTCTCCGCCGGCGCCGCGGTCCTCCTCGGCGCGGTTCCGTGGATCGTGGTCCGCTTCGCCGGAGACGCCTCGCTCCAGAAGACGCTCGCGAGCGGGAGCTCGCTCCTCGCCGCGCTGGCCGTCTTCGGATGCCTCGTGCCCGTGAGCGCGCTGCTCGCGACCGTGCTTCCGTTGCTCGCGATCGAGGCGCGCGGCGCGGCGCGAGCGTTCGGTCGGCTCTACGCGGTGAACGTCGCGGGCAGCGTCGCGGGCAGCCTCGCGGCCGGCTTCGTCCTGATCCCCGTCCTCGGGATCAAGGCCGCCGTGATCGTGCTCCAGCTCGCCGCGCTCTCGATCGCGTTGCTCCTCTCGTCGAAGAGAGCGCGAGGTCCGGCGCTCGTCCTCGCGGGCGCAGCGTGCGCCGGCCTCTACTTCACCCACGACGTGCCGCAGGACATCTATCGCCGCAAGCTCCCCGCGGGCGCGTCGATCCTCGACTTTCACGAGGGGGTGACCAGCCACGTGATGGTCACCGAGGACCAAGCGCGGGAGCGTCGCCTCTGGATCAACTCGTTCTGGGTCGCCGGATCGGCGGGACCTCACCGAGTCTTCGGTCTGCTGCCCGGGCTCTTCGTCGACGATCCGAAGCGCGCGCTCGGGATCGCGCTCGGGACCGGACAGACGTTCGCCGCCACGCTGCGCCACGGCGGCGCGCACTTCGACTGTGTCGAGATCGATCCCGGCGTCGTGCGTCTGTCGCGGCGTTGGTTCGATCGGGTGAACGGCGGGCTGCTCGACGATCCGCGCGTCCACGTCCACGTCGAAGACGGTCGGACCTTCATGCGCGCGGCGCCGTCGCGCTACGACCTCATCGTCCTCGAGCCGCTCCAGGCGTGGACCGCGGGCACTTCGAACCTCTACTCACGCGAGTTCTACGTGGAGGCGCGAGCGATCCTCACGCCCGGAGGCGTCGTCGCTCAGTGGATCCCCTTCTACGGTCAGGGCCTCGAAGAGACGCGCGCGATGGTCCGCACCGCCCTCGACGTCTTCCCGAGCGCGTCGCTCTGGCTGGCGGGGAGAGACGGCGTGCTCCTGCTCTCCGACGCTCCTTTCGCGCTCTCCCTCGAGACGCTCGACCGGCGTCTCGTCGAACGTCGCCTCCTCGCCGACATCGCGCCGCTGCCGGCCCGCACCGCAGAGGATCTCGTGCTCCATCTGCTGCTCGGGCCGCACGGCCTCCGGCGATGGACGGCGGGAGCGTCCGTCTTGGTCGACGATCGACCCGTGCTCGAGTTTCGCGCGGCGCGGCAGATCGGGACCACCGAAGCCCGCTTCTCGCCGATTCTCGAGAGCGCGCTCGGGGCTCGCGACGATCTCGGGCAATACCTCGTGGGCCCCGACGTCTCGGACGCGCGTCGCCTCACCCTCGAGCGCCTGCGCCGCGCGACGTTCGAGCTCGAGCTCCTGCCGGCCGACGACTTCCGCGCGCGCCTCGATCGGCTCGAGTCGCTCCCGGCGGACGCGCGCGCCATGCTCGTCTGGAAGGCGCGCTACCGGAGCGCGGTCACGAGCGCGATCGCCGCGCTCGAGGAGCGCGGCGACCACGCGGGCGTCGCCGCGCTCCGCGCGCGCGCGCGCGCGATCGACCCGAGCGTCGTCGACGGCGCAGATTGACGCGTGCATGCGGCCGATTCAGCGAGGGCGCTCTTGCGGCTCGTTCGCGAGCCGATACGCTTTGGGGCGTGGGGGATCTCCAGCCGTATCGACGCTCTGCTCGCGCGATGCCGGAGCGCGACGCCCGTCCGAGGATCGTCGCCATCGCGCTCTCTGCGGCGACGTGTGCGATCGCGATCGCCGCGTCGATGTGGTTCGTCGCTCATGCCGTCACGCTCTTTGATCGCTCCTCTCGCGGCGCTCTCTTCGTCGGCGCTCTCTACGCGGGGGTCGTCGACGCGTCGCTCGTCGTCGCCGCAGCACTCTGTGCGTGGCGGCCCGTCCCGGGGACGCGCTCGCACCTCTTCGCGCGGTTCGCGCTCGTCGGCTGGCTCATCGCGACGCTCGCCGAGCGGTGGCCGAGTCCCGCCGGCGAGCACGTCGATGCGTCCGGGCCGGGGTGGTCGCTCTTCGGATCGTCGATCGGTCGCCTCCTCCTCTTCCTCTCGCTCGCCGGGATCGTCGTCGCGGCGATGCGGCGGTTCGCGCTCCCGCGCTGGTTACCGGTCGTCGCGGCGGCGTTCGGAGCGACGCTGACCCACGCGAGCCTCGACGAGCTGCTGCGCGGACACCGCGCAGGCTTCAGCGTCGGTCCGTTGCCGATCTACACGCTCGCGCTCACCGAGCTCGTCATGCTCGCCGGCTTCACCGCCGCCTTTGCCATGGTCGCGTCCGCGGTGCGGAGGCGCCCTTTTCTCGACGAAGAGGCGCCTCTCTCGACGACGCGCCCGGAGCCGAGCGTGCTCGACGCCGGTACGTTCGACCATTGGCGGACTTCGATCGGCGCGTTGCTCGCTTGCACGTTCGCCATCGCGAGCCGCGCGAGCGATGAGCTCGGGTTCGTGCTCCTCGCGGATTGCGGGTCGAGTCGATCGACGACCTTCGCGATGGGCATGGTGGCGTTCTTCGCGCTCGTCGAGCGCGCGCGTCGCCGGCACGCCGAGGCGAGCTCGTGGGCGCTGACGATCGGCTCGGGGGTCGCCGCGCTCTCTGCGGTGGCCTCCGTCTTTGCCAGCGCGGGGGCGCGGCCGTTCGTCTTGCGTGAGATCGGCTTCGTGGGCGCGGCGCTCACGCTCAGTGGGATGGCGCTCCTGCTTCCGAACGTCCCCGCCGCGGCGCACGCGGTCAGGAAGGTGCGAGGCTCGCTGTATCTCGGCGCGTGCTCTCTGCTCCTGTCGGCCGGAGCAGCCCTCTACCGTACGGATGCCCACCGGAGCACGGTCGAGACGCCCGCATCATGGTTCACCGGCCACACGCCCATGCTCTTCGCGGCCTTCTTCTTCGTGACGCTCGCCACGCACTTCGCGCGTTCGGTCGAGCGCGAAGCGTCGATCGCGTCGACGTGATCGTCGAAGGACCTCGCGTCAGGGGAGCTTCGCGCCGTTGACTGGGCCGACGATGCCGCAGCCCATGCGCGGGCAGGGCTGGTAGTCGACGACGAGCGTGTCGGTTCCCTCGAACCACGCGCCGTAGAACCAATCGATGCCGATCGAGCCGTTCCTCTCCTTCGCCTTCCGCTTCGCGAGCTCCGTCAGTGTCTTGTTCAGGGCGTTGCGCGACGCCTCGAGGCCGAGGGCACGCTCGACGTGCTTCGCGACGTTGTTCCGAATGAGCTCGTCGACGTCGAGGAAGATCGTCACGAGCCCGTCGGGCACGTTGTTGAGGTTGCGGTTGAAGTCGAGCTTGGCGACGACCTTGTCGAACCCGAGCTTCGTCCCATCTCCGACGACGGGCTTGATGCCGCTCAGCGAAGCGGTCAGCTTCATGTTCGTCAGCTCGATGTCGGGGCACCCGAGCGCGGAGTGAACGCACTTGATGGTCGGCTGATTGCTCTGGAGCGTGAGCGAGACGTTCGCGGTCGCGCGGTTCTGCGCCTCGCCCGTGAACCACGCTCGCGTGGTCTGCGCGTTGACGGTCGCGCGCACGTAGTTGATGTCGAGGGTGACGCCGCCCGGCCCGGTCGCGTCGCGATACATCGTCTCGATGCCCTGGAAGCCGACGTCCTCCGCGCCTGCGTACTCGGCGACGGCGCCGAAGTCGATGTAGCTGTGGAACGGCCCGGAGACGACGCCGCACTGTTTGATGTTCGGGTGCTCGTCGTTCACCTCCTTGAGGCACCGCGAGCGCGCCGTGCCCACCATGCGCACGCACTCCGCCATGAGCGAATCCCGGATCGCCTGGTTCGGGTAGGAGCAGTGGTAGAAGTCGTCGTAGATCGTCGGCGACGTGCGCGTCGTGTCGATGACGATGCGCGTCCCCTGGAGAGCGTCGACGAGCATCTGGTCCAGCTCCGCGCTCTTGATTCGCACGAGGCTGCCCTGCGCCGCGGGCGTGACGGGCGTCGCCGGCGGCGGCGCTCCCGGATCGACCGCGAGGGGGAGATCTCCGATCGCGCCGACGGCCCCGCCCGCGCGCGTGAACGCCTGGCTGGTCGTCGTGGGATCGTCGACGGGCGACGCGCTGTCGACGGCGCAGGCGCTGAGACCGAGGGCAACGAGGAGCGCGAGGGACGTCGTCTTCATGCCGCGGCGAACAGCAACCCGCGTGCCCGCTCGAGCGAGCGCGATTTCCCGCGGATCCGTGCGTCTCGCCGCGCGCGCGCGCGCGCCGGACGAGCGCGCGCGCATCGAGCGTCTCACCGGTTCGCGCACTTGCCGTTGTCGCACTTCGCGTAGCGTGGGTACTCCGGGCACGCCAGCGGCGCGGCCGTGCAGGGCGCGCAGTTGGCGTTCCCGTACGCGACCACGTCGCTCTTGATCGCCGCTCGCGCCGCCTTCGCCACCGGCGTCCCGCAGTCGCCGGCGCACGCGTTGTCGAGCGTCTCGATCACGCAGTCGTCGTCGACCGTGCATTGGAGGGCGGTCGGTTCGGCGAGACGGTTGCGTCGCCACGCATCGAACTCGTTGCGCGCCGCGTCGCACGACTCCGCCGTGCTCGAGCCACCGCAGCCGACGTAGACGGCGGCTGACAGCGCAGCAGCCAGCGCTCGTTTCACTCTCATGGGGCCTCCCTCGTGCGTGCAGGTTGCAAGCAGAGTGCCGCGTGCTCGACCCCCAATTACCGGGGCTCCAGAGCGTCGAATGTGCCAGGTCGAGCCAAGGACCGATCGCGTCGGCAGCTCTCCCGTCCGAGCGTCTTCAACGGAGGAGCACGTCGTCGAACTCGACCCTCCGCTCCGCCGTCGTGTCGCCCTTCACGCTGAGGGTGACGAGCGCCGAGCGCGCGTCGGCCGGCGACTTCTCGACCCTTCCCCCCGAGGCCCACGTGCCCGGCGACGGCGCGAGCACGATGTCACGCGATGCGCGGATGAGCGCGGTGCACCTCTCGTCGGAGAACCACGCGACCGCGAGCGCGCCGGTCGTCCCTGCCGGCTGATCCTCCGCCACGAAGCCGCGCGCCGCGATGCCGTACTCGGCGTTGCCGGGGAACTTCACGCACTGGCGCACGTCGACGTCGCTTCCGTCGGTGCTCTGGTTCACGAGCTCGAGCGTGCCGGACGTACCCGCGCAGAGGCTCTCGTGCGCGCCGCTCCACGTCACCGTCGACGTCGAGGGTGACGAAGCGGTCCAGCCCTTCGTGCTCGTGTGGAAGTTGCCGTTCGTCAGCCGGTTCTGATCGGCGTCGACGATCCGATCGCCGTCGAGGTCGTAGCTCGGCTTGCCGCCGGCGCACGTGTCGGCCGGGGCGACCGTGCGGTCCGCGCCAGCGTCGCTCTCGCCGAGCGAGGTGTACGATCCGTCGCGGGGACCGTCGCCGCGCGGCCGATCGCCTTCGCCTGCGTCGCCGTCGCCGTCGGAAGACGACGACGACGACGTGCACGCGGCGACGCCGAAGACGATCGCCCAGGGCCACGGAACACGACGTCGGTGCGCCATGCGCACATGGATAATCAGAGGAGCGCGCGAGCGGATCGGTCCGGTCGCCGCATCCGGCGAAGGGATGCGAGCTTGCCTAGAAAGCTCAGGAATATCGAAGCTAAAGCGGGTCGATTGTGATTGCTTTGCGAGGCGCTCGCGGGTCTCTTGGGTGAAAGAGTCCTTTTGACCTTAGCTCAGCCATGGGGGACGCGGCGGACGCGAGATCGCACGGGGCTCCGATCGATCGGAGGAATCATGTTCAGCGCTTGTGCGAGCCGCGGCTCGATCGTCATTGCATCCGTCCTTGCCTTCGCCGTCGCGTGCGGAGGTAGCGTGGGAACGGGGGATCTGAACGCGACCACCAAAGACTCCGTCACCGCCGACGAGGCGGAGAACGAGCCGTCCGCAGACGTGGGCGACGGCGGCGTCGACGACGACGTGAGCGACGAAGAGTCGGCCGACGACGAGAACGAAGGCGACGGCGCAGACGACGAAGAGGACGAAGAGATCGACGACGGCGACGACGCGGACGAAGACGAGGACGAGTCCGACGACGCGGACGAAGACGAGGACGAGTCCGACGACGCGAGCGGCGGAGGCGACGGAAGAGGCACCGTCGAGGGCGACAAGGACGGACGCCCGGTCGTCATCATCATCACGCCCGGCGACGGACGGCCCGGTAAGGGTCACGGCGGAAAGGGCAAAGGCGGAAAGGGCAAAGGCGGAAAGGGCAAAGGCGGAAAGGGCAAAGGCGGAAAGAGCGACGGCGGGAAGAGCGACGACGACAAGGGCAAGGGCGGCAAAGGCAAAGGCGGAAAAGGCAAAGGCAAGGGCGACGGCGGCAAAGGCGGAAAGGGCAAAGGCGGAAAGAACGACGACGGGAAGGGCAAAGGCGGCAACGGCAAAGGCGGCAAAGGCGGCAAAGGCGGCAAAGGCGGAAAGGGCAAAGGCGGCAAAGGCGGCAAAGGCGGCAAGGGGAAAGGTGGCAAGCGAGACGGCGGCGCCCGCTGAGAGACTCCGCAGCGGGTCGGCGCTCAGACGCTCGTGAAGTCGAGCGCCATCGAGATCCGCCTCGCCTGATCGCTCATCGAGCGGTCTCGTCGTCCTCGGCGGTCGCGCTCGCGCGCGAAGGGATCGGCGGGATCAAGCTGCCGTGCCATTCGTACTTCGAATCCAACCAGCCGTTGCCGAAGGCTCCGATCGAGACCGTGAGCCAGAGCTGCCGGAACACCTGGCCCTGACAGTTCCCGAACGTCGTCAGCTCGAGGCGCACCTCGTGCGGGAGCACCGGCAGGAGCCCGCCGAAGATCACCATCTTGTTCGGCTCGACGCAGCCCGAGGCGACGATGCGGCCGAACGTGTTGTAGATCGTGACCCACATTCCTGCGTTGCTCAGGTTGCTCGCGACGAAGTCCGACGGCCCGCTCGCGGCGCTCAGACCTTCGCGCGTCGAGTGCCCCTCGCCGCACTCGCCGCGGAAGAACGACCACTGCTCGCAGGAGGTTCCGTCGGGGAACGTGCAGGTCTCGTCTTCGGCGGCGTACCCGAGCGACGCGCAGTAGACCGAGGCCGGGTTCGCCATGCCGATTCGCGAGCCCGGATTCGGGTTCGGGCCGGGCGCGTAGCCGCGGCTGTCCGCGGGAGCGGGGTGATCCGTCTCGGCCGCGCAGGCGGTGGACATCGAGAGCAGGACGCCGAGGCCAACCAAGTACATGTTCTTCATGGTGAAAACTCCGGAAGTGGAGGGGCTCGTCCGCCTCTCACCTCGTTGACACGCAGCCTCGACGCGCGTCCCAGAGTTTTTCGTTTCCCCTGCGAGCGGTCGCGGCGCGGGCGCGAGCGGCCGATGAGATCGCCGCTCCGGGGCGTCTCACGTGCATGCCTTCGCATGCCTTCGTTCGACGCCCTTCGAAGCCGGTTTCAAGACGCACGGCAGCGCCTCTCGCGCTGAGCCTCCTCCTTGCCGCGTGCCACTCGACGGAGCTCCCGGGGGATCAACCTGTCCACGTTCCCGACGGGTCGACCGCTCCTGCGAGCTCGCCGAGGAAGATCGAGAAGGCCGCCCCGCCCCTTCGTGCGTGCGACGACCTCGTCGTTCCGCCGCCGAAGACGCTCGACCCTCTCGATCTCGAGCTGCCCCGCACTGTGAAGAGCTACTGCAAGTTCGAGACGGGCTTTCAGCACAGCATGGTGCAAGTGCGCTTCGAGCTCGATCCCGTCGATCTGCCGGTGCTCGAGTCGCGGCTCCCGTGCCGGCTCGAGAAGGTGTCCTCCGGGCCGGTCGCTCACGCGCTCGTGGGAACCAACGATCGAAGGTGGTACGCGCCCGAGAGCGCGCGGCGACATCGGGGATGCGACTACGACTCCGGCGGGCTCCTCTCGGCGTCGTTTCTC
This sequence comes from Labilithrix sp., assembly GCA_019637175.1. Taxonomy (GTDB): domain Bacteria; phylum Myxococcota_A; class Polyangia; order Polyangiales; family Polyangiaceae; genus Labilithrix. The sequence goes on along the minus strand of JAHBWD010000062.1, from coordinate 4,735 downwards.
GTCGACGTGAGCGTCTCGTCTCGTGCCGTCGTCTACGCCGTCGTGATGGTGGAGTGAGGCGCGATCAACGCCTCGACCTCAGCTCCCGCCAGATCCACGAAGTACTCATCGGAGAGCCGTGCGAGGAGCCGTTCGGGCGCCGTCTTCGGCAGAAGTCCGCGGTGCAACGACACCGGCTCGATGCAACGGAACACGTTCGGATTGAGCTCGGCGCAAGGCACCGCCTGCGCGAGCTTCTCCCGCTCTGCGTCGGCGAACGGGTGTCCGCTCGTATAGAAGAATCGCTTCAGCTTCGGCAGATCGCCCAGACCGCGCGGGAAGTCGGCCCATGCGATCCCTTCGAAGTTCGAGAGCGTGAAGGTCTCGAGCGACTGAAGCCGCGAGAGATCGAGCGGCAGCGCCTTCGCGCGGTGGGGAATGAGCGCGAGCACGCGGAGCTTCGTCATTCGTTCGATCGCCTCGAACGCGGCCGGGTTCTTCCCGATCGCAGTGCTCGCGAGCACGAGCACCTCGAGCGGCAGCTCCGCGAACCACTCCGGGAGGCCCTCGAGATGATCGTTCCACATGTACAGGATGCGCAGCTTCGGTAGCTTCGTGAGCACCTCGGGCAGCGCCTGCATCCGCACGCCGGAGAAGCTGACCGTCTCGACGTGCGGGAGCGGAGGGAAGTCGACGGTCGCGGGCTCGAAGTAGCGGAGCGTCCATCCGGCGAGCATGCCGCGGTCGAGCGTCGTCAAGTGGGGCCACGGCTCGGCCACGGACTCGATTGGGCGCTCGCCCAGCTCCTTCGGAACTTCTGCGAGTCGCCGCAGGCTCAGGTGGCGGAGCTTCTTCATCTTCAGCACGTCTGGCGGCAGCGGGCCCTTCCAGTCGTCCACGTCGAGGATTTCGAGGCCCTCCGGCAGGCGGATGCCCTCGTAGAGCTTGTCGAAGTAGTTGCCTTGGAGATCGATCGCGCGAAGCTGCTCGAGCGGCAGGAGCGCCTCGCCGATCGGCGTCTTCATCTTGCAGCCTTTGAAGGAGACGATCGTGAGGTCCTTCAGCTTCGAGACCTCCGGAGGCACCGCGCGGAGGCCGTGATCGCGAAAGCCGAGCGCTTGCACGGGATAGGACGGCAGCGCCTTGAGCACCGCCGGCGACACCTTCGTGGCGTAGTGCGGCGAGAGATCGAGCACCACCGCGCTCGCGGGATCGGCCTTCAGCGTCTTCGGATCCGGGCGGAGTACGATCGGCGCATCCATCCAGCTCACCGCGGCTCGGGGCGCGTCCGCGAGCGGCTTCGGCGGCTTCTTCGGCTTGGGCGCGCCCTTCTTCGCCTCCGGCGCGAGCTCGAGCTTCAGCCTTTTCCTGAGGGCCTGGCACGGCTCGCACGCGCAGAGGCCGCGCCGCATCAGATCTTTCACGCGCTCGCGCTCGGGAGGAGGCAGCGTCGAGATCGCGAAGGACTCGTTCCAGACGAGGAAGGTGTCTTCGTCGCTCGGCGCGTCGGCCTTGCGCGCGTAGCCGAGCTTCGTCCCGCTGTGAAAGAACACGCGCTCTTGCCCGGCGCCGAGCAGCGCCGCGAGCTCCGGCGCGGCCTCGCCCTGGAAGACCACGTCGTGACACCCGCTGCTGGTCATCGCGAGCGCGGCGAGCCCGAGCTCCGGCTTCTTCAAGGTGGCGCCGTTCGTCTTCACGATCTCGTCGAGGCGATCCCAGACGTCGAGCGCGGCGAGCAGCGACCAGTGCTCGGAGAGGTACATCTCGCGATAGCAAAGGCCCGCGGCGTCGTTGAACACGAAGAACATCGCCTCGGGGCCGCACGCCCATCGGCCTTTGGCGAAGCCGTCGTATTGCTCGTCCGAGAGATAGTTGCCGATGACGTCCCAGCTCGATCGCTTCTGCAGATAGCTCTCGAGGCGCGCGCGGATCACGCGCCACACGTCTTCCTGCATCGCTCTGCGCTGCGCGTGGTCGTGCGGCGCATTCTCCAACGGCAGCGTCAGCGATACTCCACCCATGCCTGTTTGCGTATCACCGTCGAGCCTCACGCGGCGACACCGGGGATGCGACTACGACTCCGGCGGGCTCCTCTCGGCGTCGTCTCTGATGGTCGAGTGACGGGCGAGGTGAGCATTGCAGCGCGTGAGCGCGCCTGCAACGCGTGCGCGCTAGCCGTCGCCCTCGATGACGAGCTCGTGCGGATTCTCCGGGTGCACGCGGAGCGCGACCGTTCCGCTGAGCACGCCGAGCGCGCTTCGACCGACATGCGACGTGCTCGCTTCGTAGGGCGCACGGCCGGGCAAGCTCACGACGAGCGTGTACCGGATCACCGGGATGTTTCCGATGCGCGTACCGGTCGGCGCCGCGCCCGTGATTTGCCCCGCCGCTCGAAGACCGTTCAGGTGGAGCCACTTCGTCTTGTCGGCGCTCGCCTTGGTCGCGAAGCCGATGACGGCGAAGAGCAAGCCGAGGAGCGCGACGGCGACGCCGCGGCCGAGATAGCCCCAGCGGTCGTCGTGGAAGAGAGGATCGTCGGCGAAGAAGGCGGTGATTCCGGCCGCGAGGAGCGCGAGGCCACCCAGTATCAAGAGGACGCCGAGTGGAATGAAGACGTAGTGAAGACCGCCGCTCGATCGACTCGCAGCCTCCGCGCCCGCGGTCGTCGCGAACACTGCCGACGCCTGCGGATGGCTCTGCGCGCAGAGCTGCCATTGCGGGTAGCTCTCGATCACGCGCTGGATCGTCTGCCTCGAGTCGCCGCCCGTGCTGAAGCGCTCGCGTAGGAGAGCCGTCGCGACGTCGACCTGCCCCAAGCGCTCGAAAGCGTTGGCGCGCAAGACGGTGCAGACGTCATCGGCCGCGTCCTCGATCGGCACGTCGTTCGCGCCTCGTCCGAGCACCACGAGGACGTTCTGAAAATTGCCCTTCGCGGTGTCGATGAACGCGCGAGAGAAACGCCACTCGCTGTCCATCGACAGATCGTCCGACGACGGATCGCACGGTGCGAGCCAAGCCTCGGCCGCCTCGAGATCTTCCGCGAGCACGGCCGCGCGCGTGAGAAATCCACGAAGGACCTGCCGATGGCGGGGCAGCGTCGCCACATCGAGCGCTCCTTCGAGCAGCGATCGCTGGCGGAGCTTGTCGCCCTTGCTCTTGAAGTGCTGCGCGATCACCATCGAGAGAAACAGCAAGCGCTCCGCGGCGTCGAAGTCGCTCGGGTTCGTCCGAAGCGTTTGCCGCGCGCCGTTCCAAATCGAGACCGCCTCCTCGACCTTCCACTCCGCGAGCTGCCCGCTCGGCATCAGGTGCAAGAGGTTCGGCGGTGGAAGGAGCGGCTTGCCATCCTGCGCGCGAAGGCGCGCGATTCGTTCCGCCTCCCCGAGCGGCGCGCGGCCAAGCGCGACGACGACCTCGCTGCGGACCGCGAGCATGTTCTGCGCGTTGCAGAAGTGGCAGGCGAAGCCCCCGGCGGCGATGGCGGCCTGATGTGGCGCGCCGCATCGGTCGCACGCCGCGACGCGAAACGAGTAGCTGAAGGAGGGGTCCACGCGCCGCAGTGTAGAGATTCCTGGGCGGTCGCGTATAGGCTCGCGTGGACGCTTCTTCGCACACGCTCACATCAGCGGATGGACCGTCGTCGACGCGCGCTCTCGGTCGGCACGCCTCGGCGCGACGGCACGCGCGGCGTTCGGCGCTACGGCGCCGAGGGGGATGCGATACGCTCTCGAAGATGGGCCGTTTCGCGCCGAGCTCGCTCGTCCGCCCCCTCTTCGTGATCGCCGTCGTCTGCGCGATGGCGTGCGGCACGCTTCTGGATCAAGCCCCCGACGACCCTACGCCTGCGCCGGACGCGGCGACCACGGACGCGACTCCGGAGGACGGCGGCTCGGACGGCGCCGTTCGGGCTCCCGGCACCGCGATCGTCGACATCGCGGCGGGCAACTCGTCGACGTGCATCGTCGTCGCGAACGGCTCGGTCTATTGTTGGGGCTCAAACCATCGGAAGCAGCTCGGCGCCGCGACCGCTCCGGAGACATGCGCCGGTGCGCGGCCGTGCTCGCGGCGCCCGATGCGCGTCGACGGGATCACCGACGCGAAGAGCGTCGCCGTCGGCGACGCGTGGGCCTGCGTCGTGCACGCCACGGGCGCCGTGAGCTGCTGGGGATCGAACGCGCAGCTCCAGCTCGGCCACGGGGGGAGCGACGAGATGTGCGACGGCGTGAGCTGCAACGCCACGCCGGTCCTGGTGACCGGTCTCCCCGATCGCGCGGTGCAGGTCGCCGTGGGAGGCAGCGAAGAGCAAGGCGTGACGTGCGCGCGCCTCCAGAGCGGCGCGGTCTACTGCTGGGGCAGCAACGACGTCGGACAGCTCGGGGCGGGGCTGTCGACGGCGGAGACCTCCGTCGCGCCCGTCGAGGTGGAGGGGATCTCGACGGCACGCTTCATCACCGCCGCGCCGCAAGGGGGTAACCTCGGCGTCTGCGCGGTGCTCGCGTCGAACGAGCTGTCGTGCTGGGGCTCGGGGAAGTTCTGGATGATCGGGCGCGCGCCGCCCGGGGGTTGCGACTGCTTCCCCACCGCGGCGAAGCCGACCCTCGCGCCCGACGCCGACATCGCGACGATCGGGATCGCCGACGGGACCTCGGTGGTCGCGCGGATGAACGGGAGCGTCTTCGTCTACGGCTTCCCAGGGTACGCGCTCAAGCCCGTCGGCAGCATGCCCGAGCAGGTCATGTCCGTCTCCGGGCTTCCC
>JAHBWD010000061.1 GCA_019637175.1 Labilithrix sp. | reverse complement strand
GCGCCTCAGCGTGACGCCGGATCCGGGCGTCATCGAGGTCAACGTTCACCCCGCGTCGAGCTGGAACGAGCTCGTCGCGACGACGGTCGATCTCTACGAAGACGCGCGCCTCTCGCGCCTCCGCACCGAAAAATTCATGCTCGACGGGCGCCACGTCGGCAGCGGCGGCGGCAACCACGTCGTGCTCGGCGGCGCCACGCCCGACGACTCGCCGTTCTTGCGGCGGCCCGATCTGCTCCGAAGCCTCATCGCGTACTTTCACCAGCACCCTTCGCTCTCGTACCTCTTCTCGGGGCAGTTCCTCGGGCCGACGTCGCAAGCGCCGCGCATCGACGAGGCGCGCAACGACTCGGTGTACGAGATCGAGATCGCGTTCCGCGAGCTGTCGCGCAAGACGCCGAAGGAACAAGCGCCGCCGTGGCTCGTCGATCGCCTGTTCCGCGATCTGCTCATCGACGTGACGGGCAACACGCACCGCGCCGAGATCTGCATCGACAAGCTCTACTCGCCCGACGGGCCCACGGGGCGCCTCGGCCTCGTCGAGCTCCGCGCGTTCGAGATGCCGCCCCACGCGCGCATGAGCCTCACGCAGCAGCTCCTCTTGCGCGCGCTCGTGGCGCGCTTCTGGAGAGCGCCGTACGCGCCCGAACGCCTCGCGCGATGGGGCAACGAGCTCCACGATCGCTTCATGCTGCCGCTCTTCGTGTGGCAAGACTTCGAAGACGTGATCGCCGAGCTCGGCGAGGCGGGCTACCCGTTGCGCGCCGACTGGTTTCGGCCGCACTTCGAGATGCGCTTCCCGATCTACGGCGACTTCTCCGCGCGCGGCGTCGAGGTCGAGCTCCGCGGCGCGCTCGAGCCCTGGCACGTGATGGGCGAAGACGTCGCCGCGGGCGCCACCGCGCGCTACGTCGACTCGTCGCTCGAGCGCTTGCAGGTGAAGGTCTCGGGCATGCCGCCCGAGCGCTTCGCGATCGCGTGCAACGGGCGAACGCTGCCGCTCCGGCCCACCGGAACGAACGGCGAGCTCGCCTGTGGCGTGCGCTTCCGCGCGTGGCAGCCGCCGCGCTGCCTGCACCCGCACATCGAGGTCCACGCGCCGCTCACGTTCGATCTCGTCGATCGATCGCTGAAGCGAAGCCTCGGCGGCTGCCGCTATCACGTGAGCCACCCGGGCGGGCGCGCGCACGACACGCACCCCGTCAACGCGCTCGAGGCCGAGGGCCGCCGCCGCGCGCGCTTCTTCCGCTTCGGGCACACGCCGCGGAAAGTCGATCCTCCTCCGTTCTCGTCGAGCCCGGACTTCCCGTTCACGCTCGACATGCGCCGGCCATGACGGAGAGCCTCCTCTCACGATACGAGCCGTCGGCCTCGCGCTACGACGAGATGGTCGACGAGATCATGATCCCGCGCCCGCACTGGCGCACGTTCTTGACGCACATCGGATCGCTGCCGCCCGAGACGATGTCGCGGCGCCATCGCTTCGTCACCGACGCCATCGTGTCCGACGGCGTGACGTACAACGTCTACGCCGATCCCAAAGGCGCGAGCCGCCCGTGGGAGCTCGACGTCTTGCCGTTCATCCTCTCGGCCGACGAGTGGCGCAGCATCTCCGCCGCCGTCGCGCAGCGCGCGCGCCTGCTCAACGCGGTGCTCGGCGATCTCTACGGCCCGCAGAAGCTCATCGCCGAGGGCCTCATCCCGCCCGCGCTCGTCTACGGGCAGCGGAGCTTCCTCTGGCCGATGACCGGCATCACGCCGCGCGACGGCGTCTCGATGCACGTCTACGCCGCCGATCTCGCGCGATCGCCCGACGGGCGATGGTGGGTGCTCGCCGATCGCACGCGCGGCCCTTCGGGCGCGGGCTACGCGCTCCAGAACCGGATCACGCTCGTGCGCGCGTTCCCCGACGCGTTCCGCGAGATGCACGTCGAGCCGCTCGCGCCGTTCTTCAACGCGATCCAAGACGCGCTCCTGCGCCTCTCGCCGGTCGACGCGACCGACGGCGAAGCGCCGCTCGCCGTGCTCCTCACGCCCGGTCCGTACAACGAGACGTACTTCGAGCACTCGTTCCTCGCGCGCCACCTCGGCTTCCCGCTCGTCGAGGGCCAAGATCTCACCGTGCGCGGCACGTCGGTGTACCTGAAGACGCTCCGCGGCCTCCGCCGCGTGCACGCGATCCTGCGGCGGCTCGACGACGACTACTGCGATCCGCTCGAGCTGCGCGCCGACTCGGCGCTCGGCATCCCCGGGCTCCTCCACGCCGTGCGCGCGGGCAACGTCGTGATCGCCAACGCGCTCGGCAGCGCCGTGCTCGAGACGGGCGCGTTCGCGGGCTTCTACCCCGCGCTCTCCGAGCGCCTCTTCGGAGAGAAGCTCGCGATCCCTTCGATCGCGACGTGGTGGTGCGGCGAGGCCCCCGCGCTCGAGTACGTGCTCGCGCACCTCGACGAGCTCGTCATCAAGCCCGCGTATCCGTCGATGCGCATCGAGCCCGTCTTCGGCCACAGCCTCGACGCCGCGAGCAAGGCCGCGCTCGTCGATCGCCTCCAGCAGCAGTCGCACGCGTACATCGCGCAAGAGTGGGTTCGACTCTCGCAGGCGCCGACGTGGGCCGAAGAGAGCGGGCTCATGGTGCCGCGCGCCACGACGCTCCGCGTCTTCGCCGTCGCGACGCCGAACGGATACCTCGTGATGCCGGGCGCGCTCGCGCGCGTCGCGCAGCACGACGGCGACGTCGTGTCGATGCAGTCGGGAGGCGCGAGCAAGGACACGTGGACGCTCGCGGGCCGGCCCGTCACGCGCATCCCCTTGCGGAGGCCGCGCCTCGGCCTCGAAGACGTGACCCGCAGCGCCGTCGACATCGCGTCGCGCGTCGGCGAAAACCTCTTCTGGATGGGGCGCTACGCCGAGCGCTGCGAGGCGCTCGCGCGCCTCTTCCGCGCCGCGCTCGTGCGCATCGCCGACGCCGCGCCGGAGTCGGTGCCCGCGCTGCGCACGCTCACGACCGTGGGCGAGCGCCTGCGCGTCCTCGTCGACGCCGACGACGAGACCGTCTCGTTCGTCACCGCCGCCGTCGATCCCGCGGTGCCGCGCGGGCTCGCGGCGAACGTGCTCCGCCTGCACGGCTGCGCGAGCCAGGTGCGCGAGCGCATGTCGACCGACAACTGGCACGTCTTCAATCGACTGCCTCAGCGCCTCCGCGGCCCCGAGGCGAGCGTCGGCGCCGCGCTCGAGTCGATCGACGAGATCATGCTCGCGTGCGTCTCGCTCGCCGGCTTCGCGATGGACGACATGACGCGCGACGAGAGCTGGCAGTTCTTGCTCGTCGGCCGGCGCCTCGAGCGGCTCGCCGACATCTCCGCGATCGTCGCGCGCGTCCTCGAGCTGCCCGACGAAGCGCGCGTCGACTCGCTCGAGTGGCTGCTCGAGGCCGCCAACAGCATCGTCACGTTCCGCGCGCGATACCGGCGCGCGCCGGAGCTCATGCCGGTCGTGCACCTCGTCGTCTTCGACGAGACGAACCCGCACTCGGTCGCGTTCCAGATGCGCGAGCTCACGATCACCCTCGAGCGCGCCGCCGCCGAGCTCGGCGACCAGGCGCGCATCGACATGATCCGGCCGCTCGCCGAAGAGCTCGCGCGCGTTCCGCTCGGCGGCTTCGAGCCCGAGTCGGGCGAGGCGCTCACGGCCGCCTGCGCCGCGCTCGCCGAGCTCGCGGGCCGCATCGAGCAAGCGGCGTACGGCGTCTCCGACGAGCTCCAGCGGCGCTTCTTCACGCACGCCGGCGACGGAGCGCGCGTGCGATGACGACCGCGAGCTACTTCGTCGTCCACGAGACGCGCTACGAGTACGAGCACCCCGTCGGCGTGTCGCGCCAGATCGTGCACCTCGCGCCGCGCGCGATGCCGTGGCAGCGCTGCCTCCGTCACTCCCTCGACGTCACGCCCAACGCGCAGACCCTCGCGATCGCCGAAGACGCGTTCGGCAACCCGCTCACCTCGCTGCTCATCGAAGAGAGCCACGACGCGCTCTCGGTGCGCGCCGAATCGTGGGTCGACGTCACCGCGCGCGCGTACCCCGACGACGCCTCTTCCCCCGCGTGGGACGACGTGCGCGCGCGCCTCGCCTATCAAGCGGGCCGCCGCCTCGCGCCCGCCGATCTCGACGCCACGCGCTTCTCGTTCGAGTCGACGCGCGTGCGCAACAAACGCGAGCTCGCCGCGTGGGCGAGCGCCTGCTTCCCTCCGGGCGCGCCGCTGCTCTCGTGCGTGCGCGCGCTCATGCATCGCATCCACGACGACTTCGCGTTCGATCCGGCGGCGACGACCGTGTCGACCCCCGTGATGGAGGTGTTCGAACGGCGCCGAGGCGTGTGCCAAGACTTCGCGCACCTCATGCTGTCGTGCCTCCGCTCGCTCGGGCTCGCGGCGAGGTACGTGAGCGGATACCTCCTCACGAAGCCGCCGCCGGGCCGAGCGCGCCTCGTCGGCGCCGACGCGTCGCACGCGTGGGTGTCGGTGTACTGCCCCGATCACGGGTGGGTCGACGCCGATCCGACCAACGCCACGTTCCCGTCGCTCGAGCACGTGACGCTCGCGTGGGGCCGCGACTACGACGACGTGATCCCGCTCCGCGGCGTCTTGCTCGGCGGAGGCGCGCACGAGCTGTCGATCGAGGTCACCGTCGCGCCCGCGGGCGACTACGACGCGCTCTTCGGCGCGCGGGCGGCGCGATGACCCTCAGCACCGACATCGCGCAGGCGATCCTCGAAGGCTTCGACAAGCACTACGGCCTCTTCCGCGAGACGAGCTTCAACGCGAAGAGCCGCTTCGAGCGCGCCGACTGGGCCGCCGTGCGCGAAGCCGGCCGCGCGCGCATCGGGATGTACGATCAGCGCGTCGGCGAGGCCGTCGAGGCGGTGACGCATCGCTTCCCGAGCGCCGGGCGCGAAGAGTCGCTCTGGCAGCGCATCAAGATCGAGTACATCGGCCTCCTGCTCGAGGCCGACCACAAGCAGCCCGAGTGCGCCGAGACGTTCTTCAACTCGGTCGCGCGGCGCCTGCTCGATCGGCGCTACTACAACAACGACTTCATCTTCGGCCGGCCGGCGCTCTCGACCGAGCACCTCGAGGGCGAGCGGCCCGCCTATCGCTGCTACTACCCGGAGACGAACGATCTCACCGAGTCGTTCCGCGACGTCATGCGCTCGACCGGGCTCGCCAACGACTTCCAGGATCTCGAGCGCGATCTCGGCTACGCGCGCCAGGCCGTGAGCGAGGCCTTCCCCGCGAGCTGGACGCGCCACAAGAACTTCCAGATCCAGGTGCTCGAGTCGCCGTTCTATCGGAACAAGGCGGCGTACGTCGTCGGGCGCGTCATCAACGGATCGAGCACGTACCCCGTCGTCGTGCCGCTCCTGCAAGACGCGAACAAGAAGCTCTACGTCGACACCGTGCTCCTCGACCACGTCAACGTCGGGCGCGTGTTCAGCCTCGGGCGCGCGTACTTCATGGTCGACATGGAGGTGCCCTCGGCCTACGTCGACTTCCTCGCGTCGATCGCGCCCACCAAGCCGCGCGCCGAGCTCTACACGCTCGTCGGCCTGCAAAAGCAGGGCAAAACGCTCTTCTTCCGCGATCTCCAGCAGCACCTCCGCCACTCGAGCGACACCTTCGTGCTCGCGCCCGGCACCAAGGGCATGGTGATGGTCGTCTTCACGCTGCCCTCGTACCCGTACGTCTTCAAGGTGATCCGCGACTGGTTCGAGCCGCCGAAGGACGCCGACCGCAAGCTCGTCGAGGAGCGCTACGACTTCGTCAAGCAGCACGATCGCGTCGGGCGCATGGCCGACACCCTCGAGTTCGCGCACGTCGCCTTCCCGCGCGCGCGGCTCGATCCCGCGCTCCTCGCCGAGCTCCAGCGCGTCGCGCCGAAGGCGCTCGAGATCGCCGGCGACAAGGTCGTCGTCGAGCACCTCTACATCGAGCGCCGCCTCACGCCGCTCGATCTCTTCCTCGCGAGCGCCGACGCCGAGCGAACGCGCGAGGCGCTCGCCGAGTACGGCAACGCGATCCGCGAGCTCGCGAACGCGAACATCTTCCCCGGCGATCTGCTCCTCAAGAACTTCGGCGTCACGCGCTACGGGCGCGTCGTGTTCTACGACTACGACGAGCTCTGCGAGCTCACCGACTGCCGGTTTCGCACGATCCCGAGGCCGCGCGACGACGACGACGAGATGTCGAGCGATCCGTGGTTCTCGGTCGACAAGAACGACGTCTTCCCCGAGCAGTTCCCGACGTTCCTGATCCCCGAGGGGCGGCAGCGCGACATCTTCATGAGCCTCCACGCCGATCTCGCCGACGCGCGCTTCTGGGCCGCCCAGCAAGAGCGCGTCCGCGCCGGCGTTCAGGAAGACCTCTTCCCGTACGCCGAAGAAATGAGGTTTTGCCGGCGCTATCCATGAGGCGCCGTCGAGGGGCGGCGGGTATCATCCCGCCATGTCCGAGCCGCCTGGCCGACTTCCGCCGCCGATCGCGCCGCCGATGAAGAAGGTCGCCGCGCCCGAGCCCTCGCCCGAAGGGTTCATGTCGACGCACGCGAAGATGTCGCTCGCCGACATCGCGCTCGCGCTCCGCGACGAGCAGCTCCAGGCGCAGGTCATCCACTACAAGGCGGAGCTCGAGACGAACTCGGAGCTCGACGCGGTGACGCAGCAGGTGATCGAAGAGCTGCAAGGGCTCCAGGCCGCCGCGCGCGCGCAGCAGCCGGGCAGCATGCCCCCGCTCGCCGAAGATCGCGCGCAGCTCGAGATCAACCTGATCCAGAGCCTGAAGGAGATGCTCGGGCGCATCTTCCGCCCCGGCAAGCTCGCCACGATCATCGAGCGCAAGCTCGGCGAGGTCGCGAAGCGCTTCGCGCGCACGTTCTTCGCGAGCGAGCTGCACGAGAAGCTCCGCGGCTCGAGCGACGAGGTCAAGGCGATGCGCTACTCGGAGCAGGCGCTCTATCACGCGCTCGCGCGGGTGCAGCACCAGGTCGTCGGCCAGCTCGACGCCTACAACTACGTCTCGCCGAAGGTGCAGAAGCGCGCCAAGGAGCGCTTCGCCGAGCTCATCAAGGAGCTGCGGAACGACTTCCTCGCGCGCACGACGCCCGAGCTGAACCAGCTCGTGAAGTACCTCAACGACTCGCTCGTGACGTTCTTCACGCAGGAGCTGCCGCCGATCCTCGGCGAGCTCGCGTGGGAGGTCGTCAAGGAGGCCAAGCTCGCCGACGCGCGCACCCTCGGCGGCTACAAGATCAGCGCGAGCGCCTTCCCCGGCTTCCGCGTCGCGTTCGAACGGCGCTTCCTCCAGCGGCTCGTGCCCTTCGTCGCCGACGAGATGCTCACGCGCGTGCGCGACAGCATGGGCCAGTTCCGTACGGAGACGACGCGCTTCGTAGCCGACCCTTCGATCTTCAGCGACGTCTGCGAGGTCATCTGCGAGTCGGTGTACGACATGCTCTACAACGACGGCTTCCTCGATCTGCCGAACGACTGGCGCACGCGCCTGACGGTGAGCTCGGGATGAAGATCGTCATCGCGAGCGACGAAGATCGGCCGGTGCTCGCGCACATCGCCGCGCGCCTCCGCGAGCGCGGGCACGAGGCGACGATCCTGCCGATCGCGACCTGGGGCGCGATGGCGACCGACGCGGCGAGCAAGGTCGCGCGCGGCGAGACCGATCGAGCGATCGTGTGCTGCTGGACGGGCACGGGCGCGTCGATCGCGGCGAACAAGGTGCGCGGCGTGCGCGCCGCGCTCTGCGTCGACGCGACCACGGCGGCGGGCGCGCGCAAGTGGAACGACGCGAACGTGCTCGCGCTGAGCCTCAGGCTCCTCTCCGAGCCCGTCGCGACCGAGATCGTCGACGCGTGGCTCGACACGCCCTACGCCGGCAGCGAAGGCGAGAGCCTCGGCGAGATCGCGCGCGCCGAGTCGGCGTGATCGTCGCGATCAGGATCCGCGCGACGACGTAGAGCGGCTGAAGCGAACCTTGCCGACGCTCTCCCACCACTCGCGGTAGCGCGACTGCGCGCGCTCGCGCTCGCGCTTCGGCAGATCGTCGTAGTAGCCGAAGTACTCCTTCGTCGTCATCTTCAGCTCTTCGCCCGCGGCCGCGCGGAGCGCCGCCTGATCGTGCATCAGCGAGTCGATGAGCCACTCGAGGCGATGACGATCGCGGTTGGTCGCGTACCACGCGTTCCACTTCGCCGAAGCGGCGCCGAAGTCTTGGCGCGTGAGCGTCGTGAGCGCGGCGCGCACGCCCGTCGTCACGTCGCCGTCGGGATCGTCGAGCAGCGGCACGAGCGCGCGCACCGCGGCCGCGTCGCGCGTCTCGCCGAGCGCGTCGATCGCGATCACGCGGCGATCGCGCGACTCGCCCGCGTCCATCGCGACGAGCTCGAGGCGCTCGACGATCGCCTGCGGGCTCACCTCGGCGAAGGCGCGCGCGGCCGCCTTCGCCGCGCGACGAATGCGCGGCTGCTCGTCGAAGACGCGGTTCATGATCGGATCGAGCACGTCGGGGTACACGAGCTCGGTGAGCAGGTACGTCGCCCAGAAGCGCTTGTCGGCGTCGGGATCCTCGACGTGCGCGAGCACGAACGGCAGCGCCGTTCTCCGCTGCGAAGCGACGAGGCGCAAGACCGGGCCGCACTCGGCGACGCGCGGCATCGGGCCCATCGCGAGCCGATCGTGCTCGATCGTGATCGGCCCCGGGAACTGCGCCATGATCGCCGGCATCGCATAACCGCCGGCGCGGAGCAGCTCCGCCTCGGCGTCGTCGTCGGATCCGTCGACCACGCGCGCGACGAGCCCCACGTACTCGCTCGCGACGTCGACGATGACCGACGGGAGAACGCTCGACTGATCGTTGCGCGACGAGGGCGGCCGGTGCGCGGCGACGCTGATCTGCTGCTCCGACGGCGGCATCGGGCGCGGCGAGTCTTGCGGCGGCCGCGACGACGCCGTCGCGCTCGGCGGCTGCGGATCGAACGCGACCGGCGCGACCGGCGACGCGATCGGCGTCGGATCGGCGTCGACGACCGGCGCGATCGGCGTCTCGACGAGATGAACGTCGGAGTCGTAGGGGCTGATCTGCACCGCGGGGGCGCTCTCGCGATCGCCTTCTTCCGCCTCGCCGTTCACGTCGGCGTGCGGCTGCGCAGGTTGCGCCGGTTGCGCAGGCTGCGCCGGGAACATCGGCAGCGCGCCCGGAGAGACGTCGGTGCGCGCGACCGCGCGGATCGGCGGCGGCGACTCCGCCTTCGGCGAGTGCGGCGATCGCGGCGCCTCGTCGTGCGTCATCGGCGGCGGATCGCGATCGCGCGACGTCGTCGGCTCGGCATCGAAGCCTTCGCGCCCGTGGATCTCCGCGAGCAAGCGGCGCTCGACCTCGCCTTCGATGTTGGTCGCGTCGACGCCGACGAGCGACGACGTCGGCGGCACCGCGCCGAAGTCGAGCACCGGCGCCTTCATGCGACGCGACCGTGGGCGGACCGATCCGGGCGCGGCCCCGGCCGAAGCGGTCGTGTGCGGCGCCGGCGCCGACGAGATCGCCGGCAGCTCGCGCTGCGAGATCGGCTCCTCGCGCGGGATCGGGCGACCCGAGGGGCGCCGCACCGCGAGCACGTTCGGCGGCGGCGGCGGCTTGTCGCTGCGCCCGCGATCGGAGACGAGCACGTCGTGCTGCGAGGGCAGGATGGCCTCGATCTTCGGATCGCGCATCGTCGGCGAGACGCGCGAGACGGGCTCCGTCATCAGATCGCGGATCGGCGGCGCGAGCTCTTCGACCGCGGGACGATCGGTGATCTCGCTCAGCTTCGTCGGCGGCGCGAGCGAATTCTTGTCCGGCAGGAGCGAGCCCATCGCGCCGGGCGGAGGCACGGTGCCCTTGAGCTTTCGCCGGACGATCACGCGCTCGAACGCGGAGGTCGCCTGCGCGACGATCTTCTCGACCTCGTCGAGCGCGGCCGGATCGATGCCCGTCTCGCCGCCGTCGCCGAAGAGCAGCGCGACGACGCGCGTCCGCACGACGACGGGGAACACGGTGCACACCGTCTTGCCCGGGCGGCCGAGATCGCTCATCAAGACGACGTCGAGGCCTTCGCTCGAAGGGATCTTCTGGAGCATCGCCTTCTTGTCGCGCGCGAGCGAGAAGGTGCTCTCGAGATCGAGCGGCACGCCGATGCGCGCGACCTTCTCGCGCGGCGCGCCGTCGCCGAAGGAGTCGCGCCCCTCGGCGAGATCGCCGTGGATGACGAAGACGGCGGTGTAGTCGAAGTACTGGCGCGCGAACTCGAAGAGGAGATCGAAGATCGCGTCGCGCTCGCCGGCTTCGTCGAGCTCGGCGCGCGCGACCTCGGCGGTGAGCGGCCCGCGACGGCGGCGGATCGGGCGGCCGACGGGGACCTCGGTCGCGCGCAGAAGCGTGCGCGTGCCTCCGCCCGGCGGAACCGAAGGACGCACCGGCTCGGGCGCCTTCGACTTCGGCGGCTCCGGACGCACGCTCGGCGGGCGCGGCGCGATCGGCTTCATGTCGGCGATGCTCGCCGGGCGCATCGGCGGGAACGAGCTCGAGGCGCCGCGACGACCCTCGGTGAGCATGCGCGACAGCAGGCGCTGGAGGCGCCGCTCGAGCGGGACGCCGTAGTCGCGCGTGAGCGCTTGCCGGATGCGCACGAGCGGCGCGACGCGCTGCGAGATCGGGAGCGCGAGCGCGAACGCGAGCTCTTGCTCGACCTCGCGCGAGAGCGGCTCGGCGACGGCGACGACGAGGCCGTAGCGATCGACCGAGAGCGGCGCGAGGTTGCGCAGCGCCGCGACCTCGGCGACGACGAGCTTCTGCGCCTCGTCGTCGGGGCGCGGCAGCTCGCCCGCCGGAGCCGGCGGCAGGCCGCACGCCTCGGCGACCACGGGCAGGAGCTGCGCTTCGTCGACCGCGCAGACCTCGAGCAGGTTCGTCACGAGGTCCCCGCCGTAGAGGACCTGTCGTGCGAGCGCCTCCTCGACCTCGCGGATCGATGCGATCTCGCGCTGGACGATCAGGGTGCTCAAAGACATGCGCGCGCGGCGATTAGCGTCGCGCGATGGGCCCTGAGTGTCAAATAGCGTTCGTCAGCCGTTACGGAAGTGGTTCTCGAGCGCGGCCACGAGGCCGCCGATCGTGAAATCCGAGGCGACCACGTCCACGCGAAGCCCGCGTTTCTTCGCGGTCTCCGCCGTGATCGGGCCGATGCAGGCGACGACCGTCTTGCCGAGCAGATCCTTGGCGCCGGCCTCGAGGGCGTCACACAGGTGGTCGACGGTGCTCGACGAGGTGAACGTGACGACGTCGATCTCCCCGGCTCCGAGGAGCGCGGCGAGCGCCTCGAGGATGGGGCGCGGCGGCGAGCGCGTCTTGTAGACCGACACGACGTCGACCTGGCAGCCGGCGGCCCGCAGCGTGTCGGGCACGACGTCACGCGCGACCTCGGCGCGCGCGACGAGGACGCGCGCAGGGCCGGCGCCGCCTTCGGCGTCGCCGAGCGCCGCGACGAGCTCGGCGGCGAGCGCCTCGCCTCGATACTCCTTCGGGACGAGATCGGCGGCGACGCCGCAACGCTCGAGCGCGGCCGCGGTGCCCGGGCCGATCGCGGCGACCCGCGCGCGACCGAACGCGCGCGCGTCTTTCCCCTGCCGGCGGATCTCGGCCCAGAGGCGCTCGACGCCGTTCGCGCTCGTGAGCACGACCCAGTCGTAGCGATCCTTCATCGCCGGCACGACGTCGATCATCGCCGACGGATCGCTCGGCGGATGGATCTCGATGGTGGGCACGACGACCGGATCGGCGCCGCGCTCGCGGAGCATCTCGGCCGTGCCCGACGACTGCTCGCGCGCGCGCGTGATCAGCACGCGCTTGCCGAAGAGCGGCTGCTGCTCGAACCAGCGCAGCTCGGGCAGCGGCGTCGCGCGCTCGCCGACGACGAGCACCACGCGCGAAGCGCGCGCGCGCGGCAGGAGCGGCACCTGGCCGAGGGTCGTCTCGATCACGCGCTGCGAAGGGAGCGAGGCGTTCTCGACGACGGCGACCTTGTCGCCGGCGTTGCATCCATAGAACACGAGCGAGCGCGCCGTCTCGGCGACGACCTCGGCGTCGCACACGATCGCGAGCATGTCGGTGGCGGTCGCGAGCTTCGACCAGTCGTGGAGCGACTCGTGCCCGCGCGTCACGCTCACCGCCGCGACGCTCGGCGACGCGTCGCTCGAGCGCGTGAGCGCGAGGCCGCTGAACGCGCCGATGCCGATGAGCGGCCCGATGCCCGGGACGATCTCGATCTCGACGCCGTAGCGCGCGGTCGCGACGCCCTCGACGTCGGTCCAGCCGAAGAAGAGCGGATCGGCCCACGTGAGGCGGAGCGCGATCTTGCCCTGCTTCGCCTGATCGGCGAGGAGGCCGGCGATCGCCTCGGTCGTCATCTGCGGCGTGATCGGGTGGCGCGGCGTGCCTTCACGGAGCCGCCCGAGCACGTCGGGGTGCACCTCGGGATCGAAGAGCACGAAGTCGGCCTCGGCGATCACCTCCGCCGCGCGGATCGTGAGGAGCCGAGGATCGCCACAACCTGCACCGACGAACGCGACCTTACCCGCCATGATCCTCTATTGCGCCGGCGCGCACGTCGACACGCCTGCGCCGACGATGACCGTCGGGAGCGTGGCGATGACCGCCGTCGAGTTGTCGGAAGGACGATACCGCGTGACGTCGCTGCCGCCACCGGCCCCCGTGAACATGTAGAAGTCGCCGCCCCAGAACGCGAAGGCCCACCCCATGCCGAGCGTGACGCCGGGGAAGGCCTGCTCGCCGACGACCTGACCGCTCACGGGATCGATCTCGCCGATGAACGTCGGCGGCGCGTTGTTGCTGTTCTTCGTGTAGAGCGCGTAGAGGCGACCGTCGCCCGTGCCGGTGAGCTCGGCGTTGTGGACGATCGGCGGGATGAAGTTGCCGACCTTCGTGAGCGCGAACGTCGAGACGTCGATCCGCGCGAGACCTTCGGCGCCGACGCCGCCTTGCTGCGCGCCCGCGACGTAGAGCGACTCGCTCGGCCCCGCGAGATCGGTCGCGAAGCCCATGCCGAAGCGCACGAAGCCTTGCTGGTTCGGCTGGAAGGGCGTCGCGACGCACGCGGCGGTCGCCGTGCTCACGCGAAAGAGCTTGCCGTCGTCGGGCCCGCTGCCGCCGCTGATCGGGTTGGAGAAGAGGATGTACGCGACGCCTTTCCGATCGACCGCCATCGAGAACGGCGTCGCCTCCGCCGCCGCGGGGCACACGATGTTGCCGATGTTGGTGATCGTCCCGTCGTCGGGGTTGAAGCTGAGGAGCTGATAGTCGCGCGAGATGAGGTAGACGAGCGTCGCTTCGGCGTCGGGGCAGTCGATCCGGCTCGCGTCCCTCGGCGTCGCGTCGAGCGGCGGCGGCGCGTCGAACTGCGCGACGTCGAAGCCCGCGTCGCGCCTCGGGTTCGGGATCCGCCCGCCGTCGGGCAGCGTGATGAAGTCGGTGTCCTCCCCGAAGAGCCCCGTGCGGCTCCCGCACGCGAACGCGCCCGCGATCGGCGCGATCAAGAAGAGGAGCACCGCTCGCCGTCTCTTCTTGGGCTTCACCTCGACAGGCTACATGATCCACCGGGAGACCAGGCCGGAGGGGCGCCCAAGGGGCTGATTTTCGGCATTTTGTGGTGGTGTAGGAATTGCACCCACCTCGGCACCATGCGCGCTCGGTTCCTCGTGCCCCTTCTCCTCGCCATGATGCCGGCATGCGCGCCCGGGGGCGCCGACGAAGCCGACGCCGAAGACGGCGAGGCCGCCGAGTCGGAGGACGCCGTCGTCGCGCTGACCGAGCCGGACGAGACCGCGCCCGCGAGCGCGCTCGCCGCCGCCCCGCTCGACAAAGACGCCGTGAGCGATCTCATCGACGTCCGCGGCGTCGGCGACGCGGGGTGGAGCAACACGCACGAGGCGACGGCCATCGCGGCCGACTACGGCAAGGCGCTCGATCGATTCGATCCGACCGGCAAGGGCTACCGCGGCGACCTCTCGTTCATCAACTGGGAGACGGTCGTCGGGACGTCGTGCACGAGGTTCGGCAGCCCGTACGCGCAGGGACGATCCTACGCGTTCGTCTCGCGCGCAGAGAACCTCACGCAGGCGAGCGAGCGCGGGTTCAACCTCGTCGGCCTCTCCAACAATCACTCGCGCGACTGCCACGGATCGCCCGAGTCGTCGCTCAGCGGTGAAGTGGTGAGCCCCGACATGACGGCGAAGGCCCTCGAGGGGCTCGGCGACACGAGCTTCCTCTGGGCGGGGATCTCGTCGACGCGCGACGAGCGCGACGCGATGCGCGCGAAGGTCAAGACGTTCACCGTCAAAGGACGGCAGGTGCGCGTCGCGCTCGGCAGCCTCTACACCGGACGCGAGGCCTGTCCGCGCGCCGCGTGCATGGGCGATCGGCGCGCGCTGCTCGAGAGCCTGCGCGACGCGCAGGCCGACCTCCGCATCCTCGCGCTCCACAGCAGGGCCTCCGCGGATCAAGACGACGCCGTCCGCCTCGGCATCGAGTTCGTCAAGCGCTACGGCGGCGACATCGTCTTCGGGCACGGGCCCCACGTCTGGAAGCCCGTCCGCGTCGTGCGCAAGGACGCCGCGTTCGGCGGAGGTGCCGGCGTCGTCTTCGAGAGCCTCGGCAACTTCCTCCACCCGTCGCTCGCCGTGCAACAGCAGAACTTCATCGGCCGCGCGCTGCTCGACGCGCGAACGCTCGAGCTCCGCCAGGTGCAGGTGCTCCCCGTCGTCAACAGCGGCCGCGACATCCGCTGGTCGACGGCCGACGGCGCGCGCGTGACGGCGAACCTCCGCTGGACGCCCGCGGAGCGCGGCGTCTTCGCGAACGTGAAGCGCTAGCGCTCCTGCCGATCCCGGCGCCGAGGGGGTGGCGTCACGCTTGCTAGCCGCATCCTGTTGATGCGCGTTTCGGTTTCCCGTCGGCTGGCGCTTCTCGCCGCAACCGAGATCATCACCGTCGCGGTGCTGCTCGCGGTCGCGGTCGGATCGCTGCTCGGCGTCGAAGCGAACATGAGGTTCGTCAAGCACTACCTCTTGCCGCCGGTCGACGTGCTCAACAGCGCCCTCGTGGAGAACGCGCGCCTCCGGCTTCAGAGCATGCGCGAGCCGAACGAAGCCGCCTTCGACGCCGAAATGGCGGCGTACCAGCGCTCGCTCCATACGCTCGACGCCCGCTACCGCAGCGAGTGGATCATGAAGAACAATCCGTCGCGCGACGCCCGCAAGGCGCGCGACACGCTCGCGGCCGAGGGGCACGAGGAGATGATCGAGCGTGAGCAGGTCGCCGTCGACCGGTTCAGCGCCGCCCTTCGCCGCCTCGACGCCGTCCAGGCGGAGCCCGATCCGAAGGCACGGCGCCCTCGGGTCACCGAGTCGCTCACCGAGGTCCAGACCACGCTCCGCCAGCTGCACAAGGAGAACACCGACTACATCGCGCTCTTCCAGAGCGTCCTCATCGAGAACGTCCGCGAGCTCCGGCACGGCTTGCTCTTCGTCGGAGGCATCGGCGTGCTCGTCGCCACGCTCGCGGCGCTGCGCGTGCGCGGCGCGATCGCGCCGCGCATCCGCCGGCTCGCGGAGAGCGTCCAGCGCTTCCGCGAACGAGGCGTCCACGAGCGCTTGCACGAGCCTGGGCAAGACGAGATCGCGATCCTCGCGAACGCGCTCGACGCAGGGTTCCTCGCGATCGCCGAGCGAGACCACGAGCGCGAGCGGTTCCTCGGCATCGCCGCGCACGAGCTCCGGACGCCGCTCGCGTCGATCGTCGGCTTCGCGCAGGTCGCGAACATGAACCCCGCGAAGCCGGAGCTCGCGCGGCGCGCGCTCGAGGTCATCGAGCGCCACTCGGTGCGGCTCGCGCGCCTCGTCGACGACGTGTTCCTCGCGGCGCGCGCGCGCGACGGAAAGCTCCCCATCGATCCCGAGCTCGTCGATCTCGTCGAGCAGGTCCACAAGGTCATCGCCGAGCTCGACGTCCACGCGACGGGCCGATCGGTGTACGTCGACGCCCCACCTACGGCGCGCCTCCTCGCGGACAAGGAGCTGCTCGGCCACGCGCTCTGGGCGCTGCTCTCCTTCAGCCTGGCGGTCTCGGAGGCGGGCGAGCCCATCAGGATCACGATCGTGATCGCGCCGCCGCGCGCCGACATCCGCGTCGACCTCGTGGTGCGCGGCCTGGTGCACGGCGACCTCGAGCGCGCGCTCTCGCCCTTCAGCTCGCTGGTCTACGAGGGCATCGGAGGAGCGCGAACGGGCGTAGGGCTCTACCTCTGCCGCGAGATCGTGCGGCTCCACGGCGGAACGCTGAAGCTCGAGGAGACCGGCCCGGCGGTGTCGATCGCCGTCGAGCTCCCGTCATGACGACCGTCCTCGTGGCTGACGACGACGCCGACTTCCGCGAGCTCGTGCGAATCGTCCTCGAGAGCTTGGGCTCCGACGTGCTCGAGGCCGCCGACTTCTCGCAAGCGGTCGACGTCGCCCGCGCCGCAGAGGTCCCGATCGCCCTCGTACTGCTCGACTACTTCATGCCCGGAGATCGCGAGACCGCGGTGGAGGAGCTGCGCAAGCTCGTCGGCGAGCGCCGGCTCATCCTGGCGACCGCCTGCGACGATCCGAAGCGGCTCGCGGGCACGCTCAAGATCAGGCGCACCCTGCCCAAGCCGGTCGACCTCGCGGCGCTGGAGGCCGCGGTGCGCTCGCTGAACGGCGTGCACTGAGCGCGGCGTCGAGGTCTGGCGCGCTCATTGCGATCCGATCAGGCATGAGCTCGAAGAAGAGGAAGAAGCCGCCCGTCCCCGAGCGAGAGCCGAAGCGGCGAGAGCCGCCCATCGGCGATCCGCCGCCGAACCCGCGGAGGAAGATCGAAGACCCCAAGCCTCGATCGCGATGATCTACTTCGTCGCGAAGCTCAAGGGGATGTCGAGCGCGACCGGCGCGCCGGCGCCGGGGAACTCTGCCGCCATCAAGAGCGCGCTGAGGCACTTGATCACTTTGTCGTTGAGCCCGCTCGCGAGCTTCGGCGTGACCGACGTGACCTTGCCGCCGGAGAGCTTCGCCGAGAGCGTGACCGACCCTTCCATCTTCGGGTTGGCCTTCAGGCCATCTGTGTAACATGCATTGAATTTCGGACGGAGCTCGGCGATCACCCGGTTCGGGTTCGCGACCGTCGGGAGGGGCGCCTCGCTCGACGCGACCGACACGCTCTCGGTGACCACCGCGACGCCACCCGCGTCGGGATCGGCGGCGGGCGGCGGCGCCTCCGCCGTCGGCGCGGGCGCGGGCGCCGGCGCCGTCGCGGGAGGAGGCGCGCTCGTCTCCACGGGCGGCGCCGCGGCCGGAGGCGCCGCCGGTTGACCGCAAGCCACGACGAAGAGAGCCAGCACGAGCGAGGAGCGCGCGTTCATGATCGCGGCATTCTCCTGCTACGCTCGGCGCGTGTCGAGGGAGTCGTGCTCTCCACGTCTTCGCTGAGCGATCGCGTCGCGTTCGTGCGCGATCACACGACGCTCGCGCCCGTTCCCCTCGTTCCCGAGCTCCGCGTGCACACCGCGACCGACGTGACGCCGCTCTGGCGCGCCACGCAGGCGTGGCTCGGCACCTTCGGCCTCGACGTTCCGTTCTGGTGCGTCCCCTGGGCGGGAGGCCAGGCGCTCGCGCGCCACGTGCTCGATCACCCCGCGCTCGTGCGCGGTCTTCGCGTCGTCGACTTCGCCGCCGGCAGCGGGATCGTCGGCCTCGCATGCGCGCGCGCAGGCGCCGCGAGCGTGCGCGCGATCGACGTCGATCCGCTCGCCGAGGCCGCGTGCGTGCTCAACGCCGTGGCCAACGGCGTCGCGCTCGAGGTCTCCTGCGCCGACGTCGTGGGCTCGAGCGTCGACGCCGACGTGCTCCTCGCCGGCGACGTCTGGTACGAGCGCGCCTCCGCGGCGCGATTCGCCCCGTGGCTCACCGAGGTCGCGCGATCCGGCGTGCACGTGCTCACGGGCGATCCGGGGCGCAGCTACGTGCCGGCCGATCTGCGCGAGCTCGCCCGTCACGAGGTGCCGACCTCGCGCGATCTCGAGTCGACGGCCTTCCGCCTCACGCGCGTCTTGTCGTTCGATCTCTCGACCTCGTGAGGCTATGCTTCCGCCCGCGAAATGGGCTTCCCCACGATCCGTCCGCGCCGCTTGCGAAGGAGCCCCGAGCTCCGCGCCCTCGTCCGTGAGACCACGCTCTCGCCGGGCGACTTCGTCTACCCGATGTTCTTCAACGCGGCGATCGACGCGCCGCGCCCCGTCGGCACGATGCCGGGCATCGATCAGCTCCCGCTCTCGGCCGCGCGCGAACAGGCCAAGAGGATCAAGGAGCGCGGCGTCGGCTCGGTCATCCTCTTCGGCCTGCCGAAGACGAAAGACGATCGCGGCAGCTCCGGCCTCGATCCCGACGGCCCGGTGCCGCGCGCGATCGCCGAGATGAAGAGCGCCGTGCCCGAGCTCATCGTCATGGCCGACGTGTGCGTCGACGAGTACACCGATCACGGCCACTGCGGCATCTTGAAGAAGAAGGGCGAGACGTGGGAGGTCGACAACGACGCGACCGTCTCCGTGCTCGCCGAGATGGGCGTCCTCTTCGCGAAGGCCGGCGCCGACGTCGTCGCGCCGAGCGACATGATGGACGGGCGCGTCGGCGCGATGCGCGCCGCGCTCGATCAGGCCGGCTTCGAAGGCACGAGCCTCCTCAGCTACGCGGTCAAGTACGCGAGCTCGTTCTACGGTCCCTTCCGCGAGGCCGCCGACTGCGCGCCGAAGTTCGGCGATCGCGCGGGCTACCAGATGGATCCGGCGAACGCGCGCGAGGCGCTCCGCGAGGCCGCCCTCGACGAAGAAGAGGGCGCCGACATGCTCATGGTCAAGCCGGCGCTCTCGTACCTCGACGTCATCCGCGACGTGCGCGAGCACTCGAAGCTGCCGCTCGGCGCATACAACGTCTCGGGCGAGTACGCGATGCTCCACGCCGCGGCCGATCGCGGGATGATCGATCGCAACCGCGCGATCCTCGAGGTGCTCACGTCGATCCGGCGCGCGGGCGCCGACTTCATCCTCACGTACCACGCGCTCGCGGCGGCGGAGCTGCTCGGTGGCTAGCCAGCGCCGCGTGGGCGCCCTCGTCGCGCTGTGGGCCACGGTCATGCTCGGCGTCGGGCTCGCGTCGGGCTGCTACGGGCGCAACTGCGAAGGCGAGGTTCTCGCGTTCGGCAGCAAGCCGGGCGAAGGCCGACTCATCAACGCGGACACGTGGGCGTCGGGCCCGATGGACGGGCGCTGGCTCCCCTTCCCGCGACAGCGCGTCTGGGTCTTCGACCTCAAGGATCTCGGCGATCGGATCCCGCAGTTCCCCATGCCCTTCGTGAGCGCCCAGGAAGATCCGGTGCTCTTGGACGGCAACTTCACGGTCGGAGCGGGCAACATCGCCGAGATCTCCGCGGTCGGCCCGGGCCGCATCGCCGTGAGGAACGGCACGTGCGCCGACTATTACTTGTACCTCGTCGTGACCGCCTCGCCGCTCCCCGGCGCCACATCGAGCGGCGCCGTGCCCGAGGCCGACGCCTCCACCGATGCCGCGAGCGCCGACGCCGGCCCCTGAAACGAAACGCGGTACGCTGAGGCGGAGCCCATGACCCATCCCTGGCACGACATTCCATGTGACGAGCCCATCGACGAGTCGATCGTCGCGTACATCGAGATCCCGAAGGGCTCGAAGGTCAAGTACGAGCTCGACAAAGACACGGGCCTCCTCAAGGTCGATCGCATCCTCTTCAGCGCGGTGCACTACCCGGCGAACTACGGCTTCATCCCGCGCACCTATTGCGACGACGGCGATCCGCTCGACGTGCTCGTCCTCTGCCAGGAGCCCGTCGCGCCGAACTGCACGATGCGCGCGCGCGCGATCGGCCTCATGCAGATGCGCGACGAGAAGGGGCTCGACGACAAGATCATCGCCGTCCACCTCGACGATCCGGCGTACAACCAGTACTCGCACATCCGCGAGGTGCCCCAGCACACGCTGCTCGAGCTGCGGCGCTTCTTCGAAGACTACAAAACGCTCGAGGAGAAGGTCGTCGAGGTCGACGAGCTGCTCGGGCCGTACGAGGCGAGCAAGGTGATCCGCGCGGGGCTCGCGAGCTACAAAGAGCTGATCCTGCCGAAGCTCCGCGCTACTTGAAGCACGCGCGCATGCAGCCGCGATAGGTCTTGTCGCACGCGGCGCAGGCGCCTTTTCCGGCGTCGGCGGCGCAGCGGCCCTCGCAGTCGCGGAAATGCCGCCCGCACTCGTCTGCGCAGCTCGTGCCCGGCAGCGCCACCGGCGATCCGATCGTCGCCGCGTCGGGAACGTACGAGGCGGCGCCCGTGATCGCGGGCAGCTCGCTCTCCGCGCGCGGCCCGCCGATGACGCCCGTGCCCGTCGGCGCCTGCGCGTCGACCTCGAGCACCTTCGGCGGAGGCTCGAACGCGTTCGTCGGCGCGGGCGCGGTGATCGTCGTCGCGCGCGGCGTCATGCCCGGCGCCGCCATCATCATCGCCTCGTCGGTCGGTACGTTCGGCGCCTGCGAGAGCGCGACGTAGCGCGCCGTCGCGTAGTGGATGCGATCGCGCGTCTGGCCGAACGTGTAGCGCTCCGACCAATCACGCCAGCAATCGGACTTGTCCCTCATCGGCGCCTGAGGGTTCTCTTCGAGCGCGTAGCAGTGCTCGAAGCGCGCGTTGCCCTCGTAGATCGCCTGGAAGCTCGGCCCGCACGACAGGCCCGCGGCGAGGAGCGCGAGGCCCGAGAGGGCGCCGGCGGCGCGAAGGAGCTTCACCCCGCGATCATAAGCTACTGTTCGGTCATTCGCCCTCTCCTTCTCCTCGTCGCGCTCGTCGTGGGCCTCGCCGGATGCGGCGGCTGCGGCCCTCGACGCTCCGGTCCGAACGCGCCCTCGACGAAGCCGTCGGGCGCGCTCTCGGTCGCGATCGAAGGGCCGTGCCCCAAGCTCCGCGTCTGGGACGCCGGGCGCGATCTCGCGATCGTGTGGGGCACCTACGGCCTCGAGGGCGCGACGCCGATCGAGGCGCGGACGACGCTCGCGACGGGTCAAGCCTTCGGCTTCGTGCGCAAGGGCAAGGTCGAGCTCGTCCCCGCGCTCCTCGCGGGCCTCCCGCGCAACGCGCAGGGCTACGTCCCCGCCGACATCGAGCTCGGCGGACGCTTCCCCGAGGCCGCGTGGCTCTCGCGCGTCGACACGCGTCTCGCGCGCGTCGATCGCGGCGCGCTCTTCGAACGGCAACGCTCGTACCTCGTGTGGGAAGGAAACCGTTGGACGGAGTCGCCCACCGGATCCGACGTCGTGCTGAGCGGACTGCGCACGCCGCCGTTCCTCGAGGGCGCGATGTGCACGCGCCTCGGCGAAGGCGTGCGCTTCGCGCGCCACGCGACCGAGCGCCTTCCGTCGGGCGAGGTCATCACCGCGGGCCGCTGCGAAGACGAGATGCAGCGCGCGAAGAGCGGCGTCATCGTCGCCGCGCTCGCGTCGGCGCGCGGGGAGTGGCGCGTCGCCGAGATGCCGCCCTCGCCGATGTTCGAGGAGATCGTGAACGTCGATCTCGTGTACGCCAAGAAGAACGAGGCCTACCTCTACGCGTACATGCCGTACGACGAGTCGCCGCGCCCCGCGTACGTGATGCGCTACGACGGCGCGAGGTGGTCTCCCGTCGCGCTGCCGTTCGACGGGCCCGTCGTCTCGATGGCGCGCGCCGACGACGGGCGCCTCTGGGCGGTCGCGCGATTCCGTGAAGTCTACACGCGTTTGCCGCCCGGCGACTGGACGCGCGTGACGCTCCCTCCGGCGCGCTTCGCGGATCGTGCGCCGCCCGATCTGCGCGTCATCGAAATCCAGACGACCGGGCGCGACGCGTGGATCCACGCCGCGTATCCCATCGTGATCCGCGCGGGCGACGCCGATCCCAAGCCGTCGCGCAGCCATGTCCTCTACACGACGCGGGCGTGGGGCGATCCGCTCTTCTGCGACGCGGCGAGCCCCGCGGCCCACGCCGTACGCGCGAAGGGCCGCACGCTCGAAGCGGCGCGCGCGGCGCACGTCGGACCGTGAGTCACTCGAGCGACGTCGGCGCGCACGTCGAGACGCCCGCGCCCACGACGATGAGCCGCGGGTTTCGCCCGAGGTGCTCGATGCGCCCGTCGAGCTCGACGCGCGTGACGTTCGTGCCTTCGCGCCCGCGCGACCAGAAGAGATAGAAGCGGCCGCCCCAGAACGCGTGCGCCCACGCCGACGCCGCGGGGATGCCGGGGATGAGCCGCTCGCTCAGGATGGCCGCGGTGTTGGGATCGATCTCCGCGAGCGTCGCCGGTCGCGTGGCGAAGAAGCCGAAGAGGCGCCCTTCGCCCGTGCCCGTCAGCTCGGCGAGCCTGCCGCTGAGACGGCCGTCGAACGGCGCGATCGGCACGACGCGCTCGCCGTTCTCGATCCGCCCGAGCCTGCCCGAAGCGGCGTCGCCCTCGAAGCCGAAGCGATCGCGCCCGCTCACGACGAAGAGCGTCTCGCCGGAGAGCGTCGGCCCGGTGCTCACGAACGCCATGCCGAGCTGCCCGAAGCCGTGCTGGCCGGGCGCGTAGCTCGTCGCCTTGCACGACGCGTCGACGGTGCTCACGGCGAAGATCGCGCCGTCGATGTAGTTCACCCACGCGGTGCCCGCGCGATCGACCGCCATCGAGTTCGGCTGCGCGAAGCCGCGCGGCGCGCCCGGGCACGAGATGACGCCGATGCGCCGGAACGAAACGCCTCGAGGCTCGAACGCGTAGAGCTCACCCGACGCCGTGAACACGTAGATGAGCCCGGCGCCGACCCCGCACGGCAGAGGTGCGTGCCGGCGGTACTCGCGCGGGGTGTCGTAGAGAGGCTCGACCTCGGCGAACGGGACGCTGGGCGGGGGCTTGCCGGATCCGCACCCCCACGCGAGCCCGGCGAACGCCGCGAACGCCGCGAGCAGCAGCGAAGCTTTGACGCTGCGACCTTCCAGCACTACCTAGTCGTCTACCCATGTTCACCGGGCTCGTCGAGACCAAGGGCACCCTCGTCCGGAGCACGCGCTCCGGGGCCGACAGCCGCCTGGTCATCCGGGGCCGGCTCGGCGGAGAGCCGCTCGTCCTCGGCGAGTCGATCGCCGTCGACGGCGTCTGCCTCACCGTCGCCGCGCTCCCGGGCGAGGGCACCTTCGAAGCCGACGCGTCCGCGGAGACGCTCGCGAAAACGACGCTCGGCGAGCTCACGGCCGGCAGCGCGGTCAACCTCGAGCGCGCGCTCGCGGTCGGCGCGCGCCTCGGCGGCCACATCGTCAGCGGCCACGTCGACGGCGTCGGGCGCATCGTCGAGAAGGTTCCGCTCGGAGCCGCGGTGAAGGTGACGTTCGAGGTCCCGCGCGATCTCGCGCGCTACGTCGCGCCCAAAGGATCGATCACGGTGAGCGGCGTGAGCCTCACGGTCAACCACGTCGAAGGCGATCGCTTCGACGTCGTGCTCGTTCCTCACACGCGCGACAAAACCTCGCTCGACGCGCTCGCCATCTCCGCCAAGGTCAACCTCGAGGTCGACATCCTCGCGCGCTACGTCGCGCGGCTCCTCGAGGCGCCTCGAACGTCGTCCGACGCCGCCTGGATCGATCGGCTCCAGCGCGCTGGCTACATGTAGAGCACATATATGTCCCCTCCGGTCCTCAACATCGAGCCCAAGCTCCTCGAGCGCGTCAACGGCGCCATCGCCGACATCCGCGCGGGCAAGATGGTCATCCTGGTCGACGACGAAGATCGCGAGAACGAAGGCGACCTCACGATGGCCGCGCAGTTCGTCACGCCCGAGGCCATCAACTTCATGGCGACGCACGGGCGCGGGCTCATCTGCCTGACGTTGACGGAAGACCACATCCACCGCCTCGCGCTCCCGATGATGGCGAGCCCCGGTCGATCGGGGCCCTCGCTCGGCACCGCGTTCACCGTGAGCATCGAGGCGCGCGTCGGGGTCACGACCGGCATCAGCGCCGCCGATCGCGCGCACACGATCCGCGTCGCCGCGAGCCCCGAGTGCCGCCCCGAAGAGCTCGTCACGCCCGGCCACGTGTTCCCGCTGCGCGCGCGCAAGGGCGGCGTCCTCGTGCGCACCGGGCAGACGGAGGGCTCGGTCGATCTCGCGCGCCTCGCCGGGCTCGTGCCCGCGGGCGTCATCTGCGAGATCATGAAAGAAGACGGCTCGATGGCGCGGATGCCCGACCTCGAGGTCTTCGCCCGCACGCACGGCCTGCGCATCGTCACGATCGCCGATCTCATCCAGTACCGGCTCCAAACCGAGCGCCTCGTCCGCCGCGTCGCCCACGGCATGATCCGCCTCGACGAGACGGGGCAAGAGTGGAGCGCGACGGTCTACGAGTCGTCGACCGATCAGCGCCAGTTCGTCGCGCTCACGCGCGGCACGCTCTCGCCCGAGCATCCGGCGCTCTGTCGCATGCACTCCGGCTCGATCATCGGCGACGTGTTCGCGTCGACCCAGCGCGAGGGCGGCAAGAACCTCCGCGAGGCCATCCGCCGGATCGAGGCGGAGCAGCGCGGCGTCGTCGTCTACCTGCCGCCGCGGCAGGCGCCCGCGCTCGAGATCGCGCAGCTCGCGCTCGACGGATCGCACGCGCACGAGCCCGCCCCGGCGCCGAACGGCGCCGGCGACAGCCCGCTCCGCGAGTTCGGGATCGGCGCGCAGATCCTGGCGGATCTGGGGCTTCACAAGATCCGCCTGCTCACCAACAGTCCGCGTAAGATCGCCGGAATTTCGGGCTTCGGCCTCGAGATCGTCGAGAGCCTGCCTCTCGGCGGATCGAGCCCGAAGCACGCATGAGAAGGAGCACGGAGAACGTCATGGCATCGCCGCGCGTCGTCGAGGGCAACCTCGTCGTTCCGAAGGGCACGAAGCTCGCGATCGTCGCGAGCCGCTTCAACCACTTCATCGTCGATCGCCTCGTCGAGGGCGCCCTCGACGCGATCGCGCGTCACGGCGGCGAAGAAGGGAACGTCACCGTCGTTCGCGTCCCCGGCGCGTGGGAGATCCCCATCGCGGTGCAGCGGCTCGCGAGCGGCGGCGGCGCGGGCGCGGGGGCGAAGAAGAAGAAGGTCGACGCGATCATCGCGCTCGCCGCGGTGATCCGCGGATCGACCCCGCACTTCGACTACGTCGCGGGCGAAGTCGCCAAGGGCGTCGCCGGCGTCTCGCTCGCGAGCGCGACGCCGATCGCCTTCGGCGTCCTCACGACCGACACGATCGAGCAAGCGGTCGAGCGCGCCGGCACGAAGGCGGGCAACAAAGGTTGGGACGCGGCGCTCTCCGCCATCGAGATGGTCTCGCTCGGACGCGCGCTCGACGGCGCGGGGTTCTGACACGATGGGCGCGCGGCGTTCGGGGCGCGAAGCGGCGCTCCAGATGCTCTTCCAGCTCGAGGCGTCGGGCGTGACGCCCGCGCAGGCGATCGAGCTGTTCTGGCGCACGTTCGAAGACGCCGATCCCGAAGGCCGCGCGTACGCCGACACGATCGTCGGCGGCGTCGGCGAGAACCTCGCCGCGATCGATCAGCGCGTCACCGCGGCGTCGCAGAACTGGCGGCTCGAGCGGATGTCGCGCGTCGACCGCAACCTCCTGCGCCTCGGCACGTGGGAGCTGATGTTCCGCGCCGACGTGCCGCGCGCGGTGGTCCTCGACGAGGCCGTCGAGCTCGCGAAGGCGTTCGGCACCGACGAGTCGAGCGCGTTCGTCAACGGCGTGCTCGATCGCATCGCGACCGATCTCGGGCGCAAGGACGCCGATCGATGATCGATCTCCGCTTCGTCGCGCCCGATCTCCGGCGGCTCGACGAGGTGAGCGCCGAGATCGTCGCCTGCGGCGTGTGGAAAGACGAGCGGCCGCTCACCGGCCTCGCGAGCCTGCTCGACTGGCGGATGGCGGGGCGCCTGAGCCGCCTCGCGAGGCAGAGCTTCCTCGTCGGCGAGGTCGGCGAGATCCTCGTCGTGCCCTCGCGGCCGCGCCTCCCCTTCGACAAGGTCTTGGTCGCGGGCCTCGGCCCGCGCGCGAGCTTCAACGACGCGACGTTCCGCAAGGTCCTCGAGCGTCTGCTCGACGTCCTCGCCGGCCTCTCGGTGAAGAAGGCCGTCCTCGAGCTGCCCGGCCGCGGCGACGGCGGCCTCGCGCCCGAGCGCGCCGCCGAGATCCTCCTCGACGTCGTCGGCGAAGAGGCGCGCGACGGCCTCTGCTTCGTCGAGGAGCCCGACGGCCAGCGCCGCTTCGAGAAGCACGCGCAGGATCGGCACCGCACCGCGCTCCGCGCGCAAGGCATGCGATAGTCGCGGCTCCGCGGTATAACGCGGCGATGGCGCGGCTGTCGCTCCTCGAGATCTTCGGGCTCGATCCGATCGAGCTCCGCGCGCGCGAGGCGTGGTTCGCGATCCGGGGAGATGCGAGCGTGCCGGCGACGCGGTTCGGTCTCTCGAGCCTCGGGGTGCTTCACCCGGCGCTCAGCCTGAAGACGTGGCTCGGCGCGCGGCGCAGCGATCGTCGCGTGCCGATCACGAACCTCTTCAACCGAACGCAAACGCCGATCACCGCGGGCTGGTCGGTCCGCAAGACGCAGGTGAGGGACTTTCGTGGTGGCACGTTGACCTATGACAGCCACAACGGGACGGACTTCGCGGTGCCGGTCGGCACCGTGGTAGTGGCCGCGGCGCCGGGAAAGGTCCTGCGGATCTCGAGCGAGTTCAATCGGGGCGGCCTCAAGGTGTTCATCGATCACGGCCGCGGGCTCGTGACCACGAGCAACCACCTCGCGCGCGCGCTCGTGCGCGTCGGCGACGTCGTCGCGCGCGGCGAGCCGATCGCGCTCTCGGGCTACTCGGGCATCGACGCGCTCGTCGCGTTCCCGTGGAGCGTGCCCCACGTGCACTTCAACGTATGGCTCGACGGTCGATACGAAGATCCCTTCGCCGCCTCGGGAGAGACGAGCCTCTGGATCGACGGCGACGATCCGCGCCCGCCGGACGGCACCTCGGACGCCGCGTGGGACGGGCCCGACCTCGACGAGGCGTCGATGGACCGCCTCTTCCTCGAGAACTACTACCCGACGCGCTTCCCTTCCCGCGAGCCGCTCTACCGCGAGGTGCACGCCCGCGAGCCGCGCTTGACGCTGCCGTTCCGACCCGACGACTTCGTCGGGATCATGTTCCCCCGCACGTGAGGCTCTCGTCGCGACCGCGCACGCTCCAGTCGAAAGGTCAGGATCCGGTCTCCTCTGGCTCTCGCGCCGCCACGCGCACCTGCCTCGCGCCGTCGCGCCACACTTGGCCGATCGTTCTTGTCGATCGCGATGAGTGCACCCGCGTCCAGGGTGACGCCGCGCGTCGCCGCTTGCGACGTGGCCGGATACCCACCGTCCGCTCCGCTTCGCGCCGCTCGCCCGCCGTCATCGGCCCCCGTCTCGGCGAGCATCTCATCGAGCATCGCCTCGAGGTCATCCTAGGCCGCCGGAACAGAATCGCGAGATCCGCGGCCTTCCCGCGCCGCGATGCTCTCCCTCACCGCGACATGTTCGCGTTGCTGCACACCGAGCGCGGCGGCGGCTTGTCGTTCGTGAAGTAGGGCGAGCCCCGCCCGGTGCAGGTGAAGCCGGCGCCCAGCGTCGTGCAGTCTACATCCTTTTCACAGGCGACCGAGCAGGCGGCCCCGCCCTTCTCGAGCTGGAAGCACATCGCGGGCGCGCGACACTCCCCCTTCCATCGAGGGCCGTGGTAGCCGCAGTCCTGTCCCGGGCTCTGGACGACCACGTCGGGCCCGCCGCAGTGAGGCATCACGTCGGCGAACATCGCGAGGGCCAGTCCCCCGGCTCGGAGCAGGTTGGCGAGCGGCACTGGCGAAGAATACCGCAAGCGTGGAGCAGGGAAGGATCGGACGAGCTCCGTCGCGCCGCGCTCGTCGCGCCGCGCTCGTCGCGGCGAGAGACACGATCGTCCCGCGTCCCTACGCCGGGCGCGCGCCACTTTCGCGTCGCCTCGGATTCGGATCCGGCCCCGCTCGCCGCGCGACGGCGCCGTTCGCTTGGCCGAAGTCACGTTGCGACCGGGGCAACACACGCCCACTCCGCCGCTCCGCCGATCGCTGGTAGCATGCGCGTGTGCTCGATCTCGACGCGAAGAGAGACGTCGTCGCCCCCAAGGACGCAGCGACGCTGGTGCTCGTGCGCGCCGCCAAAGAGGGCGGCGGGATCGAGGTGTTCTGCGTCGAGCGCAACAAGCAGAGCCGCTTCATGGGCGGCGCGATCGTCTTCCCCGGCGGAAAGCTCGACGGCTCCGACGTGCTCGCCGAGTGGACGCCGCTGACGACGCCGCCGCGCCTGCCCGAAGGTCGTCACGGCGCGTCGACGCCCTTCACCGCGAGCGACGCGCACTTCCGATCGCTCGCGATCGCCGCGGCGCGCGAGACGCTCGAAGAGGCCGCCATCCTCCACGTCGCCGGCGAGGCGGTGTCGCAGGACGATCTCTTCGATCTTCGAAAGCGCCTCGAGACGACGCCCGAGGCGCTGCGCGCGTTCCTCTCGACGCGGCGGCTGCGCCTCGATCTCGCGGCGCTCCACCCCTTCGCGCGATGGATCACGCCCGAGGCCGAGTCGCGCCGCTTCGACGCGCGCTTCTTCGTCGCGATCGCGCCCGAGGGTCAGCGCGGAGCCCACGACGAGCGCGAGACGATGTCGAGCTTCTGGGCCACGCCCGCGGAGATCATGCGCCGCTTCGACGCCGGCGAGGTGCAGCTCATGCCGCCGACGCACCGGACGATCGCGGTGCTCGGCGACTGCGGGTCGACCGCCGACGTCCTCGCGCTCGCGGCGTCGAGCTGCCTCGATCCGATCTGTCCGCGCCTCGTGAAGCACGCCGAGCAAGCGGGCGAGACGTTGGCGCTCACGCTGCCGGGCGATCCCGAGCACGACGTGCGCGACGCGCGTATCGCCGGGCCTTCGCGCTACGTCTTGCGCGGCGAACGATGGCTGGCCGAAGGCCCGCCGCGGTGAAGGCGCGAGAGAAGCCCGCGCGCGCGCCCAGCGTGTACTCGGCGCAGGCCGTCGCCGACTTCTGCGAGGTCGATCTCAAGACGGTGCATCACTGGGCCGATCGCGGGCGCATCGTCCACCATCGCACCGAAGGGCGGCACCTGCGCTTTCGGCGCAACGACGTCGTTCGCTTCCTCCGCGCGCACGGCTATCCCCTGCCCGAAGGCCTCACGCGCGCGCGGCCCACCGTCGCGCTCGCGCTCGGCTCGCTCGACGGCAGCGCGCTCTCCCTCGACGAGCTCGCCAAGCGCCTCGGCTCGCGCTTCTCGGTGCGCCGTCACGGCGGGGCGATCGGCGCGATCGCGCGCCTCGTCGCGGAGATGCCCGACGCCTTCGTCTTCGCGCTCGACGATCCTTCGGTCGCGGCGGCGCGGACGATCGCGGCGCTCAAGACCGATCCGGCGACGTCGTGGATCCTCGTCGCGACGCTCGGCGCCGACGAAGGCCTCGCCTCGTCGCGCGGCGCGGGCGCGGAGATCGCGCTCTCGGCGCGTGACGCGGTCAAGCTCCCTTCGGAGCTCGCGCGCGCGCTCGCCGTGAGCTGATCTCGGCGGAACGATCAGCGGCCTTCGCGGTAGGCCTTGACCGCGTTGGCGATCGCGTCCGCGAGGCGCTGCTGGTAGTCGGCCGATCCGAGGCGCTGCTCCTCGACGTTGTTCGAGATGTAGCTCGTTTCGAAGAGCACGGCCGGCATCCGCGCGCCGACGAGCACGTAGAACGCGGCGTGATGCACGCCGCCGTCGACGACGTCGCCGTACTGCGAGGAGAGCGAGGCGAAGGCCGCGCGCTGCATCAGCTCCGCGAGGCGCGTCGATCGCGTCGCCTGATCGGCGAGGCGCATCGACGCGAGGAGCTGCGCGACCTCGTTGCTCGCCGCCTGGCTCGTGCCGTTCTCGCGCGCCGCGACCTTGCCGGCCATCTCGTTGGCGGTCGTGTCGAGGATGTACGTCTCGACGCCCTTGCGCGCTCTGCTCTCGGCCGCGTTGCAGTGAATCGAGACGAACAGATCCGCGCCGAACGCGTTCGCGCGCGCGGTGCGCTCCTCGAGCGTGACGAAGCGATCGTCGTCGCGCGTGAGCGTGACCTCGACGCCGTTACGCGCGAGCACGGGCGCCACCCGATGCGCGACCGCGAGCGTGACGTCCTTCTCTTTCAGGCCGGTCGGGCCCGTCGCGCCGGGATCGTTGCCGCCGTGGCCCGGATCGATGACGACGCGCGAGACGGCGCGCCCGGTGCCCTTCGGGCCGGCGCCGGGCGGCTGGCGCGCGATGTCGATGACGACGCGAAACGGCTCGAGCAGGTGGAAGACGCGACGATACGCCGGACCGTTGAGATCGAGCGCGACGCGCGAGCCGGTGGTCGACGACTCGGTCACGATCCGCGAGACGATGCCGCCGAGCGGCGTCTCGCGACCGCGTGAGCCGGCTTCGAGCTCCACGCCGTCGAGCTCCACGAAAGTGCGCGCGCCCCGCCCCTCTTTGCGGCCCGCTTGATCGCCGACGCGGAAGCGCGCCGGGCGATCGAGGTGCACGACGATGCGCGCGCCCTCGATGCCGGTCCACTGCTCGATGCGCGTGATGCGCGGCGCCACCGCGACCATCACCGGCCCCGCGTCGCGGAGCGCGACCGCGATCGCGCCCTCGCCCGCGAGGCCCTGGTCGATCGCGTCGAGCACCGGCGCCGGCGGGCGGAACGCCGCGAGCACCGCGAGCGGCGCGTCGACGACGTCGCCGCACGGGCCCGCGCTCGACGGCGCGCCGGCGTCGGCGCCGGGCGATCCGGCGCGGCGCTGCACGCGATAGAGCTCCGCATAGGAGGTCTGCGCGTCGCGCGCGAGCTCGCCGGAGAGCTTCGCGCCGCGCGCGGCCGCGTCGCATGCGCCGGGGAGCGCGAGATCGCGGCCCGCGGCGCGATACAGATCGATCGCCTCCTTGGCGTCTTGCTCGCGATGCTCGACGCGCCAGACGCGCTCGTGGAGGCGCGCGGCGAGGGCGTGCAGCTCCACGGCCCGCGCCCCCGCCCCTTCCTTGAGGGCGAGCGCCTCGACGGACTGCGCGAGGGCGATTGTCTCCGGGCGGTTGGGCAAGACGGTGCCGTCGCTCGCGAGGCCGCGCGCGCGGCCGACGTCGCCTTCGGCCCCCGCGTCGGTCGGGGGAAGGGCGCGGCTCCCGCAGGCCGCGAGGAAGACGACGAGGAGGACGAAGAGCGCTCTGGCCGGCACCGCGCGAGAGGGTATCATCGCCTGCGTGTCGACCCGCAATGACGACGCTGCTTCTCCGATGTACGCCGATCGCTCGACCGGACAGGTGTTCGCCGACGCCACGGCGATGGTGAACGCCTACCTCGCGCGCTTCGCCGAGCGCGCGGGCACGCCGCTCCGCCCGCTCGACGAGAACGGCTACACGCAGGCGCGAAAAGGCTCGGCCACGATCGCGCTCAACGTGCTCGACGATCACGGCCTGCTCCTCCTCCTCGCGCGCGTGATGGCCGTCCCGCGCGACGGACGCGAGACCTTCTACCGGCGCCTGCTCGAGCTGTCGTTCTTGAGCACGGCGGACGCGGCCTTCGCGATCGACGCCGCCAAAGACGAAGTGTTCGTCCGCGCGCTTCGCCGGCTCTCGGGCCTCGACTACGAGGAGTTCGAGGACCTGCTCGACACCGTCGGCCGGGTCGCCGACGAGTGGGACGACGTTCTGAAGCGCGAATTCGGCGGTTAAATCGGCGTTTTCGCCGGCCTCCCTGCGAGGCTTTGCCGCGGCGCGTTGCGTTGTGACCCCTCGGGTCCAATGCTACGCTTCCCCACGAGATGGCCATGCAGCAAAGCGGGAAGGCCGAGGGCTCCGGACCGGTCCCGGGGCTCACGGACGACGAGGCGGACGAGTTCGCGGCTTCGTTCACGCCCGCGTGGGACACCGGCGAAGGCGAAGGCGAGGAGAACGCCGCGGCCGAGACCGCCGAAGCCGCACCGGCCGAGAGCAAGGGGGCGGCGCATCCGATCGCGCTCGCGAGCGAACGCACCGAGCCGGGGATGGCGATCCCACCGGTGAGCGACGAGGCCATCGCCGCCGCGCAAGCGTCGCAAGCGCCGGAGGTGGCCAAGAAGGCCATGAAGCAGACCATGGTCGGCATCGCGCCGCCGGCCAACCCGCCGCCAGCTGCGCCCGAGCCCCCCGCGCCGGCCGTGGCCGCGAAGATCGATCCGGGCACCACGGCGATCATGAGCGACGCGCCGAAGCGCCCCGTCGAGGCGCCGAAGCCGGTCTCGAAGCCCCCGCCTCCGATGGTCGCGGCCAAGCCCGCGACGCCCGCTCGACAGGCTGCGCCGCGCCCCGTGGTCGCCGCCGCGGCCGATCCGTTCCGCTCGGCCGCCGCCGACGACGACTTCGTTCCGAAGCGCTCGAGCAAGGGAATCGTCTTCGCCGTCATCGGCGTCGCGGCCCTCGGCGGGCTCGGTCTCGCCTTGAAGCTCGCGCTGTCCGACGATCCGAAGCCGTCGACGAACCCCGAGCACGCGATCGGCCCCGCGGTGACCACCGCCGAGATCCCGCCTCCGCCTCCGAGCGACGAAGTGCCGGCGGCGCAGCCGACGGTCGCCAAGGCCGATCCGCCCGCGGCCGTGACCGCTGCGCACGCGCCGCCCCCGTCCCAGCCCGCCGTCGCCGCGGCCCCGCCGAAGGCCGAGCCCCCCGCGACGCGCGCCGTCGCGGCAGCGCCCGCCGCCCAACCGAAAACGACGCGCACGCCCTCGGCGCCCCCCGCCGCCCTTCCCCCGCCCGCGCCGAAGACTCCACCGAAGGGCCCAAGTGGGGGTATCGTGCGCGACAACCCGTTCTGAGCCCGGTCGATCGCGACCGCTAGGCAAAGACCGGCTCGCTTGCGGACGACGACCATGAGAACCCGCCGAATCGCCGCTGCCGTACTGGTCACCTTCCTCGCGTCGAGCGCTCCGCTCACGGCGGTCGCCCAAGACGATCCCGTGACGGTGCAGGCGCGCGCGCGCTTCAAAGAGGGCGTCGACTTCTACGACAAGGGTCAGTACGAGAACGCGCGCCTCGCGTTCCTCCAGGCCTACGCCCTGAAGAAGCACCCCGCGGTGCTCCTCAACCTCGCGCAGAGCACCGCGAAGGCGAACCATCCGCTCGAGGCGGCGAAGTACTTCCAGCAGTTCCTCAAGGAAGCGACGACGGCGACCCCGCAGCAGAAGCAAGACGCGGAGAACGGGCTCGCCGAGGTTCGTCAGAAGCTCGGTCGCATCGAGATCATCGCGCCCGCCGGCACCGAGATCACGCTCGACGAGAAAGAGCGCCTCGGCACCACGCCGTTCGCCGAGCCCATCGACGTCGAGCCGGGCGCGCACGCGCTCAAGTCGCCGAGCGAGACGGTGCGCGTCACGGCGAACGCAGGCCAGAAGGTGCAGGCGCGCTTCGGCGGCGGCGGCGGCGCCGCCGCCGCGCCCGCGGTCGCTCCGATCCCGCCGCCGGCGACGTCGACGCCTTCGACGCCGCCGCAGGCCGAGCCGGAAGCCGCGCCCTCCGAGCGTCCGCCCGGGAGCGACGCGCGGCCGAAGCACACGAACCTCCTGACGCCGCCGGCCAACATGACGCCGGTCTACATCGGCCTCGCGGCCGCGGGCGTCGGCATCGCGGGCGCGATCATCTTCGCGGCCTTCAAGTCGGACGCGCAGACGAAGGCCGACTCGGTCGCCAACGAGATCCGTCGCGCCGCGGGCCCCAACGCCTCGGGAGTCTGCAATCGCAGCGACGCGGCGACGGTGCAGCGCTTCGGCGAGGCGTGCACGACGCTGCGCCAGAACATGGACAAGGTCGACACCAACGCGGCGATCGCGAACGTCTCGCTCGTCGTGATGGGCCTCGGGTTGGCGACGGCCGCGGGCTGGTACCTCTTCGCGCCCAAGCGCGAAGACGCTGCGACGCAGGAAGGCTCCGCGTCGTCGAAGGCCGTCGCCCCGAAGCCGCCCGAGCTCGTCCCGTACGCCGGCTACGGCAACGGGGGCTTCGTCTTCTCCGGCGAGTTCTAGTACCGAAGCACGCGCGCGAAGCCCGGCACCATGCCGTCGGCGCCGGGCCTGCGCACGAGCGCGACGGCGTAGCAGCGCGTCGCGTCGCAGCCGGCGTCGACGATCGCGTCGGCCGGCTGCTCGACGCGCGCGACGGAGGCTCCGGCGGCCTTGACGACGCGGTGCGCGAGCGCCGCGATCGGCGCGCGCGCGCTCTTGAGCGATCCGCCGGGAACGCGCTCGATCCACGCGACGGAGACCTCGTCGCCGATCACGCCGGTGAAGAACGGCCCGACCTCGCGGCCGCAGGTCCCCGGAGAGAGCTCGATGACCTCTTCGCCCTCGCCCGCGCGATCCACGCGCAGCGCCGTCACCTTCGTCGAGGGACCGGATCCGCCCGTTTTTGCGCAGCCTTCGCCCACGTCTTGTGTGTATATTACAACTATCGTGGACGCCGAAGCGTCGACCGCGACGACGTCGTCGTCGTGCGGGATGCGTCGCTTGAGCTTGCGCAGCGGGCCGAGCGCGCCGCCATGGAGCTCGCGGACGGCGAGCGCGCCCGAGGTCGCGAGGCGCACGACGCCGAGGTCGTCTCCCACCGTGAACTCCGCGCGCTCGCGCTGTTCGTCTTCGCCGAAGTCGGAGTCTTTGAGCACCGTCATCGCGCCCGCGTCGCCGCCGAGGACGACGAGCGACGCGCTCTCCTCCTCGTCGAGGAGCGCGAACGCGCGATGGGCGCCGCAGACGATCGCCGCGTCGTCGTGCTTGGGCAGCGTCGTGGAGACCGTGGAGCCCGACCAAGGCCGGCCGTGCGCGCGCGCGCCGTCGGTGAACCAGAAGCCGTCTTGCGTCGCGCACGAGGCCGCAGCCACTTCGATCGGCTCGCCCTTCGCCGCGAGATCCGCGCCGAGGACGACGTGCTGGCGCACGAGGCGCCCGCCGCGGAGGCCCCGCCACGTGATCGCCACACCGGCTCCCGCCGGCGCCATCTTGAGCTCCGCGTCGCTCGACCAGGAGACGCCCTCGAGGATCGTCTTGTCTGCCACGACCTCGTCCTTCGACGAAATCCGCTGGACGCGGATCGCCTTCGCGGGGACATCGAGGCCGGCGACGACGACGTCGCCCGCGTCGCCTCGTGACGCGGCGATCGGCGCGGAGAGGCCCGCCGCCTGCGCCACCGCAGGCGCCTCGGCCTCGCGCGTCGCGACCGCGGCGTCTTCGCCGGAGGCCGCGTCGCCGCTCGCCGGCGCCGATCCCTTCGAGCACGTGCACGCGCTCGCGCCGCAGGCGAGGACGAAGGCCACCGCTCGCGAAGCGCGAAGCATGGGCCTGTTTCTACCTCCCTTTCTGCGCCACCGCCACGCCAAGCAGCTTGCGAAACGTCGTCCGCGGGACGCCCGTCGCGCGCGCGGCGGCGCTCACGTTGCCCCCGTGGCGCGCGAGCGTGTCGGCGGCCGCTTGGGGGCTGAGGTCGAGGCTCGTCTTCGCGGGCTTGCGCAGCGAGCGATCGATGATGGCCGCGTCGAGCCAGCGGCTGGCGCGCGCGATGTCGGACGCGCGGCAGAGCACGTTGCGCAGCTCGCGCACGTTGCCCGGCCAGTCGTGCGCGGCGAGCCGCGCGATCGCCGCGGGCGTGAGCTGGCGCCGGCCGATCTCCGGCTCGAGCTGGTGGAGGAGCATCCGGGCGATCGGCATCACGTCACCGGGCCGCGCGCGCAGCGGCGGGATCTCGATGAGGAACACCTCGAGCCGATGGAACAGATCGCGACGAAACGCGCCGCTCGCGACGTTCTCTCGAAGCGCGACGTGCGTCGCCACGACGACGCGCGCGTTGGCGCATCGCCCCGAGCCCGCGCCGCCGACCCGCCTCACCTCGTAGCCGTCGAGCGCGCGCAAGAGCTTGGGCTGCGCGTCCATCGGCAGCTCACCGATCTCGTCGAGGAAGAGCGTGCCGTCCTCCGCTTCGGTGAACGCACCGGCGCGACGCGCGACGGCGCCGGTGAACGCGCCTCGCTCGTGACCGAAGAGCTCCGTCTCCACGAGCTCGCGCGGCAGCGCCGCGACGTTCATCGCCACGAAGGGTCCGGCCGCGCGCGGCCCCTCGGTGTGGAGCGCGCGCGCGACGAGCTCCTTGCCCGAGCCGGTCTCACCGGCGATGAGCACCGGGGCGCTCAGGCGCGCGAGGCGACGCGCTTGCGCCGCCACGCGTCGCATCGCGATCGAGCTGCCGGCGACGCCCGGGAGCGGCTCGACGCGCTCGACGTCTTCTTCCTCGTCATCGCGCGCGACGCAGACGAGCGTCGACTGTCCGATCGTCACCGTGGTCCCTTCGGTCGCGCACGCCTCTTGGATGCGCGCGCCGCCGACGAACGTGCCGTTGGTCGATCCGAGATCGCGCACGACGACGCCGTCGCGACCGGCGCTGATCTCGCAGTGCCGCCCGCTGACCGTCCGATCGCGGAGCCGCACGTCCGCGCGCCGGCTCGATCCGAACACGAGCCGTCGCGCGCCGATGGGAATGCGCCGGACCTCTTCTTCGTCTTGGATCTCGAGCGCCCAGCTGGACGTGCGCGGCGTGACGTCGATCTCGATCGTCTCGCTCGCTTGCCCCACGTACCCGTCGTCGTCCATCGATGCGGCAGTCATGCTTCCTCCTGAATCGGCCCGCCGTGGCTTCGAGTTGCGTGAATTCCGCAATGGGGAGAAGCTGTGGAAAATGTTCTCCGGTAGATGTTCAGGACCGTTCCTCGTCGCCGTGCTCCTGACGGTGGGCTGCGAGGAGCTCAAGGGCCCGGGCGGCGGCTCCGCCGACGGAGGTCCCGACGGGAGCCCGATCACCGCGGCGGGTCAGGCATGCCTCGACATGGCCGACGCCTACGCGGGCGCCGCCTCTCGTTGCGGCGACAACTTCTCCGCGGCGCGCACGCAGTTCATCACGAACCTCGCGAACGGCGACTGCAACACGGTGAGCATCCGCAACGAGAGCGAGCTTCGCAGCCGCTGCTTCCCGTCGTTCAGCGTCATCGGCTGCGCCGACTTCAAGAACGGCCGCTACGATCCGAGCTGCGCCGAGCAGATCGTGAGGCCGCAGTGAGAGCGCTCTTCGCGCTCGCGCTGCTCGTGTGCGCAGCCTGCTCGTCGACGGCCACGGGCTCGGGCGGACCGCTCGGCACGAGCAGCGATCCCGAGAAGGCGTGCCTCGACACCATCGAGGCGCTCGCGCGCGCCGGCGAGCGTTGCGGCGCCAACTACCAAACGACCTACGACGCCGCCTTGAAGAACGCGACGGGAGGAAGCTGCGCCAACGTCCTCCAGATCCGCGACGAGACGCTGCTCCGCGGCACCTGCCTCCCCTCTCTCCAGACGATGTCGTGCGCCGACCTCAACGCCGGCAAGCTCGACGAGGCCTGCGCCCAGCAGCTCCTCCGCCGCAGCCCCTGAGCGTTACGAGCGCGTCAGCCGATGGCGATGCCGAGCGCCTTGCGGAGGGCGAGATACTGCTCGCTGACGCTGAAGACGATGAGCTCCTTCAGCTTCTCCGGCGGAGAGAGATCGCCGGGGAGCTGAGGCTCGGCGGCGATGATCTTCTTCGCGATCTCGAGATCGGCGCAGAGCAAGAGCCCCGCGCGCGCCGCCGAGACGTCGACGGCCTGCATCCAGCGCTTCAGATCCGCCTTCGCGCCGTCTTCGATGAACTTCTGGACGACGAGGCGGAGCGAGTCGCGCTCGACCGGCTGCATGTACTTGACGAGCTCGCTCGCCGTCGTGTTCACCGCCTGCGCCATCTCCGCCGGGACCGCGAAGTCGGGCTGGATGATCTTGATGGCGGAGAACATGACGACCTTCAGCTCGCCGAGCGTCGGGAAGAGGTTCTTGATGTAGTGCTCGCCGCGGTAGTAGCTGAGGTGCTTGCCCACGATGAACGTGAGCTCCTGCGGGCTGTAGCCGGTGAGCACGCTCTGCCCCGCGACGCTCGCCGGCGGCCGTGAGGGCACCGCGATGAGCGCGCCCGGCACGTCGTTGCGGACGTAGAGCTCGGGGAGCTGGATGCCGAGCACCTGC
This sequence comes from Labilithrix sp., assembly GCA_019637175.1. Lineage (GTDB taxonomy): Bacteria > Myxococcota_A > Polyangia > Polyangiales > Polyangiaceae > Labilithrix. The sequence goes on along the minus strand of JAHBWD010000061.1, from coordinate 14,472 downwards.
GCGGCCCAGCCGAACGTCTTGGCGAACGTGACCGTCGACGTCGCAGGATCCTGCTTGAAGCGACGGTCGAGCGCCGGGAGCTGCTTGGCCTTCGCGAGCGCCTGCGTCTTCGCGACGATGGCCGCGGGGGTCACCATCTCGAAGATCTTGCCGATGAAGATGTTCTCGTCCTTGTGGAAGAGGTTCTTCACCCACTGCTCGTTGTCGAGACGGCTCTTGACCTGGATCATGCCGCGCGGGCGGTAATCCTCGAAGAACCGCTGCTCCTCCTCGTCGGCCTTGTGGAGGAACGCGAGGGCCGAGCACATGCACCACGCACGATCGTAGTCGTGCATCTTGAGCGCGAGCTTGTAGAGGCTCCGGTACGGATCGACCCGCAGCGGATCCTTCTGGAGCACCTGCGCGTGCTCGCCGATGGCGGCCTCGAGCTGATCGGTCTGCTCGTAGAGCTCGGCGAGGATCTGGCGCTCGACCGGCTCGTCCGCCTTGTAACGCGTCGCCATCTTGAACGCTTCGATCGCGCTGTTGATGTCGTTCAGGCGGTCTCGATAGATGAGGCCGAGGTTGTGCCAGAGGTTGAACTCGAGGTCCGGGTTGCCCGCTCCGCCCGCGCCCGCGCCCGCCGTCGAGAGGCGGCGCAGCATCTTGCGGAACGCGCGCTCGAGCGCCTTCCAGTCTTTCTGCGCGGTGAGGATCTTGTTGATGCGCTCGAAGGCCTCGAGGTAGCCCGGGTTGAGATCGAGCGCCTCGTTGAAGAGCTCGACGGCGCGCTCCTGATCGTTCTCCTTGTCGCGATAGAGCTGCGCGATGGTGAACACGAACTTCGACTTGCGGATGGAATCCTTCTCCATCTCGGCGATCGCCTGGATGGTGTCGATCATCCGCGCCCAGTTCGACGTCGCCTCGTAGAGGGCGAGCATCTTGTGGAGCAGCGGGCGGTTCTCGGGCTGGAGATCTTTGGCCTCTTCGAGGGCCTCGATCGCGCGCGCCGGGTTCCGGTCGTTGTCGTTCCAGATGTCGCCGATCTCGAGGAGCACCTTGAAGCGCTCTTCGCCGTCGACGACGCTGTCGAGGATCGCGCGCTTGTATGCGACGACCTGCTTCCAGTCTTTGAGGTCGTGGTAGATGCCGACGAGGGCCTCGAGCGTGGGCCGGTGCGCCGTGTCGACGCCGAGGGCCTTCTCGAAGTTGTTGATCGCCTGCTTCGCCTGACCCTGCTCGCGCTTGATGCAGCCGAGCTTGTAGTAGACGTCTGCGCGCTCGGCGTTCTCGTCTTCCGCCAGCGCCGTCAGCACCTTCTGGAAGTTCGTGAGCGCCGCGGCCCAGTCCTTGAGGCGGAAGCACACCTCCGCGAGCCCGCGGATGGTCGACTGATCGGTGAGATCGAGCTGGTGGGCCGCGCTGTACGCCTTGAAGGCCTTGTCGTCCTTGTTCAGCGCGGCGCACACCATGCCGAGCTTGTTGTAGAGCGTGTGCTGCTCGCCGCGATCACGCTTGCCCGCCTTGCGGGTGAGCGTGTCGAGCAGCGGCTCCGCCTTCTCCCACGCCTCGCGCGCGACGTACTCGTCGGCGAGCGGCAGCGCGGACTCTTCGTTCTCCGGATCGGCCTCCTGCGCGGCTTCCCACGCGAGGACGGCGGAGTCGTGATCGCCGAGCAGCTCCTCGCGGAGGCGCCCGAGCTCGACGAGCAAGCGCGCGCGCTGGCGCGGCGCCGGCGTGTAGCTCTGCTCCTGATCGATGTAGCGCGCGGCCTTGTCGTAGTCCGCGTTGTCCATCGCGATCTGGCGGAGGGCCCCGAGCGTCGGCAAGTGCGACGGATCGAGGTCGAGCGCCATCTCGTAGCGATCCTGCGCCGAGACGCGATCGCCCAGCTTCTCGTCGAGGGCCTTGCCGATCTTGTAGAACGACTCGACGCGCTGCTTCGTGTCTTGCGTCAGCTCGGCGACGCGCGTCATGTAGTCGATCGACTGCGACGCGTCGCCGACCTTGTCGTAGAGCTTCGAGAGCGCCTCGAGCGCCGGCAGGTTGGTGTCGTCGAGGTCGACGATGTTGCGGTAGGCGTCGATCGCCTTCTCGGTGTCTTCGATCTCGTCGGCGTAGACCTGCGCGATCGCGCCGTAGAGATCGACCTTCGTCTTCCTATCGAGCGTCGCCGAGATGTGCCGCTCGTAGACGTTGATGAGCTCCGGCCACGTCCGCATCTTGCGGTAGCAGCGCTCGAGCGCGAAGTACGCGTCTTCGTGGTTCGGATCGATCTCGAGCACCTGCTCGAGCCGCTGCGACGCCACGTCGGGCTTGCGGAACTGCTCCTCGTGGATGTTCGCGAGCTGCATCAGGATGTCGATGCGCTCGCGCTCGGTCGTGACGACCTCGAGCTCGCTCTCGAGCACGCGCACGAGCTCGGGCCACTGCTCGAGGGCCTCGTAGACGCGCGCAAGACCGCGCAACCCTTGCAGATTCGTCGGTTCGATCTCGACGACCTCGCGGTACGTCTGCGCCGCGCGCTGCGAGTCCTGCATCTGCTCGTGGAGCGCGCCGATGCGGAGCTTCGTCGTCGCGATGTCGGCCGGCTCTTCGAGCGCGGGCACCTTGCGCGTGAGCACGTCGACGAGCTCGCGGTTCTGACCGCGCGCCGCGTAGATGCGCTCGAGGTTCTCGATCGCCGGGATGAACTGCGGATCGACCTCGAGGGCGCGGTTGAAGTACGTCACCGCCTGGTCGGTCTGGTTCATCTGGCTGTCGAGCAGCTCGCCGAGCTCGGTCTGGATCTCCTTGCGATCCACGTCGCTGACGGCGACGTCGAGCGCGCGCGTGAGCGTCGCGCCGAGCTGCTGCCAGTTGCCGTTCTTCCGATAGAGCTGCCCCATCTGGCGGAGCGCGCCGACGTTGTTCGGATCGAGCGCGACGATCTGCGCGTAGTACGGCTGCGCGTACTCGGGGTGCCCGAGGTCGTCGCCGTACCACTTCGCGAGGTGGAGGCAGAGGCGGATCTTCTGGTTCGGCTCCGTCTGCTGCGCGAGCCAGTTGTTCGCCGTCTGGATCACCTCGCCCCAGCGCCCGGTGGCCTGCGCCATGCGCTCGAGGTACCGAGCCGTGTCTCGATCGTGAAAGTCTTCGCCCAGCGCCGTGGACAGTGCGTCCAGGGCTTGGTTCTTATCGTCAAGTTTCTCTTCGAAGACGCGCGCGATCCGACGGAGCAGCTCGGTTCGATCGGCGGTCTCTTCGCGCGTGTCCAAGCGACCGAGATAGAGCTCGATGAGCGGCTCCCACCGCCCCGCGGCGGTGTGGAGCTTCTCGAGCTCGCGGAACGCTTCGTCGTGCGCCGAGTCGGCCTCGAGGACCTTCTGCCACGCGGGCGTCGCCTTGTCGGGCTCTTGAACGGTCTCCCGCCACAGCTCCGCGACCTGACGGTACTCCTCGATCTTCTGCGCGGCGTCTTCGAGCGCCGCGGCGCGCTGCATCTTGACGTCGATGACGTCCGTCCACTGCTCCTGGCCGCGGTAGATCGTCTCGAGGGCGTCCATCGCCTCGAAGTCGGGGCCGACCTCGAGGAGCTTGCGCCACGCGTCGGCCGCGTCGTACGGCTGCGAGAGCTGCTCGCCGTAGACCTTGCCGAGCTCGCGGAAGATCTCTTTGAGCTCCTCGCCGTCGAACATCGCCGCCGCGCGATCCACCATCTGGTGGAGGGCGGTGACGAGCTCCTGGGCGTCGCCCTGCCGGCGGCGGATCGCCGCGATCGACCGCAGACCCGCGAGGTTCGCGTAGTCGATGTCGAGGACGCGGTTCCAGTCTTCGAGCGCGAGATCGTCGCGCTGGAGGCGCCCCTCGAACGCCCGCGCGCGCCGCGTGAGGATGTTCACGCGATCGTCGTCGCTCTCCGCGATGTCGAACTGACGCTCGAGGATGTCGACGAGCTCGCGCCACGACTGCTGCTGCTCGTAGAGGTTCGCGAGGGCCGAGAGCGCCTCGGGATCTTCGCCGCGGAGATCGAGGACGATCTTCCACGTGTCGATCGCGCGCACCGGATCGGCGAGCCGCTCGGAGGCGAGGTTCGCGAGCTTCGCGCGGATCTCGGCCTCGGCGACGTCGCCCGACGCGTTCTCGAGCTCGCGCTCGTAGACCGTGTTGAGCTCCTGCCACGACTCGAGCGCCGCGTAGATGCGCGCGAGCGCCTGGATGGCCGGATCGTGCGTCTTGTCGAGGCCGTCGAAGATCTTCCGGAACGCGATCGTCGCGTTGGGAACGTCGGTGAGCCGCGCCTCGTAGACCTCGCCCAGGCGAGCGTAGAGCTCGACGAGATCGAGATCGTCGGCCGGCGCCTTCACGCGCATCTCGAGGATCTGCGCGAGATCGGCCCACGACTCGATCGACAGGTAGATGCGATCGAGGTTCGCGAGCGCCTCGGTGTCGAGCGCCTCGACCGACAAGACGTAGCGGTACGTCTCGACCGCCTTGTCGATGTCGCCCAGCTCGTCTTCGAACGTCTTCGCCAGGCGGCGGCCGATCGTGCGCTGGATGTTGGCGTCGGTGTGGAGGCCGAGGATGTCGGCGTACGCGTTCGCCAGCGTCTCCCAGCCGCCGTCGATCGACGCGGCGAGGCGCGGCGCCTCTTCGCTCGACTTCTCGTCGAGCGGATACTCCTTGAGCGCGCGGATGTAGACGTCGAGCGTCTGCACCGGGTCGATGAGCTTCTCCTCGAAGAGCTCGGCGATCCGGTAGTAAGCCGCCTGGCGCGCTTCGGCCGCGCCTTCGCCTTCGGCAGGCGTGTGCGCGAGCTGCGCTTCGTAGACGCCGGCGAGCTTCTCCCACTCGCCCGCGGCGCGGTAGAGCGGCTCGAGGATCTCGGCGATCTCGACTTGCTTCGTGTTGGCGGCGAAGAGCCCTTCGAGCGCCTCGAGCGTCGCCTTGTGCTCCGGCGCCGCGTTGAGAACGTCGCGATACGCCGAGATCGCCGCGTCGAGGTTCGACAGGCGGTGCTGCTGCACCTGGCCGAGCCGATACTTGAACTCGAGGATCTCGTCCGGCGTCTGCCCGATCTCCGACTCGCGCTCGAGCACGGAGGCGAGCTCCGTCCAGCGCTCGGTCTGGAGGTAGAGGCGATCGAGCGAGCGCACGGCGCTCTGGTTCTCGGCGTCGACCTCCATCACGCGCCGGTAGCGCCCGATGGCGTTGTCGACGTCTTCGAGCTGCACCTCGAAGATCTGCGCGGTGCGGAGCCCGAGCTCCACGAACCTGTCGGGGTTCTCCGTGAGCTTGTCGAGCTCGGCGTCGTAGAGCTGCGCGACGTGCGGCCAGCGGTTGACGATCATCGCCAGCCGCTCGAGGTTCTGGAGCGTCGCCTCGTTGCCGTTGTCGAGCGCGAGCGCGCGCGCGTACGTGTCGAACGCCGACGCGTGGTTCTCGACCGCGTCTTCGTAGAGGCGCGCGATGCGGTGGAGCAGATCGACCTGGGTGAACGGGTCGGTCGCGTGCTGGACCTGCACCTCGTGCACCGCGATGAGCCGCGGCCAGTCGCTCGACGCTTCGTACACCGGCTCGAGCACGGCGGCGGCGCCGAGCGGATCCTTGTCGCCGCCCTTCAGGCCCTCGAGGGCGAGGAGCGTCGGCTCGTGATCGACCTGGCGCTGGAGGATCTCGCGATAGAGCTCGATCGCGCGCACGACGTCGTCGAGGCGCTTCTCGTAGAGCTCCGCGATCCGGTACTGGAAGCTGATCGCCTCGTTCGGATCCTCGCACATCTCGCTCTCGCGCGTGAGAACGCCGAGGAGCTCCTGCCAGTTCTGCGCCTGCTCGTAGAGCACGTCGAGGCGCGAGAGCGCCTGGAGATCGTCGGGATCGAGCTCGAGGATCTTCTGGTACGTGTCGATCGCCTGCTGCACGTCGCCGAGCTCGCGCTCGTAGACCGCGCCGACCTGGTAGTAGATGCGCTTCTTCTCGTCGGGATCGCCGACGAGATCGGCCTTCTTCGAATACACCGCGAGGAGATCGGACCACTTCTCGAGGCCGAGGTAGCGCTTGATGAGCGCGTCGAGCGCGCGCAGATCGTCTTCGTCGATCGCGAGCACCTTCTGGTAGACGGCGATCGCCGCCTCCGGCTTCTCGAGGACGTCTTCCTCGATCGCCGCGGCCTGGAAGAGCGCGTCCTTCTTGTCGCTCGGCTCGTCGAGGATCTCGGCCTTGCGCTGGAGCGTCAGCGACAGCTCCTGATAGCGCTCCGTCTGGCGGAAGAGCCCCTCGAGCGACTCGGCCGCCGAGAGGTGCGTCGGATCGATCTCGAGGACCTTGCGGTAGAGAGCGATCGCGGTGTCGACATCGCCGATGTCGGCCTCGTAGACCTTCGCGCTCATCATCGTGAGGGCGCTCGCGAGCTGCGCGTCTTCCTGCTTCGCGCCGAGCTTCTGGTAGACCGTCGCGAGATCGGCGAAGCGGCTCGTCGCGCGGGCCACGCGATCGATCTGCGTCTGCGTCACGTCGTTCGCCGGATCCTCTTCGAGGGCCCGCGCGAGCGTCGCGAACGCGCTGCCGAGATCGTTCGCGGCGTCTTCGTGCAGCTGCGCGATCTGATGGAGGAGATCCACGCGGCGCGCGACGTCGTCGGCGCGGCGCACCTGGACCTCGTGCGCGCCGATGAGCTTCGTGTAGTCGCCGATCTGGCGGTACAGCGGCTCGAGGAGATCCGCGATGACGAGCTCGTGGGCGGGATCGCCGCCGAGGCGCTCGAGGGCGCCGAGCGCCTGCGCGTTCGACACGTCGCGCTCGAGCACCGAGCGGTAGCCGTCGATCGCCTGCTCGATCTGACCCATCTCGCTCTCGCGCAGCGCCGCGAGGCGGAGCATGAGCGCGATCTGCGCCTCTTCTTCGAGCGCGAGCGAGAGCTGCGACTCGAGGTTCTCCGCGAGATCGCTCCACATCTTCTGCCGCGTGAAGAGCGCGTCGAGCGCGGCGAGCGCCGTGCTCGAGGCGGGATCGAGCTCGAGGACGCGCTTGTACGAAGCGACGGCGTCGGACGGCTGGCCGAGCTGCTCGTCGTAGATGCGCGCCATCTGCACGTAGAGCGCCTCGCGACGCTCGGGATCGGCCGTCTGCTCGATGCGCCGCTCCGTCACGCCGATGAGATCCGTCCACCGCTGCGTGCGGGTGAAGAGCGTGTCGAGCGCGTCGAGCGCCTCGCCGTCGGCGGGATCGAGCGAGAGGACGTGGACGTACCCCTTCGCCGCCTCGTCGACGAGCCCGAGGTGCTGATCGTCGATCGCGGCCGACCGCATCCAGAAGCTCCGCGCGAGCTGCGCGTCGGTCAGATCCGCCGCGATCGCGTCGTAGAGCTCGGTGAGCGCCTTCCACGTCGTGGAGATCTCGGCGATGCGCTCGATCTCCGCGCGCGTCTCGGCGTGGGCCGGCTGCTCCTTGAGGGCCGCCGCGAGCGCCTTGAAGGCGCGACCGTGATCGTTGAGCATCTCGCTCGAGAAGCGCGCGATCTTGCGGAGGAGCGCCACGCGGCGATCGGGATCGCCCTCGGACTCGGCGAGGATGTCGAGCGCCGTGAGCAGCTTCGCCCAGTCGCCGCGCTCTTCGTAGATGTTCTCGAGGATGCTCGCCGCCTCGGCGCGCAGGCCCTCGTTCTGGAGGAGCGCCTCGAGCGCCTCGCGCGCGCCTTCGTGCTGCGCGTCGAGGAAGAGGATCTCGCGGTAGTTCTCGAGCGCGCCGCCCGCGTCGTCGGTGTGCTTCTCGAGCGTCTGCCCGAGGCGGTACTTGAGATCGATGAGCTCTTGCTCCGTCGCGTCGAGCTCGATGCGGCGGCGCAAAACGTCGACGTACGGCTCCCAGCGCTCGAGCTGGCGATAGAGGACGTCGAGCGCCGCGAGGGCGCGCGTGTCGGTCGGCTCGCCTTCGAGCACGGCGACGTACGTGTCGATCGCGCGATCGAGATCCTTGAGCTCCGTCTCGTAGAGCTTCGCGATCTCGTAGCTGATCTGCCGCTGCTCGCCGTGATCGGGCGAGAGCTCGCGTCGCTTCTCGTAGACGCCGAGCAGATCGGCGAAGCGCTCGGTCGCGCGATAGAGACGCTCGAGGGCCGCGAGGGCGTCGGCGTTCTCGCTGTCGGCGTCGTAGACGGCGCGATACACGGTGAGCGCCGCGTCGACCTGGTTCACCTCCTCGACGAGGACGCGACCGAGCTTGAGGCGCAGCGTGATCGCGAGCGACGCGTCGCCCGAGTCGGTCGCCTGATCGATCGCGGTGCGATAGGCCGCTTCGACCTGCGCCCAGTCGCCCGTCGCCTTGGCGGCGCGCTCGACGTCGACGGTCGTCTGCTCGTCCGAAGCGTGCAGCGCGAACGCGGCGAGGTAGCGCGCGAACGCCTTCTGCGGATCGCGCACCTTGCCTTCGTAGAGCGCGGCGACCTCGCGCAGGAGCGCGAGCTTCGCGAACGCGTCTTCTTCGTGACCGAGCTTGACCTCGATCGCGTTGGCGAGCGCCTTGGAGTTGCCCGCCTGCGTGTAGATCGGGATGAGCGCCTCGGCCGCGCGGAGGTTCTGCGGCTCGAGCTCGAGGACCTTCTCGTAGGCGCGCGCGGCGCGATCGTTCTTCTGCTTCTTCTCCGCCCAGAGCTCGGCGATCTTGAAGAGGAGGCCGATCTTCGCCTCGGCGTTCGCTTCCTTCGCCTCTTGCTGCTCGAGGACGCGGATGAACTCGTCCCACTTGCCCGTCTCGGCGTAGAAGACCTCGAGGTCGTCCCAGCGGCCGAGCGCGAGGTACTTCTTCTTGAGCGCCTCCTGCGCCTTGCGATCGTTCGGATCGAGCGCGAGGAGCGTGCGCCACGCGTTGACGGCGCCTTCGTCGTTGTTCAGGCGATCGCCGTAGATCGTGCCGAGCTTCGTGAGGATCTGGATCTTGGCCGCGTTGTCGTAGGTGACCTCGGCCTGCTTCTCGAGCACCTCGACGAGCTTGTCGAAGTCTTTGCTCCGCTCGTAGAGGCCGCCGAGGGCGCCGAGCGCTTCGGCGTTCGACGGATCGCTGTTGAGCACCTCGCCCCAGAGCTCGATGCAGACCTCGGGCTTCTTGACGCGCTCGGTGGCGAGCTTGGCGATGTCGAGGAACTTGCGCGCGCGCTCGTCGCCGTAGAGGCGATCGGCCTCGCGCCGCTCGAGGCCGAGCAGCTTCTCCCAGTCGCGGCGCTTCTCGTACATGCCGCGCAGGTAGTCGATGGCCCCGCGGTTCTCGGGATCGATCGCGAGCACCGCTTCGTACGCCTTCACCGCCTCCGCTTGGTTCGCGAACTTGCCGGTGTAGAGCTCGGCGGCCTTCGTGTAGAGCGAGACCTTCTCCTCCGCGTCGGGCACCATCGCGGCGAGCTGGAGGAGCGTCTTGACGTACTCGTTGTACCGCTTGTTCGCCTCTTGCTTGTCGGCGAGCGCGCGGAGCTCGGCGATCTTGCCCGGATCGCCGGCGACGTCGGGCTGCGCGGCGGGCGCGGGCGCGGCCGCGACCGGAGGCGGCGCGGGCGAAGGCGCGGGAGGAGGCGCGGTCACGTCGGCTCCTCCGTCGGGCACCGAAGCGCGCGCGGGATCGAAGTCGCGCGGCGGCGGCGACGTCTCCTGCGCGACGGGAGGCGGCGCGGTCGCTCCGGTCTCCGCGCCCATGGCGGGCGGCGGGTTCGAGAGCTGCTCGCCGATCTGCGCTTCGAACGCGAGCAGCATCGGGTGCCGCGGCTCGAGGTGGCTCAGGCGCTCGAAGACCGTGCGCGCGCGGATCAAGTTGCCGAGCTGGCGCCACGCGATCGTTCCCGCCTGCGCGAGGAGGAAGGTCGCGTTTCCGTTCTCGCCCGCGTGCGTCACCGCCTCTTCCGCGAGCGTGAGCACGCGATCCCAGTCGCCGCCCTTGCGCCCGTAGGCGTCGCGCAGGTAGTGGAACGCGCCTTCGTTCTCGGGATCGAGCTTGATCGCCTCCTCGAGGAACTTCGCGCCGGTGTCGACGTTCTGATGACGCGAGACCCACCGCGTGCCGAACGTGTGCGCGAGGCGCGCGCGCGTCTTGCGGTCGGACTCGCCTTCGAGCAGCCGCGACTGCACCGACTCGAGCTGATCGAGCTTGCCGAGCTCGCCGAGCAGCCCTTCGTAGAGCGCCGCGGACTGCTTCGACGCGGGATCGGCGGCGTACGCGCGCTCGAGCATGTCGAGCACGTCGTCGGGCGCGAAGCGGCGCGTGATCCGCGCGGCGCGGAGGAAGAGGCGGCTCTTCGCCTCGCCGCTCTCGACCGACGCCGCGGCGCGCGTGAGCTGCGCGACGTGCGTCTGCCACGATCCGCTCTCGGCCTGCACGTCTTCGAGGCACGCGCGAGCTTCGGCGTTCTCGCCGCCGCTCGTCGCGAGCGCGCGCGCGTACGTGCTCGTCGCCTTGTCGTAGTCGCCGAGATCGCAGAGGACGTCGCCGAGCTCGATGAGCAGCGCGCTCGCGACCGGCCCTTCTTTCATCGTGCGCAGCTCGAGCTCGACGAGCTTCTGCACCATGTTCAACTTGCCGAGCGCCCAGTAGACCGAACGCGCCGCTTCGAGGCTCTCCGCGAGCGCAGGATTCAGCTTGTACGCGTCTTGGAAGTGCTTCAGCGCTTTGACGCCCGCGAGGAACTTCTGCTCGAGGACCTGACCGAGGCGAAGATGAAAGCTGGCCTTGGCTTCGTTGACGCTCTCCGACTGGATACCTTTTTCGAGCTCCTCGACGAGCCCCTGCCAGTCGCGAACGTTTTCCAATTGCTTCAGACGTTCCTGCAGGTCCATGGATTCCCTCGGTTATCCCAAACCGAAATGCCAACGGCGGATCTACGGTATCAGACCGAAGAGCACGTTTGGGGCCGTTGATCGGCTTTCTCGCACACCGCACGCGCGGGCCACACGCAGCCCCGAATCGCGCATCAGGCTCGTGATCGGGACTTGACCGGTGTGGGAAGACGTGGTCCGGCCGTCTGATCGACGTGGCGCAACGCGCCCTACTGGAGCTGGCCGCCGAGCTTCGTCGCGAGCTGCTGCGCCTGGGTGCACTGATCGGCGTAGCGCTGCGCGGCGGCGCCCTTGCAGATCATCTTCTGGAACGACTGGAGCTGCGCCATCGCCTCGCTCTTTCGCGGCGGCGAGGCGTTCGCGTACGCACCGCCGAGATTGAAGAACGCGATCTGCTGTCCGGCTTCGTTGCACTGGCCACACGCCTTCTTTGCCGCTTCGTACTCGGAGACGGCCTTGCTGAGGTCGCCCTTGCGCTCGGCGATGTCGCCGAGCAGCGTGTGGACGACGAAGAGCGCTTTGTCTCCGTCCTTCGCGAACGAGAGCGCCGTCGTCAGCGCCTGCTCCGCTTCGTTGACGAAGTTGAGGCGAAGGTAGAGCTCGGCGAGCGGACCGTAGAAGGGCAACTCGTCCGGCTTGACCTTGATGGCCTGCGTGTAGTTGTCGAGCGCGCCCTTCTCGTCATCCATGTTGAGGAAGACCTCGGCGAGCTCGAAGTGCGCCGAGCCGGCGTTCCTCGCGTCCCACTTCTCGCCGGCGGGGTAGTTCGGTCCGGCGGGATCGAGCTTGATCGACTCCTCGAGCGGGCCCTGCGCGTCTTTCCACGACGTCGGCCCCTTCACCGCCTGACGAGCGAGGGCCATGCCGTGCAGGTAGTAGTAGTGCGCGTGCTTGGGCGCGAGCTTCTCGGCCTTCGACATCGTCGTCGCGACCTTGTCCCACGCTTCCTTCTTCGCGTACGCCTGCCCGAGCTTCCAGAGGACGCGGTGGTTGGTCGGGTCGAGGTTCGTCGCCTGCTCGTACTTCGAGATCGCGCCGTCGAGATCCGTCGCCTTGGCGTGGTCGCCTTCGTTGGCGAGGTTGACGGCTTCGATGTTGTTGCGGCTACAGCCGGCGCTCCCGACGGCAAAGAGCAGCGCGATCACGGAGGCGGACTTGACGAGCACGCTTTTCATGGCGGCGGAAGTCTAAGGGAATGCCGCCCCTCGACCAAGCGGAAAACCCTGCCTTCCAGAAGAAGCGCGCGCCGAGAAATGCGACTCGGGCGCAGAGGGTCCCGAGAACGGCGCCGCGGGCCCGGCCAGGCGCGCGGCGGCCGGAAGCTGAACCTCGCCCGGGCAGAAGGCGGAAGCTCGAGCGAACCGAGGAGGCGGCGACCTGGCTAACGCCGCTTCTTCTCGGCGCGGTACTCCGCGACCTTCTCGTCCGCGATTCGCAACGCTTCCTCCTCGGTGATCTCGCGCACGTACGACTGATCCAACAGGACCTGGTCGGCCGAGCGGACGTAGTACCAGGCGCGATCGACCACGTTCCAAAGCTCGCCGTACAGCTCCTTTTCCGTGAACGTGACCCGTGTCAGCACGCGATGGTCGCTGCCGTCGGGGCCGGGCGTCTCGACGAAGTAGCGTCTCTGAACGACCGTCATAGACTCTCCGCTCCCTTCGGGATCGCTATCGATACTGCTCGTTCATCTGCTTCGCGAGCGCTTGCTTGCGCGCCAGCGGTGTCGACGCCGCCCTCCACTCCTCGTACAGAACGTGGAGCTCAGTCTTCGCGGCGAAGGTCCACGCTCGCGCGAGCTGTCGGAACGCAGCACCGAAGCCGTCGCGCATGGCGACGTCCACGACCTTCGCGCTCTCGGTGGTGACCGCGTCGGGCGAGCCCTGAGCGAAGTAGCGAAGGGCGACCTCGGCGAAGTCCGACGGTCGCGACGTGAAGACGGCGAGCGCGTCGGGGCCGACGAGGAAATCGGCGCGACGTTGCTTCACGTCGACAGCCGTCCAGTAGACGACGCGATCGGTGCCGTCCGACTGCCGCTTCACTTCCGGATAAAGCCGGTAGCTCGCGCCGCAATTGAACGCGCGGGTGAGATCGGTTCGCGTGCCGGTCGGCACTTCACTCATTCGAAGGGGGGCGATGCTGATGCCCTTCAGGGCATCAGGTGCCGGAAGGAGCGGCGCCGGGCCGGCGATCTTCGGCGGCGGCGGTGGCGAGAGCGCGACGGCTGGCCCGACCATCGCAGGATTCGAGAAGACGCGATCGGAATCGGCGCCGCGTCGGGTAGCCTGTCGACGTCGATGGCCCACGGCGCGTTCGCCACGTTCGCGCGCGCCCTGGCGTCGGCGTTCGGCAGTGGCCGCTCGTATGCGTCCTGCCATGGGCTGACCTTCCGCGTGCCGACGCCGTCCGTCTCCGCCATCAGCGCCTCATCGGCCACGCGGCGGGAGCGGTTGCCTGAAATCGACACTGAGCTTCGCGAAGCGAGCCTGTCGGTCCGTCTGCTCCGAGCGTCCCCGGGGGAACCAAGGAAATGCGTCGTTGCCGCAAGCTTTCACGGCTGGGCTGACGGGCGGAGACGACGATCATGCCACCGATCCCTCGGCGCGATGCGCGGGGCGTCAGTCCGAGCCCGCGTCGCCACCACATCCCCCGCTCATGAGGAAGCTGATGCAATTCACCAGACGCAAGGTGGGCGGTCCCGCGAGGCATCGCTCGGGTCTACCGTCGAGGCGTTCCATGACGAAGGACACGCCCGCCTCGTCGAGCAAGTAGCTCCTGTGCCCGCCGTCGACGTCGACCGTGTAACCGCTCGTGCTCGTGTCAGGGAGGCTGCAGTTCAGGTCACTGCCGAACGCTCGCTCCCGCGGTGTGCTGCCCTCCTTCGGCGTTCCGCGACGCGCGAGCCAGGCGCAAAACGCGTCTGCGGTGGGTTCGGTCGGACAGCCCCCAGGCTCGGTTGCGCAGAACACCTCCGGGCGTTGCTCGCACGGGAAGGTCGGATCGGGTGTGGCGGTGACGGTCTGACATTCGACGAGCCCGAAACACGCCAGGCTCGAGACGAGAAAGAAGAGCTCGCGTCTCACCGTCAGTCCGGTGCGATGCCGGGGCCGAGGGAGTCGAGGCGCACGCGCGCGAGGCGCGTCGCGGGCCCGACGTGGACCGTCGCGAAGAGCTCGGTGCACGTGACGGCGAGCGGGTTGCTCCAGGCCAACGTCGCGCCGCCGCTCGGCAGCGTCCAAGACTGACCGTCGGACAGCCGCACCACCCGGATCTGGAGCCCGTTCGAACGCGCCGCGTAGCCGCAGCCGACGATGAAGTGGCGAACGTCGAAGCTTGGCCCCTCCTCGCTCCGAAGCCGGCGCGGCGTCACCTGCGCCGGATCGGTCGTGAAGGGAGCGCTCATGATCGTGTACGTGTCGAACGGTCCCGTCTCCGTCACGCGCCCTTGGGCCTCGATCCACACCATGTCGATACCGTCGGTCCCCAGGTCGCCGTATCCGTGATGGGTGACCATCCCGGCCGTCAGGAAGTCGCGCGCCCCCGTCGTGGGAGTCGAGACCTTCACTTTGTGATAGCGGTGGCTGCTCGACGGCCAGAACGCGGCGCCCTTCGCGAAGACAGGGATCCCCTGCTGAAGGCCGCTGTCTTGCTTCGCGGACCACAAGCTCGGGAGCTTCGCGCCGTCCGCCCACGCGTACTG
>JAHBWD010000060.1 GCA_019637175.1 Labilithrix sp. | reverse complement strand
CGAGCGTAACGGTCTTGAGCGCGACGTGCCAGGGCCGAGGTCCCAGAGCGAGGACGTCCGAGCTCTGGGTCGCCTCGTCCCACCGCAAGCTGGGCGGGAGGTGTCGAGCGCCGCAAGAGCGCTACCACCGGAGAACGTTGCCGCCGCACACGATCACGTCGGACCATGGTCTCGGCCGCGAGCGGCGGGAGCGCTTCGAGAATCGCCTCCGCTAGTTCCTGAGCCACCGGGACTCGTTCATCGGCGTTCTTGGCCCGAACCAGAGCCTCACAACTGCCCTCCCATCAGAATCTGCCCTCCCATCAGAATCTCCACGACTCCCCCGCCCACGGGCAGATGAACCCACGCCTCGACCTTCTTCCCGCCCGCGGCGTCGAGAGCCAGAGCATACGCAGCGAGCTGCGGAATGAAGCTCGCGCACTTCGCGCGCCACGCCGAGACCGCGCGCGCCGGAAACGTCTTGTGGTCAATCAAGACGTATCCGGTCTCCGTCTCCAGCAAGAGATCGATGATGCCGCTCACGCGACGCTCACCGTGCTCCGATGACACCGCCGCCTCGATCGGGATCTCGCGATGCCAGATCGCGCCCGGCCAACGCCGCTCGACCCACGCGCGGAGCGCGTCGCCCGCGGCGACGAGCGACTCGGCACGAACGATCGCTGCGAGGCCCCAGCCATCGACCATCGCGCGAGCCCTGTCGAGACGCACGTCGGCCGCGAGGCCCTCGACGTCCGCCGCGAAGAAGCCGTGCACCGCGTTGCCGAGGACGTCGTCATCGTAGTCGCTGCCCTCGAGCGCGATGGCCGAATCAAGCTGCTCGATCGCGCCGACGCGTGACCGCCCGACCAACACATCCAGCTCCGGCCACTCCGCGGCGCCGGCGGACGGCACGATCCGATACGCGGGACGCGACGCCGCGACGCCAACCGACGCAGGCGGACGCTTGAACCAGACGGGACGCTGCGCGTCGTCGGCGAGCTCGCTGCGCGCCGAGCCGAGCCGAAGCACACGCGTCGGAACGGAGCGCGACGCGACGCCGTCGAGGCGGAGGATCGTCTCCGCGACCGCGCCGTCGCTCTCCGCAGACGGGAGCTCGACGATCGGATCGCCGTCGGCGCCGCAGAGCGCGTCGAGCCAGGCCGTCTTCACCCCTCCACCGGAGATGCGCGCCGCCAAGACGAGATGATCGCGCGCGCGCGTGAAGCCCACGTAGAGGAGGCGCGCGCGCTCGCGGCCCTCGCGCATCGACACCGCGCGACCCTCCGCCGATTGCTCGGCGGCGTCGGCGAGGCGCGCCTTCTTCGTCGCGCCGAGCGGCCACGGCCAGTAGCGGATGGATCGATTCGCGAGCGGTCGCTCCGGATCGAAGCGATCCGCGAGCGACTCCGGCGTCACCTCGAACGCGTGGCGGCGCTCGCGCTTGTCGAGGTTCGCGAGGACGACGACGGGCCACTCGAGGCCCTTCGCCTTGTGATAGGTGCACACGACCACGGCGTCGTCGCCCGCGGAGACGTGCTGGTCGTCCGACGGAAGGATCTCGTCGCGCTGGAGCGTCGGCGCGCGGAGGACGTCGCAGTAGCGGAGGAGCCCCGCCACCGTCGCGGCCTCGCGCTCCTGCTCGCACCGCGCCTCGTAGGCGGCGCCGATGCCGCGAAGCGCGTCGAGGTTCGCGATCCGCTGCGCAGAGTCGGGCCAGCGCGCACAGAGGTGAACCGCGTCGAGGGCCGCGAGCGTCGCGTCGATCACCTCGGCGGGCGACAACACCGCGAGCCGGTCGCGAACTGCCTCGAGCTCCCCTCGCCACCCCGCGGCGCCTTCGGACGCAACGCCGTTCGCGGCGTCGTGCGGCGCACGCGCCGCAACGTCATGGAGCCGCGCCGCGAGCCACGCGTCGGGGCCACCGCCCGCCCAACCCGTCAGCGCGTCGATCGTCGCCGCAGACAAGCTGTCGCTCCCGTCGACGAGCCACCGAAGCGCCGCGTCGAGGAGCGTGCCCTCCGGCGTGTCGAGGAGCCCTGCGCGCGCGATCGCGGCGTGCACGCCGCGCGCGTGGAGCGCGCGCGCGAGATGGCCGGCCCACTCGTTCGTCGCCACGATGACCGCGACGTCGCCGGGGCGCAGCGGCCGCACCTCGCCCGTCGTGCGGTCGAGCACCGGCGTCGCCTGCGGAGCTTCGAGCGCGCGTCGAACGCCTTCGGCTACAGCTTCGGCCTCGTCGAGCGCGCTGCGCACGTCGAGCGCCCAGAATCCGAGCGGCGGAAGATCCGCGAGATCCGGATGCGCCTGGCGATGCGGGCGCACGACGACCTCCTCACGCGCGAAGCCGTGTCGCGATAGCGCCGCGGCGAAGAGCTCCGAGCAGGCGTCGACGAGCTCGGGCCGCGACCTGTGGTTCCCTTCGAGGCGATCGCGACGGCCGCCGTCTCGCGTGACCCAGTCGGTGACCGCATCCATCAGCGCGGGATCGGCGCCCGCGTACTCGAAGATGCATTGCTTCCGGTCGCCGACCCAGACCGATCGCTTCGCGAGCGAATGGAGCCTCACGAAGAGCGCGAGCTGGATCGGGCTCGTGTCTTGGAACTCGTCGACGACGACGAACCGCAGACGCCGCGACAGCTCGGCGCGGACGCGCGGGTGGTCGACCAGGTGGAGCGCGCCGTCGAGCATGTCGACGTAGTCGATGACGCGCCGCTCGCGCTTCCACTCCTGGTACGCGACGAGGCCGGCGCGAGCGGCGTCGAAGACCGCAGACGTCGCTTCACGCAGCTCTTCGTGCAGGCGCGGGTGCTCCTCGTAGCGCGCCGCGATCGCGCGGAGCTCGTCGACGTGGGCAGCGCATGCCTTCGACGGCGCGATCGTCGAGAGCTTCGCCCAGTCCGACCAGCGAAGCTCGCTGTCCGCGAGGCGCCGCTTCGTCGCGCGAAGAAGATCGAGCGCGTCCTCCGTGTTCCTGCGGCCGTCGTGGGCGCGCGCGAGCTTCGAGGTCGCGACGTCGAGCGCCGACCCGAGGGCCTCGTCGAGCGCGGCGCCGTCGCTCGCGGGCGCGGGCAAGAGCGCGAGGAGCCGCGCGGAGGAGCGCTCGGCCATCGCGGGGAGCTCCGCCGGCGGGATGCGGTTGGAACGCGCGAGGTCCATGACGTCCGCGACGGGCGTGACCCAGTCGACGCGACGCGCGCGGTGATCGATCCCGAGCTCGAGCCGCGCGGCGATCCGGTCGAGACGTTCGCGGGCGGGCTCGTCGAGCGTGCGCTCCAGCGCTTGGCGGAGAAGCCTCGTCTCGTTGCCCGCGACGACGTCGACGTTGGGCGACAGCCCTGCGTCGATCGCGAGCTCCTGAAGCAAGCGGAGAGCGGCCGCATGCACCGTGCCGATGTACGCCAGGGGCAGCCGCATCGCGTCGTCGAAGGCCTCCTGTTCGACCAGCTTGCGCCGAATGCGCGCCTCGAGCTCGATGTGGGCTCTCTTCGTGAACGTGACGGCGACGAGCCCCTCGAGATCGACGCGATCGTCTCCTTCGGCGCCGACGGCCCTCGTGACCTCGTGCGTGAGGCGGTGGGTCTTCCCGCTCCCCGCGCTCGCCGCGACGATCGTGATGCCCTCCGCGTTCACGCGTAGGCCTCCCACTTCCGCCCGCAGAGCGCGTCGTACGCGCAGTACCCGCACGCGGCTTCGCGCCCCGCGTCGAAGTACGTGCTCTGGCGCGCTTCGTCGATCCCGAGCGCGTCGAGCAACGGGAGCGAGCGCTTCGTCGCCGCGACGTGGACGACGCCGCGCTCGAGGCTCTCGATCACGAGCCGCGCCGTCGCTTGAACCCGAGCCCACGTGCCCTCGAGCGTCGGCCCCTCGATCGATCGCTCGCCGCTCATCCGCGTGTCGGTCGCCAGCGCCTGACCCGCCGCGAGGGAAAAATACGCCGCGGGCCCGGCGCGACCGGCTCCGGCGAGAGCGCGCGCGTAGGCCGCGAGCTGGACCGCGCGCCCCTCGGCGAGGAGCTTCTGGTAGGTGCTCGCGCCCCACTTCAGATCGAGGATCGCCGAGTGGCCGTCGCGGTGAAGCAACCGAAGGTCGAGGCGACCTTGGAGCGGACCGACCTCGGAGTCCGTCGTCACGATCTCCTCGACGCTCGCGATTTCGTAGCCCGTCCTGGCGAGGTACCGGTGAAGCGAGCGCATCGCCCCGCGCATCTGACGCGTCAGCTGAAGGCGCTCGATCGAGGCCCCCGGCAGGAGGAGCGTCGCACCCTCGGTGCGGAGAAGCGCTTCGAAGCGCTCCGTCACGCGCAAAAGGAACGCTTCCTCGGCGAGACCGAAGGCCCCCTCGGCGTGAAGCTCCTCGACGAGACGATGACCGAGGTTGCCGTTCAGCCGCGGGCCCGTCGCGACCGCCGATATCGCGCCGGAGCGGACGTCGGCGCGATGCTCGAGGACCCACGCGAGCGGACAGCCCGTGATCTTCTCGATCGACGTCACGGACGCCTCATGAGCCGTCGGAGGCGCGCGAGACGCGTCGCAGGACAAGGTCCACGCGCCGCGCGACTCCGGCAGCGCGAGCGGGGCGCACGCTTCCTTCTCGACGAGGCTCACGGGTGACCGCAGGACGCGCCGCGCCTCGCGCGTGATCCGCGACGCCGTCTGATCGTCGACGTCGAGCCGGGCGCAGATCTCGTCCCAGAGCGGGTGCGGCGCCGTCGGCGTGCCCTTGATCGTCCGCGGAGCGGCGAAGACCACCGCTTCGCGCGTGGCGAGGACGGCACGCCGCCACGCTTCGGCCTCGGCGCGCAGCGTCGCCGACGGATCGGGCACGACGACTCCGGCCGCGCGGAGCGCAGCGCGCTCTGCTTCCGTCCACGGCAGGCGCGGCGGCCGGCGTTCGACCCCGCCGACGAAGCCCCACATGAAGAGGCGATCGTACGGCGCGAGCAGCGCGCCGGGGTGGTCGACGTGGGCGACGCGGCCCGCGGTCTCGATCGACGCTGCGAGCGTCTGCTGGCCGCGTGCGAAGTGATCGAGGAGCTGGCGCGCTTCCTCTTGGGACAAGACATCGCGCGTGTCGCGCGCGAGCGCCTCGGCGAACACACGAGCTTGCTCGTACGCGGCGCCATACACCTCCATCTCCCCCGTACGAAGGCGTTGCTTGAGCCACGCGCGGACGCGCTCGACGACGCCCGCGAGCTCCACGCGCGAAGCGCCGCGCGCGTCGGCGCCAGGCCCTTCGAGCCACGTCGTCACGAGCCTCATTCGCTCGGCAACAACCTTCGACGCGGCCTGCTCGGCTTCCGCCTCGGACCTCCCGCTCGCGCGCTCGCGCACGACGCTCCTCTCGTGGAGGCTGCGTGCGGCCTCGGCCCTCTGCCGCGTCCACTCCTTTCCGCCGATGCCGGGCTGACGCGCGACCGCCCGCGCGAGGCGACCGCCGAGCGTGCCGCGAAAGGGGCCGACCGCGAGCGTGAGGAGCTCGAGAACGCGAAACGGGTCGCGCGGCTCGAAGGCGAGCTCCAGCGCGAGGGGCAGCACCTGCATCGCGGGGCGCCACGCGCTCGCGCTGGAGCTGCCCTGCGTAGGCAAGCCGTGTCGCGCGAGCGCGGCTTCGAGCGGCGCGACGTCGCCCGAGCGCACGACGACGTCCGTGCTCCCTTGGGCGCGGCTCCTCGCGAGCATGGCCGCGGTGAGCTCCGCGAGGTCGTCGGGCGTCTCGGCGTCGAGCATGACGAGCGACCCGTCGCCACGGAGAGAGACGCGCCGCTTCTCTCCGCGAAGACGCGCCTGCAATACCTCGAGATCAGAGTCGTCTCCCGCCACTACGCGCTCGAGCGCGAAGGTCGAGAACGTCGTGCCGAGCGCCGCGAGCCGCGCAAAAATCCTTCGCCAGCGAAGCGGCCAGAGAGATGCGTCGTCGAGAAGGACGACGGTCTCGTAGAGGCGCGCAGGCGCCGACGCGAGCAGGACCTCGACGCGCGCGAGTCGATCGGCGTCTCCAGGCGCCGTGCTGTCGCGAATCGCTCGCTCGATCGCGTGGAGCGCGGCGAGACGATCGCCTCCTCCCGCGACGGGGCCTCCGTCCCAGCCGCACTCGACGAGCGTGTCGCGCCACGCGAGCAGCGCGGTCGCCGTCCCGAGCTCGTCGACCGTGAACGAACGCCAGTAGAACGCGCGCTCGTCACCGAGCGACGCGAGGCGATCGACCCAATCGAGGACGCGCGCGCTCGACGACGCGACCGCCGGCGAAACGCCGAGACGAAGCTCGAGATCGCGAAGAAGACCCTGCGCGCTCCACGCGGGCTCGCCGAGGCGCGCGCCTTCACGCGCGTCGAAGACGCGCCCGCGCAGCCCCAGGCCGACGTGCGGCCTCACTCGAACCCCCGGATCCACCCCATCCGATCGCGATGGCACCACGCCTCGCGGATGAGCGCATCCCCCCTAGGGCGTAGATCGGCTTCGAAGCGACAAAGCGGGTCGCAGTCCACGCACACTCTGCGCAAGTGCACGCCCCGACCAACTTCGCGGAATCGTCCGCCAGGCGTGACCCGTTCCGGCCGCGGCGACGACAACGCAAACGAAGGAGGAGAGCGCTCGCGCTCGCGTCCCTTGTCGAAGCAGAACGTCTTCACGACCTCGCCGCCGCATGAAGCTCCGCCGTCGGGGATCCGACTCGCGCCGCGGCCAGGCCTCGTGCGCGAACGGAGCGAGAGCTGGTACGAGTACCGCATGGCGGCGGACCCCCTCGAGCCCGTGGCGTCTGCCGCCCGCCTCGGCGACGTCGCGGCGACGCGGCGACTGCTCGAGGCGATCGGGCCGACGGTCCTCGCCGTCGTTCGCGCCGTCCTCGGCCGCGCGAACCGCGACGTGGAAGACGTCGTGCAAGACTCGCTCGTCGGCGTCGTCAGGGCACTGCCGTCGTTCCGGGGCGAGTCGTCGGTGCTCCACTTCGCGCGCTCGATCGCGCTCCGCCGCGCGCTCGGGCACCGGAGGGCCGACCGGCGCGCGCACCGCGACGACACCGTCGCCCTCGAGGAGCTCCCCGAGGAGGCCCCGCTCCGCGATCCGGGCGAGTCGCCCGCGGCGAGCGTCCTCGCCACACACCGGCGCCAGGCGTTTCGCGCGCTCCTCGACGACCTTCGACCCGAGCAGGCGGAGGCCCTCCTCGCGCGCGTCGTGTTCGGCTGCTCGATCGAAGAGATCGCGGCCGAGACCGGCTCGCCGCACGACACGGTGAAGAGCCGCCTCCGCCTCGCGAAGAGCGCGCTGCGCGCACGAATCCAGAACGATCCTCTGCTCCTCGAGCTCTCGGAGTCGGACGATGACGAAGCCCTTTGATCCGATGACGGACGCGCTCCGAGAAGCGCTCGACGAAGAAACGCGAGCCGTCGCCGGCGACGACGCGCTCCTCGCTCGCGCGATCGACCGCGCGATGGCGATCACGACCGTGGCCGCGTCGCGCGAAGAGCAAGCGAGCACCTCTCGGGAGACGACCTCGCCGCCGTCGCGCGTCGCCACCCTGAGGCCGCGCACCCAACATCGCGCCGTCCGCGTCTTGTTGCCGCTCGCCGCGGCGTTCGCCGCGTCGGTCGCGGCGGCGGCGATCTACGTCGCCACGCGCACGCCTGCTCCCGCGCCTTCGCCCGTCGATATCCCGAAGACCACACCCGCGCAGCTCGACGTTCCGCCCGCTCCCACCGCGAACGTCGCCCCGCGCGCCGAAGAGTCGGCCAGCATCTCGATCGACGAGCTCCCGTCGGTGGCCGCGCCGCCGAGCGCGAGCGTACGGCCCGCGTCCCCGCCGTCGAAGGAGATCAGCGCGAGCGCCGCCGAGCTCTTCCGCGAGGCGAACCAGAAGCGCGCGAGCGGCGACGTCACGCGGGCGGTGGAGCTGTACCGTGCGCTCATCGCGAATCACCCGGGCGCGCCGGAGAGCCACGCCGCGCGGGTGTCGCTCGGGCGCCTCTTGCTCGACCGGAAGGGAGACCCCCGATCGGCCCTGGTCGAGCTCGACGCGTACTTGAGCGAGCCAGGCGACCGGACGCTCGCCGAGGAGGCACGCATCGGTCGCGCCCTCGCTTTCCAGCGCCTCGGCGACGGGATACACGAAAGAGAGGCGTGGAACGAGCTGCTCGCGCATCATCCGCAGAGCCTTTACGGCGAAAAGGCGCGCGCGCGCCTCGACGCGCTCGCGTCACCCTGATCGTTGCGCTCGCGGCGACCGTGGTCCCTCTCGCCGCGCCGTCGGCGCGCGCCGACGACGCGGCGGAGAGCGTCGCCGTGACCGCGCGGCGCGTCGACGTCCATCTCACCGGCGACGCGCTCGCCATCGACGGCCTCACGCGCGTGCTCCGCGAGCGTCTGAGCGACGCGGGGGCCGAGGTCGCGTTCCAAACGGCCGACGCGATCGACGCGGAGGCGATCCTCGCGCCGCCGAGCGCGGACCGCGCGCACCTCGCGCACGTCTGGGTCGATCTCGCGGGCGAGCAGGGGCTCACCGTGTACGTCGTCGACGCGACGAGCGATCGCATCCTCGTGCGTCGGGTCGCGCGCCAAGACAACCCCGAGGTCGCGTGGGAGGGCGTGGGACACATCGTCGAGCTCGCGGTCGCAGCGCTCCGCGCGGGCGAGCGGATCGGGATCGAACGCGCCGCCGCGCGCCGCGAGCTCCTCCCCGCGGCAGAGCCGAGCGCGCCGCCCGCGCCGCCGCCCCCGCCGCCGCGCGAGCGCGAGATCGCCGTAGCTCCGCCGGTCCGCAAAGAACGCACGCTCTCGCCAGGCCTCTTCTACGAGACGCTCCTCCTCGGCGACGGCCCCGAGCCCGTGACGGGCCCGGGCGCGATGCTCGAGCTCACCGTCCCGACGCGGCGCCTGACGCTCGGCGGCGTCGCGAGCGCGCAGTACCGCTTGCCCCTCGTCGCCGCGGGCGACGGCGCCGAGGTCCGCCTCGAGGGCGGCGCGTTCCGCGTGCTCGGCTCGGCGTCGTTCGCGGTCTCGAAGGCCGGCACGCTCGCCGTCGACCTCGGCCCTGGGCTCGACGTCACGGCTGCCCGCGCCATCGAGGGGCCGCTCGTGCGCGCCACGTCGCCCTCGACGTCGTGGTCGTTCGTCGCGCGCGCCGAGCTCCGCTACAGCCACGACCTTCGCGTGGTCCGCGTCTTCGCGACGGTCGGGCTCGACGCCGCCGCGCAGCTCAGGCGTTACGTGCTCGATCGCGGATCGGAGCGCGTGGTCGCGTTCGAGCCGTGGCCGATCCGGCCCTTCGCGTCCGTAGGCGTGGCGCTCCCCTGATCGTGGACGCAAGCTTCGATCGGCGCCCGCCGCGGGCGCGACGTCGTGAAATGTCGTCTCGCGGTCGCGACACGCCGTCAACAAACGCACGCGAGGCGTGACCCGATCGGGCCGCGCCGACGACAAAGACGACGAAGAGGCGAAGAGCGCGTGACGACGCTCACGACGCCGCCGAGACCGAGCCACTCCACGATGAAGAAATTCTTTCCCCTCCGCTCGCTCTCGCTGGTCGCCGCCGCGTGCGCGCTCTCGATCGCCGCGTGCGCCTCCGACGAGATCCTCGGCACGATCGATCCGCAGAACGACGCCGGCCCGACCTTCGACGCGGGCGCGACGCCGGACGCCTACAGGGCGGAGTGCGGCAACGGCGTCCTCGATCCCGGCGAGCCTTGCGACGACGGGAACAAGACGAGCGGCGACGGCTGCTCGTCGACGTGCCAGGTCGAGGCCGCCTCGTCGTGCCCCGGGACGACCATCCCGCTGACGCCCGCCGGCAATGCGCGGCGTGGATCGGTGAGCGACGACACGTCGACCGGCGCGTCGACGATGGCGAGCGACGTCTGCGGCGGCGGCAACGGCAAAGACCTCGTGTACGCGTTCACCACCGACGTCGCCGGGCGCGCGCGCGTCCGGCTCGACGCGAGCTTCGCGGCGATCCTCGCGGTCCGGAAGACCTGCGCCGCGCCGTCGAGCGAGGTCGCGTGCAAGCAGGTCGCGCCCGCCGGAGGCTCGACGGAGATCGCCCTTCCGATGGCGGCCAACGAGACCGCGTACGTGATCGTCGACGGGACCGCCGGCCAGAGCGGCGCGTTCACGATCGACATCGAGGTCTCCGCGGCGTACTGCGGTGACGGCGTCGCGACGTACCCCGAGCAATGCGACGACGGGAACACCACCGCCGGCGACGGATGCTCCGCGTCGTGCAGGCTCGAAGGCCCCGATCCGGGCGTCGGGACGTGCCCGGGGATCGGCTACACGTTCGTCGGCAACCCGGCCGCGCCGAAGACCGTGAGCTTCGCCGGCGATCTCAGCCTGCTCTCCAACACGATGGGCGCCTTCGGGTGCGGCGGCATGCTCGGCAAGGATCAGGCGTACGCGATCACGCCGACGATCGACGGCGCGCTCTCGCTCACGCTTCACGCGCAGTACCCGAACGCGGCGGTCCACGTCCGCCGCGAGTGCTTCAGCAGCGCGACGGAGGCGAACTGCGGGAAGACGCCGACCGGCCCGCTCCACCTCGACTTCGCGGTGTCGAAGAACCAGACCTACACGATCTTCGTCGACACCGAGAGCAACGCGACGTTCCCGACCGGCGGCCTCTACACGATGGAGCTCACGCTCTCGCCGCCCTCGTGCGGCGACGGCATCCTCCAGGTTCCCGAGCAGTGCGACGACGGCAACACCGCCGCCGGCGACGGGTGCAGCGCGACCTGCACGCTCGAGCCCTACCCCGCCGGCCTCGACACGTGCCCGGGCGCGCTCATGACCTTCGCCGGCGATGCGGACGTCGGGCCGCTCACCTACCGCCACACCGCGAGCACCGCGACGCTCACGGCCGCGGCGAGGAACTGCGCCACGACCAACGAGCGCAAGGACGCGGTGTACCGGTTCGTGCCGCCCTTCGACGGCTGGGTGAGGGCGCGCGCGAAGGGCGACTTCAACCTCTCGCTCGATCTGAAGTCGGCGTGCGTGCCCCAGAGCTCGACGAACACGGGCACGATCGGCGCCTGCGGGAACGCCGACGGCGGCAACGGCGCCGAGATCGTGCAAGGCGCCGTCGTCGCGGGCACGACTTACTACGTCGTCGTCGACGGGCCGAACACCAACGCGAACCTCGAGGGGCCGTTCACGCTCGACGTCGAGCTCACGAAGGCCGTCTGCGGCAACGGCCGCATCGAGGGCGGCGAGGCTTGCGACGACGGGAACACGACCGACGGCGACACGTGCAGCGCGACCTGCCAGATCGAGCCGCTCGGCAACCCCTCGCGGAACACGTGCGCCGAAGCCGAGCTGCTCGACCTCGAAGAGGAGAGCCCGGGCGTCTACGCGACGAGCGTGAAGGGCGGCAACTGGAACCTGACGAGCAACGCCTCGCTCGCCGCGCCGTGCGGCGCGACGACCGGCGCCGACGCGTTCTTCAAGCTCGTGCCGCCGATCGACGGCGTCCTCCAGGTCGACGTCGACGCGACCTACGACATCACGCCGGCGCTCCGATCGTCGGATACGGCGGCCTGTCCGCTGGTCACCGGCGCGGCGTTCTTGATCTGCTCGAACAAGACGAGCGGCCCGGGCGGCGAGCGCTTCGCCTACCCCGTGACGACCGACAAGCACTACTGGATCATCCTCGACTCGTCGAACCTGGCCACGCAGCGCGGCGCGTTCACGATGGACGTGAAGCTCAAGGCCGAAGACTGCGGCGACGGCGTCGTGGGCGGCACCGAAGAGTGCGACGACGGCAACCTCGCGAACGGCGACGGGTGCAGCGCCACGTGCAAGCTCGAGCCCCTCGCGGGCGCGAACACGTGTCCGGGCTACGCGGTCGCCATCACCGGCGTCGGCGGGGCCGTCCGCGAGAAGGTCGTGACGCTCTCGACCGCGAGCATGACGTCGAGCTACTCCGGCACGTGCGGCGGCAGCAGCCGCGACGGCGTCATCAAGGTCACCTCCGACATCACCGGCACGATGAACGCGCAGCTCGAGGCCCTGTGGGGCTCGGTGCTCTACGCGCGCGAGATCTGCACCGACGGTTCGACGCAGCTCGGCTGCAGCGCCTTCAACCCCCAGGCCCCCAACCGCACTCTCCGCGACCTCTCCTTCCCGGTCGTCGCGGGCGTGCCGACCTACCTCTTCATCGACGGCCTCTCGGGCGAATCCGGCCCCGGCACGCTCCTCATCACGGTGACGCCATGAGCCTCGCTTCCTCGAGCCGATCCCGCTCGGCCTTCGCTCTTCCCATCCTCGCGCTGATCGGCGTGAGCTTCCTGCCCGCGGCGTGCGCGTCGCGTTCGCGAGACTTCGACGACACTCCGGAGCCGGCCCCCGTCTTCTCCGACGTCGAAGCCGGCGTGCCGGAAGGCGGCGGCTACAAATGCATCCGCGAAGAGGTCACCGGCGGCGAGCCGGTGCCGCTCTCGATGATCATCCTGCTCGATCGATCCGGCTCGATGGTCGGCGAGCGCTGGACGAGCGCGACCAACGCGATCCGCGCCTTCGTCGATCGCGCCGAGGTCGTGGGGATGAAGGTGGGGCTCCAGTTTTTTCCGCCGCTCGCCGGCGATCAATGCAGCCCGAGCACCTACGCGAAGCCGTCCGTGCCGATCGACGTCCTGCCGGACAACGTCATCCCGATCCAGCAGCGCCTCGCCGCCACCAGCCCGACCGGCGGGACGCCGATGAGCGGCGCCGTCGCCGGCTCCGTCATCGCGATGCAGAGCTGGCTCGCCGACAACGATCCGCACGCCGGCGCGATCATCCTCGTGACCGACGGCGATCCCGCAGGCTGCGGAAACATCGACGCCGTCGCGAGCGCCGCGCAGACCGGCGCGAAGGGGACGCCGACGGTCAAGACCTTCGCGGTCGGCATGGAAGGCGCGACGTTCTCGAACCTCGACAAGGTCGCCCTCGCCGGAGCGGGCGCGCCCAAGGCGTTCAACGTGGGCGGCGGCGCCGGCGCGCAGCAAGCGCTCTTCGACGCGCTCGACGCGATCCGCACGGGCGTGCTGAGCTGCGAGTACGTCCTGCCCCGCCCGAAGGCGGAGGACGGCGTCCTCGATCTCGACTCGGTCGAGCTCAAGCTCACGCCGGGGGAGAACGATCCGACGCAGTTGGTTCGCCGCGTCGCCGACAAGGCGGCGTGCGGCGAGACGACCGGCGGCTTCTACTACGACGATCCCGTCGACGCCAAACGCATCATCCTCTGCCCGGCCTCGTGCACGGCCGCGCGCGGCGGCGCGTCCGCGAAGCTGGACGTCGTGCTCGGCTGCATTCAGCGGCCCAACTGACGGAGAAACACGCGATGTCGTTCGGATCCAAGCTTCTCTTGCGCGCCGCGGCGCTGGCGCTCGCCGCCGCGCCGATCGCCGTCGGCTGCTCGGCGGGCGACGATCCCGCGCGCGCGTTCGACGACGACGCGGGCGCGCACGCGACGGACGGCGGCGCTCCCGACGTCGCCGGGCCCGAAGGCGGATCCGCGCCGAGGAGCGGCTGCGGCAACGGGAAGATCGAGGCCGCTGAGGAGTGCGACGACGGCAACACGAAGAGCGGCGACGGCTGCTCGGCCACTTGCCAGCGCGAGTCGGCCGGACCCGGCGATCTCTGCGCCGGCGCGATCGCGCTCGATCTCGTCGCCCCGGACGGCGGCGGCACGCTCTACATCGCGAGCGCGGCCGGCAGCACGAAGGGCCTCCACAACCACTACGCATCGGCGTGCGGAGGCGGCTCGGCGGCGGACGTCGTCTACGCCATCGCGTCGCCGACGGTCGGCCGCGCCGTCGCGCGCGTGGTCGCGCCGTTTCCGGCGATCCTCTCCGTTCGCACCGGGTGCGAGAACGCGAAGAGCGAGCTGTCGTGCAAAGACAACACGACGTCGAGCGCCGGCAGGGCGGAGATCGCCTTCCCGGTCTTCCCGGGCGCGCCGGTCTACGTCTTCGTCGACGGCTACGGCGGGAGCGAGGGCGACTTCCTCCTCGACGTCGAGGTGCAGACCGCGATCTGCGGCAACGGCATGGCCGAGCATCCCGAGGAGTGCGACGACGGCAACACGACGAGCGGCGACGGCTGCTCGGCGACGTGCAAGCTGGAAGACGTCGCCACCCCGACCGCGTGCCCCGGGATGAGCTACCGCCTCGACGCGACCATGGCGGCGCCCGCGTCGGTCAGCTTCGCCGGCGACACGAGCGCGCTCTCGAACGGCGGCGGCACCGC
This sequence comes from Labilithrix sp., assembly GCA_019637175.1. GTDB lineage: Bacteria > Myxococcota_A > Polyangia > Polyangiales > Polyangiaceae > Labilithrix. Next base: position 39,290 of record JAHBWD010000060.1, on the reverse strand, counting down.
GCTCGGCTGCTCGCCGAGCGGCGCCGGTCCGAACGCCATCTACGCGATCACCCCGAACGTCACCGGCGCGCTGAAGCTCGATCTGCTCGCGAGCTACCCGAACGGGCTGCTCCACGTTCGCCGCGAGTGCGCGGGGACCGACAACGCCTCGCAGTTCGACTGCCGGATCGAGAGCGCGCCGCTGATGCCGATCTCGACCACGGTGCCCGTCTTCGCCGAGCAGACCGTCTACGTCTGGGTCGACGGAGGCAACAGCTCCGGCAACAGCGGGCTCTACACGTTGAACGCCGCGCTCACGGCGGCGTCGTGCGGCAACGGGCGCGTCGACGGCGGCGAGGAGTGCGACGACGGCGGCACCATGGACGGTGACGGCTGCTCGGCGACCTGCACCATCGAGCGCGATCCCGCGATCGACACCTGCCCGGGCAAGCCGATCCGCCTCGAGGCGGCGGCGCCCGGCGCGCGCAGGCTCGCGCTGCGCGGCACGACCGCGCCCGCGGCCGGCCAGTCCGTCCCCGCGAGCAAGTGGTCGTCGACGACCGCGGCGCACTGCCAGAGCGCCGCGCGCGACGTCGTCTACCAGCTCACGAGCGACATCGACGGCTACCTGAAGGCGACCGTCGGCGGAGGCCAGTTCAACGCGTCGATCTCGCTTCGTTCGACGTGTGCGTCGCCGGACGCGACCGCGCCGCTCGCGTGCGCGAAGGAGTCGACGGGCAACGCCCCGAAGACCTTCTTCGCGGCGGTCGACAAGGAGAAGCCGTACTACCTCGTCGTCGACGGCAACGCGACGGCGTCCGAGGGCGCGTTCGAGATCGATCTCGAGATCGTCCCTTCGGTGTGCGGCAACGGCGTCGTCGAGGGCGGCGAGACGTGCGACGACGGCGCGACCGACGACGGCGACGGCTGCTCGGCGACGTGCCAGCTCGAAGAGGAGAAGGCGCGCGACACGTGCGCGACCGCGCCGACGGTCAGCCTCGTCGAGCAGCTCGACGGCACGCACAGAGCGGAGGTCGTCTCCGGCACGACGAACTTGACGCACACGACCGGCGTCAACGCGACGCACACCCTGAGCCCGTGCTCCAGCAACGGACCAGACGCGTGGTTCAACGTGGTCCCTTCGATCAGCGGCGTCATGACGGCGACGATCACCGAAGCGACCTTCCGCTCGAGCCTCGGCGTGCGCACCGGCGTCTGCCCGGGAAGCGCCGGCGCCACCGCGCAGCTCACGTGCGACGCCGCGATCGGAAACGGCGGCCAGGAGATCGTGTTCCCCGTCACGGCGGGAGAGACCTACCGCATGATCGTCGACGGTCAGAACGTCACCGGGACGGTGCAGAGGGGGCGCTTCACGCTCGCGCTGCGCCTCACGCCTTCGGGCTGCGGCGACACGTTCGTCTCCGGCGCGGAGGAGTGCGACGACGGCAACACGACGGGCGGCGACGGCTGCTCGGCGACGTGCACGCTCGAGACGCTCCCCGCCTTCGCGGCGTGCCCCGGCCACAACGTGACGCTGAGCGGCGTGGGCGGCGCCGTCCGGCGCGGCGTCTTGACGGTGAACACGACCGGCCTCTCGAGCAACACCGGAAGCAGCTGCGGAGGCAGCGGCCCCGAGGGGATCGTCCGCGTCGTCTCGGACGTCGACGGCATGCTCGAGGTCCGCGCGGGTCCGAGCTTCCCGAACCTGCTGCTCCATGCCCGCGAGAGCTGCGCGAGCCCGACGAGCGAGATCCCGCGCGCGAGCTGCACGAGCAACCTCGGCGTCTTCACGACGCAGGTGCAGAAGAACAAGCCCTACCACCTCTTCGTCGACGGCCTCAACGGCGCCTCCGGCGTCGCGAAGCTCCAGTTCTCGGTGACTCCATGAATCGCTTCGCGAACAGCCTCGGGGCCCTCTTCATCGCCGCAGGCGTCACGCTCGCGGCATGCGCCGCCGAGAGCGGCAAGCCCGGCTTCGATCCCGTCGACGCCGGCGCGTCGAACGACGGGAGCCTGCCCGGCGACGCCGGCGCCGACGCGACCGACGTCGTCCCCGACGCGGGTCCCGCCTGCGGCAACGGCAAGCGCGAGGCCGGCGAGGCGTGCGACGACGGCAACCTCACCGACAACGACGGCTGCAGCGCGACGTGCAAGATCGAGTCGACGTCGGCGGCGGACGTCTGTCCAGGCACGGCGATCACGCTGGCGTCCGAGCCGGGCGAGGCGCAGATCCTCCGCGGCAGCGTCACCGGCTCCACGGCGGGCGCGTACAACCACCACGACAGCGCGTGCGGCGGCGGCTCGGGTCGAGACGTCGTCTATTCGATCACCGCGCCCTCGTCGGGCAAGGCCACCGTGAAGCTCTCCGCCGACTTCCCGGCGATCGTCTCCGCGCGCAGCAACTGCGACGACATCGACACCGAGTCGAAGTGCAGCGGCATCCAGGCCACGACCGGCGGCGAGACGACGATCGAGGTGCCTGTCTTCGCGGGAACGCCCACGTTCCTCCACGTCGACGGCTACGGCGGGACGAGCGGCGTCTTCACCCTCGACGTCCAGGTGTCGATGGCGGTGTGCGGCAACGGCGTCGCCGAGCTGCCCGAGCAGTGCGATGACGGCAACGTCGCGAACGGCGACGGCTGCTCCTCGGCGTGCAACCTCGAAGAGGGCGGCGTCGTCGACAACTGCCCCGGGCAGCCCTTCCTCTTGACCGGCGCGCCGGGCGCCCCGAGGAAGATCAGCTTCGCGGGCAACACGCGCACCGACGGCGCGCTCTCTCAGGGCTCGATCGGATGCTTCTACTGGGCGGGTCCGAACGTCGTCTACGCCCTCAAGTCGGACGTCGCCGGATCGGCGAAGGCCGTGCTCACGGCCGGCTACGCCCGGGCGAACGTGCACGCGCGCTCCGAGTGCGGCGTGAACACGTTCCAGCTCGGCTGCACGCAGGGCGAGGCGCCGGGCGGCATGGAGATCACGTTCCCCGTCCAGCAAAACCAATGGTTTTACGTCTTCGTCGACGGCCACCGCACCGGGACCACCGACTCGGCGGGTCCGTACTCGCTCGACGTGACGGTCACGCCCGGCAGCTGCGGAAACGGCGTCGTCGACGGCAACGAGCAGTGCGACGACGGCGGCAACGACGACGGCGACGGCTGCTCGGCGACGTGCACGATCGAGCCGCGGCCCTCCGCGAACGCGTGCCCGGGGTTCGCCGTCGCGCTCGCGCCGCAGGCCGACGGCTCGCGCAAGGCGGTGCTCGCCGGATCGACCGCGGGCGCAGGCAACGCCTTCCCCGCCTGCGGCCTCGCCTCCGGCACGGCGCCGGACGTCGTCTACGCCGTCACGCCCGACATCACGGGCCTCCTCTCCGCGAACGTCAGCGGCCCGTTCAACTCGATCCTCTTCGTCCGGAGCACGTGCGCCGACGCCGCGAGCAACCTCGCGTGCAGCTACAAGGCGAACGCCACGACGACGCCGTTCGTCCTCGACGGCCTCGGCAGCGCGCCGAAGCGCGTGAGCGCGCCGGTCGTGGCCGGCACGACGTACTACGTGATCGTCGACAGCGCCGTCAGCAGCGGGACGCCCTCGGGCGGTCCGTTCAAGCTCGATCTCGAGATCGCGCCCGCGGTCTGCGGCAACGGCATCATCGACGGCGGTGAGCAGTGCGACGACGGCGGCGCCGACGGCGACGACGGCTGCTCGGCCACGTGTCAGAACGAGACGAGCGGCCCGCGCACCTGCGCCACGGCGGAGGCGGTCACGCTCGCGCCTTCCGGGGCGGCGGGCGAGTACGCCGCGACGCTCGCGCGAGGGACGACGAACCATCCGGCGGCGCACGACTTCAGCACGAGCACGTCGCACCCGTGCAGGGCGACGGGCCGTGAGGCGTTCTTCCAGGTGACGGCGCCGGCGGCGGGCGTGCTCCACGCCGCCGCGACGAGCGCCGCGTTCGACGCCGTGGTCGGCTTTCGCAAGCCGTGCGCGGCGAGCGGCGCCCCGATCGCGTGCGTGAACGACGCGCCTCGCGGAGCGCCGGAGTCGCTCGCGATGCCGATCGCCGAGGGCGAGACGATCTGGATCGTGGTCGACACGGCCGACACCGGCGGGCCGGCGAGCCCCGATCTCTACGGCCGCTTCACGCTCGACCTCACGCTCACGCCTTCGGGCTGCGGCGACGGGTTCTTCGTCCCGAGCCCCGACGAGGAGTGCGACGACGGGAACACGATCTCCGGTGACGGCTGCTCGGCGACATGCAAGCTCGAGCCGAAGCCCGCGGCCGACGTTTGCCCCGGCGTGACGATGGCCCTCACCGGCTCCGGCCTCCAGCCGCGCAAGGGCGTCATGACGCTCGATCTCACGAGCATGTCGCCAAGCTACTCGAGCGTGTGCGGCGGCAACGGCCGCGACGGCGTCGTCCGGGTGGTGCCGAACGTCTCCGGCCTCCTCCGCGCCGAGGTGCGAGGCATGATCGGCGGCATGGTGTACGCGCGCACGGTCTGCGCCGATCCGACGACCGAGCTCAAGAAGTCGAGCTTCTCGACGTGCCCGAGCGTCGTCCACGAGGTCATCGAGTTCCCGGTGACGGCGAGCACGCCGTACTTCCTCTTCGTCGACGGCCTCGACGGCGCGACCGGCGTCGCGACCCTCGACGTGACCGTCAGCCCCTGACCCTGACGAGGGAGCGCTCCCCCTTTTGAGGGAATGCGCCCGGACCTTCGCTCGAAGACATCGAGAAGTGCTCCGCGCTGACCCAACAGGAGGCGGTGCGCACCCTCGAGCCGACTCACTACGAGGTCTGCGCGAAGTACGGCAAGTACGCACGGCGCTGAGCCCCCACGGGGTCCGTTCGGCGTGCACGAGGTTGCTCGACCGGTTGAACCAAGGCGATCGCGTCGACGTCGCGGAGGCCGAAGGCCTGCTGCGGGCTGCGGGTGAGCGCCGGATCGAGCCGTCGGTCGCGCGCCATGTCCTCGGCCTCGTCGTCGCCCGCAACGCCGCGACCACAGAGACCGCCGCGGGCGATTTCGAGATCCAAGGATCCCCCGCGGGTGATTGAACGTGAGATGCGAGCGGGTCGGGTCATGGTGAACGTGGTCGATCTCGTCTGCATCCTGCGTGCAGTGGGCAGGGCGAGCGCCCTGCCCGCTCACGACGCGGTCGCCGGCCTCCTCGACGCCCTCACGCCCCTTCTCCGAACGTCGCTCGACGATGTGCCGCTGCCGTTCACGGAGCGACGCGTTCTCTCCGAGCTCGCGTCCGGTCGGACCTCGCGCATCGCCGTCGCGGAGCCGTTCCCTCCACGGGAGCGCGAGGTCCTCGAGTGGCTGCTCACGGGCGCGAGCCAGAAGGAGATCGCGCAGCAGCTCGGTCTCAGCGTTCATACGGTCAGGCAGTACGTCAAGAACCTCTACAAGCGGCTCGGCGTCAGCAGCCGCGCCGAGCTCATGGCCACGCGCGCGAGCGCGTCGGTCGGATTGCGGCAGTGACGCGAGGTGGCCTACGATCCGGCGCGTGAGGGTGCGCGACGTCGTCGTCTCGATCGCGTGCGTCGGTTCGGCGCATTGTGGGAGCGAGGTCGTCGTCGGGATGAACCGCGCCGGCACCGAGACCTCCGCCGTGCCCGCGGGCGGCTCCGCGAACACCAGCGCCGGTCCGAGCGCGCTCCTCGCGGTGAGACGCGCGGCGGGTGACGGCCACGTCGCGGGCGGCTTCACGGGCTGCGCAGACGCGAACGACGCGGCGTGCGACGGTTGGCTCGCGACCGTGGGGAGCGCGATCGCCGAAGAGGCGCGCCTCGCCGCGCCCGGAGCCGATCACGTGCTCGCCCTCGCCTTGCTCGATCTCGACCGCGTCGCGGGCGGTGCGCGCGCGATGTCCGGCGTTCCCAACGCGTGGGTGGCGCGACGCACGATCTCGAGCGAGATCTGGAACGTCTCCCTCGCCTCCGATCCTACGCGAGCCTCCGAGACCCGCGCGATCGAGCGTGCTCCCGACGGCACGCTCGTCGCCGCGGGCAACGAGCGCCTCGACGCGCTCGACACCGGTTGGCTCGCGCGCATCGGCGCCGACGGCGCCATCCTCAGGCGGATCCGGATCGGAGGCACGCCCTCGTCGTCCGAGAGCACCGTCGACGCCGTCACGGTCCTCCCGAGCGGCCGCATCTTCGTCGGAGGCCGCCGCCGCCAGAACATCGGCGGGCGCGACGCGACGACGCCCATCGTCCTCGACTACGGATCGGACTTCACGTTCTTCAACTCGAAGAGCGGCATCGGCCTCGACGGCGAGCGGACGGGCGTCGTGCGAACGGTGCTCGGCGAGCGCGATCACGAGATCACCGCGTGCGCACAGGTCGACGACGGCGCGGCGATCGTGCGCATGGAGGAGGCGATGGTCGACGTCGAGGCCTCGCGCACCTTGACCGACCCGACGGGCCGCGTCGAGCTCGGCGGCTGCGCCGTCACCGAAGACGGCGGCATCGTCCTCGCGGGAACGCTCGGCGCCGATCCTCCTCGCCCGTGGGCGGCGAAGGTCGACCGCGTCACGCTCGAGCCGCGCTGGGCCCGCAAGTACGAGACGGAGCGCGGTCGGCTGCTCTCGGTCGCCGCCGCGCCCGGAGGCGGCGCCGTCGCCGTGGGCACGTCGGACGGCCGCGCGTACGCGCTCGCGATCGATCCCTGAGATGCGCGCGCTCGCCGCCACCGCCGTCGCGTCGCTGATCCTGACGGCCGGCGTGCGGGCCGCCGCGCAAGGCGCTGCCGACGTGCAGACCGTGCGCGTCGACTACGCCGCGCCCGCGTCTTGTCCGGCGCGCGCGTGGTTCGAGGGCGCGCTCCATTTCCGCTCGCGGCGCGTCATCGCGGTCGACGCCACGCGCGCGGCCGCGTTCGACGCGAAGGTGGTGGTGGAGCCGACCACGAACGGATTCCACGGCGCCCTCCGCATGACGCCGCAGTCCGGCGAGCCGACCGTCCGCGAGATCGACGGCGCGCGCTGCGCCTCGGTCGTCGAGGCGCTCGCGTTCACGGCGGCGCTCCTGCTCGATCCCGAGGGCATCAACACGGCGACGCTCCCTTCCGACACCGAGCTCGCCCAAATCGCCGAGACCGCGCGCGCCGAAGCGCCAGCTTCTCGTCCACCCGAGCCCGCCGGCGAGCCACGGCCGTCGTCGCCGGCGTCCCCCGATCGCGTCACGTCGATCGCGCCGCCTCTCCCGCCGCGGTTTCGATTCTTCGGCGAGCTCGGCGCCGGCGCGTGGACCGCGATCGCCGGGGCGGCGGCGCGCGCTCACCTCGGGCTCGAGGTCCGCTACGAGGGCGCGAGCCGACTCGCGCCGTCCGGCCGTCTCACGGCGTTCGGCGGAGTCCCGGCGGAGGAGAGCTCCACGTTCGGCACCGTGTCGTACGTGCCGACCGGAGGCCGCGTCGATCTCGGGATGCTCGTCCGTGTAGGAACGTCGCTCCGCGCAGGAGGCGGTGTGCACCTGACGACGCTCGTGATGCCCGTCGACGCGCCCTCGGCCCAAGAGCGCCGCCCGTCGTTGCGTGCCATCCCCTCCACCGGCGTCGCGGCGCGCGCGTCGTGGGAGCCGTCGTGGTGGGGGCTCGCGCTCGAGACCTCCGGCGGCGCGAACTTCGTGCGCGAGAGCTTCGTCATCGAGACGCGCGACGATCCCTCGCGCACCGGGGAGGTCTTTCGCGTGCCGGCGTTCTACGTTCAGGCTACGATCGCCTGGCTCGTGCATTTTGGAGATCTGCACGGCCCTCTCGGGAGATGACGCCTCAGGCACAAGCGAGCGCGGCGACGGAGGCGACGATCGCGGCCGAGGCAGACGCGATCCGCGCCATCCCGCTCGACGACGCCGCGCGACGCCGGCTCGGCCGCATGTTCTCCGATCACCACGGCGTCGTCTTCCGCGTGATCCGCCGCATGGGCATCGATCCGGCCCGCGCCGAAGACGGCGCGCAGCAGGTGTTCATGATCGCCGCGCGTCGCCTCGACGACATCGTCTCCGGAAAGGAGCGCGCGTTCTTGATCGGAGCGGCGCTCAACACGGCGCGGCGGCTGAGACGCGAGCGGGCCCATCAAGCGATGGGCAGCGAGCCGCCGCGGAGCGGACCGGGCACGGACGACCTCGTCGATCGGAAGCGAAAGCGCGAGCTGCTCGATCGCCTCCTCGACGAGATGGAGGAGGATCTGCGCGTCGTCCTCGTGCTCGCCAAGATCGAAGGGCAAGCCAAGCGAGAGATCTCCGATGCGCTCGGGATCCCCGAGGGCACGGTGGCCTCACGCCTCCGACGCGCGAGCGACGACTTCCTCGCGCGTCTCAAGCGTCATCAGGCGAGCTCCGCCGGGGCGAGAGGCAGGGTGGCAGGATGAGCGAGAGCGACGATCCGGCGCTCGAGCTCGCCGACGAGCTCTTCGCCTCCGCGCGCGAAGAGGAGCCTTCCGCCGAAGGGCGCGCGAGGGCGATGACCGCGCTCGGGATCGCCGACGTCACGGGCGGATCGGGCGGCGACGGAGGAGCCTCCGGAACGACGGCACCGCAAGCAGGCGTCAGCGCCGGCGTGAAGGCGGCCGGGTTCCTCGGCCTCGCGACCGTCGCGGTCGTCGGGATCTGGCTCGCCTCGTCATCCGGGGATCGGTCCGAGCCCACCAGCGCGACCGCGCCGTCCTCCGTCCCGCTCCCGTCCGCCGCCCGGTCGTCTTCGATCGAAGCACCGACATTGTCTCCGACGGCATCGGTCACCGCGTCGGCGGCATCGTCGACCCCGGCGCACCACGACGCTGTCGAACCCACGGCGTCCGTCGAGTCGACCGCGGCGAAGAAGCCGCCGCGCCCAGCCGCGCCGGCGAGCGCGCCGAGCACGGCGACGGCCGATCCGCCGACCGATCCTCTCGCGGCCGAGCTCGCCGATCTCGATCGCGCGCGCGAACGACTGCGCTCCGGCGACGCGAGCGGCGCCCTCACGAGGCTCGATGCCTACACCAAGAGCCACCCGAGAGGGGCGCTGGCGACGGAGGCGACGCTCCTCCGGATCGAGGCGCTCGTCGCCGCCGGACGCCGCGACGAGGCCCGCAGCGCCGCCGCGCCCTTCCTCGAGCGCCGCGACATGACAGGGGATCGCGCGCGCAGGCTCCTCGAGCGGTGAGCGCGAAACTTCGCCCGCGTCGCGACGGACGCGCGATTTCGTGATCCGAACCCGTGCGTGCGTGGATTCACCTCCATGCGTCACGTTTCGAAGCGTCATCGCGCACACACCCTCCGCATCTCCTTGCTCGCGTCGGTCGGTCTCGCAGCGCTTGCGGGAACCCAAGCCTGCGTGGGGGAACCTCCGGCCGTCCCCCCTCCCGCGGCCGATGACGCGTCGCCTCCCGCCGTGGAAGGCGGAGGCGGCCCCGGCGACGCGACGGTCGGCGTCGAAGCCGCGACCGACGCGGGCGTGGACGCGAAGATCACCGTCTCGGGCGTAGCCTACGCGAAAGGATTCGACGTCCCGCTGCCGCGCGCGGGCATGAAGCTCACGGCGTCGGGGAAGACGCAGGACGTCGCGGTGGCGACCGACGGGACCTTCAGCGCGACCTCGATCCTGGCGCCTTACACGATCGCCCTCGAGCATGCCCCCACGGGAGCCGGGACCGTGCTCACCGTCTTCGAGGGGCTCACGACCGCGACGCCCATCCTCGAGTCGGGGCGCTACGACGGCAGCACAACGTTTGGAGCGACGGTGGAGGGGACCATCACCGGGATCGCGAGCCCGCTCCCGCCGAACACGTATGTGTACGTCAGCGCGCGCTCGACCAGCAACGGCGTGGCCGCCGTTCTCCGCGGTCCTGGCGAAGCGCCGACCTACGCGATCACGCCGGCGTGGAAGGGCAACGGCACGCGCGCCGTCAGCGTCCACGTCATCGCGTACGAGTCGACGGGCGGCTATCCGACGAGCTGGCTCGGCTACGCGGCGAAGACGATGAACCTCTCCTCGGGCGGCCTGGCGACCGACGAGAACATCGCGCTCGGCGCCGTAGCGACGAAGACGATCAACGGCTCGTTCGTCCCGGCCAGCTTCGACGGCGCGCTCGGCGTCTATCTCCGGTGGTCACCGCGCGCGACGGAGGGTGACGTCATGACGTTCGAGACGCCCGCGACGTCCCCTTTCTCCCTCGTCGCGCCGACCCCCGCGGGCGCCTCGATCGAGGTCGTCTGGTACAAGGCCGGCCTGGGCTCCGCGACGTACACGGCGCCGACGATGGGCGCGAGCTACGCCCTCTCGATCCCGGCGACGCCGACGCTGACGTCTCCTGCGGCGGGCGCGACGTTCGCGGCGGGGACGGTCTTCTCGTGGAGCGGGCCGACGGCCGGTGTCTACGAGCTCACGCTGCGGAGCACGACCGACGCCCCATGGCTCATCGTCTACACGAAGGCGACCTCGGTGACGGTTCCCGCCGACTTCGTGCCGTCGCCCGCGTCGAGCTACACGTGGGAGGTGCGCTACTTCCCCAACCCCGCGACGGTCGACCAGCTCGTCGGCCCGAACGGTGTCTCGATCTACGGCGCCGTCTCCGGCGGCGGTCGTCAGATCTCGATCCCCTGACGCGTCGAGCGACGTCACGGATCGATCGTCGAGGCCTCGTCGAAGGCGCGGTTCTCTTCGATGCGGACGTATCCGAACGGATTGCACACGATGCGCGTCGCGCCGACGCGCGCGTCGACGCTGTCGTGGGTGTGTCCGTGGATCCAGAGCGCGGGCTTGCGCTCGACGATGAGCGGCTCGACGTCGCAGACGAAGAACGGATTGAGCGGATGTCCTCGCCACCGGGGGACGACGCTCGCCTGCGCCGGCAGGTGATGCGTCACCACCACGTCGCCTTCGCCGAGCTCGCTGGCGAAGAGGTCGAGCGCCCGCGCGTTCTCGACGTAGACCCAGTCTTCGAAGCCACGGATCTGTTGGAAGTCGTTCATGCCGAGCGCGAGCCAACTCGCGCCCGGCGAGGGTCGAAACCACATCGGGGCGCCGACGAACCGTCGGCCCGCGATCTCGGCGACGCCGCAGTCGAGCCATCGAAGGTTGGGATTCCGCGCGACCGCGGCAGATCGGAGATGAATCGGATGCGCATCGTCGTCACGAGCCCGAGCGTCACGATCGCGCAGCGCTCGCGAGCTTCTGCGCGGCCTCGCGCTCGGCCTCCGGCCAGTCTTCGAGGACGATCTCGAAGGCGCCGAAGTCGAACGGCTTGCCCGGCGCGGGCGCGGTGCGCACGAGGCGCTCACGCTTGCCTTCGCGCGCGAGCTCGATCGCGCGATGGTGGCAGTAGGGGTTGTTGCCCGGTTTGCCGAAGAGGACATGCGACGTCCACGAGCAGCCCGCGCGACACGTGTCGGCGTAGTAGCAGGTTCGGCAGTACCCCCACAGATCGCTGGTGGTGCGATCGCGCGTGAAGCGCAGCGCGGGGGCGCGCTCCCAGATTTCGCGGAGCGAGTGGTCGCGGACGTTGCCGCCGACGTAGTCGGCGGTCGGGAGCGACGGACATCCCTTGATGTCGCCGTTGGCCTCGATGCCGAGCGACGAGCGTCCTGCGCCGCACGACGCCATGTGTCCTCGAGGAAACGCCCCCTTCAGCGTCGACTCGAACGGACCGAAGTAGCCGATGTTGTTCCCGGGCCAGAGCCTGACGCCCGTCTCGTCGCCGCGCTCCTTCAGGCGCGCGAGCATCGGTATCACCTCGAGCACTTGATGCGGCTCGAGGAGCAGCGACGGATCGTCGGCGGCGCGCCCCATGGCGACCGTGAGCTGGACCTGCCACGCCCTTATCCCCGCCGCGACGAGCGCTTCGAACACCTCCGGTATCTCGGTCAGGTTCTTCCGTCCGATCTGCGTATTCGCCGTGACGGGCATCCCGGCGGCGCGGAGGTTCTCGAGCGCGCGCATCGCGGACGCGTGGCTCCCCTTCACGCCCCGCAGCGCGTCGTGTGTCGCCTCGAGCCCATCGACGGAGATCGAGACCTGCTGCACGCCAGCCTCGACGGCGGCGCGTGCGCGCTCCGCCGTCATGCCTCGCCCGCCGCTCGTGATGCTGCACTGCATCCCCGCCCCTCGCACCGCGCCCGCGATCTCGGTCCAGTCCTCCCGCAGGTACGCCTCGCCCCCGATGAGCGTCACCTCCTTCACCCCGAGCTCGGCCATCTGCCTCACGAGATCGAGGCACTCTTCGGTCGACAGCTCATCGGGCCTCGCCCTCCCCGCCCTCGACCCACAGTGATTGCACGCCAAGTCGCACCGCAGCGTGATCTCCCACACCGCGTAGACCGGCCTCCACCGCCGATCGATCGCCCGCGTCTCCCCCGCGATCGGCAACCTCCTCCGCCCCCCCTCCGCCACGGGCAAACGACGAACGCTCACCTCGATGCCCTACCACGTCGCTCAGCCCCGCGCGGCTCCCTCCCCCATCCCCCCGCGCTCTCGACCGATCGGAGCCGTGAGCGACGAGAGCGGCGTCGGGGAGCGGGAGGTCCTCCCGCCCGCGCTGGAGCCGCGATCACGCCCCCGGTTGGAAGGCGCCAGCAGGCGCCGCCTGGGGCCCCACGAAGTGGGGGGGCGGCGCCGCGATCGCTTCACAGGTCACGAGGCAGCGACCAGCGGGCGGGAGGGCCTCCCGCTCCCCGACGCCGCCCCCGCTCTCTTTCTCTCCTCTTCTCTCTCTCTTCATCCTTCTCTCTCTTCATCCCCTCTATAGAAGAGAGAGCCGCGAGGCATTTTTCCCCGCTGGCCCGATTTTCGCTTCCGCGACCGACCCCGGCGTGTAAGCTTTTCTGAGCGGGATTCTGCCGAATGGAAATCAAACAGCAACTCAAGCTCAGTCAGCAGCTCGTGATGACGCCGCAGCTCCAGCAGGCGATCCGCCTGCTTCAGCTGTCCAGGCTCGAGCTCATCGAAGAAATCCGTAAGGAATGCGACGCGAACCCGGTCCTGGCGGACGAAGACTTCGAGCCCCGCCCGCGGACGGGGGGCGAGAACGCCGCAGAGGTCGTCCACCAGAGCAACGAGCAGGGCGAGCTCAGGATTGACCGCCTCGAGGACCGGAAACGGCTCGAGACGGGCGCCGCCGAGAAGACCGACGCCAAGCAGGTCGGCGAGATCGACTGGGAGCAGTTCCTCGAGAACCGCACGCTCCAGCAGCCGCTCCCGGCCAGCCGCGGAGGCTTCGAGGAGCTCCCGCCCATCGAGCAGAACCTCACGAAGCAGGCGTCGCTCGTCGACCACCTCCGCTGGCAGCTCCAGATGAGCGACTTCACCGACTCGGAGAAGCGCTTCGCCGAGCTCGTCCTCGGCAACCTCGACGACAACGGCTTCCTCGACCTCAAGGGCGTCGAGCGGCCCGACGGCACGCGCACCCCCGATCTCACGATCGAAGAGCTCGCCGAAGAGGCCGGCGTGAACCCCGAAGACGCGCCCGAGATCATCCGGATGATGCAGGAGTGGGATCCGGTCGGCGTCTGCTCGCGCGATCTGCGCGAGTGCCTGCTCGTTCAGGCGGAGGTGTTCGGCTACGAAGACCTCGACGTCACGATCATCGACAAGCACCTCCACAACCTGGAAAAGCACAACTACCAGGCGATCGCGCGCGATCTGAAGGTGCCGGTCGAAGAGGTGTACGAGTCCGTCAAGGAGATCCAGAAGCTCGAGAGCCGCCCGGCGCGCAACTTCAGCGAGACCGACGAGAAGCAGATCGCGATCACGCCGGACGTCTACGTCGTGAAGGACTCCGAGAAGTGGACGGTCACCGACAACGACCGCGGCGTGCAGCGCCTCTACATCAACGAGGCGCTCACCAAGCAGCTCCTCAAGGATCCGAACGCGAAGGAGTTCATCGGCGAGAAGCTCCGCAACGCGCAGTGGCTCATTCGCGCGATCGAGCAGCGCCGCAAGACGATCATCCGCGTCACCGAGTGCATCGTCGAGAAGCAGCGCGACTTCTTCGAGAAGGGCGTCGCCTACCTCAAGCCGATGATCCTCCGCGACGTCGCCGAGGCCGTCGGCATGCACGAGTCGACCATCTCGCGCGTCACGACGAACAAGTACGTGCACACGCCGCAGGGCCTCTTCGAGCTGAAGTACTTCTTCAACTCGTCGATCCGCCGCGTCGCCGAGGAAGACATCGCCTCGGAGAGCGTCAAGCAGGCGATCAAGAAGATCATCGACGGCGAAGACAAGCAGAACCCGCTGTCGGATCAGGCGATCGTCGAGATCCTCGCCAAGAACGACGGCATCCAGATCGCGCGCCGCACGGTGGCCAAGTATCGCGAGATGCTCGGCATCCTCGCGTCGAGCAAGCGCAAGAAGCTGTTCTGATCGCCTGGAGCCCGGGGAAAGGCCTTGCTCCAGAGCTTCCGCGGTCACGACTTCATTCAGCTGCCGCCGCTCGGTGAAGCGGGCACGCTCACGCTCGTCGACGAGCTCGAAGCCGCCGCGAAGACCGCGAGCCACGTGCCGCCGGCGATCTTCGCGGCGCTCGGGCGCGTGCTCGAGGCGACCGACGATCTGAAGAAGCACATCGCGACACGCGAGAAGTCCGGCTCGCCGGCCGATCCGAAGGCCCGCGCGGCCGATCGCGCGCTCGACGACGCGTGGGGCGCGTTCCAGAGCTGGCTGCTCGGCTGGACGCGCCTGCCCGACGGGGCCCACCCCCTCATCGCCGACGCGCGGGCGCTCTATGCGGCGCTCTTCCCCAAGGGGCTCCAGTTCTTGACCCTCGACTTCAAGGACGAGTGGAACGAATCCCAGCAACGCCTGGACCATGTCACGGAGGCCCGCCTCGGCCCCGTCATCGACGAGCTCGGCGGATCGGCCTTCCTCGCCACGCTGACGCGCATGCATCGGGCGTACGGCGAGGCCCTCCACATCACGGGGCCCGCCGACGCGGACGAGCCGGACGCGCACGTCCGCCGATCCATCGACGAGACACACATGGCGCTCCGCGAATACGTGGCGCAGGTGGCGGCCACCGTGCGGCGTGACGACGCCGCGTCGGTCGAGATCGCCCGGCTGCTGCTCGAGCCCGTCTCGACCCGATCCGTCGCCGACCGGTGACCAGGTGTGCGACGAAATGCCGGGCGGCCTGGGCGCGTTCCTGATGGCAACCGAGCCCCGGGCGGCGCTACGCTTCGAAACAGCTCGGCGGGGACGCGTGTGCCGCACGTGGAGCAGAGCGGAGGAGGAACGAACCCGATGAACATCTCGATCACCTTCCGACAGATGGATGCGACGGAAGCCGTCAAGGGATATGCGACGGAGAAGGTCGCCAAGCTGCAGAAGTTCCTCAAACAACCCCTGCACGGACAGGTGACGCTGAGCTGCCAGAAGACTATTCACATGGCTGAAGTGGACATGCACGCGGGGGGCGAGCACTTCCACGCGCACGAAGAATCCGAGGACATGTACGCGTCGATCGACAAGGTCATCGACAAGCTCGAACGCCAGATCCGCGGCGTGCACGGCGCCCACAAGAAGAAGGGCGCCGAACGCGCATCGGATCGACTCCTCCCCAAAGACGAGGAGTGAATTCGGCGGGCGGCCGCTCGCCACTTCCCTTGCGAGGAAGCCCCGCCACGGGGACCCCCACCATGCGGCTCACGGATCTACTGTCTCCGAATCGCGTCGGCATCGAGCGCGACGGCGGTAACGAGTTCGACAAAGAGAGAGCGATCGGAATGCTCGCCCGGATGTTCGGCGAGCACGACGGCGTCACGACCTCGGAGATCGAGCGCGTCTTGCTCGAGCGCGAGGCGCTTCAGTCGACCGGGATCGGCGAGGGGGTCGCCATTCCCCACGGCGCGCTGCCCCAGCTCACCGAGCAGGTGGCGGCGCTGCTCATCGTCCCGAACGGCGTCGAGTTCCAGGCGATCGACGACGCGAAGGTCTCGATCCTGTTCGGCGTCATCGGACCGAAGCGCGCGACGGGCGAGCACCTGAAGACGCTCGCCCGCGTCTCGCGCCTCCTCCGCAGCAAAGACTTCCGTACGCGCCTCGTCGGGGCCCGCGATCCGTCGAGCGCCTTCGAGCTCATCAGCGGCGAGGAAACGGAGAAGAAGGGGGGACCGTGACGAGCGGCGAAAAGACCGCGGCTGGGCCGTCGAGCCCACCGCCGATGGCCGAGGTGTCGGTCGGCGACCTCGTCACCGACGCGCGTCTCGCCACCGAGCTCACGCGCCTCGCCGGCGAGGCCGGGCTCGGCAGGCCCATCCGCCATCCTCGCGTGCAGAAGAGCGGGCTCGCGCTCGCGGGGCACTACTACGGCGTCGTCCCGACGCGCGTGCAGGTGCTCGGCGAGACGGAGCTCTCGTACCTCGACACGCTCACGGCGGAGGCCCGCGGCCAGGCCGCGCGCGGCTTCTTCTCTCTCGGGCTCTCCTGCGTCGTCGTCACGCGGCGCGACGAGGCGCCGAGGGCGATCGTGCAGGCCGCCGAGGCGACGGGCACGCCGCTCTTCATGAGCGCCGCGCGGTCGAGCCGCACCATCAACGTGCTGCACGCGACGCTCGACGAGAAGCTCGCGCCGACCTCGTCGCTGCACGGCGTGCTCGTCGACGTCTTCGGCATCGGCCTCCTGCTCGTCGGCAAGAGCGGCATCGGCAAGAGCGAGTGCGCCGTCGAGCTCGTGCTCCGCGGGCACCGCCTCGTGGCCGACGACGTCGTGCGCTGCGAGTGGCGGCCGCCCGGCATGGTCTTCGGCGCGCCCGCCGACATGCTCCGCCATCACGTGGAGGTCCGCGGCCTCGGCGTGCTCAACATCAAGGATCTCTTCGGCGTGACGGCGGTGCGCGACCGCAAGCGCATCGACATCGTGGTGCAGCTCGAAGAGTGGGACGAAAAGAGCGAATACGATCGCCTGGGCGTCGACGACAAGTACTTCACCATCCTGAGCACGCCGATCCGGTGCGTGACCGTGCCCGTGCGCCCCGGGCGCGACATGGGCGCGATGCTCGAGATGGCGGCGCGCAACGAGCTCTTGCGCCGCGCGGGCAAGCACAGCGCGCGCGAGCTGCTCTCTCGCCTCGAAGAGAACGCGGGCCTCACGCCGGACGTCGCGATCGAGGATCAGCCGGAGAGCGTCATCAGCGCGCCGGTGCGTCCGCTCTCGTCGCACGAGTCCGCGCCTCCCCCGCCGAACAGCAGCATCGCGCGGCCCGAGCCGAACCCGGTGTGGAACGACTCGGAGCGACAGCAGCCCGCCGCGCGCCCGAGCTACGAGCGCTCCGGCGAGAGCTCCGCCTGGATCCCCGCCGTGCGCCCGAAGGGAGGCGACTGATGGCCACGTCGCCTCCCTCCGCGATGATGGCCGCGGGCAAGAAGCCCGTCGTGGTCGTGGTCACCGGCCTCTCCGGCGCCGGGCGAACGACCGCGCTCCACGCGATCGAAGATCTCGGCTTCTTCTGCATCGACAACCTGCCCACCGCGCTCGCGCCCGACGCCGTCGCGCTCTGCGAGAAGGGCGGCATCAACCGCGTCGCGCTGGGGATCGACGTGCGCGTTCGCACCTTCCTCGACAAGGTGGGCAGCGTCCTCTCGCAGCTCGAAGACGAGACGCGCCGCGATCTGCACGTGCTCTTCCTCGACGCCTCCGACGAGACGATCCTCCGAAGGTTCAGCGAGACGCGGCGTCCGCACACGCTCGCGCGATCGGGCACGCTCGGCCACGCGTCGTCCGTGCTCGAAGGCGTCGCGCTCGAGCGCGAGCGTCTCTCGGGCCTGCGCGCACGCGCGACGCGCGTCATCGACACGACGAGCCTCTCGGTGCACGAGCTGCGCCGCGCCGTGCTGGGCCTCTTCGGCCCGGCGTCGGGCACCGCGGAGCGCATGACGGTGCGCGTCGTCTCGTTCGGCTTCAAGTACGGCGCGCCCGTCGACGCCGATCTCGTCTTCGACGCGCGCTTCTTGAAGAACCCGTACTTCGTTCCGGAGCTCAAGCGCCTGCCGGGGACCGATCCGCGCGTGCGCGACTACGTGATGGCGCTGCCCGAGACCGCGGAGCTGCTCGAGAAGACCCTCGCGCTCCTCGGGTACGTCGTGCCCAAGTACGAGCGCGAGGGAAAGAGCTACCTCACGATCGCCTTCGGCTGCACCGGCGGCATGCACCGCTCCGTCGTGCTCGCCGAGCACGTCGGCGCCGCGCTCGGAGGCCTGCTCCGCGATCGCGCGTCGCGGCCCGACATCAGCGCCTCCGAGGCCGCGCACGAGATCGAGATCGCGGTCGTGCATCGCGACGTCGGGCGGAAAGACGGTTCGCCGCCCAAGAAGACGCTCCAAGACAGCGTGTTCCCGCCGGCCCCCTCGGCGCCCCCGAAGCGAGGCGGGCGATGAGCCAGGCGAGCGAGAAGGTCTCGGCGCGCTTCACGATCGTCAACGATCTCGGGCTTCACGCGCGCGCCGCGACGAAGCTCGTGCAGCTGGCATCCAAGTTCCCGTGCGAGGTCCATCTGACCCACGAGGGCCAGACCGCCAACGCCAAGAGCGTGATGGGCGTGCTCTTGCTGTGCGGATCGAAGGGCACCGTGATCGAGGTCACGGCGGTCGGCGCGGAGGCCGAGGTGTGCGTGGCGTCGATCGGCGAGCTGATCGCGAGCCGGTTCGGGGAGCCGAGCTGATGACCGATCGCCGGAGCCCCCCGCCCAAAGGCCCCGAAGGGGCGGTGCCGGTGGCGCCGCCGTCGGTGCCGCCGAGCACCTTCGACCTCGACGTCCCCGAGGCGATCACGCTGAAGGGCATCGCGGGCTCGCCCGGCGTCGCCGTCGGCCCGGCGCTCGTGCTCGGCGATCTGCGCGCTTCGTTCGTGCGGCGTCATGTGCATACTGCACAGATTCCGCAGGAGCTCGAGCGCGTGACCGCCGCGGTGCAGACCGCGAAGAAGACGCTCCAAGACGTCGACGCGAGGATGCCGAAGGCGATGCGCGAGGCCGCGGCGATCCTCACGGCCTACCAGATGATGCTCGAGGATCCCACGCTCCACGAGCGCATCGATCAGAAGATCCGGAAAGACAAGAAGTGCGCCGAGTGGGCCGTCTCCGAGGCGAGCGAGGAGATCGTCGCGCTCTTCGGCCCCAAGGGCGCGACCGACCGCGACGCGTACATCGTCGAGCGCCGCCACGACATCGAGTTCGTGTGCGATCGGCTCCTCCGCGCGCTCGTCGGCGAAGAGAGCCCCCACGCGGTGCGCCTCGACGAGCCGATGATCGTCGTCGCGCGCGATCTCTCCCCCGCCGACACCGCGAGCATGGTGCGCGAGCCGGCGCTCGCCTTCGTGACCTGCGTCGGAACGCGCACGAGCCACACGTCGATCATGGCGCGCGCGCTCGAGATCCCCGCGGTCGTCGGCGTCGCCGACGCGCTCGAGAAGATCCGCACGGGCGACACGCTCGTCGTCGACGGGCTCACCGGCCAGGTCTACGTGCACCCGACGGATCAATCGATCCGCGACGCGCGGCAGCGATCGGAGCAGCACCTCGCGTTCGCCCGGCGGCTCCTCTCGGCGCGCCACAAGCCCTGCGTCACCGCCGACGGCGTCTCCGTGCAGCTCAAGGCCAACGTCGAGCTCCCCGCCGAGGCGATCCTCGCGGTCGATCACGGGGCGCAGGGCATCGGCCTCTATCGCACCGAGTTTCTCTACATCGACCGCACGACGCAGCCGGGCGAAGACGAGCAATACGAGGTCTATCGCGCGATCGTCGAGGCGGTGAGCCCCTCGCCCGTCACGCTGCGCACGTTCGACATCGGCGGCGACAAGTTCGCGAGCACGTTCCAGCTCCCCGCGGAGATGAACCCCGCGCTCGGTCTCCGCGCGGTGCGCCTCGCGCTCAAGGAGCCCGAGGTCTTCCTCACGCAGCTCCGCGCGATGGTGCGCGCGAGCGCGCACGGCGACATCCGCATCATGGTGCCGATGGTGGCGAGCGTGCACGAGATGCGCGAGGTGCGGCGTCTCCTGCATCAGGCGATCGAGCAAGTGCGCGCGCGCGGCCACGCGTTCGAGGAGCACATCCCGCTCGGCATGATGGTCGAGGTGCCCGCCGCGGCGGTGATGGCCGACGTCTTCGCCGGCGAGGCCGAGTTCTTCAGCCTCGGCACCAACGATCTCGTGCAGTACGCGCTCGCGATCGATCGCGCGAGCCAGTCGCTCGCCGCGCAGGCCTCGCCGTTCGATCCGGCCATCCTGCGCCTCATCAAGTTCGTCGCCGACGCGGGCAAGAACCGAGGGATCCCGGTCTCGCTCTGCGGGGCGATGGCGTCCGATCCGCTCGCCGCTTCGCTCCTCCTCGGGCTCGGCCTGCGCGATCTCTCGATGGAGGCCGCCGCGATCCCCGAGATCAAGGAGGCGCTCCGGCGCCTGACCGTCGCGGAGGCCGAGGCGATCGCGGCGCAGGCGCTCGCGTGCGACAGCGCCGACGCCGTCGAGGAGCTGCTCGCGCGCGAGCTCGCGCCGCGCCTCATCGATCTGCTCGCGGGGCTCGCCGAAGACGTCGCCGTCTCGCGCTCGAGCGCGCCGCCGCCCGATCGCTGACGTTCCGCGCGGCCCCCACGGATCGCGCGCGGCCCCTCGAATCCTTCGAAAAAATCCGCGCGCGCCGGTGGCATGTAGGTTGCGGTAGGCAAGGGCATGCTGCCCTTCAACCGCCGCTCTTTTCCCCTCTTCGTCTCTCTTCTCTCGCTGCTCGGCGCCTGCTCGGCCGCCGAAGAAGAACCGACGGGCTCGACCGAAGACGCGCTCTGCTCGACCGAATGCCGGAGCGGAACGCTGAACGGCGATCCGCTGCTGACGCCGGTGAACCGGACGAAGGCGCTCCGCTCGGACTGGGCGCCGCAGACGACCGTGCTGCCGCCGGCCTATCGTCAGCCGCGCGAGCAGTCGATGCGCCCGTCGGCGGCCGCGCACTTCATGGCGATGGCCGACGCGGCGAAGCCGGCAGGCGTCAACCTCGTCTGCCTCTCCGGCTATCGATCGTTCTCGACGCAGTGCTCGCTCTTCGCGAGCTACGCCTCGACGAACGGCTGCGAGCAGGCGAACACGTTCGCGGCGCACGCGGGTCACTCCGAGCACCAGCTCGGCACCGTCTGCGACATCGCGCTCGCGTCGTCGTCGACGACGTTCATCACGCCGGGCGGCGCCGCCGACACGTGGCTCCGCGCGCACGCGCACGAGCACGGCTTCGCGCTCTCGTACCCGAACGACGACAGGACGCTCAACGACGGGTACATCCACGAGCCGTGGCACTACCGCTACATCGGCGTGAAGGCCGCCGCCGCGCTGAAGGAGAAGGAAGCGACGCTGCCGAGAGGGCGCCTCGCGGTGCCCGTCTTCATCGCCGGCCTCGACGCCGCGGAGCGCGCCGCGCTCGAGGTCGAGGGTGACGTCGAGCCCGCGCCCGAGCCCCCGCCGTCGCCGCCCGCGCCGCCTGTGGGCGATCCGCCGGCGAACCCTTGCGCCTCGCTCGCGAGCTGGGCGACGGGCTTCTACTGCGGCGAGGGCCTCGGCATCCCGCGCGGCGCGCCCGGCGCGTCGCACCTCTATCGCTGCCGGCTCGACGCGAACGGGCGCATGACCTCGACGTTCGAGCCTTGCCCCGCCGGCTGCGAGCAGATGTCCGCAGGGACGCCCGATCGCTGCCGGTGAGCGTCGTTCGGGTGTACAACGGAGACATGAAGCTCCCGAAGGAACCGTTCCTCGCGCTCGCGGCCATCGGCTGGGCCGATGGATCCCTCCAGCGCATCGAGGCCGTCGGCCTCCTGCGCGCGGCGACGGAGTCTGGCGTCTCGGGCGACGAGCTCGCCGAGATCGAGAGGGCGACGAAGGCGAAGGTGACGCTCGAAGGCCTCGAGCTCGGCGGCATGTCGACGTGGGACCAAGTCGTCACGTACGCGCTCGCCGCCTGGTTCGCGCAGCTCGACGGCGTCGTCTCCACGAGCGAGCACACGACGATGGTCGAGCTCGGCGACAAGCTCGGCCTCGCCGACGCGCTCCGCAAGCGCGCCGCGGCCGCCGCGTTCGACATCGCGTGCCTGCCCGAAGGTGGGCGCCCCGAGCGCTACGACTTCCAGAAGCTCGCCGCGCGATTGAAGGAGCGGCTGCCTCAGGTCGCCGCGCCGGAGTGATCGGCGCATGTACCGTCGCCTCCGGCCTTCGCCGCGGCTGCCGCCGCTCCCGGATCGCTTCGGCATCCGGAGCCGCGCGCAGCTCGCGCGCGACGTCGGCACCGTCTTGCGACACCTGCCGCGCGGCGATCGCTACACGTTCAACGTGGGCTCGGCGGCGCTCTTGCGTCCGGATCTCTCGCTCCCGGCGTACGCGGGCCTCCTCCCGAGCGACGGCGTCTCGCCCATCTTCAATTTCTTCGACAGAAACGGAGGCGGAAGAGACTTTCGCTCGACGGTCGCGCGCACGCGCGAGCTCCGCGACTGGCGCGGCGGCCGCCTCTCGTACGACGAGCACGACGGCACGGACTTCGTGTGTCCTCCGGGCACGCCCCTCGTCGCCGCGGCGCCGGGCATCGTGGCGGCCACACGCGACACGTGGCTCCGCGGCGGGCTCACGCTCTGCATCGATCACGGCCAGGGCGTCGTCACGCAATACACCCACCTCACGTCGGTCACGTGCGAGCCGGGCCAGCGCGTCGAGCGCGGCGAGAAGATCGCGCTCTCCGGCGTAACCGGGATGGACATGACGCAGTTCTTCCCCTGGGTGCCGCCGCACGTTCACTTCATGGTCTGGATCGCGGGCCGCCCCGTCGATCCGTTCCTCGCGCCGGGCGAAGCCGCGCGCGCGGGCACGTGGCTGCACGGCAACGCGCCGGAGACGGCGCCCGGTCCCCTCCCCGGCGATCCGCGTCCCGAAGAGATCGACGGCCTCGTCGACGAGCGCCGCCTCGACGAGATCCGCGCGTCGTGCGGCGACGCGCGCGTCGGAGAAGAGATCGATCGCGCGCCTTCGGCGATCGCGAAGGCGGCCATCGTCGAAGACAGCCTCCATCACGATCGCCCCGCGTGGCCGCGAGGAAACGAAGCGATCGGCGTGCGCCTGCCGGGCGACGCGCGCGAAGTGCGCCTCACGCTCCCGTTGCCCGCCGATCTCTACGTCTCCGCGCGCGCCGCCGACGCGCCGTGGACGCGGCCCGCCGCGCGCTGACTGAGCTTCACCGCCGCGCTTCGCTCGGCACCGTCCGTGCTCGATCCGGAGCATGCGTCCGCGAAGCATCCTGTTCGTGGTCTCCCTCGCCGCGATCGCGCCCGCCGCATGCTCCAAGTCGGAGCCGCCCGACGAAGGCGAGACGTTCGCCAGCGCGATCGAGCCGATCGTTCGTGAGAAGTGCCAGACGTGTCATCGCGAAGGCGGCATCGCGCCGTTCGGCCTGATGACGTACGAGGACGTGAGCGCGCGCGGCGAGATCGCGAGAGACGCGATCGCGCGGCGCGCGATGCCCCCTTGGGGTCCCCGCGACGACGAGGCGTGCGCCAACGTGCACCCCTTCAAGGGCGACATGAGCCTGACGCAGGCGCAGATCGACACGTTCGCGCGCTGGGTCGATCGCGGCATGCCGCGCGGCGACACGTCGAAGGTGCCCCCGCGGGCGATCTTCAGCCCCATCGGGCTCGCCGACAAAACGCACGCCTTCGAGCTCGCCGCGCCGTACACGGTGCCGGCGAAGGCGAAGGACGAGCTCCGCTGCTTCCCGATCGATCCGGGCTTCACCGAAGACACCTGGATCGGCGAGAGCATCCTCATTCCTGGCGATCCGCGCGTTTTGCATCACGCGCTCGTGTATCTCGATCCCGAGCGCGAAGGCGTGACGAAGATGGACGAGAGCGGAAGCTACCCCTGCTTCGGCGCCGCCGAGCTGAAGAAGGCCTCGCTCCTCCTCGCCTGGTCGCCGGGCGGCACCTCCACGACCTACGGCGAGAACGCGGGCCTCGAGATCCCGAAGGGCGCGCACCTCGTGACGCAGATGCACTATCACCCGATCGAGACGGCGGCGACCGGGCGCGCGAGCCTCGAGCTCAAGAAGCTCGCCGAGAGACCCGCGCACGCGGCGACCTTCATCCTCCTCGGCAACGCCGACGGAAAGAGCGCGCGGCCGAAGCTCCTGCCCGGCCCGAACGATCCCGCGTCCGGGCCGGAGTTCTTCATCCCCGGCGGCGCCAAGGATCACGTCGAGGCGATGGACTACGAGAACCCGGGCGCGCCGCTCAGGCTCGCCGCCGTCGGCGCGCACATGCACTGGGCCGGCGTCGGCATGAAGGTCGAGGTCGAGCACGCGGCGAAGGGGCTGCGCGCGCCGAAGACCGACTGCCTCCTCAACACGACGTACGACTTCAACTGGCAACGCACGTACGCCTACGACGTGCCGCTCGATCAAGCCCCGATCTTCGGGCGCGGCGACAAGCTCCGGATCACGTGCACCTACGACAACACCGAGGAGAACCCTCTCATCGCGCGCTCGATGCGCGAGCGCCGAATGACCAAGCCGCCGGCGATCAAGCTCGGATCGAAGAGCACCGACGAGATGTGTCAGGCGATCCTGGTCTTCGTCGAGTGACGTCTCGAGCCGCGCGGCACGCACGCCGGCGCCTTCCGCCTCGCCACAACCCGCGGCGCGCGCGCGAAGGCGCCGTCTCGCGCAGCGGTGTGGAAGTTGCTGAAGCCTCGGCATGCTTCGCCGCACGACATCTCGACGGCTGCTGCTTCTCGCCTGCCTGTACGCGTGCGGCAGCGAGCAGGATCGCGGCGCCGCAGCAGGCCTCGACGGCCTCGATCTGCGCGCCGACGCGAACCGCGACGGAGAGATCCGCTTCGACGAGTCGGACGCGAACAAGACCGAGTGGAACGAGAAGGTCGGCGCGGTCTTCCTCGCGAACATCGACGACGACGGGCGCCGCTGCAGGCCGAGCCCGAACGACCTCGAGATCGCGCGCTGCAACGACGCCGAGGACGACATCATCAACGGCGAGGAAGACGCGCGCGATCTCGCGCACCTCGAGACGCGCCCCTGGCCGCAGCCGCCGGAAGACGCGGTCGGCCGCGTCACCGTCGCGCCCGAGGCGGCGCGCGGACGCGTGCGCCTGTTCCACCGGCGGGGCGCCACAGCGATCGACTATGCGGCCGTCACCGACGAGACGGTCTTCTCCCGCGAGGAGCTCGTCGCCGGCGTGGGGCTCGCCATCGAGGCGACGGACATCGTCCGCGATCCGGCGATCTGGGACGGCTACGTCGACGTCCGCTTCACCGTCGGCTCGAGCGCGCACGGCGAGGTGACCGACACCGTCCGGATGCGCGTCGCGCCCGTGCTCATGTACCACCACCTCCTGCCGGCGGAGACCGTCTGGGTCCCGAACGGCCGCACCGAAGCGTACCGCGAGGTGAACGACGCGCTCGCGCGCTCCTCCTCGAAGGCCGGCATCGAGACCAAGTCGCTCGGCGCCGACGATCTCTGGGTGCAAGACTTCTTCGAGCCCGCGTTCATGTCGATGCCCGGCCCCGGCGGCAGCCAGCACGTGATCCGCGTGAACTATCGATCGGCCAACGTGTGGCAGCCGAGCAAGAAGCAGACGCCGCTCCGGCCCGCGGGCCAGATCGTGTTCGCGCTCCGCGGCGTCGACGTCGCCGCCGTGCAGCAGTTCGACATCGAGCATCCGCGACCGATGGACGGCCTCAACTCGACGGGCAACTTCGAGACCGTGCCGCCCTACGAGAAGGACGGCGTCGCCTTCCCCTTCGGCCGCGTCCTCCGCGGATCGACGCCGTCGTTCTTCCCCGACAAGTCGTTCGGTCGGATGCTCGAGGCGCAGCGGCAGCAGCCGCCGATCGACGTGGACACCTCGTGGCTCCACGTCGGCCACGTCGACGAGACCCTCTCGTTCGTCAAGGCGCCCACGCCGCGCGGCTGGGTGCTCCTCGTGAACGACTCGCGGCTCGCGCGCAAGATGCTCGACGACGCCGTGACCGGCGGCCATGGCGACGTCCCGATGTTCGTCGGAAAATCGTGGATCGATCTGTCGACCAACGAGACGTGGCCGGCGGAGGTGAAGATCAAGGACGTCCTCGCCGACACCGTCGTCATGCAGGCGAGCGCGGAGGCCGCCGTCGAGGTCGACGCGCAGGTCGCGGTGCTCCAGAAGGAGATCGGGCTCGCCGACGACGAGATCGTCGCCGTGCCGTTCCTCCACACCGTGCACAACGGCAAGCTCATCGCCTACCAGCCGGGCACGGTGAACGGACTCTACGCCGCGAGCGATCGCTTCGCCGCGCCCGATCCGCACGGTCCCGTCATCGACGGCAAGGACATCTTCAAGGAGGCCCTCGCGGCGCCTCTACGCAAAATCGGCATCGAGGTCGACTGGATCGAGAACTGGGACACCTACCACCGCCTCCTCGGCGAGGTGCATTGCAGCTCCAACGCGACGCGGAAGATCCCCGAAGCGCGCTGGTGGGAGAGCGGACGATGAAGATCGCCAGCAAGACGCTCCTCGCGACCGCGCTCGTCCTCGCCCCCGCGACGGCCGCGGCGCGCATGCCCGAAGCGCAGCGCGCCGCCGTCATGCGCGACGTCGCGAAGGCGCGCGCGGCCGATCCGCGGCCGTTCGCCGCCGTGAGCCGCATCATGGAGCTCGCACCCGACGCCGTCGCGCGCGCGCGCGATCGCAAGGCGCCGATCGCGCAGTACGTCGCGCGGCTCGGCCCGAGCGCGGTGCTTCCCGCGCTCGAGCGGATCGTGGAAGGTCGCGACGGAGAGCTCCGTCGCGAGCTCGTCGAGGCGGTAGGCCTCGTCCGCGATCCGCGGGCGACGGGCGTGCTCGGCGCGATCGTCGACGACGCGAGTGAAGATCGAGAGACGACGAGGACCGCCACCGAGGCGCTCGCGCGCATCGGCACCGAAGAGGCGGCGCGGCGGATCGTGACCGCGCTCGACGCGGCGCGCGACGAGCGCGCGCGCGCGATCCTCGAGGGCATGGGCGAGTGCCGGCGCGCCTTCGCCGTCGACGCCCTCGCGGCGCGCCTTCGGGCGACGAACGACGAAGCGGACGCGCGCGTGGCCGCGCGATCGCTCGGTCGCGCGGGCAACGCATGGGCCTGGCGGACGCTCGCCGACCGCGCCGAAGAGGATCGCGTCCGCGAGATCGCGGCGCGCGCCCTGGTCGACGCGTTCGTTCGTCATCGCGGCGAGGCCCGCGACGCCGCGGCGAACGCGCTGATGGTCGTGGGCGATCCGCGAACGCCCGCGATGATCGGGGCCGCACGGAGCGCGGCGTCGACCGAGGCCGACCGCGCCGCGCTCGACGAGCTCCGCGCCCGATTCGCGAAGAACCCCGCGGCGTTCCGATAGACGACGTCGTCGTGCGATCGCGGTATCATGAGAGATCATGCGGCGAACGACCCGCGCTCTGGCGCTCGGCGGCGCGATCTCGGCCGCTGGCTGCTCGCTCCTCACCTCGCTGGACGGACTGTCGACGCCCTCCCGCGACGTCGCCGACGACGGAAGCCCTGGACCGAACGTGGACGCAGGCGCCGATGACGCGCCCGTCCCCGACGCAGCGCCGCCCGAGGCGGCCGTCGCCTTCTGCCTCGGGCAGACCGACTACCGCCTGTGCGAAGACTTCGACGACGGCGGCCTCCCCGGGCAGTTCGAGCTGAAGGAGGAGAAGCGCGGAAGTGTCGGCCGCTCGACCGCGCTCGCATTTTCACCGCCGGGCGCGCTCGAGACGAAGCTCTTCGCGCAGACGACCGACGACGACTCCTATGCCCACCTGCGCGCTTCGTTCGATCCCGCCGGCAGCGCCATCTCGCTCGGATACTCGATCCGGATCACGAGCGCGCCTGGCGACCAGTCGATCGAGATCGGCGCGATCGAGATCGAGACGCAGGCCGGCGCGGCCTACAACGTCCACACGGTCTACAACGCGAAGCCGAACGGCAACGACGAGATCATCTTGCGCGAGTATCTCTACACCACGGGCACGGTCAACGACCTGCTCGGCCCGTTCAAGGTCAAGCGCGACGAGTGGTTCTCGCTGCGCGTCCGCCTCGACGCGTTCGCGGGCGCGGGCGAGCTGCAGCTCAACGGCGTATCCATGGGCTCGCGGACACTCTCGCCGCCGCCAGCCGCCGTCGCCGGCGCGACGAAGGTACGCGTCTACCTCGGCGTCTACACGTACGGAAAGCACGGCGACTGGTCGGCGCTCTACGACAACGCGATCATCCGGTACCCCTAGGCAGGCCTGGATCCTCAGAACGCGATCGCGACGCCCGCGCCGGCGGCGCCCCAGGGCGTGCCCCACTCGCGCACGGTCCCGCCGTCGAAGCGAATCGCGACGCCGGGGCTCGCGACGCCGAGGCGTCCCTCGGCGAAGATGGACGTCGCGCCGAGCGCGTACGCGAGGCGCGCGCGCCCCGTCGGCGACCACGTCCACGCCGAGTCATCGCGCGAGGTGAACGGCGCGTTCGCGTTGCCCGTCACCACGAGGTGGCTCGCGAACGCGCCGAGCGCGAGATCGGCGCGCACCTCGGGCGAGAGGTCGAGGCGGCCGATGAGCTCGGGGCCGAAGAGGATCGCGCGCACGTCGGCCGATCCCTGCGAGGCCGAGACGCTCTCCGGCGCGAGCTCGAAGAGCCCGCCGGCCCCCACGCCGAGCGACGCGCGGCCGGCGCGGAGCGCGCGCGGAAAGAACGACGCCGACAGCGACGCCGCCGCTCCCGGCTTGGCGCCGCCGAAGAACGCGGCTCCTCCGAGCGCGATCTCCACGCTCCGCCTCTCGGGGGGCGGCGCGAGCGGAGGCGTCGCGGCTTCCGCGCCAGCCGGCGGCGCCGGGGGCGCGGGCGCAGGCGGTGGCTCGGGCGGCGCAGGCTCGGGCGGCCGCTCGACGAGCGGCAGGAGCAGCGCGCGCACCTCTTCGGCCGCCTTCAGCGGATCCGCTCGCGCCGAGATCATCGTTCGTTTCCGCAGCGAGCCGTCGCGCGAAACCTCGTACAGATCGACGTCCGTGTCCGACACGCGCACGAGCGCCACCTCGCGCGAGGTCGCCGTGAGCGACGCCTCACGCGTGACGGAGAAACCGAGCTGCTCGAGCTCGGCGACGAGCCGCGTCGCGAAAGCATCACGCGGATCGGCGACGACGCCGACGTCGGCTGCGCGCGCGATCGACTCGCTCAGGCCGAGCAGCATGAGCGCGGACACGATCGCGATCGCGAAGCGGCGCATCGAGATCGAGCTCAGCGATGCGCGTCGACGATCGACGTCGCGTACGCCGCGTACGGGCCGCGCGGGTGCTTCTTCAAGTAGTCGAGCGCGAGCGCGTACGCGCGATCGCCCCGACCGCGCTTCTGTTCGAGCTCCATCGAGCGGCCGAGCGCTTCTTGCGCGAAGCCGCCGCGCTCGCGCGCCGCCGCTTCGAACCATCGCAGCGCCTCGTCGGGCGATCCGCTCGCGTCGGCCATGCGGCCGAGGAGGAACGCCGACTTGCCCGCCTGATCCGTCCCCGGGAAGCGCTCGCGCACCGAGGCGTAGAGGCGCTTTGCCTTCGCCGCGTCGCCGCCGAGGCGTGCGGCGTCGGCCTCGGCCATCAGCGCGCTGACGGTTTCTCGAGGAGGAGGAGGCGCGCTCGCCGCAGCCTGCTTCTCCACCGGGGACGGTGCCGGGGCGAGCGCGTTCACGTCGACGGAGGCGACCTCTGCGGGCGCGGGCTCGGCCGGACACGTGAAGACCTTCCGATGTGGCGCCGCGAGCGGCTCGTTCACGCACGGCCCGGAGACGACGACCGTGCCCTCGGTCATCGCCACCGTCAGGCGCTTCGCGCTCGCGTCCCACGTGGCGTCGAACTTCGTACCGGTGACGCGAATGTCGAAGGGCCCCGCGTTCACGTCCCACCGGCTCTCCGGCGTGTGCACGACGTCGACGTTCACCGTGCCTCCTTCGAGCGCGATGACCGCGCCGTGCGCGCGGACCTCGCGGAGCTCGGCGGTCGCGCCGCGCGCGACGACGATCTTCGTTCCGTCGTCGAACTGGAGCGGCACGCTCGCCTCCTCCGCGCGCGTCACGCCGAGCGCGGGCTGCCGCGGCGCGACCGCGGTCGCGATCGCGATGGCAGGAGCCGCTTGGGGCTCGCGCCACGTTCGCGCGCCGAACGAGACGACGAGGAGCACCACGAGCGACGCCGCCGCGGCCGCGACGATCCGAACGCGCCGCTGCGCGCGGACGCGACGGCGGCCGATCCCCGCCAAGACGTCTTCCGACGACGGGAGGGGCTCGGCCGCGAGCAGACGATCCTGCTCGCTCGCGACACGCGCGCCGATCTGGCCGATCACCGAGCTCATCGCGCCTCCTCCCTCAGCCCCAGCGACGCGCCTCGCGACGACACGACCTCGACGTCGCGACCGAGCAGCGCCGTCAGCTCCTGCTCGGCGCGCTGGAGGTGGCGCTTCGTGGTCGCCAGCGACACGCCCATCGCGTTCGCCATCTCCGCGAGCTCCATCCCCTCGACGTGACGCAGCGTCACGCAGAGCTGCGACTGCGCCGGCAGCTTCGCGAGGACGCTGTAGAACGAGCGCACGTCTTCCGGGATGTGAGCCGCGTGACCCGCGGGCGCGAGATCGGCCAGATCGTGGCTCGAGAAGAACGAGAGCCAGCGCGCGCGCTTTCGCTTCCGCAGCGCCTCGCGCGCGACGAGCACGGCGACGGCCGTCACGTAGCCGGGCAGCGCATCCGGAGGGACGACCTTGTGGAGGCGCGAGAACACGCGGAAGAGGACCTCCTGGAGGAGATCCTCCACGTCGGGCCCGGGCCCGAGCATCCGCGTGAGCAGGCGGTGCACGTGGCCCTTGAAGCGATCGACCAGCTCCTTCTCCGCCCCGGGCCTCTTCGCCGCGATGTCGGCGATGAGCGCAGCGCACCCTTCGCGCCCCTCGCCGAGGGGCACACGCTCGCTGACCTCGAGGGCCGGGGCGAAGGGGATCGCGCTCACGCCCCTACTTCACCCTCGCTTCCATCGCGTCGGCGACGACGATCGACTCGTGCATCGTGCGGAGCATGATCGACGGCGCGCGATGGAGGTAGCTGAACGCGTGGAGGTTCGTGACGCTCGTGCGTTGATCGGCGCGCGCGGTCGCGCGCGCAGGCCGGAACTCGTTGCCCGGCGTGCTCTCCTTGAAGGCGTACACCTGATCGCCGATCCGGCGCGCGCCCTCGGCGAGGTGGCAGTTCACGCAGTCGGTCGTCTCGGTGTCGTGGAGCGTGGGGTTCTGCACGCGGAGCGCCGCCTGCCACGCCACGTAGAGCGCCGCCGACTCCGGCGTGCCCTTCGCCGGCCGGTTCGCGGCGACGAGCGCCCTCACCGGATCGGGCGTGGAGGCTGCGCTGAAGTCCTCCGCCGACGAGTCGGCGAGCGGCGTCAGCGCGTGGCTCCCGGCGAGGAGCTGCCCGCTCGAGCTCACGAAGGGCACGTTCTTCGCGACGAGGGTGTCGCCCGCGCGATCGAACATCTCGAACTGCCAGCCGTCACTGTCGGGGTTGAAGTTGTGATCGAAGATCGTGACGCGCGCGATGCGGCCCGCGCCGAGGTGATGCAGGAGGATCGTGCGGAGCCCCTCCGCGAACGCGCCGCCGAGCCCCTGCTCCGCGAGGATCGGGTGCGGCCGAAGATCGATCGTCGCGAGATCGCCGTTCGCCTTCTTGAGCGTCAGGATCTCCTTCATCATCGTGACGAGCTCGGCCTCGGGCACGTCGTACGTCACGTGCACGCCTCCGTCGGTCGCGGCGGTTCCGGACGAGGGATCGCCCTCCGCCCCCGCGGCCTTCTCGTAGAGCGCCTGGAAGACGACGCGGACCTCGCTCTTGCATCCGGGTCCGCCGCGCACGGCGCAGTGATCGAGCCGCACGGAGACGAGCCGCAGCTCGGCGTACGTCGACGGATGCTCGGACGTCGTTTTCTCGAGCGATCCGATGGGCCCCATCACGATCTCGGAGAACGCCTGCGGGAAGAGCGCGCCGTGCGGACCGCCCTCGGTCGGCTGGATGAAGCTCTTCGCGCCGCCGCTCGTGGGGAGCGGATAGAGGATGGACACGTCGGTGACGCCGACGAGGCCGGTGTACGGCCCGATCGGCAGGACGGGCGCGCTCGTGTCCGGGCCCTTGCCCGGCTCCGCCGAGGGATCACCGCCGGAAGGGTTCGCCGGCCCGATGGGATCGACGGCCGTCGATCCGCCGCACGCCGCCGCGAGAAGAAGGAGACTGGCCAAGGAACGAAGGTTCATGACGAGACAGATGGCCGGACCGCAGCGCTATGGCTCACGGCACGCACCCGCGCCAGCACGAATAGCCAACCCATCGTAATCGCGACGAATATTCTCAGCGCGACGCGCGGGGAACGAGGGTCGCGGCGACGAAATCGCCGATCGCACGATCGGCCGCGGCCCCGCGGACGAGCATCGCGAAGTGGCCCGCGTCGAGCTCGACGTACTTCGCGCCGTGCTTCTTCGCGTACGCCCGCGAGGTCGAGGGGTGCACCATGGAGTCGTGCTCGCCGTGGATGACGAGCGTCGGCACGCCGGGGGAAGGCGCGCCGGGATCCGCGCCCGAGATCAAGACGAGGCCCGCGAACGCGCCCTTCATCTTCGGCGCGAGCGCGGAAGCGCCGAGGCCTCCGTTCGAGAGCCCCGCGAGGACGATGCCGTCGATCCCGCGCGCGCGGAGCACGTCGACCGTCCTTCGCAGCGTCGCCTCGCCGTCGGCCGATCCCCAATCGCCGACGAAGCGAGTCGACGGGCACGCCGTCACGACGGCCGCCGACGAGACGGCGCGCGCGATCTGCCAGCACGGAAGATCCCAGTTTCCCGCGAAGCCGTGGAGGAACACGACGGCGTGATGCGCGGGTGCCTCTCCCGCCGGCTCGACGAGCACGAGATCGAAGGCGCCCGGCCGCTCGAGCCCGAGGAGCGTCGCCGCGACCGGCGAAGGCGGCGATCCCTCTTCGCGCCGCATCGCCGCGTACGCCGAGCGCATCGCGCCCGGCAGCTCGACGGCGTCGTCGCGGAGCGCGCCGCTCGCGACGAGCACGCGCGTGCCCGCGATCGCGAGATCGCCCTCGTCGAGCACGCGATTGACGAAGCGCCCGCGGCTCTCCTCGCCCGCCGCGCCGTCGATCAGGCGCATCGTGCGGCTGTCGCCCGTGACGCAGACCCTGAGGATCGCCACGGCGACGATGGCCACCAGGGCCCCGCGCGACAGACCGCGCGGGCGCCTCGTCTTCTTCCCCTTCTTCCGCTCGTTCCCCTCGCCTCGTGCGGGATCGGGCAGCGTGACGAGACCGGCGAGCAGCGCGGTCCCCAGACCGACGTAGGCGACGGTCGACCAGGTCGCGCTCTGTGTCATCGCGATGACGACGACCGCAAGCCAGGGCAACACGGCGAGGAGCGCGAACGTCTTGAAGAGGAGCCGCATCGCCTCTCGGAGGAGGTAAGCCTCGCAAGCCCGCGAAAAAAGCCTCGGGTGCTCGACCGGCCGCGGGGCCCGGCCGAGCGGGCGCGGGCGGCCGGCGAGCGGTCCGCGAGGTCTCCGCTGCGCGGGCGCATCTCTGCGAGATCGCACCGCGACACGCGGGCGCCCGTCGTGTTAGCGTGCCCGCGGCATCATGGCGTTCCACGCGCGATTTTGTGCCGCCATCCTCGCGATGTCGGGTCTCGGCCTGACCGCGGGCAGCCTTCAAGGATGCGGCTCGACCGGAGAAACGGCCGCGAGCGCCTGCCCGCCCGGGCAGCCGTGCTCGGTGAACGTGACGTTCCTCCACACGTCCGACATCCACTCGCGCCTGTTCCCTTACGAGCAGGTCATCACCCAGGTCGACGCGACCCTGGGGCTCGGCGAGCTGAACTCGGTCGCCACCATCGGCGGCGTCGCTCGGATGGCCTACATCCTCAACCGCGAGCGCGCGCGCGCGGGGCGCGTCATCCACCTCGACTCGGGCGACTGCTTCCAGGGCGCGCCCGTCTTCAACTTCTTCCGCGGCGAGCCCGAGACGCGCGCGATGAGCCAGCTCGGCGTCGACGCCGCCGTCGTCGGCAACCACGAGTTCGACTTCGGCGCGCAGAACGTCGCCACGCAGTTCACGCGATGGGCGAGCTTCGCGCCGCTCAGCGCCAACTACCGCTACGAGGTCACGACGCAGGATCTGCCGACCTACGCGCGCCTCGGCACCGTCGCGCGCCCGTTCGTCGTGCTCAACACCGGCGGCCTCAAGGTCGCCGCGATCGGGATGGCGAACCTCTCGAGCCTCACGTCGATCTTCGATCAGCCGAACCGGCTGGGCATCACGCCGATCAACACCGTCGAGGTGGCGCAGTTCTACGTCGACCTCTTGCGCCCGTACGTCGACCTCGTCGCGATGGTGACCCACCTCGGCCTCGACGTCGATCAGCGCATGGTGCGCGGCACGACCGGCATCGACGTCGTCCTCGGCGGTCACAACCACGTCGTCATCAACCCGCCGCAGGAGATCCAGGACTGCTCGGCCGATCCGAACAACCCGGGCTTCGTCTGGGCCGTGAACCCCGACGCCGAGATCGATCTCGGCAAGCCGCCGCCCGACGATCCGGAGCCCGAGCTCAAGGGCCCCGCGGGCGCGCTCGATCCCGAGTTCCACCCCTACGCGTTCAAGCGCCCGTGCACGCCGCGCAAGGTGATCATCGCGCACTCGGGCGCCTTCGCGAAGTACGTCGGCCGCCTCGATCTCGTCGTGAGCAACGACCCCGCCGTCGTCGCGCCCGTCGGCGGCGAGTACGATCCGGTCAACGGCTTCGAGGTCGTCTCGAGCCGGTTCCGCGCGTTCCCCATCGACGCCACCGTGCCGGAGGATCCGGTCATGGTCGAGATGCTCCAGCCCTATCGCCGCGCGCTCGACCTCGCGGCCGACCTCGACATCCTCGTCGGCTACAGCCCCAACGGCTCGCGCCGCTTCTCCACCACCGGCGGCGACTCGCCCCTCGGCAACGTCGTGGGCAACGCGATCTGGCTCCGGCTCGGCATCCAGACCGACTTCTCGCTCACCAACTCGACCGGCATCCGCACCGATCTGAACCCCGGCCCGGTGACGATCGAGCAGATGTACAACATCTTCCCGTTCGACAACTCGATCTCGAAGATGCAGCTCTCCGGCAAGGAGGTTCAGGAGCTCTTCGACTTCGCGGCGCGCCGCACGGCCGGCCGCGGGTGCACCTCCCAGATCCAGATCGCGGGCGCGCGCGTGCGCCTCAACTGCACCGGGTGCGACCGCCTGAACCTCCCCTGCGACGACGACGCCTTCTGTCAGGCGGCGACGCCGCCGCGCGACGCGTGCGATCAGACCACCAAGCGATGCATCGTCCGCTGCGAAAACGACGAGCAGTGTCGCGAGCGCGGAGGCGGCCTCTGCGATCAGGCGCGGAAGGTCTGCGTGGTCAACTCGTGCGCCGAGCAGGTCTACATCGGCAACACCGGCACGCGCTGCGACTGCGACGCGAAGTGCATCGGCAAGGAGTGCAACGATCCCGAGGCCGGGCTCGCGCCTCCGGGCATCTGCGACCGGAGCGGCGGCCGCGCGCAGGGCCTCTGCCAGTCGCTCATCACGCCGACGAACCGCTACGAGCTCGCGACGAGCAACTACCTCGCCGGCGGCGGCTCGGGCTTCCGCGTCCTCCAGCGCAACACGACGCAGCTCGACACGAAGATCCAGCAGCGCGACGCGCTCATCGACTACCTGCGCGCCGGCAGGCCCTGCGGCTTCGATCCGAAGAACCAGACGCCCGACGGCCTCAAGCTCTGCGTGAATGACGGCGACTGCGGCGACCCCAACCAGGTTTGCGCGTGCGCGAGCCAGGTCGCCGAAGAGGGCGCCCCCGTGACGTGCAAGTCGACGGGCGCGTGCGAGGCCGGCGCGGGGCGCTGCGTCCGCGCCGACTGCCGCGATCAGGTCGCGCGCTTCCACGCCCAGCGATGCCAGGGCGCGCCCGATCAGGAGGCGTGCCGGGTCCCGATCTCGGCGTGCAAGCTCGCGGGTGAAGAGTGCAAGATCCTCGCGTGCATCGACGCGACGATCGGGAGCTTCACCGACGGCCGCGTGGAGCTCATCGGCCGATGAAGCCCCAAGCCGCGCTCCTCTGGCTCTTGGTCGTCGTCGTCGCGACGTTCTCGGGATCGTGCAGCAGCGGGTTCGGCGGCGTCCGCGCGTCGCACCGCCTCGTCGTCGAGATCGATCCCGCCGTGAACGCGGGCTCGCTCGAGGCCCCGCTCGATCTCGCGGTCGACACGCCGATCCCCTTCCGCGTCACGATCCGCGCGCTCTTGCCCGACGGCACGCAAGACGCGAGCTTCAACCGCTTCGTGCGCATCTCCTCCAAGCCCGGCGCCGTCGAGCCGCTCGTCGGCCCCGGGACCGACGGCCGCAACGTCGCGCTCACCGGCGGCGAGTCGGCCACGGTCGAGGTGCGGATCGCCAACGCCTACGGGCGCACGTTCATCGTCGCCGACGACCTCGGCTACATCCCCGCCGATCCGCTGCGCGATCCGCCGCCGGCGTGCTCCAACGGGATCGACGACGACGGCGACGGCAAGGTCGACTACCCCGCCGACGAAGGCTGCGCCTTCGCCAACGACGACGCGGAGGAAGGCGGCTCCTACGCCGAGGGCGCGAGCCGCCCGATCTTCTTCAAGCTGCCCCGCATCGCCGACGTGCGCGGCCTGAGGTGCGACGCGAAGGGCTGCTCGGGCAACGGGCGCACGCCTTACCCCAAGGAGCAGATCCTCCTCGACACGGGGTACCGGGATGATCCCAACCTGCCGCCGTTCGTGCACAACACCGTCGTCGTGCGCATCTCGTCCGACGGGTTCTACGCGACCGATCTCGACGACAAGCGCGGAGGCTTCAACAGCATCTTCGCGTTCAACTTCAACGCGCCGCCGCGCATGCGCGTGTGCGATCGCCTCAAGACGTACGGCGGAACGGCGAACGAGTTCTTCGGCTTCACGCAGATGTCGTACCCGACGTGGACGCTCGAAGAGTGGGACCCGTCGAGGCGCCTCTGCATGGTGCCCGAGCCCGAGCTGCTCTCGCCCGGCGTCATCATCGACACGTCGAACCTGCTCCGCCTCTCGGGCAACCTCGTGCGGGTGCAGACGCTGCCGGATCGGAGCTCGATCGCGAAGGTGACGCCGAAGTTCGGCCCGGGCGACGCGCCCCGCGGCGCCGGCGGCCTCTTCGCGCCCACGGAAGACGCGACCAACTGCGATCTCGACAAGAACGGCCGCATCGAGTTCGTCGCCGGCAACCCGGAGAACGACTGCGCGCAGGCGTGCAGCAACGATCCCGAGTGCACCGAGTGGTCGAACTACGCGGCGCGCAGCACCTTCCGCATCACCGTCACCGACTCGAACGGCCAGTCGAAGGCGATCCAAGCCGACGCGACGGCCTCGGCCTCGTTCGATCCCGTCGCGATGAAGGGCAAGGAGATCCGCGCGTTCTCGGGGACGCTCCACTACTTCTCCGGCGGATCGCAGTTCACCATCGAGGCGCGCTGCAAGGACGACATCATCATCGACCTCGCGAGCGCGCCGTTCCCCAGCGACACCCGCACCGATCTCAAGCAGCCCCCGCCGCCCCTCGCGTGCGTCTTCCCGCGTACCTTCCTCGAGAACAATCCGCAGTAACACCATCTCAACCTCAACGCCCAGCCGTGGGCACCGAGGGCTTGCTCGATGCGTTCGTCCTTTCTCCTGTCCTTCGTCTTCCTCGCGCTGCCCGGCGTGGCGTACGCGCAGCCGACGCCTCCGCCTACCAGCACCGCGACGACGCAGCCGACGCCTCCTGGGCAGACGACTCCGCCGACCGCCGGCGCAGGCGCGGGGCCGGCTACCGGCGCACCCGCGACGGGCGCGGCCGCGACCGACACCGGCACGCCGGGCAACACCGGCACGCCGACGGCGCCCGGCGATCAGCAGGCGGCGACGACGCCTCCCGTCGACGTGTCGGGCACGGCCGGCGCGCGCGCCGCGGGCACGCCGCCTCCGGGCGCCTCCGAGGGCCGCGGCTTCATGGATACGCGCCTCACGTGGACGTTCGGCGACGACGACTTCCTCAACAAGACCGGCACGCTCATCCCGCTGTCGCCGACGTTCAGCGTCGGCGAGCGCTCGCAGTACCGGCTCTTCTTCGACAACCTGAACTCGCGCTTCACCGGCCGCGAGAACCTCACGCACCTCGTGATGTACAAGAAGCTGCCGGGCTTCATCGACAAGCTCACGACCGAAGCCGCGCTCGTCTTGCGCTTCGACATCGGGCAGCTCGCGTCGAACACCGGCAACCTGAACTCGGCGTTCTACGACACGGGCTCGTACTTGCGCCTGCACTACCAGACGGGCCCGACGGAGAAGGAAGGCCTCTCGGCCGTCTTCTTCCCGCTCGACACCGACCGCTTCCGCCTCGGCTACCTCTACGATCTGTCGTGGGGCGGCACGGCGGCGTCGATCAACCAGTCGATCTTCCCGCGCCTCCAGGGCGCCGCGCCCGGCCTCAAGATCCAGTACGACGCGGAGAAGTTCTACATCTTCGGCGGGTTCAAGACGGCGACGATCATCCAGCCCGAGCAGGTGCTCTCGCCGGGCGGCGAGAACGACGTCGAGACGGTGCGCGTCGGCGAGACCAACTACGGGTTCCTCGCGGGCGCGGGCGTCGATCCGCTCGAGAACGTGCGCTTCGACATCGGCGGCGGCTTCTTCCAGCAGGGCAAGTTCGACCTCGAGGACGTGCGCGGCAAGAACGTCTACACGTACGGCGGTTCGGGGCGCGTCGTCTTCCACCAGGGCATGCCCGTTCCGCAGTCGGTCGACTTCCTCCTCTATCGAAACGATCCGCAGAAGCCGCTCATCCTCTTCAAGCCGGAGAAGTACGACCCGAACCAGTTCGCCTTCAGCCTCAGCGCCGAGATCGACTGGCTCCAGCAGCAGCTCAAAGACTTCGACGTCGCCGGCGCGACGCGCGAGCAGTCGGCGCGCGGCGCCGCCGTCCAGGGCGTCGTGCGCGCGGGCTATCTCCGCTTCAGCGCGACCGGCATTTTCCGCGAGCTGAACTTCGTCGTCCGCAACGTGCCGGGCTTCATCCCCTTCGAAACGCTCCCGGGCAGCGCGAAGACGGATCCGGAGCTCTTCGGCGCGCTCGCGCTCGACTACTACTTCCCGAGCCTGCACCTCACGCCGGGCATCGGCGGCGGCGTCCAGCTCCCCGCCACGTTCCGCAGCGAGTTCACCGACGGCGGCGTCCCCGCGC
>JAHBWD010000006.1 GCA_019637175.1 Labilithrix sp. | reverse complement strand
GGGCCGCAGATGGCGTCGGATCCGAGAGTCTGGTCGTCGATGACGAACTTGAACCTCCGCGGAGCGAAGGGCGGCGGGCGGACAGGGCCGGGCAGGAACGCACCCGTGACGCCGGAGAAGACGTTCGATGCGATGAGCGGTAGAAGGCTCGGCCGTGGCTGACTCGATCCCTCGCCTTGAGAGTCGAGCGGTGTCGGCGACGTCGGCGGGAGATCGGCGAACGCGCACCGGCGCGAAGCCGCGCTCGCCGTCACGGTCTCGCCGCCGAGCGACCAAGAGAGCTGCGGCACGCCGAAGGGTGCCCAGAACACGCCCTCGTGTCGACCTGGCTCGAAGACCGTGATCGGCGTCGCCTCGGGTGGGACGAGCTGATTCCTCGGGCCGACCGGGATCGTGACGGCGATCTCGAGCGGGTTCTCGTATCCCCAGAGCGCGTTCGCGTGCGTCGCGTCGAAGCGCGCCACACAATCCAGGATCGGGACTGGCGGGAAGAGCACGTCCCACGCAGCGAAGGACTCCACCGCGATCTCCGCGCGCGGCCCGACTTCGATGGTCTCGGCAAAGAACGAGCCTCGATATCCCCCCGAGCCAAGCTTGATGGTCGCGCGCGGGGCGACGACGGTACCCGCGAACGGGGGAGCGAGGGACACGACGCCGGTGCCGAGATACCCGAGCAACACGCGGTTCTCCGCGCCGTCGGCGTCAAGCGGCTCCTTGATGTCGAGCAGGCCATCGACGTAGATGAAGACGGGCCCGGCGGTCGTGTCGATGACCACGTGGCTGTTCGGCAAGCTGCGCAGCGTCCGGAGGTCGTACTTGCCCGCCGAGAGGCGAAGCGTCGCCCCCGGTTGGACGCGCACGTCGCGATAAGCGCCCGGCGCGAGCGCCCGGTCGGCGCCCGACCCGACGACGACGTCCTGCTCACCGGAGCCGAAGCTGATCGTCCAAGTGAGCTTTCGCACCGGCGTCAGGGCGGCGCCGGTTAATACGGAGCCCGTCACCGTCGCTGCATTGCCGATGCTGATCGCCGGTTCGCCGGTCTTCACGTCGCCGTCGACCGTCGACCGATTGCGGAGCCGGACGTGGCCCTGACTGGCGATGGATCCCACTCGTGCAGACACGCCGATGTCCGTCTCGCCGGCGCCCGCGTTCGCGAGAGCGCCGAACCCCCCGGGCCGGAGCACGGACGCGTTGGGACCGATTGAGACTTGCAGCGTGCTCGAGAGGGCGACCTCGAAGAGGTTCACTCCCTTCGGGAGCGAGAGTGACAGCTCGTGCGAAGTCGTCAGCTCCTGCTCGGAGGAATCGTGCCGCTCGCTCGGAGCGCGCTCATCCACCTTCGAACAGCCCGGCGCGAGGATGAGCACCGCGAGCGCGGCCCACCTCACCCCCCCCAACGGCGAGTGCGTTCGTCGATCATGCTCCCTCCTCCTGCGTGCGCGACTGACTCTGATGGCAGCACTCGAACGCCCACGCGTCAACCCGCAGGCATCAGATCCAGCGTTCGAGCCCTCTGCTGAGGAGGCGAAGCGAACAGGCCATCGCAGGTCCCGCTGGCCGGCGCCTGACCATCTGCGAGCGGCCTGGCTCCTTCATGTATCGAGCGGAGTCGGGGGCGAACGGGCGATCCGCTCGATCGACCAGCCGCGCACGCAAGGTCGCGCTTCTACACGGCCAGCACGCGAACACCGGAGAAGTAGCGCCCCAGCTTCTCGAGATCCTCGACGTCGGGCGTGAAGACCACGTCACCCCTCGACGCTGCCGAAGCCATCACGACCGCATCGATGGGCGTGGCCGACCTGACCGACGCGAGCGCCTCGCCCGCCGTGCGCGCGAGCGCAGTGTGGAGCGGCTCGACGCGAACACCGCCGAGCACTCTCTCGCGAACATCGGTGCGCCCGCGCCACCATTCGATCACGACCGCCACCGGAACCGTGATCGGCACGGCGTCCTCCAGCGCGGTGCGGTAGATCTCCCAGATTCGCTGCGTGCGGCGCTCGAGCGCGATGAGCACTCCGGTGTCGAAGGTCAAGCCTACCCGCCCCCGCCTCATGCCGCCTTCTTGCGGCGCTTCGCACGACGGCTGGGCGCGCGCCATTCGGCACGCACCGCGTCCACGACTTCCTGGCTCGGCTCCTCGCGACCCTCGCCGAGCCAAGCCGCGAGCGACACTCGCCCTTCCCATTCCCGCGCCGCGTGGAGCATCTGCGCGATCGCCGCCGAGACGTTTCCGCCCGAGACCTGCTTGGCGCGCTTCTTCAGCAGCGCGACGTCACGCTCGTCGAGCGAGATGCTGAGCTTCATCGTGCGCCCGGCTCGCTTTGCCATGGTAGTACACTGGTAGCACAACTCGACGTCGTACCGGCTCTCGAGTGGGCGGCGGTGATCGCGCCGACGAGCCGGCGCTCGATGTCATCGCGCGGATGAGGGTCGGTCCGCGGCAGCCGCGAGCGGCTCACCTTCGGCCAGCGAGACGTCGGCGTCGAAGACGCGCGCGAAGTGCGCGATCGAGGCGCGCGCGGTCGCTTCGACCGTCGGGAGCGGCGCGGAGAAGAGGCCGCGCGCGGCGAGATCGGCGAGCGACGTGACGCCGAGCGCCTGGATCCCGCAGGGGACGATCAAACGGAAGCCCGAGAGATCGGTCGCGATGTTGAACGCGAGGCCGTGCATCGTGACCCAGCGCGAGATGCGGACGCCGATGGCGCCGATCTTCGCGAGGCGCGGCGCGCCCTCGCCGAAGGCTTCGCCGCGCGCCGAAGCGAGCGCGCGCTCCTCGTTCCAGATCGTGGGCGCCTTCTCGTCGACCCAGACGCCGATGTACTT
The DNA here is from genome assembly GCA_019637175.1 of Labilithrix sp. Classification (GTDB taxonomy): domain Bacteria; phylum Myxococcota_A; class Polyangia; order Polyangiales; family Polyangiaceae; genus Labilithrix. The sequence goes on along the minus strand of JAHBWD010000006.1, from coordinate 210,640 downwards.
CGGATCGTCGGGCAAGACGCCGGCGGAGAGACCGTGATCCTTCGCGAGGCCGATCATCACCTCGGCCAGATCGCGCACGTAGCGGCGCACGTCGCAGCGATCGGGCTTCAGATCGAGGATCGGATACGCGACGAGCTGGCCGGGGCCGTGGAACGTGACGTCGCCTCCCCTGCCCGTCTCGGCGATCGAGACGCCGCGCGCGGCGAGATCTTCGTCGCCGGCGAGCACGTTCTCGCCCTTCGCGCCGCGGCCGAGCGTGATCACCGGCTCGTGCTCGAGGAGCAGGATCACGTCGCCGATCTCGCCGGCGAGACGCGCGTCGACGAGCCGCTGCTGGAGCGCGTGCGCGCGCGCGTAGGGAACGCGGCCGAGCCAGCGAGCTTCGATCGTGCGCTTCACGACGTCACCGCGAGTCGGTTCGGTAGTTCGGCGCCTCTTCGGTGATGATCACGTCGTGGACGTGGCTCTCGCGGAGGCCCTGCGAGGTGCTGCGGATGAATTTCGCGTTCGAGCGAAGATCCTTGATCGTCCGCGAGCCGGTGTAGCCCATCCCCGAGCGGAGCCCGCCGACGAGCTGATGAAGGATCGACGCGAGCGATCCGCGGTGGGGCACGCGACCCTCGATGCCCTCGGGCACGAGCTTCTCGTCGGCCGTGCCGCCCTGGCCGTAGCGATCCTTGCTGCCCTTCTTCATCGCGCCGATCGATCCCATGCCGCGATACACCTTGTAGGAGCGGCCCTGGTAGAGGACGAGATCGCCGGGCGACTCGTCGGTGCCGGCGAAGAGCGAGCCGATCATGACGACGGCGGCGCCGGCCGCGATCGCCTTGGTGACGTCGCCCGAGTGCTTGATGCCTCCGTCGGCGATGATCGGCACGCCGTGGCGATCGCCGATGCGCGCGCAGTCGCTCACCGCGGTGATCTGTGGGACGCCGATACCGGCGACGACGCGCGTGGTGCAGATGCTGCCCGGGCCGATGCCGACCTTCACCGCGTCGGCGCCAGCGTCGACGAGCGCCTCGGTGGCCTCGGCCGTCGCGACGTTGCCCGCGATGATCGGCACGTTCGGGTGCCGCTTCTTCACCTCGCGGACGGCGTCGATGACGCCCTTGGAGTGCCCGTGCGCGGTGTCGACCACGATCACGTCGACGCCCGCGGCGACGAGCGCGTCGGCACGCTCGTCGCGATCGGGGCCCGGGCCGATCGCCGCGCCGACGCGCAGGCGACCTTTATCGTCTTTGACCGCGAGCGGGTTGCGATCGGCCTGGAGGAGATCCTTGATCGTGACGAGACCGACGAGGCGCCCGCCGTCGACCACGAGCAGCTTCTCGATGCGGTGCTTGTGGAGCAGCTCCTTCGCCTCGTCGGGCTTGACGCCCGGCGAGACGGTGACGAGCTCCTTCGTCATCAGCGCGCTCACCGGCTGATCGAGGTTTCGCTCGAAGCGGATGTCGCGCGCCGTGAGAATGCCGACGGGGCGATCGCCCTCGACGACGGGCACGCCCGAGATGTCGTGCTCGCGCATGATGCCGAGCGCCTCCTTGAGCGACTGGCTCGGGCGCACCGTGACGGGCGCGAGCACCATGCCGCTCTCGGCGCGCTTCACCTTCTCGACCTCGCGCGCCTGATCCTGCGGCGGGAGGTTCTTGTGGAGGATGCCGATGCCGCCCTCGCGTGCCATCGTGATCGCGGCGCGCGCCTCGGTCACGGAGTCCATCGCCGCGCTCACGAGCGGGACGTTGAGGTCGACGCCGCGGCAGAGCCTCGTCTTGATGTCGACGTCGCGCGGGAGGACGTCGCTGTACCCGGGGACGAGCAGGACGTCGTCGAAGGTCAGGCATTCCCGAAGCTTGTCGTCGATCATGGGCGTGCTCTAGCGCGCGCGCCGCTCGAAGGGAAGCCAGCCGGCCCCGCCTTTTCGCCGACTACTCGGGAACCTTGTTCCCCTTGGCGACCTCGCTCTCGCGATAGTCGTCGAGGCCTTCGCAGAACGAGTGCGAGACCTCGGGATCGAACTGCGTCGACGAGCATCGCTCGATCTCGGTGACGGCGACCTCGTGGGGCAGCGCGCGACGATACGCGCGATCGCTCGTCATCGCGTCGTACGTGTCGGCGACGGCGATGATCCGCGCCATGAGCGGGACGTCGTTGCCCTTCAGGCCGAGCGGATAGCCGCGCCCGTCCCACCGCTCGTGGTGCAGGTGCACGCCGGGGATGAGCGGGTGGAGGAACTTGATCGGTTCGAGGATGTCGCGCCCGTAGCCGGGGTGCTTCTTGAACTGCTCGTACTCGTCTTGGGTGAGCTTGCCCGGCTTGTTGAGGTTGAGCACGCAGCCGAGCTTGCCGATGTCGTGCATGAGCGCGCTCTGCCGGACGATCTCGATCTGCTCGGGCGAGAGGCCGAGGCGCGTCGCCAGGTACATCGCGTAGGTCGCGACGCGATCGGAGTGGCCGGCGGTGTAGCGATCCATCTTGTCGATCGCCTTCGCGAGCCCCTCGATCGTCTGCTGGAACGTCGCGCGGAGATCTTCGTAGAGGCGCGCGTTCTCGATGGCTGCGGCCGCGCGCGACGCGACGATCGAGAGCATCTTTCGCTGCCCTTCGTCGAAGCGCTTGCTCTTCGTGAAGCTCGCGACGCCGATCCAGCCGAGCAGGCGCGTCTTCATGCGCAGGGGAACGGCGAGCAGCGCCTGGACGGGCACCTCGGGCTCCTTCTCGAAGAAGCGCCCGAGCCGCGGACCGACCTCGAGGAGGTTGTTGTCTTGCGCGAAGTGCTCGACGAACGCCGCGTGCGCGAAGGTGCCGAAGCCGGTCGCCTCCTTCATCACGCCGGCGCGGAGGTGCTTGGGCGGCAGGAGCCGCTGCCGCTCGAAGTAGCCGCCCTCGCCGTCGTCGAGCCACGTCGACGCGAGATCGCCGTGGATCTCGTGGATCGCGGTGTCGCCGACGGTCGCGAGCACCTCTTCGAGCGAGAGGCTCGCGGCGATCGCCTCGCTCACCTTGTAGAGCGAGAGCGCCTCCTTGAGGCGCAGGTTCTCCGCCGCGAGGCGCTGCTTCTCGAGCCCGCGCTGGACGACGTGGATGACCTCTTCGACCTTGAACGGCTTGAGGATGTAGTCGTAGGCGCCGCGCTTCATCGCGTCGATCGCCGTCTCGACGGTGCCGAAGCCGGTCATGATGACCGTGAGCGCGTTGGGCGCGGCGGTCCCGATTTGCTCGAGCAGCTCGATGCCGCCCATCCGCGGCATCTTGAGATCGCTGATGACGAGATCGTAGTGGGCGTGGTTCAGCTCGCTGAGGGCGGCCTGACCGTCTTCGGCGGTGCGGACGACGTAGCCTTCCATGCCGAGGAAGTCCGCCAGGATGTCCCGGATGAACTTCTCGTCGTCGACGATGAGCACGCGCGGGCGTTCTTCGTTGCTCGTGGTCATGTGGCGACCGACCAGAGACTCTATCAGACGCCTCGCGCGAAGCGTGCGCAAACCTGCGAACTCACACGGATGACCGGGTTTCCGGGGATCCGCGCGGCTCGTGTTGCCGCCGCGCCGGCGGCATGCAACCTTGGGCCGCCGATGATGCCCTCGGCTCGGACCCGCCGATTGCTGCGACCGGCGGCCTCGTCGGCCGTCCTCGATCGCCTCGCGGCCGGGCCCGTGCTCGTCTACGGCGCGCTCTCCGCGGTGGTGATCGGCGCGGCCATCGCCCGGGGGCACAGCCCCGTCACGCTCGGCGCGGCCGAGGCTTGGCTGATCCCCGCGGAGAGCCCGGCGCTGGCCCACGGCGTGAGCGTCGTCGCCGGCGCGCTGCTCGCCGCCGCGACGATCAGCGCGACGCGGCACCTCGTCCGCCGGTGGAGCTGGGCGCGCGCGCTCCACGCGAACCTTCGCCCGGCGATCCGCAGCGCGAGCGACGGCACGATCGTGGTCTTGGGCGTGGCGAGCGCGATCGGCGAAGAGCTCTTCTTCCGCGGCCTCCTCGCGACGACGTTCGGCCTCGTCGCCTCGTCGCTCGTGTTCGGGCTGCTCCACCAGATGCGCGGGCGCGTGCGCTGGGTTTGGGCGGGCTGGGCGACGGTGATGGGGTTCCTCTTCGGCGGGCTCTTCTTCGCGACCGGGAGCCTCGTCGGGCCGCTCGTCGCCCACGCGCTCATCAACATCGCGAACCTCCGCTTCCTGCGCGACAACGATCTCGAGCCGCCGCGCCCGCGCCGCCTCGGCGGCCTGCTCGGCCGCGCCTGAAGCCGCAGCGGTAGCAATTTTTACCGACGCTGCTAGCTTCTCGACGTGGACGCGAAGAAGATCAGCATCTCCGTGGGAAAGCGTCAGCTCGCGGCAGCGAAGCAGATCGCGAAGCGGGAGGGCCTCTCGCTGTCGGCCGTCTTCATGCGCGGCCTCGAGAGGGAGCTCGAAGCGGAAGAGCGCCGCGCGGCGCTGGAGGAGCTCGTCCGCGACGTGCCGCCGGTCTCGAGCAAGCGCAAGCGCGAGGTTCGCGCGAGCTGGCGAGGCAAGACGCGAGCGGCCTGACGCATGCGAATCGCGTTCGACACCGGCGCGTTCATCGCGCTCGAACGCCGGCAACGGACGGCGCTCGAGGTCCTGCGAATCGCGGCCGACGACGGCGATGAGCTGATCGCGCCTGCCTCGGCCGTCGCGGAGTGGTGGCGCGCGGGGAGGCGCGAGAAAGAACGCTCACGGATCCTCCGCGCGTTCAAGTTCGAAGCCCCCACCACGCAAGTCGCGCGGTTGGCGGGGGTCGCCATGGGGCTCGTCTCCGCGAACCTCGGTGACGCGCTCGTCATGGCCGGCGCATCGATCCAGGGAGACGTCGTCTACACGGCGGACCTCGACGACTTTCTCCGCCTGAGCCGCGTGTTCCCCGACGTCGTCGTCCAGCGGATCTGAAGCTCAGGCGCTTCGCTGCAGGATGTCGATGCCGTCGTCGATGGTGCGCACGATCTCGCTCGTGAGGCGCCGGAGCGCCGACAGCGAGCCCTCGAGCGAGCCCGTCGCCTGCACGAGCTCGACTTCGAAGTCCTGGTTCTTTTCGTCGAGCTGCTTCTGGAGCGCGTCGACCTGGAAGCCGAGATCTTCGTCGACGAGCGCCGCGCGACGCTCTTCGTCGGCGAGCGCTTCGATCTCCCACTGGCGCGGATCGGGGTGGCCGACCGGGGGCACGAGCGGCGCCGTCTGGGCCTGCGAAGAGGGCATCGACCGCGGACCGATGACGCCCGCGATCGCGCCCTCGAGCGCCTGACGGCGCGCGCGCAGCGCGTCGAGGTGCGCGCGCTCGCGCGAGCGATCGTGGACGAGCACGTCGATGGCGTGGCCGAGGTTCGCGCGGAACTCGCGCCCGCGCGCCTCGAGCAGATCCACCTTCGCCTGCAGCTCGCTCACCAGCTTGGCGGCGCGCTCGACGCGCGGGACCATCTCGCCGGCGACGAGCGCGAGCTCGGCGGCGCGCGACGCCGCGCGCGCGTGCGTTCCGCCGAGGCGGCGCGCCTTCGTGATGTGCGCCTCGAGATCGGCGAGCGCGGCCGACCAGCGCGAGCTCATCTCGTGGGTCACGACGCGCCCCACGTTCGCGGTCTCGCGACCTTCCAGCGGCGCGGCGGACTTGCGATCGATGATCGTCTCGAGAGGCTCGCGCGGCTCCGCGGCGGGGACGTCGGACAGGCGCGGCGGTGCGATCGTCGCGTTTCCGCCGTAGCGCCGGACGATGTCGGCGAGCGCGTCGTGCACGGCGAACGCGTCGTGCGGGCGGCCCGCGGGCTCGCGCGCGAGGCAGCGGAGCAGGAGCGACTCGAGATCCGGCGGGAGCCCGTCGACGCGCTGGCTCGGCGGCACCGGCGCGGCGGTGAGCGGCTTGAGGAGGAGCTCGGACTGACCCTTGCCGTCGAACGGCAAGACGCCCGTGCACATCTCGTAGACGACGACCGCGAGCGAGTAGATGTCGGAGCGCCCGTCGATGCCGATGCCGGCGACGTACTCGGGCGCGATGTAGCCCGGCGTGCCGAAGAGCTGCTCGTTGAGCGTGAGCGTCGGCTCGCCCGCGACCTTGGCGATGCCGAAGTCGGTGAGCTTGACCAGATCGGGCTCGATGTCGGCGGGGCCGCGCGGCAGGAGCAGGATGTTCTCGGGCTTCAGGTCGCGGTGGATCACGCCCGTCTGGTGCGCGCGCGCGAGCGCGCTCGCGACTTGCATGCCGACGCGCGCGGCGCGCGTCCACGCGAGGCGCCCGCGCTGGATGTGCGCGAGCAGCGACTCGCCCTCGACGTACTCCATCACGAGGTACGCGAGCCCGTCGGACTCTCCGACGTCGGTGATCTCGACGATGTTCGGGTGATTGATGCGATTGACCGCGCGCGCCTCGCGCAAGAACCGCTCGCGGTGCTCGGTGATGAGGCTGAGCTCGGGGCGCAGGATCTTGATCGCGCTGAGGCGCGAGATGAGCTCGTGCCTCGCGAGGTACACGACCGACATGCCGCCGGCGCCGAGGCGGCGAATCAGGCGGTAGCGCGCGGCGATCGTCCGACCGAGGAAGCGATCGGTGTTCTTCTTGAGGGGCTCGCCGTCGTGAGGACAGAACGCCGCGTCGTCACCGAACACGTCGGAGCAGCGCGGGCAGATCTTCACCCACCGGAGTCTACACGGGCACGGGTCCGCCGAGGAAACCGGCGAAACGCGCGCCCCAGAGGACGATCTCGAGGAGCGCCACGACGAGCACCGCGCGCGGCAAGTACCTCGCGTAACGACCCTCGCCGACCTGCATCAACGATCCGGTGCGGAGCACCGACATCAGCGCATCGAGGGCGAGCGCGGCGACGAGCACAGCCATGAGAGGCGCGAGGAAGTTGTGCCGGAGCATCCCGTGGAGATCGCCGCGCGCGAGCGCCCACACAGCGCGCGTCGAGCCGCACCCCGGGCACGGCACGTGCGTCATGCGCGCAAAGCCGCAGGGGACGTTCCCCGCCCCGAGCAGCAACGCGAAGAGGCCGAGCCCCGAGAGGAGCGCCGCGGCCCGCGCGACGCGTTGCCCTCGGCTGTGCCTGGCGGATTGCGTGGCGTTTGCGTTTGGCATCTCGGAGCGCTGATGCGATTCTTCCTGGGTCGATGCGCGAGCGATTCGCGAGCTTGGAGACACGTCAATGATGTCTACGGACCCGATGGGCGCAAACGGAATTCAGCAGGCGGCGGGAGGCTACGGTCCTCCGGGTGGCGGTTATCCGCCCGGCGGCGGATACGGCGGACCTCCGGGCGGCGGCGGATTCGGCGGACCTCCGGGCGGCGGCGGATTCGGCGGACCTCCTCCGGGCGGCGGGCCTCCGGGCTACGGTGGACCTCCGGGCGGCGGGTTCGGCGGTCCTCCTCAGGGCGGACCTCCCGGCGGCGGATTCGGGGCCGGCCCCGGCGGCTTCGGGCCTCCGGGCGGCTTCCCTCCTCCGGGCGGACCGATGATGCCGGGCGCGGGCGGCGACGTGAACACGACGCTCCCGCTCATCTTGAACATCGTCGGCGCGCTCTTCTGCGGCGGCACGTGCGTCGGCTTCATCCTCTCGATCGTCGGCATCGTCTTCGCGGTGCAGGCCGGCAACGCGAAGAACGCCGGCGACATCACGACCGCGCAAGGCAAGGCCAAGACCTCGATGCTGATGTTCATCATCACCGCGGTCCTCGGCGTCCTCGGCGGCATCGCGTGGGGCATCCTCGCCGCAATCTCGAACTGACGCTCGACGGCGGCCGTCAGAACTGCTGAACCGTGCCCATCACCGAAGTTCCCTCGGCGTAGGCCACGAACACGATCGAGTCCGATGCGGCGACGACGGCGGGCGCCTTTCCCGCGGGCGCGAGCGCTCGCTCGGGCTCCAGCGACATCGCGCCGGGCGCGATTCGGTGGAGCGTCACGCCGCTCGTCGTGGTCTCCGTTGCGATGAACACCGCTCCGCCCGGCGCGGCCGCGAGGGATCGGCCTCGGTTCGGCCCCGTCGGCAAGCCGCCGATGGCCGTCGACGTGCCCGGCGTCGCCGTCGGGATCCGGCGCATGGTGGTCTCCTGACCGGCAGCGAAGATCGCACCGCCGCCGACGCTCCAGTCGCTGAAGCGGAGCGTGCCGGGGGGACTGCTCGGGGGACCGAAGGTCTGCGCGCCGTCGGTGGAACGATGGATCACGAGAGACGGCGTGTCGCCGCCGACCCAGACGCTCGCGTCGGCGGGATCCACGAAGACGTCGCCGTACTGGACCGCGCCCGCGATCGTCGTCTTCGCGAAGCTCGTTCCGCCGGTGCTCCGGAAGACGTCGACGCCCATGCCGGCACGCGCGGCGACGTAGACCTGATCTCCGCTCGCGGCGAGACCGATCCAGTTGTCTGCCACGTCCGCGATGCGTGTCGACGACCAGCTCTTGCCGGCGTCGGACGTCTTCGAGACGATGATCCCTCTCGCGGCGCTCCACGCGGCGACGTAGGCGACTCCGCTCGCGGCGCCCTGAACGGCGAGCAGCCCGACCGGCGCATCGAGTGGGACGGGCGCGCCCCAAGACTTCCCGCCGTCCGCGCTCGTGGCGACGTTCGCCGTGCCGCCGCAGTCCATCAGCACGTAGAGGTAGTTCCCTGCGTCGACGGCGACCCTCCGACCCACCGCTGGATCCGTGATCGTGCAGCTCGCGCCGCCCGAGACCGTGACGGGCGGCGTCTGCACGAGCGTCGCCGGCGGTCCGGCCGCGGCGCACGTACCGCCGCTGCACGTCGAAGCGCACGCCTGCTCGCACCCTCCGCAGTGCTTCGGATCGGTGGTCGGATCGACGCACGCGCCGCCGCAGAGCAACCAGCTCGGCGGGCACTCTTTCGCCGCGTCACACGCCCCTCCCCCAGGACCGCATTCGCCCTCGCCGGCGTTCGGCGCGTCGTCGGGCGACGACGAGCTCAGACCGTCCAGGGAGGTCGTGAGCGTGCACGACACCGCGAGCGTCACGAGCGGCACCAGCGAGAGAGCTGCCCTGAGCGCCATCGACCGAGAGCGTAACACCCCGCCGCCCGCCCGCGGAGTGTCGCGGGGCGGGATTCAGTTCCGCGGCGCGACGATCGCGCACTCGAGGGGCTGACGCCACTCGACGCCTTCGGCGATCGCCACGCGGGCGAACGTCGTCCCGCGGCCGACGAGCCACGACGCCACATGGAGCGACTCCGAGCCCGCGAGGCCCGGCGCGCGCACGATCACGTCGGGGAGCTTCACCTCGACGCCCTCGAGGCAGACGCGCTTGTCCGACCAACGAACGCGCGCGAGCATCGGCATCTCGTCGGTCACCCGGAGCTCCGGCGTCGTCACGCGGATCCACGGGGCGATCGCCTGGATCGTCGCGCGATAGCCCGGCTCCTTGCACGCGGGGTCATCCATCGTGCGGAGCGTCGACCACGGCGCGAGCGGGCTCGGCGGCATCGCCGGAACGAGCAAGAGCGCGGGATCATGGATCGACGCCGGATCGCTCCCGCTCCCGGTGCGAACGATCGCGAGCTCGTTCTTCGGTCCGATCGCCAGCGCGTCCGGGTTCGCCGGATAGAACATCGTGTCGTTCATCGTGGGGCTCACGTCGAACAGATCGACGACCGCGCCCGCCGGCGCGCCCATCTTGAAGACGTGGCCGACGCCGCTGCTCTCGAGCTCGAGGAACGCGACCTCGTCGCCCGCGAGCGCGACGCCCGAGATCACCGTGCCCTCGTTCTGCGCGACCCGCATCGCGAGCTTCACGCGCTCGTTCGAGCGCACGTGCGCGAGGAGCCCGCGCGGGTTGTAGAACGCGAGATCGCCCGAGGCGGCGGGATCCTGCGGCGTCACGACGAGGATCGTCCCCGACTCCGTCATGTCGTCTTGGAGGACCTCCTCGGTCGACATCCCCGCCGCGCGGCCCACGCTGATGACGTCGGACATCGCGATCGTCGCCTTCTTCACCGGCGCCGCGGGATCGAACGCGGGGACGAACGCGAAGCCGCGGCGGAGCGCGCTCGCGTTCTTGTTCGGGCCGAGCACGGTGACGACGTCGCCGTCGCGGTTGGTCGAGAAGCCGGAGAGGAGCGCGCGGAGCGCCGGGTTGTCGGAGTCGCCCGAGCCGCCGGTGTCGTGGATCGGATTGACGATGCCGCGCGCGATCGGCGCGCGCACGAACGCGAGCTCGTCGCGATCGCCCGCGACCTGGAGCTTGTTCATGCCGAGGCCGAGATCGTCGGGCGAGTTGTTCGTGCGCGGCAGCGCCTTCGACTGCGCCGGCCCCGCGGGGCGACAGCTCAGCTCGACCGGACGCGTTCGTCGGATCGCCGGCGCCGGTCGCGCGGGCGTCTGCGGCGCCTCGGGGCGCGGCGGCCGCGCGGCCCAGCCGACGCGATAGAAGCCGCCGAGATCGCAGCCCGCGGTGCTGCAGCCGCGGAGATCGCCCGCGGCGGCGCCCGAGGGCGGCGCCGCGACCTCGACCCAGCTCGCGCCGTGATCGATCGACTGATAGAGGCGCCCCTCACGCGTGCGGCCGAGCGCGTACGGACCCGCGGTGACGATGTCGAAGGTGTAGGGCGATCGCGTCGCCTTGCCGTCTTCGGTGAGCTCGACGCCCCCGCCGCGCCGCTGCCATCCGCGGAGCGTGCCCGTGGACGAGAACGACCAGTTGTAGTCGACGAGACCGCCGTCGAAGCCGGCGTAGTGCCGCTTGTAGCGATACGCCGGCGTGACGCCCTGCGCGAGCGTCTCGCGCACGTCGGCGTCGACGACCTCGAAGGAGCCGGTGCGCGGATCGAAGATGCCCGGCTGCGGATCGAGCAGCAGCGCGACGACGCGCCCGTCGGCGCGCGGGACCCAGCGCGCGACTGTGACGTCGCCCGCGCCGGCGTCGCCGCCGAGCGCGGAGAGATCGAAGTCTTGCCAGGTGCCGCCCGGCTGGCGCACGCAGACCGCGTGATCCTGGATGCTCGAAGGCGCGCCGCTGCACGGGCCGGCGAACGCGAGGCCGCCGTCGTCGGAGCCGAAGAACTGCGCGGTGGTGCCGAACGTCTGCTCGACGGTCGGCGCGTCGCCCGAGAGCGTGTGCGAGACGACGAACGCGCTCGCCGCGCCATAGCTGGCCGCGCCACGCGAGATGCACGCGAAGAGGACGTCGTGCGCCGTGGGTACGGCTTCGCAGCGCGCGTCCGGCGGCAGCTTGCCGGAGGCGATGCCGACGATCTCTCCCGTGTGCACGTCGATGCGCACGAGATCGCCCTGCTCGACGACGATCGCGGTGCTCTCGTCGATCGACGCGCCGCCGTGGAACACGCTGCGCAGCGGCGCCTCGGCGCCGCGCCAGCGCGCGTCGCGCGCGCGCAGCTCCGGCGCCTTCTCCGGCGGCTGCTTGTCGAACGAGGAGAGCTGGCCGTCGGCCTCGAGGCGGAGCGCGGATCCGCTCGATTCGAAGAGCCAGATCTCCTCGTCGACGACGGCGACACGCGTGGGCGAGCTCTTCACCTGCGACGTGACGTCGACCCAGTGCTGGCCGTGATCGTTGCTGGCGAACGCCGTGCCCTGATCGTTGAACGCGATCGCGCGACCGTCGTCGAGGCCCTCGCAGTCGACCGCGCCGAGCGGCTCGATCGCCATGCGCTCGCCCGTCGTCGGGCTCATCGCCCAGCGCTCGCCGTTGCGCGTGCGCACGAGCAGGTACTTCGGCGCGAACGCGAGGTTCTCGATCGTGTCGGGCACGCGCGCGATCGGCACGAGCGTGCCGTCGAACGCGTCGGCGCGATAGAGCACCGCGTCGGTCCAGAAGAGGAAGCCGCCGCCGAAGCGCCCGGGGATCTTGCGCGTGCCCGCGATCGGCTGATCGGGAAGATCGGCGCCCACGCGAGGCTCGCCCCGGCCGATCACGATGCGGGTCTTGTCGACGACGAGACCGAGGCCGCCGGCGCCGCCGAGCGGCGTCGCGACCACGTTGCCCCGCGCGCTCGGATCGGCCACGAGGTACTGCGGCGGACCGCTCGACGCGGGGATCGCCGACGTGCGCGCCTCGGGCGCGGGCTTGCCGCCGGGCGCCGAGGCGCCGTGCGCGCACGCGACCATCCCCAAGACGGCGATCGAGCTCAGTAGTTTCGCGCGCATCGTTCGATGGACCTCGCGGCGGGTCGACTCCTGTCATAGCCGATCCTTGGCCTCGTCGAATCAGACACCGAGGACCGCGAGGTACGCCGCGCGAATGTCGCGCGTGGCCGCCCGATAACGCTGGAACAACGCCTGGGACGCGGTGACCGTTCCGTCGCGGAAGCCCATTCGGCGTGCGAGCGCCGCGATGCCGGGGGCGCCCTCCTCGATGAGGCTGGCGCTCGTACCGTGGACCACCCGCAGCGCCTGCTCGAGGCGGCGGAGCATCGCGTGGCCCTCGCGGAGGACCGCCGCGACGTGCGCGTCGAGGTATCCGCACGCCTCGAGCGCGGAGAGCGCCGTCTCGGTGTCGGTCGTGCGCACGCGCGGATCGCCCCCGTACTTCATCTGGAGCCACTGGGCGGCGAGCTCCACGTCGACGATGCCGCCCTTGCCGAGCTTGACGTCGTGACGCGTCTCGCTCTCGCGCGCGAGCTCGGTCTCCATGCGCATGCGCAAGTGATGCAAGCGCGCAGGATCGGGCGCGCCGCGCTCGTAGACGATCTTCTTCGCGACGGCGGAGAAGCGACGACCGAGCGCGGCGTCGCCGGCGCACGGGCGCGCCCTCACGAGCGCCTGACGCTCCCAGTCCTGCGCGCCGGTGTCGTGGTACTTCGCGAACGCGTCGAGGCTCACGACGAGCAGCCCCTGGCTGCCGGAAGGGCGCAGGCGGGTGTCGAGCTCGTAGCCTGGTCCTTCGCCGTGAGGCGCGCTGACGAGGCGGAGCACGCGCTGCGCCGCGCGCACGTAGCGCTCGGACTGCGAGCCGTCGTCGTCGTGCCCGGGCTCGTAGAGGAAGAAGATGTCGAGATCGGATCCGTAGCCGATGTCTCTCCCTCCGAGCTTTCCCATCGCGACGACCGTGAGCCCGCCGGCGAGCCCCTTCTCCTCGAGGGCGTAGGCGGTCGCGTGCTCGAGCGTCGCGTCGGCGACCGCGGAGAGCACGAGCGTCGCTTCACGCGTGAGCAGCTCACCGGAGAGCTCGGCGAGGCCGACCTCCATCATCAGGCGCGCCTTCGCCCGCCGGAGCGCGCCGACGAAGACGTCCTCGGGATCGACGTCTTCGTCGGCCGCGATCTCGCGCCTCGCGGCCGCGATCTCTTCGTCGATCTCCTGCTTGGCGCGCTCGGGCGAAGGCAGGCCCTTGGTGAAGAGCAGGCTCTCGACGAGCTCCGGGTGATAGACGAGCGTGGTGCCGAGGAACGCGCTCGCGCCGAAGAGGCCGACGAGCTTGCGCGAGACCTGGCGATCTTCGGCGAGCGCGCGCGCGTAGACGCTCGGCGTCGACAGGCGCGCGAAGAACGCGCCGAGGAGGCGCGCCGCCTGCTCGGGATCGGCCGCGTCGGCGAGCGCTTGGAGGAGCTCGGGCGCGAGCGCCGGGTGCCGATCGCGCGTGCTCGCGCCGAGGGGAAAGTCGGGTCGCCGCGCGAGGGCGAGCAGGTGCCGCGCGAGATCCGCCGAGGCGCTGGCGGAGAAGTCGACGCTCCCGTGCGGCTCGAGCAGCGCCGTGAGCACGAACGCCTCCTCGCCCGCGTCGATCGCCGCGGAGAGCGGCGCGAGCTTTTGATCGATCGACACTTCGGCCTCGAGCTTCTTCGTGAGCGACGCGAAGCGCGCGGATACCCGACGGCGCACCTTTTCGAGATCCTTCTCGAGCTCGTGCCCGCTCGCGAAGCCGACCGTGCGCGCGATCGTCTCGAGCAGCTCGCCGCGCGGCAGCACGTGGGTCTGGATCCCAGTTGCATACTGCACGCGATGTTCGAGGCGGCGGAGCGTCACGTACGCGTTCTCGAGCTCGCGGCTCTCGCGATCGGTCACGAGGCCGCGCGAGCGGAGGCGTCGCAGCGCCTCGAGCGTGTTCGAAGGCCGGAGCGAAGCGTCCTTGCCGCCCCAGATGAGCTGAAGCGACTGGACGAAGAACTCGGCCTCGCGGATCCCGCCGGGCCCCAGCTTCAGATCGCGATCGGGATCCGACGACAGCTCGACGCGCCCGCGTACGACGAGCTCCGTCATCTCGCGTGCGATCCGGGGATCGACCGCCTTGCGCCACACGAAAGGCGCGAGCGCGTCGAGCAGGAGGTGGCCGAAGGCGAGATCGCCGCCCACCGGACGCGCGCGCAAGAGCGCGGCGCGCTCCCAGGTGCGGCCCCACGTCTCGTAGTAGCGCTCGGCGGCGGCGAGCGCGTTGACGAGCGGCCCGCGCGATCCCTCGGGGCGAAGGCGGAGATCGACGCGCCAGCAGCTCCCGTCGTCGGTCACGTCTTCGAGCGTCGCCGTGAGGCGTTGCGTGACGCGCGTGAAGTGCTCGTGGAGCGTCTGCTCGACGGCGGCCCCGTCCTTTCGAACCTCGCCCTCGTCGGTCTCGTAGAACGGCAGGAGGTCGACGTCGCTGCCGCAGTTGAGCTCGCGACCTCCGAGCTTGCCCATGCCGAGGACGGTGAACGCGCAGGGGCGGCCGCTCGCCGTCACGGGCGCGCCGAAGCGCGCCTCGGCCCATCGCAGCGCCTCCGTCGTCGCCGTGTCGATGCAGACCTGCGCGATGTCGGAGATCTCTCGCGCGGTGGTGTCGACGTCTCCGGCCTCGCTCGCGAGCAGCTCGCGCGCCGCGACGCGCAGGCGCTCGCGCTGCGCGAAGACGCGGAGCCCTCGGCGCACGGCGTCGTGATCCGACAGATCGCCGATGAGGCTCATCGCGTGGCGCCTGAGCGTGCGCAGATCGCGCGCGATGCGGAGCTTGCCGCGCGCGATCGCCACGACGTCGTCGGGGCGCAGGAGCATCTGCGCGCGGAGCGCCGGGTACGCCGCGGCGAGCAGCGCGGCGAGCGACGCGGTCTCGGCGTCGTGCGCGACGCCTCGCTCGCGCGCGGCGTCGGTCCACTGCTCGACGAGCGCCGCGGCGCCTTCGCCCGCGAGCGCATGAAGGAGCCGCTTCATGGACGCAAGGAGAGGCTAACGGACTCAGGGCGCGAGCGCATCGTCTCGATCCTCGGGCACGACGGGGACGATCGCGTCTTCGAGCAGATCGCCGGTGTCGGCGTCGACGACGAAGCGATACCGCTGGCGCTCCTTGATGACGTCGACGGCGTACGCGAGCCGATACGTGACGTAGACGGCGCGCGGCCCCGGCGAGACGTGGATGGTGAGGCGCGTCGACTTCACGTCGCCGCCCTCGACCTTGCCGAGCGAGATGCGCCGGAGCTCCCGAACGCGCGCGTTCGGGTGCCGCGGATCGTCGATCGCCACGATGAGCTCGCGCCCGACGACGTGCTGCAGGATCCGCGGATCGTCGGGGCCGAGGCGCGGCGTCGTGTCGAGCGTGAGGCGCGGATGCACGCGTGAGACGTTGACGAAGTATCGGCTCCGCCCGTCTTCTCCGAGATAGACGAGGATGTCGATCATCGAGGTGACCGCGGCGAAGCCTTCGTAGCCGCGCGTCGCGAGCCGGCCGCGAACGCGCACGACCCACGCGCCGAAGGTGTGCGTGCGCGCCGGCCCCGCGGCGATGTCGAACGTCGCGACGTCGCCGGCGGAGAAGCCGAAGAACTCCGCGTTGCGCGTGAGGAAGGCGACGCCCTCGGCGACGGCGGTCTCCTCGTCGAGCTCGACGGGCGGCCCCGGCGGGTCTTCGCGCCGCGCGCGACGGACGACGCCGAAGAGCGGATCGACGTCGTCGGGCGCGTCGCCGGCGCCGAGCGTCACCGACCAGCCCGCGCCGTTCTTGGATCGGAAGCGCGCGACGACGCCGGCGCGCTCGCTCGCGGGCATCGCGCGGAACATCTGGAAGTGAGGCGCCCCCGAAGGCCCGCGCAGCGAGGCGCGCGCGTCCTCCGGCGGAGGCGCCGCGGTGTTCCTCGAGCACGCGGCGGCCGCGAGCACGAAGAGCGACGCGACTAGACGCTCGGCCCCCATAGCCTGAACATCATGACCACGGTCCAGTCGAAGAGCACGTGGGAGAAGATCCCCGGCAAGAGGCGCTCGAACCTCCGCGCCATGAAACCCCAGACGAGGCCGGCCGCGAGGGCGGCCACGGGCAGGACCGGGTTCTTGCCCGCGACCGGATCCGACAGCGCCCAGATCGTGGGCACGTGCGCGACCGCGTAGAGGACCGCGGCCCACACCCACGCGCGCCGCGAGCCGATGATCTCTTCGAGCAGCGAGATCACGAGCCCGCGCCACACGAGCTCCTCCGCGACCGCCATCACGATCAGCGCGGCGACGACCCAGGCGACGTTCTTGCGCAGCGTGCTCGGATCGCCGAGCTGGAGGTAGAGCCGCGCGAGCCAGCTCTCGCGATCCGATCCCGCGGGCGCGACGACCTTGGTGAAGACCCAGGCGCCGCCGAAGAGGAGCGCGCTCGCGACGAAGCCGCGCGTGAAGTCACCCGAGCGGACGTTGAGCCAACCGTTGCCGCCCTTCTCGTCGAAGCTGCCGCGCCGGTAGAGCGCGCCGTCGCGGTGCGCGCGAAGCGCGGCGACGACGGCGATCGCGACCGTGGGGAGGCCGAGGCAGAGGAGGAAGCTCGGCTGGCCCGCGCGGGTGAGCTGGAAGGCGAAGTGCGCGCCGGCGCCGATCGCGAGGACGATGCCGGCGAGTTGAGCGACGTTCCGCACGACGCCCGCTTCTAACACTCTCCGTCAGAACGGCGCCACCGGATCCGCAACCGGAACCGCCGTGGGGTCGGGCCGGCGGATGATGCGGTCGACGAGCTGCGCGCGGAGCGCGGCCAATCGATCGCGGTGGAGCCAGCCGAGGAGGCCGAGCAGCGCCAGCCACACGACGTGGAGGGCGGCGACGAGCGCGCTCGTCACGTACAGGATCCTCGGAGAAAAAGGCCGATCGCGCGTGACGAGCTGGCGGCTCGACTGCACGTAGCGCTCGGACGTCGGGATCGACAGCGACACGGGCGTGACGCCGGCCTTCGTGTCGAGCGAGCCGTCGGGCGCGACCGCGGCGTGTGTGACCTCGGGCGTGGGGATCTCCGGACGAAGGGCGAAGAGCTCGCGCGCAGGCTCGATGGCGGCGCCCTCGGAGAGGGCGAAGCGGCCGCTGAAGAGCGCGACCACGACGATGAAGCCCGAGGCGACCAAGAGGCGCGTCGACCGGATGAAGCGCGACGCCAGGAAGATCGCGCCGGCGACGAAGAGCCCGCCGCTCGCGAAGACGAAGCCCTCGCGCGAGACGAACCAGAGGCCCGCGGTCACGAGCGCGCCGAGCGCGCGCGTGCGGTTCGTGCGGAAGCCGAAGCACGCGACGGCGACGCCGAGCACCGCGGCGACGAGATCGCCGCGCGAGAAGATCCAGCGCGCGTGATCGCCGCCGAGCACCGCGACGGGGCGCACGTGCTCGGGCAGACCGACGGTGATCTCCGCGTTGCTCGTGGCGATCGGGTAGCTGCTCGTCGGAACGGTGAGCACGCCGCCGAGCGATCGGATCTTCACGTCGGCGAGCGACTGGACGCGGAGCAGGTGCGAGCCGGGACGGATCGGCACGAGCACGTCGGCCGCGCCCGCCTCGGTGTGGAGGATGCGCTGCGCGTTCGCGTCGGTGGAGACGTACATCGCCTTGCCCGCGGGCGTCACCATCAGGTGGTCGAGCCCGTTGTTGTCGAACGCGATCGTCTCGTCGCTGATGAGCTCGCCCGGCCCGGTGATCGCGACGAAGCGGCGATTCGTGCGCGCCACGGCCGCGAGCACGTCGCCGCGAACGAGCGACTTCGAATCGACCTCGAGCTGTTGCCCGCGCTGGAGGAGGAACACGCGCGCGCCCGGCATCGTGGGGGGGATCGGCGACTGCGAGGTCTCGACGAGCTTGCCTTCTCCGGCGACGCCGACGCGGTGCTCGGGATCGGCCTCGATCATCCACCACTCGTAGGCGGATCGCTCGTCGGCCTTGAAGACGCGCGGTCCCGCGGTCTCCTTGACGGGCGGCAGCGTGCCCGAGATCGTGATCTCGGCCTCCTTGCCGGTCGTGGGGAGCATGAGATCGCCGTTCTCGGCCTTCCATCCGGTCGCGCCCTGGACGTCTTGCACCTTCTCGCCGAAGGCGAGCGGCAGGTGCATGATCCCGAGCTCCGTGCTCTGCGACGCGACGAGCCGATAGACGAAGCCGGTCTCGTTGCCGAAGCGGATCGATCGCGACAGGCGGAACACGGGCGGCTGCTTCGGCGCGGCGGGCTTCGATGCGCTGTCTTCGGACATCGGATCGAAGTGGAGGACGGCGCTCGTGAGGCCGCTCAACTTCTCGCCTTCGACGAGGCGGCCCTTCGTCATGTGCGCGTCGAGCGCGAGGAGCGGGCCCGCGAGGCTCAGCATCTGGTCGCTGCCGAGCGTCAGCTTCCCGCGGAGGGTGAAGCTCCGCGCGCGCGTGATGAGGTAGTAGCGATCGTTGTCGAACGTGATCGTCGGCCGGCCGGCGTCGCTCGAGACGTCGTCGAGCCGCACCTCGCTCGGAGGACCGAAGAGCGGGATCTTCTGCTCCTCGTTCGCGCGCACGGTGCCGTGGAGCTCGAAGGAGAGCGGCGCGCCGACGGCGCCGCGGAGGGTCATCGTCGTGAGCTGCCAGCAGTCGTCGACGCAGATCTCTTTCGACTCGGGCTCGGGCGGCGCGCCCGCGCGCGCGAGGGCGGGAGAAGACGCAAGAAGAGCGACGACGGCGGCGGCGAACGTCGCGCGCGCGAAACCAACGGTCATGGGTAACCTCTCGCGCGATCGACCGTGACGTCGCGGAAATGTTCCACGCGCTCTCCGCATCAGCGCGCGGCGCATGGGCTCGCGCCCCGACCTCGAGAGTGTAGGGCGATGTGCGCAGCGCCGCGGAGATTCGCATTTGACGCATGGCGGGCCGCGGGTTATGGCGTTCATGCGAGCTCGGAAATCGGGTGGGCCCTGTCGATTCGGACAGGCGGCCGGCTGATTCAGGGAGCTTCGCGGGGATTCACCACCAAAACGGTGCCGCACCCCCAAGGGAGGCGGGCGGCGGCTGCAAAAGCAGCCTGACCACGCCGACCACTGCCGGTCGCGGGCACCTCGAGAGTACAGGCATCGAATGACGTTCACGGAAGCCGCAGCCGAAGTGCTGCGCATGGCCGGCAAGCCGCTCCACTACAAGGAGATCACCGAGCTTGCCATCGAGAAGAACCTCCTCTCTCACGTGGGCAAGAGCCCGGAAGTGACGATGGGCGCGCGCCTCGCCGCGCTCCTCAAGAAGGAGGACAAGACCAACCCCATCGTTCGCGTGAAGCCGGGCGTCTTCGCCCTCCGCGAGTGGGACGGAAAGAAGAAGAAGCGCGGCGCCGACGCCGAAGAAGAGCAGGCGAGCGAGCTCGCCGACGACGAGGCCGTCGAGGTCAACGCGCTCGAGGTCGAGGCGGCGACGCGCGCGGAGGCCGAAGAGGCCGAGCCCTCGGAGCCCGGCGACGACGAAGACGACGAGCCGATCATCGTCTCGGGCGAAGACGCGCTCCGCGCGGATCTCGCCGCGAGCGGCGCCGAGCTCTTCGACGACGAAGACGACGACGATCAGCCCATCCTCGCCGGACCGAGCAGCACGAACGACGTGCAGGGCGGAGCCGCTGCGGCTGCCGACGGCGGTCGCCGTCGCCGCCGCCGCCGCCGCCGTCGCGGCGGGCGCGAAGGCGACGAGCGCGGGCCGGGCTTCGAGCGCAACGGAGAAGGCCGCCGCGAGGCGTCGCCGCGCGGCGACGCGATCCAGCCGAACGCGATCGTCTCGGTCGAAGGCGATTCGTCGATCGACACGTCGCGCGATCCTCTCGCGCCCGCGCCCCGACCGATGATCCGCGACCGCCACCAGATCATGGCGGGAGGCGCGCCGACCGGGATCGACATCCCGCCGGGCGAGAGCGAGGATCTGTCGGGCCGCGAGCTCGCCGACGCGACCGTGATGATCCTGAGCGGCTTCGACCGCAGCCAGGGCCCGGTGCAGGTCCGCTCGGTCGTCGATCAGCTGCTGCGGCGCGGCCGCCTCGGCGGCGACACGATGATGGCGGCGGCGCAGCTCACCGCGTCGCTCCGCGCCGACAACCTCCGTCGCGCGGCGAACGGGCAGCGCCCGCGCTTCCGCTTCGGCCAGGGTCCGCGCATCGCGCTCACCGATTGGTCGCTCGGGTCCGATCTCGTCCGCCTCGAGAGCGACGCGATCACCGCCGTCGAGCGCTACCGCGAGGCCGCGCGGCGCACGATGCTCCGCAAGCTCCAAGAGCTGCCCGGTCACGCGCTCATCGAGCTCGTGCTCCTCGGCCTCGAGCGCGTGGGCATGACGAACGTCCGCACGGTGCGCCGCGCCGGCGCACCCGGGGGCGAGGCTCACTTCGCCGCCGTGCACCGCACGGGCACCGACGAGATCCGCACGGCCATCGTCGTGCGCAAGGACGGCCGAGAGATCGGCCGCGAGCGCGTGAGCGATCTCCGCGGCGCCCTCCATCACTACGGTCCCGCGACCGCCGGTTGGCTCCTGACCACGGGTCAGGTCCTGAGCGGCGCCCGCGAAGAGGCCGGCGCGCCCGCGGCGCCGATCGCCCTCTACGACGGGGTCTCGCTCTGCCGCCTGCTCGAAGACAACGACGTCGGCGTCGTCCGCACGCGCCTCACGACGGCGATCCCCGATCTCGAGCTCTTCGAGACGCTGCGAGGCTGAGATCGTGAACGCGGCGGGGCTCGCGACGCTGTCGCTCGTGTCGATCTCGCTGCTCGCGCCCAGCGCGAGCGCCGACGAGGCGACGGCGTCCGCGCCTCCGCTGACGCTCACGGTCACGCCGGGCACGGGCGGCGGCCCGTGGAAGCTCCGCGTGGAGAACACGGGCGAGCTGCCGGTGCGGCTCACGGCCGACGAGCGGCTGCTCGTCCTCGAGGTGACGCCTCCCGCATCGCCGGTCGCGGCGCCGGCGAAGAAGATCCCGGGCGCCAAGCCCGTCGATCCCACCGTGCGCTGCACGCTCCCGCAAGACGCGCGTCCGCGGATGGACGGCGGGCGCGATCTCGTGATCCCCGGCAAGCGCGCGTGGTCGCAGTCGATCGATCCGCTCTTCTTCTGTTTCACCGCGCGCGAGCGCGCGGCGCTCGTGAAGGGCGCGACGGTGAAGGCGCGCTTCGGCTGGGCGCCTCCGCCTCCGAAGACGGCGCGCGGAGCCGCCCCTCCGCCGGCGCCGCCGTTCGTCGCTTCGCCGGTGGGCGCGGCGGTGGGCAAGCTCGCGCCGGCGAAAGAGATCGAGAGCGCGTCGTTCACGCTCACGGAAGACGTCCCGCGCTCTGGCTCCGCGGCGGCGCGCACGCCGGGCGAAGAGCATGAAGCGCCCTCCCCGCTCACCGTGACGGCGGCCGACGCGCTCGACGTCTCGCGCGGCGGCGAGATCAGCACGACGCTCACGGTGACGAACGACGGCGATCGTGCGATCGTCACGCTCTTGCGCGCCGACATGTTCCGCTTCGCGGTCGCCGGGCCGGCCGGCTCGGTCGCGTGCGGCGCGGCGCGCCAAGTCGCCTCTCCGATCCGCGAGCTCTACGCGACGCTCGCGCCCAAGGCGAGGACGTCGATCTCCGTGCTCGTCTCGGCCGCGTGCGCGGCGGCCACGTTCGACGAGCCCGGCGTCTATCGGATCACGCCGATCCTCGACACGACCGGCGCGTCGGGCCGAACGGTGGGGCTCCGCACGTGGGACGGGCAGGCGGAGGCGAAGGTCCCGTTGCTCCTCCGCGTCCGCACCGAGCGCCGACCTCCCGAGACGCCGGCGCGACCGACGCTCGAGTGATTCGCGAACGGCACCGCGCGCGGCGTGCGCGCGGCGCTCGCCCTGTCCGGCCGCCCGTAGTAAGCGAACGGCCAGCATGACCGAACACTCGTTCCAGGCCGAGGTCGGCCGCGTCCTGTCGCTCGTCATCAACTCGCTCTACAGCAACAAGGAGATCTTTCTCCGCGAGCTCGTCTCCAACGCCTCCGACGCGCTCGACAAGCTCCGCTTCCGCGCGATCACCGAGCCCGCGCTCATGGAGGGCGACCCCGATCTGGCGATCGTGCTGCGGCCCGATCCCGATCGCGGCGTGCTCGTCATCGAAGACAACGGCGTCGGAATGAGCGAGGCCGAGCTCACCGAGAACCTCGGCACCGTCGCGCGCTCGGGCTCGCAGGCGTTCCTCGCCAAGCTCGAAGACGCGGCGAAGAAGGACGTCTCGCTCATCGGGCAGTTCGGCGTCGGCTTCTACAGCGGGTACCTCGTGGCCGATCGCGTCGACGTCGTCTCGCGCGCCGCCGGCAGCGACGCGGCCTTCCGCTGGTCGTCGAGCGGCAAGGAGACGTTCACCGTCGAGCCCGCCGAGCGCGCCACGCGCGGCACCTCGATCGAGCTCCACCTCAAGGAGGATCAGAAGACCTTCCTCGACGCGTGGACGCTCCGCGATCTCGTCCGCCGCTACTCCGACTACATCGCGTATCCAATCGAGCTCCGTACGACGAAGGACGGCGAAGAGCAGCGCGATCGCGTCAACAAGGCCGCGGCGCTGTGGCAGCAGCCGAAGACGGAGATCAAAGACGACCAGTACGACGAGCTCTATCGCCACCTCACGCACGACTTCGAAGCGCCGCTCGCGCGAACGCACTTCCGCGTCGAAGGCAACGTCGAGTTCGTCGGGCTCATGTGGATCCCGAAGGAGGCGCCGTTCGACGTCGACGATCCGCGGCGAAGCCGCGGTGTGCGCCTCTTCGTCAAGCGCGTCCTCGTGATGGACGACTGTGACGCGGTGCTCCCGCAGTGGCTGCGCTTCGCGCGCGGGCTCGTCGACGCCGACGATCTCCCGCTCAACGTCTCGCGCGAGATCCTTCAAGACTCGACGACGCTGCGGACGATCAAGAAGCAGACGACGAAGAAGATCGTCGAGCTGCTCGAGGAGATCGCCGAGGGTCGAAAGGACGACTACGAGAAGCTCTGGTCGACCTTCGGGCGCATCCTCAAGGAGGGCCTCGTCGTCGACGGCGAGTGGAAGGATCGCGTCGCGAAGCTGACGCGCTGGCCTTCG
Organism: Labilithrix sp.; assembly: GCA_019637175.1. Taxonomy (GTDB): domain Bacteria; phylum Myxococcota_A; class Polyangia; order Polyangiales; family Polyangiaceae; genus Labilithrix. The sequence continues at coordinate 187,470 of JAHBWD010000006.1, read as the reverse complement.
ACGCACGAAGACGCGCCGATCTCGCTCGAGGCGTACGTCGCGCGGATGAAGGAGGAGCAAGAAGCGATCTACTACGTGACCGGAGAGTCGCGCGAGGCGCTGCTCGGCTCGCCCTACCTCGAGGCGCTGCGCGCGCGGGGCTACGAGGTCCTCCTGATGACCGACGCGGTCGACACGTGGGCCGCCGAGTCGCTCGCCGAGTTCGGCGGCAAGAAGCTCGTCAACGCGATGCGCGCCGACGTGAAGCTCCCTGCGACCGAGGAGGAGACGAAGAAGGCCGAAGAGACGTCGAAGGACTTCGCGGCGCTCACGGCGACGGCGAAGACGGCGCTCGAGGGCAAGGTGCGCGAGGTTCGCACGTCGAGCCGCCTCGTCGACTCACCGGCGTGCCTCGTGCTCGCGCAGGGCGCGATGCCTGCGCATCTCGAGAAAGTGCTCAAGCAGTCGGGCAAGGAAGTGCCCCGCGGCAAACGCGACCTCGAGCTCAACCCGTCTCATCCGGCGGTGAAGCGCCTCGCGGCGATCGCGGCCGAGAATCCGAGCGACCCTCGCCTCGCCGATCTGCTCGTCCTCCTTTACGAGCAGTCGCTCGTCGCCGAGGGCAGCCCGCTCGACGATCCCAACGGCTTCGCCAAACGCCTCACGTCTCTCCTCTGCCAAGCCGTTGGCACCTGATCCCGGGTCGCGCGGTCTGGCAGGGCTTCGTGCGGGGGCGTCGTCGGGGCGTGCGACCCCCTCCCGCCCGCGGGTCGCTGCCTAGCCACCTGTCGCGTGATCGCGGCGCCGCCCCCCCACTTCGTGGGGCCCCAGGCGGCGCTCTGCTGGCGCCTTCCAACCTGTTGCCTGATCGCCGCTCCAGCGCGGGCGGGAGGGGGTCGCACGCCCCGACGACGCTCCGCACCAACCGATCCACTCGACGCGAAGAGCACCGAGCGCGCCGCAGTGGGGATCCTGCGCTCGATGAAGCCGTGGAGATCCTTTCACTCGATTGGAGCTCGGGATCCCTCGACGCGAGAAAGCTCTGGATCCCTTCGTACGATGCCGGAGGCTTTCGCGGAGGCGGAAGCGTCGTCGGTGCGCGGGAGGCTCTCCCGCCCGCGCTGGAGCAGCGATCACGCTGCAGGTTGGAAGACGCCAGCAGGCGCCGCCTGGGGCCCCACGAAGTGGGGGGGCGGCGCCGCGAGGAGGCCACCGGTGGCTAGGCAGCGACCAGCGGGCGGGAGAGCCTCCCGCGCACCGACGACGCCCACGCAGCAGCGACAAGCGGGCGGGAGAGCCCACCGCGCACCGACGACGCCCATGCAAGACGAGAGACGACCATCAGCCGTCGAGGCGTTGTTTCAGGAGGGAGGCGACGAGCTTGGGGTTGCCTTGGCCCTTGGTCTGCTTCATCACCATGCCGACGATGGCGCCGAAGACGTTGGCGTTGCCCGCCTTGTAACGGGCGACGGCGTCGGCGTTCGCCGCCAGGACCTCATCGACGATCGGGCCGAGGGCGTCGGCGCTCGCGATTTGCTTCATGCCCTTCGCCTCGACGATCGCGCGCGGGCCCGCCTCGCCGGTGAACATCTCCGCGAGGACCTCCTTGGCTTGCTTGTTCGAGATCGTCTTGTCGTCGACGAGCGAGACGAGCTCGACGATCGCCGCGCCGCCGAAAGGAACGGCGTCGAGCTTGCGGCTCCGCATCTCGCCGAGCAGCTCGTTGACGAGGAGCGAGGCGACGTCGCCCTTCAGCGACTCGCCGTGCTCCGTCGCGAGCGCCGACTCGAAGAGCGCGCGAAGCGGCGCCTCCTGCGAGAGGACGCGCGCGGCGTCGGCGCCCAACCCGTGCTTGGCGACGAGCGCCTTCGCCTCGGGAGAGAGATCGACCACCGCGTTGACCGCCGCAGAGCGCAGCGCGACGGGAACGGCGGGGGTCGTCGTCTTCGGAGACTCTCGCTTCTCCGGCTTCGCCGGTGAGGCCTTCGCCACGACCTTCGCCCAGCCGTCCTTCAGAGGCACCGTGCGGTTGAGCACCGGCGCGCCGGCGGCGCTGTCGGGATCGGCGAAGAAGAAGCCGACGCGCTCGAGCTGGAAGCGATCGCCCGCCTTCGCGGCCGCGAGGCTCGGCTCCGCCTTGGCTTTCACGATCGAGAGCGACGCGGGGTTGAGATCGGCGAGCCAGTCGCCCTCGGTGCCCTCGCCGGGGCTCTCGCTCTTGAAGAGACGATCGTAGAGGCGCACCTCCACGTCGATCGACTCGGCTGCGCTCACCCAGTGGATCGTGCCGAGGGAGCGCGCGCCCTCGGCCGAGGCGCCGCCGCGCGTCTTCGGATCATGCGTGCAGAATACACGCACGACCTCGTCGTTCTCCTTCTCCACGCGGGTGCAGGTCACGATGTAGCCGTGGCGCAGCCGGACCTGACGGCCGGGGGCCATGCGCTTCCAGCCCTCGGGCGGGACCTCGGCGAAGTCTTCGCGATCGACGTAGAGGCGGCGCGAGAACGGGAGCTTGCGGCTCCCGCGCACCTCGGCGGGCACGGTCTCGGCCGGCTCGGTCGATCCCTTGCCGCCTTGCGGCCAGTACGACGCGTCGAGCTGCTCGACCTCGCCCTCGGGGAAGCTCTCGACGACGAGCTCGAGCGGACGCAGCACCGCCATCACGCGCGGCGATCGGCGATCGAGATCGTCGCGCACGCACGACTCGAGCAGCGCGACGTCGACGGTCGAGAGGTTCTTGGCGACGCCGATCTTCGCGACGAAGTCGCGGATCGACTCGGGCGTGTAGCCGCGCCGGCGAAGCCCCGCGAGCGTCGGCATGCGCGGATCGTCCCAGCCGCTCACGTGCTTCTGTTCGACGAGCTGGAGCAGGCGCCGCTTGCTCATCACGGTGTACGTGAGGTTCAGGCGCGCGAACTCCGTCTGCTTGGGGACGTGCGGGACCTCGGTGGCCTGGATGACCCAGTCGTAGAGCTCGCGCGCGCTCTCGAACTCCATCGTGCAGAGCGAGTGGGTCACGCCCTCGAACGAGTCTTCGAGGCAGTGGGCGTAGTCGTAGAGCGGGTAGATGCACCACGCGTCGCCCGTGCGGTAGTGGTGCGCGTGCTTGATGCGCACGAGCGGCGGGTCGCGCATCTTCATGTTGGGCGAGGCCATGTCGATCTTCGCGCGGAGGACCCTCTCGCCGTCCTTGAACTCGCCTTTGCGCATCCGCCGGAACAGATCGAGGTTCTCGGAGGCGGTGCGCCCTCGGTACGGGCTCTCCTTGCCAGGCTCGGTGATCGTGCCTCGGTAGCTCGCGGAGAACTCCTCGTCGGAGAGATCGCACACGTACGCGCGGCCGCGGCGGATGAGCAGCTCGCCGAGCTCGTAGTAGCGCTCGAAGTAGTCGGACGCGTAATAGAGGTGCTCGCCCCAGTCGAAGCCGAGCCACTTCACGTCGCGCTTGATCGCCTCGACGTAGGCGACGTCTTCGGTCGTCGGGTTCGTGTCGTCCATCCGGAGGTGGCACCGGCCGCCGAACTCTCGCGCGACGCCGAAGTCGATGCAGATCGCCTTGGAGTGACCGATGTGCAGGTGGCCGTTCGGCTCGGGGGGAAAGCGGGTGACGACCTTGCCCCCGTGCTTTCCCGCCGCGACGTCGGCGCGGATCATCTCGCGAATGAAGTCCTCGGCCATGGGAGGCTGACCATAGGACAATGCACGGGATTTCGCGAGGGCCGGCGGGGGCGAGGCCCGGCGAGGGGCGGCATTTTGCGCGTTTTGCGCGCCGTGCTAGCCCTCCTCGACTTTTCTTCGATGGGGCGCGTTTTTGGTGATCGGCCGCGGCGCCGGACGCCAAGGAGAGGGCATGGGAGGTCGAGGTCCGCGGATCGCATGGCTCGTCGGGGCGGCGCTCGTCGTCCCGACCGCGGCGCGCGCGCGTGACCTCGACTACCAGGCGACCGAGGGCTGCCCGTCTCGCGACGAGGTCGAGGCGAGCCTTCGGGCGCGCGCGTCCGGCGTCGAGAGCCGCGCGTCGCGGATCGACGTGCGGCGCGACGGCGACGCGTATCGCGGCGAGGTGACGCTCGGCGAGGGTGACGCGAAGATCACGCGCGAGGTGAGCGGCCGAACGTGCGGGGCGGTCGTCGACGCGCTCGCGCTGGTGGCCGCCATCGACGCGAACGCGAACGCGGACGCGAGCGCTGGCGCCGAGGTCGACGCGGACGCGAACGGCGCCAACGATCGCGCGGGCGACACCCCGAGCGCGCCTGCGAGCGAGAACGTCGACGCGGATCGAGGAGCGGCGCCGCGCGCGAACGGAGACGTCGAGATCGGCCTCGGCGTCTCCGCCTTCGGGCTCTCGTTCGCCAAAGGCGAGGTGCTCGTCGGCGGCGCGCCCTACGGCGAGATCGCGCTCGGCGACGCCTTCGGCGTCTCGTGGATGCAGCCGTCGATGCGGCTCTCGGGTGCGTTCACCGGAGAGGCGACCACGTCGGCGAGCCTGAGCACGCGGTTCAAGCTCACGTCGGGGATCCTCGAGGTGTGTCCCGTCGGCGCGCACGTCGGCGCGGAGTCGATCCGGCTCGCGGCGTGCGCGCGCGGCGAGATCGGATCGCTGACCGCGCGCGCCGGCGCGCCCGAAGACGGCTTCGAACGATCGCGCCTGTGGGGCACCGCCGGCGGGTCGGCGCGCCTCCGCTACCTCTTCGCCGACACGTCGAGCGCCGTGCGGCCCGCGATCGAAGCCGGCGGCGGCGTCGTCGCGACGATGGTGCGCGATCGCTTCTACGCCGGAACGGAGAGCGCGGTCCGCGCGCCGACCTGGCTGTGGACGGCGTCGGTGGGCTTCGGAGTCGTGATCCCATGAACGCGGCCGTCGAGATCGGGAGCGCGAAGGGATCCATGAGCGAACGGCCGCCCGCCGACGCGAGCACCGAGGCGAGGCTCGAGGAGATCTTCGAGGCGCACTACGACGCGATCTGGCGGACGCTCCGAAGGCTCGGCCTCTCCGAGGCCCAGGCCGACGACGGCGCTCAGCGTGTCTTCGTCGTCGCGGCCAGAAAGATTGACACGATCGTCGACGGTCTCGAGGGACGCTTCCTCTACGGCGTCGCCGTGCGCGTCGCGTCGGAGGTGCGGCGGCGCGATCCGGCGCGTCGCGAGATCGCCGGAGAGGAGATGCTCGCAGGGCTCGCCGACGAGGCGCCCGGGCCCGAAGACTCGCTGCTGGCGGACGAAGCGCGCGAGGCGCTCGACGCCGTCCTCGGAGAGATGCCCGACGAGCTGCGCGAGGTCCTCGTCCTCGTCGAGCTCGAGGAGCTCACGGTGCCCGACGTCGCCGAGCTCCTCTCGATCCCCGTCGGGACCGCCGCGTCGCGCCTTCGCCGCGCGCGCGAGTCGTTCAGCGAAGCGGCGCGGCGCGTTCGCGCGCGCCTCGACCGCCGAGGAGGTTCACGATGAGCCTGCCGAAGTTCGAACGTGCGCTCCTCGAGAGCGCGAAGGCCGACGCCCCCGATCCCGGGCGACGCCGCGCGGCCAAGCACGCGATGCTCCGCGCCGCGGGCCTCACCGCCGCGGCGACCGCCGCGGCCACCACCACGACGAGCGCGGCCGCGTCGACGACCGCCGCGTCGACGGCCGCCACGTCGATCAAGGCGTTGAGCGTCACCAAGATCATCCTGCTCGCCGCGCTCGGGGCCGGCGCGGTCACGTCCGCGGCGCTCGTCGCCACGCGCTCGTCGTCTTCGAGCTCGCCTGCGCCTCCACCGTCCGCGCTCGCGGAGGCTCCTTCCCTTCCCGCTCCGGCGATCCCGTCGACGCCGACGGTCTCCGTCGCCGACCTTCCTTCCGCGATCGCGCCCGCGCCTGCCTCCGCGCCGGCGCTCGCCTCTGCGCCGGCGCTCGCCTCCGCGGCGCCCGCCCCCGCGGAAGACGATCCGCTCGTCGCCGAGACCTCGCTGCTCGAGTCTGCGCGCGCGTGCCTCCGCGCCTCCGACCTCGCGTGCGCCGATCGCCACCTGCGCGATCACGCGACGCGCTTCCCTCGAGGCGCGCTCTCCGAAGAGGCTGACCTCCTCGGCATCGACGTCGCCCGCGCGCGCGGCGATCAGACGCGCGTCGCGGCGCTCGCCGCGCAGTTCGTCGCGCGTCATCCCTCGAGCCCTTATCTCGCGCGCGTCCGCGCGCTCCTTCCGGACACGGATCGATGAGCTTCAAGATTCTCGGCGCATGTGCGCTCTTCGCGCTCCCGCTCGCCGGCTGCTCGAGCGGCGACGACGTCATCGTCATGCCGCGAGACGGCGTCACGTCGCAAAGCCTCTCCTGCCCGCGAGCGCCGGGCGAGAACGTCTGCGATCGTCGCTTCGAGGTCCCCGACGACGAGCACGCCGACTACGTCGCGGCGCTCCAGACGACGTACACGTTCGCGGGCCAAGCCCGCGACGTTCTGCGCGGCGTCGTCGACGCGTGCGAGCAGATCCTGATCGACATCGACGAGGCCCCGGATCGGTCGAGCCCCGATCTCGTGGCGCGCGCGAAGGCTGCGTGCCGCGTCGTGGGCCTCCGCTACCACGCGTGGCCCGCCGGCACGTTCACGATCTCGGCGAGCGTGCCGGAGTGCGCTCGCGTCGAGCCGCCGTGGTGCGCCCCGGCGGCGAGCCTCACCCGGTGCGCCGCCCCGGCGATCGCCGTGAGCGTGGCCGACGAGGCGCCGGAAGAAGCCAAGGTGCTCGGGGCGAGCTTCGAGAGGAACGGCGGCGTCTTCTACGCCTTGCGCGTCGAGCTCGAGGGCGCCGCCTCCCTGAGCGGCGCGATGGCGGGGAACGTCGGCGCGCTCGCAGGCGGCGACGCGTGCATCCCTGGCGCGATCGAGACCGCCACGCGCGCGACCAGCGAGCTCTCCGCCGCGGTCCACGCCGTGAGCGACGCGCTGCCCGGAGGTTGAAGCTCTTCAGCGTTCGAACCGCACCCTCATCACGAGCGCGTCCGCGGGTCAGGGCGAGACGGCGAGCGCGATCCGCGCACCTTCGAGCTGGGCGTCACGCACGGTCTCGACGATGCGCGCGAAGGCCGTCCTCGTGTCGGCGCTCACGACCACCAACACGGGGCTCTCGCCGTGCGAGGAGGCCTCCTTGACGTGCGCGCGGAGCGAGCCGGTGAGGGCAGTCCGGTTGACGTGCGTGGAGCCATCCGGCGAGAGCGTCACCAGGACTCTGGGCCCCAGCTCGCTGTCGACGTCCGCCGCCTTCGGAAACGTGATGCCCTTCGTGCGCAGCGCCGGATCGCCGTCGACGACGAAGACGAACTCGCGGTCGCCCGCTCGCTTCATCTGATCGAGGACGAAGACGACGCGGCCCCATTCGACGTTCGCGGAGGCGTGGATGAGCGCGCGATCGCCGGGCTGTTTCGCGAACGCCTTCTTGACGCCGTCGCCCGAGGCGTTGACGCCGTCGACGTCGACGGTCCCGTCGTCGCGGAGCTCGACGCGCAAACCCTTCTCGAGGGGCGCTTCCAGGCCAGGGTTCACGGAGGCCACCGAAGCCGCCGCCGGCGCGGCCGGCAGGGAGCTCGGGAGCGGCTGCGCTTTCGTGCAGGCCGCGAGGAGCAACGCGAGGACAGCGCACGATCTCATCGTTGGCTCATCCTACGCTATCGTGGGCGCGCGTTCGCTCGTTCTCAGAGGCGCGCGAGCGAGGGGAGCGAGAGCAGTCGCCGGGTGACCTCGAGGCTCTGCGTGTACGACGTGCTCGCCGCCGAGAGCTCGGTCGCGAGCTGCGCGAGCTCGTCCGCGCCGACGTCGCGCGAGCGGCTCAAGGCGACGCTGACCGCCGCCTCGTCGATGACGTCGGCGACGCTGCGAAGGCGCTCGATGCCGAGGCCGGCGTCGACCTGGACGGCGACGACCTGCTCGTGGCTCGCCTGGACGGCGCCGATGCCCGCGCGTATGCCCGCGAGATCGTTGCTCGACAAGGCGCCGGCGAGCGCGTCGAGCGCGGCGAAGACGTCGACGCCTCCCGCCGCGGTGAACGCCTTCGCGCCGCTCGCGTTCATGCGCGTCGAGACGCCTTCGCTCACCGGGATCCGGACGGCGTTGTCGTTGCCGGTGAAAGCCCCCGCCGCGTCGAACGGCGGCGCGCCGGTGCGCGTGCCCGCGAAGACGTAGCCGCCGACGCCTCGCGCGTTGGCCAGCTCGAGGAGCGACGAGCGCAGGCCGCTCACGCGCTGGGCGAGCACCTCGCGATCGCTCGCGTTGAGCGACTCGCTCGAGCCCTGCAGCGCGAGCGCCTTCGCTTCGGAGAGCAGCTCGGTGGCCGAGTCGAGCGCGCGCTCGGCGACGCCGAGCTCGTCGGCGCCCGCGCGCGCGGTGCGCACCCGCGCGCTCATGCTCGCGAGCGAGGCGCCGCGCCGGACGTACGTCGCGTAGGCCACCGGATCGTCGGAGGGGGCGATCACCTTCGCGCCCGCGGCCGCGCGCCGAGACGCGTTGCTTAGTCGCTCGGCGTTCGCCGCGTTCTGGCGCATGAGCGAGAGCAGGCGCGCGTTGTCGGTCACCCTCATCGAACGCTCGACATGAGGGTGTCGAACAGCTCGTCGACGACGCGGAGCACGCGGGCGCACGCTTCGAAGCCGCGTTGGAGCTGTTGCAGCGAGATCATCTCTTCGTCCGTGGAGACGCCGCTCGCGCTCTCGCGGAGCGCGGCGGCGGTGGCGACCGTGTCTTCGCGGAGGCGCGCTTGGCCTTCGGCTTCGGCGCGCATCATGCCGACCCTCCCGGCGAGCGCGGCGTAGCGCTCGGACACGGTGCCGCCGCCCGGCAGCGACGCGTGCGAGAGGCCCGTGAGGCTCACGGCGACGTCATTGCCTCCGGGGACGTCGTCGGGCGAGCCCGCGGCGGCGACGCGCTCGGGTCGGCCGACCATCGACGGATCGACGCGCATCGCGTGCGCCGCGCCGGCGCCCGCGGGAGGAACGGTGAAGAGCGCGCGGCCGCCGGCGCCGTCGAGCCCGAACCCCGCCTCGTGGATCGAATTGATCGCGACCGAGAAATCGCGCGCGAAGGCGTCGAGCGAGGAGAGCACGCCGGGGATGTCGGCGTCGCGCGCGTCGCGGAGACCGGCCAGCGTGCCGCCCTGGATCCCGCGCGTGACATCGACGGAGAGGCCGCCGCGCGTGGATTGAACGCGCAGCGCGCCGGCCGCGTCGAGGGAGACGTCGAGCGTCGCGGCGCGGTCGCCGTCGTAGAGCACGGTGCCCGCGCCGAAGAGCGTGACTCCGCCACGCGCGTTGTCGATCACGCGGACGTCGACGCGCTCGCCGATCTCGCGCACGAGCTGGTCGCGCCGATCGAGCAGATCGGAGACGTCTTCGCCGCGACCGCGCGCCGCGATGATCGTCTGATCGGTCTCCGCGATCCGCGAGAGCCGGGAGTTGATCTCGCCCGCGGTGTCGACGGCCGTGGTGTAGAGATCCGCCCGCAGCCGCTCGAGCCCGTCGGCGGTCTCGGACACGCCCGCGGCGACCCACTCGGCGCGGGCGAGGACGGCGCTGCGCACCGCGAGGTCCGAGGGGTGGAGCGCGAGCTCGTGCACCGCGTCGAAGAGGGCTTCGACGCGCTCGCCGAGGTGGCTCGTCTGAGGGCTCACCAACGCCTCGATCCGGCTGGCGGCGCCGGCGCGCGTTCGGTCGGCCGAGAGGCGCCCTTCTTGATCCACGAGCTGCGCGTACGTGAAGCGATCGAAGGCGCGCCGCGAGCCCGCGAGCATCACGCCTCCGCCGGCGACGCTCTCGATCACCGCCGTCCGGCGAACGTAGCCGGGCGTGCTCGCGCCCGCGACGTTCTGGCCCGTGACGTTGAGCGCGCCGGTGTGCGTGAGGACGCCGTCGCGGGCGATCGAGAGGACGTTGAAGAGCGACATCGTTCACACCTGCGCCCGGAGCGAGCCCCTCCGCACGTTGCCCTCACGGGGCGCCACCATGTCGAGCGCCTCGGCGACGCAAGCGCGCGCGTGCGCGACGAGCACGGCGTTCCGACGAAGCTCGGCGCGAAGCGCGGCGATGTCTCCGGCCAGCGCGGACAGCGAAGCGGCGTCGACGCCCGAGAGCGCCTCGGCGAGCGCCTCCTTGCGCGCCGTGGCGCGCGCGACGCCCTTCACGTCGAGGGCGCGGACGGCCGCGCGCTCTTCGGCGAGCGTCTCGAACAGGGCGTCGACGATCTCGCGCGCGGTGCTCACGTGCCCGCTCCCTCCAGGAGGCGCGCGGCGATGGCGTCAGCGTCGACGCGGAGGTCGCCGCGCTTCATCCGCGCTTGCAGCGCCTCGACCTTGGCGCTCCGCGACGAAGCCTCCGCCGAGAGATCGCGCGCGCGCGCCGACACGTTCACGCGCGTCGCGCCTTCGGCGGATCCGGCGCCGCCCGCGTCGGTGACGCCCTTGTCTGCGGCCTTCGCGTTCCCCGCGCGCGCGGCGATCGCTGCGCGGTCGAGCTTCGTGTAGGCGTCGTGAATGCGCATCTCGGTCTCCCGTTTCCTTTCGAACGGCGGTCAGCCGCCTTCCTTAAGGCCCGGATCGATCTTCGCGTCGATTTTCGAGGCGTGGCCGGCGTCGGCCCGGCGCTCCGCCCCCTCGATCGTTCGGCGGATCAGCTCGCCGAGGCCGAGCCCCCGGCCGGCCGTGACGCTCGTGGCCATGGCGTCGACGGCCATGCCGCCGTAGGCGTCGCCCTTGCCGGCGATGGGGCTCTGCTCGAGCAGCGATCGCACGAAGATCGCCTCGAACTCGCGAGCGGCGCTCTCGAGCGCGCGCGACCGCGCGGCGTCGCCGGCGCCGTTGGTCGACGGCGGCGCCGCCGGCGAGAGCGGGTCACCTACGCGCGCGCCGCTCACTGGACGACGAGCTCCGCTTCGAGCGCGCCGGCCGCGCGCATGGCTTGGAGCACGCTCGTGAGCTCGCGGGTCGAGAGGCCGAGGGCGCTCAGCGCCGAAGCGACGTCGGCGAGCGACGGCGAGCGGTTCAGGTAAGCGACGGGGTTCTGCGGCTCGTGGACCATCACGTCGGACTTCGGCACGACGACGGTGCTCCCGGCGCCGAACGCCGCGTTCGGCTGCGAAGCTTGCGGCGTCTCCTTGACGACGATCGTGAGCGCGCCGTGGACGACGGCGGAGGGCGCGAGCCGCACGTCGCCGCCGGCGACGATCGTGCCCGTGCGCTCGTTGATGACGACGCGCGCGCGCCGCACCGGAGAGACCTCGAGCTCCTCGAGCTCGGCGATGAGCTCGACGACGCGCTTCTCGTAGCCTGCGGGGACGGCGACGCGGACGGCGCCGCCGTCCGTCGCGGTCGCGGCGTCGGGGAACTTCTGGTTGATCGCCGCGGTGACGCGGGCGGAGAGGCCGAAGCCCGGCGTGCGCAGCTCGAAGCGCAGCGCGCCGCCTTCGACCACCTGCGCCACGACTTCGCGCTCGACGAGCGCGCCCTCGGGGATGCGCGCGCTCGTCGTCGATCCCTGCTTCGCCGAGCTGCCGGTGCTTCCCTTCGACTCGAAGCCGCCGACGGTGAGGCTCCCTTGCCCGACGGCGTAGGTCTTCTGGTCGGCGCCTTTGAGCAACGTCTGCACGAGGACGCCGCCGCTGAGCGAGCGCGCGTTGCCGATCGACGCGACCGTCACGTCGATCTTCGTGCCCGGCTTCGAGAAGGGCGGGAGCGTCGCGGTCACCACGACCGCGGCGACGTTGCGGAGCCGGAGCTGCACGGGATCGACCTGGAGCCCGAGGCGTCGCAGCATCGCCAGCACGGATTGCGCGGTGAAAGGCACGCTCGCGTCGTCGCCCGTGCCCGAGAGCCCGGTCACGAGGCCGTAGCCGACGAGCTGGTTCTCGCGCGCCCCCGCGACGTCCGCGAGATCGCGGAGGCGCTCGGCGCGCGCGGCGGCCGGCGAGAGGAGCGCCGCCAGCGCGACGACGAGCCCCGTGAAGACCGATGCGAGACGACGTTGGGATCGCTTCATGGTGGGCTCAGAAGGGGTTGATCGAGTCGAGGAAGCGCACGAACCAGCCCTTGCGCTGCTGGTCGGCGATGTCGCCGCGCCCCGTGAACTCGATCTGCGCGTCGGCGATGCGCGTCGAGGCGACGCTGTTGTCGGGGTTGATGTCCGTCGGTCGCACGAGGCCGGAGACGTAGAGGTGGTACTCCTCGTTGTTGATGAGGACGACCTTGGTTCCCTCGAGGAACAGGTCGCCGTTCGGCATCTCGTTCGCGATGCGCACGGAGATGTGACCGCTGAGCTGGCCCTTGCGCGTCGTGTCGCCGTTGCCCGAGAAGCCGTTCTTCGTCGCGAACTCGACGAGCTTCTCGGTGTCCATGTTCGGGTAGGCGCGCTTGAGCGCCGGCAGGAGGCCGACCATCGCGGCGGCGCCGGTGCTGCCCTCGCCGTCGCGCTTGAGGTTCGTGCTCGCGCCGCCCGAGGCATTCGCGCTCTCGTCGATGCGGATGACGACGAGATCGCCGACCCGGCCCGCGCGCGTGTCGAGGAGATAGCCGCCGTGCGCCTCGCTGAACAGCGAGCCGGAGGAAGGGCGCGCGGCCTGCGAGTGCTGCGCGTAGCGGCCGGCGTGGTAGACGCGCTGCCGCGGCGTGAACGGCTGCACGTGCCGCGGTCCGCACGCCGCGCTGCCTGCGGCGATCAGGAGGAGGAGCGCGACGGCGCGCGCGTTCACGAGCCGACCTCGTCGACCGCGACGGCGCGATCCTTCGCGACGATCTTCGCGCGCAGCGCGCGGCCCGACGGACGGAGCAGCACCTGCACGACGTCGCCGACGTCGGCGTCCGCGCCGGCGACGGCGGGCGCCGTGACCTCGACGAGGCCGCGACGCACGACGAGGACGAGCGCGCTGCCCTTCGGCACGTCGGGCGCGAGCGCCTCGGGCGGCACGGTGAGGTCGATCGACACTGGAACGCGCGCGATCACGCTCTCCTCTCCCCAGAACGAGAGGACCGCCGGCGCGACCGAGGGTCCCGCGCGACGCGGCGGGGGCGTGACGTCGATCGTCACGCGCGCCGGCGCGAGCGGGAGCTCGACGGCCGCCGCGGCGCGGACGCCCGTGATCGTCGCGCCCTTCGGGAGCTTCGCGCTCGACGAAGCGAGCGCGGTTCGAACGATCGCGGCGAGCTCGCCCGGCGCCGCCGCGCGCGTCGTCGGCTGCGGGCGAGGTTGCACCCGGACGGGCGTTCGGCCCGGGTTGGACGGCGTCGCCGACGCGACGTGAGCGCCGAGCGCCATCCACCCGATGAGCGAGAGCGTGGCCCAGCGACGAGGTCTCATCAGCGCACCTGCGTGGCGTTGCGCATCATTTCGTCGGCGGCGCTCACGACCTTCGAGTTGATCTCGTACGCGCGCTGCGTGCGAACGAGCGCGATCATCTCGGTCACGACCTCCACGTTCGATCCCTCGAGCGCGCCCTGAAGGAACGTCCCGCGGCCGTCGGCGCCGGGCATCCCCGCGAGCGGCTCGCCGCTCGCGGCGGTCGCGTCGTAGAGGTTGTGCCCGAGGCCCGAGAGGCCGTTCGGGTTGGGGAACGTGACGAGCTGAAGCTGGCCGAGCTGCGTCGGCTGCCGCTGCCCGGGCTGCGTCGCGGTGACGATGCCGTCGGCGGAGATCGCGATCTGCGTCGCGTCTGCCGGCACCGTGATCGGCGGCTCGACCGCGAGCCCGTCGCTCGTCACCATGCGACCTTGCGCGTCGACCTTGAGCGCGCCCGCGCGGGTGTAGGCGATCTCGCCCTCGCGCCGCGTCACCGCGAGGAAGCCGTTGCCCTCGATCGCGACGTCGAGCGGGTTGCCGGTCTGCTGGATGGGGCCTTGGGAGAAGGCGCGCGACGTCGACACGACGCGCGCGCCGCTCCCGACCTGCGTCCCCGACGGCGCCGCGCCGCCCGCGGCGTTCGCCGTCGGCGGGCGGAGGTTCTGATAGAGCAGATCCTCGAAGTCTGCCTCCTGGCGCTTGAAGCCCGTCGTGTTGGCGTTCGCGAGGTTGTTCGCGATCGTGTCGAGCTTCGTCTCCTGGGCGGTCATTCCGGTGGCAGCGACGTGGAGCGAACGAAACATGGTGAAGACCCTTGGTGCAGATCCGGTGCCAGAGCGGGCACGACGCGCGGAGGCGGCGAAATCACGTGCGCCGCGCAGGCGAGCGACGAACCGTTGACGGAAGCGTCACTCGTCCGTCGATCCGTCGGGCGCGGCGTCGGCGGGATCGTCGCCGGCCTCGACGGGCGCGTCGGTCGCGGCGTCGGTGGAAGCTTCTGCGGGCGTCGACGCGTCGCTGCGCGCCGAGGGTGCCGGCGCGCCTTCCGGCGGCGCGTCGGCGGCCGCGTCGGCGAGCGCGCCTTCGCGGCAGCTCCCTTCCACGCAGGTCGCCCCCGATCCGCAATCGCTATGGCGCAGACACGCGTCGGGAGGCGCACACCGCACGACCAGCGCCGCGATCACGACTCCGCCCAACATGACGAGCGCGCGCGCGGCGCGATCAGAAGTCGACACGAAGACCTCCCTGCATGAGCGCCTGCCAGATGACGATGCCGTCCGGCAGATCCGTGCCGAGGGCGAAGACCGCGACGTCGGGGCCCGCCACGAAGGAGGCGCGCTTCGACATCGGGATGCGCACCTCGAGGCCCGCACATGGGCCGAAGAGCGTCGCCGGAACGAAGTACCCGACGGCGCCGGCGGAGAGAGCGAAGTTCGGGCCGAGCGAGCGCACGTAGCGAAGATCGGCGCCGAACGCCGCGCGAGGCTCGAGATCGACGAGGCCGGCGACGACGAGCGCGTCCTCCGGCGCCTCGTCCATGCGGAGCTCGAAGCCGAGGCGAAGCCTCGTGCGCGCGCGCTGGAAGCCACGACCGCCGCCCTCGAGGCCCGATCCGACGTACGCCGACGCCGCGGGCAGGTACTGCTGCGCGGCGGAGGGCCGAGGCAGCGCGCAGATCGCCGCCGCGAGCACGAGGGAGCTCACGAAGCGCTTCATGGCGCCTCCGGCGGCGCGGACACGCTGACCACGATGTCGACGCGACGGTTCTGCTTGCGCCCCTCGTCGCTCGTGTTCGGAGCGACCGGATGAAACTCGCCGTAGCCGGCGGCCGACAGGCGCATCGGCGCGATCCCCGCCGCCGCGAGGACGTTCACGACCGCGGTCGCGCGCGCGGTCGACAGCTGCCAGTTCGACGGGAAGCGCGCGTTGTGGATCGGCCGGTCGTCGGTGTGGCCCTCGATGCGGACGTCGACGTTGCGCGGCGCGAGCTCGCGCGCGAGGGCCTTGATGGTCGCGGTCGGCGCCTCGCGGAGCGCGTCGTCGCCGGGCGCGAAGAGCAGGTTCTCCGACAACCGGATCACGAGCTCGTTGCGCCGCACGACGACCGAGAGGCCTTGAGGCGCCTCGGCGCGCGCTTGCGGCTTCGCGAGCGCGACCTCGAGATCGCGCAGCTCCGGCGGGAGCGGGAGCGGCGGCGTCGGACCGCCCGCGGCCGGCATCGGCACGTCGCCTCCGGGCATCAGGCCGCTGCCCGGCTCGGGGAACATGTCGATGCCCACGGCCTTCGAGAACGACTCGGTGAAACGCCCGACCTTCTTCGTGTCGACCTGCGAGACGGCGAACATGACGACGAAGAACGCGAAGAGGAGGGTCATGAAGTCGGCGTAGCTGACGAGCCATCGCTCGTGATTCACGTGCTCGGCGTGCTTCTTCTTGCGTGCCATCGCTTCACGCCGCCGCGCGCGCCGGGCTGCCCGCGCTCGCGTCCTTCTTCGCGCTCGAATCGCCGTGGAGGTACTCCGCGAGGCGCTCACGCACGAGCTTCGGGTTCATGCCTGCCTGGATCGCGAGCACGCCCGCGAGCACCATCTCGCGCGACTTCACGCGGCTGCGGACGGAGAGCTTGATGCGCGCGCCGAGCGGGAGGCAGAAGATGTTGGCGATCCCGACGCCGTAGATGGTGGCGACGAACGCCGAGGCGATGCCGTGCCCGACGGCGTTGATGTCGCTCAGGTTGCTCATGACGTGGATGAGGCCGAGGACGGCGCCGATGATGCCGATCGTCGGCGCGTAGCCTCCCGCGGCCTCGAGCGCCTTCGCGTGGTCTTCGCCGTCCTCTTCTTCCTTCCCGATGGCGAGCTCCATCGTCTCCGTCACGGTCGTCGCGTCGGCCCCGTCGACGGCCATCATGAGCGCTTTGCGGAGAAACGGATCGGCGGCGCCTTCGGCCACCTTCTCGAGCGCGAGGATGCCGTCCTTGCGCGCGCGGTTCGCGTAGTCGACGAGCTCCTCGAGGAGCGCCTGCTCGGCCCCGCCCGGCTTCTTGAACGTGGCGGCGACGGCCTTCATCGCGCCGCTCAGCGTCGAGAACGGATACTGGACCATGACGGCGCCCGCGGTGCCGCCGATGACGATCAGTGCGGCAGGTGCGTTCAGGAGCGCGACGAGGTGGCCCCCCTCGATCACGTTGCCGACGAGGATGAGGGCGATGGCGACGACGACACCGACGATCGGTCCGCCCATCACACACCGCCTCGCACCCGAGCGTCATCGCCATGACGCTCGGGCGTCATGGCGGCGACGACAGCGTCATGGCCTTGCGCCACGCCGATCCGACGGCGGTAGGCGACGACCTCGCCGATGAGCTGGTCGATCGTCTCTTTGACGATGATCCGCTCGCCGTTGGCGAGCCGCAGCGTGGTGTCGGGCGCGGCTTCGGCCCCGCAAATGTGGTCGGCGTTGACCACGATGACCTGGTTGTTCAGTCGAGTGAGCTTGACCATCGGCGACGGTGGTTCAGCAAGCTCCACGCCATCGTTCGACCGAGGCGTGGCACGCCGCGTGGATGGTCCATCGCCGGGAGACCGGACCATGTCACTTCTCAAAGGCGTCGAGCAGCTGCGCGTCGGGCTCGACTATCACCTCGCGAGACACAACGTGCTGGTGTCGAACCTCGCCCAAGCGCAGACGCCGGGCTACAAGCCGGTCGACCTCGCGCGGAGCGACTTCGGCGGCGAGATGCAGGTCGCCCTCGCGGCGACCGCGCCCGGGCACGTCGGCGTCGCGAGCACCGGCGGGCCGAGCTTCGCGGTCATCGACGATCCCCACGCGGCGGCGTCGAGCGCCGACGGCAACGCGGTCGACATCGATCGCGAGGCCGTCAAGATCTCCACCAACCAGGTCCGCTACGACATGCTCGCCCAGCTCGCGTCGTCCGAGCTCGCGTCGCTCGCGTGGGCGGCGGGCGACGGGAGGACCGGATGAGCCGCGTCGGCGCGCCTGGAGTCTTCTCCGCGATGGAGGTCGCGGCCTCGAGCCTGACCGCGCAGCGGAGCCGCATGAACGTCATCGCGGGCAACCTCGCGAACGCGCGGACGACGAAGACCGAGGACGGGACGCCGTACAAGCGGCTCGATCCGGTCTTCGCCGCGACGCCGCTCGCGCCGCAGAGCGCCGATCCGATCATGCGCGCCGTCCACAAGGTGGAGGTCACCGAGGTCCGCCCCGACGCGACGCCGGGGCAGCTCGTCTACGACCCCGGACACCCCGACGCGAACGAGAACGGCTACGTCGAGTACCCGAACGTCAACGTCGTCAGCGAGATGGTCAACATGATGTCGGCGACGCGCGCCTACGAGGCCGGCGTCACCTCGATCGAGTCGCTCAAGTCGATGGCGCGCGCGGCCATCAAGATCGGCCGCTGATGGTGCTGCCGCTCAGCGGACCCGAGCTCGCGCTGACGCCCGCCGAGGCGAGCCGCCCGGACGCGACGACGTCGTCGCCGTTCGCGCCGACCGAAGGGACCTCGGTCGACTTCTCGGGCGTCCTCGAGCGAACGGTCGACGAGGCGAACCGCCTTCACGCGGTGGCGGCCGCGAAGACCGACGCGCTCGCGCGCGGCGCGAGCGACGATCTCCACGGAACGATGATCTCGGTCAAAGAGGCCGAGATCTCGATGAAGCTGGTCGGCGCAGTTCGAAACAAACTTCTGGACGCATTCCATGAGCTCTGGCGCATCAACCTCTGATCCGTTCACCCGATTCATCGCGATCGCCCGCGGCGCGTTCGCGCGCGTCCGCGACGCCGTCATGTCGATGTCGAAGCCGGCGCGCGTCCTCGTGCTGTCGACGGTCGCCGCGGCGCTCGTGATCGGCGCGACCGTCGCGTATCGCTCGACCGAGACGAGCTGGGCGACGCTCTTCTCCAACCTCGATCGCGAGGACGCCGCGTCGATCGTCGCGAAGCTCAAGGAGATGAAGATCCCGTACCGCGTCGAGGGCGACGGCGGCTCCATCGAGGTGCCGGAGGCGAAGGTGCGAGAGGTACGCCTCGAGCTCGCCGGCGCCGGGCTGCCGCGCGGCGGCGGCGTGGGCTTCGAGAGCTTCGACAAGCTGCGCCTCGGCGCGACCGAGTTCGAGCAGCGCGTCCTCTACCGCCGCGCCCTCGAGGGCGAGCTCGCCCGCACCATCGACACGATCGCCGTGGTGCAGTCTTCTCGCGTCCACCTCGTCCTTCCGGAGCGCTCGGTCTTCGTCGGACGCTCCGAGCCGGCGTCGGCGTCCGTCGTCCTCAAGGTGCGCGCCGGCCGCGCGCTCGGCGCCGCCGAGGTGGCCGGCGTCGTGCACCTCGTGTCGTCGTCGGTCGCGGGCCTCGCGCCGGAGCGTGTCGCCGTCGTCACCACCTCGGGCACCGTCCTCCACAAGCCGCGACGCGAAGGCGAAGCCGGCGGCGCCGCCGGCGACGACGAGCAGAGCTCGAGCGCGCGGTCGCTCGAGGCGACGCTCGAGGAGCGCGCGCGGGCGATGCTCGAGAAGGTCGTCGGCGCCGGCCACGTCGACGTGCGCGTGAGCGCCGACCTCGAGCACGCGCGGATCGAGCGCGTCGAAGACCGCTACGACCCCAAGACGCCGATCCTCCGCAGCGAGCAGAGCACGACGGAGCGCGCCGCCGGCGACACCTCGGTCACGGGCGTCCCCGGCGCCGAGAGCAACCTCCCGGACGGCGCCTCGAAGCCCGGCGCCGGCGAGAAGACCGACGGCATCCTGCGACAGTCGCACACACGAAACTTCGAGGTCGATCACGTCACGGAGAAGCGCCTGATCACGAGCGGCACGCTGCGCCGCCTCACCGTCGCGGTCGTCGTCGACGGTGGGGGCAAGGACGCCGGCCGCTCGCGCGAAGAGATGGAGCGACTCACGTCGCTCGTGCGCAGCGCCGTGGGCGCCGACGAGAAGCGCGGCGACGTCGTGACCGTGGAGGCAGTGCCGTTCCTCGAGCCCCCGCCGGCCGATCCGGCGCCGCCCAAGTCTCCCTTCCAGCTGCCCGCGCGTGTGCAGAAGTACGTGCCTCACGCGATCGGCGCCGCGGCCGGCCTCTCGCTGCTCGTCGCGCTCCTGATCGTGCGTCGCTGGCGGCGCCGGGCGCGCGCCGCGAAGGCGGCCGCCGCGATCGTGATCGCCGAGCCGGACATCGCTCCGCCCGAAGACCCCGGCATGACGCCCGAGGAGCTCCGCGCGCGCGCGCACGACCGCGCCGCCGACGATCCGGCGACGGCGGCGCTCGTCCTGCGCTTCTGGCTCGGAGAGTCGGCGCCGCGCGCCGGCGAGGCCGAGGGCACCCGAATTGCTTGAGAGACGAACGTGCTGACCAACGCCGAGAAGGCCGTCCTGCTCCTGTTGTCCCTCGACGAGGAAGTCGCCCGCCCGATCATCGCCGAGCTCGGTGAGGCGGAGATCAAGAAGCTCCGCGCCGTCGCCTCGACGATGCGCGAGGTCCCCAAGGACGCGATCGAGCAAACCTTCCGCGAGTTTCTCGACCGATCCGCGAGCGCCGTGGCCGTCCCTCGGGGCGGGCTGCCCTACCTCCGCAGGCTCTCCGCAGGCGTGCTCGGCGAAGACCGCGCGCGCGCGGTGTTCGAAGACGGCGTGACGAGCCCGCTCACGAAGCTCGAGCGAGCGCGGCCCGAAGACGTCGCCGCGTTGCTCGAAGCGGAGCCGCCGCAGCTCGCGGCCGCGATCCTCTCGGTGCTCGAGGTGAAGAGCGCGGCGGCGATCCTGTTCGCGATGAGCGAGGAGCGTCAATCGGATGTCATCAAGAACGTCGGCCGCATGACGCAGGTGCCGGCGACGGTCCTCGAGGACGTCGCCGCGGCGCTCGCCGACAACCTGCCGACGTCCGACGCCTCCACGCTCGTGAGCGTCGACGGCGTCGCGAAGGCCGCCGAGCTCCTCAACTCGACGGGGCGCGGCGCCCAGGCGCAAATCCTCGGTGTCCTCGACGCCGACGATCCCGAGCTCGCCACGGACGTGCGCCAGGCGATGTTCACCTTCGACGATCTGGCGCGCGTCCCCTCGCGACAGATGCGCGTGCTCTTGCGCGAGATCCCGAGCGAGCGCCTCCTCGTCGCGCTGAAGGGCGCGAGCGCGGCGGTCATGAGCGCAGTGCTCGGTGGCCTGTCGTCGCGCGCGGCCACGCTCATGCGCGACGATCTCGACGCGCTGGCCAACGTGCGCAAGGCCGACGTCATGGCAGCGCGCCGCGAGATGGTCGCCACGGCGCTCCGCCTCGAGGCGGACGGCCAGCTCGATCTCGGACGCTCGGAGGATCCGTGACCGTGCAGCGACCGGCGTGGATCGTCCGCGCGGCTCCCGAGGTGCGACCCTACACGTGGGCGCGGCACGTCCCTGCGCCGCCGTCCGCACCCTCGCCGGAGCCGCTCGTCGACGCGATCGATCCGGCACGCGTGGACGCGCTCGAGCGCGCCGTCGTGGAGGCCGAGGGCGCGGCGGCGCGCGCGGCGAGCGAGGCCGCGCGCGCGAACGCCGAGGTCGCGGCGCTCAGAGAACGAGAGAGCGTGCTCGCGGCCGAGGTCGACGCGGCGCGCGCAGCGCTCGCGACGTTCGAGGCGAAGGTGCTCGGTGACGCCGAGCGCGAGCTCGTGCGTCTCGCGGCGGCGCTCGCGGAGCGCGTGGTCGGCCGCGAGCTCGCGATCGATCCGTCGCTCGTCGTGGCGTGGGCGCGTGAGGCGCTCGCCGAGAGCTCGTTCGGCGAGGCGCTCGCGATCGCCGTCTCCCCCGACGTCGCGGCGCAGATCGGCAACGACGCGTGGGGCGAGCTCGCACCTCGGGTGCTCGTCGACGCCTCGCTCCCCGAGGCGACCTCCGAGCTTCGCGACGGCGCCGTCGCGCTGCGATCCAGCGCGCAGACGCGGCTCGATCTCGTCGTCGAGCACGTCGCGGCCGAGGTGGACCGCGAGGCGGCATGATGCGCACGATCGATCTCGGACGATTCGTCGACGCGGCCGCGCGCGCGCGGCGCTCGCAGCCGGAGGGCCGCGTGAGGCAGGCGCTCGGGCAGCTCGTGGAGGTCGAAGGGATCGACGCCCCGATCGGCAGCGAGCTCGAGATCGTCGGCGAGGGCGCCGTTCGCCTCGAGGTGCTCGGCTTCCGGGGCGAGATCCTCGTCGCGGCGCCCCTCGGGAGAACCTCGGGGATCGCGAAGCACGCGCGCGTGCGCCTCTCGACGCGCGCCGCTTCGATCGCCACGGGCGACGCGCTGCTCGGACGCGTGATCGACGCGTTCGGCCGGCCTCTCGACGGCGGGCCTCCGCCCGCGTGCGATGGGAGCGCCGCGATCCACGCGCCGCCGCCGCGCGCGTTCGAGCGACGCCCGATCGACGAGCTGTTCGACACGGGCGTGCGCGCGATCGACGCGCTGATGCCGTTCGGGCGGGGCCAACGCGTGGGGCTCTTCGCGGGCGCGGGCGTCGGCAAGACGACGCTCCTCGGGATGATGTGTCGCAGCGCGGACGTCGACGTGGTCGTCGTGGGCCTCATCGGCGAACGCGGGCGCGAGCTCGGCGACTTCGTCCGCCACGCGCTCGGCCCCGAAGGGCTCGCGCGGAGCGTGGTCGTCGCGGCCACGAGCGATCTGCCTCCCCTCGTGCGCGTGCGCGGTGCGCTCGTCGCGACCGCGATCGCCGAGTCGTTCCGCCGAAAGGGCAAGAACGTGCTCCTCGTGATGGACTCGGTGACGCGCTTCGCGATGGCGCTCCGCGAGGCGACGCTCGCCGCGGGCGAGCCGCCGCTCACGAAGGGCTATACGCCGAGCGTCTTCGCGGCGCTCCCGGCGCTCCTCGAGCGCGCAGGGCGCGGCGGCCCGGGCGAGGGCGCGATCACTGCACTCTACACGGTCTTGGTCGAGGGCGACGACATGACCGAGCCCGTCGCCGACGCGGCGAAGGGCATCCTCGACGGCCACGTGGTGCTCACGCGCGCGCTCGCCGATCGCGGGCTCTTCCCCGCGATCGACGTGCTCCGCAGCATCTCGCGTGTCGCCCCCGAGGTCGCGCCGCCGGAGCAGATGAGGATCGTGGGCCGCCTGCGCGACCTCATGGCCGCCGACGAAGACGCGCGCGACCTCGTGCGCGTCGGCGCCTACGTGAGCGGAAGCGACCCGCGCGTCGACGCCGCGCGCGTGGTCGCGCCGCTCATCGAGGGTCTCGTGCGGCAGTCGCATCGCGAGGCGGTGACGCGCGAGGCCGCCCTCGCAGAGCTCGGGGCGATCGCCGAGAGGCTCCCGTGAGCGCGCGGACGGCGCGCGCGAAGCGGCTCCTCACCGTCGAAGACCTTCGCGTGAGCGCGCGCGAGCGCGCCGTCGCGGAGGCCGAGCAGGCCGCTCGGGCCAGCGAGGCGATCGTCGCCGAGCGCGAGGCCGCGCTCCGCGCCGCCTACGCCCGCGCGATCGAAGCGACGTCTTCCGAGGAGCTCGCGCGAGCGAGCGCCCATCTCCAGACGCTCCAGGATCGCTTGACGCGCGCGCGCCGAGACGCGGCCGAGCGGCGAAACGACGTGCGCGAGCGCGAGCTCGCCGCGGTCGCGGCGCGGCGCGGGATGCGAAAGATCGAGCTGTTCGTCGAACGATTCGAACGCGAGGACGCCGCGCGCGATCGTCGCGCCGAGACGCGCATCGCCGACGAGCACGCGGCGCGCATGTGCCGGGAGGAGTCGGGAGATGAGTGACGACGGTGCGAGCGGAGCGCTCGGCATGCTGTGTGGTCTCGACGTGCCGGCGACGGCCCGGTTGGCGACGAGCGACGAGGCAGTGCCTGCCGGCGTCTTCGGGGCGCTGCTCGAAGCCGAGCTGTCGACGGCGGAGGGCACCTCCCACGGGGACGAAGACGCAGAGCAGCACGTGGCGACGGATCCGACGATCTCGAGCGACGTGCTCGCGAGCATGTGGGCGGCGACGGCGATCGCTCCGGCGCCCGTGGAGCTGACGACGCGAACGATCGTCACACCGACCACGAACGCGAGCGCGGACGCTGAAGCGAAGCCGAATCCGAGCGCGAGTCCGAGCGCCAGTTCGAGCACCAGTCCGAGCGCTAGTCCGAGCGCGGATCTGAACGCGAATCCGAGCGGAGAAGCCCGCGTCGAGGCCGGGCCGCCCCCCGACGCGCCCACGGGCACCGAGGCGAGGAGCGTGACGCCGACGGCGAACGCGAGCGCGTTGCCTCGCGCGAACGCGAGCGCGAACGCGAACGCGAGCGCGAGCGCGAGCGACGGCGAGACCGCAGCACCGCGCGTCGCGAGTGACGTCGCCCGCCCCCGCGAGGAGAACCTCACCCGCACGTTCGCTGGCGTCGCGCCGGCGGCGAGCGCAGCCATCACGATGACGCCGGAGACGCCACGAGCGCCCGTCGGCGCGACCGCGCCTCGCGCGAGCGCCGTCGAAGATCCGCCCCGAGGCGAGGTCGCGCCCGCCACCGCGACCCCACGCGCAACCCCGAGCGCGACCCCAGGCGCGACCCCACGCGCGACCGCGCCCGCGATCGCCGCGCGGCCCGACGCGATCCCCCTCGCGCGCACGTCGACGATCATCGCACCCGACGCGCCGTCAGGTGTCGGACGCCGCCGCGAGGCGTCGGCGCAGCCCGCCGCCGCGCAGCTCGCGCAGGCGCTCGACGCGTCGCTCGTCGAGGCGAACGAGGCCGGCGAAGCGCCCGAGGCGCCGGAAGGCGCGCCCGTCGGAATCACGGCGCCGAACGACGGCCGGCCGACACTCTCCGTCAGAGCGCCGACGGCGGCGCCGCCTCGCGAGGCCGCGTCGAGGCTCTCGAACGAGGTCCGCGAGCGCGTGCGCGACACCGCGAGCGCCGCCGCGGATCACCACGCGCTCCGGCGCGGCGTGCACGCCGAAGTGGACATGGGCGGCGCGGGCCGCGTCGGCGTCCGCGCGGAGAACGAAGCCTCCGGCGCGCAGATCCACGTCCGCCTCGAGGCCGATCGCGCCGAGACCGCGCGCGCCATCGCCGATCACGCGAGCGAGCTCGCCTTCGAGCTCCGATCCGACGCGCGCGCGGCGCGCGTGAGCGTGACGGGTCCCGGCACGTCGACCAGCGTCGCTTCCGACTCCGCAGGCCGCCAGGGCGGCGGCGCGGGATCGTCCGCGCACGATCGCGACGAGCCTCGCGGCGACGAGAGCGCGCCCGCGCCGCGCGCCCGCGCCGCGACGCGGGCCCGCTTCGTGCTTTGAGCGTACGCATGGGCAATCCAATCTCGCAGGTCGGCGCGCCGGGCAACACGACGGGCGTAGGCGCGGCGTCGAACGCCGGCGCGAAGCAGCTCGATCGCGACGCCTTCTTGAAGCTGCTCGTGGCCCAGATCTCGCACCAGGATCCGCTCAAGCCGATGGAAGGGACCGAGTTCGTCTCACAGCTCTCGCAGTTCGCGATGGTCGAACAGTCGATCGCGCAGTCCGCGAGGCTCGACGACATGAAGGCGCAGCTGCTCGGCATCGCCAACAGCGACGCGACTTCGCTCGTCGGCAAGCGCGTGACGATGCGCGGACAGACGATGAGCTTCGACGGCATCACCGCGACGACGTCCGCCGCGACGCTCGACGGTCCCGCGGCGAAGGTCGCCGTCGAGGTCGTCGACGCGACGGGCAGCGTCGTTCGCACGATCGAGCTGGGCCCGCGCCCGGCCGGCGCCTTCCAGGTCACCTGGGACGGCAAGGACGCGCGCGGCGAGGCCGCGCCCAAGGGCACCTACACGCTGCGCGTGAAGGCCCAGACCGCCGACGGCGTGCCGGTCTCGTGCACCCAGGACGTCACCGGCACCGTCACGAAGGTCACGTTCGACAAGGGCTACCCCGAGCTCACGCTCGACACCGGCTCGTCGGGCCCGATCTCGGATCTCGTCGGCGTCGTCGCTCCGCCCCCGGCGGAGGGCACGACGCGCTGAGCGCTCGGCTGCGAGCGCCTCTCGAGGAAGCGTAAGGAGAAATCGAAGATGTCCATTCAAAGAGCAATGTACGCCGGCGTCTCGGGCCTCACCGCAGAGGCCGGCGCCCTCGGCGTCGTCGGTGACAACGTCGCGAACTCGAACACCATCGGCTTCAAGCAGTCGCGCGCGAACTTCGCGAACGTGCTCGGCGCCGCCGTCGGAGGCAACGAGCCGGGCGCGGGCGTTCGCATGACGCGCCCGCAGCAGCTGTTCGCGCAGGGCGCGCTCCTGAACACCGGCCAGGCCACCGACGTCGCGCTCTCGGGCGACGGCTTCCTCGTCGTGAGCGGCGTCGTCAGCGGCGAGAACGGGACGTTCTACACCCGCGCGGGCCAGCTCGGGCTTCGCCACGACGGCGTCCTCGTCAACGCGGACGGCCTCGAGGTCCAAGGCTTCGCGGCGGACGGCACGGGTCGCTTCAAGACCTCGATGGGACGGATCGAGCTGCCGAGCGCGCCGATTCCGCCGAAGCCGACGTCGACGATGAAGATCACCGCGAACCTCGACTCGTCGGCCACGCCTCCGACGGCGCCGTGGGATCCGAGCAACCCGAGCGCGACGTCGAACCTCGCGACGTCGATGACCGTCTACGATTCTCTCGGGACGGGGCACGCGGTCGACGTCTACTTCCGCAAGACGGGCGCCGGCGCGTGGGAGTATCACGTGCTCGCCAAGGGGAGCGACATCGAGGGCGGCCCGCCGACGGGCAGCGTCGAGATCGCGGGCGGCAGCCTCACGTTCGACTCGGCCGGCGCGCTCGAGAGCGTGGCGAGCGGCCCCGCGGCCGTGAGCTTCGTCGGCGCCACCGCCGCGCAGCCGTTGACGTTCGACTTCGGCACGTCGACCGCGGCCGGGGGCACCGGCCTCGACGGGCTCACGCAGTATGGATCGGCGAGCTCGGTCTCCTCGCAGAGCCAAGACGGCTACGCGTCGGGCGACCTCAGCGGCATCAAGATCGGCGCCGACGGCGTCGTGCGCGGCGTCTACACCAACGGGCAGACGATCCCCGCGGGCCAGCTCGCGATCGCCAAGTTCCGCGCCAACGACGGCCTCGGCCGCGCGGGGCAGAACCTCTGGATCGCGACGCGCGAGTCGGGAGAGGCGGCCATCGGCCTCGTCGGCTCGGGCGGACGCGCATCGCTCATCGCGGGCGCGCTCGAGCAATCGAACGTCGACATCACGCAGCAGTTCGTCGAGCTCATCTCGCACCAGCGCGCCTTCCAGGCGAGCTCGAAGACGATCACCACCGCCGATCAGATGCTCCAAGAGCTGATGAACATCAAGCACTGAGCCAAGCCATGAGCGAGACGCCCGACAGCAAGCCCAAAGAAGCCCCCGCAGCACCCGCGGCGCCCGCGCCCGCCGCGGCGCCCGCGGGCAAGAGCAGCCTCCTCCCCTTCGTCGCGCTGCTCCTGTCCGCGCTCTTCTCCGGCGGCGCGGCCTACGGCGGCGCGCGGACGGCGGTCAAGCGAGAGGATCCGGCGCACGCGGCGGCGCCGAAGGCCGAAGCGCCGCCGCCGGGCCCGACGATGGCGCTCGATCCCTTCCTCGTCGCCGTCGTCGACGCCGGCAAGAAGACGCACCCGGTGAAGCTCACGGTCGCCGTCGAGTTCGACGCGACGACGAAGGAAGAGAGCATGAAGACCTTCGCCCCGCGCATCCGCGACGCCCTGCTCTCGCGGGTGCGCTCGCTCTCGTACGAAGACGCGATCGATCCGCACACCGACAAGCTTCGCGCCGATCTCCTCGAGAGCTGCAAGCAGGCCGGAGCGTCGACCGCGCAGCGCGTGCTCATCACCGATCTGGTGTCGCAATGAACGAGGCGCAGGGCTTGGTCAAGCTCGCGCTCGCCGGCGAGCGCGCGCGACGCGCGTGCGATCTGCTCTCGAGCGAGGCGCGCGCCCTCGAAGGCGCCGTGATGCGGAGCCTCCCGCACCTCGCGCGCCGCAAGATCGCGGTGTCGGCGGAGCCCGCGCGCTCGGTGCTCGAGTCGGAGATCCTCGGCGACGTCGCGCGCCCGCATCACCTCACGCCGCTGCGCGTGGGGCCCAGCTCGGCGCTCGGCGCGATCATCCTCGACGCCAACCTCGTCGCGCACGGGCTCGACGGGATGCTGGGCGCGGGCCGCGGCGACGTCCCTCGCCTCGATCCGCGCGGCCTCAGCGCCGCGCAGACCGCGCTCGCCTCGCGCCTCGCGCGCAGCCTCGTCGCGGCCTTCGACGAGGTGTTCGGCGCGCTCGGCGCCCCGCTCGAGATCGCGTCCGGAGGCGCCGACGGACAGCCGGCGTCCGTCCTCGTCGCGTGCACGGTCACCGTCGGCGCGGGCGAATCGCAGGGCAAGGTCGTGTTGCTCGTCCCCGCCGCCGCCATCGACGGCGATCTCGCGCGGAGCGACGACGGAGCGCGCGTACCGGCGGCCGAGCGGCGCGCCGAGGTGTCGGAGGTCGAGCTGGAGCTCGTCGCCGAGCTCGGATCCGTCTCCGTCTCCCTCGCCAGGCTCGCGTCGCTGCGCGTCGGCGATCTGTTGACCCTCCCGCTCGCCGTCGACGCGCCGGTGAAGCTCCGTGTGGGCGATCGTCGTCTCTTTCAGGGAACGCCGACGACGCGCGGCTCGCACATCGCTCTCGAGCTCGTCGGGCACGCCGCTTGAAGGTCTCTCCTCCGCACCCACCGAGCGAGGAGCGCCGTCATGGAATCGACACCGCCCATCCAAGCAACCCCGAAGAACGATCCGGAGCCCGCGCACGGCGGCATGGCGTTCCTGCGCGACGTCGAGGTCGAGCTGACGCTCGAAATCGGCCGCCGCCGCATGCGCATCGCCGACGTCGTGAAGCTCGGACCGGGCGCGATGGTGGAGCTCGACAAGGGGGCCGGTGAGCCCCTCGAGCTCTTCGTCAACGGCCGCCTGATCGGGCGCGGCGAGGCCGTCGTCGTCGGCGATCGCTACGGGATCCGCATCACCGAGATCGTCACGACCGAAGGGAGCGCGCGATGAAGCGCGCGCTCTCGACGACCGTCATGGCGTTGACGCTCGCCGTCACCGGGCCGGCGCTCGCCGACGCTCCGGCGCAGGCGACAGAGACCCACACCGCGGCTCCGACGCCGCCGGCTCCGGCGCCCGAGCCGGCTCCGGCTCCGGCGCCGCTCGCCCTCCGCCCGGGCAAGCCGGTCACGTTCTCGAGCGAGCCGACCTCGACGCCGTGGTTCTACAAGGTCGCGTTCGCGACGTTGCTCGGCGCGGCGGGCTTCGTCGCCTGGCGCAAGCGACGTCGAGACGGAAAGGCCGTCGCGAAGCCCGCGACCGTGCGGGTCGTCGGTCGCACGGCGATGGGCTTGCGAGGCGAGCTCGCCGTGGTCGAGGTCGGCGGCATGCGCCTGCTCGTCGGCGTGACGCCGTCGAGCATGCAGACGCTCGCGATCCTCGACGGCCACGACGACGCGGTCGACGCGCCGAGCGAAGCGACGGCCCCGCAGGAGATCGCGCGCCAGGAGCCGGCCGCGCGAACGAAGACCGCGAGCGAGATCGGCGCGCGCGCCCGCGCGCTCTTCGGAGGCCTCGATCTCGGACCCGCGGCGAGCGCGCCGCCCGCGCCCGCCGCGCCGGCGCCCGCGCGCTCGAGCGCCCGCGCCGCGTTCGCCACCGCGCGCTACGCCGATGACGACGATCTCGACCCGATCGAGCCGGCCCCGGCGCCGAAGCCGCGCGCGCAAAGCCGCAAGCGCGCGCCGCGCGAGATCGAAGGCCAGGCGCGCGGCCTCTCACTCGCGCTCGGAGGCAAGCGATGACACCGGATCTCGCGGGCGCGCTCGGCGGCTCGGCGGGGGTCGCGCCGCAGCTCAAGGTGCTCGCGATCCTCACGCTGCTCTCCCTCCTGCCCGCGATCATCCTCACGATGACGTCGTTCACGCGCGTCGCCGTCGTGCTCTCGTTCGTCAAGCAAGGGCTCGGCGCGCAGCAAGCGCCGCCGAGCCAGGTGCTCGTCGGCATCGCGCTCTGCATCACGGCGTTCACGATGGCGCCGGTGACGAGCGCGATCGCCAAAGACGCCTACGAGCCCTTCGTCGCCGGCAAGATCAACGAGACGGAGGCGATCGAGCGCGGCGTCGTCCCGCTCCGCGCCTTCATGTTGAGGCAGACGCGCGAGGCGGATCTCGCGCTCTTCTACGACGCCGCGAAGGCGCCGATGCCGCGCACCGAAGAGGAAGTGTCGATGCGCATGGCGGCGCCCGCGTTCGTCGTGAGCGAGCTCACGACGGCGTTCCAGATGGGCGTCATGGTGCTCCTTCCCTTCCTCGTGATCGATCTCGTCGTCGCGGCGGTCTTGATGGCGCTCGGCATGATGATGATGCCGCCGCAGAGCATCAGCCTGCCGCTCAAGCTGCTCCTCTTCGTCGCCGTCGACGGATGGCACCTCCTCGTCGGATCGCTCCTGCGGAGCTTCGGCTGATGGACCCGACGCGCCTCGTCGTCGACGCCCTCTCGACGGTCGCGTACGTCGGCGGCCCCTTGCTCGCCGCGGCGCTCCTCGCGGGCATCGCGGTCGGCCTCGCGCAGGCCGTCGTGCAGGTGAACGAGGCGAGCCTCAGCTTCATCGTCAAGCTCGTGTGCGTGGCGGCGATCATCGTCGCCCTCGGTTCGACGCTCTCCGCGAGCCTCATCGGCTACACCCGCCGCTGCTTCACGGGCATCGAGACGGTCGTCCGATGATCCGCGATCTCGCGATCTCGATGGCGATCGCCTTCGCGCTCGTCGCCACGCGCATGAGCGCCTTCGTCGCGGTGTCGCCGTTCCCCGGGCCGCTCGTCCCGACGAAGATCAAGATCGGCCTCGTGCTCTTGCTCGCGGCCTCCGTCGCGCCGATCGCCCCGCCCGCCGGCGTGACGGGCCCCGGCGGCGCGATCGGGCCCGGCGTCGTCCTCGCGACGCTGGCCGAGGCGGCCACCGGCGCGGCCATCGGCTTCGTCTTCCGCATCGGAATGAGCGCCGCCGAGGTCGTCGGCGCGACGCTCGCCCACGCCATGGGGCTCACCTTCGCGTCCTCGTACGATCCGCTGCACGGCTCGAACGACGATCCCCTCGCGCGCATCCTCACCGGCGCCGCGACGCTCGGCGCCTTCGCGGTCGGCGCGCACCGCGTCGTCATCGGCGCGGTCATTGCTTCCGTGCGCATCGTGCCTCTCGGCTCGTTCCCCGATCCGGCGGCGCTCCTGCCGGGGCTGCTCACGTGGACGTCGCGCTCGATCGACTGCGGGCTCGGCCTGGCCATGCCGGTGCTCACCGTCTCGCTCGCCGTGCAGCTCTCGCTCGGGCTCGTCGCCCGCGCCGCGCCGTCGCTCCAGATCTTCAGCGTCGGCCTCGCGCTGATGTTCGCGAGCGGCTTCCTCGTCTTCGCGGTCGGCGCCGGCGACACGCTCGCCGCGGTGGTCGCCCACCTCGCCGAGGTGCCTTCGGTGCTCGAGCGGATCGTGCTGGGGGTGCGGTGAGGTGGCAGAGTCGCACGGCGAGAAGTCATTCGAGGCGACCGACGCGCGGCGCGAGGAGTTTCGCAAGCAAGGCCGCTACGCGAAGGCCAAGGATCTCGGGGGTCTGGTCGCGACGGCGGCGGTCCTCGTCGGCCTCTTCGCCACGCGCGCGGCGCTCCGCGCGGCGGCCCAGAACCTCTTCGAGCGCTCGATCGGCGATCTTTCCGCGCTCGAGCGCCTAGGCGTCGTCGGCGCCACGCGCGCGGCGACGTCGCCGATCGTCGGCGAGGTCTCGCCGCTGCTCGCTGCCGCCGCCGTCCTCGCCGTGCTCGCGAGCGCCGCGCAGGTCGGCTTCAGGATCAACACAGACGCGATCTCGGTGAAGCTCGACAGGCTCGATCCCAAGAGCGGCCTCGAGCGCCTCTTCGCCTTCAAGACGAACCTCGTCGAGCTCGGGCTCTCGCTGCTCCGCGTGTCGGCGGTGGGCGTCGTCGCGTGGCAGGCGCTCGCCCGGGAGCTGCCCGTCGTGCTCGCGGCGTCACGAGCGCCCGTCGCCGCCTCCGCCGAGGGCGCGGTCACGGGCGTCCTCCGCGTCGTCGTCGCCCTCGTCGCCGCGCTCTTCGTGCTCGCCGCGATCGACTACGCGCAGGCCTGGTTCTCCTTGCAGAAAGAGATGCGCATGACGCGCCAGGAGCGAATGGACGAGGCGCGCCAGCAAGACGGCGACCCCAAGGCGAAGGGCCGAATGAAGGCCCGCGCGCGCGCCCTCGCGAGGCAGCGCGCGATCGGCGCCGTCAAAGGCGCCGACGCGATCGTCACGAATCCGACGCACGTCGCGGTGGCGCTCCGCTACGGACCTCGTGACGCCGCGCCCGTCGTCGTGGCGAAGGGCGTCGACGAGGTCGCGCTCCGGATCCGCGAGGAAGGCCGGCGCCACGCGATCCCGATCCTCGAGAATCGGCCGCTCGCGCGCGCGCTCAACGCGGAGGTGCCCGTCGGCAGACCGGTGCCCCAAGCCCACTTCGCCGCCGTCGCGCAGGTGCTCGCGTTCGTCTATCGCCTCAAGAAGCGAGGAGCCTTCGGCGGCACACGGCGTGCTTGACGGAGGGCATGACGGCCAAAGCCGCCGCGACGGACGATAAGAATCGCCTCTGGGACGCTGTCGTACCCGTCGGGATCATCTGCGTGATCCTGATGATGATCCTCCCGCTGCCGCCCGTGCTGCTCGACACGCTGATCGCGCTGTCGATGGCGCTCTCGATCGGCGTGTTCCTGACGGCGCTCTTCATCGAGCAAGCCCTCGAGTTCAGCGCGTTCCCGGCGTTCGTGCTCGTCGCGACGCTCCTCCGCCTGAGCCTCAACGTCGCCACCACCCGCCTCATCCTCCTCCACGGCGGCGAGGGTCAGGGCTCCGCGGGATCGGTCGTCGAGGCGTTCGGCCGCTTCGTCGTCGAGGGCAACGTCCTCGTCGGCCTCGTCGTCTTCCTCATCCTGACCGTCATCAACTTCGTCGTCGTCACGAAGGGCGCGGGGCGCGTCGCCGAGGTCGCCGCCCGCTTCACGCTCGACGCGATGCCCGGCAAGCAGATGGCGATCGACGCCGACCTCGGCGCCGGCGCGTTGACGCAAGATCAGGCGCGCACGCGCCGGCGCGAGCTCGAGCGCGAGGCCGACTTCTTCGGCGCGATGGACGGCGCGAGCAAGTTCGTCCACGGCGACGCCATCGCGGGCCTCTTGATCATGGCGATCAACCTGATCGGCGGCCTCGTCCTCGGCGTCTCGCGCGGGATGCCCGTCGATCGCGCGGCGGAGACGTTCTCGGTGCTCAGCGTCGGCGACGCGCTCGCTTCGCAGATCCCCGCGCTCTTGATCTCGGCCGCCTCCGGCATCGTCGTGACGCGAACGGCGACCGGCGAGCAGCTCGGCCGCGCGCTCGCCTCGCAGTTCTTCGGCCGACGGCCGGCCGTCATCATCACCGCCATCATCTTGACGGTGCTCGCGTTCATGCCCGGCATGCCGGCGCTGCCGTGCCTCGCGCTCGCCGGCGCCATCGTGTTCGCCGCGCGCCGCATCGCGGCGAAGGCGAGCGCCGCCGGCGCCGAGGCCGAGCACGCCGCGCCGGCGCCCCGATCGCCCGCCGAGGCGGTCGACGCGGCCCTCACGGTCGACGCGCTCTCGATCGAGCTCGGCTACGAGCTCGTGCCGACGGTGGAAGCTTCGCACGGCGGAACGCTCACCGAGCGCGTCGGCAAGCTGCGCGAGGAGCTCGCGCGCGAGCTCGGCCTCGTCGTTCCTCCGGTGCACGTCTCCGACAACCTGGAGCTCTCGCCGGGCGGCTACCGCGTGCTCATCTCCGGCCTCGAGGTCGCCAAGGGCGAGTGCGCGCACGGCCGCGTGCTCGCCATCGACGGATCGGGATCGGCGCCGGCCATCGAAGGTGAGCCCACGACGGATCCGACGTTCGGCATGCCGGCGCTCTGGATCGCGCAGCGCGACCGCGAGCTCGGCGAGGCGCTCGGGTACACGGTCGTCGATCACGCGACCATCCTCGCGACGCACCTCGGCGAGGTGCTCCGCCAGAACGCACATCGCCTCCTCGGGCGCCAAGAGGTGCAGCACCTGCTCGACGTGCTCGCGCGCAGGGCGCCGCGCCTGGTCGACGACGTCGTGCCGACGATGCTCCCCCTCGGCGACCTCACGCGCGTCCTCAAGAACCTCGTGCGCGAGGGCGTCTCCGTCCGCGACATGCGCGCGATCCTCGAGGCGGTGGCGGAGCTGTCCGCGCAGACGAAGGATCCGGAGCAGCTCACGGAGCTCGTGCGCGAGCGCCTCGTGCTCCAGATCACCGCGCGCTTCAAGAACACCGACGGCACCGTCGCCGCGTTGACGCTCGATCCTCGCATCGAGCAGGTGCTGCGCTCTTCGCTCATGGAAATCGCGAACGGCACGGGAGGTGCACTCGATCCGGAGATGCTCCGCACCCTGACCGCGCGCGCAGAGGCCTCGCTCTCGGCGTTCGCGTCGCGGTCCGCCTCCCCGCTCGTCGTCACGGCGCCCGATCTCCGCCGCTACGTGCGGGCGATCGTCGAGCGCAAGGTCCCGCAGCTCTCCGTCGCTTCCTTCCGCGAGATCGATCCCACCGTTCCCCTCCGCATCGTCGACCGTCTGAGCGCCGCATGAGCGCGCATCACGAGGAGCTCGTTTCATGAACACCGCATCGAAGACCGAACGATCGCGCGACGTGCTGCCGTTTGCCGCGGAGGTCTACTCCCGCGGCGAGACCGGCCGCGAATCGCGTGAGGTCGACGCGCTGCGCGCAGAGCTGCGCAACGAGGTGCGCGCGCTCCGGTCGCTCATCACCCGCGGGCAGTCTCCCGAGCTCGCGCGGGAGCTCGCCGCGATTCGGATGACGCTCGACGGCATCGCGCCGGCGCCGAAGAAGCGAGGCGATCGCGTCGCGACCGTGCTGCGCACGCTCGGCGTCGAGGGTGGAGCCGCCACGCGCGTGGCGACGCTCGCCAAGCAGAGCGACGCGATCGACGCGGCCGGCGTCCTCAGGCTCGTCGCGAACCTCGTCCCGCTCGAGCCGTGGGTCGACGCCGCCGCCAACCGGCGTGTCGTCGCGCTCGTGGGCCTCTCCGGCGTGGGGAAGACGACGACCGCCGCGAAGCTCGCGGCGCGCGCGCGGATGGCGGGCCAGTCGGTCGCGCTCGTCTCGAGCGACGGCTTTCGCGTGGGCGCGTTCGATCAACTCGAGCGCTACGCCGAGCTCATCGACGCGTCGTTCCACGTCGCGCGCAGCAGCGCCGAGCTCACCGCGGTGGTCTCTGCGGAGACGGCCGATCTGGTCATCGTCGACACCGCGGGGCGCACGCCGACGGCGACGGCGCCCGAGGCGGCTCTCCCCTCGCTCCGCGATGACGGCGGAGCGATCACGACGCTCTTGTGCATGACGGCCGCGACGCGCGCGACCGACGCCGCGCGCATCGTCTCCACCTTCGCGCCGCTCGGCCCGACCGGCATCTGCGTGACCAAGATCGACGAGACCACGGCGCCCGGCGGCCTCGTGCACGGCGCGTGGGCCGCGAAGCTCCCGCTCTCCGTCTTGTGCAACGGGCCTCGCGTCCCCGAGGACTTCGCGCCGGCCGATCTCCGGAACGTGCTCGCCGCGCTCGGCGTCCTCGAGGAGACGACGTGAGCGTCGTCGCCGCCGAGCAGCGCGCCGCGCGCGTCCTCTCCACCGAGGACTACCGGAAGTATCTGCCGATCGTGCGGCGCGCCGCGATGCGCCTCGCGCGCAAGGTGCCCGCCGGGATCAGCGTCGCCGACTTGACGAGCTGCGCGTGGACCGGCCTCGTCGACGCCTTCGCCCGCGCGAGCGACGACGCCGACGAAGCGGCGTTCGAGGCGTACGCCACCTACAAGATGCGCGGCGCGATGCTCGACTTCCTGCGCGGCCTCGACGCGCACGCGAGAGAGGCCCGCGCCGCGTCGCGAAAGCTGGCGCGCGCGATCGGCGAGCTCTCCAAGCGGTTCGGTCGCGCCCCGGACGAAGAGGAGATCGCGTCGGAGCTCGGCCTGCCGCTCGCCGAGTACCACGCGACGCTGTCGTCGCTCGATCGCGCGGGGATGAACCGCCTCGAGGTCATCGACCTCGACGTCGATCCCGACGGCGTCGAGCTCGGCGACGATCCCGCGCGCCGCGAGGAGATGGCGTCGGCGGTCGCGCGCGCGATCCAAGCGCTGCCCGACAAGCTCCAGGCGCTGCTCGCCCTCTACTACACGGAGGAGTGCACGCCGCGCGAGACCGCGACGATCCTCGACGTGAGCGAGACGCGCGTCGCGCAGCTTCACACGGAGGCGGTGCACAGGCTCCGCGCCGCGATCGGCAAGGAGTGAGAGAGCCATGAGCAAGGGCGTGTATGTTGCACTCAGCGGGGCGGTCGCGCAGCAGAACGCGCTCGACACGACGGCGCTCAACGTCGCGAACGCGTCCTCGACGGGGTATCAGCGGCTGCGGCCCGTCTTCCGGCAGGCGCTCGCGGGCGCCGTCGCGCGAGACGGCGGCCTGCGCTACGCGGCGACCTCGCGCACGGCGATCGACACGACGCCGGGCGCGACGCGCGTGACCGAGCGCGGTCTCGACGTCGCGCTGCCGCCGGGCGTCTACCTCGCGGTGACCACGCCGCGCGGCGAGCGCTACACCCGCGCCGGCAACCTCACGCTCGACAAGGACGGCACCCTCAAGACCGCGTCGGGCACGCCGGTCGCGCGCGAAGACGGCGCGCCGATCAAGGTGTCGGGCGCCGGAGAGGTGCGCATCGATCCCGACGGCTCGGTCAAAGTGGGCGACGGCGTCGCCGGCAAGCTGAAGCTCGTCAAGTTCGAGCGGCCCGACGCGCTCGAGCCCGAGGGCAGCTCCCTCCTCGCGATCGGGGGCGCGGGCGCGGCGACCGCGGCGAGCGAGCCGCTCACCGTGGGCGCGCTCGAGGAGTCGAACGCCCAGCCGATGGTCGCGATGACCGAGCTGATGACGGCGAGCCGCACGTTCGAGGCGTTCCAGAAGGTGCTCGATCAGTTCGGCGAGATCGATCGCAAGCTCCTCACCACGGTCCCGACGGCGGTCGAGTAGCGATGAAGATCGGCGCGGCGATCGGGCCCTACGCTCCGCCCGCGGGACCGGCCGCGCGAGAGGTCGCGCCCGAGCGCACGCGCGTCGATCGCGAGCAGATCCGCGGCGCGATCCGCCGCGCGCTGGCGCACACCGAAGGGGCGCCGCCGCCCGAGCAGCTCGTCGACGTCCTCACGGCGCACGCGTCGCTCGAGACCGCGAGCGGCGACCGCATGTACAACTTCAACTTCGGCGGCATCAAGGGCCGCGGGCCGTCCGGCGCGACCGCGAAGTGCCGCACGCGCGAGGTCATCGAAGGGCGCGAGATCGTCATCCGCGACGGCTTCAGGGCGTACGGCTCGCTCGACGAAGGAGCGCTCGACTACGTTCGCACCATGAAGACGCGGTTCGGCGGCGCGCTCGCACCCGCCGCGCGCGGCGACGTCGCGGGCTTCGCGGGCGCGCTGAAGCGCGCGGGGTACTACACCGCCTCCGAGGCCGACTACGCGCGCGGCCTCACCGGCCTGCTGGGCGCCTCGGGGAGCGCCCGCGAAGGAGCGGCGCCCCGCGCCGCCGGGGCGCCGACGGCCGGGCTCGGCGTCAGCGCGCTCGGGCTCTCGCGCGTGGGCGACGCGCTCGACGCCGACCGCGTGCTCGACGCGATGGGCCGCGCTCCTCTTCGCTCGCGCCGCGTCGAGAACGACGACGAAGACGCCTAGCGATCATCAAGTTCCGCGCGGCGAAGCCGTTCTCGCGGAATTGAAGCCGACGAAGCGCGGCACCCAAGCGCAGCCGGCGCTTCCGGCATATCGAGGCTCGTCCTCAACAAGGAGCAGAGAATCATGGCAGTCGTCATCCAAACCAACACCGCCTCTAGCGTCGCGCAGAGCCAGCTCGGGAAGACGGCGGCAGCCCTCTCGAAGAACTTCGCCAAGCTCTCGAGCGGCTATCGAATCAACGACGCGTCCGACGACGCGGCGGGCCTCGGCATCGTCAAGTCGATGAACGCGCAGGTGCGTTCGATGGCCGTCGCGGAGCGCAACGCGAACGACGGCATCAGCATGGTGCAGACGGCCGACGGCGGCGCCGAGCAGATCCACGAGCTCCTCACGCGCATGCGTGAGCTCGCGGTGCAGGCGTCGAACGGCAACCTCCAGACGAGCGACTACACGAACCTCGACACGGAGTACCAGGCGAACCTCTCCGAGATCGATCGCATCGCGGCGTCGACCCAGTTCAACGGCATCAGCCTGCTCTCGGGCGCGGCGGCGTCGCGTGACTTCCAGGTCGGCATCGGCACGGCCTCGACCGACCGCATCTCGATCAGCTTCGGCGGCGCGGACGCCGCGGGCCTCGCCGTCGGCGGCGGCGACGTGACGAGCTTCGCGAACGCGCAGACCGCGATCACCGCGATCGACGACGCCATCCAGTCGCTCAGCACCGTGCGCGAGGGCTTCGGCTCGTCGCTCAACCGCTTCTCGTTCGCGGTCTCCGGTCTGCAGGCGCAGCAGGTCAACATGTCGGCCGCCGTCAGCCGCATCCGTGACGTCGACATCGCGGCCGAGACCGCGAGCATGTCGAAGAACCAGGTGCTCGCGCAGGCGGGCGCCGCGATCCTGTCGCAGGCCAACCAGAGCCCGCAGCTCGCGATGCAGCTGCTCCGCGGCTGATCGAACGACACGAAGGCTCGCGCGCGCCTCGGGGGGAAGGCGCGCGCGAGACGTATCCAGCGAGGTGAGGCATGGCGGTTTCTCTGGGTGGTCTTGCGTCGGGCATCGATACGGGGGCGTTGGTCGACGGCCTCATGGGCGTCGCGCGCCAGCCCATCGCGCAGATCGAGACGAAGAAGCTCCAGACGGACGCCGCCGCGCAGACGATCACGTCGCTCTCCTCGAAGCTCGCCGCGCTCAAGACCGCGGCGCTCGCGCTCTCGACGCCGACGGGCTTCTCGTCGTTCGCGGCAACGTCGAACGACCCAGCCATCGTGGCGACGACGACCGGCTCGGCGAGCATCGGCTCGTTCGACGTCGAGGTCGCCGCGCTCGCGCGGGCGCAGAAGTCGCGGTCGGAGACGTTTGCGTCGAGCGCCGCGGCGCTCGGATTCACGGGCTCGCTCGACATCCAGATGGGCGCCGGTTCGCCCGTCACCGTCGACGTGCTCGCGACCGACTCGCTCGGCGACATCGCGGCGAAGATCTCCTCGAGCGGCGCGCGCGTCAGCGCGTCGGTCATCTTCGACGGCACGTCGCACCGCCTCCTCCTGCAAGGCCTCGACACCGGCGCCGCGAACGAGTTCACGGTCACGGAGAACGGCGTCTCGCTCGGCTTCTCGCTGCCCGGGAGCACCTACGAGACGGCGCAGGACGCGTCGCTGACGATCGACGGGATCGCGATCACGAGCCCGTCGAACCAGGTGACGGGCGCCATCGCCGGCGTGAAGCTCGCGCTGACGAAGGTGACGACCTCTCCCGCCACCGTGTCGATCGCCGCCGATCCGACCGCGCTCGAGCAGAAGCTCACGGCGTTCGTGACGGCGTACAACGACGTCGTCAACAGCGGGCACGCCGCGGCAGGCTTCGGCGCGCAGAAGGCGCAGAACCCGCTGCTCGCGGCCGACTCCGCCGTGCGGACCGCGCTTCACCGGCTCGGAAAGTTGATCTCCGATGCCGTGCCGGGCGCGACGGGCTCGCACCCGAACCTGAGGAGCATGGGACTCATCACCAAGGCCGACGGCACGCTCTCGCTCGACAAACAGAAGCTGGCGGCCGCCATGTCCGCCGATCCCGACGCCGTGCGCCGGCTCTTCGTCACCGACGCCGTGACGGGCGCGACGGGCATGATGTCGACGCTCATGTCGACGGTCGACGGGCTCGTCACGAAGGACGGCGGCGCGATCAAGGCGCGCATCGCGGCGTTGGGCGCGAAGAGCAAGCGCCTCGCGACGACGAAGACGAAGATGGAGGGCCGCCTCGTGATGTACGGCGAGCAGCTCCGCAAACAGTTCTCGAACATGGACCAAGCCGTGGGCCGCTATCAATCGATGTCGTCGGCGATCTCGAACATGCCGAAGCTCGGAGGCAACAACCTATGAGCGCGATGCACCTGCCCCACGAGGTCGCGCTGCGGTACCGCAACGCGCAGGTCAAGCAGTGCTCGCCGGCCGAGCTCGTGCTGCTCCTCTTCGACGGCGCGATTCGCTTCTCGTCGGAGGCGGAGGCGGCGATGGAGAAGGGCGACCGCGCGCGCTCCGGCGAGCGCATCGGGCGGTGCATCGCGATCCTCGAGCAGCTCGAGGGCGGCCTCGACCGCAGCCACGCGCCCGAGCTGTGCGACAACCTCGCCGCGCTCTACACGTTCTGCCGCTCGCGTCTGCTCGCCGCCAACCTCACGCAGGATCGCGCGGCGCTCGAGGAGATCCGGCGCGTGCTGCGTCCCGTTCGCGACGGCTGGGCGGAGATCCTCGGCAAGGGCTGATATCGTTCGGCGTCGTGGACGCGCGACTCTCCTTCTGGCTCTCGATGATGCTCGCGATCGGATGCGCGAAGCCGAGCACGAACGCCGACGCGGGCGCGAGCTCCGCCGCGAGCGCGCCCGCGAGCGTGCCCGCGAGCAGCGACACGACGGACGCGAGCGCGCCCGCGTGGCTCTCCTTCACCGACCGCGCGCCGGTGCTCGGCGAGCAAGCGCGGAAGACGCGGCTCGGCGTCGGCGCGCGGGCGGCGCAGCTCGCGGCGATCGACGGCTTGTTCGAGACGATCACCCGGCAGCCCGAGACCGCCGGCGGGATCCGCGAGGCCGCCAGGCTCCTCGAGCGACATCAAGACTACGGCGCAGACAGGCGGTGGACAGGCTCGGGAACGAGCCCGGGCGCGACGCTGATGCACCACGGCGGGATGGCGCTGCTCGTCGATCTCACGACGCGCGCGTGCGCCGCGCAGAAGGGCGACGAGGCCGTCGGCAAGGCCGCCGACGAGGTGCCGCTGCCGCCGTGGTTCAACTCCGGCGGCATCGACAAGACGACCGCGGAGCGCGACAGGCACGTCCTCCAAGAAGCGGCCCGCGCCTGCGGTGCGAAGGTCGAGCCGTGACCGAACAGGTGAGGCACCTCGACGAGCGAGCGAGGCGAGACCCCGTCAAGCGCGAACGATCATGACGGTCGGATCGAGCGCACGGAGATCGCGCGAGCAGGACGACGTGGCCGTCGACGGGATCTGCGGCGCCCGCGACGCCGAGGAGCATGCCCACGAGCTTTCGCGCTGAACGCACCAGCGTCGAGCACGACGCCTCGTTCCTGAACGCCCTTACGCCGCGCTCCTGCCACGGCTCGCCGCCCTCCGCGCGGGCCTGGCCAGCTCGCCGCGCGTGATGCGATCGAAGGACGCTCGAGCCCTTCGCTCCTCCGCCGGAGTTGCGTGGACGCTGTCGCAAAACTCGATTCAACCTCGCACAGTATGCATGATGCGCATAACGGCTAGGTTTGGTGTTTCCAACGCACACGGAGCGAGGCCGCGCTCGCGGAGCCGCGCGCGCCCGCCCGGTGCCGGTGCCGTCAAGGCTGGACGCCGACGACGCCGACGATGTTCGGGATGCCGGCGCCGACGGAGAACTTCTCGACGTCGGTGACGTCGCCCTGCGGCGTGAACTGCACCTGGCGGACGGCGAGGTTCTCGGAGATCAGCACGCGCCCCTGGAGCGCGCCGCGCTCGATCATCGCGGCGGCGATCGGGATCTGCGGCTTCGGGAACTGGTACGCGACGCGCCCCTTGATCGCGAACGGCGCCGCCGTGTTCCGCTCGTCGTACGAGAGCACCGTGAGCTCGTCGGTGCTGTCGTCGTTCAAGACGAGCGCCGCGTTGCCGAAGGGCGACGCGACCACCGCCGCCGGATACTCGGTCGTGAGCGTCTGCACGGGCGCGATCGCCGGGAGCGTCACCACCGCGACGCGGCTGCCGGCGACCGCGCTGTCGTCGGCCACGAGCGCGTGCTTGCCGTTCGGCATGACCGCCACCGACGAGACGATCGCGTTGCCGCTGCCGTACGCCTTGCCGCTCGCGACGAGGGAGAGCGCGCCGAGATCGACGAGGTGCGCGTCGTCGCCCGCCGGCGACGCGAAGGCCTTGCCCGCGGAGAGCAGCGCCTTGGTCGGATCGCCCGGCAAGAGCGTCATCGCGTGCGCCGTTCCGCCGGGGATGACGCGGCCCTTGCTCGTGAGCGCGCCGTCGCACCCGATCGCCAGCTCGTAGACGCCGCCGCCGTTGTCGTCGGTCTGCGCGTCGAGCACGAACGCGCGCGTCCCCGTCGCGTCGACGACGATCGCGTGCGCGTAGAAGTCGCCCGTGAAGGCGGCGTGGACGACCTTCACGCCGGCGTCGTCGAGCACGAACGCGCCGACCGAGCCGTCGTCTTGCGCGACCAGCCCGACGGCGCCGTCGGGCGTGAACACGATCGGCGTTTGGTTCGCCGTGCCCATGTCGAAGGTGACGTTGGCCTTGGTGAGCGCGCCCGCGGCGGAGAGATCGAGCACTTCGAACGCGGTGCCCTTCGTTCCCGCGGCCTTGAAGGGATGCGAGATGACGACCTTGCGCGGGCGATCTGCCTCTCGAGGCTTGCGGGGGCACGCGCTCGCGGCGTCGCCGCCGGCGTCGAGGGCGCCTCCCTCGCCCGAGGGCGGCGCGCCGCCTT
Organism: Labilithrix sp.; assembly: GCA_019637175.1. Lineage (GTDB taxonomy): Bacteria > Myxococcota_A > Polyangia > Polyangiales > Polyangiaceae > Labilithrix. Next base: position 145,452 of record JAHBWD010000006.1, on the reverse strand, counting down.
CCTCCTCGGGCGCCCCTCCCGGGGGCGCGGGATCGGACCCGCACGAGGCCGCGACGCAGAGCACGAGAGCGAGAGCGAGGCGCTTCATCATTCGATCGGCGGGTTCGGCAGCTCGATGAGGCCGCTGCCGACGCGCGTGCCGTTCTCGGCGAAGCGCGTCGAGCTGGAGATGCGCATCTCGCCGCCGCCGAGATCTGCGGGCGCGACGTCGGACTGCGTGATGGTCGTTCCGTTCTGCGCGTGAACGGCGACGGCGTTCCGCGCGAAGAGGCCGCCGCGCACGAACGCCTGACCGCCGTCGGCGACGAGGCCGACGCCGGGGTTGTCGAAGATCGCGACCCCGTCGAGCTCCGCGCGCGCTTCGGGGAAGACGGCGATCCCGTGACCGAAGGTGCCGTCGACGGAGCGCGTGCCGTGCACGGTCGACGCCGACATCGCGAGCAGTCCGCCCGAAGCGACGAGCACGGCCTCGACCGTGTTCGAAGCGAACGCCGAGCGCGAGATGGTGAGCCTGCCGCCGCGCGCGATCTGCAGACCGGCGCCCGCGGTCAGCTCCGGGATCTCGCGTGTGTCGCGGACGAGGACGGCCTCCGCCGTCGTCTCCGCGTCGAGCACCGTGGTGAGGCCGGCGAGCGTGTTGCCGACGAAGGAGCTCGACGTGATGGTGGCCTGCGACTTCTCCTCCACGATCACGCCGAAGCCGCCGAACGCATTGAGCTTGCTCTGGAGCGGTCGCGATCCCTTCACGTAGAGGCGCTCGAACGTGCCGATCGACGACGTTTGCAAGGCGACGCCCGCCTGGGGACAGTCGATCACCGCGGCGTCGCGCATCTCGAGGACGCCCGCCTCCGCCGCGGAGACGCATCGCCCGAACTCGACGGGCTGGCCCTCGGGTACGCCGATGAACGTCGTCTTCTCGAGGATCGCCTTACCCGGCCTGGCCGGCGCGCTCTCCAGCGGACCGCCGGTGACGTAGAGGCCGAGGACCTGCGCGTCGGTGACGGCGCTGTTCGTGAGCTTCACGGTGCCGCTCGCGGCGGCCCAGATGCCGACGCCGCCGCTCTTCTTCAGCGTGCCCGCGACGCGACGCACGACGCTCTGGTCGAGATCGGCGCGGCTGCCTTCGCCTTCGACCATGACGCCGCGATGATCGGAGTCGAGCACCGCGCTCTGGGAGAGCGCGAGCGCGGCGCCGTCGATGACCGCGATCCCCGCGGCGTCTTCCTGCCCGATGCGCGGCGTGTTGCGCGCGAAGACCGTTCGCTTCGCCTCGAGCTTCGAGCCCTTGCCGTCGACGGTCGCGTGACGGAAGAAGTTGTCGACGATGGCGGAGTCTTCGAACGCGAGGACGCTGCCGTCGTACACGATGAGGCCGCTGCCGAGCTCGTCGCCCGCCGTCACGTTCGAAACCTTCGAGCGCCGGAACGTCGCCTTGCCGCCGAAGCGCAAGTACACGCCGAGCGTGTCGTTGCCGTCGATCAGCGCGTCTTCGATCGTGAGCTCGCCGTCTTCCATCAAGACGCCGCCGCGGAAGCCGGAGACCGTGACGCCGCGCAGCTTCGCGCCGGTGAGGCCCGGCACGAAGACGCCCGCGCGCCTGCCGGCCGGCCCGCTCGGTCCGCCGGGCTTCGTGAACTTCACCTTCTCCGCGCAGCGCCCGACGACGGTGACGTCGTTCTTCTCGAACTCGATGACCTCGGCGTACGCCCCTTCTTCCACGGCGATGGTGGCGCCCGCGGCCGCCGCGGCCATCGCGGCGCCGAGCGTCTTGAAGTGCGTCGCGTCTTCCGCGCCGTCGTCGTCGACGAACAGCGTGGCCGCGGGCGGAGGGAACGGCGCGTTGCAGTCGCCGATCGGGACGCACGATCCGGTCTTGATGTCTTCACGCGTGGCGCCTGCGCACGCGGCGCGCGGGACTCTGTCGACGCAGCCCCAGCCGGTCGCGTCGCGCTCGAACCCTTCGGGGCACGCGGCCGACCAGCCGACGGGCTGACACTCGGCCTTGCCGATCTCCGGCATCGTGTTCGCCGGACAGTCGGCCGCCGCGATCTCGACGCACGCGCCGAGCGAAGGATCCATCGCGAAGCCTTCGACGCACGCGCTCGCGACCTCGGGCGGCGCGGCGGCGGCGCCGCCGTCACCGCACGCGGCCCCGCCGATCGCGAGAGCGAGCGCGAAGGATGCGTACCAGCGCCCCGTGATCATGCGGGCTTTCGAATGACACAGCCGGCGTCGGGATGCCACCCGAACCGAGGCTCTTCGCCCTCAGCCACAGATGACTCAAGTCCGCGACAGTACGGAATGTTTGCACTTCGCTCCGGCGATGGCACGGTGGCCCGACGATGAGCCCTCGAGCCGGAGCCCTCGCGAGGATCGCGCTGACGAGCCTCTTGCCGCTCACGCCGCTGACGGCGCGCGCCGACGACGGCAAGGCGCTCGGCACGTTCCTCCTCCAGATCGGCGAGACGCGCGTGGGATCGGTGCGCGCGACGGAGCTCGCGGAGAGGCCCGGCGCGCCGAACCTCGTCGTCTCGTCGGCGGAGATCACGCCGGCGCTCGGCGCGATCGTCGACGGCTTCGCCGCGGGCAAGGCGCTTCGATCGAGCGTGCGCCTCTCGACCGGCGCGGTCGCGAAGAAGGCGGAGGGCGCGCGCCTCGCTTCGGTCAAGCTCCCCGCGATGGGCGCCGGCGGGGCGCTCGACCTCGAGCTCGGGTTCCTCGCGCCCTCGATCACCACGCAGCCCGTGCTCTCGCTCGCTCGAGCGTCGGCGCGCTCGCCTTCGGGTGGGCGCATCACGGGCTTCCGCGTCGCGCTCGACGGCCTGCCCGCGGGATCGGCGTCCAAGCTCGACGCGATCACCATCGTGCATCGCCCGGACGGCGCGGTGACGACGAGCGCGATCGGCTTCGAGGTCACCGCCGGCGGCGCGCCGCCGTTCAGCAAGTGGCTCGAGAAGCCCACGGCGCGCGGGATGCACGTCGAGTACGTCGGCGCCGACGGCAGCGCGCTGCTCAAGATCCAGCTCGATCGCTGCGCGCCTTCGTCCGTCACGCCGATGGGCGCGAGCGCGACGACGCGCGTGAGCGTGAGGTGCGCCGCCGTTCGTCCGGGTTGATCGTCAGTCGGCGCCGGCGTCGCGGGCCATGCACGTGTCGCTGACGCGCTTGGTGTGCGGGCAGTGGCCTTGGAGCGCGTCGTCGATCGCCAGCATCAAGTGGAACGCGCGGCAGTTCAGCGTGTCGTCGCCGTCGAAGTCCTGATCGGGCCCGTCGCCCGCCGTCGGATCGAACGTGAACGCGCACGCGCTCCGGAGGCAGTCTTCGTTGTCGACGTACGGCGGCGACGCGAGCTTCGCGCAGCTCCGCGAGATGACGCCGCAGAACGACTCGCAGCGCTTGCCGCAAGCGTCGCCGCCCCACGGGCCCGCCTTCGCGCACGCGGCCCGATCGGTCGCGACCTCGGCGTTCGCCAGGCGGCACGCGACCGTGTCGAGCGTCCGATCGCCCGCGTTTCCTTGCGGGAGCAGCGCGCAGAGGCGCATGCAGTCGGCGACGTCGCGATACTGGCGGTTCGTCCCCTCGCAGTTCTTGGTCACCGTCGTGCAGTACTTGTCACAGAGATCGGCGGGGGCGGCGTCGCCGTTCGCTCCGCCGTCCTCCGCCGGCGGAAGGACGGGCCCGTCGCCGACGCAAGCGAAGCCGGCGGCGCCGAACGCGGAGAGCACGACCGACGCGAGACCGACGGCGATCCCACGAGAAGCAAAGCGCGACGTCATGCCCGCGAGCGTAGCGAAGTCTTCACGTCACGTCACACCGCTGAGCCGTTCATTGCGGATCGCTGGTGAGAACGTCGACGGCGCTCCGCGCTTCGAGAGGCGCGCTCGACGGAGACAGCGCCGCGGGCGAGTCGCAACGGCCCGTGGCCGCGAAGTCCTGCTCCTTGCACGTGGCGCCGCTCGGAAGCGTGCAGAGCGCAAACGTCGTGGTGAAGCCGTCGCCGATGTCTTCCGACTTCGCCGAGACCTGGCCGCCATGGCGGTTGCAGAAGGAGTGCTGCTGCCCGCACGCGCCGCGGTAGAACGACCACAGCTCGCAGCTCGTCCCGTCGGGGAAGGTGCAGCTCTCCGGTTCGGCGGTGTAACCGAGGTCGGCGCAGTAGACCGACGACGGGTTCGCGAGGCCGGCGCGGGCGTTCGAGGCGCCCGGGTCGGTCTCTGCCGCACACGCGACGGACATCGAGAGGAGCACACCGAGACCCGCCAAGTACACGTTCTTCATCGTCAAACTCCTGTAAGCGGCGGGCTCGACTGCCCGCTCACCTCGTTGACACGCGGCCTCGACGCGCGTCCCAAGAGTTTTTCGTTTTTCTTCCGAAGCGCCTGTGACGGGCGCCTACACCGGGATGACGCCGCGCTTGCGGGCCGGGCGCTCGAGCTTCTTGTGACGCGCGAGCTCGAGGCCCCACGCGATGGCCATGCGCGTGTCGCGCGGATCGATCACCTCGTCGACGAGGCCCCAGCCGGCGACCTTGTAGATGTCGATGTTCTTCTGGATCTGCTCGACGATCATCTTCTTCGCCTCGGGCGGCGGCTCGGCGCCTCCGAAGAGCTTCCGCGCGGCGATGCCGACCATGCCCTCGGCGCCCATCACCGAGATCTCCCCCGTGGGCCACGAGACGATCAGATCCGGCTCGTACGCGCGCCCGCACATGACGTAGTAGCCCGCGCCGTAGGCCTTGCGCACGACGACGGTGATCTTCGGCACCGTCGCGGCGCTCATCACGTGGAGCATCTTCGCGCCGTGGCGGATGATGCCGGCGTGCTCGACCTTCGAGCCGACCATGAAGCCGGGCACGTCTTGGAGGAAGACGAGCGGCACGTTGAACGCGTCGCAGATCTGCATGAAGCGCGCGGCCTTGTCGGCCGAGTCGTTCTCGAGGATGCCGCCGAGCCAGCTCGGCTGGTTCGCGACGATCCCGACGCTCCGGCCGCCGATGCGCGCGAGGCACGTGATGATGCTCCGCGCGAAGCGCGGCTTGATGTCGAAGATCTCGCCGTGGTCGACGATCGCGCGAATCAGCTTGTACATGTCGTACGGCTTGCGCGTCGACTCGGGGAGCAGATCGAGGAGCGACTCCTCGCGCCGCTCGATGGGATCGGTGACGGGGAGCACGGGGGGCTCCTCGTCGCAGTTCGAAGGGAAGTACGACAGGTACTTCTTGGTCGCCTCGACGCACGCGACGTCGCTCTCGAACTCGCCGTCGCCGACGCCGCTCGTCTCCGCGTGGATCTTCGATCCGCCGAGATCTTGCTCGGCGATGTCTTGACCGGTGACGGCCTTGACGAGCGCAGGGCCGCCGAGCGCGAGGCTCCCGACGTTCTTGACCATCGGCACGTAGTCGGCGAGGCCGGGGATGTACGCGGTGCCGGCGGCGCCCGGGCCGACCATCGCGGCGACCTGGGGCACGACGCCGCTCATCACGACCTGCTCGCGGAAGAGGTGCCCCGATCCGGCGAAGAGCGAGATCATGTCGCCGTGGCTCGATCCCGGATCGATGCGCGCGCCGCCCGAGTCGACGAGCCACACGATCGGCCAGCGCCCGCGGAGGCTCATCTGGCGGAGGCGCGTGACCTTCTCTTCGCCGGTGTAGCCGATGCTCCCGCCCTTGACGGTGAAGTCGTAGGCGGCGCAGCACACCATGCGGCCGTCGACCTTGCCGAACCCGGTGACGACGGCATCGGCGGCGGGCTTGTCGGTCCCGTCGGGGCCGGCGGACATGCCCATCTGCGTGCCGTGCGCCCCGATCTCGAAGAAGACGCCGTCGTCGAAGAAGCGCGCCATGCGCTCGCGGGCGGTCAGCTTTCCGCGATCGTGCTGCTTCTGAACCCGCTCCGCGCCCCCCATTTCGCGCACTTTGGCGCGTCGAGCCTCGAGATCGGCGACCAACTCCCGCATGTTCATGAGCGATTTACCTCGTAGAAGGCAGAATACTTCGCACACGAAACGTTTTTCCGCAAGCGCCCTCGATCCGGCGCCCGGAGGCGCGGTACGCTGTTACGAATGCGCATACTGGCGGCGGGGACCATGGTCCTGGGCGTCTCGATGATGGTGTTGGCGTGCTCGACCGCGACGCCGGGCGAGGAGCCGCCGCCAGGCGGCGACGACGCCGCCCCGGACGCGACGGTCGAGGCTGCGCTGCCGTGCGATCCCGCCGTGAAGAAGTGCGAGATCGGCGAGGCCTGCGCGAAGGACGGCGACTGCGCGAACCTCAACTGCGTCGGCGGCGTGTGCTCCCCCGGGAGCTGCGAAGACAAGAAGCAGAATCAGGGCGAGCAAGGGATCGACTGCGGAGGTCCCTGCAAGGCGTGCGACGGCGCGCCGTGCGTCGCACCCACCGACTGCACGAGCGGGAGCTGCGTCGGGGGCATGTGCGGGCCGTCCGCGGGGAAGACGTGCGGCGTCGGCCTGCCGGTCGCGTGCGAGATCGGCGAACCGTGCAGCCAGGACAAAGACTGCAAGAGCGACGTCTGCACCGCCAACAAGTGCGTCGCGGTCACGCCGGACGCGCACACCGACGGGCGCCGCAACGCGGGCGAGACCGACATCGACTGCGGCGGCACCACCGGCGCGCCCGCGTGCAAGGCGGGCAAGGACTGCGCGGTGAACGGCGACTGCGAGGGCGTCTGCAACCCCGCGAAGAAGTGCGAGGCGCCGACGTGCACCGACGGCATCAAGGACGGCGACGAGACCGACGTCGACTGCGGCGGCTCGTGCGTGACGAAGTGCGCGCCGACGAAGAAGTGCGCGGTCCCCGCCGACTGCGTCGAGGGCGTGTGCGACGCGCTCGTGTGCGCGGCGCCGACGGCCAATGACGGCGTGAAGAACGGCAACGAGACCGACGTCGACTGCGGCTCGAGCACGGTCGGCACCGACACGGGCGCGCCCGGCTGCGTGGCCGGGCTCACGTGCATCAACGCCGTCGACTGCCTCAGCACGGGCTGTAACCACGCCAAGAAGTGCGCGTTCGCGCGGAGCTGCACGATGCGCAACGGCGGCACCACCTGCGGCACCGGCGACGCCGACGTCGCGGGCAACGCGAACGAAGACTGCTGCGCGAGCGCGGAGGTCCCGGCGTACAACCTCGAAGGCTGGTCGAACGCGACGGCGTTCCGTCTCGACAAGTACCAGGTCACGTCGGGGCGCATCCGTCGCTTCCTCGACGCGGTGGGCGGCAACGTGCAGGGCTGGGTGCAGGCGAACCGCGAGAACATCCTCGCGCCGAATCAGCTCCCCGCGGCGCTCGACAAGTTCTTGCCGACGGGGTTCACGCAGGCCAACCACCCGACGGACACGTGCAACCCCAGCGGCGGTCCGGCGGTGCCGTGCAACTACGGCGCGCTCAACCAGGTGAGCGGCAATCGCTACAACAACGAGCCCGGCGGGCTCAACGGCTTCGGCTGCTACATCGGCCCGGGCGCGTACGGCTCGCGCACGTTCTATCTCACCGACGACGAGCGCGTGTTCAGCGGAGAGGCGCAGCACGTCGTCTCGCGCGAGCGCGTGGAGCAGAAGTCGATGACGTGCGTGACCTACTTCATCCTCGCGGCGTTCTGCGCGTGGGACGGCGGTCGCCTCGAGACCCTCGACGAGTATTACGCCGCGTACGGCGGCAACGGCAGCGGCAACGGCATGAGCAACGGCCGAAGGTTCCCGTGGGGCTCGGACGTCGCGTCGCGCGCGATCGGCTTCGCGTCGTCGGGCTCGCACGTCGTCGGGCCGACGAACAACTACGGGTACACGCCGCCGGCGGACGCGGTGAACGGCCAGTACAGCGTGTTCAACGTGAACCTCTCGGCGCAGCAGCGCGCCGATCTGCTCGTGCGGGTCGAGCGCGCGAACCTCCAGTGGAACTACGCGAGCGCGTTCGTCAACGATTACCGCGCGCCGCTCCAAGGCCGCGCGCGCGCTGCTCTCGCCGAGGCGATGGTCAATCAGGCCGACGATCAATCCGTCGCGGTCGCGCCGCCGGGCCGTTACCCGGCGGGCGCGGGCCGTTACGGCCATCGCGATCTGGCGGGCAACATGATGGAGATCACGGCGCAGGCAGGCACCGCGACGACCGGAAACCGCCCGTGGACGCGGAACGGGAGCTTCGAGACGTCGCACTTCGACGCCAACTCGATGATCGGGCACAACTACAGCGGCGGCTTCGCCGTGCTCACGAAGTACGGCCGCACCGGCGGCCGATGCGCGAGGCCGATCGCCGTCTACCCTGCCACGGCCCTGCCCGAAGCGCCCTGATGCGGCGTTCTCACCGAGCAGGTTCGCACGTCATCGGATCGGCGGCCTTCGCCGCGACGATCTCGGCGTGCAGCCTGCTCACGCCGCTCGGCGGCCTCTCGACCGGCGAGGATCCCATCTCCCCCGAAGACGCCGCGCCGACCGGCGACGCGAGCGTCGCGAGCGACGCGACGAACGCGCCCGACGTCTCGATCGACGTCGACGCGACGGTCGACGCGGCGACGAGACCGAACCTCCACAAGAACGGCACCTTCGAGACGGGCTGCGACTTCTGGGGAGCGTACCGCTCGACCCTCGCCTCCGAGAGCGCGTACGCGCGCAGCGGCGCGAAGTCGTGCCGCGTGTGCTCCGACGGGTCGACCTTCTATTCCATCGACGACGGCGGCCACGTCGACAATCCACCGGTGGGCTCGGTCTTCTACGCCGCGATGTGGGTTCGAAAGGCGCCCGGCTACCCGGTCGCGACCAAGGCGTTCATCATGCTCCGCACGTTCGACAATCCGCCGTGGAAGGAGCGAGACATCGTGCAGTCTCCCCACATCACGTTGACCGACGCGTGGCAGCGCCTCGAGGCGACGCTCGTCGTCACGCAGGGTCAGTACGTGAACGTCGTGGGCGCGGGCGCCGACGGCGGCTGCTTCCTCATCGACGACGTCGTGCTCGAGCGCGTCGAGTAGCCCTCACGCCGGAGCGCCGCCGCCGCCGCCCTCGCCGTCGAAGGTCGTCGGCGCGATACGCAGCGTGACGAGCTCGGCCAAGATCGCGGCGGGGTCTGCGGGCGCCGCGGGCTCGTCGTACACGAGGTGCTCGATCTTCTCCGTGCCCGTACGGAACACGACGATGTCCATGCCGTCCGGCCGCAGAGCCTTGGCCTCGATGTAATCGGCGATGGTCTTCGTCCTCTTGCCGTTGACCGACAAGAGGACATCTCCGTAACGGATCCCGGCGCGCGCCGCAGGGGTGCCGCTCAGCGTGCCCAGCACCGGGATCCCTTCGAGAGCCTTGGCGAGCGCAAAAATGGACGTCTTGGCGATCATCGACGCCTCTCGTTCCTCTCCGCCCCGCCGCGGCGGGTCGAATCAGACCTGGAGATCCTTCTCGACGTCCGCGAGCGCGAGGCGCGCCATCGCGAGGTTCGCGCGCTGGCGATCGAGGGCGACGTAGAAGAAGAGCGTGTTTCGCGCACGGAGCGGACGGATCAGATGGTACTGCTTGCCGAGGGTGATGAGGATGTCCTCGATGCCGTCCTTCAGCGCGAGGTTGTTCATCGTCTTGCGCTTGGCGCGCACGACCTCGGTGTTGCCGGCGGCCGCGACCTCGAGGTTCAGGTTGCCGCCGCCTTCCTGCCCGAGGAGCATGCCGCTCTCCGAGTCGACGAGCGCCGCGCCGACGAATCCGTCGATCTGATTGAGCTTGGCGAGGCTGTCTTTGATGTTCATGGGGATCTCCGTCATGGGTTCGGGTGTGATTTCGGGTGCGCGCGGAGCAGCGAACGAGATCGCCTCCTCCGCGAAGTCCGTGAAGGCCTGATCGAGCTCGTCGTCGGAGATCGACGGCGGGCGTTGCGTCCAGCCCGTCGCACCCGCCGTGGGAGGTCCGGGCGGGCTCGACCGGCGCGCCTCGTCGATCCGACGAACGCTCTCCATGATCAGCTCCTGCCAGTTCGAGTGGAGCGAGCGCTCGGGCGCGGCGACGCCCATGCGCATCGAGAACTCGCCCGCGCTCCACATCATGATCTCGTGGAAGGCGTCGTCGCCCGTCCCGCTCGGCGAGACCGCGTGGAGGATGGCGCCTTGCGAGAAGTAGATCTGTCCCTCGAACGATCGGTGCCTCACGCGGAGGAGGCCCGTCGCGCTGGAGAGCACGTAGAGCTGCACGATGTCCGGCAGCGTCTGGACGGAGATCGCCCCGGAGAAGCCCTCGCTCGCCGGCGTGAGCGCGTTGGCGACGAGCTCGACGAGGCTCTCGAACTCGAACGGCTTCTCGAGGAAGCCGGTGAACGGTCCGTCGTCGAGGCGCGCGACGTCGGCCGACTTGAACGCGGTCATGACGATGACCGGTAGATCGGGATAGAGAGAGCGAGCCCCCATCACGAGATCGATCCCGCTCATGCCCGGCATTCGAATGTCGGCGATGAGGAGATCGAGCGGCGCTCTCTCCACGAGCGCGAGCGCCGACTCGCCGTCCTTCGCCGTCTCGACGCGGTAGTTGGGAAACGCCTTGACGAGGCGGGCCGCGAGCGACCACGCGAGCGCCTCTTCGTCGTCGGCAAGGACGATGCTGCGATCCTTCCCCCAGACGGTCATCGAGCGAGCGCTGGTGCAGTGCGCGTGCCACGGGACGCCGCCGTCGCGCGCCGTCGGCTCGATCCTCGCGCGCCGAGCGAAACGCGCGATGGCAACCCTGGCGACCAGCGCGAGCGCGCGACGCGTCGTCCAGCAACCGAACGGACGCGCGTCCGGATCTTGGACGGCCGCCGAGCAAGAGCACGAAAAGCCGATACGCGCGCGGTGGTACATCGATTGCGAAGGCAGCCCGTGTGGCCTACCTGAACGTGCGCGAGCATCGCATCGAAGCGAAGATCGCCTGTGTCGGCCCCACACCTGCGGGCGTCGCGACGATCGTCGATCTCCTCCAGCGAGCTTCGGACGACGTCCGGGTCAGCAGTGACCCGGCCAGCGACACGATCGCGCTCGCTTGGCACCCCACCGACCGCGGGCGCTTCCGCGACTGCGACGTGCTCGTGAGCGTCGTCGCGCCTCGCGCCGACGCTTCGGCCCGGTTCGAGGATCTCCTGCGCGACGCGGACGGCGTCGTCTTCGTTCCCGACGCGCACCCCGAGGCCGAGGCGATGAACGAGGCCTCCCTCTCGGAGGTCCGCGCGTTCCTCGCGCGCGCGGAGCGGGCGAGCGTGCCCGTGGTCGTCCACGACGCGGCCGGTCCGGAGGCGCTCGCGACGCTCGAGGTCACGCTCGGCGAGATCTTGGCGGCGATGGAGAAGTCGCCGGCGCCGGCCGAAGCCGCAGGCGAAGGCGACGACGCCGCGCATCCGCTGCTCGACGCGCTACGGCGCGTTCTCCGCGAGACGGTTCGCGAGCACCTCGTCGACGTTCGCGCGGAGCTCGTCGTCATCAGAGCCGCCCTCGAGCGATCCGAGCTGGCCGCGGCGGCCCACGCCGCGGACGCGCGCGCGCGCGCCGAGACCGCGTTCGAAGACACCGACGCTCGCATCCGCGAGCTCCAGAGCAGCGTCGACGCGCTGCGCGCCGAGAGCGGCAAGTCGCTCAGCCGCGCGGCGGAGCGCGCGAGGGCCGTCCAGACCCGCCTGGACGACCTCGTCGACGAGCTCAAGAGAGTCAAGAAGAGCTGGTTTGCGTGATCTTTCCCACCGAGGTGCCCAATGCCCACCGAAACGAATCAAGTGTTCGACCTCTTCGCCTCCGAGATCCCGGGGTTCGTCGCCGCGTCGCTCGTCGACCTGGACTCCGGCATGACGCTGGCGGTCAAGTCGACGCGCACCGACTTCGATCTCGCCGTCGCGAGCGCGTACAACAGCGAGCTCGTCAAACAGAAGCTCAAGATCATGAAGGCCCTCGGCCTGCAGACGACGCTCGAGGACATCATCCTCACGCTCGGCGACCAGATCCACTTCATCAAGATCTTGTCGCCGACGATGTTCATCTATCTCGCCGCCGAGCGCTCGAGCGCGAACATCGCCATCGTGCGCACGGTGGTCACCAAGAACTGCCACCGCGTCGGCTGACGAGGATCCCCATGGGAATCGACGTCGCGATGAAGGAGGCCCTCGCGTCTCGGCCCGACGCCGTCGCGCTCGCGTGCATGGATACGCGCTCGGGGCTCCTCCTCGGCCTGCAGCTGCGAGGCGACGAGGTGGAGCGCGACGACGTCGAGATCGCCGCGTTCTCCGCCGCGCAGCTCTGCTCGGCTCCACCGCCGCCGGGAGCCGACGACGAGCTCGACGTCGACGACGAGGCCTGCGACGAATCGTTCGTCGCGTCGGCGCGGTGGGTGCATGCGTATGCACGCGTTCCGACCCGCCGGGATCTCGTCGTCGTCGGGCTGGCGCCGGGCGACACCAACGTCGCCCTCTTGCGCACGTGGATCCGCCGTATCGCAGAGCAGGTGGGTCCACACGCTTGACGAAGGTCGCCACGAAGCGAGACGTCGGCTTCCCGAGCTCGTACGACGCTTGCGCGTTCGTCGACGCGCTCGGCGCCGACGCCGTCGGCGAGATCGCCGTGTCGGGCGCGGAGGGCCCGCGCGGGATCGTCTTCGTCGAGAGCGGCCGCGTCTGCTGGGCCGCGGCGCGCGGGCTCGCGCCGCGGCTCACGGAGCTTCTCGCCGCGCGCGCGGCGCTCGCGCCGAACGCGATGGAGGAGCTCTTCCGGGCGTGCAGAGCCAGAGGCGCGCCGCTGGGCGAGCACCTCGTCGAGACCCGACTGCTCGACGCTCAGGCGTTTCGCGACGCGCTCCTCCAGCACACCGCCGAGAGCCTGGCGCTCCTCTGCACGGAGAGCGCGCGCGCGGCCTGGCGCCCGCGCTCGGGCAAGGGCTACAGCCCGCGCTTCACTTTCGCGACGGCGGAGCTGCTCGCGCACGTCGGCGCGACGCGGCACGGCGAGACGGCGGCGCGTGTGCGTCCCATCCTCGACGCGTCATTCGAAGACGGCGATTGGGCCGCCGCGTTCGTGCGCCCCGTCGACGCGGCGTTCCCCGAGCCGATCGCGCTGTTCGGCTCGGCCCCCGGCGCGGCGAGGGTCCTCCTGCGCGTAGGAAAGTGGGCGGCGTCCGTCCTCGACGTCGTCGCGACGTTCAGCGACGAGAGCGCGCTCTACGCCGTCGCGCGGCCCGCGCGCGCGAAGGCGACCGCGATCGTCGCGTTTCGGCACGGCGGCGTCGTCGTCGCGGGGGAGACGAGCGCCTACGGCCCCGCGCGCTTGCTGAACCTTCGAGCGCAGGCACGACGATCGCCCGACTCGGGGAGACGCGATGCCGATTTATGATCCGATCGAACAGAGGATGGCCGTCCGCGTCGTCTACGACGGGATCGCGTTCGCCGGAAAGACGACGAACCTTCGCCAGCTCTGCATGCTCTTCGCCGCACAGAAGAGCTGCGAGCTCGTGACGCCCGCCGACGTGCGCGGGCGCACGCTCTACTTCGATTGGATGCAGATCACCGCGGGCGTCGTGTGCGGCTTTCCCTTGCTCTGCCAGGTGCTCAGCGTCCCGGGGCAGGCCGCGCTCGCGAACCGGCGAAGGCACCTGCTCTCGACCGCCGACGTCGTGGTGTACGTCTGCGACGGTCGCGAGCCCGCCCTCGCCGCGGCCCGGCGCGGGCTCGCCCTCTACGATGACATCGCGCGCGCCGCGGGGCGAACGATCCCGCTCGTCATCCAGGCCAACAAGCAAGATCGCCCCGGGGCGCTCGACGGCGCCGCGACGATCCGCGCGCTCGGGCGCGAGACCGCCCCCGTCGTCGAGGCGATCGCCAGCGACGGCGTGGGCGTCGTCGACACGTTCGTGACCGCGATCCGCGCGGTGGTCCACGCGATTCAGGCGCAATCGGAGCGCGACCTCCGCGTCGACGTTCGCCGCGCCGAGACCGCCGCGGAGGTGCTCGCGCGCCTCGCGCGGGAGCAGATCGACCCCGAGTGGGCCGCCGAGATGCTCCTCGAAGAAGCGCAGGCCGCGTTCGATCTCGAGCAGGTGCGTTCGTGCTTGGCCAACGACGAGACGCTGCGCATCGCCTCCGCGGCGGCGGCGGACGAGATCGCCAGGGCCGCCGTGACCGGCGCAGGCCCTTCGCGAGCCGATTCAGGCACCGCGGAGACGCCTGACTCACCGACGCTCCCGTCGCACGAGGTGCCGACGGGGTTCATCTGGCCCGCGCACACGGGACGCAAGATCGTCCGCTCGCTCGGCCTCTCGCCGGATCTCCGCGCGGCGTTCGACGGCGACGGCGTCGTCACGTTCGTCGCCGCCGGCCGCGTCGTTCGAACGTCGACGCGCGCGTCCTTCGCCGACGGAGAGAGCGCGCGTCAAGCGCTCGTGAAGAGCGCGCGCGCGTGCACGCAGCTCGATCGCCTCCTCGTTCCGGAGACGGTCCTCGTCGCGCAGCAGGGCGACGACGGCGCTTGCTCGATCTGGACGGTGCGCCCCGACTTGCCGAGCATCGAGCGGCTCCTCGGCGGCGGCCACCTCGAGCCCGCGCTCCTCGACGCGTACGGCGTCGCCGCGGTCGAGGCGCTGCGCACGTCACTCCGTCACGGCTTCTCGATCGAGCTCGGCCCCGCCTCGTTCGGCGTGCAGCACGGGATGCTGCGCTACGTCGGCGAGCTGTGGCTCGAGCCGCCCACGGCGGAGCGATTCTCGCGCTGCGTGCTCGACGCCGTCGAGGCGCTCTCGCGCGCCGGCGCCGACGTCGCCGCGTTCCTCGAGGCATTCGAGCGAGAGCTCCAGCGACGCCTCACCGTCGACGAGCGTGAGCACGTCGTAGGCGACCGGCTCCACGCGATCCTCGCGAGGGCAATCGGTGCTCGATGATGCCGGACCGGGCGGAGGATCGCTCCTCGTGGTCGGCGACGCACCGGAGCTCGACGACGCCGCGGTGTCGGCTCCCCTCGTCCGCGTCGATCCCAACGCGCTGACGACGACGGGCGGGCACATCGCCGCGGTCTTCGATCTGCGTCGCGCGTCCGTCACCGCGCTCGCCGCGATGCGCGCGACGCCGGCGCTGTCCGGGCTCCCTCTGTTGCTCGTGGCCGAGGGCGAAGTCCCCGATTCGGTCGTCACGCTCTTGCGCGCCGATGACGCGGTCGCGCTCTCCGACCGAAGTCTCCGCCGGCGCCTGGCCGTCGTCGTCGAGCTCGGTCGCGCCCGCGCGGCGCTCGTCGAGCGGACGCGACTCTGTCGCGCCGTCCTCGACGGCGTCGAGGTCGGCGTCGTGACGACGAACGCTCGCGGCGCCGTCACGTTCATCAATCGAGCAGCGGCGGCGCTGCTGGAGGCGGCGCCCGATCTCTCGGGGGTGCCCGTCACGCAGTTGCTCGCCCTCTCCCATGCACCGGAGGCGCTGCTCGGGCCCGAGGTGCGGCGCTCGATCGCGTATCGCCTCCACACGGCGGAGGGCCTCGATCTCGATCTCGAGCTCGTGGCGAGCCGCGCGGAGAGCGCGTCGACCGACCGCTCGGGCTTCTTCTTCGTGTTCCGCGACGTCCGAGAGGAGAAGCGGCGCGAGGCCGATCGCGCGCGCTTCGAGCGCCTCGCCGCGATGGGCACGATGGTCGCCGGCTTCGCGCACGAGGTGCGCAACCCCGTGGCGGCCCTCCGATCGTTGGCCGAAGACCTGCGCGACGAAGGCGTGTCGGCTCCGCACGTCGGCCTCATCCTCCAGATGGTCGAGCGCATCGAGCGCTTGGTTCGAACGTCGCTCCAGTTCGGGCGACCCGCCGCCCCGAAGCGCGCGCCGCGCCGGCCCGCGCACATCGCCTCGCTCGCGCTCGCGGAGATTCGACCCCGCCTGCGCGGGCACGACGGCGACATCGTCCTCGAGACCGAGGTCGAATTGCCCGAGGTCAACGTCGACGATCGCCAGGTCGCGCAGGCGCTCGTCATTCTCCTCAACAACGCGCTCGACGCGACCGGCTCACCCTCGCGCGTCACCCTTCGGATCCGGTCGGTTCACTTGCCATCTCCGAGCGTACGCTTCGAGGTCATCGACGACGGCCCCGGCGTCTCGCGCGAGAACCTGAGACGGATCTTCGACCCGTTCTTCACGACCAAGCCGTCGGGCACCGGCCTCGGTCTGTCGATCGCGCAGCAGATCGTGAGCGAGAACGGAGCGCGCCTCGAGGTCACATCCGCCCTAGGAGGTATGACGTGCTTCTGCATCGTCGTGCCGATCGACGGGGCGACGCTTGTCGCGAGTCACAGCCTTCCGTTCGTCACTTAATCTCATATACTCGATGATTCCATGGGGGTCCTCGCCACGCCCGACAAGCTGGGCACGATCCTCGTCGTCGAAGACGACGCTGCGCTCCGATCCGGCGTCGCTGGCGCTCTTCGGCGCCTCGGCTTCGGCGTCATCGAAGCCGACTCTTGCGAGAGCGCGACGGGCATCTTCGCGGCGTCTCGTCCCGACGTCGTGTTGACCGATCTGTGCCTCCCCGACGGTGACGGCCTCGCCCTCCTGCCTCGCCTGCACGCGATCGACGCGCACGTTCCGGTCCTCATGATGACCGGCTACGGCTCGATCGACCTCGCCGTCCGCGCGGTGAAGCAGGGCGCGGAGAACTTTCTCACGAAGCCGGTCGACATCGGCGTGCTCGGCGCGTTCGTGAAGGACGCGCTGGAGCGCCGGCGGCGGATCAGGAGCGGCACGCGCCGGAAGTTCACCGGACCCCGCACGTTCGAGCCGCGCTCGGCCGCCATGCAGCGCGTCGACGCGCAAGTCGAGAAGCTCCGCGACGCAGACTGCACGGTGCTCCTCTTCGGCGAGACGGGCACGGGGAAGAGCATGCTCGCGCGGCGCATCCACGCCATCGGCGCGCGGCGCAGCGGCCCCTTCGTCGACATCAACTGCGCGGGCCTCACGAAAGATTTCGTCGAGACCGAGCTCTTCGGCCACGAGCGCGGCGCGTTCACCGGCGCCCACGGCGCCAAGCGAGGTCTGCTCGACGTCGCCAACGGAGGCACGCTCTTCCTCGACGAGATCGGCGACATCGACATGCAGGTTCAGCCGAAGCTGCTCAAGGTGCTCGAGGAGCGGCGCTTCCGCCCGATGGGAGACGTGCGCGAGCGCTCGGTCGATCTGCGGCTCATCGTGGCGACGCATCACGACCTGCTCCAAGCCGTCGCGCAGAAGACGTTTCGCGCGGACTTGTACTATCGGGTGAGCACGATCTCGGTCACGATGCCGTCGCTTCGCGATCGCCACGAAGACATCGTGCCCCTCGCGTATCACTTCCTCGAAGACCTGGGCGCCTCCGACGTCGAGCTCGGGCCCGACGCGCGGCGGGTGCTGCTCGGTCATGATTGGCCGGGAAACCTCCGCGAGCTCAAGAACGTCCTCGAGCGAGCGCTCCTCCTCCGCTCGGGAGACGTGGTTCGCGCGGGCGATCTCCATTTCGATACGCCGTCGGGAGCACGCCTGACGCCCTCGAGTGGGCCTGCGTCCTCGCGAACGCTGTCGGAGGTCGAGCGAGAGCACATCCAGAGCGCGCTCGCCGCCGAGCAGGGAAGGGTCGAGGCGGCCGCCCGACGCCTCGGCATCCCGCGCAGCACGATGTATCAGCGCATCAAAGACTACGGGATCCGGCTTTCGAAGCTCCGCAAGACGGAGTCGGGCTCCGACCCGCCGGGCACTTCCTGAGCGCGATCAGCGCCCGCGCGAGCCGGCGTCGACGACCGCGCGGACGTGCGCGCGCAGGTCGGTGGCCGCGGCGCGAAGGTGCCTGAGCGCGAGCTGCATCTCGGCGCGCTCCTCGGCGGTCACCTCCGCCGTCGGTCCGTCGCAAGACGAGCCCTCGAGGATCGCCGCGGCGTGGCCCGCCGTCGACTCGATCACCGCGAGGAGATTGTACGCGCGATGGGCGCTCGCTCGCGCGCGCGTCGCTCCATGCTCGCCCGCGAGGACGACGGCGCACGACTTCGCGACGTGAGGAAGCATCGCGAGGGCGGCTTCACGCGCCTCGCCGTCGGCGCCCGCGACGACGATCGCGCCGAGCGCGTCGCCTCGCGCGTCCACGATCGGCTCGCGCGCGCCCCATGTCGCAGAGCCCGCCACGCCGGAGACGATCGCCGCCCACGCCGCGTCGCGCGTGGTCAAGAGCGCGCGATGCGGCCCGCCGACGCGGTCGATCTCGGTGAGGAGCGCCGCGCGCCCCCGCGCCACCTCGCTCCCGATGAGGTCGGCGGCTCGGTCGGCCTCGCGGACGACGACCGCGCAGACGACGTCACTCGACTCGACCGCCGCGGTCATCGTCGCGAGCGCGGCGGCCCCGCTGATCTCGGCTCGCGCCCACTTCACGAGCGCTTGCTCGGCTGCGTGCATTCCAACCCCCTCGCGAAGCGGTTGGCCTCGATCCTACGCCCTCCTCCTCGCTCGGGGCAATCCGACGACGTCGTGCTCGAGCGCGTCGAGTGAGATCGTCGTCGCCCGACTCACTTGCCCTTCCACACCGGCGGCCGCTTCTCGAGGAAGGCCATGAGGCCCTCGCGCGCGTCGTCCGTCGCGAGGCACTCGGCGAGCCTGTCTCGGAGCATCGGCAGCGCCTCCTCGAGGTCCATGTCGTCTTGTGCGGCGAACGCGCGGAGGCCGAGCGCCACGGTGCTCGGGCTCTTCTTGACGATCTCGCCGGTGATCTTCTCCACCGCGGCGTCGAGCTCTTCGGGCGCGACGACCTCGTTCAGGAGGCCCGCGGCGAGCGCCTGATCGGCCGTGAGCTTCTGGCCGAAGAGCATCATCTCGAGGAGCTTGCGCCGCGGCACGATGCGCGCGAGCACCGCCATGATCATCATCGGGAAGAGCCCGACGTTGATCTCCGGCGTCCCGAGGATCGCGCCGCGCTCGGCGACGGCGAACGTCGACGCCGCGACGATGCCGAGGCCGCCGCCCATCGCCGGGCCGTTGACGCGCGCGACGATCGGCTTCTCCGTGCGCGCCATCGCGAGCAGGAGATCGGCGTAGTCGCCCTTGGGAGGAAGCGCGGGGCCTTCACTCGCGCCTCCGGTCATCTGCGCGAAGTCGCCGCCGGCGCAGAACGCCTTGCCGTCGCCGGTGATGACGATCGCGCGCACGTCGTCGTCGGCGTGGGCGTCGGCGATCGCGTAGAGGAGCTCGTTCACCATCTGCGGCCCGATCGCGTTGCGGCGCTCGGGGTTGAAGAGCGTGATGGTCGTGACCGGCACCTCGTCGGCGACGCGGATGCGGGCGTAGAGGCGCGTGGGCGGCTTCGTCTTGGCGGACATGTCAGGCCTGCGCGGTGACGACGCCGGCGGCGCGCTTCGGGCCCGGCTGGATCTGGTCGAGGCCGAGGATCTGCTTGGCCTGGTCGACCGTCGCGACCTTGCGGCCGCAGTCGCGCACCATCCGCGCGGCGACCTCGATGAGCTGGCCGTTCGACTTCGCCATCTCTCCGTTCGGCAGATAGAGGTTGTCTTCGAGGCCCGCGCGGATGTTGCCGCCGAGCGCGAGCGCGGCGCCGATCATCCGCCAGCCGCACTTCGAGATGCCGATGACCTCCCACTCGCTGCCGGGCGGCATGATCTTCGTCTGGAGCTGGAGGCTCTCGACGAGCGGCGGAATGCCGCCGAGCACGTTGACGATGAACGAGAACTGGAGCGGCTTCTTCAGCACGCCCATGTCGAGCAGCGGCCAGATGCCGTGCGTGTGACCGGTGTCGAAGCACTCGAGCTCGGGCTTCACGCCCGCTTCGTTCATCGCCTCGAGCAGCTTGATGATCTTCGCGTACGTGTTCGAAAACACCATGTCGAAGACGAACGCCTTCCGGTTCTCCGAGTACTTCGAATAGTTCATCGTCCCCATGTTGAGCGCGCCGATGTGCGGGCGGCTCTCCTTGAGGTAGGTGCACTGATCGCTCACGTCGTCGAGGATCGTGCCGGTCGAGAAGTTGAGGAGGATGGGGCAGCGCGCCTCGACCTCGGCCTTGATCGCCGCGAAGACCTTCGGGTCGAACGTGGGCGTGCCGTCTTCCTGCCGCGCGTGGATGTGAACGACCGCCGCGCCCTGGTCGTAGGCGCGCTTGCACTCCTCGGCGATCTCCACGGGCGTGTACGGAATGCCCGGGCACTGCTTGCGGTTCGCGAGCACGCCGGTGACGGCGCACGTGATGACGCAGAGATCGGGATCTCTCGGGGAAGCAGTCATGGCGTCACATCTCCTCTTCTTCTTCGCGCTCGCCCTTGGCGTCGGCCTCGCCGACGTCACGACGCACGATCTGTTTCACGCGGCGCGCCACCTTCGTCATGATGCGGAGCAGATCGCGGATCTCCTGCGCCGAGAGGCCCTCGAGCGCGCCCTTGAAGATCTCCATCGGCTCGACGGGGATCTCCTGCGCGAGCTCGCGCCCCTTCGGGGTGAGGCGGATGTACACGACGCGCCGGTCTTCCTTCGATCGCTCGCGGGTCACGAGCCCCTCGCGCTCCATGCGGTCGATGATCCCGGTGACGGTGCTGTTCTGGGCGCGGATCTTCTCCGACAGGCTCGAGAGCGACAGATCGCCGATCTGCTCGAGCAGCTTCACCACGGTGAGCTGTGGGCCGGTGAGATCGGCGCGCTTGGCCAGCTCCTTCGTGATGCGGCGACTCTCCGTATAGAGATAGATGATCGCTTCCAGGACCTGGTCGACGTCGCTCTTGAGCTCTGCGCTGACGGGTGGGCTCACGGGTCTCCTAATTATTTAGCGTGCGAAATATCCGCCTAATGCACGCCGCCGTCAACGGGGTACCATCGAGGGGTACCATCGAGAGGAGTCATGGAGGCCATCGTGACACCCCGGCTCGTGCTCGAGCCGATCACGCTCCCGCTCGTCGAGGCGGTGTTCCGCGGCGACCGCGGCGAGCTCGAGCGCCTCACGAGCTGCAAGATCCCCGCGGCCTGGCCCGGGCGCGCGCTCGTCGAGCGGGCGTTCTGCGCCTCGCTCGACGCGATCCGCGCCGATCCCGACACGCGTCTCTGGGGCGACCGCCTCTTCATCACGCGCGAAGCCTCGAGCCCCACGGCCGAGCGCCTCGTCATCGGCAGCGTCATCTTCCACGGCCGGCCCGGCGAGAGCGGCGTCGCCGAGGTCGGCTACGGCGTCGAAGAGAGCTGGCAGCACCAGGGCCTCGCGACCGAGGGCACGCGCGCCGCCGTCGAGTGGGCGCTCGCGCAGCCGGGCGTCCGCGTGGTGACCGCGACCACGCCGCCGTGGCACACGGCGTCGATCCGCGTCCTCGAAAAGTCAGGCCTCTCACGCGTCGGTACGGAAGAGCACGAGGCCCTCGGCGAGGTCGTTCGATTCGAGCGCAATCGGTGACAGCGCGCGCCCGTTCGGTGTAGAAGCGAAGCGATGTACGCAGTACGCCGTTCGCTCCTCGCCGCCTCGTTCGTCGTCCTCGCCTCCGGCGTCGTGGTGTTGCCGGCACGCGGCGACGACGCGCCCGCGCCCGTCGCGAAGGAGTCGATCGCTCCGGCCGCGAGCGCCGCGAGCGCCGAGAAGATCTCGATCGCGACGCCCGACGGAAAGATCATGGCGTGCCGCGAGCAATCGCCGCAGCCGTTCCTCGTGCGCGGCAACTGGTTCCCGAAGACGAACGATCCCGAGAAGGTGAAGGCGGCGCGGAAGCTCCTCGACGACTCGATCAAGTACCGCACCGAGAAGTACGGCTACTTCGAGGGCTTCGGCAGCCCGAAGCTGAACCCGCATCCGCCGAGGCACTACGCGAAGTCGACGACGTTCATGGGCATGACCGTGCAGGTGCACGAGCGCATCATCACGCCGCTCAAGTGCGTCGAGGCCGCCCTCAAGTCGGGCCCCGCGGGCAACGAGTACAAGCCGCGCGCGATGGGCGGCATCCGCTTCAAGAACACTTATCGCGGCGTCGAGATCTCGAACCACGTCTACGGCATCGCGATCGACATCGAGCCCGATCGCAACACGTGCTGCGGCTGCGTCGCGCCGTGGCCCGATCATCCGCTGTGCAAGGCGAACAAGAAGACGATCTGGGAGCGCATGGCGATGCCCAAGTCGTGGGTCGACACGTTCGAGCGCTTCGGCTTCTACTGGCTCGGCCACGACGTCCTGCAAGACACGATGCACTTCGAGTTCCTCGGCGATCCCGACAAGGTCCTCGAAGACGTCGCGACCGCGCCCTGAAGCGCCCCGGAAAAAAGACACGTCGCGCGAGCGCCGCGCCAACGTCGGGCTTGCTTCTCGCCGGCCAACGCCTAAAAGTGCCCAGAACTACGGGCCTATCTCCATGAGCGAATTCACGATCCGCGTGACCGATCTCGACGCCGGCGGCAAGGAGTACCGCTTCCCGGTCCGCCCCGCGTGGATTCGCGGCGCGCTCGAGGGCCACGAGGCCACCGCGGGAAAGCGCGACGGCGCGCTCGAGGTCCGCGCCTCGAAGAGCGGCCACGACGTCGTCGTCCACGGCACGCTCGACGCCGAGCTCGAGGTCCCTTGCGCCCGCTGCCTCGAGCCGTTCGCGCTCGCGGTCCACTCCGACGTGAGCGTCCTCTATGTCCCCGCCGCCCGGCTCCGCGCGGAATCGCAGGGTAAAGGCGGAGAAGAGCGCGTCGACGAGGGCGAGGCCGACGCCCTCCCCTTCGACGGGGAGACGGTCGTGCTCGACGACCTCGTCCGCGACGAGCTGGTGCTCGAAGTCCCGATGATCCCCTTGTGCTCCGAGGCCTGCCCGGGTATTTCCCCGCCCCCCGGAAAACAAGACGAGGCCGACCCCTCCGAAGGAAAGGTCGACCCGCGGCTCGCGCCGCTGTTGCGTTTCAAGGACAAGGACAAGAAGGAGTAAGCCCGTGGCGGTCCCGAAGCGACGAACCAGCCGATCGAAGCGCAACATCCGGCGCGCGAACCACGACAAGGTGACGCCCGTGCAGCTCATCGCTTGCCCGAACTGCGGCGAGCCTGTGACGCCGCACCGCGCCTGCGCCGCTTGCGGCCACTACAAGGGCCGCGAAGTCAAGGCAGGCAAGGGCGCGAGAGGCGCGGCAGAATAGACTGTCGTAAGATTCGGTAAGCGCGCAGCACGTTTCGCACGGCCGTTGCTGTGCTACGAGTTCCCGCGAGCCCATGATCACGCCCGCTTCCCGCATCCTCGGCACGGGTTCCTACCTACCGCCGATCGTTCGCACGAACCTCGACCTCGAGAAGATGGTCGAGACGAGCGACGCATGGATCATGGAGCGCACGGGCATCCGCGAGCGCCGGATCGCGCCGGAGGGCATCGTCACGAGCGACATGGCGACCGCCGCCGCGAAGCAGGCGCTCGAGGCCGCGGAGCTCTCGCCGGCCGATCTCGATCTCATCATCGTCGGCACGGTCACGCCCGACATGCCGATGCCGGCGACCGCGGTCTTCGTCCAGCAGAAGCTCGGCGCGAGGAGCTGCCCGGCGTTCGATCTCTCGGCGGCGTGCGCGGGCTTCATCTTCGGCCTCTCGATCGCCGATCAGTTCATTCGCTCCGGCGTGATGAAGAACATCCTGGTGGTCGGCGTCGAGCTCCTGTCGCGCGTCGTGAACTGGGAAGATCGCACGACGTGCGTCCTCTTCGGCGACGGCGCGGGCGCGGTGATCCTCGGGCCGCAGGGCGGCGCGACGGCGAACGGCAAGCTCCGGGGCCTCCTCTCGACGAAGATCCAGTCCGACGGCGAGCTCGCCTGCTCGCTCATGATCCCCGGCGGCGGCTCGGTCTCGCCGATGAGCGCCGAGATCCTCGAGCAGAAGCGCCACAAGGTGCACATGCGCGGCCAAGACATCTTCAAGGTCGCCGTGAAGAACCTCTACTCGGCCACCAAAGAGGCCCTCGACATGACGGGCATGAAGGCCGACGAGGTCGACTGGATCTGCCCGCATCAGGCGAACCTCCGCATCATCGACTTCGCGGCCACGCGGCTCGGCGTCCCGAAGGAGAAGGTGCTCGTCAACATCGACCGCGTCGGCAACACGTCGAGCGCGTCGATCCCCATCCTCCTCGACGAGAACCTGCGCTCCGGCAAGATCCGCACGGGCGACACGGTGGCGATGTGCGCGCTCGGAGCAGGGATTTCCTGGGGCGGCGCGATCGTTCGTATGTGAGCCGAGAACGCGGCTTCCTACGCTATACTGGGGGGGATGGCTTTGGGTCGACGCCTCGGAGCGCTCGTCGTCACCTCGATCGTGCTCCTCGGAACGCTGGCGTCGTGCACGGAGACGGCGAACATCTCCGACGTGTACATGGCGCTCGACGGGCAAGGTAACCGACGGCGCAACGTCTTCTTCACCGACTCGAAGGAGATCCACTGCGTCGTCGAGATGGGCGTCGGCCGCCCCGGCGTGACCGTCGAGGTCCTCATCCGCGGCCTCCAGAACTACGACTTCATCGAAGACAAGTTCTTCGACACCGATCGCGTCCTCGCGAACGCCGAGGAGTCGCCTCAACCCGGAAACCAGATCCAGCGCGTCGACGTCGAGATCCAACCCATCAGCCCGCTCGGCGAGATCGACGACGAAGCGCCCTACCCGCCCGGCCGCTACCAGTGCGAGGCGTACCTCGACGGCGTGCTCCAGCGGACCGCGATCTTCAACATCGACTTCCCGCCGTGCCCCGCCGCCACCATCCTGCCGGCGACGCGCTGCTACGGCTTTTACACCGAGAACAAGGAGTGCGGGCGCTACGGGCTCACCTCGCGCGACCCCACCAAGTGCCGCTGCGCCGTCTTGCGAGGTTGGGAGTGCGATCCATGAACCAGAGACAGCTCCGCATCCGCAACCGGCAGCGCGTCGTGATGGGCGGCGGCTTCGGCGTCGTCGTGATCCTGACCGCGACGGCGTGCATCTTCGACCGGAGCGACTACCAGGGCGGCGGGCGCGTCGACCGCGGCGCGACCGCGCAGACGAGCGATCCCGGCCCGACGAGCTCGGTCGACGTCGACACCGGCGCCGTCCCCACCGATCCCCAGGACTCGGGGCTCCCCGACGTCAACCTCGGCGGCGACTGAGGCGGCCGAGACGCGCCGCCGCGGCACGGCGCACCTTGGCGACACGAGGAACCTGCGCTACCAAGCGCGCCCATGCAGGTTGCGTGGCTCTTTCCCGGGCAGGGTTCGCAGGCGGTCGGCATGGGCAGAGATCTGCTCGACGCCTCGGCCGCGGCGCGCGAGGTCTTCCAGCGCGCCGACGAAGCGCTGGGCGAGAAGCTCTCGCGCCTCATCCTCGAGGGGCCCGAAGAGGAGCTGACGCTCACGGCGAACGCCCAGCCCGCGCTCGTCACGATGAGCACGGCCGTGCTCGCGGCGATGCGCGAGCGCTACCCGAGCCTGCCGAGCCCGCGCTTCGCCGCCGGTCACTCGCTCGGTGAATACTCGGCGCTCGTCGCCGCCGGCGCGCTCACGCTCGAAGACGCGGTGCGCGTCGTGCGCACGCGCGGCAAGGCGATGCAGAGCGCGGTCGCCCCGGGTGAGGGCGCGATGGCGGCCATCATGGGTCTCGACGCGTCGCGCCTCGAGGCGATCTGCCGCGACGTCAGCGGCGAGAAAGACGACGCCGGCGCCGCCTTCGGCGTCGTGAGCTGCGCGAACTTCAACGCGCCCGGGCAGATCGTCATCGCGGGCACCGCGCGCGCGGTGGCGCGCGTGTCGGAGCTCGCGAACGCCGAGAAGGCCAAGGCGATCCCGCTCAAGGTGAGCGCGCCGTTCCATTGCGCGCTCATGGCCCCTGCCGCGGCCGCGCTCCGCGACGCGCTCGAGAAGGTCGAGGTGCACGCGCCGGCCTTCCCCGTGGTCGCCAACGTCGACGCGCGTCCCAACAGCGACGCCGGTCGGGTCAAGGATCTCCTCGTGAGGCAGGTCGACGGCGCCGTCCGCTGGGAGCAAGCCATCCGCCTCATGCACATGGAAGGCATCACCCACGCGCTCGAGATCGGCGCGGGCAAGGTGCTGAGCGGCCTCGGCAAGCGCATCGCCAAGGACATGAAGATCCTCAGCGTCGGCACCGTCGAGAGCCTCGGGGCGCTCGGCGAATTTCTCGAACCGACTGGAGCCGCGGCGGCACTGGAATGAACACGGCAGCGACGAAGGGAAGCAGAAGAAATGTTCCAACTCACCGGTAAAGTCGCCCTCGTCACCGGAGGCTCGCGTGGCATCGGTCGCGCGTGCTGCGAAGCCCTCGCCGAGCACGGCGCCACCGTCGTCGTGAACTACGTGAAGGGCGAAGCGGCCGCGCGCGAGGTGGCCGACGCGATCGTCGCGAAGGGCGGCAAGGCCGAGATCGCGGGCTTCGACGTCGCCGACACGAAGGCGGCCGAGACGGCGATCGAGGAGATCGCGAAGCGCCACGGGCGGCTCGACGTCCTCGTCGCCAACGCGGGCATCGCCATCGACGGCCTCTTGCTCCGCCTCAAGGACGAAGACGTCGATCGCCTCTACCAGATCAACGTCAAGGGCGCGCTCGCCTGCGCCCGCGCCGCCACGAAGACGATGATGCGCGCCAAGACCGGCCGCGTGATCTTCCTCTCGAGCGTCGTCGGCGAGATGGGCAACGTCGGGCAGACGGCGTACGCGGCGACCAAGGCGGCCGTCATCGGCGCCGCCAAGTCGATCGCCCGCGAGTTCGCCTCGCGCAACATCACGGTCAACGCCATCGCGCCCGGCTTCATCGACACCGACATGACCAGCCACATGAACGACGCGATGAAAGACCAGCTCGTGAAGCTCGTCCCGCTCGCCCGCACGGGAACGGCCAAGGAGGTCGCCGCGGCGTGCGTGTACCTCGCGAGCGACGAGGCGGCCTACGTGACGGGGCAGGTCCTGCGGGTCAACGGGGGGATGTACGTATGACCGAATGCCGCTCCGGCCGGGGCCGTTTGCCCCCACGCACCGCGTCAAGGGATCATGCGGTTGCGGTCCGAGGGCAGGCTGTGTAGAAAGCGCGTGCGCTCCAAGCTTGGCGCTGACGGTTCTCCTCACCCGAGCCTCTCAGCCTGGAGCCTGAAGCCTGAATTTTCAGCGGAAATCGACGAGGCATACGAATGGCTCAGGACATCGGTAGCGAGGTCAAGCGCATCATCAAGGAGCAGCTCGACGTCGAGGAGAAGGACATCAAGCCGGAGTCGACCTTCATCGAAGATCTCGGCGCCGACTCGCTCGGCCTCGTCGAGCTCGTGCTCGCCTTCGAGGAAGCCTTCGAAATCGACATTCCCGACGAGGACACCGAGAAGATCCGCACTGTGCAGGACGCGGTGGACTACATCGAGAAGCACGCAAAGAAGTAAGCGAGCTCTTTCCTCCGACGGCCCAGCCGCGACACGGCTGGGCCAGGAGCCGATTCGAGAAGTACTCCATGGAACGCGTCGTCATCACAGGTCTCGGTCTCGTCACTCCGGTCGCCACCGGCCGGGCCGAGACCTGGGAGGCGTTGCTCGCCGGCAAGAGCGGCATCGCGCCCATCACGCTCTTCGACTGCTCGGCCTTCCGCGTGCGGTTCGCCGGCGAGGTGAAGAGCTGGGACGGCACGCGCTTCGTCGAGAAGAAGAAGCTCAAGGAGATGGATCGCTTCACCGAGTTCGCGCTCGGCGCGGCGAGCATGGCCATCAAGGACGCGCAGCTCGAGCTGACGGACGAGGAGCGCAACGAGGCGGGCTGCTTCATCGGCGTCGGCCTCGGCGGTCTGTTCACGCTCGAGAAAACGAAGCAAACCTTGATGGAGAAGGGGCCGCAGAAGATCAGCCCCTACGCCATCCCCGGCATCATCGCGAACCTCGCCGCCGGTCAGGTGTCGATGGCGCACGGCCTCCGCGGCCCGAGCTACTGCAACACCAGCGCGTGCTCGAGCGGCGCGCACGCGATCGGCGAGGCGTTCGAGTGGATCCGCCGCGGCCGCGCGCAGGTGATGGTCACCGGCGGCGCCGAGGCGACGGTCACGCCCGTCGGCATCGGCGGCTTCGAAGCGATGTACGCGCTCTCGAGGCGCAACGAAGAGCCGACGCTCGCGAGCCGCCCGTTCGACAAGGGGCGCGACGGCTTCGTGTGCGGCGAGGGCTCGGGCGTGCTCATCCTCGAGTCGCTCTCGCGCGCCAAGAAGCGGGGCGCGAAGATCTACGCCGAGATCACCGGCTACGGCGCGTCGAGCGACGCCAACCACCTCACGCAGCCCGCGCCCCACGGTGAAGGCGCGCAGCGCTCGATGCGAATGGCGCTGAAAGACGCCGGCGTCGCGCCCGACGCCATCGACTACATCAACGCGCACGGCACCTCGACGCCGGTCGGCGACATCTGCGAGACGGAGGCGATCACGGCGGTCTTCGGGGCGCACGCGATCGACAAGAAGCTCTGGATCAGCTCGACGAAGTCGATGATGGGCCACCTCCTCGGGGCGGCGGGCGCCGTCGAGAGCGCGGTGTGCGCGCTCGCGATCGCCGAGGGGCGCATTCCCCCGACGATCAACCTCACCGATCCCGATCCCGAGTGCCCGCTCGACTACGTGCCGCTGACGGCGCGCGAGCGGCGCGTCCGTCACGCGCTGAACAACTCGTTCGGCTTCGGCGGAACCAACTGCTCGCTCGTGCTCTCGCGGTTCGAGGGCTGATTGAAGATCGTCATCGCCTCCGATCACGGCGGGCTCCGCCTGAAGAACGAGATCGCGCTCGAGCTGGCGAGGGCCGGCCACGCGGTCGACGATCTCGGCACGAAAACGGACGCGAGCACCGACTACCCGGACTTCGCCCACGCGGTCGCGAAGCTCGTCGGGGGCGGCTCGGTCGCGCGCGGGATCTTGGTCTGCGGAACGGGCATCGGGATGTCGATCGCCGCCAACCGGCACCCCGGCGTGCGCGCGGTCGTCTGCTCCGACACCTACACCGCGCGGCTCAGCCGCGATCACAACGACTCGAACATCCTCTGCATCGGCGAGCGGGTCGTCGGCCCCGGCCTCGCGTGGGAGATCGTCTCCACGTGGCTCGCCGAGCCGGCCTCGACCAACGAACGTCACGTCCGCCGCCGTACGAAGATCGAGCTCTGAAAGGACATCTCCTTGAAGTGCCCGTTCTGCGCGCATCTCGAGAGCAAGGTCACCGATTCTCGGATCGGAACGACGGGCGACGTCATTCGTCGCCGGCGCGAGTGCGAAGAGTGCGCGCGTCGCTTCACCACCTACGAGCGCGTCGAGGAGGTGCTCCCGCTCGTCGTGAAGAGAGACGGCCGTCGCGAGGAGTTCGATCGCCAGAAGGTGCTCGGCGGCCTGCGGCGCGCGTGCGACAAGCGCGCCGTCCCGCTCGTCCGGCTCGAGCAGCTCGTCGACCACATCGAGCGCGAGCTGATGGACGCAGGCGACAAGGAGATCACCGCGGTGAGCGTCGGTGAGCGCGTGATGACCCAGCTCCGTCAGGTCGATCCCGTCGCGTACGTGCGCTTCGCGAGCGTGTATCGGCAGTTCAAAGACATCGACGAGCTCCGGAGCGAGATCGATCTGCTCGCGCGTCCCGAGCCCAGCGAGAAGACGACGTCATGAGCGGGAAAGAATCGAAGCCGGCGCGGCGGGCGAGCGCCCCTCCAGCGCCGCGTCCGCCGAGCGTGCATCCGCCGCCGCCTTCGGCGGCCCCCGCCTCGGTGCGCGCGCCGCAGACGGCGCCGACCGACGACGAGCGGTTCATGGACGTGGCGATCCAGGCGGCCAAGAGCGGCCACCCGTCGCCCAATCCGCACGTCGGCGCGGCGGTGGTGAAAGACGGCGTCGTCCTCGCGAGCGCGCATCACGACCGCGCCGGCGGCGATCACGCCGAGATCGCCGCGATCCGCGCCGCGGGCGCGGGCGCGAAGGGCGGCTCGCTCTACGTGACGCTCGAGCCGTGCAACCATCACGGCCGCACCGATCCGTGCACCGACGCGATCATCGCGGCGAAGCTCGCGCGCGTGGTCGTGGGGTGTCGCGATCCCAATCCCCACGTCGAGGGCAAGGGCATCGAGAAGCTCGAGGCCGCGGGCATCCAGGTCGTGCTCGGCGTGCGCGAGGAGAAGGCGCGGACGATCATCGCGCCGTGGGTGAAGCACATCACCGAGGGGATGCCCTACGTCTCGCTCAAGCTCGCGCTCTCGCTCGACGGTCGCATCGCGACGCGCACGGGCGCTTCGAAGTGGGTGACGGGTCCTGACGCGCGGGCGAAGGTCCACCTGCTGCGCTCGCGGAGCGACGCGGTCGCGGTCGGCATCGGCACGGCGCTGGCCGACGATCCGGCGCTGACGGTGCGCGACGCGCCGGGCGACAGCCCGATTCGCATCGTCTTCGACACCAAGCTCCGCCTGCCGACGACGTCACGCCTCGTGCAGACCTCGCGCGAGATCCCGACGATCGTGATCGCGGGCCTGGATGCGCCGCTCGAGCCGGAGGAAGAGCTCGTGCAGCACGGCGTCGAGGTCATGCGATCGCAGGTGTCGACCGAAGGGCGCCTCGACGTGGCAGGCGCGTTTCGGTCTCTCGCGCAGCGAGGCGTCGTCTCGTTGATGGTCGAGGGCGGCGCGGAGCTCGCGGGGAGCATCCTGGCGGGGCGCCTCGCCGACGAGCTGCACGTCTTCGTCGCGCCGATCCTGCTCGGTCCGCGCGGCCGGGCGGGCGCGGTCGACTGGGCGGGCCCCGACACGCCCGCGCAGGCGCCCCGCATCTCGCAGCCCGCGTGGGAGCTCGTCGGCACCGACGCGTACGTACACGGCCCCATCGTCTATCCGGACTGACAATCCTTCGGGGAGAAAGCCGCACCGACTCGCGCGAAGGCAGAGACGGAGTTAAGCTGCCGTAAGTCATGGTCCGAACCATCCTCCACTATCCCGACAAGCGCCTCCGTGAGCGCGGCAGGCCGGTCGAGGTCGTCACCGCGGAGATCCAGGCGTTGGTGGACGACATGGCCGAGACCATGTACGCGGCCCCCGGCGTCGGGCTCGCGGCGACGCAGATCGGCGAGCCGCTCCAGATCTTCATCGTCGACATCGCCGACGCCGAAGAGCCGAGCGATCTCAAGGTCTTCATCAACCCCGAGATCCTCGAGCGATCGGGCGACATCGCCTGGCAGGAAGGGTGCTTGAGCTTCCCCGGCGTCACGGAGGAGATCGATCGCGCGGCGAAGGTCCGCGTTCGCGCCCAAGGCCGCGACGGCAAGACGTTCGAGCTCGAGGCGGAGGGTCTGCTCGCGGTCGCGATCCAGCACGAGTACGACCACCTCCAGGGCACCCTGATGATCGATCACATGGGGCCGCTGAAGAAGCGCCTCACGCATCGCAAGATGGTCAAGCGCGCCGACGAGCAGGCGTCGACGTAAGCGACGTCTCCGTTCGCGCGCTGACGGTCTGCGCGCCGCGACGTCTCCGTTTGCGAGCTGACCGTCTGCGCGCCGCGCGTCTCCGTTTGCGTGCTGACGGTCTGCGCGCCGCGCGTCTCCGTTCGCGTGCTGACGGTCTGCGCGCCGCGCGTCTCCGTTTGCGTGCTGACGGTCTGCGCGCCGCGCGTCTCCGTTCGCGTGCCGACGTCTGCGCGCCGCGCGTCTCCGTTTGCGTGCTGACGGTCTGCGCGCTCACGTCCGGGCGCCTTCGTCAGCGCGCTGGCAGCTGGATGCTCGCGCTCCCCGCTTCATTTCCGTGAGCACGCCGACGTTCGGAGGCATGCACGCACACGAAACGGCTCTCCCTTGCGCCAGCGAGAGTGACCTTCACTTGCGCCAGCGAAAGTAACTCCACTTGCGCCAGCGAAAGTAACTCCACTTGCGCCGGCGAAAGTGACTCCACTTTCGCCAGCGAAAGTGAGCTCGTGCTCACCGCCCCGCGCGCTTGAAGATCGCCGGGTCGAGCTTGAGCCCGCGCGCGGCCAGATCGTTGGCCAGGCGCGGGACGACGCCCGTCGCGCTGAAGCCGCCCTCGCCGCCCTGCGGATCGGTGTTGAAGACGAAGACGTCTCTCGAGACGAAGCCCTTCGCGTCGGCGCCGCCGAGCTCGGCCACGCGCGTGATGCGCGTGCGACCGTCGGGCATGACGTTGACCTCGACGGCGACGTCGAAGGCCTCGCCGACGACCTCGCGCATGCCTTCGAGGCTCAGCCCGGGACGATGCAGCACGAGCTGGGCGACGAGGCGAGAGAGGCCTTGACGCAACGTCGGCGCGGCGACCGCGGCGAGCACGCCCTCGGCGCCTTCGGCCATCGCGTCGATCGTCGCCGAGGCGACGCCGCCGGCGAGCTGCGTCACCACGAGACGCTCCGGACGGAGCTTGGCCGCCGCCCGCACGCTCTCTTCGCCGCCCTTGCGCGTGTCGGCGATCGTCAGCGAAACCGCGTTCGCACCGCCCGTGCCCATCTCTTCGACGTCTTGCACGAGGCAGACGCGCTCGCCCGGCCCGCCGCTCGAGGCGAGCGCCGCGAGCACGCTCGCCGACGCGCCGCCGGTGACGAGGATGTTCGCGCGCGCCGCGACGCAAGCCTCGAGGAACTGCCCCATCGGGCGCGACGCCACGCCCGAGCGCATCAGATCGTCGAGAGACGCCTCGACCTTCCGCTTCTTGCGGATCGACACGACGTGGTTCTGCGACGCGGGCGGCGCGATGGCCACGAGCGCGGCGCGCGCGAGGCGTCGCTCGATGACCGTCTCGCCCGGACGCCACGGGTCGCCGCTCTGCTGCGCGAGGCGCGCGATGACGCGGTAGAGCGCCTCTTCGCTGCTGAAGCCCGCGCCTTCGTTCGTCGGGCTGCCCGATCGCACGGCGAAGAGCTGGTCGTAGCGCGTGCAGTGGATCTCGGTGACCTCTTCGTCTTCGAGCAGCGGCCCGAACGCGCCGAGACCGACGAGCTCGCGGTGCGCGTCGCGGACGACCGCTTCGAGGTCGATGTCTTGCGGCGCCTCGCCCTCGTCGCGCATCGCGTTCGCTTGATCGCGGGCGGCGCGCTCGATCTGCTGCGCGAGCGGCTCGGGGACGATAGGGCTCGCGCGGAGCGGCGAGAGGTCGACGGCGTCGGCGATGCGCCCCATGAGCATCGTGAGCGCGAGGCGACGGCCGGCCTGCGCCGGCGACTCCTTCGGAGGCGTTCGCCCGGGCGGCACGGTCGGGCGCTGCGGCGGCGCCGAAGGCTGCGCGACGGGCGCCTGCATCTGCGGAGGCGGCGCTTGCGGAGGAGGAGGCGGAGGTGCCGGCGCCGGCTGCGGCGGAGGCGCGAGCGGAGGCGGCGCCGCTTGCGGAGGCGGCGGCAGCGGAGGAGGCGGCGCTGCTTGCGGTGGAGGCGCGAGCGGAGGCGGCGCCGCTTGCGGCGCGGGCGGCATCGGGATGGGCTGCGCCGTCGGCGGCTGCTGGAGCGCGCCGCCGGGCGGCGCCGTGGGCGCGCGAGCGCCGCCGATCACCGGCGGTGACATCTGGTTGAGCGGCATCGTCAGCGGGCGAGGCCCGCCTGCCGCGCCCGCCGGCCCTTGCGGAATCGGAGGCGGCGCGGCCGAGGGCATGCGCGGCTTCTGCAAGTTCGCGCCGCTGTCGTCGGGATCCTGGTCGGCGAAGTTCGGCGGCTCGGGCGAGCGCGGCGGCGCGGGCGGCGGCGCGCTCACGACGTTCTGCGGCTGCGGGCGAGGCATCGGCGCGCCGGGCGGATGCGTCGGCGCCTTCAACGTCACCGCGGGCGGGTTCGGCATCGGGCGCGGCGGCGGCGCGTTGTCACGCGCGAGCGTGCGGATCGACTCTTCTTCGCCGCCCGCCGTAGGCTCGGGCGCGGCCATCGCCTGCCCGTTCGTCTCGAGGCGGAGGACGAAGTCGCCGATGTAGATCTTGTCGCCCTCGCGGACGATCGTGGCCTGCGCGATCTTGCGGCCGTTGACGTAGGTGCCGTTGGTGCTCTTGAGATCGGTGACGATGAAGCGACCGTCACGGAAGAGCAGGCGTGCGTGATGCTTCGAGACGTTCCCCTTCGGGAGCATCAGGTCGTTGCCCTGAACGCGCCCGACGTTGATCTCGTTCTTGTCGAAGCTCTCCCTACGCTCCGCCCCACCCTTTTCGCTGATGATGATCGCAAACACGCGTTTCGGTCCCTCTGAGCCCCGCAAACCGCGGTCGTTCGGACAACGACGGCGCCCTGGACGCTCGCCCTACAAAGGCAGCGTCCACATCCGTTTTTCAACGGGATTGTCAGGGACTTTCGCGCGGTCTGTCAATTACGGGGCAGAGGCCGCCGGAAAGACTCAGTCGCCGCGGGGCTCGCGCCGGCCTTTGACCTCGCTCGCCACCATCCCGAGCAGCTCGCCCGCCAGCGCCATCACGTCGCGCTCGGCATAGCCGCTCGAACGGAGCTCTCGGTAAATCGTCTTGGCGAGGATCGCGAGCGCCTTGGGATCTCGGGTCCCTGGCGTGGGGTCGAACGGGAGTGCCATGGTCGCGGGTGGGCAATACAAGCACCATGCCACGGGGTTGCAAGGCGATTTACCGGGAAAATTCAGGGCCAGAACGGCCGTCACGCGAAGCCGTTTGCTCACGCAGAGCTAGCGCGGCGCGTAGCGTCATTCGCACTCCGTGCCGAGCCCGCCGTGGTAGGGTGCGGGCCCGATGGCGTCCGCCGAAGGCTCGACCGAGGGCGCACCGGGCGAAGGCGAGGGCGAGCGCGACCCGACGCGGGAGCCCGAGAAGAAGCGCGAGAGGGAGCCCGAGAAGCTCGAGGAGAGGCGGTCCTGGCTCGAGCCCGAGAGCCGCTCGAGGCGCATCCTCTTGGGCCTCGGCATCTACCTCGCCTGCCTCGTCGTCTTCGCCATCATCGCCGGCGATCGCATGGCGGTGCACACGCCCTACAACCACTTCGCGCACCTCGCCGACGCGTGGCTCCACGGCCGCCACGATCTGCGCGGCGGGCCGCCGGGCTACGCGGGCAACAACGATTTTGCCCTCTTCGAGGGCAAGTGGTTCATCAGCTTCCCGCCGTTCCCCGCGATCCTGATGATGCCCGTCGTCGCCGTCGCGGGCAGCCCGGAGAACTTCCGCGACGCGCAGTTCGTCGTCTGGCTCGCAGGGATCGGCCCCGCGGGGCTCTTCCTCGTCCTCGAGAAGATGCGCCGCACGCGGCGCAGCGAGCGCACGGAGATCGACAACCTCCGCCTCGCGCTGCTCTTCGCGTTCGGCACCGTCTACTTCTTCTCCGCCGTCCAGGGCACCGTGTGGTTCGCCGCGCACGTCATCGGCGTCGGCCTGATGGCGCTGTTCGTCCTCTGCTCGCTCGACGCCGAGCGGCCCGCGCTCGCCGGCGCGCTCCTCGGGTGCATGTTCCTCACGCGCGTGACGACCGTCCTCGTCGGGGCGCTGTTCGTCTTCGAAGCGATACGTGTAAGTTACATGAAACCGACGTCGGGCCCCGCGCGCGAGCTGCCGCGCGAGGGGCCGCTCGGCGAGCGCATCGCCACGGTCTTTCGCGATCTCGACCGCGGGCGCCTCCTCCGATTGGGCTTCGCCTTCGCCGCGCCGTGCGCGGTCGCGCTCGCGTTCGCGTCGTGGCTCAACTGGGAGCGCTTCCACGATCCGCGCCCGTGGGCGTTCGGCCACGAGTATCTCACCGTCGGCTGGCAGGCGCGCATCAAGCGCTGGGGCCTCTTCAGCTTCCACTTCCTGCCGCGCAATCTCTCGATCATGCTCGCGAGCCTCCCGTGGAGGCCGGCGCCGGGCGAGCCGTTCCCCGGCAAGGTGCCGTTCATGATCAGCGGCCACGGCCTGGCGCTCTGGATGACGTCGCCCTTCTACCTGTGGCTGCTCCGTCCGAAGAACGTGAGCTACCTCACGTGGGCGGCCGGCGTCGCGGCGCTCGGGCCGCTCGTGATGAACCTGCTCTATCAGAACAGCGGCTGGTTCCAGTTCGGGTATCGGTTCTCGAACGACTACGCCATCCTCCTCTTCATGATGCTCGCGATCGGCACGCGCCGCTTCGGCACGATTTTCTGGGCGGCGGCCGCCTGGGCCATCGCGTGGAACCTCTTCGGCGCCGTATCCTTCGAGCGTCAGGCGTTCGGGCTCTTCTATTCGCAGAACCCCGGCGCGGTGTTCCCCATCGATTGACCCATGCGACTCCTCCTCCTCTCGCTCGCCGCCGTCGCCGCCTGTCAAAAGCCGCCCATCGAGCCTCGCTACGCGCCGGGCGCGAGCATGTCGGCGTCGATCACGGTCACGAGCCCTTCGTTCCGCGAGGGCACGCGCATGCCGGTCGATCTCACGTGCGACGGCAACGACGTCATGCCCGAGATCGTCCTCTCGTCGCCGCCCGACAAAACCAAGTCGCTCGTCATCTACGTCGAAGATCCCGACGCCTCGAGCGGGACGTTCACGCACATGATCGCGTTCAACCTCTCGCCCGATCTGCGCAAGCTCCCCTCGGGCTCCGATCTCTCGGCGGGAGGCGAGGCCGCGCGCTTCGGCCTGAACGACTTCCAGGCCGCGCGCTACAGCGGCCCGTGCCCGCCGAAGGGCGAGGCGCATCGCTATCGGTTCCGCGTCGTCGCGCTCGACAAGATGCTCGAGCTGCCGGAGGGCGCGCCCCGCTCGCAGATCGACGAAGCGACCGACGGCCACATCCTCGGCGAGGGCACGCTCAGCGGCCATTTCGGCCACTGAGCGCTCGAGACGCGCGCTACTTCTTCTTCTCGTCGCGCGAGATCGTCACGCTCTTGATCGTCACCGGCGTCTGCGGCTTGTCTTGGAAGCCGGTCGGCACGTTCGCGATGTCGTGCACGACCTCGACCGGGGCGCACTCGCCGAAGATCGTGTAGCCGCTGTCGAGGTGCGCGGCGGCCGCGTCGGTGATGAAGAACTGCGCGCCGTTCGTGTTCGGGCCGCGGTTGGCCATGCAGAGGAGGCCGGCGCGGTCGTGCTTCGCGCCTTCCCAGATCTCGTCCTTGATGACGTAGCCGGGCTCGCCCGAGCCGTTTCCCTTCGGGTCGCCGCCCTGGATCATGAAGCCCTTGATGATGCGGTGGAACGACGTGCCGTCGTAGGCGGGCTTGGTCACCCAGGCTCCGCTGTTCGGATCCTTCCACGCGCGCTTGCCCGTCGCGAGGCCGATGAAGTTCGCGACCGTGACCGGCGCCTTGTCGTCGTAGAGGCGGCAGTGGAGCGCGCCCTTCGAGGTGTCGATCTTGGCGACGATGGGCCCGGCGCCCTTCAGATCTTTCGTCGCGTCGGCGAGGCTGAACGAGCCGTCGTGCGGATCGCCCTTGCCCTTGCCGCTCGGCGGCGACGGCGGCGACGGCGGCGAGTCGCCCCGCGTGGTCGTGGTCGCGACCGGCGCCGTCTTCGCCGGGGCCGGCTCCGGATCCTTCTGCGGCTCGAGCTCCGGCGGCGGGCTCTTGCATGCGCCGAGGACGGTGAGGGAGGCGACGGTGAACGCGGTGACGGTGCGCATCAGGGCGTTTCTACCACAGCGCGCGAGGGATCAGCGCGCCGCCGGCGGAAGGCCCATCTTCTGGCCCGGACGCACGCCGTGGCGGCGTGACCAGCCCGCGTTGACCTCGAGCACGTACGACGAGGGACAGCCGACGGTGCGCGTCGCGTCGGTGAGCGGCGTCGCGGCCTCGACGATGCCGACGATCACCCCGTCGTCGTCGACGAAGAGCATGTCGAGGGGAATACATGTATTATGCATCCAAAACGTGTGCTCTCGGCGCTCGCTCAGGCGGAAGAGCATCCCCCGCTCTTCGCCCATCTGCGTGCGGTACATGAGGCCGCGCTGGATGTCGTGCTCGTTGGCGGCGATCTCGACGTCGACCTTGGGCTTGCCCGGCGCGTCCGGGAACGCCACCTGGGCCGAGGGCATCTTGGTCGCCGGCTCGGGATCGGGCGGGCAGGCCGGCGCCGACGCTGCGGCGGGGATGAACGGGGGGGCGGCCGGCAGCGGGGCGATGCATCGACCGTTCAAGTCTGCACGACCGGGGGCGGTCACCCCCTCCGCCGCGCTGGGCGCCGGCCCCGCCTTCTCGGCGGCGATCGGCGTGCTCGTCGTGGACGCCGGCGCGGGCTCGGGCGGCGTGCGATTGCAGGCCACGAGCGCGAAGAAACAGGAACCGACGAGCGGCCAGAGCCTCATCGCGCGCAGCCTCGCACGCCCGCGGACAAAAGTAAGCGGCACCGCGTCCGGGCTCGGGGGGGGAGGAGCCTCAACGCGGTGCCGCCCGCCAAAGTGCGAGTTCCGTGCCATCAGCTAACTCCCTGAAACGTCCTGCGCGGGCCGCATTCCGCATTGCACTTCCGAAAGGACACCACCCAAGCCTGCAATCCGTCCGGTTGGCAGCGTTTACTGCGCTTACGCGCGCCTCACGCGCGGAGGCTTCGAATCCCCGCCTTGTGGACCTTCCCCGGCAGAGGCCGCCCGACGATGCTCTCGGCCGCGCGGGCCGCTTCGACGAGACGCTCGAGATCGATGCCCGTCTCGACCCCCATGCCCTGGAGCATGTACGCGAGATCTTCGGTCGCGACGTTGCCCGCGGCGCCCGGCGCGTACGGACACCCGCCGAGGCCCCCGACCGAAGCGTCGAAGTGACGAACGCCGAGCTCGAGCCCGACCACGATGTTCGCGAGGGCGGTGCCGCGCGTGTCGTGCATGTGCATCGCGAGCGCGTCGACCGGCAGCTCGCCGAGCGCGCGGCCGACGATGTCGCGCGTGAGCCGGGGCGTGCCCGCGCCGATCGTGTCGCCGAGGGAGATCTGGTAGCAGCCCATGGCGTAGAGCTTCTTCGCGATCGCGATCGAGCGCTCGGGCGCGACGTCGCCCTCGTAGGGGCAGCCCCACACGGTCGAGACGTAGCCGCGAACGCGCATGCCGGCCTCGCGCGCGGGCGCGATCGTCTCCTCGAACGCGGCGAGGGTCGCGTCGATCGACTTGTTCACGTTCTTCTTGTTGTGCGTCTCGCTCGCGCTCAAGAAGACGGCGATCTCTTCGATGCCCGCCTTCTTCGCCCGCTCGAGGCCGCGCGCGTTGGGGCACAGGGCGCTGAACCTTACGCTCGGTCGGTGAGACGCTCGGTGGGCCATCACGGCCTCGGCGAGATCGTCGGCGTCGGCAAGTTGCGGAATCCACTTCGGAGAAACGAAGCTCGTGATCTCGATCCGCTCGAGCCCGGCCGCGACGAGCGCGTCGACGAGGCGGAGCTTGCCCGAGAGCGGCACCGTCGCGCTCTCGTTCTGGAGGCCGTCGCGCGGGGAGACCTCGTAGACGCTCACCCGATCGGGGACAGCCGCAAAAAGGTCCGAGCCCATGGTTCGCCTTCCCGACGCCCAGCGCGCAGACCGCCGGGCCCCTCCCCTCTCTCTACCTCGGAAGGCCCGGCGGCGAAGGCCGATTTTTCGTATATCCTCGGCCCATGAACGACGACGCCCGGTCACCGCCGAGCGCTCTCAAGGGACGACTGGCGGACGTCTACTTCCCCGCGCTCGTCTCTGGATCGCTCGAGGCGCTCTCGCGCCGGCTCGGCAACCGCGCGACGATCGACGATCCGCTCTACGGTCGCGCTTCGAGCCTCGCGTCGATCGATCCTCTCCTCGCGCGCGTCGCCGGGTTCTTCGCCGACGGCGGAGCTTCGTATCAGCACGTCTGCTCCACCACCGGCGTCGACCGCGACGCGGCCGAAGGTCGCCTCGCGATGACGATCAACGGCGAAGCCCGCACGCTGCCCGTCGCCGTCGTCGCCGAGCGGCGCCGCTTGCGCGAGATCGAGCTCCGCGTCTATTACGTGCCCGAAGGCGCCTCGGTGGGCCGAAGGCCGCGCACGCAGCTCGTCTCGTCGGGCCCGCAGGCGACGCTCGCGCAGCTCGTGCTCTCGATCGTCGACGGCCTCCGCACGGGCGCGATCGACGACGCGCTCGCGGGCTTCGAAGAGGGCTCGCGCATCGTCGATCCCGGCGGGCGCGTCCACGCCAAGACCGACGGCACCATGCACACGTTCGCCGCCGGCCTCGGCGCGATCGAGCTGCAGATCGGCGGCACGGCCGACGACGGACGCACCTGCTGCGTCGAAGCGATGCTGCGCCACGGAAACAAAGACGCCGTGCCGGTGCTGCTCGCGTTCGAGCGTGGCGACAGCGGCCTCGTCCGCGAGCTCCGCGTCTACTGGGAGTGAGCCGCTAGACCAGCTTCGAGATCGCTTCGCCGAGCTTCTCGCAGCACGACTCGTACTTGAGGTCGCCGGCGCCCGAGGCGTCGAAGTGGAGCCTCACGTTCGTCGGCCCCTTCCCGTGCGTGGGGCACGTCGCCGTCGCGAGGCGCGCGCCGACGTCGCGCGCCGCCTGCCGGAGCGCGCTCACCACCTTCTGGTTCTGAACGTCTTCGAGCGCCATCGTCTTGCGCCCCACCGCGACCGTCACGCGCACCGGAATCATGCGATCCATGGGAGCGCATTCATGCCGCCTTGGCGACCTCTTCTTGCGCGTCGTCGTCACCGCGAGCGCCGAGGTGGGTGCGCCGCTGCACCTCGGCGAACTTCTTCTCGGCGTCGGCCTCCGGCCGCATGAGCGAGACGACGATCCCCGCGGCGAAGGAGAGCGCCATCGTCACGATCCCGGGGTTCTTCAGCGGGAACGGCGCGCTCTCGCGATGGAGCAGGTCGATCTGGATCGTCGGAGAGAGCGCGATGAGGAAGATCGCGCTGAGCGTGCCCGTGATCATGCTCGCGACCGCGCCCATCGTCGTGAAGCGCCGCCAGATCATCGAGAGGAGCAGCGCAGGGAAGTTCGCGCTCGCGGCGATCGCGAACGCGAGCCCGACCATGAAGGCGACGTTCTGTCCTTTGAAGACGATGCCGAGGCCGATGGCCACGAGCGCGAGCACCACGGTGGCGATGCGCGCGATGCGGAGCTGCTCCTTCTCGTCGGCCTTGCCGCGGCGGATCACGTGGACCCAGAGATCGTGCGAGAGCGACGCGGCGCCGGAGAGCGTGAGCCCCGCCACGACGGCGAGGATCGTGGCGAACGCGACCGCGGAGATGAAGCCGAGGAACGCCGTGCCCCCGACCGCTTCGGCGAGGAGCGGCGCCGCCATGTTGCCGCCCTTGTCGACCGCCTTCACCGCGTCGCGGCCGACGATGACGGCGGCGCCGAAGCCGAGCACGAAGGTGATCAAGTAGAAGAGCCCGATGAAGCCCGTCGCGTAGAGCACCGAGGCGCGCGCGGCGCGCGCGTCGGGCACCGTATAGAAGCGCATCAGGATGTGCGGGAGACCGGCCGTGCCGAACATGAGCGCGAGGCCGAGCGAGATCGAGTCGAGGGGCATGATGTTCGCCTTGCCCGGCGCGGGGGCGACGATCTTGCCGCCGAGGACCTCGGGGCCGTACATGCGCGCGGCCTCGTCGAAGAGGCGCAGCGGGCTGAAGCCGAAGCGCGAGAGCACGATGAGCGCGAGGGCGCTCGCGCCGCCGAGGAGGAGCACCGCCTTGACGATCTGCACCCACGTCGTCGCGATCATCCCTCCGAAGAGCACGTACGCGAGCATCACGATGCCGACGGCGACGACCGCGCCCTCGTAGGGCAGCCCGAACAGCAGCTTCACGAGGCTCCCCGCGCCGACCATCTGCGCGATGAGGTAGAACGCGACCACGGTGAGCCCGGAGATCGCCGACGCGATGCGCACCGGCGTCTGGCGCATGCGGTAGGCGACGACGTCGGCGAAGGTGTACTTGCCGAGGTTGCGCAGCGGCTCGGCGATGAGGAACGTCACGATCGGCCAGCCGACGAGCCAGCCGACGGAGTAGATGAGGCCGTCGAAGCCCGAGAGCGTCACGAGGCCGGCGATGCCGAGGAAGCTCGCGGCGCTCATGAAGTCGCCGGCGAGGGCGAGCCCGTTCTGGAAGCCGGTGACCTTCGACGCCGCGGTGAAGAACTCGCTCGTCGTCTTCGTACGTCGCGCGGCCCAGCCCGTGATGCCCAAGGTCGCGACGATGAAGACGAAGAAGAACGCGATCGCCGTCGTGCTCGGCGTTCCCAGCGTGGTGGTGGGCGGCGTCGGGTTCATTCGGCCTCGGCCTTCTTCGCGCGGAGGCGCGTGAGCTCGGCGTCGTAGACGCGGTTGGCCCAGCGAACGTAGACGCCGGTGACGATCCAGGCCACGCCGATGACCGACGCGCCGAGGAGGATGCCGAGCGAGAGCCCTGGCGCGAGCACGGTGCCGAGCAGCGGCTTGTCGAACGCGACGAGCAGCACGAACCCGAAGTACGTCGCGAGCATCACGCACGTGAGCGTCAGCGCGAGGCGCCAGCGACGGGCGGCGAGCGCTTCGAGCGCGGCCAGGCGTTCTTGGTCCATCGGCTGCCATGCTACACGGCGCGCCCGCCCTTTTCTCGCCCGCGTCCGGATCGCAGGATCGACGATCGCCTCACGCCGCCGATTCGAGGTCGACCGCATCCTGACGCGCTTCGTGATCCCCGACGGGGGGCATCGGCGTGATCGTCGAGAGCTTGCCGATGGTGAACGCGTGCCCGCGCCAGACGATCGTGCGGCTCACCCACCCGCTCGCCCAGCAGCCGAGCATCACGAACGTGCGCACGAGCTCGAGCGGCGCGTAGCGCCAGGGCAGCGGCGCTCCGCGGATGGTCCACGCGGCGGCGAGCGAGGTGAGCGTCTGGACGATCACCGAGAGCCCGAGGAGGGCGATCGTGATCCGCGAGGGCGCGAGCACGACGCCGAGCAGCGCGGCGTTGACGGGCGCGAAGAGCGGCTCGAGGGCGAAGAACCCCGGCACGATCGCGCGCCGCATCTTGGCCCATCGCGCGTGGCGATCGAACGTCTTCGCCAGCGAGCCCGCCACGTTGCGGTTCTCGATCACGTAGAACGAGGTCGCGATGCGCATGCCGTCATCGGCCACGCGCCGCCCGATGACGGCGTCCTCCGCGAGCACGTCGCCGAACGGCGCGAAGCCTCCGAGGCGGTCGAGATCGACCCGCCGCATCGCCATCGACTTGCCGATCGTGATCGGGACGAAGAACGTGCTGAGCACGACGCACGGCATGATGATCGCGCTGAGCTGGAGGTTCTCGAGGCCCGCGCCGAGCGTCCGCTCGCCCGTCCCGGCGAAGACGCTCGTCACGAGGCCGCAGGAAGGATCGCCCAGCGGCGCCACGACGCGGTCGAGGTAGTCGGGGCCGACGCGCACGTTCGAGTCGCTCGTCACGAAGACGTCGCCGCGCGCCGCCTCGGCCAGGCCGATGAGCTGCGCGATCTTCGGGTTCGTGGCCGCGTTCGGATCGGTGAAGACGATCCGCGCGTCGATCTCGGGATGGCGGGCGACGAACGCTCGCGCTGCGGGCAGCGCGGGGTCGCTCGGCGAGGCCACGCCGAAGAGGATCTCGTAGCGAACTTGTCGCAGGTGAGCGAACGACTCGAGGTTGTCGTCGAGATCGTCGTCCCGCCCCGCGAGAGGCTTCAGGATGCTCACGAGGCCCGGAGGCGCCGGCGCGCGCGGCGCACCGCGCTTCAGGATCTCCCCGTGGCAGAGGGCCGAGCCTCCCCGGCGGCGGCGGAAGAGGACGTGAAAGCAGCCCATCAGCACGACATGGGCGCCGAGGAGCACGGCGACGACGTCGGCGACGACGTTCGTGAGGTCCACGGATCGAGAGCGTGCACGATACAAGTGACCGCGCCCCTTCGGTCGTGTGACTCGTGGGCAACGTTTCGAAAGCTCGAGCGCGTGTCGATTTGCCCCGCGCCGAGGCGTCGAGCGAGGCGAGGTGCGCCGCTCTTCGCGCGGAGATCGCCTCACGAGCGCGTCCACGCGCGGGCACGCTCGTTGCTCGCCCACGCGCCCCGTTCGAAAGGAAGACGCTCATGACCAATCTCACCTGGTGGAGGACGAACGCGTCGATGCGATCGCTGCGACGCGACATCGACGAGATCCTCGAAGAGTTCGAGCCGCCCGCCGGCTTCCGTCGCGAGCTCGATCGGCTCCTCTCCGCGGGCCTGTCGCCGCGCGCGCTGCGGCGCGAGGTCCGAAACCTCTTCGACGAGTTCCTCTCGCCGGCGCCGCTGCGGCGGAGGCTCGCGCGGCGCTTGTTCGCGGACGGCTCGCGGCCCCCGCTCCGGTGGCGCCTCACGCGCCTCTTCGACAAGCTGACGGCGCTCACGGGCCTCTCGCGGCTCGGGCGCGAGCTCTTCTCCGCCGAGCCCGAGCTCTTCTCCGAGCGCGAAGACGCCTACGTCGTCCGCCTCGATCTCCGCGGCGTGCGGAAGGAGGACGTCGACGTCCGCGTCGAGGGCGACATGCTCGTGATCTCCGACGAGCGGAGCCGCGAAGCGTCGTTCGAGCTTTCTCGCGACAAGGCCGCGGCGCGCTTCGAGGCGACCCACCACCACGGCATGATCGAGGTGCGCATCCCCAAGCGCGAGCCGGTGCGCACACGCAAGGTCATGATCCGCCAGCCGCGCGACTCCTTCGAGGCGCGCGAGATGAACGACCGCGGCGAAGGTCGCTCGCCCTCGTACGAGCCTCGCTTCGATCGCGAGCGCCCGTTCACCGCGTGACGGTCAGACGCCCGACAGGCGCATCTGACGCTTCGTCGACGGCGTGAACTGGACGGAG
This sequence comes from Labilithrix sp., assembly GCA_019637175.1. Lineage (GTDB taxonomy): Bacteria > Myxococcota_A > Polyangia > Polyangiales > Polyangiaceae > Labilithrix. The sequence goes on along the minus strand of JAHBWD010000006.1, from coordinate 100,876 downwards.
TACTGGCCGCTGAAGCACGCGTGGCAGAAGTGGGTGGGATCGCAGTCGCCCACCTTCTCGCCCGTTTCGGTCACCGCCGCGAGCATGCCCTCGAGCGTGAGGTAGCCCAGCGTGTCGGCGGTGACGTAGCGGGCGATCTCCTCGACCGAGTGGCTCGACGCGATGAGCTCGCGGCGCGTCGGCGTGTCGATGCCGTAGTAGCAAGGCCACTGCGTGGGCGGGCTCGAGATGCGAAGGTGCACCTCGCGCGCGCCCGCGTCGCGCACCATCTTGATGATCTTGCGCGAGGTCGTTCCGCGGACGATCGAGTCGTCGATCACGACGACGCGCTTGCCCCGCAGGATCTGCTCGACGGGGTTGAGCTTCAGGCGCACGCCGAAGTGGCGGATCGACTGCTGCGGCTCGATGAACGTTCGCCCGACGTAGTGCGAGCGGATGAGCCCCATCTCGAAGGGGATCTGCCGCTCGCCCGCGTAGCCGATCGCGGCGGGCACCCCCGAGTCGGGCACCGGGATGACGACGTCGGCCCCGATCGGCGCCTCGCGCGCGAGCCGCCGGCCGAGCTCCTTGCGGACCTCGTAGACGCTCCGCCCGTTGAGGCGCGAGTCGGGTCGTGCAAAGTACACGTATTCGAAGATGCACATCTGCGGCGTCGGGAGATCGCGGAGCTTGAGGCTCCGCATCCCGCTCGCGTCGATGACCAGCATCTCCCCCGGCTCGACGTCGCGCACGTACTCGGCGCCGATGAGATCGAACGACGTCGGCTCGCTCGCGATGACGTGCGCGTCTTTGCGCCCGGGCAAGATGCCGACGCAGAGCGGGCGGATGCCTCGCGGATCGCGGACGGCGATGACCGTGTCGGTCGTGAGGAAGAGCAGCGAGTAGGCGCCCTGCACCTTCGAGAGCGCGTCGAGCACGCGATCTTCGATGCTGACCTCTTTGCTCCGCGCGACGAGGTGGACGAACACCTCCGTGTCGGACGTGGAAGAGAAGATCGAGCCCTGGAGCTCGAGCTCGCTCCTGACCTCGTCGGCGTTGGTGAGGTTGCCGTTGTGACAGACCGCGAGCGATCCGTGCGCGTAGTCGACGGCGAACGGCTGAGCGTTGCGGATGTGCGAGCCGCCGGCGGTCGAGTAGCGAACGTGGCCGATGGCGATGCGCCCGGGCAGCTTCTGGAGCTGCTCGGCGCTGAAGGCGTCTTGCACGAGGCCCATCGCGCGGTGCGCGAACAGGCCCTCGCCGTCGCTCGTCACGATGCCCGCCGACTCCTGCCCGCGGTGCTGGAGCGCGTGGAGGCCGAGGTAGGCGATGTTCGCCGCTTCGCTGTGCCCGTAGACGGCGAACACCCCGCACTGGTCGTGGAAGCGGTCGTCCTCGTCGTCGATCGGCCGCTTCGCGCCGGCGGGGAGCGAAGCGGGATCGAGGACAGTCAGGTGGCGACGCATCGTGAGGCGGAACCTAATAGGCCCCCGGCCCGGATGCCAGCCCAAGCGGTGGCGAACGCGGAGCTATTTGATCGCGCCGGGGTACGTCGCCGTGATCGCGATGCGGTAGCGCGCGTGGGCGTGGGTTTGGATGCCGTCGAGCACCGAGCTCTGCAGCTTCGACTTGACGGCCGTCTGGCAAGCGGCGACGACCTTCGTGTTCTTCATCGTGCGCCCATCCTTGGGCGTGCCGATCCCGATCGACTTGCGCTTGAAGCTCACGTCGGCGACGTACACGATCGATCCGCCGCCGGCGTCCTTCGGGACGCACGAGGCGCTCTCCTCGATCGCGTGCGCGAGCGCCTTCTCGACCTCGACGAGGTGATCGCACTGCTCCGGCGCCGTCTTCTTCGGGCCGGGATCCTGACACTGGAGGTTCTTCGGCTCGCCGATCGTCGGCTTCTCGTCGGGCGGCGCCGCGGGCGCGACCTCGCGCGCCGGATCGACGCCGGCTTCGCCGCTGCCCGCGGCGATCGACTCCGCGCGCGGGCGACGCCACAGGTAGAGCGGGATCGCGACGAGGACGAGCCCGAGCACGAGCGCGACGATCATCTGCACGCGCGCGGGCCGCTCCACCGACATGTCGAGCTGGCTGAAGCTCGCGCGCGACGTCGACCGCGGCTCCGAGGGCGGCACAGACGTGCGCGACGCGCTCGGCCCCGCCTTCGGCGGCGCCGGCGTCGCCTTCGCTTCTCTCGGCTCCCTCGCGCGCGCGGTCCTGAGGGCCTCGAGATCGCTCGCGTCGACCTGCGTCGGATCGGCGTCGTCGTCGTCGGGCAGCGACGGATCGCTCGACGTGATCGGCGCTTGGCGCTGCGTGGGCGACGAGTCGGCCATCGCGCGGAGGGGCTAGGCCGGATCGATCAGCGAGCGAACGTTCATCCCGGGCTCGTAGCGCGCGATCGACGCGACGAGATCGAGCCCCTCCGGCAACATTCCCTGCACCTGACCGACGACCTGCTCGACGAGGTTGCGCGCCTCCTGCTGCCCCGGCCCCGTCATGCAGACCGCGAAGCGCAGCGGCCCGGTGCGACCGCCGGTGACGGCGATCAACGAGAGGAGGAGCATGTCGGTGAGCTCGACGACGCGGATCGCCGCGCGGCGGAACGCGAGCATCTCGAGGATCGTGGGCCTGTCGGAGACGAGCCGATTCGGCCCGCGGATCTCGTAGCGCGCGATGCTGAGCGGCTGCTCGACCCACTCGCTGAAGGCGGCCTCTTCGTCGAGCGCCTTGACGAAGTGGTCGCGGAGCAAGAGGCCCGTCAGGCCGTCGCGGCGCGAGAGGTACTGACGCGCGCGCTTGTGGTGCGGGCTCTCGCGCGGAAAGCTGACGAGCTTGAGGCGCAGCTCGCCGAGCTGGAACTCGCCGCCGTGCATCAGGTTGACGACCTTCTTGCGCTCGTACGTGTGCTCGACGTACGTGCCGTTGGTCGAGCCGAGATCTTCGATCGTCCACGAACCCGTCTGCCACTTGGCGTTGGCGTGGTGACCGCTGACGGTGGCTTCGGGCACGACGATGTCGACGTCGTTGCGGCGGCCGAGCGAGAGCGTCGGGCGCTCGAGGACGATGAGCTCGCCGACGAACTCGGGCGCGTTGGTCGCGAACGTCGCGAGGAACGACTGCGCGGCCGGCGTGAACGCCGCTTGCGCGTTGCGGCCCGGCGGCGGCCCTGGATCGAGGCGCTCGCGCGGGACCTGGACGGGGTTCGTCGTGAGCTGCACCGGGTTGAAGAAGCGCAGGTGGCGCGCCGGCAGGCGCTGCTGCGGATCGTCGGCCAGGCAGCGGAAGATCTGCTTGATCTCGTCGACGCTGAGCCCCGCGGGGACGTCGAACATGATCTGCTGGCGCATCGGCTTCGCGCGCGGCTTGTAGCCGGGCTCGGGGACGCGGCACGTCCACATCTCCCAGAGCGTGAGACCGAGGGCGTAGAGATCGTCTTCGATCGAGGCGCCGCCGGAGCGGATGCGCTCGGGCGCCATGTAGTTCGGCGTTCCGCCGTCGGGCGGCGCGCCGGGACGCCGCGCGGAGAGGCGCGCGCGCTCCTTGGCGAAGCCGAAGTCGAGGACGATCGCCTTGCCGATCGATCCGTCGGGGTTCGACGTGACCATGACGTTGCCCGGCTTGAGGTCGCCGTGCACGAGGCCGCACGCGTGGATCGCCGCGACGCCCTGGCAGATCTCCGAGGCGATGCGGCGGAACTCGTCGGACGTATAGCCGCCCTGGGCCTTCTTCCGGCGGATGTGCGTGTGGAGCGTCTGCCCCGTGATGTGCTCCATCACGAGGATCGGGCCGTACCCCGACGGCGCGAGATCGTGGACGCGGCACACGTTGGGGTTCGAGACCGATCGCGCGAGGATCAGCTCCTGGCGGAGCGCCTCGTCGTCGCCCGGCATGCGCGCTTCTTCACGAACGATCTTGAGGGCGACGGGCTGCTGCGTCGTCCGGTCGTAGGCCAGAAAGACCTCGCCCATACCCCCCTTGCCGAGGCTCTGACGGATCTCGTACCGGTCGTTGATGACTGTGCCGTGCGAGATCGGGGGCGGCGTGCTGCGCTGCGTCTCGGTCATTACAAGGAGGCTTTTTCGCTCGTGCTCATCAAAGGGTCGTCGATTCTCACCGATGACGCAACCCCAGAACGCCTGAGCGTTCCGCTCAGCTCCCCTGGACGCGCGCGCAGACGCGCGCTGAAGCGAAACCGGCGAAGCGCCGGCCCGCGCCGTTTCGACGAGGACGTGCCCACATGTAGGCGTCACTCGACCTTCCCTCGATCCGACCGGGCGCCTTAGTCTCGCACGGATGCGCGCCCTCGCATGCATCGTCGCCGCGTCGCTCGCCTCGCTCCCCTCGGTCGCTTCGGCCGACGACGATCCCGCGCCCGCGCCGGTGACGGAGCCGCCCCCCGTCGAGCCGCCCACGATCGAGCCGGTCCCGGCGCAGCCGCTCACGCTCACGCCGAGCGCGCCGATCGCGCCTCCTGCGCCCACGGGGGAGATCGCGCGCGTGCCGTGGACGCAGGTTCCCGGGCGCGGCCTGGCGATCGGCTACGAGAACGGCCTCTGGGGCAACGTCTTCATGCAGGCGCTGCGGTTCAGGATCCCGTTTTCTCCTCATTGGGGAATGATGGTGAAGGGCTTCATCACGCACCCCACCGATCACACCGGCAACATCCATCCGCACTACGGCGGCGGCCGGCTCGATCTTTTCGGCGGCTCCCCCATCATCGCCGGCTTCGCGCGCATGTACGGCGGCGGCGGGATCCACGTGGCCACGAAGGTGCTCGGCCACGGCGGCGACACCGACGTCCACACGGGCGGCGGCGGCTACTTCGGCTTCGAGTTCTTCATGATGCCCAAGCTCTCGTGGATCGCCGAGATCGGCGGCGGCTCCGGCGTCGACGGCAGCGCCGCCGGCGCTACCGTCGTCGGCGGCATGAACTGGTACCCCGGATCCTGACCCCGTCGCACCGACGGGGGCGCGAGCCCACTACGACGACACGAGCTGGTAGAGCTTCTCGAGCGCTTCGTCGAGCTTGTCGACGTCGGTGCCGCCCGCTTGCGCCATGTCGGGGCGGCCGCCGCCGGAGCCGCCGAGGATCTGCGCGACCGGCTTGATGAGATCGCCCGCCTTCATCTTGTCGGTGAGCGACTTCGAAACGGTGCACACGAGCTGCGCCTTCGGTCCGTTCACCGAGCCGAGGAGGACGACCGCGTCGCCCAGCTTGTCGCGCACCTTCTCGGCGAGCTCGCGGAGCATCGCGCCGTCGGCGACGTCGACCTTCGCCGCGAGCGCCTTGCCGAACGCGAGCGGCCGCGCCTTGCTCACCAGATCGTCCAGGCCGCCGCCGCCGCTCGACGATCCGCCGCCGAACGCGAGCTTGCGCTTCGCGTCGGCGAGCTCCTTCTCGAGCTTCTTCGTGTCTTCGAGCAGGCGCTCGATCTTCTCCGGCAGCTCGCCGGCGCCCGCCTTGACGAGGCGCGCCGCGTTCTTGATCGATCCCTCGAGCTGACGCACGTAAGAGAGCGCGTTCATGCCCGTCGTCGCCTCGACGCGGCGCACGCCCGCGGCGATGCCGCCGTCGGAGAGGATCTTGAAGAGCCCGATCTCCCCGAGCGATCGCGCGTGCGTTCCGCCGCAGAGCTCGACCGAGTCTTTCGTCATCGTGAGGACGCGCACGACGTCGCCGTACTTCTCCTCGAAGATCGCCATCGCGCCGCGCTTGCGAGCCTCGGCCTGCGGCAGGATCTCGGTGACGACCGGCGCGCCCGTCAGGATCTTCTCGTTCACCAGATCTTCGATCTGCTGGATCTCCTCGGGCGTGAGCGGCTTGCCCGCGGAGTAGTCGAACCTCAGGCGATCGGGCCCGACGAGCGAGCCCTTCTGCGTCGCGCTCTCGCCGACGACCTTGCGGAGCGCCCAGTGCAAGAGGTGCGTCGCCGAGTGGTTGCGTCGCGTCGCGGTGCGGAGCGCGTGATCGACCTCGAGCTGGACGGTGTCGCCGACGGCGACCTCGCCCTCGAGCACCTCGCCCTCGTGGACGACGAGGCCGGTCAGCGGCTTCTGTGTATCATACACACGAATCCGCGCGCCGCCCTTCGTGCGGATCTCGCCCTGGTCGCCGACCTGGCCGCCGGCCTCGCCGTAGAACGGCGTCTCGTCGGTGACGACCGCGACCTTCTGCCCCTGCGTCACGCGATCGACGACGGCGTCCGCCTTCTCGGCGCCGCCCGCGAGGAAGAGGACCTTCGCCTCGCCCTCTTCACGCTCGTAGCCGGTGAAGCGCACGCTCGCCGACTCGCTCCCGCCCGCGCTCGCGCGCACGGCCTCGAGGCCCTTGCGGTAGACGTCGGAGGTCGCCTCGTCGCCGACCTTCGATCCCTCGCTCCGCTTCTTCTGCTCCTCCATGCGGGCCTTGTAGCCCTCGAGGTCGCTCGTCAGATCGCGCTCGCGCGCGATGACGTCGGTGAGGTCGGAGGGGAACCCGTACGTGTCGTAGAGCTTGAAGACGAAGTCGCCCGCGAGCGTCGTGCCGCTCGTCTCGCGCACGCGGCCGATCTCGTCGTCGAGGATCTTGAGGCCGCGCTCGAGCGTCTCGCGGAAGCGGATCTCCTCGCGCTCCACGACGTCGGCGATGAGGGCCTTGCGCTCGACGAGCTGCGGGTACGCATCGCCCATGTGCGCGCCGACCTCGAGCGCGACCTCGTGGAGGAACGGACGCTGGATGCCGAGGCGATGCCCGTGGCGCACCGCGCGCCGCATCACGCGGCGGAGGACGTACTCGCGATCGCCGTTGCCCGGCTGGAGCCCCTCGGAGATCAAGAACGCGGCGAGCCGCGCGTGATCGGCGATGACGCGCATCGAGACGTCGTCGTCGCCTTGCGAGCCGTGGTAGCGCTTGCCCGCGAGCTCCGCCGCCTTCTCGACCAGCGGGCGCAGCAGATCCGTGTCGTAGTTCGTCGTCTTGCCCTGGAGCACGCTCGCGACGCGCTCGAGCCCGGCGCCGGTGTCGACGCACGGCTTCGGGAGATCGCGCTGCTGGATCTCACCGTCGTCGCCCTTGAAGCGCTCGTACTGCATGAAGACGAGGTTCCAGATCTCCATCCAGCCCTTGCCGTCGGGCGCAGGCTCGTCGAGGAACTTCGAGAGATCGGCGGCGCCTTCCCCGTTCCAGAAATGGATCTCGGTGCACGGACCGCAGGGCCCGACGTCGCCCATCTGCCAGAAGTTGTCTTTGAGGCCGAGGCCGATGATCTTCTCGTCCGGGAAGCCCGTGACCTTGCGCCAGATCGCGCGCGCTTCGTCGTCGGGCCCGAAGCCGCCTTCGCCGCCGAAGACGGTGATGACCATGCGCTCTTCGGGGAGCTGCCACTGCGTGCGGAGGAGCTCCCACGCGTAGGCGATCGCCTCTTCCTTGAAGTAGTCGCCGAAGCTGAAGTTGCCGAGCATCTCGAAGAACGTGTGGTGGCGTGCGGTGACGCCGACGTTCTCGAGGTCGTTGTGCTTGCCCGAGATGCGGATGCACTTCTGGCTCGAGGTCGCGCGGGTGAACGAACGGCGATCCTTGCCCGTGAAGACGTCTTTGAACGGGACCATGCCGGCGTTGGTGAACATCAACGTCGGATCGTTCTGAGGGATGATCGGCGCGGACGGGCAGACCTCGTGGCCCTTGCCCTGGAAGAACGACAAGAACGCCGCGCGAACCTCGGACGCAGACTTCGAGCTCATTGGAGAGCCCGTTCTCTAGCACTTCTCGTGGGAGCTGGCGCGTGCTTCGCCTGCGGCGAGCCGGGCGGGAGCACGCCTCAGGTCGTCACTTCGCGAGCGAAGGGAGCTCCGAGCCGACGCTCGACATCGCGCTCTCGATCGCGCCGTTGACCGCGCGGTTCTGGAGCTCGGCGATCCCCTTGTCGGTCGTTCGCGCGTCGTCGCTCGCCGAGGCGTTGCCGCTGACCGTGCCCTTGAGCGTCTGCTTGGGGACCTGCCGGATGGAGAGATCGACCTGCGCCGAGACGATGACGCCGCCGTTGCGCCCGGCCGACTGCGAGAGGCGCGTCAGGCTGGCGTCGACGAGGAGCACCGGGATCTTCCGCTCCGACGCGCGCTTGAGGACGGCGGCGTCGGCGCCGTCGAGGATCACGGTGTTCTTGATGGAGCGGGCCTTGGTGGTCGCCGCCTGTCGCATCACGCTGTCGAGATCGGCGCGTTGGCCGGTCGCGTTGCGCATCGTGCCGAGCTGGAGCACGTACTTCGCGCGCTCGATCTGGGTCTGCGGATCGGCCGCGATCGCCGCTCGGTTCGCGCTCGCGGCGCCTCCCGTCTTGAGCTTCTCGATCGTCTCCTTCATCTGCGACTTCACGCTCGCGAACGTCTCTCCGCGCATCGCCTGCTCGAGCGCGGGGATCGATCCCTTGTCGCCGATCGTGCCGAGCGCCGCGGCGCAGGCCACGCGCACCGCCGGGTGAGCGTCGCGCAGGCCTCTCTCGAGATCGGCGCGCGACTGCGCGCCTCCGGCGCGGCCGAGGCGCAGCGCGGCTTGCACGCGCACGCGGAAGTCGGACGACTCGGTGAGCTCGCGATCCTGCGCAGTCGAAGGGCCCGTCGCGGTGAGCACGGCGCCGACGAGCATCACGCTCGTCACCGATCGCATTGCTCGCGAGAGGACCGAACGAGGTTGCAAGCGCCTCCACCACCCCGGTGAGCCGTGACGAGGCGATGGACGATCGATCACAAGAGGCTCTTCACCTCTGTCTCGATCTCCTTCTCCTCACCATCGTGGTAGCCCAAATGCACGAAGCGGACGACCCCTTTTTTGTCGACGATGAACGACGACGGCATGTTGGGCGGGTGCCACTTGTTGGCGATGGACTTGTCCTTGTCCCACACCAGCGGGAACTTGGCGCCGTAGTTCTCACCGAACTCTTTGATGCCGTTCGGTTCGTCGTCTTCGCTGATGGCGACGATCTCGAGGCCACTCGCGTTGTACTTGACGCGAAGCTCCTCGAGCTTGGGGAAAGACTTCTTGCACGGCTCGCACCACGTCGCCCAGAAGTCGACGAGGACGACCTTCCCCTTCCACGAAGCGAGCGCCGCTTTTCCTTTGCCGTTGACGATGTCGCCTGAGAAGTCCGGCGCGGCGTTGTTGAGCAGCTCGTGCTTCGCGTCGTTGGCGGACGCCACCGACCCTCCACCTCCGCCCCCCGCCGCACCGGAGCACGCCACACCGAACACCGCCGAGATCGCGATCGCACATGCGTTACGCATCGTCATTCGACCGGAACATATCAGCTTTGTCGCAGGCGTTCGCGCCGTCCTGCGACTCGTGCGTGTGCGCGGATCGACTACCTCGATCAGCTGCAGCCGTCTTTGGTCCGCGAGCAGGCGCCGATGCCGCTGCACTTGCTGCAGAACGGCGCTGCCGGGCAATTGCCCTTGCCTGCGCCCTTGCAGCGCCGGTGGCACTGACCGTTTCCGAGGACGAAGTCGGCCGGGCAGCCGCCCGGCGGAGGCGGGCACACGTCGCTCGGGCACACGAACGGCGCAGGCGCCGGCGTGGTCGTCGTCGCCGGCGTCGCAGGGGTCGCCCCGGCGTCGACGCGGAGGGCGACGTTCGTCGTGCCGGCGTCGGTGGGCGTCGCGACCGCGCTCGCGACGCAGACCGTCGTCGCGACGTTGGAGGGCTTGCCGTTGGTGACCACCGTCGCCGATCCCTTGCAGGCCAGACCCGGCGGGCACACGCCGTCGGTGCCGCACGTGCGGCCGCAGAACAGGACGTTGTCGCTCACGAGCACGACGTCGGGGGCCGTGCACGTGATCGTCTTGCCTGCGTCGACCACCGCGGTGAACGCGTCAGCGGTGACCCAGCCCATCAGCTTCTTGCCGGGCTCCTTCGGGCTGTCGAACACGATGAGGAAGTTCCCGGGGCGCTGCGCGATCTCGGTGACCGTCACGCCCGGGTTCAACGTGCTCACGACCTTGCCCGCGAGCGGCTGCTCGCGCACGTTCGTGAAGCGCTTGATCGTCGCCGCGACGTTGTCGAGCTTCGTCTCGTCGGGGAAGCGAGCGATGTCCGCTTCGTTGGCCGCGACGGGTCCCTCCGCGGGCGGCGGCGCCGCGTCGATCTCGGCGGTGACCTCCGCGTCCGCTTCCGCGTCCGCGTCGTCTCCCTTCTTCTTCAGAAGCCCGCAGCTGACGAGCAGCAGACAGAGAACGACGGCGCTGATCCCCCGGAAGGCATGCTTCATAGCCGCCGGAGGCTACCGGCCCGCGGCCGTCTGGGTCAACCACGTGTGAAGGATCCGGTAGCCTTGGAAGACGAGCGAGCAGTCGGTCGACTCGTTCTTCTGGTGCGCCTGCGCGTTTTCGCCCGGGCCGAAGTTGACCGCCGGCACGCCCAGGGCGGAGAACCGCGCCACGTCCGTCCACGCCTGTTTCGGCTCGGTCCCCCGCGTGCCCGCGGCCGCGAGCGCCTTGACCATCGGGTGATTCGCGCTCGGCATCGCCGCCGGCGCGAGATCGGTGAGCTCCACGACCGCCCCCGACGCGCCGGCGTCGATCAGGGCGAGCAGATCGGCCTTCGCGCGATCGAGCGACGTGTCCGGCGCGAAGCGGTGATTCAGGTTCAGCGTGAAGGTGTCGGGCACGATGTTGCGCCCGCGCCCGCCGTTCGCGAGCGTCACCGTCGTCGTCGTTCGATAGAGGAGGCCCTCGATGTGATGCTCGATCGGCGCGAGCACGGCGAGGCGATCGAGCAGCGGCGCCGCCTTCGTGATCGCGTTCTCGCCTTCCCACGGCCGCGCGCTGTGCGAGGTCTTGCCGCCGTACGTCACGGTCGCGTGGATCGACCCGCAGCACCCGAGGTGAAGGCGGTTGTCGGAGGGCTCGAGGCACACCGCGAGATCGACGTAGCGAAGCTCGGGATCCTGCGCGAGCACCGGCCCGAGCTCGTTCTCGAGGTAGGGCCCCTCTTCGCGCGCGTAGAACACGAGCGTGAGATCGCACTGCGCCATGTCGCCGAGCGTCTCGGCGAGGACGATCATGACGGCGAGGCCGCTCTTCATGTCGGCGGCGCCGGCGCCGAAGCAGCGGCCGTTCTCGATGCGCGCGGGCCCGTTCTCCGTGCGCACGGTGTCGAGGTGGCCGACGAGCGCGACGTGAGGACGGCTCCCGCCGCCCTTGCGCACGAGCGGCACGACGAGCGAGTCGCCGTAGCGACGGATCGGCGCGGCGAGCGGGAGGCGGGCGAGCCGTTCGTAGACGGCGTCGCAGATCGCCTTCTCCTCGCCGATGGGCGACGGGATCGAGCAGAGCCAGAGGAGCGTCTCGTCGATCGCGATGGCCGCCGGCGTCCGCGTCGATAGCGTCTGCGATTGCACGGCGGCCTTCCCTTTCCTCGCTCCGCGGTTCGGCGATCTAGACCGGCACGCCGAAGTCGCGCAGCGCGTCGTTGAGGCTGACCTTGCGATCCGTCGAGGCGTTGCGCTTGCCGATGATCAGCGCGCACGGGATCCCCATCTCGCCCGCGGGGAACTTCTTGCTCCGCACGCCGGGGATGACGACCGATCGCGCCGGGACGCGGCCGCGGTGCTCGACGATCTCGGGGCCGCTCACGTCGAGGATCGCCGTCGACGACGTGAGGACGACGCCGGCGCCGATCACCGCCTCCTTGCCGACGCGCATGCCCTCGACGATCACCGCGCGCGAGCCGACGAAGACGCCGTCTTCCACGACGACCGGACGCGCGCCGGGCGGCTCGAGCACGCCGCCGATGCCGACGCCGCCCGCGAGGTGGCAGTCTTTGCCGATCTGCGCGCACGAGCCGACGGTGGCCCAGGTGTCGACCATCGTGCCGGCGCCGACGCGCGCGCCGATGTTCACGTAGCCCGGCATCACGATGACGCCGGGCTCGCAGAACGCGCCGTAGCGGATCACGCCCGGAGGGACGACGCGCACCTTCTGCTCGGCGAGGCCCTTCTTGAGCGGGATCTTGTCGTGGAACTCGAAGGGGCCGACCTCGAAGGTCTCCATGCCCCGGATGCCGAAGTAGAGGAGGATCGCCTGCTTGGTCCACGCGTGCGTCGTCCAGTCGGCGCTCTCCGGCGCGTCGTCGGCAGGCGGCGAGGCGACGCGGAGCTCGCCGCGGTCGAGGCGCGCGACCGTGCGAAGGACGGCCTGCGCGTGCGCGTCGTCGCCGAGCTTGCCGCGATCGGCGAACGCCGCCTCGACGAGCGGGCGATCTTCCTCGGCCGTCATGCGACGGGGGCGACTTCGCTCGCGGGGAAGAAGTAGCCGATCTCGATGCGCGCGTTGTCGAGCGAGTCGGAGCCGTGGACGGCGTTCTCGCCCACGCTTGCGCCGTGGAGCTTGCGGATCGTGTTCGCGTCGGCCTTGGCCGGATCGGTCGCGCCCATGACCTCGCGGTACTTGGCGACCGCGTTGTCGCGCTCGAGCACGGCGACGAACACCGGCGAGCGGGTCATGAACTCGACGAGCTCGCCGAAGAAGGGGCGCGCCTTGTGGACGGCGTAGAAGCCTTCGGCGACGGGCCGCGTGAGGTGCGTGCGCTTGCACGCGACGATCGTGAAGCCGGCGGCCTCGAGCATCTGGAGGATGGCGCCTGCCTTCTTCTTCTCGACAGCGTCCGGTTTGATGATGCAGAGCGTTCGTTCGACGGCCATGGGGATCTCCGAGGCGACGGTGAGGGGTACGCTCCAATAGGAGACCTCGCCGAAAAACTCAAGGAGTCCTGCGCGCTGCCGTCGATCGAGGAGCTCGACCGCGGTCGACTCAGTCGCGCGCGTAGCCCGCGTCGCCCAACCCAGGTGCGCCGCGAGCAGCGACGATCTCGGGAGCCGGCGCAGGCTCTTCGGCGACGCGCGCGGGCGCGCTCGACGCCGCGCGAAGGAGACCGACGACGAGGAGGGCCGCGCCGGACGCGACCAGCACACCGCGGCGCGCGAGACGCCGGCGTTCACCACGACGGATCGCGCCCTCGCGGACGCGCGCGGCGCGCGCCTCGTCCCACGCGAGCTCGCCGCCGCGCGCCTCCTCGATGAGATCGTCGAGGCGCGCGCTCACGGGGCACCTCCCGCTTTGCCGAGGCGCCGCTCGAGGCGCTCTTCGGCGTCGGCGATGCGCCGCTTGACCGTCGCGAGCGAGACCTCGCACGCCTGCGCGGTCTCGGGCAGGCTCATGTGCTCGACGCGATGGAGCACCCACGGGATGCGCACGTCCGGCGGGAGACGCGAGAGCGCGTCGTAGAGCTCGAAGGCGGCCTGGCAGTCGCGCGGATCGGAGGCGCGGGGTGCGAAGTCTGCCGCCCAGAAGGCGAAGAGCATGCGCCGCCGGCGGCGCGCGAGCACGCGGCGCGTGCGGCGCACGGCGACGGTCACGAGCCACGCGCGCACCGCCGACGGATCGATCAGGCGCGTCAGACCTTCGAGGGCGTCGACGAACGTCTCCTGCACGATGTCGTCGAGGTCGCCGTCGTCGCCCATCAAGCGATGCACGACGCCGGCGACGTAGCGCGCGTGCTTCGCGTAGACCGCCGTGAACTCCGCGCTCTCGACGCGAGGCGCGGCGGACGCGGACAAAACGGGACGGGCGAGGGCAACCACGCCCCATAAGTAGCGCTCGGCCTCGAAGATCGGCTCAAAAAAGATCGCGCGCCCATCTGCGCGGAATCACTTGCAGCAGATCGTCCGCTCGTCGGTCAGATCGAGCGAGCCCGAGGCCGTCGGCGGCGTCGCGACGACGCAGCCGCCCGCGACCGTCATCGTGTAGGCGCGCGCGCGGAACGCGGGGTTCGTCCCCGGCGTGCACGAGGCGGCGCTCGCCTCGAGCGACGGCGCGCCGTTGCACCCGACGGAGTCGTAGAGCTTCACGTCGGCGGTGCATGCGCTCCTCGTGCACGTGCAGCCGCTGCACGCGCGCGCGTCGTTCGCGTTCGTGCCCGCGCGATGGCCCTCGGGGAACCCCGCGGGGCACCCGCTCGCGCCCTGCCGGGCGACGCAGATCTCGTAGCCGCCCCGCGATCGCGGCGCGCAGACCTGCGCGCCGGCGCAACCGCCGCCGACGCGCGCCGGCGCGGCGCACACCCTTCCGTTCTCGACGGGCGTGGGCGCGCTGCTCGGATTCGCCGCGCAGCTCGAGCCCGCCGGCGGCGCGAGGCGCCGCGAGACGTTCGCGCTCACCTCGAAGCCGTTGCCGAAGAACCGCTGGCAGCCGCTGCCGACGTCGAGATCTCGCGGCGATCCCGATCCCGCGCAAGCCGCGTCGCCGAACGCGAGCTCGACGTCGGCGGTGCAGCCGCCTCCGCAGTTGCACGCGCACGCCGCGTCGCCGATCCCGCGCGCGGTGCGAATGTCCGCGCCCGCGCCGAATCCTTCGGGGCACGACGGCCGCGAGTCGTCGGCGAACGCGACGAGCGACCAGTCCGCGGGCGCCGGATCGACGCACGCGAACCCGCTCTCGCACGCGGAGTCGGCGCAGTCGACGCGGCCGTCGCAGTCGTTGTCGATCCCGTCGTCGCAGATCTCGCGGCCCGTCGGGAGGCACGGCCCCGCCTCCGTGCCTCCCTCTTGCTCGATGAACGTGAGCTCGGGGATCGAGCTACACGAAGCGATCCACGCCGCGAGCAGCGCGGCGAGCACGACCGCCCCCGCCATGTCGCCACGAGGCCGCACGAGCCGAGCGTATCACTTCATCATCGACTGGAGCGTCGTCGCCATGTCGCTCGGCGTCGGTGCGACCTTGGCGCCGGCGGCCTCGAGCGCGGCGATCTTCGCGGACGCCGTGCCCTTGCCTCCGGAGATGATCGCGCCGGCGTGCCCCATGCGCTTGCCGGGAGGCGCCGTCGTTCCCGCGATGAACGCGGCGACGGGCTTGGTCATCTTCTCCTTGATGAACGCCGCGCCGCGCTCCTCGGCGCCGCCGCCGATCTCGCCGATCATGATGACGCCGTGCGTGTCGGGATCGGCCTGGAACAGCTCGAGGACGTCGACGAAGTCCATGCCGCCGACCGGATCGCCACCGATGCCGACGCACGTCGACTGGCCGATGCCGAGCGCGGTGAGCTGACCGACGGCCTCGTACGTGAGCGTGCCCGAGCGCGAGACGACGCCGATGTGCCCCGCCTTGTGGATGTGGCCCGGCATGATGCCGATCTTGCACGCGCCGGGCGTGATCACGCCGGGGCAGTTCGGCCCGACGAGGCGCGGGATCGACACACCCTTCGCGCGCGCGTCGGCCTGCATCGCCTCGAGCACGCGGCGCACCGGGAGCATGTCCATCACCGGGATGCCCTCGGTGATGCAGATGACGAGCTCGACGCCGGCGTCGAACGCCTCGAGGATCGCGTCGGCCGCGCCCGGAGGCGGAACGAAGATCACGCTCGCGTTCGCGCCCGTCGCGCGCACGGCTTGCTCGACGGTGTCGAACACCGGGACCTTGGCCTTGCCGTGCTCGAACGTCTCGCCGCCGCGCGTCGGCGTGACGCCGCCGACCACGCTCGTGCCGTACTCGATCATCTGCTTCGCGTGGAACGAGCCCGCGCCGCCCGTGATCCCCTGGACCAACAGCTTCGTGTTCTTTCCGACCAGGATGCTCACTTTGCACCTCCGCTCGCCGCGACGGCGTCGACGATTTTCTTCGCTCCGTCGGCCATCGTCGTGGCCGCCTGGATCGCGAGACCGCTCTCGCTCAAGATCTTGCGCCCGAGCTCGACGTTCGTGCCCTCGAGCCTCACGACCAAGGGCACCTTCAGCCCCAGCTCTTTGGCCGCGGCGACGACGCCGCTCGCGATGACGTCGCACTTCATGATGCCGCCGAAGATGTTGACGAAGATCGCCTTCACCTTCGGGCTCTTCAGGATCATGCTGAACGCCTTGGTGACCTGCTCCTGCGTCGCGCCGCCGCCGACGTCGAGGAAGTTCGCGGGCGCGACGCCGTGCTTTTCGCCGGCGTGCTTGATGATGTCCATCGTCGCCATCGCGAGGCCGGCGCCGTTGACGAGACAGCCGACGTTGCCGTCGAGCGACACGTAGTTGAGCCCGGCCTCCTTGGCCTCGAGCTCGACGGGATCCTCCTCGTCCTTGTCTTGCCACTCGGCCCACACCTTGTGACGGAAGTCGGCGTTGTCGTCGAAGTTGATCTTCGCGTCGAGCGCGACGACGTCGCCGTTCTTGAGGATGACGAGCGGGTTGATCTCGAGCAGCGAGCAGTCTTCCTTCACGATGACGTCGTAGAGCGTCGCCATCAGCTTGACGAACTTCGCGACCGTCTCCTTGCCGTACTGGAGGAGGCCGAGGCCGAACGCGATCTGCCGCGACTGATACGGCGAGAGGCCGACGGTCGGGTCGACGTGCACCGTGAGGATCTTCTCGGGCGTCTCCTCGGCGACCTTCTCGATCTCGACGCCGCCCTCGGTCGACGCCATGAACGCGATGCGCCGGCGGTCGCGGTCGACGACCGCGCCGAGGTAGAGCTCGCGCGCCATGTCGAGGCCCTGCTCGACGTAGAGGCGCCTGACCTTCTGCCCCGCCGGCCCCGTCTGGTGGGTGACGAGCTGCATGCCGAGGATCTTCTCCGCGAGCTGGCGCGCTTCGGCGACGCCGCCCTTCGCGACCTTCACGCCGCCGCCCTTGCCGCGGCCTCCGGCGTGGATCTGCGCCTTCACGACGACGACCTGGCTCCCGGTCTCGGCGACGAGACGCTTCGCGGCCGCCTCGGCCTCGTCGACGGTGAACGCGGGGTATCCCTTGGGGACGGGGACGCCGTACTTCGCGAAGACTTGCTTGCCCTGGTACTCGTGGATTTTCACGCGGGCGAAGCTACCACATCGCGGCTACGGTTGAACCTTGAGCGCGGCCGAGCCCTTGATGGTCGTGCTCGGCTCGGGCCCGGTCGCGGTGATCGTCACGTCGCCCGCGGCGACGCCGGTGGCGATGCCCGCGCCGTCGACGGTGGCGAGATCGGTCCGCGACGAGCTCCAGGTGACCGCGTTGGTCATGTTCTGCGAGCTGCCGTCGCTGAAGACGCCGACGGCGCCGAAGGGGACCGTGCGCGCGACGTTGACCACGCCGGGGTTCGGCGTCACGAGCAGCGAGACGAGCACCGGCGACACGCCGGTCACGAACACGATCGAGCGGCCCTGCACGCGCGTGACGGGATCGGTCGCGAGGATCGACGCGTCACCGTTGGCGACCGCCTTCGCGATGCCCTTGGTCGGAGCCGCGTCGTCGACGATGACCGCGCCGACGTTCGTCGAGCTCCACGAGACCTCCTGCGTGACGTCGCGCTTCGAGTCGTCGTTGTAGGTCGCGACGGCGGTGAACTGCTGCGTCGCGCCGCGCGCGAGGACGATGGCCGGCGTCGGCGACACCTCGATCGATCGGATCTGCTGGCGCGCGACGGTGAACGTCGCGGCGACCGTCGCGTCGCTGATCGGATCGTAGGCCTTGATGATGACCGAGCCTGGGTTCGTTCGCGCCGTCACCGCGCCGCCCTGAGGCACGACGGTGGCGATCGAGACGTCGCTCGTCGTGTACGTCACGCGCGTCGTGATGTTCTCCACCGGGCCGGCCGGATAGCGACGCGTCACCGTGAGCTGCAACGTCTCGCCGCTCACGAGGTCGCGCGACGTGGGCGAGATCTCGAGGGTCGGCGTGACCGGGTCGGCGCAGCTCGTGAAGAGCGTGACGAAGAGGGCGCCGAGGAGCAGGAGCAGCTTCGCGGGAGCGTTCACGCGCCGAACGTATCACAACGCGCGTTCGGTGTTTTTCGCGCGCGCTCGACGAGGGCGCAGCGATCACTTCGCGACGATGACCTCGGTCGTGCCGCTGGCCGCGAAGCCCGCGCAGCCGGGGCTCCCGGAGGCGTTGACGAGCGCCTCGACCGTGGTCGTGCCGCTCGGGAAGAAGGCGTCGCTCGCGTTGAGCGTCCGTTTGCGAGCGTACCAGCCGGGGCAACCGGCGCCCGCGTTGCAGAGCACGTCGCCGCCGGCGCCGCCTGCGCACGGGCCGCCGTTGCCGTTGCGCCGGAGGTGCACGTTGGCGATCGGTTGGTTCCACATCACGTAGAGCGTGACGGTATCGGTCGCGGTGTAGGTCTTCTCCTCCGAGACGACGCGCACGACGTTCGGCGGGCTGCCGCCGCCGACGCGCTCGCACAGGTCGAGGCCCTCGGTGCACTCGCAGCCGTTGTCGACGATCCCGTCGCAGTCGTCGTCGACGTCGTTGCACGTCTCCGTCGGCAGCGGATCATTCGCGCCGTCGCACGCCGACCACTTGCCGGAGACGCAGGTCTGCCGGCCCACCTTGCAAGCGCTCTTCGGACCGGTGACGCCGTGCGCGCAGTCGCGGATCGCGCCCGCCGTCTCGCACGCGCAGCCCTCGAAGTCGTCCTTGAACCGAGGCGTGCAGCCAGGCGGCGGCTGGCTCGTGTCACTTCCGGCGTCGACGCCCGGCGCGGGCGGCTCTTCTTCGTCGATGTCGAGCGCCTTGCCGCACGCCGCGCTCGACGCGATGAACGCGCCGAGCGCAGCCGCGACCGCGAACCTCACCGAGAGCCTCGCGCCCGGTCCCCGCACCATGCCTCGAGCGTAGCGCGGCTCGGGTGGGGCTACGACTTCTTCACGACGTCGACGATGCCCTGCACGCTCTGGGCGCTCTTCGCGAGCATGCCCTTCTCTTCCTCGGTGAGCGGGATCTCGAGGATCTTCTCGACGCCCTTGCCGCCGACGATGCACGGCACGCCCATGAAGAGATCCTTGTAGCCGTACTCGCCCTCGAGGTACGCCGCGCACGCGAGCAGGCGCTTCTGATCCTTGAGGTACGCCTCGGCCATCGCGATCGCCGCGGTGGCCGGCGCGTAGTACGCGCTCGTGCCCATGAGCGAGACGATCTCGCCGCCGCCCTTGCGGGTGCGCTCGATGATCGCCTGGATCTTGTCCTTCGCGATCATCGTGGTCGCGGGGACGCCGTTGATCGTCGTCATCGAGAGGACGGGGACCATGTCGTCGCCGTGGCCGCCGAGCACCATCGCGCGCACGTCTTTGACGCTCACGTTCGCCTCGCGCGCGAGGAAGAGCTGGAAGCGCGCCGAGTCGAGGACGCCCGCCATGCCCGCGACCATGCCCTTGGGGCAGCCCGTCACGCGGCGGTACTCGTAGACCATCGCGTCGAGCGGGTTCGAGATGACGATGACGAACGCGTTGGGGCAGTGCTTCTTCGCGTTGTTCGCGACGTCGCGGATGATCGGCAGGTTCGTCGCGACGAGATCGTCGCGCGACTGGCCGGGCTTGCGCGGGATGCCCGCGGTGACGACGAGGACGTCGGCGCCCTCGAGATCCGCCCAGTTGGCGGTGCCGCGGATGTTCGCGTCGTAGCCGAGGATCGAGCCGTTCTGCTCGAGGTCGAGCGCCTTGCCCTTCGCAAAGTTCTCCTTGGCGGCGATGTCGAAGAGGTAGACGTCGCCGAGCTCGAGGTTGGCCGCGAGGCGCGCGAGCTCTCCGCCGATGTTGCCTGCGCCGATGAGGCCGATCTTCTTCCGGGTGGGCATGGGAATTCCTTTCGAGGGCCGCGGTTCTAGCACACGAGCACGACGCGGAACCACCCGCCCATCAGCCCGACGCCGCTGCGGCGCGCGCTCGCCCGAGCAGATCGGCGACGCCCAGATCGTCGGCCCACCGATCCATGTACGCATGGTCGATCGCGGAGCCTTGAACGGTGAGGACGCCGAGCACGTCGCGCCACTGGCGCTCGGAGATCTCTCCACCGAGCCGGTACC
The DNA here is from genome assembly GCA_019637175.1 of Labilithrix sp. GTDB lineage: Bacteria > Myxococcota_A > Polyangia > Polyangiales > Polyangiaceae > Labilithrix. The sequence continues at coordinate 81,112 of JAHBWD010000006.1, read as the reverse complement.
CACACGAGCTTGTGGAGCACGGTGTCCGTCTTCCCTCGCAATGAACACGTCGGCTTTGAACATCGTGCCGAGGTGGACGACGTTGAAGGACGCGCGTCGTCGTATGGCGTCGAGGATCATGTCCACGTCGACGTAGAACGCCTCGCGTAGTCGCGCTGGGAAGCGTCACATCCCCTCGCGGCCGGGATCCCAGCCGAACACCTTCCGCATGAGATCGGCGTCGAGCCATCGTGAGGCGAGCCGCAGCCGCTGCTCGCGCGGCGAGTCATCCGGATACCGGCGGCGAAGGTCCGCGAGCGCGAGCTCCTGCCCCATCCGGTTCAAGGCGCACATCCGCTCGAGCTTCTGCCAGGCGGCCATGCGCCGGTAACCCGCGATCAGGATCGCGTCGACCTTCGGATCCGTGTCGTTCGGGGGCGCGTCGCGCACGCCTGCAACCTCGCACGCAGGTGGCGAGGGTCGTTCGCAGCGGTGTGTAGACCTCGGGGCCGCCCGAGCGAGCACGAGCAGGAGCGCCGATCCCGGGTCCTTTCGGGAGAAAAACGGCGAAATCCCCGTGACGCATGCCCATTTTCATGCGACGTGCAGGCCCGCTGACCGAGCCTCGGCCGCCCTCCGTGCCGCATCCGCTCTGGTTCGAGCTTTGCTATACCGGTGATCCAATGGTTCAACCACTTTCCCCCCGCAAGACCAGCCGCCTGAAGGGCATGCTGAAGGGCTCCGGCCTTTCGTTCCTGATGGAGGCGCACAACGGACTCTCCGCGAAGATCGCCGAAGAGGCCGGCTTCGAAGGGATCTGGGGCAGCGGCCTCTCGATCTCCGCCGCGCTCGGCGTCCGCGACAACAACGAGGCGAGCTGGACGCAGGTGCTCGAGGTCGTCGAGTTCATGGCCGACGCCACGACGGTGCCGATCCTCCTCGACGGCGACACGGGCTACGGCAACTTCAACTCCGCGCGCCGCCTCGTGACGAAGCTCGAGCAGCGCGGCGTCGCCGGCGTCTGCATGGAAGACAAGCTCTTCCCCAAGACGAACAGCTTCCTCCGCTCGACCGCCCAGCCGCTCGCCGACGTCGACGAGTTCGCCGGCAAGATCCGCGCGGCCAAGGAAGCGCAGCGCGACGACGACTTCGTCGTGGTCGCGCGCGTCGAGGCGCTCATCGCCGGCCACGGCATGGAAGAGGCGCTGAGGCGCGGCGAGGCCTACCGAAAGGCGGGCGCCGACGCGATCCTCATCCACTCGAAGGAGCGCCACGCCAACGAGATCCTCCAGTTCAAGAAGGAGTGGGGCGATCGGCTCCCGCTCGTGATCGTCCCGACGAAGTACTACACGACGCCGACCGACGTCTTCCGCGAGGCCGGCTTCAAGATCGTGATCTGGGCGAACCACCTCATGCGCTCCGCGCTCACCGCGATGCAGGCCGCGGCCAAGGCGATCCACGCGAACCAGACGCTCGTCGGCGTCGAGGAGAAGGTCGCGCCGCTCGCCGAGGTCTTCCGCCTCCAGGGCGAGAACGAGCTCGAGCAGGCGGAGAAGGCGTACCTCCCGAAGGGCGGGCCGGTCGCGCGCGGCATCGTGCTCGCGGCGGGGCGCGGCGACGAGCTCGGCGAGCTCGTCGCGGATCGCCCGAAGTCGATGGTCCCCATCGCCGGCAAGCCGATCCTCGAGCACATCCTCGACGCGTATCGCTCGGCCAACGTGCGCGAGCTCGTGGTCGTGCGCGGCTTCGCCAAAGACGCGGTGAACGTCCAGGGCGCGACGTTCGTCGACAACGACGCGTTCGCGACGACCGGCGAGCTCGCGTCGCTCGCCGCGGCCAAATCGTCGCTCGACGGGCCGTGCGTCGTCTCGTACGGCGACGTCCTGTTCAAGAAGTACGTCCTCGACGAGCTGCTCGAGACGCAGGGCGACTTCGTCGTCGCCGTCGACTCGATGCCGGCGGAGGGCAAGAAGGCGGGCAAGGCCGACTGGGCGATCTGCTCCGAGCCGCACTCGCGCAAGACGCTCCTCGCGAACGTGCTCTTGAAAGACATGGCCTCCGAGGCGAGCGCGTCGGTCTCCGGCGAGTGGACGGGCCTCCTCAAGCTCTCGGAGAGCGGCGCGAAGGCGGTGCGCGAGATCCTCGGCACGCTCGAAGGCAAGGAGCTCGCTTCGGCCTCGGTGCCCGACCTGCTCCGGCGGCTCGTGCGCGAAGGCCGCGAGGTCCGCGTCGTCTACACCCGCGGCGGATGGCTCGACGTCGACACGCTCGGTGACGTCCTCAAGGGAAGCACGTTCGAATGATCGAGGCGAAGTCGTTCTGCGAGGCCGCGAAGAAGGCGGGCTTCTCGCTCTACACCGGCGTGCCGTGCTCGTACGTCAAGCCGTTCATCAACTTCGTCATCGACGCGCCCGATCTCACGTACGTCGGCGCGACGAACGAGGGCGACGCCGTCGCGATCGCGACGGGCGCCGAGCTCTGCGGCAAGCGCGCGATCGTGATGATGCAGAACTCGGGGCTCGGCAACGCGGTGAGCCCGATCACGTCGCTCAACGCGGTGTTCCGCGTGCCCGTGCTCCTCGTCGTCACGCTGCGCGGCGAGCCCGGCGGCCCGGCCGACGAGCCGCAGCACGAGCTGATGGGCGCGATCACGACGAAGATGCTCGAGACGATGAACGTCGCGTGGGATTACTTCCCGCGCGAAGAGGCCGAGGTCGCGGGCGCGATCGAGAAGGCCGTCGCGCACATGACGAAGACGGGCATGCCCTACTGCCTCGTCATGAAGAAAGACAGCGTCGCGCCGCACAAGCTGGCGTCGAAGCCCGCGGTGCGGGCGGAGGCGCGCGCGCGCGCGGTCGTGCGTCCGGCGAGCGCCGGTGAGCGGCCCTCGCGTGAAGAGGCGCTCCGCGCCGTGCAGCGCGCCGTCGATTCGAAAGACATCGTCGTCGCCACGACCGGGTACACCGGGCGCGAGCTCTACGCGTGTGACGATCGTCCGAACCAGCTCTACGTCGTCGGCTCGATGGGCTGCGCGTCGAGCATCGCGCTCGGCATGGCGTGGGCGCGGCCCGATCGACGTGTCGTCGTCCTCGACGGCGACGGCGCGATGCTGATGCGCCTCGGCGCGCTGGCGACGGTCGCGTACGAGCAGCCGGCGAACCTCGTGCACGTGCTCCTCGACAACGAGGCGCACGAGTCGACCGGCGGCCAGTCGACGGTGACGCACTCGATGGATCTCGCGGGCGTCGCGCACGCGTGCGGCTACCCGAGCGTCGAGGTGCTCGGCGGCGCGGCCGATCTCGAGGCGCGCCTCCGCGATCGCACGAGCGGCCTCCGCTTCTTCCAGCTCAAGACGCGCCACGGCGTCCCCGCCGATCTTCCGCGGCCCAAGGTGACGCCGCGCGAGGTCGCCGCGCGCCTGCGCAAAGAGCTCGAGGCGTGACGGCGATGAAGCTCCTCAACCCGGGGCCCGTCTCGATGACCGAGCGCGTTCGCCGCGCGCTCGCCTCCGAAGACGTATGTCACCGCGAGCCCGAGTTCCGCGATCTCGTCGCGAGCGTGAGGAGGCGGCTCGAGGGCGTCTACGGCGCGAGCGGCTTCACGCCGGTGCTCCTCGGCGGCTCCGGCACCGCCGCCGTCGAGGCGATGCTCTCGCTCGTCGGAAAGAGCGAGACGAGCCTGGTCGTCGCCAACGGCGTCTACGGCGAGCGCATGGCCGCGATGCTGAAGGCGCAGGGCAAGGCGCACGAGATCGTGGCCGCGCCGTGGACGAGCGGGATCGATCTCGACGCCGCCGATCGCGCGCTCGCGAGCGGCAAGTTCGGCCACGTCCTCACCGTGCACCACGAGACGACGACGGGCCGCCTGAACGACGTCGCCGCGCTCGGCGCGATCGCGAAGAAGCACGGCGTGCCGATGCTCCTCGACGCCGTGTCGAGCTTCGCCGGCGAAGAGATCCGCTTCGCCGAGTGGAGCCTCGAGGCCCTCGCCGCGACGGCGAACAAGTGCGTGCACGGCGCGCCCGGCGTCTCGTTCGTGCTCGCGGCGAACGCGGCGCTCTCGCGCCCTTCGGGGGCGACGAGCGTGTACCTCGATCTGTCGCGTCACGCGGCCGATCAGGCCAAGGGGTCGACGCCGTTCACGTTGCCGACCCACGTGACGCGCGCCTTCGACGAGGCGCTCGCCGAGCTGGCCGACGAAGGGGGATGGAAGAAGCGCCACGACGCGTACGTGAGCCGATCGCGGCGCGTCCGCGCGGTGTGCACCGAGCTCTCGGCGAGCCTCTTGCTCGACCGCGACGACGCGTACGGCGCGACGCTCACGTCTTTCCGCCTGCCGAGCGGCAAGACGTACGAGGCGCTCCACGCCGCCCTCAAGCACGACGGATTCGTGATTTATGCCGGACAAGGGAAGTTCGATGGAGCCATCTTCCGCATCGCAGTCATGGGAGACCTCGGAGCTCCTGACCTCGACCGACTCGCCGAAGCCTTGCGTGGAGCGCTCGGCTGACGAAGCGAGGCCGATGGTCACGCGCGGCGCTTCGAAGCTCACGCTCGAGGAGCGGAAGAAGCTCGCCGAGAGCCTCGATGATCCGCTGAACCGCTGGTACCGCTACCCGATCGCGCGTTCGCTCCTTCACGTCCTCGGCGGCCTGCCGCTCCGCCCCGATCACATCACGTACATCCACATCTGCTTCGGCCTCGCCGCAGCGGGCCTCGTCGCGCACGGCGACCGTTGGGCGCTCATCGTGGCGTTCTTCGCGCTCGAGATCCGCGACATCCTCGACTGCTACGACGGCGTGCTCGCGCGCGCGAAGAACATGTCGTCGCCGCGCGGCCGCGCGCTCGACGAGACGGCCGACGCCGTCTCGTTCATCGCGCTCACGATCGCCCTCGCGATCTACGGCGTGCGCCACAAGCCCGAGATTCCGATCGAGCTCTACGGCGCGTTCGCGATGTTCGGCGTCATCGTCGGCGCGTACGCCGCGCACGGCTGCGACTTCTACAAGCGCCGCGTCGGCTCGGCGCTCAAGGAAGGGCGCGACGTCGTCCACGAAGAGCTCGAGGCCAAGCGCGCTCAGGCGCGCGCTTCGAAGGCCGGCGCGCTCACGAACGCGAGCATTTGGGCCGATCGCTGGTCGTACGTCTACTGGGACCCGAAGTACGCGAACGGCGATCCGGTCGGCACGGTGCTCGCGCGCGCGCATCGCCCGGGCGTACGCCTGCTCACGCGCTTCGTCGGGCTCATGTCGTGGGACAACGGCATCTTCGTCATCCACCTCGGGCTCTTGACGGGCTTCGTGCTCGAGTCGTGGGCGCTCTCGGTGGCGTACGGCCTCGGCGCGATCGTCATCGGGCGCGTGATCGCGACGTTCGCGCTCGGCGGCACGGTGAAGGGCGAGACCGCCCCGGCGAAGAGCGAATGATCGACAAGGCCATCATCTTGGCGGCCGGCGTCGGCCGGCGCATCGGCGGGATGGCGAACGCTGCGCCCAAGCCGCTCTTGCCGCTCGACGACAGCGCGCGGCTCACGTTCCTCGACTGGCACCTCCGCTCGCTGGCGCACCATGGAGCGCGCGAGATCTACCTCGTCGGCAACGCGGTGACGTTCGGCACGAAGACGACGGCGATGGAGAAGATCCCCGCGACGTGGGTGCTCAACGACTTCCCCGGCGAAGTCTCGGGCAGCGGTCACTCGACCCACCTCGCGTTCACGAGCCCGCACGGCATCCTCGACGGCAAGTCACGCGTCGTCTTGATGGACGCCGACGTGGTCTACGATCCGTCGCTCTTCGCCGAGCTCGCGTCGTCGCCTTCGAAGAAATCGAAGACGCTCGTGTGCGGGCGGTTCCGCGAGACGGACGAAGAGGTGATGGTCTTCGGCGACGCGGCGGGCGTGCCGCGCCTCCACGGCAAGGGCCTGCTCGGCACGCCGATGGTGAAGGAGCTGCGCTGCCTCGGCGAGGCCACCGGCATCCTGCTCCTCGAGCCCGGCGATCACGACGCGTGGCTCCGCACCTCGGCGTGGTGCATGAAGTTTTCCACCGCGAAGACGCGCTCGGAGCACGAAGACATCACCCAGCGCATGCTGACGACGGGCGCGCTCGACGCGGTCGTGTTCGACGACGACGCGCGCTGCATGGAGTGCGACACGCCCGACGAGTACGAGGTCGTGCGCCGCGAGATGGTCCCGCGCTGGCTGCCGAAGCTGCCGTGAGCACGTCGGCCGGCTGACGGTCGGCACGCCACTGCGCTGGCGAAGGCGAAGGCCGATTCGCGAGCTCGCTGACGAGCTCGTCGGCAGGCTGACGGTCTGCCAGCCACTGCGCTGGCGAAGGCGAAGGCCCATCTCGCGAGCTTGATGACGTTTCGCCAGCTCGCTGACGGTCGGCACGCCACTGCGCTGGCGAAGGCGACGGGAAGGCGAAGGCCCCTCTCGCGAGCTTGATGACGTTCGCCAGCTCGCTGACGGTCGGCACGCCACGGCGCTGGCGAAGGCGAAGAGCTCGCGTGCGCGCTGACGGGCTCGCGTGCGCGCTGACGATGCGCGACTTGCGCCCGCGCAAGTGCCTGCCCTCGAGCACGCTGACGAGATCGTCAGCGTGCTCGCGACCGGGTTCGCCGGCGTTCGCCGGCGAACGGCTCACATGTGCTTGATGAGGTTGTCGCCGAACTCGCTGCACTTGATCTCGGTCGCGCCTTCCATGAGGCGGGCGAAATCGTAAGTGACGCGCTTGCTGGCGATGGCGCCGTTCATGCCCTTGATGACGAGATCGGCGGCCTCGAGCCAGCCCATGTGGCGGAGCATCATCTCGCCGGAGAGGACGACGCTGCCGGGGTTCACCTTGTCGAGGTCGGCGTACTTGGGCGCGGTGCCGTGCGTCGCCTCGAAGATCGCGTGACCGGTGACGTAGTTGATGTTGCCGCCGGGCGCGATGCCGATGCCGCCGACCTGCGCGGCGAGCGCGTCGGAGAGGTAGTCGCCGTTGAGGTTGAGCGTCGCGATGACGTCGAACTCCTTCGCGCGCGTGAGCACTTGCTGGAGCGTGATGTCGGCGATCGCGTCCTTGACGAGCACCTTGCCCTTGGCGAGCTGCTCCTTCTGCTCGGCGTTCGCCGCGTCTTCGCCCTTCGCTTCCTTGGTGCGCTCCCACTGGCCCCACGTGTAGACGTGATCGCCGAACTCCTTCTCGGCGAGCGCGTAGCCCCACTTCATGAAGGCACCCTCGGTGAACTTCATGATGTTGCCCTTGTGGACGAACGTGACGCTCTTGCGCTTCTGATCGAGCGCGTACTTGATCGCCGAGCGCACGAGGCGGTGCGTGCCCTCTTCGCTCACCGGCTTGACGCCGATGCCGGCGGAGCCGGGGAAGCGGATTTTCTTGAAGTCTTTGGGGAACTCTTTCTCGATGAACGCGAGCACCTTCTGGACCTCGGGGCTCTTCGCCTCGAACTCGATGCCGGCGTAGATGTCCTCCGTGTTCTCGCGGAAGATCACCATGTCGACGTCTTGCGGGCGCTTCACGGGGCTCGGCACGCCGTCGAACCAGCGCACCGGGCGGAGGCACACGTAGAGATCGAGCAGCTGCCGGAGCGCCACGTTGAGCGAGCGGATGCCGCCGCCGATCGGCGTCGTGAGCGGGCCCTTGATGCCGACGAGGTACTTCTTGAAAGCCTCGACCGTCTCGTCGGGAAGCCAGTTGTTGGTCTGCTTGAACGCCTTCTCGCCCGCGAGGACCTCGAGCCAGGCGATCTTCTTCTTGCCGCCGTAGGCCTTCTCGACCGCCGCGTCGAGGACGCGAACGCTCGCGCGCCAGATGTCGCGACCGGTGCCGTCACCCTCGATGAAGGGGACGATCGGGTTGTCGGGGACGTTGAGCTTCATCCCAGAGCCCATCGTGATCGGCTGACCGTTCGGCGTGGCGGACATGAGAACCTCCTGCGGGGCCGCGAGGGGCCCGGAAAATCGGGGGGTTGTCTCCGTACCACGGGCCGAAAGGGGGCGTCTATCCCGCCGTCGCCCAGGCGAGCGCGAAGGCGACGAGCACGGCGACGGCCGCCCACTGGCGCTGCGATCCCTCGCTCATCGGCCGCCGTGCGTTGAAGCGGCGGACCGCGAGGACGGCGCCGACGGCGTCGGCGAGGACGAGGATGCCCCACGCTCGAGCCGTCACCTCGTAGTGCGCGCCGAAGAACGAAGCGAGCAGCGCGCCGGCGATGCCCGCGAGCAGGATGGTGCCCGCCGCGCCGTGGCGCGCGTAGAAGTGGCCCGCGCCGATGGGGAGGATGAACGCGAGGAACGCCGCCGCGATGACGCTCCGCGGCTTGACGAACTTCTCCTCGGCTTCGTCGTCGTCTTTGGGCGCGCTGAGATCGCGGAACGGATGGCCTCGCGCCTCGCCCTGGTTCATCGCCGCGAGCGCTTCGTGCGCCTTCTCGAGATCTTCGCGGAGGACGACGATCCGGATGTTGTCCGACGTCTGCGACCAGGTCATGCGCGTCGCCTGGGTGTTGCCTCGGAGCTGGACGCGCACGTCGTGCTCGCGAAGAAAATCGCAAATCATGTCGGCGCCGATCGGATCGCCGAAGCGCTTGATCTCGACCCACTCGTCTTCGTCGGCGGCCATCGCTCCAAGTATACTCCTCGGCGCGAGGCGGGCTGCGGCTGGGATCTCGGCGTCACCGTCGTGCGGACGAGCTGGGTAGGACGCGAGCGCAGCCGCACCTCCGTCGCCGCTGAGCGAACGCGGCCTCGCCGGTCCGCGCGACGACCATGGTCGGCGGCGACGAGGGGGCGAGCCCGCACGTAAACAATACTGTTTTATTGCGTTTCCACGACGCGCAAGGTCCCCCGCCCCCTCGCCTCGACGACGGTACGGCGGTTGCGTGGCGATGCTCTCGAGCGGATGGGAGGAAAGTTCGAAATGCAATGCGCCTGCACCACGCTTGCCGTCTCGATTCGCTGACCCTGTTCCCCCTCGTCACCAAGCGGAGCGACGCGCGGGGGCGAACGCCGCTCGTGACCTTCGACGAGGGCCTGCGCATCTGCCTGGTTCAGGTCCAGCGAGACACGACCCGCGTCCTGTATCGCGAGGATCTCGAGGACATGGAGATCGATCCCGACGTCGCGTACTTCGCGGCGCGCCAGCGGCTCGCGAGGCTCGTCGCCGCGAGGCTCATCAGCGTGCGCGCGCTCCGCGCGCCGCAGGGCCCACGCTGCCTCGTCTTCCAGCACAGCTACCTCGCGGCGTCGTGCCTCGTGCTGCCCAACCTCTTCGAGCTCGCATACGCGGCGCTCGAGGTCGATCGCATGTGCGCCGTCGTCGCGCGGAGGGATCTGCTGACCGTCCTGCCCGATCCCGGTCCCGGAAGGCACGGGCTCTATCCGGTCGTCACCTTGACCGGGCCGATGCGCCGGCCCAGCGGCGAGCACACGATCTCGATCGACGTCTCGATCGACGACGAAGAGACGAAGCAGCTCCCCACTGCGACGGTGTCGCCGTGAAGGTCGCGCACGTGGCCGCGTTCTTCGTCGCTTTCGCCTTCGGGTGCAGCGGCGCCGACGCCACCGTGAGCGACGCGACCGAGCCCGCCGAGGCGACGCCGCCCGCGTTGCCCGCGCCGACGTCGCGGCCGCAAGCGCCGGCGCCCGTCGACGCCGGCCCCTCCGACGCAGGGCGCGAGGAAGCGGGCGACGCTCCCGCCGATGCATCCGCGGACGCGGCGACGGACGCCGCCGGAGGCCTCGACGTCGGCGCGCCGTGCCTCCTGCCGATCCAGTGCCGGACGGGGATCTGCGCGCTCGCCGCCGATCTCACGCTCCGCTGCGCGGCGCTCTGACGGCGATCAGAGGTGAAGCGGATCTTCGGGCGGCACGGAAGGCGCTGACGGCGCTGACGCTGCGGACGCCGAGGATCGAGGCGGCGCCGGCGCGCGCGGCTTGGCGCGCGGCTGCGCGCTCGCGACGGACACGGCGCTCGGCGGGCTCTCGGGCGGCGCCGGCTCCGAAGCGGACGGAACCACGATGAGCGGCGGCGACGCGAACGCGCCCTCGCTCGTCGGCTCGCCCGCGGCCTCTCCGATCGGGGCCGTCGCCGCGGCCGGCGGCGCAGCGCGCCGCGAGAGCGCGAGCCCGCCCCCCACGATCGCCGAGACGAGCAGCCCGATCGCGATCGCGATCGGCGCGCGGCCACGCGGCGCCGACGTGGGCTCGCGCGCGCGCTGCCCAGCCCACGCGCCCTCCGTCGGCGCGTTCGCGGGATCGTCGGTCGCCGGCTGCGCCACCGAGAAAGGAACGTCTTCGCTCGGCAAGGGCGGCGACACCAGTCCCGCGACCGCCGCCTCGAACGCGAACCGACGCGTCCCGAACGGCTCGAGGGCGCGACCGAGCTCGATCATGTCCGCGTAGCGAGCGTCAGGCTCGCGCTGGAGCGCGCGCATGACGGCGCTGGCGAGCCCTCGCGGCACCTCGGGCGCGACCTCCGCGAGCGGTGCCGGCGCCGCCGTCGCGATCGCGATCGCGAGCGTCGTCGGGTTCTCTCCGATGAACGGGAGGCGGCCCGAGACCGCGCGATACAAAACGACGCCCATCGCCCAGACGTCGACGCGGTGATCGATCGCCCGCGCGGAGATGAGCTGCTCGGGCGCCATGTAGCTCGGCGTGCCCACCGCCGTCTCCGCGCTCGTGAGATCGATCTCGCCCTTCGATCCGAGCAGCTTCGAGACGCCGAAGTCCATGACCTTGACCACCTGGCCGGTCGCCTCGCGACACAAGTAGAGGTTCGACGGCTTGATGTCGCGATGCACGATCCCGCGCGCGTGCGCCTCCGCGAGGCCGGCGCACGCCTGGAGCGCCCAGTCGACGGCCTCGGCGACGGGGATCTTTCCACGCGATCGGATCTCGGAGCCGAGATCGCGCCCCTCCACGTACTCCATCACGATGAACGGGAGGCCGTCCTCGGTCGTATCGACGTCTTGGACCCGGACGACGTACGGAGACCTGAGGAGCGCCGCGGCGCGCGCCTCGCGATCGAACCGAACGAGCGCCTCTTCGCTCGCCAGCGCGTCGGGCATCAGGAACTTGATCGCCACGCGCTGCCCGAGCTTCTTGTGGCGCGCCTCGAGCACCACGCCCATGCCGCCCTTCCCGAGCGGCCGGCCGATCTCGTACTTGTCGGCGACGACGTCGCCGGAGAGCGGAACGGAGGGCACCACCCTCAGGATATCGGAGTCGAGCGCGCCCTCAGAATCGAAAACCCGGCGCCGTGAGGCCGCCTTGCACCACCCCGGGCGGCACCGTGCCCGGCTGGGGATCCTTCTCGACGTTGAGCGCGACGACGAGCGCGACGCCGCCCGCCACGGCGAGGCCTACGCCCGTCCAGAACCACCAGCGACCGAAGACCCCCTTCTCCGGCTCCATCGGGACGTCGATCTCGCGGCGCTCGCCGGCCGCGAGCACCGCGTTCGTCTTCACGGCGCCGTAGCCGTCGCGCGTGAGCACGAGCGCGTGATCGCCAGGGCCGACGATCGCCTCGACCGGGACCATGCCGAAGCCCTTGCCGTCGATCGCGACCTCCGCGTTCGCGACGTTCGACTTCACGACGAGCACGCCGCTCGTCTGCTTCGACGCGAGCTTGACGTCGAGCCGCGCGACGCCGCCCGGCGGGAGATCGACCTCGCGCTGATGGGTGAAGTAGCCGTCGGCGCTCACCTCGAGGACCGCGCGGCCCGAAGGCACCAGGATCTGCTCGGGCAGCGGGCACTTCCCGAGCGTGCGATCGCGGAGTCGCACCTTCGCCGCCATCACGTCGCACGAGAGCGTGAGCGTCGTCACGCGCGCGCGTAGATCGGCGATCATCCGGGCGAGGCCGGGCACGCGCGCCTTGAGCTCGGGCGGCGCGGTCCGATCGAAGGCCTCCAGCTCCTCGATCGCCTGCGGATACTCGCCCATCACCTGGAGCGCGCGGCCCTTGTTGTAGAGGAGCGCAGGCTCCTTGGTGATCGCGTAGGCCTCGACGTATGCGGCGAGCGCCTCCGCCGGCCGCGCAGAGTCCATCGCCGCGTCGCCCCGCTTCTTGATCTCGGCCGCGCGAGCCGCGTCTTCCGGAGACGGAGATGCCGCCCGCTCTTGCGCGTACGCGATCGAGGCCACCATGAAGAGCGCGAGGGCGAGGGCGAACGAACGAACGTGCTTCATTGACAGATTCCGTAGTGCCCGAACGCGGCCACGACGCACGTGAGAGGCGGCGGACACGACGCGTCGGAATGACGGACGACCGTCGAGGGAGAGCCCGCGGGAAGGCACACGAACGTTGCGCTCGCGTCGATGTGACAGCGATCGGTGCCCGCGCAGTCTTCGCTCCCGTCGCACGCGGTCAACGCCGTGTTGCACGGGGTCGCGCTCGGCTTGCACGTCCCGATCTGGAGCCCCGGGTCGTTGCAGCACTCGTCGCCGAGCGCGAGGTCGCACACCGTCGTCTTGCCGTCGACGAGCCCGGGCGTGCCGGCGTCGAAAGGCGCGCCGGTCTCCGCGTCGAGCGACGCGTCACCCGCTTCGGCGCGGCCGTCGCACGGCACCCCTTCGCATCGCGCGTGGAGCGCGACGGGCAAGCGAAGCGCCTCGCGCTGTCGGAAGCGAAGCCTCCGCCGCGCGACGATGCATCCCTCGTAGCTCGTCACCGCCGCGCCCGCCGCGCCGATCACGGCTCGCGCGCTCACTGGCACACCTTGTAATGACCGCCGACGAGCCCGGTGCACGTGAGCGGCGCCGGACACGTGCCCGTGGAGTGGCAGACGGTCTGCGTCGTCGGACACGCGAGCTGGCACACGATGGTGCCCGGGCTCGACGCGCAACACACGGCGCCCGGACAGTCTTCGGGGCCGTCGCAGGCGACGGAGATCTTGTTCGCCGCGGTGGGACACGCGACCCCCCCGAACGCGCATGCCCCGCTCTGCAGATCAGCGTCGTAGCAACAGCGCCCGTTGCTCGCGAGCGAGCAGACCGTCGGCGGACAGTCGATGCTGGACACCACCGGCTCGGTCGGCGCGTCGGCCACCTCGCGCGCGTCGGACCGCCCGTCGGACGGCCCGTCCGACGATGCCCCGTCGGAAGGGGCGTCCACCACGCCGGAGGCGTCGGCGTCGGCGCCGGCGTCCTCGGCCGGCGGCGAGGAAGGCTCTCCCGGCACCGTGCAACCGATCTCGCACGTCGCCGGGTCCACTTCGGCCGAGACGCACAGGCCGAGGACGTTGCACGTCGACAGCTCGTCGCAGGCGACGCCCTCGCATCGCGCGTGAAGCGAGATCGGCAGGCGCACCATCTCTTGCGGGCGGTAGCGGACCCTCCGCCGCGCGACGATGCAGCCCTCGTACTTCGGCGGCGTGCACTCGTGGAGCGAGCGGCTCACCCCGAGCACGACCTTCACCGCGAGCGCGGCGTCGTCGCTCGTTCGGGGAACGACCGCGAGCGAGCCCACGAACCCGTCGGCGTACCAGGGCGCGCGGCTCTCGGTCGTCGGCGCCGCGAGCTCGGTCTCTCCGGGCGCGCCGACCGTGAACGAGGTGAGCATCGACGCGCGATAAGGCACGTTCGTCCTCACCTCGACGAGCACCTGCGTCGGCTCCTTGCAGCTCGACGCCGCGATCACCAACGCGAGCGCGACGAGTCCGAGAGCCAGCGCGCGCCTCATCGACATGCAAGCTTAAGCCAACTCGCGCACGCGGCGAACACGCTTGCGCTAAGATCGCCCGATGCGTTCGTCGCTCGTCCAGCTCGTCGCGCTCGTCGCGCTCTGTTCGTGCTCGTCGAGCTCCGGGAGCTCGGGCAACGCAGCGCCGACGAGCGTCACCCAGGAGATCGGCGCCGAAGGCGGCACGATCGAGGTCGCCGGCGCCCTGGTCACGTTCCCCAAGGGCGCGCTCGCGTCGAGCAAGGCGATCACGATCTCGGTGAAGGAAGGCGGGGCGCCCGAAGGGTTCGTCGCCCTCTCGAAGGTGTTCGTCTGCGAGCCGAGCGGCACCGACTTCGCTCAGCCGGTCACGATGCAAATGCCGTTCAGCGACGACGGCAAGGGCGGAAGCATGTTCTGGTCGAGCGGCGCCGATCCGTCGTTCAAGGACGTCGGCGGCGTCGTGCAGGGCAACACGATGGTCGCCACGGTGCGCCACTTCAGCTCCGGCTTCGTCGGCCGGAAGAACTGATCGCTAGCCGGCCATTCCCGATCAGGGAAGCGTCAGCTCGCCGCCGCACGGCAGATCGTACGCGCGCGACGCGCCGGCCGAGCCGATCTTGATCTTGTGACGACCGCACCGCATCTTCGCGGTCGACGACGCGCCGAGCGGGAAGTGAGCGCCGTCGACGAACACGCGATGCCCTCGCGCCGACGGAGGGAACGTCACGAGCGTGAGATCGGGCGGAACCGAGGCGGCGGCCGGCGCGGGCGCGATGGACGCCACGGGCACGGGCGCCGGCGCGAGCGCGGGCTCCGGCGCAGGCGGAGGCGCCGTCACCGCGGTGGGCGGCAGCGCCGCGGGCGCGGGGGCTTCGGGCGCGGCGGTGGAGGCCGCCGCGGCGTCGGGATGAGCGACGCGCGAGGCGATCGACTTCGCCGTCGTCGCGACGCCGTCGAGCTTGCCCGACGCGATCGCGAGCACGAGCCCGCCGCCGCCGGCGACGCCGATCAGCAAGAGCCCGAGGCCCCCGGCGACGAGCGACGCGCGGCTCGGCGCGCGCGGCGGCGCGGCGGCGTGGTGAGGACGCGGCGCCGAGACCGGCGGCGGCGCCATCGTGATCGAGAACGGCGCGATGCTCGCGGGCTCGACGGTCGCGGGATACGCGAACGCAGGATCCGACGCGCGGAGGAGCGCGTCGACGGCCGCGCTCTCCGAAGGACGCGGCGGAGCGACCGCCGCGATCGCGGCCGCGATCGCCGCGTGCGCGGGAGCCGAAGGCTCGCGCCGGCGGGAGGGCGGAGGCTCGACGTAGGTCTCGATCAAGATGTCTTCGACGGCGACCTCTTCGGTTCCGTCGGCGCGGATCATCTTCGGCGCGATCCCTCGCGCGGCGATCGCGCGCCCCGCGCTGCGCGGCGTGAGCGCGGGCCGCTCGGTCGTCTTCGCGACGTCGAGCGGATCGACCGGCTCTTCGTTGGGCAGCGCGAACCGCGGCAATTCGGGCGGCGGGAGCGGATTTCGATCGGTGTAGTTCAAGGTGGGACCGAGCTCGGCCACCGAGTTTGGCCGATCGCGCGCCAGAAGCAAGCTGTCACCTCTAAATAGCGAGAAATCCGAGTACAGTACGTAGCCGATGAGGCTACCTCCCACCACCCGCGCGCCATCGGTCTCGATCCTCATCGGCCTCGTCGCCGGCGTGATGAGCGTGATGGGGATCGCGCGAGGCGAGCCGAGCGAGGCGCCGGCGCGGCACACCGCGGAGACCGCCGACGGCCTCGTCGAGGCCCAGAAGAAGCGGGCGCTCTCCCCGCGCGCGACCGAGGCCGATCAGATCGCCGCGCTCACCGTGATCGCCGACGTCGCGCAGTGGGCGGCCCAAGGCGCCGCCGAGCGCGCGCTCACCGAAATCGCCGGAGCGAGCGGGGCCTCGCCGGAGGTGCGTGCCGAAGCGGCGACGCTCGCGCGCACGCAGTCGTCCGACGAGAACACCGCGGCAGGCGCGGAGAAGGCGCGCGCGCTCGGCATCCTCACCGACGTCGCCGTGCTCGGTCCCTTCCGCGACACCGGCGGCGGGCTCGACGCGCACGACGGCCCCGAAGCGAACAAGGAGCAGTTCGGCGATCCGCAGAAGATCCATTCGTGGGGCACGGTCGAGGTCGCGTGGCGCACGGTGCCGCCGACGTTCGCGCAGGCCAACGGGACGCCGCTCGATCTGTTCGTCCATCCGCGCAAAGAGAGCTGCTCGTTCGTCGCCACGAAGATCCGCGTGCCGTCGGCGCAGACGATCATCGTGCGCCTCGCGGCGGCGGGCCAGGCGCGGCTCGTCTTCGACGGCGTCGACGTCGGCAAGAGCGACGACGTGCACGCGCAGGCTTGGCTCGATCGCATCGCCGCGCAAGTCGACGCGAGCGCGGGCCCTCACCTGCTCGCGGCGAAGGTCTGCACCGGCGCGCTCGACGACTCCGGCCGCGTGAGGCTCCGCGTCACCGACGCCAAGCACGCGCCGCTCCGCCTCGAGGCCTCGGCCGATCTCGCGCCGAAGCCCGGCGAGAAGATCGCGTGGGGCACGGTCAAGCCGACGAAGCTCACGACGGCGCTCACCCGCGCAGCCGCGGCGAAAGACGCCTCGCCGGACGCGCTGCTCGACGCGGCCGTCGTGCGAACGCTCGGCGGCGCCGACGATCTCAAGAGCCCGCGCGCGCCGGGACAGCTCGACGCGCTCTTGCAGTCGAAGAGCCTCGACGCCGATCGCACCGCGATGGCCGCGTGGGTCTCGCCCTCGGGCGCGAACAAGAGCGCGCGCCTCTATCGCGCGCGAGAGCTCGCGACCAAGAGCGGCGACGCGGCGACGCAGGCCTTCGTCGATCGCCGGCTCGTCGAGCTCCACCTCGACACCGAGATGCCCGACTGGGCGATCGCGCACCTCCGCGGGTCGAAGCTCGACGCGAAGAAGGACGACGAGGCGATCATCCTCTCGGCTCGGACGCTACGCGCGCTCCGCGTCGACGCCCTGACGATGCAGGCGATGCGCGATCTCGCCGCGGCGTTCCGCGCGGCGCCCCAGCGCGTGCCGCACGCGATGCTCGTCGAGCTGACCGGCCTCGCGCGAACGCACGATCCGAGCCTCTGGGTGGCCGCCGTCAACGAGCTCGTCCGCCGCGGCACGCGCGGGCACGTGCTCGTCGACGCGATGAGCACGCGCGGCCGAGACGAGGTCGTGAAGGCGGCGAACGACGCGTTCCAGGGCGGGATGGACGACGCCGACGAAGCGCTCGCCGTCGCGCGCAGCGTCACCGACGCAGGCGCGCACGACGTCGCGGCGCAGCTCTACCGGGTCACCGCGCGATGGGCGCCGAACCGGCCCGAGAGCTGGGCCGGCCTCGCGCGCGAGCTCGCGGCGGCGTCGAGCGATCCGAAGGATCGCGAGCTCGTCCTCGTCGCGCTCCGGCGGGCGCGCGAGCTCGCGCCCGGCGACGCGAAGTACCGCGCCGAGCTCGCGCTCCGCGCGAACGCGGGCAAGGGCGCAGAGGACGCGACCAGCAAGGAAGCGCGCGACGACGAGCGGTGGCTCACGCCGATCGCGACGATCCTCGGGCGGCGCAAGGGCGTCCCGGAGAAGGGCCCGCCCGACGTCTCCGATCGCGAGCTGCACTGGCTGCGCGTCGTGCGCATGCACGCCGACAACCGCGTCTCGCAGCTCATCCAGTACGCGCGCGAGATCGTGATCCCGCCGCGCACGCAGCAAGAGCTCTTCGAGCCGATCCCGCCCGAGGGCGATCTCACGGAGATCCTGAAGGCGCGCGTGCATCGCAAGGGCGGCGGCGTGGCGTTCCCCGTCGAAGAGCACAACGACGGCGCGAGGCCGCGCATCCGCTGGCCGGAGCTCGAGGCCGGCGACACCGTGGAAGTGACGATCCGCCAGTGGACGAGCACCGCCGTCGGCGGGCGCGGCGACGCGCCGTTCTACTTCCTCGACTACGCCGGCTCGCTCGCGAGCCACCCGCTCCTCTACAACGAGGTCGTCGTCGAGTCGCTGCCGGGTCACCCGCTCTACGTCGACGTCCTGCACGACAAGCTCGCGCCCTACAAGCGCACCGACACCGACGAGCGCGGGATGCACGTCGTGCGCATGGTCTGGGACGCCCCGCTCATCGTCCCCGAGGAGCCGCTCACGCCGCATCTCAGCGAGATCACGCCCCTCATCGTCGGCTCGACGTTCAAGAGCTGGGACGACTTCCGCAAGTGGTACGGCGAGGCCGTGCGCGGCTTCACCGAGCCCGACGACGAGGTCCGGCGCATCGCCGCCGAGCTCACGAAGGGCAAGCGCACCCGCGACGAGAAGGTGCGCGCGCTCTTCGAGTTCGTCGCCGACGACATCCGCTACGTCAACTACGTGAGCGGCGAGTGGTGGCTGCCGAACCGGCCTCATCAGCTCCTCGCCCGCCGCGAGGGCGACTGCGACGACAAGGCCATCCTCCTCATCACGCTGCTCCGCGCCGTCGGCATCGAGGCGCAGGAGGTCATGGTGCAGACACGCATGACCGGGCAGCCTTCGGTGCTCCTCTCGAAGAAGGCGGCCGTGCCCATGTTCGATCACGGCATCGCGTTCTTGCCGGGGCCGGGCGGCGGGCAGTACCTCGACGCGACGAGCCCGCAGTCGCGCATGGGTCCGATCCCTTCCATGGACGCGCGCGCGGTCGCCCTGCGCATGGACACGGGCCCCGCCGAGATCGTGCAGCTCCCGCCGAGCTCGCCCGACGATCACGGCGCCGACGTCACCTGGACCCTGAGCGTCGCCGCCGACGGATCGGGAGAGGTCGTCGGCGAAGAGCGGCACTCCGGCGACGGCGCGTTCTGGCTGCGCTCGAACCTCTCGCAGGCGGAGGCGCGCGCGCAGTACGTCGAAGACAACCTCGTCGGACCGTGGCTCCCGACCCTCGAGGTCGACAAGAAGATCGACTTCAAGGGCGACCTGCCGAACGGACAGGCGCTCGTCAAATACAAGGCGAAGTCGCGCGGCCTCGCGCGACGCGAAGGGCGCGATCTCGTGCTGTCGCTGTCGCCGAGCAACACGCTCGGCTCGTCGCTCGCGCCGCTCGCGACCCGCACGCTGCCGGTGCAGCTCCCCGCGCACCTCGCGCCGAGCCATCAGACGCGGACGATCCGCGTCGTCGCGCCGCCCGGCTTCGGCTGGGGCGAGCTGCCGCCCGGCGGCGACGCGGGCGGCGGCGCCTACGGCCGCGCGCACATGGAGATCAACAAAGACCCGCGCGATCCGCGCGTGCTCGTCATCAAGCGCAACGTCGTGTTCGACATGCACCTCATCCCCGTCGAGAAGTATCCGTCGTGGCGCGCGTTCATCCAGCAGGTCGACGCGCTGATGCACAAGGAAGTGCGCCTCGTGCCGACCGGAGGCGAAAAATGAAATCTCCGCGCCTCGCGCTCGTCGCGCTCGTCGCGCTCACCGTGAGCGCATGCGGCGGCGCCGACAAACGGGTCAAGTCGCCCGGTCAGCTCGGCAAGCTCGCCGGCCCGCTCGCCGCCGCGTTCCGCGAGGACGCGACGGGCGATCCGGCCAAGGCGATCGATCTCTACGCGCGCGCGCTCGACGGCGCGGTGACGACGCCCGACGATCCCGCGAGCGTCCCGGTCGCGATGGCGGCGCTCGACGCCCTCGTGCACCGCAGCGTCGCCGCGTTCGCCGACGTCGCCGCGACGAGCGCGCTCGCCGATCGTGTCGATCCCGCGGCGCTCGCGAAGTCCGGCGGCACCGTCGACGCGCGGCTCGAGAAGATCCTCGAACGCGCCGACGGCCCGCTCGCCGCGCACCTCGTCGCCTACGGGCGCCTCGCGCTCGCCGAACGTCGAGGCGACGCGAAGGTCGCCGAGGCGATGCGCGCGCGCACGGGCTGCGCGCGCGAGGCCGCGATCTTCGGGCCCGTCGCGTGGACGCCCGTCGTAGGCGTGCGCGAGCCGACCTCGCTCGACAAGGCCGGCGCTCCCCTGCCCGCCGAGATCGCCGGGCCCGGCCCGTTCGTCCCGCGCCTCCGCGGCGCGCCCGTCCGCGCGCTCGGGTGCCACATCCCGCTCTACGCCGAGTCGAACGCGCAGGGAACACGCGACGTCGTCGTCGACGTCGAGGTACCGTCGGCGGGCGTCATCGGCCTCGGCCTCCGCTCGAGCGGTCCGGCGACGCTCCGCGCCGGCGGAACGATCGCGATCGATCGTCCTTACGCCGCGGGCGCGTCGCACGTCGTGAAGCTCGCGCGCGTCATCACGGATCGATCGGGCACGCTCCGCCTCGTCGCGCGCGTGGGCGTCGAGCAAGACTTCCAGACGATCGAGATCGGCGCGTGGGACGACGCAGGCAAGCCGCTGCGCGCGCGCGCGCCCACGGCCGGCCAGCAAGCGACCGTGACGATCGTGCGCGTCGAGCCGGCCGCGCTCCCCGATCCGAAGACCGACGACGAGCGCCTCGCGGTCGCGCTCGGCGCGCTCGCGGCGCGCGAGAGCCGCGCGGCGGAGAACCTGCTCCATCCGCAGACGGCGCGGGCCGACGTGCCGCCCGAGCTCCTCCTCGTGTACGCGCGCGCGGTGCGCCTCGCGCGCGACCTGCCCTCGGTGAAGAGCAGCGAGCGAGCGCGCACCGCCTACGATCGCGTGCTCGAGGCGTGGCCGGCGTCGTGGGAGGCCGCCGTCGAGCACGCCGTGCTCGCAGGCGCGCGCCGCGGTCACAGCGAGCAGAACCTCGAGGCGCTCGGCGATCTCGAGAAGACGCAGCGCAAGTCGAAGGCCGCCGCGACATGGCTCGTCGACGCGTTCGAAGCCGCGACCGCGGGGCGCGAGCGCCTCTACGATCGCGCGCGCGTCGCCTTCGAGAGAGCCAAAGGCCGCCTCGACGGCACGCCTCTCTTCCGCGCGGTCGAGCGCTACGCGTTCGAGCGCACCGGACGCGAGAACGTCGCGTTCGACTGCGACGAGCGCTCCGCCGCCGACAAGACGAGCCTCGCCTGTCATCACGCGCGACACGCCGTCGGCGATCGTCAGGGCGCCGAGCGCGAGCTCGAGCGCCTTCGCGCGCTCTCGGGGAGCCCGCAGCTCTACCTCTCGCTCTCGAGCCGCAGCGCGCTCGAGGTCGGAGACGTCGCGCGCGCCGCGAAGATCCTCGAGGCGATGAACCCCGCGGATCGCCAGCTCTCGACGATCTTCGCCGTGAAGGGCAAGAGCGCCGTGCCGGAGCTGCTGCGCCTCGCGGTCGTCTCCCGCGACGGTCCGTCGGCGCTCCCCGGCCTCTTGCGGGCCGCGGGCGACGATCCCCTCGCCACCTTCGACGGCGTCGCCGAGCGCGTGACCGCGGCGAGCGACAACGGTCCGCTCCTCGCCAACGCCGCGACCGCCGTGCTCGCGCACGAAGAGCGCTACGACGTCGACGCGAGCGGCCTCGTGAAGTTCCTCATGCTCGACGTGCGACGCGTCATGGGAACGACCGACGTCGAGTCGAACGCGCAAGCGTCGACGCCGATGCTCTTCGGACGCGACACGATGCGGGTCCTCCGCCGGCGGATCTTCAAGAAGGACGGACGCATCATCCTCCCCGACCGGACGCCGTACGCCGCGCAGTCGCACGCCGATCTCTCGCAGCTCGAAGCGGGCGACGCCGTCGAAGCGATCTACGAAGGCTGGGGCATCCCGGGCGAGACGGGCAACGTCGGCATCGACACGCCCGATCTCATGCCCGAGCGCACCGCGATCCACCACGCCAAGATCGAGCTTCGCCTGCCGCAGGGCCTCCGCGGCTCGCTGTGGAGCCACCCGATGCTCGGCAAGGCGGAGGAGAAGACCGAGCAAGGCAAGCGCGTGCTCGTGTGGCAGATGCGCGACCGCGCGGTGCGTCGCATCGAGTACGGCGTCCCCAAGATGGACCGCAACGTCGGCGTCAGCTTCTCCACGGCGACGTGGGACGACGTCGCGCGCGGCCTCCGCGAGACCGTCGCGTCGCTCGAGGCCGACGGGCCGGAGGTCTCCGCGTGGGCGCGAGAGGCCGGCAAGGGCAAGAGCGGCCGCGCGCTCGTGGAGGCGGTCGTCGCGGCGTCGGGCCAAGCGGTGAAGGAAGCGTCGGGCGTCGTCCTCGCCGACGTCGATCTGGGGCGCTCCGGCGGCCAGACCATCACCGCGCGCACGGTGCTCGCCACGCACGAAGGGAGCCGCACGTGGCTCATCGCGCGAACGCTGCGCGAGCTCGGGGTGAAGACCGACGTCGTCGTCGCGGAGAACGAGCCGTTCAGCGACAGCGCGACCTTCCCTCCCCACTTCGGGCGCTTCATGCACCCGCTCGCCGTCGCGCACGTCGCCGATCCGGCGAAGCCCGGCGTCGTCGAGCAGATCTGGATCGACGCCGACGTGCCCGGCCCGCCGCTGCCGGCGGGCCGCATCTCGCCCGAGCTCCGAGGCCGCAGCGCGCTCCACGCCGACGGCCGCATCGCGCCGCTCCCTTCGCTCGGCAACGAAGGCGAGCACGACGAGATCGACGTGCGTCTCACGGTCGACGAGCAAGGCAACGCGAAGGGCCTCCTCACGGTGCTGCTCCGCGGCCGGTCGGCGCAGGATCTCGCCGAGGCGCTCGTGCGCCTCGTGGGCAACGAACGCCAGCGCGCGCTCCGCGGCATCGCCCTCGCGTGGGTGCCCTTCGCGACCGTCGAGAAGGTCGAGCTGTCGTCCACCGAAGGGAGCTGGCAGGTCGCGATCCGCGCCGAGCTCTCGGTCCCCGCGTACGCGCAAGTCGAGGGAACGAAGCCCGGCTCGCGGACGTGGATCCTGCCCGGGATCGATCCCGTTCACTACGTCTTCCCGAGGCCGTACGTCACGACGCTGAGCGCGTCGTACGCCGGGCAGACGACGCGCGAGAACGCGCTCGCGATCAACCACGCGTCGCAGTACCACGTGAGGCGGCGCGTCGAGCTCCCAGCGAAGGCGCAGATCGCGCGGCTCCCCGGCCCGTTCGAGGGCAAGGGGCCGCTGCTCTCCGCGTCGCGGAAGATCTCGGTGTCCGGTCAGACGATCGAGGAAGACTTCGTCCTCGAGGTCACGACCGGCACCATCCCGAAGGATCGCTACGAGGCCTTCGTCAACGAAGCTCACCGCACCGACGACGCGTTCCGCGCGAGCACGCGGGTGAAGCCGCCGGCGCCGTAGTCGGCCGAGCGGATCACGCCGCAGCCGACGCGCGCGCCGGCGTTTCCGCTCGGCTGCCCGCCGTCGTCGCGGTGCGCGTGGATCACGATCGCGCGGTCGACGAACGAGCACGGGTCGTCCGCGCGCAGGCTCGCGTGCGGCGCGACGATCTCGAGGCGGCCTCGGCCGTCTTCGCCGACGACGAGGTTGCCGAAGTCGCCGATGTGCCGCGGCTCCGTCGGCGGTAGCCCGTGCGGGTGGCGCTGCGGCGTGAAGTGATCGCCCGCGCTCATCGCGTCGGGCGAGCTGCAGTCGCCGTTCTGGTGGACGTGCGCGCCGTGCTCGCCGGGCGCGATGCCCGCGACGTCGATGACGACGCGAACGCCTCCCGACGGCTCCTCGGTGAGCACCGCGGTCCCCGTGAGCGACGAGCCGCTCTTCGCAGACAAGGGCACGATGATCGGCGTCGACGTGGAGGTCGACGAGCCTCGGAGCTCGGCCGAGGCGCTCTCGACGGGCTCCGCCGACGCGCACCCCGCGGCCACGATCATGCTCAGCAACAGCCAGGCGCGAGTGGACTTCATGGTCCACCCGAGTTGCACGCGCCATGCTCGGCACCGGACATGCACATCCGTGCGCCATGAACGCAAGACAGACGCTCGAGAGCTGGCTCGACGCGCTCGAGGCGCGCGACGCGAAGAAGATCCTCGACGCGCTCGCCGACGACGTCGAGCTGCGCTTCGAGAGCCTGCCTCGGCCGATCGTGGGGAAGGGCTCGCTCGCGGACTTCATCGGCCCCATCGATCGAACGTGCGACTTCATCCGCGTCGAGCGCCTGGCGATCGTCGCTTCGGGCGACCAAGCGGCCGCGCTCCTCCGCGTCCAGACGAAGCTCCGCATGGACACCGACCTCTTCGGCGAGCGCCTGGCGACGGCGGGCAAGTCGCTCGACCTCGTGGCGGCGCTCTTCGTCACGGTGAACGCCGCGGGGAAGATTGCCAAGTTGGCGCGCGTTCGCGACAACCTCGAGGTGATCCGTCAGCTCGGGATCTCGGCGGAGCGCATGCGCGCGCTCGTCGACGTGATCCGCGATCGGTACGGCTCGCGTGCCTGATCGGTCTCGCTCGCCAGGGAACGAGGTCAGGGAACGAGCTCGAACGCGCCGACGTCGGGCGTCGCGTCGCGCTTCTTCAAGCGCTGGTCGACCTCGGGCACGCTCGCGCCCGAGACGCCTTTGTCGTGCGCTGCGCTCCCCGCGGCGATCGCCATCGTCGGCGTCGGCCCGCCGTTGTCGGCCAAGGGCGCGAGCTTCGGATCGGCGCGCGTCGCTCCGGCGGCGACGAGCGCGTCCGAGTTGACGTCGATGACGCGCGCGGGATCGAGGTGCTGCACGTTGCCGCCGAGATCGGTGTCGACGGCGCGGTTCGTGTGGAAGTTGGCGTAGCCGCCGTTGCGATTCGAAAGGTTGTCGACGAAGAGCGTGTTGCCCATCGCCAAGGTCGCGTCGGCCGCGCCGGAGATCTGGATGCCGCCGCCGTGGAACTTGGCGTAGTTGGCGGCGAACGTGCAGTTGAGGAGCGTCGCCGGACCGCTCGAGATCGCGAGGCCGCCTCCCATGCCGGTCTCGTGCGCCGTCGCGGTGGCGTTGGCGTGGAACGTGACGTTCCGCGCGAGGAGCGAGCCGTCCTTCGTCCAGAACCAGATCCCGCCGCCTTGGCCCCACGTCGTGTTCCCGTCGAAGAGCGACTCGGTCACGCTCGTGCGGTTCGCCGCGCCGGTATTCGCAGGGTATTTGTCGTCGTCCATCGCGAAGATCGCGCCGCCCTGACCCTCGGTGGTCGACGTCGTCTCGTTCCGCTCGAACGCGCTTTGACGGATCTCGACGACGCTGCCGGTCTTCCAGTGGTTCACGTAGTAGATCGCGCCGCCGGTGCGGACGGCGCGGTTCTCCTTGAACCGCGCGCCGCAGATCCGAAGATAGGCCGTCTGGCCGTTCTGCGAGAGGGCATCGAGGGAGATCGCGCCGCCCGTCCCGTCGAGGTTGCCGCCGCGGCCTGCGTTGTTGCCCTCGTTGCCTTCGAACACCGAGGCCGCGATCGACAAGCTGCTGCCGAGCCCGCCGATCGCGCCGCCGCTCACCGCGACGTTGTTGCGGAACGTGGTCTCGGAGAACATCGCGTTGGGCAGGTTGAAGACGTAGACGGCGCCCCCGCGGATGTCGCCGTTCGACACCTGCTCCGCGTGGTTGCCGGTGAACGTCGCCTTCACGACGGTGAGCGATCCCTTGGCGGGGCCGTCGGTCGTCCCGTTGCCGCCGCTCACCATGATCGCGGCGCCCGACTGGCGGCTGAAGTGCTGCGCGGCGGAGACGAGGTTGCGCGCGTCGGCGATGGTGATGTTCTGGACCGTCAGATCGGTCATCGTCGCCACGAGCAGGTGCGTCGTGCCTCCTCCGCTCAGCGTGTGACCTCCCCCGTCGAGGATCGTCGCGGTCGTCACCGGGAGCGGCGACGTCGCGGTGATGTCCGCGGTCATGCGCACCTTGCCGCCCGCGGCGAGCGCCGCGCGGAGCGCCGCTTCGGTCGCGACCTCGGTCGCGCCGGTCACGTCGGCGAGGGGCGTGAGCTCGCACGTGCTCGTGGGAGGCAGCGCGCCGTCGACCGCGCCGTCGGCCGACGGATCCACGGCGGCGTCGCCGCCGCCGCCGTCTCGCGGATCGGACGTCGGATCGGGCGCTCCGGCGGGCTCGTCGGAGCAGGCGACGAACAGCGAGAGCAGCGAGACCAGGACGGTTCGAGCGCGCATCGAGCTCCCCTTTCCCCGCGGGCGGAGGATCCCGAATCGTAACACGGGTAGAGTGCTCGGGATGCGGTCGCAGCGCGCGAGAGCTCTCTCGTTCGTGATCGGCCTCGTGATGTGCCTGGGCCTGATCTGCCTCGGCCTCGCGGGCTGCAAGTCGCGCGCGACCGTGAAGGCGCACGCGGACGCGAGCGTGATCGCCGACGCGGGCGTCGTCGCGATCGTCGACGCGGGCGCGATCGCCGACGCAGGTGCGCGCGCGGAGAGCATGCTGTCGGACGAAGGCGAGCTCGCCGTCGAGACGACGCGCCGATGGATCGCGGGCGGCTACCTCAAAGATCACGACGCGCCCATGCTCGTCGAGACGATGCGCGCGGCCTACGCGCGCATGAAGCGAGAGGAGCACGACCCTGCGAGCGCCGGGCACGTCGACGTGGTGAAGCTCGAGGGCGCCGATCCGTCGTTGCTCGTCCTCGGCGGACAGGCGCGCGACAAGGGCGCGATCATCTTCCTCCACGGATGGGGAGGGCGCTGGGCGCTGCCCTGCTGGCAGATCGCGCGCACGGTCAAGGCGCTCGGCGTCGTCACCGCGTGCCCCGACCTCGGGCTCTCGGCCAAGTGGTGGAACGCCGAAGGGGAGAGCGTCCTCCGCGCCGCCGCGACGGCGCTCCAGGCCGCCGGTCATCGGACGATCATCCTCTCGGGGCTTTCGAACGGGGCCTCCGGCGCGGCGAGGATGCCCGGGCGCATCGAGGGGACGTTCGACTCGCTCGTCCTCGTCTCCGGCGCCGAGCCCTACCTCCCCGCCCCGGGCGTTCCCACGATCGTGCTCCACGGGCGAAAGGACCTCATCACCGGCTTCGCCAGCGCGCGGACCTACGCCAAGAGGCGGAGCGCCCGCCTCGTACCGCTCGAAGCCGGCCACTTCGCGATGCTCGTGAACGCCGACGCGTTCGAGCAGGCGCTCTTCGCGTTCGTCCGCGAGCGCGTACAGACCGCCGCCCCCGCGCCCTGAGCGTCCGGACGCGCGCTGAGCGCCTTGCCGCCGCGCCGGCCTTTAATTAAGGTGGCGGCACGATGAGCGGCCACTCGAAATGGGCGACGATCAAGCACAAGAAGGGCGCGGCTGACGCGAAGCGCGGCAAGCTCTTCACGAAGCTGATCAAGGAGCTCACGGTCGCCGCGCGCCTCGGCGGCGGCGAGCCCGCCAACAACCCGCGCCTGCGCAAGGCGATCGCCGACGCCAAGGGCCAGTCGATGCCCGGCGACACGATCAAGAACGCGATCAAGCGAGGCACCGGCGAGATCGAGGGCGCGGCCTACGAAGAGGTCCTCTACGAGGGCACGGGCCCCGGCGGCACGCTCTTCCTCGTCGAGGGCGCGACCGACAACCGCAATCGCACCGTCGCCGAGATCCGTAAGCTCTTCGAGAAGAACAACGGCAACCTCGGGGGCGCGGGCGTCGCCGCGTGGGCGTTCGATCGCAAGGGCCTCGTCACGCTCGAGAAGGCGAGCGCCACCGAAGATCAGCTCATGGAGGTCGCGGTGGGCGCCGGCGCGGAAGACTACGCCGACGACGGCGAGGTCTGGACGGTGACGACGCCGCCCGACGCGATGCAGATCGTGCTCGACGCGCTCGAGGCGGCGAAGATCGCGGTGAAGGCCTCGCAGCTCGCGTTCATCCCGAAGACGAAGAAGCCCGTGAGCGGCCGCGACGCGGAGGTGCTCTTGAACCTCGCCGACGTCCTCGACGATCACGACGACGTGCAGAACGTGTACGCCGACTTCGACGTCTCCGACGAAGAGCTGGCGCGCATCTCGTGAGCGGCGAGGGCAGCGGCGTCACCGTCCTCGGTCTCGATCCCGGCACGCGTCACTTCGGCTGGGGCGTCGTGAGGCGCGCGGGCACGCGCCTCACCCACGTCGCGCACGGCGTCATCCACGTCGCCGACGAGGGCGCGCTCGGCGAGCGGCTCGTGGCCATCGAGCGCGCGCTCGTCGAGGTCGTCGAGGCGCACGCCCCGCTCGAGGCGAGCATCGAGTCGCTCTTCTTCGCCAAAGACGCGCAGGCGGCGGCCAAGCTCGGGCACGCGCGAGGCGTCGCGCTGCTCGTGTGCTCGCGCGCGGGCCTGCCGTCGTTCGAGTATCCGCCCGCGCGCGTGAAGCGGACGGTCACGGGGGCCGGCCGCGCCGACAAGTCGCAGGTCGCTCACATGATCCGCGTCATGCTCGGCCTCGCGCAGGCGCCCCCGGCCGACGCGGCGGACGCGCTCGCGATCGCCGTGACCCACCTCCAAGGGCGCGCCCTTCCGCGCCCCGTTTCTCGCGGCCCTCGCGTGTCGGGAACGAACCGCTGAGCTCGCCGGTTGGCAATATTGCGCGGCGCTGGTACGTCCAATACTCATTCCCCTCGGGGCAAGCCGCCCTCACCCCGTAAGCTCGACCGCCTCTCGCCGTTTCCCTCGGAGAACTCCATGCGTCGCCTCCCCTCGTTCGTCCTCGCCGCTCTCCTCGCCGCCTCCATCCCGATGATGGCAACCGACGGCGCAGCGCAGGCCTCCGCGACGGCGCTCCCCGCGGCCAAGGCCGCCGAGGTGCTCACGAAGGTGCAGACCTTCTACGACAAGACGACCTCCTTCTCGAGCGACTTCACCCAGGAGTTCTTCGTCAAGTCGCACAACGTGAAGAAGCAGTCGAAGGGCAAGGTCACGTTCGCGAAGCCGGGCAAGATGCACTGGGAGTACAGCGAGCCGAAAGACAACCGCGTGGTCTCCGACGGCACGATCCTCAAGGTCTACGAGGCCGCGAACAAGCAGATGTTCGAGCAGACGGTCGACAAGTCGCAGTACCCCGCCGCGCTCTCGTTCCTCGTCGGCGGCGGCAAGCTCGGCGATGTCTTCGCCTTCGAGCTCTACGAGGGCGCGGCGATGAACTTCCCGGGCGGGCAGGTGCTCGTCGGCACGCCCAAGCAGCCGACGCCCGCGTACCAGAAGGTCCTCTTCTACGTCGACTCGGCGACGTCGCAGGTCCGCCGCGTCCTCATCGTCGACGGGCAGGGCAACCGCAACCGCTTCGACTTCGAGAACCCGCACGTGAACCAGCCCGTGAACGCGGACCGCTTCAAGTTCGTTCCGCCGCCGGGCACGCAGGTCATCAAGCCCTGAGCCCGCTCCCCGAAGACCGCTGTCCGCATTGCGGATCGCTCGCGGTGATCGAGCCTCGCGGCGAAGGCGCGCGCCTCAAGTGGGTCTGCGGCGTCTGCGGAGGTCCGCGAACGCCCGGCGGGCTCGGCGGCGAGGCCGCGCTCGCGCCGCTGCGCGAAGCGAAGGCGCACGGCGGGCGCGCGACGCGTGCGCGCGCGGCGTCGTGGCTCTTCATCGTGATGGCCACGTTCATGACGCTGGTCGCCGCCGCGGCGTGGCCCGCCGCGCTCACCGCGAAGATCCTCCTCTTGGCGCTCGCGCTGACGCCCGCGCTGCTCGCCGCGCGAGCGCGCGCGCGGGCTTCGAAGGCGGACGCGGCGTCGGAAGCGGCGATGGAGGGAGCCTGGCTCGCCGCCGCGGAAGACTTCGCCACGCGCGCGAAGAAGGGCGTCACGCCGGCCGAGCTCGCCAAGGCGCTCAAGATCGACGAGGCGCGCGCCGATCGCCTCCTCACCGAGCTCGCCGCGAGCGATCGCACGCGCGTCGACGTCGACGACGACGAGGTGCGCTTCAGCGTGAGGCCTTCGCCCGCGAAGATCCGGATCCCGAGCGAGCCGCTCGAGGAAGAAGGCGAGCCGCTCGAAGAGGTCGAGGGCTCGCCGAGCCGCGCGCGAGGGACGACGCGATGAGCGAGGTCGTTCGCCGGCGCCGATCGCTCACCAACATCGGCGGCGCCATCGATCGCGGCGGCGATCCGGAGGCGAGCGAGGCGCTCGCCTACGCGATGGATGTCGCCCCCGCCACCGAGGCGGAGGCCGAAGACCGCGCGCACGTGCACGGCTTCCACGCCTACCCGGCGCGCGCGCATCCCGTCACCGCGCGCCGCCTCGTCGAGGCGTTCGTGCCCGAGGGCGGCGCCGTCCTCGATCCGTTCTGCGGCTCCGGCACGATCCTCATCGAGGCGATGCTCGCGGGGCGCGACGCGATCGGCACCGATCTGAACCCGCTCGCCGTGATGCTCGCGCGCGCCAAGACGCACCCGCGCAAGCCCGAGGCGCTCGCGCGCTTGATCGCCGCGGCCGCCGAGGTCGCCGCGTTCGCCGACGCGCGACGCAAGGCCAAGTCCGGCGCCTCGCGGCGGCTGCCGCGTGAAGACGTCGCCGTGTTCGCGCCGCACGTCTTGCTCGAGCTCGACGGCATCCGCGCCGGAATCGAGAAGGCTCCCCCCGAGGCGCGGCCCGATCTCCAGCTCGTGCTCTCGTCGATCCTCGTCAAGCTGAGCGCGAAGCGCGGCGACACGTCCGACGAGCCGCTCGAGAAGCGCGTGAGCGCCGGCTACCCGGCGCGCCTCTTCGTTCGCAAGACCGAGGAGCTCGCGAAGCGCTTCGAGGAGCTCGCCGCGCTCCTCCCGACGCCGACCCCGCGCGCGCGCGTTCTGCTCGACGACGCCGCCGCGCTCGGCAAGGTCGACGACGCGTCGATCGACGCCGTGATCACGTCGCCGCCCTACGTCGCGACCTACGACTACCTCGCGCATCACGAGCTGCGGATGCGCTGGCTCGGCCTCGACGCCCGCCGCCTCGCGAAGGGCGAGCTCGGCGCGCGACGCCACTACGAGCGGCTCTCTCCGGGCGACGCGAGGGCGATGTGGGAGGGCGATCTCGCGAAGCTCTTCCGCGCGCTCGCGCGCGTGGCGCGTCCGGGCGCGCCGGTGATCCTCCTCATCGCCGACTCCGCCACCGGACGAGGTCCGCGAGGCGAGCCGCCGGCGGCGCTGCACGCCGACGACATCGTGTCGGAGGTCGTCGCGCGCATGAAGCCGAAGCTGCTCGTGCCCGTCGCGCGCGCTTCGCAGGCGCGGCCTCACTTCCACGGACCGACCGCGAGCGCGTTTCGCGAGCGCCCGCGCGCTGAGCACTGCTTGCTCTTGCGGGTCGCGACGCGGTAGTAAAGCGCGCATGCCCACGGTCACGTTCGAATCGAGCGACGGCAAGTTGTCGAAGACGGTCCCTGCGCCCGACGGAGGATCGGTCGCCGATCTCTGCGACGACCACGAGGCGCCGATCCCGTTCTCGTGCCGCAGCGCGAGCTGCGCGACGTGCCACATCGAGGTGCTCGAGGGTCAAGACGCGTTCCAGCCGCCCGAGAGCGAGGAGCTCGACGTCCTCGAAGCGATCGACTCGGCGGCCCCCCGCTTTCGCCTTGCCTGCTGCGCCAAGCTCAAGCCGGGGAGCGCCGTCGTCCGCGTGCGCGCGCAGAACGACTACTAGCTCGCTGCGCACGAATTTTCGCAGCGCGCAGCGCTCTTCGCCGTTGCGCGCGGTTCTTGACCCGACGGCAGCCCCAGGGAAGATACAGGGCGCCCCCGAAATTCGTCACGATCGACCTGCACATGCGGGCGGAACGTGCAAAGAGAGACCTCGCGGATGAACTCGCCCATCGATCCCGAGCGCGACCCCGTCTCAGCGCTGGCCGAACAGCCGGTGTCGGGCATTCTCCCGCGCGCCGACGAGTCGGGTGAGAGCGCCCCGAGCCTCGCGGGCGAAGGGTTCTTGCGCCGCCTCTACAAGAACCTCGCGTGCCAGGATCTCTACATCACGGTCTACCTCACGCTGATGATGTACGCCGTGCTCCACGCGAAGGGCGAGGGCCGCGAGAGCGCGATCCGCACCGTCGTCTTCGACGCGGTGTTCTTCTCCCTCGGCATCTTCCTCACGCGCGGTGCGATCCTGAGGCCTGGCTCGCTCGTGAGCAGCCTGGTGTACCGGCTGACGGTCTTCTTCCCCGTCTTCTTCTCGTACTTCCAGCTCCGTTCGATCCTCCCGACCGTGAGCCCGCACTCGCTCGACGCGGATCTGCTCGCGTTCGACCTCCGCGTCTTCGGCGTCGAGCCGTGCCTCGCGTGGGATCGCTACGTGACGCCGCACACGACCGAGTGGTTCGCGTTCTTCTACTTCCTCTACTTCTTCCTCCTCTGCGCCCACGTGCTCCCGATGCTGTTCAACGCATCGAGCCGGTCGCGCCTCGCGCACTTCGCGCTCGGCGCCATGATGGTCGCGGGCACCGGGCAGCTCCTCTACATGGTGGTGCCGGGCTACGGGCCGTATCATCACCTCGCGGGGCACTTCGAGAACCCGCTCGAGGGCGGGCTCTTCTGGCGGCTCGTCCAGGCCACGGTCGCGGCGGGCGGCTCGCAGAAAGACATCTTCCCGAGCCTCCACACCGCGGTGCCGACGTACTTCGCGATCTTCTCGTACATGCATCGCCGCGTGTTCCCCTTCAAGCTCACGTGGCCGTTCATGGCGTTCACCGCCACGCAGATCATCATCGCGACGATGTTCCTGCGCTGGCACTACCTGATCGACATCATCGCCGGCCTCGCCCTGGCGACGACGGCGGCGTTCCTGAGTCGCAAAATCGTCACCTGGGAGACCGAGCGCCGTCGCAAGATCGGCGCCCAGCCCATTTTCTCACTGCTGGAGTGGCCGCGAAGCAAAGCCGAGAGCGGCGCCGGCGATTGAGTCGTGCTAAGACACCACACCGGGGCCGAGGGCCCACGTGTGCTTTCTTCCAAGGAGCGGGCGATGCAGAAGCGAATGGGTCGGTTGGCGTTGTTCCTCGGTGTGACGTCGATGGTGGGCATCGGCGGCGTGATCGCCGCGTGCGGCACTGACAACGGCGCGAGCAGCGGCGGCACGCCGACGCTCGACGGCGGCAGAGACACGGGCCCCCGCCCCGACGGTCCCGACACCGACCCGGACGCAAGCGGCGGTGACGGAGGGCCCGACGCCGATTGCAGCCGGGCGCCCAGGCTCCGCGACAACACCAACGGCTTCTTCTGCGCGTTCTACCGGAGCGACGGCGGCGTCGACGGCGGCGCGTCGACGTCGAACTGCGGCGTCACCGAGACGTGCTGTAACCCGAGCGGCAAGGATCCGTCGGGCGCGTTCTATCCGTCGTTCTGCGCGCCGGGCAAAGGCGGCGACGACGTTTGCTCCACCCAGGCGGCCGGCAAGGGCTCCGTGTACGACGGCGGCGGCTCCGCGTGGGAGTGCAACGACGCGAAGAACTGCGGCACCGGCGAGGTCTGCTGCATCATCACGGCGCCCAACGCGATGGGCACGGTGAACATCGGCAAGAGCCTCGACACCGACATCCCCGCGGCGTGCGGCGCGCTCCAGGCGTTCAAGCAGGGCGGCACGCGCTGCCGCGCCACGCAGTGCGGCGCGG
The DNA here is from genome assembly GCA_019637175.1 of Labilithrix sp. Classification (GTDB taxonomy): domain Bacteria; phylum Myxococcota_A; class Polyangia; order Polyangiales; family Polyangiaceae; genus Labilithrix. Next base: position 48,120 of record JAHBWD010000006.1, on the reverse strand, counting down.
GCGAGATCAAGCTGTGCAGCAACAGCGACATGGGGTGCGGCGCGGGCACGACGTGCACGCCGTTCTCCGGCTTCTTCCGCGACCTCGGCTACTGCAAGTGATCGCGAGAGGGCTCGCTCACGCTTCGGCGTGAGCGAGCACCCAGCGCGCGATCGCTTCCACGATCTCCTTCCACGAGGGCTCGTTGAGCACCTCGTGGAAGAGGCCTTCGCGAGGATCCCACGTCTTGTCGACGCTGCCCGCGGCGTCGAAGAAGCGCTTGCCCGCCTGCATGCTCGCGACCTTGTCGGCGGTGCCGAACGTCTCGTAGAGCGGCATCGTGAGCCGCGACGCGTTGGCGAAGAGCCTCTGCTGCGCGGACGTCGCCTCGGTGAACCAGCGCGCGGTCGCCTTCTTGAAGACGAGCGGGTCGACGTCGTAGGCGCGCGCGCGCGCGGCGTCGTGAGTGAGATCGGCGCCGGCGAGCCCGCTCGGCAGACCGAGCTTCGGCACGAGGCGCGACGCGATCTTGCCGGCCAGGACCTTGAGCCGCGGCACCTCGAGGGCGAGGCCGAAGAACGGCGCCGAGAGCACGAGCCCGCGCCAAGGACCGGGATCATCGAGCGCGCTCAGCGAGGCGACGAGACCGCCGAAGCTGTGACCGAAGAGGAACGCGGGCGCTCCCTTCCCGCGCGCCTCGACGAGGCGACGCAGCTCGCGCGCGTCGTCGAGGAACTCGTCGAACCTGTTGCAGTATCCCCTCGCGCCGCCGGCGCGCCCGTGGCCGCGGAGATCGATGACGATCGCGCCGATCCCGTGCTCGGCGAGCGCGCCCATCACGTGCGCGTAGCGCGCGCCGTGGTCGGCGTAGCCGTGGATCATCGCGAGCACCGCCTTCGGCGCGCCGGTCGGCATCGCCGACGCGAAGTGGAGGGCGGGGCCGCGATCGCGGGCCACGGGCCCTTCGTCGAGCTCGATCGTCATTCGTCCGATCCCGCCGGCGGCGGACCGAGCGACACGCCTTCCTTCGCCAGAGCTTCGCGGAGCGCGGCGAGCGCGCGGGCGGCGCGCGACTTGATCGTGCCGAGCGGAACGTTCTCGCGCGCGGCGATCTCCGGGTAGCTGAGCCCTTCGAAGAACGCGACCTCGAGCGTCTGCCGCTGCGCTTCGGGGAGGCTCGCGAGGGCGCGACGGATCTTGTCGCGCTCGGACGCCTCGGAGGTGAGCCGCTCCGGATCGCGCACCGACTGCGGCGGCTCGTGCGGAAGGACTTCGCGCGCCAGCGCTCCACGACGCTCGCGCCTGCGCGTCCGGTCGATGCTGAGGTTGCGCACGAGCGTGACGAGCCAGGCGATGACGGTGCCGCGACCTTCGGTATACTGACCGGCGCGCTCGTTGACGGCGACGAACGCGTCGTGAAGCACATCCTCGGCCTCGGCCCGATCGCGCACGATGCGGAGCGCGATGGGGAAGAGCGTCGGCGAGTACCGATCGTAGAGTTGCCCGACCGCGCGGACGTCGCCACCCGCGATCAGGGTCAACAGCTCGGCGTCCGAGCGATCGCTTTCCGACATCGGCGTACCTCCGAGCGTCCACGTCCGGGATGCCTACGTCAAGCGATTCCGTTAGGATCGCCGCGATGCATCGCAACCGAGCGGCGGCCGTCGTTTTCACCGCCGTCGCGGCGGCGGCGGCGGCCCTCGTGGCGTCGCCCTCGGGGGTCGACGCGAAGGTGTCGCGCGGCAGCGGGCTCGCGAGCAAGAAGGCTCCTCCGACCGAAGCGCCGGCAGAGATCGAGCCCCCTCCCCTCCTCGCGACCCTCGTACAGACCCACACCGACGAGCGCGTTCCGCTCGACGACGCGTACCCCTCGGCCGCGCGCTTCTCCGCGCTCCTGGCCGACCGCGTGACTGGCGAGCGCCACGTGTTCGATCCGCGCCTCCTCGATCTCCTTCGCTCTCTGTCGAAGCGGCATCCTGCCGCGCGGATCGAGCTCGTGAGCGGCTACCGCTCGCCGAAGCTGAACGAGATGATGCGCAAGAAGGGCCGGCACGTCGCCTCGCACAGCCAGCACTCGCTCGGCCACGCGGTCGACTTCCGGATCGTCCCCGCGGGTGAAGAGCGCGGCGTCGACCCGCGGATCCTCGAGAAGGAGATCCGCGATCTCGGCTGGGAGGGCGGCGTCGGCGTCTACACGCTCAAGAGCGACTGGTTCGTCCACGCCGACGTCGGCAACAACCGACGCTGGGGCGGCTGAGGCGTCTCTACGGCATCGTGAGCGTTGCCTGCGTGTACAGGTATTGCGCGAGCTTGGCCGGCGAGAGCGACGCGTCGGGCTCGGCCTTGCCGCGCGCGTGCGCGGTCATGATGCGGCGCGCGCCTTCGCCGAGGAAGAGCCCCGACCAGCCCGCGCGCAGCTCGAGCGGGAGCCACGGGCGCCACGTGAGCACCGCGTCGATCTCGTGACCGAGCTCGGTGCCCGGCGGCGACGTGAGCGGCGCATACCCCGCGCCCGCGTACCCCTGGGAAGGCGCCGCGCGCCCAACCGACGTGAGATAGCCGCCGACCCAATCGCCCGCGCTCCGCGCGAGCTTCGCGTAGCGATACTCGACCGCGAAGCTCGTGTCGGTCCACGGAACGATCTGCGCGCGCCCCGACACGTCGGCCATGTTCGACCACGCGAACAGATCCATCTGCCCGTGGAAGCGCTGCGGATCGGCGAGCAGCGGATCGAACTGTTTGTACGTCGATCCGCCGTCGTCGCCCGACGCATACGATCCGGCGACGCGAATCGTCGGCGTGAGGCTCACCTCGGCGAAGGTCTTCGAAACGTGGCCCGCCGCGGCGAACGCGCTCACGTCTGCGCCGCCGAGCGCGAGCGACTCCGAGCGGCCGAACTGGTAGGCGCCCTCGGCGCCGTACGTCCACCCCTTCGCGTCGCCCGACACGCGCAGCGCGCCCGTGTACGTCTCTCCCGAGAGGCGCGCGAGCGCGAAGCGCGAGCCGTCGAGGTCGACGCCGCTCCCGCGTGAAACGCGCGCGAGCCCGAAGAGCTCGACGCGAAGGAGCGGATCGATCGTCCAGCGCGCCGACAGGCCGTAGAGCTGCACGCCGGAGTACGCAGGCCCCGCGCGATCGCCGAAGCCGCTGCCGAGCGGACCGGGCATCTCGAGGATCGCGCCGAGCGCCTCGAAGTCGAAGTCGCCGACGGCGAGGTGCGCGCGCGCTGCGTCGAGCGCGCGACCCGCGGGAGAGAAGTCGGCGCTGCCGATGAGCCGGCCCTCGCCCCACACGACCGCTTGCCTGCCGAGCCGGAGATAGGTCGGACGCGCGCCGCTCGATCGCATCTCGAGGAACGCCTCGTAGGGCTCGAACCGCCCGCCGCCGGGGACGCCGCGCTGCACGGGCACCGTACCGCTCGGCGAAGGCGCGCCGAAGGCACGTGCATCTTGGAGCGTGATCTTGGCCGCGACCGCGCCGCGCTCGACGCCGAGCCCGAGGCGCGATCGCTCCGAGATCACCCACGCGTCGCGAACGCGCGGGCCGAGACGACCGTAGAAGTCGAGGCCGCCGAGATCGGGCGCGTCTCTCCGGTACTCGGCGCGCGTGCGGATCTCGAGGAGCGGCGAGAGCAGCCAATCGCCGAGCGCGATCTTCTCCGGCGCCGCCGGAGGCGACTGCGCCGAAGCACGCCCTTCGGCGAGCAGGGTCCCCAGCAGCGCAGCGGCGGCGGCCAGCAGGCGTCGACCCAACACGCGAGCGACGCTATCACGGATCGCGCGGGCGCGGAGGCCTCAGCCGCCGGAGGCGCCCTGAATCTGGGCGGCTGCTTCTTTTGCCCGCGCGAGCAGCGCCTCGCGCTCGTTCTGCGCGGGATCGGCGAGGACGACCTCGAGGAGCGCCTCGAGCACCTGGCCGATGATGCGCCCGCGGGGCAGCCCGAGCACCTTCATCAGATCGTTGCCGTCGATCGCGAGATCGCGCGTCGTCAGCGCGGCGCCCTCCGCGAGCACCTTCTCGACGTGCGCCTTGAGCAGCGCGAGCGCGGCGAGATCGGACTCCTTGAAGATCGGCCCCTTGCCGCGCAGATCGGCCTCGTTGAGCGCGTAGAGATCCTGGAGCCGCTCCGGGCCCACGCGCTTGATCCACCGCCGCACGGCCTGATCCGACCACGCGTCGTAGTGGAAGAGGTGGTGCCGCACGAGCGCGACCACGCGGTCGCGCTCGTCGTTGGAGAGCTTGAGCCGCGTCGCGATCGGGAAGGCGATCTCGGCGCCGATCTTGTCGTGATCGTAGAACGTCCAGTCTTGCGTCTTGTCGCTGAACGCGCGCGAGCGAGGCTTGCCCACGTCGTGGAGGAGCGCGGCGATGCGCAGCATCGGATCGCCGACGCACGCATCCATGCACGCCATGCCGTGCTTCCACACGTCGAGCGCGTGCCACTTGTTCTGCTCCATGCCGACGCCCTCGAGGAGCTCGGGGCAGGTGATCGCGAGGATCCCCGTCTGTCGCATGATCTCGAACGCGCGCGAAGGCTGCGGGGCCTTCATCGTCTTGACCCACTCGTCGCGGACGCGCTCGGCGCTCACCTTGCGGAAGGTGTCGAGCGTCGGCGCGATGGCGCCGAGCGTCTCGGGGTCGAGCTCGAACTCGAGCGTCGCCGCGAAGCGCGCCGCGCGCAGCACGCGGAGGCCGTCTTCGGAGAAGCGCTCGACGGCCTTGCCCACGGCGCGCACGGTCTTCGCGTCGATGTCCTTGCGTCCGCCGAACGGATCGATGAGCGCGCCGCTCGCGGGGTCGACCGCGATCGCGTTCATCGTGAAGTCTCGACGCGCGAGATCGGCGGCGATGTCGTCGACGAAGTGCACGGCGTCGGGCCGGCGCCCGTCGGTGTACGTCGACTCGCCGCGCAGCGTGGTCAGCTCGTAGTGGTGGCCCGAGGCGACGATGGTCACGGTGCCGTGCTGGAGCCCCGTCGGGATGGCCTTCGGAAAGAGCTTCATCAGCTCCTGAGGGAGCGCGTCGGTCGCGACGTCCCAGTCGGCGACCGGCTTGTCGATGAGCACGTTGCGCACGCAGCCGCCGACGATCCACGCGCGCTTGCCCTTCGCGCGGAGCCGCTCGCAGATCGCGACGACGTCGTCGGGAACGCGAGTCATGTCGAACGGGCGATGTTGCGCGTCGGTCACACGCCTCTACATAGCTCGAAATAGCCCTCGGCTGAACTGGGGCTTGCGGCGAGGCGCCCCGCCGTGCGATTCAGCTTCGATCATTTCCTGCGCCGTCAACGCGCCAGGAGGAGGAGAAATCATGGCAGTGACGCAGAAGCTTCTTGGTTGCGCGATCGTGGTCTCGGCGGTCGCGCTCGGCGCCGCGTGCTCGAGCAAGAGCGAGGGCAGCTCCGGCGGAACGTCGGGCGGAACGTCGGGCGGAACGTCGGGCGGAAACTCCGGCGGACAGGGTGGCAGCAACTCGGCCTTCCGGAACTGCTCGACGAACACGGGCTCTTCGTGCACCGAGGCCGAGGTCAAGCCGTACACCGACTGCGTGCTCGAGAAGTGCGACGCGACGTACAAGCAGTGCTTCGGCGCCGACTACAAGAGCGGAACGTTCAGCGGCGCCTGCGGCAGCTACATCACGTGCACGAACGCGTGCGAGTGCAACGACGACGCCTGCCGCCAGAAGTGCGGCCTGCCCGATCAGACCTGCCAGACGTGCCTCGGCGGCTTCTCGTGCGCGCAGAGCTGTACCGCGCCCGCGTGCGCCGGCGGCAGCTCGGGCAGCAGCGGCGGCTCGGGCAAGACGTGCGCCGACTTCGAGGCGTGCTGCAACGCGAAGTCGGATCCTTCGGAGAAGGACAGCTGCAACCAGATCTACAACGCCATCAAGAGCTCGGGCGACTCGGCCTGCGGCGCCGCGTACTCGACGTACTGCCCCTGAGCGTCGAGAGAGCGAGAGGGGCTCCTTCGCGAGGAGCCTCTCTCCTCCTCCGCTTCAGTAGCCTTCGACCTTGGCGATGATCTCGTTCATGATCTCGCGCGTGCCGCCGCCGATCGGATAGAGGCGCGCGTCGCGATAGAGCCGCTCGACGAGGTACTCGCGCATGTAGCCGTTGCCGCCGTGGATCTGCACCGCCTGATCCGCGACGAACGAGCACATGTCCGTCGCCGTGTTCTTCGTCATCGCGGCGAGGCCGGGCACTTGTTCCCCGCGCACGACGCGCACCGCGCACTCGCTCACGAGCGCGCGCGCGGCGGCGATGCGCGTCGCCATGTCGGCGAGCTTGTGGCGCAAGACCTGGTGGCCCATGAGCGTCTTTCCGAACGCGCGCCGATCGCGCGCGTACTTGACCGACTCGCGGTACGCGAGCTCGGCGATCGCGACGCACTGGCCGGCGAGGAAGAGCCGCTCGTTCGCGAAGTTCACCATGATCGCGAGGAAGCCCATGTTCTCTTCGCCGATCAGGTTGGCGGCCGGCACGCGGCAGTCTTCGAAGTTGAGCTCGGCGGTGTCGCTCGCCCACCACCCCGTCTTCTGGAGCTTCTTGCCGACGGAGAAGCCCGGCGCGTCTCTCTCGATGACGAGCAGCGAGATGCCCGCGTGCCCTTCGCCGCCGGTGCGCACCGCGGTCGTGACGAAGTCGGCGCGGCAGCCCGACGTGATGAACGTCTTCGAGCCGTTGACGACGTAGAAGTCGCCGTCGCGAACGGCGCGCGTGCGCAGGCCCGCGACGTCGCTGCCGCCGTTGGGCTCGGTGATCGCGAGGGCGCTGATCTTCTCGCCGCGGAGCACGGGGCCGACGAAGCGCTTCTTCTGCTCCGCGGTGCCCGCGCGCAAGATCGGAGGGATCGCGATGCCGTGGCTGTTGAGGCCGACGCACGTTCCGACCGAGTGCCCGTGGAGGACCATCTCCTCCGCCGCGACGATCCCGTGCGTGACGTCGCCGCCGCCGCCGCCTTCGTCGACCGCATACGAGATCCCGAGCAAGCCGGCGTCGGCCGCGGTGCGGTAGAGCTCGCGCGGGAACTCGCACGCCTCTTCCCACGCGTGAGCGTGCGGCGTGATGTGCTTCTGCGCGAAGCGCCTTACGTTCTCGCGGAGCTGCGCGTGCTCCTCGGTCTCGAAAAGGTAGGTCATGCGCGCATGCTAGCCTAAGAACGCACGCCGACCATGTCTCCCACCGTGTTGCTTTTCGACATCGACGGAACCTTGATCTCGACCGGCGGCGCGGGCCGCCGCGCGATGGCGGGAGCGTTCGAGGCCGTCTGCGGCCCCGGCGGCGCCGGCGCGCTCCAGGGCTTCTCGTTCGCCGGGATGACCGATCGCGCGATCGTCCGCGCCGGCCTCGTCGCCGGCGGCTTCACCGACGACGCAGGCGACGTCGAGGCGCGCATCGACGTCGTCCTCGAGGCGTACCTCGTGCGGATCGCCGTCGAGGTCGCGAGCATCGAGGGCTACCGCGTCCTGCCCGGCGTCACGCAGGTGCTCGCGTGGCTCGCGACGCTCGAGCGCGTCGCCGTGGGCCTCGGCACGGGCAACGTCCGCCGCGGCGCGATGGCCAAGCTCGCCCGCGGAGCGCTCGACGCGTCGTTCGCGTTCGGCGGCTTCGGCTGCGACGCCGAGGATCGCGCCGCGCTCCTCCGCGTCGGCGCCGGTCGCGGAGCGGAGCAGCTCGGCGTGCCCGTCGAAGGCTGCCGCGTCGTGATCATCGGCGACACGCCCAAAGACGTCGCCGCGGCCGCGGCGATCGGCGCCGCTTGCATCGGCGTCGGCACCGGCGGCTTCTCGCCCGACGAGCTTCGCGGTCTGGGCGCGTTCGCCGCGTTCGCCACGCTCGAGGCCGACGGCGTCCGCGACGCGCTCCTCGGCTGATCACGCGAGCGCGACGCGCTCGAGCGGCGTGTACACCGGCCCGCTCGCCATCGTCGTCGACGCGTAGAGCGTGATCGATACGACGATCGCTTCCGGCAGATCGACCTCCTTCGCGACGATCGCCGTGACGTCCGCCGCCTGCTTGAAGCGCGCGAGCGTGAGGTGAGGATGGTAGTCGCGCGCCTCCGGCGCGAAGCCGAGGCGAACGGCTTCGCGCTCGGCCGCGGCTGCCGCCGCCGAGAGCGCGGCGTCGTCATCGAACGAGACGACGAGCACGCGCGCGCGACGCGGATCGGGAAACGCCGTGAGCGCGCGCCCTCGAAGGCGCGTCGCCGTGGTGAAGCTCGCGCCGCGCAGGAACGCACCCAGCGCGGCGAGCTGCGCGTCGGTCGTCGCGCCGAAGAAGCGCAGCGTCAGGTGCATCGTCGCGCGCGGAGGGATCTTCCAGCGCGACGCGTCTGGCGAGGGCGCTTCGGCCCGGAGGCGATCGGCGAGCGCCGCCGACGCGTCGAGGAAGCCCGCGTCGAGATCGGCGGCGAGGAAGGTGCGCTTCAGCGAGTCTCGGTGAGGCGAGCGAGGCAGAGCTTCATGCCTTCAGCTTGTCTCCAATGTAGGAGATCGCAATGCATCGCCTCACATGAGACACCGGGGAGACGCGCTGCAATCCCGAGAGGTTGCGCGCGCCCTCAGTTCGACTCGATCAGGCTGCGGAGCTGCTGCTGGGTGAAGTCGTACTTCTTCCGGCAGTAGTCGCACTCGATCTCGAGCGTCTTGCCCTCCTCCATCAGCGACTCGATGTCCGCGCGAGGGAGCGACGCGAGGCTCATCGCGAGCCGATCGGGGCTGCACCGGCAGCCGAAGGACACGGGTCGATCGCCGACCTTCGTGAAGGGCATGCCGTAGAGCGTCTCGGCGAGCAGCTCTTCGGGCGAGGCTCGACCGCGCGCGAGCAGCGGGACGATGTCTTCGAAGTCTTTGAGCCGCTCGGTCATCACCGCGAGCGGGCCCTCGGCGACCTCGGGCAGGAGCTGCACCATGTAGCCGCCGGCCGCCGCGACCTCGCCGTTCGACATGTGGCAGCCGATCGCGATCATCGTGACCGTCTGCTCGGACTCCTGCATGTACGCCATGAACGCGGCCGAGACGCTGTTCGATCCCGCGGGCACGCGAACGACGCCTTGGTGGAGCGAGCCGTTGCTGAGCGTGCGCGCGATCTGCAAGAGGCCGTTCTCGCCGAGCGGCATCGCGCTCACGTCGGCCGGGAGCTGGACGAGCCCGCGGGTCGCGCCGTCGGGATGCGTGTCGGCGATCATCCGCGCGCGAGGGTTGTCGCCCTGGAGGATGGCCTGGAGCCGGTTGTCCGGCGCCATGCTCTCGCGGACGAGCACGGCGCCGGTGAGCAGATCCGCGAACGTGCGCGTGAGCTCGCGCGTCTTGACCTGCTGGGCCTGGAGCGCGCCGCGCACCGTGGCCGTGGTATCCGCCGCGATCACGCGAAACGCGCCGTCATCCGTGATGGCGCGGAGGACGTTGTCGGTGTGCACCACGCTACGAATCGTTGCACAGATCGCGCGCTCTTGCGAAGAGAGCGACGGCTCACCTCCGCGCGAGCGCGCTCGAGATTGCGACGACGCTAGTAGCCGGCGGGCAGGACGACGTCCCAGAGCGGCGTCACCTCACGCGGGCAGTTCGTCGTGTCCGTCTGGCCGTCGCGCTCCGAGCACTCCTTGATGGGCCCGTTCAGGTAGCTCATCGTCAGATCGTGGTAGCCGGCGATCGCAGCGTCGTTCCACCGATCGGGGCGGATGCCGCCCCACGAGTTCTTCACGCGGACGAACTGAATCTTCGTGCCCTCGGCGAGCGCCGCCTGCATCTGCTCCGCCGTCGCCTGCTCGCCGGCCTTGAGGAGGCCGACGCCCGGCACCTCGGCCTGGTAGTCGTGCATGACCGTCATGTGACCGCCCTGGCGGCCCGGCCCGCGGCGCTGAAGCTCCTCGAGCGAGAAGACGCTCGACGACGAGAGCGCATTGAAGTCGACCTTCCACGACGTGATGACCGGCGCGCCGTCGTGGAGCGCCTTCTGCACGCGCTTCCAAAACTCGCGGCGACCGCGCTGGTCGTACGGATAGTTGACCTCGTTCCACGCGAACTTGCCCGAGCGGGGAGCCCACCAGCCGCCGCCCGACGTCCCGACCGCGTCGGCGAGGTTCGCCCTCACCTTCTGCCCCGTCTGCGGATCCTTGAGCTCGACGGGGAAGTCCTTCGAGCGGATGATCTTGTTCGAAGCCGCGCGGCCCGCCGCGTACGAAGAGCGGTCGAGCGTGCGCGTGACGCCTTCGCCGAAGACGTTGTTGATGCGCTTGATCATCCCCTCGTCGAGGCCCCACGCGCGATCGAGCTCGGCGCGGATCGCGCGCCTGTCGCGGCGCGCGACGGCGTCCTTGAGGCCGCCGGTCTTGAGCGAAGCGTTGACCGCGTTGAGCGCGCTCGACTGGCGGTTCGACATCTCCGCCTCGGCCTCGCCGGGGATGAAGTCGCCTTCCATCATGAGGCCGTAGCGCGCGATGAGATCGGCCGCCGTCGCGTAGCTGCCGCCCGTCGAGATCTCGTCACGGGCGCCGCCGTTCGCGAGCTGCTCGTACCAGTGCCAGTACGTGTGCCACGACTCCGACGTGTTCTTCTCTTCGCCCGTCGCCGCTTTGTTCAACGCCTCGAGCCAGCTCGCCGTCGCGTAGAGCCAGCAGTTGCCGATCGACTGGCGCTTGACCTTCGTGTGACTGACCTGCGTGATGTCGTCGGTCGACGATCCGGTGCCGTCATCGAGGCCTTCTTCTCCGTCACCGGGCTCGGCTGCGCAGCCGACCGCGGTGGTCGACGAGAGGGCGAGCAGCGAAGCGAGCGTGAGCCAACGGGACTTCTTGAGAAGATCGAGCGCCATGGGGATGTCCTCCGCGCCGAGCTTCTGCGAAGGGTATGCCCAGGTCGTCACGTGTCATACATCGGCGCTTTACGGCATTTCTCGCGGCGAAATGGGGGCTCTCGAGGTGCCGCATGGTGGTTCTAGGATCCACCCCTACCTACAGTGTAGGCGGTACCTGCCCCTCCTCTTCTTCGGCCGCGCGCAGGGGCACGCGAGGGTCGCCGCGGAAGAGGAGGCCGTGCAGCTCGTCGTACAGGCGATCGAACGCGCGCGCGCTCATCGCGGCATAGACGCGATCGTCGAACGTGCCTTCGGGCGTGGGCTCGCCGCCGATGACGAAGAGGCTCCGCTTGCGCGTCGTCATCGACGGCTCTCGAGGCGGCGGCATCGTCAGGTGGAACGTCGCGCGGTCGCCGGCTTCGGCGCGCGGTGGCGTGAGCACGACGTCGATCTCGGTCGTCATCGCGTAGAACGGACGGCGCTCGACCGACGGCGGGTTCGGCGGGAGCGTCCACGTGGGCGCGGCGCTCCACGAGATCTTCAGCTTCACGTCGAACCCTCCGTCGGGCTGGCGCGGCGCGGCGGGCACGAGCGCGATCTTCACCAGGCTCGCCGGACAGGTCTCCGAGAAGATGCGCTCGAGCGTCCAGACGGTCGTCGCCATGCGCGTCGCGTGGTCCGAAGGCGGCGCGCCGGGAGGCGGATCCGCGACCGCGGCCTCGACGCGCACGGGGATGATCCGATCGCCGGTCGTCCGCGCGCGCGTGACGAGCTTCTCCATGATCCGCGTGACCTCGGGGTGGTCGGGCGCCGCGCGGGCGCGCAGCGACGCGAGGCACGCGTCGTACGTACCTCGTCGCGCGGCGGCCTCCTCCGCGGTGAGCTCCCACTCGGCCCGCGGCGCGGCGAGATCGCCGCCGTGCCGTCCGCGAGACTCTTTGCTCCTCCGCGCGAGCTCTTCACGCTGCGCGAGGAGACGATCGCGCAGCGCCTCGGCCTCGGCGCGATAGAAACGACCTCGATCGAGGTACCGCTCGAGCTGCTCCGGCGTCCCGGCGCGCAGCGCGCGGAGATAGAGCGCGCGATCGCTCATGTGGTTGCGACCGGCGAAGGCGCCCGCGCCGAGCGCGCACGCCAGCGCCGCGACGCCCGCGGTCGTGAGGCGCGCGTGGAGCCACGCAGTCTCGTGCTTCGCGCGCGTCGTCACGGGTCCCGACGGAGCGACCGATCCCCACGACGCGTCGACGCGCAGATCGAAGAGCGGATCGTTCGAGAGCGCTCTCTCGAGATCGCCGTTGTACGTGAGCTCCTCGAGGAGACGCTGCGTGTGCTCGAGGCGGCGGACGGCGGCTTCGGCCTCGCGATCGGATCGAAGAGCGAACGCGATCTCGGCGCCGCCGTCGAGGAGGATCACGAGCTCTTCGCGCTTCGTCGTGCTCGACGACGCGGGGCGAACGCGCACGTCGCGCGCGTCGCCGAGCGGCGTGACGACGACGATCTGATCTCCGTTCGCGCCGAGCGGCGGCACCTCGACGGCGTCGAGCGGCAGCAGGTAGCGGCCCGGCAGCAGCGCGTCGCCGGTCGCGAGCGCCCGGCGGCGGAAGAGCGAGAGGATCGCGAAGCCGCACAGCGTCGCCGCGATCGCGTAGGCGGCGATCAACTCCGCGGGCTGGTACGCCCAGCGCGCGCGCGGATCGCCGAAGCCGATCGCCATGAGCGTCGCGATCGCGAAGAGGCCGAGCAAGAGCGCCCACGTGCCGAGCGAGAGGCGCGAACCGAGCGGCGCTCGCTCGTGCACGATGACGCTCGGCTCGCCGCGTCCTGCGAGCGCGTCGGCGAGCCGCTGCCGCGCCGCACGCGAGAGCTTCGCCGCGTCGACGAGCTTCTTTCCCCCCGTGTACGGACCCGAGAGCACTCCCTGAAGGACGCCCGACGTGCCCGGCTTCCGATACATCAGACGAGTATAGACCTCGCCCGCCCGCCCCGCGTTGGGTCGCGATTCAGAAGCCGACGTCGCCGGTCACGCGGAGGCCCAGGCTGAGGACGTAGCCGAGACCGGAGCCCGAGTCGCCGAAGAGCGCGTTGTTGCGCACGTCGTCGGGGATCGGGAAGAGCGACTGGGGAAGCGGCGGCCGCGCGCGGCTCAGGACCGTGAGATCGAAGCCGATGAACGGACCGACGCGGAGGAACTTCGTGACCCAGTAGCTCGCGGTGACCTCGCCGCCGATGATGAGGCCCTCGAGATCGACGTTGGGCGTCAGGATATTTCCCTGCGGGAGCTTGGAGGCGAAGGCGCCGCGCTCGATGCCGTAGTCGAACACGTAGCCGGCGTGGACGTAGAACGTCGGCGAGAGCGGCCTCATCTTCAGGCCGTAGCCGACCTCGGCCATCAGCGCCCAGAGCGTGAACTCGGTCGTGCTGAGATCGCGGAAGCGCGCGCCGAAGCGGAAGGCCTCGCGGCGATAACCAATGCCGAGCCCCGCGAGCAGGCCGTTGGCCCCGGTGCGATCGAAGCCGGTGGAGTCGGAGAAGCCGCCGACGTCGCTGCGGTTGAAGCCGATGTCGGCGGAGAGGTAGACGGCTTGCTTGTTTTCCTTCTCCTCCTTCTCGTCGTTCTCCTTCTGATCGGGCGCCGGTGCGGGCGCAGGCGCAGGCTCGGGCGGCTTCGGCTCTTCGGCCGGCGGCGTGGGAGCCGTGTTGCCCGGCGTGGGTTTCTTCGGCGCAGGAGGCGGCGTCTGCGCGGCTGCGGTCGACGCGACGAGCATCGCCGTGGCGCAGGCGAGGATGGGGAGGCGGAAGGCCATGGGCCGCTTATACGAAATGCCGGCGCCGAGTACCACCGCGTCGTGAGCGCAGGATCGCGATGACGAAGGCGACCGCCCCGACCACCAGGGCCAGGGCGCCGACCCCGGCGGCGGCGAAGGCTCGGGCGATCGCCGCCGGGAGCGCGTCGTCGTAGACGACGGCCCTCGCCTCGCGGATCTTTGCAGTGCCGACGCGATCCGGACCGAGATCGATCTGGAACGGCACCGCCCCGTCGGCCGGCGCCGTATACGGCCCGACCAGGCGCTCGGCGGCGAGCTCCGCGGGCTTGCGCGGGCCTTCGGCGTGGGCCTGCCCGTGGAGGAACGTGGTCGGCTCGGAGGGATCGAGCCAGCCGGTCACCTTGGCCACGGCGACGCCGGAGCCGTCCTCGATGTGCGCCGCCAGAGGGAGCTTCGCCGGGACGACGACGGCGCCGTCTCGCTCCTCGAGGCCCTCGCGCTCGAAGACGACCTGGACGCCGACGACGTAGCGCCGGCCCGCCTTCGCGTCGATCTTCGCGCGCAAGGGCGTCCCCAGCACGATCGGGTGGACCGCCGTCGGGTGACGCCCGTTCCACGCGAAGAACGCGCCGCAACCCGAGATCGTGCCGAACGCCGTCAAGACGACGCCCAGCACGAAGAGGATGATCCCGGCGCGGCGCACGCGCCGTGTCTATTACTCCTCGGCGGCAGCGTCGAGGGTGCTCTCGACGGCCTTCGCTCGGGCCTTCTTCTCTCGTTCGGCCGCGCGAAGCTCGCGGTAGATCGTGAGGTCTTCCTTGACGCGCTGGAGGGTCGCGGGCGCTTCCTTCACCGCCGTCTGGAAGAGGTTCACGAACACGTGCGGCGTCTTCTGCGCCGCCGTCTTGCTGCCCTTCGCGAACGCGAGCGCGCGCTCGCGCCAGCGCTCGGCGCGCGTCTTCGTGATGTAGGGCGCGACCGCGGCGACGAGATCGGCGTTGTTGCCGGCGTAGAAGTGCGCCGCCTTGTAGAGCGGGCTCCGGAAGCGCGGGCTCGACTCGAGGAAGGCCTGCACCTCGGCGCGCGTGACGCCGTGCTCGACGAGGACGCGCTCGTACTCGGCGATCGCGGCCTGCTTCGCCTTGAACAGGTACATCTGCACGCGCGAGTAGAAGTTGACGCGACCGTCGCCGCTCGTCTCGACGGGGCAGAAGATCGTGCCGGGGAACTTCTCGGTGATCGCGGTCTGCACGCCGTCGGAGACGCCCGCGCTCGGCATGCAGCCGAAGGGCTTCACGCTGAGCGTCATGTGCGCCTTCTGGTTGACCACGTTGAGGATCAACTTGCCGACCTCCATGTGGCCTTCGCCGCCGCGGAGATCGTTGTTGTAATACTCGTGGCTGATCTCGGCGATCTTGTCCATGTCCGCGAGCTTGTAGCCGTACAGGCCCGCCGCGTGCGCGAACGTCTGGAAGAGCGCGCGCACCGCGAAGTCGCCGCCGCGGCTGATGAGGTACTTCTGGAAGACGGCGAACGGTCCGCCGCCGCCGAGCCCGTACTTCGCGACGTCGAGCTCGCGGAGATCGGCGCGATCGCTCGCGTCGTTGCGCACCTCCCAGAGCGTGTAGAGGAGCCACGCGGCGACGAGCTGGATGTCGCACTCGGCGCCTTCCTGCTCGAGGAACTCCTGGAGGCCGTAGTTGCCGTCGCCCTCGGTCGTCATCGCCCAGAACTCGCCGATGATGGAGACCTTCGGCTTGGGCAGCGTCTTGTCGACCTCGATCGCCTGGAGGATGGGCTTACACTGCCAGAGGGCCCAAAGGATGTTCTTCCGCGCGGCGAGCGCGTCGTAGATGATCTTCTTCGCCTTCTCGAGCGCCTCGTTCGTCGCGCCCTTGACCTTCTCGTAGGGGCGCACGCGGTAGCCGTAGGCGTTGATGACGTCGCCGGCGAACATGCCCTGCACGATCGCCCAGAAGAACGTCGGGTTGAGCTCGAGGCCGACCTCGTCGCCCGTCGCCTGCTTGAGGCCGCCGGTCTGCTGGAAGAGCATGACGCGGAAGCCGTCGAAGCCGGCGTCGCGGAGCGCCTTGCGGTATTCGGTGACGTACATGCCGAAGCGGCACGGCCCGCACGCGCCCGCGGTGACGAAGACGAACTTGTCGACGATCTCTTCCGCGGACATGCCGTGCTTGTCGCGCAGCATGATGAGGTACTGAACGAGGTTGCCGACGGTGAAGTACGTCGGGTTGCACTGCCCGCGGTTGCCGAACTCCTTGCCCGCCTGGAAGGCCTCGTTGTTCGGGCAGTCGAGCATCTGCACTTGGTAGCCGATGCCCTTGAGGCCGGCCTCGATGAAGAAGTCGTGCGCGATCGTGAGGCCGCCGACGAGCAGCGTGATCTTCGCGCGCTCGGACTTCCGGAAGCCCAGGTTCACCATGTCTTCGACCCACTGTTGGGTCTCTCCGTCGAGGCCGAGGCGGCGCTTCTCCTCGGCTTCGAACTTGGCGAGCTCGGCGTCGAGGTCGAGCGCCTGTCCCGCGATCGGCAGCTTCTTCTTGGAGGTCGAGATGGTCGTCTGGTTCGCCATGGTGTTCTCCGTCACTCTGCAGCGTTCGTCGCGGTGTTCGAGGCTTCGCGGGCGGGCACGATGTTCCCGTCCTTGGTCTTCTTTCCGAGCTTCACGATCCCGGAGGCGCGTCCGTCTTCGGCGGCCGCGATCGCGGCGCTTCGGCTGGCGAGCGGCACGTAGCTCCGCACCTTCTCGCGCAGCGCCTCGATCTGCCCGGTGAGCGCCTCGTCGGTCGTGCGGCGATCGGCGTTCTGCTTCGCCTTGAGCTCGAGCAGCTCGAGGCGCTTCTGATCGATCGCGTGCGACAGCTCGTGGCGCCGCTTGCTCGCGTCTTCGAGGCGCTCTTCGTGGAGCTTGAGCGCGTGGGTGTACGTCTTGACGCGGATCTTGATCGAGCCCGCGGGCTTGTTCGCGTCGATGTCGTGGAGCGCGGCGTAGGGCGTCTTCGACTTCTCGATGATCGAGTCGATGAGGCCGTACACCGGCGCGTCGTGGCCGCACTTGAACGACGACAGGTCGAGCACGACGACGTTCGGGTGGTGCGCGGCGAAGACGGCGCCCCACACCTTCTGCGCGCTGTTGACGGAGTAGTTCTCCGGCCACACGTGATTGAGCTCGAGCGGCGTCTTCATCGCGCCGCTCTCGAGCTCCTTCTTGAAGTAGCGATCGAGGTACTCGCGCGTCTTCGGGATCGATCGGATCGAGAGCACGGGGTAGCCGCGGACCTGGAACTCCTCGGGGATGCCGTGGTTCAGGCCGGGATCCGAGTGATACGGGCGCGAGAGGAGGAGGATCGCGACGCGATCTTCGGCCTCGACGGTCTCGAGGATCGCGCGCCCTTTGTCTTGCAGATCGTTCTCGAAGATCGTGAGCGCCTTCCAGCCTTCGCGGCAGGCGTGGTCGTTCTCGTCTTCGGTGATCCCGAGGCGCTCGCCGAAGCACTCGAAGAGGCGCTTGGCCATGAGGTTCGGCTCGACGAACGACACCGCCGGATCGAGGTACTCGATGCCGCGCTGGGCGAAGAAGTCGACCTCCTTCGTGAACGCGGCCTTCATGACGTCGGGCGCGCCGGCGACGATGGGGCACGACGCGTTGTCCATCGTGTCGGTCACGAAGTTCGTCACGTGCGTGAGGATGGGGAAGAAGATGTACTTGAGCGGCTTCTTCTCGGTGTGCTGGTGGAAGATGAGGTTGTGCAGGTGCGCCTGCGCGACCTTCGACGGGTAGCACGGGTCGATCGAGCCGTACTTTCCACCCTCGACCCACATCTCTTCGGTCGTCTCGTCGGAGAAGACGACGTTCTGCTTCGGGATGCCGAGCGCCTCGAGATACGTCCGGAAGAAGGGCGCCGTCGAGTAGAGGTTGAGCACGCGCGGGATGCCGATGCGCGTGCGGCGGCGCTTCTCCTGCGCCTCCTTCGAGGAGCGACGGAACGGCCGCGTGATCGGCACGCGACGCTGGCCGAAGATGCCCTTCCTGACCTCGATGTCCTTGATCGGCGAGCCGTCTTCGGGCTGGGGCGCGGCGTCGTAGAAGTGCATGAACGCGCGCTTGGCCTCGTAGTCGACCATGTTGGGGTACTGCTGCGCGGTCTTCTTGCGATCGGCGACGAGCGCCAGCATCGCGTCCTTGCTCTCGACGGTGCCCTTCTCGCAGGAGAAGCCGGCGATGTAGCGGCTCGACGCGCCGTCGGGCGTCTTCGTGTCGATGAAGGTGCGCTTGCACTCGTTCGGACAGAAGTGACAGACGGTCTCGTCGTCGTTCTTCGTCGTGTACTCGAGGTTGATCGCCTGATCGATCCCGATGAACGACGACTTGCCCTTGCGCTTGACGATGCGGAGCGTCTCCATCGCCGCGCCGATCGCGCCGGCCTCGCCCGTGTGCGGGTGAACGAACACCTCGGCGTTCGGGACGCGCTCCTTGATGTAGTCGACCTGCGCCTTGACGGCGGCGAGGTTGTATTGCGTGCCGCCCTGGAGCACGAACTTCGTGCCGAGCGACGCGAGGCGCGGGATCTGGACGACGTACTGCCAGACGTTCTTCGGCAAGACCTGCGCGAGACCGGCGAGCATCTCCTCCTTCGAGAAGCCCTCCTTCTGGAAGTTGACGCGGTCGGTCTCGAGGAAGACGGCGCACCCGTACGAGAACTTCGGCGCGAGCTCCGCCTTGAAGGCGACGTCGGCGAAGTCGGTGACGGCGACGCCGAACGAGTCGGCGGTCGCTTGCAGGAGCGTGCCGTTGCCGGCGGAGCACGAGTTCGAGAGGCGGAAGTTGGCGATGTCGCCGTTCTTCATGAACAAGACTTTGATGTCCTGCCCGCCGATGTCGCAGATGACGTCGACGTCGCCGAAGAAGTGCACCGAGCTCATCATGTGCGCGACGGTCTCGACGATGTTCACGTCGCTCTTCACGCACTCTTCGAGGACGTCGGCGGCGTAGCCCGTCGCGCCGAAGCCCATCACCTCGAGCTCGGCGCCCTGATCGACGACGAACGCCTTGAGCTGCGTGAGCAGCTCCTTCGTGTCTTGGATCGGGTTGCCCTTCGAGAGCTGGTAGGCCTTGCCGAGGACCTTGCCGTCTTCGTAGTCGGCGAGGACGGCCTTGCTCGACGTCGAGCCGCCGTCGAGGCCGATGACGGCGCGGACCTTCTGCCCGGGCGCGAAGACCGCGGGCTGAAACTTCGGGATCTTGTAGAGCTCGCGGAAGTCTTCGAGCTCCTGCTCGTCTTTCGAGAGCGGCGGGCCCGCCGTCTCGCCGAGGCGCGCCTTGCGGCCGGTGGTGATGAACTCGACGAGCTCTTCGGTGCCCTTCATCCAGCCGACCTCGGCCGGCTCGTGGAGGCCGTACAGCACCGCGCCGAGCGCCGCGTAGTACTGCGCGTTCTCGGGGACGAAGACGAGCTCTTCGATCGGGACGTCCTTCGGGTAGTCGTAGCCGCGCTCCTCCCAGACCTGCGGGATGCGCAGGCGCCAGCAGTCTTGGAGGAACGGCAGGTACGTGTTCGGTCCGCCGAGGAGCAGCACGCGCGCCTTGAGCGTGTTGCCGCGCGTGAGCACCGAGAGGTTCTGCATGACGATCGCGTCGGCGAGCGAGCAGAGGACCTCCGTCGACGGGATGCCGCTCTTGATCAGATTGACGATGTCGGTCTCGGCGAAGACGCCGCACTTGGCGGCGACGTGATGGAGCTTCGAATCGTCGAAGCGCATCGTCGTCACGAGCTCGGGCGGCGCGTTGACCTTGAGGAAGCACTTGTCGATCGTCGCGCCGGTGCCCGACGCGCACTTGTCGTTCATCGACGCGAGCGCGGTCTTGTCGCCCGACTTCGCGTCTTCCTTGAACATGATGATCTTGGCGTCTTGGCCGCCGAGCTCGATCACGGAGAGGACGTCGGGGTGCAGGTGCTCGACGGCGAGCGTGACGGCGTTCACCTCCTGCACGAACTTGCCGCCGGTCGAGGGCGCGAGCGGCGCCGAGCCCGATCCGGTGAGGAAGATGCGCCAGGCGTCCTTCGGGTGATCGGGGAACGCGGCGAGGATCGCCTCGAGCAGCTCGAGCACCTTCTCCGGCTGCTTCGTGTGATGCCGCTGGTAGTCGCTCCAGAGGATCGCCTTCGTCGTGGGGTCGACGACCGTCGCCTTGACCGTCGTGCTGCCGACGTCCATGCCGATCGCGAGAAACCGTCCGTCCGCCTTTGACATGCGCTCTCCGGAGTTCAGGCGCGGAACGAGCGCCGCTCGAAAGCGGGTCGACCGCGAAGTGCCGCGTCGACCACCCGACGGCTGGACTGACACGTCAGTCCAGTTCGAGGCTAACAGGTTTTTCGGCTGGGAGGCGGCGTGTTTTCGGCCCTCATTTCAGCAAGATACGAATGGCCGGGGTGAAGGCGCGCGATCGCGTGCGACGCTCGCGCTCGCGAGATCAGGCGAGGCGGCGGCCCCACGCCTGGAAGACGCGCGGCAGGCCCATCATCGTGCGCGGATCTTCGGCGGCCGCGAACAGATCGGTCACGAGCCGCTCGGTCTCTTCCTCCGTCGACAGCCCGTCGGCCACGACCGAGCCGCCGATCGCCTTCATCGTCAGCGCGGGGATGAGCTTCACCTCCCCCTTCGTGCCCATCGGCTGCACGATGTGCATGCTCACCTGCTCGAACGCGGCGTCCGCGAGCAGCCCGGGCAGCCGCGGGCCGATGAGCGGATCGGCGCCTCGGTTCTGCACCGCCTTCGTGTAGAGCTCGACGTAGCGATCGTGCGCGTCGCGGCGCGGGTGGCAGAAGTAGCCGGCGAAGTCGATGTCTTCGATCAAGACGGCGCCGCCGGGACGCAGGAGGCGGCGGAATCGCGTCAACAGGTCGAGCGGATCCGCGAGGTGCGTGAGCAGGAAGCGCGCGTACACGAAGTCGTACTCACCTTCGCCGTCGAGCGAGGTCACGTCTCGGCGAACGAGCTCGACGCCGGTGAGGCGCGCGACCTCGGCTTCGCGGCGCGCGAGATCGAGCTTCACGTCGTCGAGATCGACGCCGACGACCCGCCCCGTGCTGCCCACGCGTCGCGCGATCTCGAACGTGACCTCGCCCGCGCCGCAGCCGACGTCGAGGCACCTCATGCCCGCGCCGAGACCCGCGCGCTCGAGCGCCGCCGACGTCGCGGCGTGCATCACGCGCGAGAGCACCTTCAACCGATCGAAACCTTCGACGCCGCCCCGTATGACGTAGCTCTCGGTGGTCATGCGCGGAGCGTACCCGCCCGCCTCGCCGCAGACATCACTTCCTGCGGGGCTTCGCGGTCGCGCCGTTCGCGAACGGGTTCGGCGGGAGGGCGACGCCCTTCGGCGGCCCGCTCGCCGCCCCTTTGACCGGCTTCGCTTTGCCGTGCGGCGCAGGCGCCGGCGCCGCGGACGGCGGCGGCTCGGGAGGCGGCTCGGGCGACGCGACGGGAGGCGCGGCCATCGCGCTCGGCGCGGGATCGGTCGCCTCGATCGGCGCGGACGGCGTCGTCGCGATCGGCTTCGGGAGCGCGGCGCTCGCCGCCGGGCGCGCGGGCGCGTCGTCGGACGACACGGCGATGACGGCGGCCGCGGTGCCCACGACGACGCAGACGCCGACGAGGAAGATGCACACGCGCACGCCGAGGCTCATCTTCGGCGCGCGGTACGCCGGCATGCTGGCGCGGAGCGGAAGCGGACGCGCGTGGGCGACGTCTTCCGGCGAGTACACGTGATACGAGAGCGGCGGCGATCCGTCGTTCGGATCGGGCATCGATCCGTACGAGGGCGCGACGAGCGCTTGCGACGACGGCGCAGGCGCGGGCATGTACGAAGCCGCCGACGAGAGCGGCGGCGGCGGCGGCGCGAGGCCTTGCACCGTCGGCGCGGGCGGTGGCACCGCGTACGCGGGCGCCGACGAATACGGCGCAGGCGGAGGCGCGCCGTACGCGGGCGGAGCCGGATACGGCGCAGGCGCGCCATACGCGGGCGACGACGGATGCGGCGCAGGCGCCGAGATCGGGATCGGCGGCATCTGCATTTGAGGAGACGCCTGCGTCGGCGAGACGGCCGGCGCCGAAGGGCGCGGCGGCGGCAGCGGCGGCGGCGCGGAGAACGCGGGCGGCTCGAACGCGGGCGACGCGCCTGTCGCGTACGCGGGTACCGACGGCGCGCGCGGCGGCGACGGCGGGGCGGCCGATGGAGGCGCGATCGGCGGCTGCGTCGGCGGCCGAGACATGCCCGCCGGCAGCGGGAGCGGGCCCGCCATCGCGATCGTCGTGACGAGCGGCTTGCGCTCGAGCGGCGGCGCGAGCGCCTCGGTCGCGCTCGCGCCGTTCGACGCGAGCGGGTTCGGCCCGGTGAGCGAAGGCGCCGAGGGCGGCTTCGAAGGCGCGGGCGGCGCCGGCGCCGACTCGCTCATCCGCTTCGTCGCCGGAGGCGCGCTCGGCGGCGACGGATCGATGGGCGTGTTCGCCTGCGGCGCGACACCCATCATCGTCTTCGTGCGCTCGCGGCGCGCCTTGGCCGCGGCGGTCTGGGTCATCCCCACGGATCGGCTCGACGGAGGAGGCGGGATCGTCGACGCGCGCGGCGCGAGCGGAGCGATCGGCGCGCGTGTGTTCGGACGCGGAATGGACGACGGCCGTTGCGCCGTGATCGGCGCCGCGTCGGCCTTCGACGTGTCCTTTGCCGGGGCAGGCTTGCGCCTCTCCGACTCCACGGCCGCTCCCATCAGAAAATTGAAGTGAGCACGAACTGCGCCAGAATTGACGAAGTCCTCGGCAAGGATACGCCTCCTCGCGGCCCGTGTCGCGTAGGTCGCGCGAGCCGAGCCGGGCGGTCGCCTGGTCCAGGCGGGATCCAGGCCGAACTATGCGAGATCCGTCTACACTCGTCGGGTTGGACAAGGCCGAGCGACGCCAGCAGATCCTCTCGAACGCCCGCGAAGTCTTCGCGAAGCGGGGGTACCACGCGGCCAAGATCGACGACATCGTCGCCGCCGCCGGCGTCGCCCGCGGCACCTTCTATCTCTACTTCGAAGACAAGCGCGCCATCTTCGAGGAGATCGTCGATCAGACCTTCGCGCGCCTCGGCGCCGCAGTGATGCGCGTCGACACCGAGCACCCGTCGCGCACCGTCGCCGATCAGGTCGAGGAGAACATCCGGCGCATCGTGCACGCGCTGCTCGAGGATCCGGCGACGACGAAGATCCTCCTCTCCGACGCCGTCGGCCTCGATGCGGCGTTCGATCAGAAGCTCATCAGCTTCTACGAGAGCGTCGCCAAGCTGCTCGACGAGTCGCTCGTCGACGGACAAGAGCGCGGCATCGTCGCGCCGGGCGACGCGCGCTTCTTCGCGATGATGACGCTCGGGGC
Organism: Labilithrix sp.; assembly: GCA_019637175.1. Taxonomy (GTDB): domain Bacteria; phylum Myxococcota_A; class Polyangia; order Polyangiales; family Polyangiaceae; genus Labilithrix. The sequence goes on along the minus strand of JAHBWD010000006.1, from coordinate 25,155 downwards.
GGTCAAGGAGATCATGTACCAGGTCGTGATGCGCGGCCTCGACTTCCCCGAAGAGCGCATCTGCGAAGAGATCTTCCGCTTCCTGAGCGCCGGCTACCTCCGCATCGAGAGGTGACGCTCGACGCTTCGACCCCCGCCGACGCCCGCGGCGCACGAGAGCGGGCGGTGCTACGCTCTGCCCATGGATGCCGAGTTCCAAAGGCGAGCGGAAGAGCGCCGGAGGCGGCTCACGGGTGGCGTTGCGCGTTCCTTCGAGGAGCTCGACCGGGCGTCACGCGAGTTCTGGAAGAGCGCGCCTCACGCAGCAAAGTTGCAGGCGACGCGCGACGCGCTGATCGAAGCTTGGATCCTCCGGGGACGAAATGGACCTCCACCCAGATTTGACGGATCTACTTGGGGCGTTCGCAAGTTCGAACGTTGAGTATCTCGTCGTCGGCGGCTGGGCTGTCTCCGTCCACGCCGAGCCGCGGTTCACGAAGGACCTCGACCTCCTGATCGACCCTTCGCCGGACAACCTGGAGCGCGCCGCGAGGGCGCTCCAATTGTTCGGCGCGCCCGATTCAATCGTCGAGCAGGCGCGCGCGCTGGCTCCCGACGAGTTCCTCTTCTTCGGCACGCCCCCCGCGAGGGTCGACCTGCTGCTCTCGATCCCAGGCGTCGCGTTCGCCGAAGCCTTCGCGCGGCGGCTGGACGTCGACTGGGGCGGTACCGTCGTCCATGTCATCGGCAAAGAGGATCTCATCCGGGCGAAGCGCGCGGCCGGGCGCGAGAAAGACCTGCGCGACCTTCGCGCGCTGGAGGGCGACGAGAGCGAATAGCGTCAGCGCAAGAGCGCGCGCACGAAGAACCACGCGGTGAGGAGCCACGCGAAGCCGAGCACCACGCGGCGCACCTTCTCGGGATCGACCGTGCGCGCGATCGACGCGCCGTACCAGCCGCCGGCGATCGCGCCGAGCGCGACCGGCGCGGCGACGTCGAGGACGACCGTGCCCGCCGCGAAGAACGCGACGTTCGCCGCGCCGTTGATCAGGATGCCGAGGACGATCTTGAGCCCGTTCATCGCGTGCATGTGCGTCATGCCCATCAACGTGAACGTCGCGAGCATCAAGATGCCCATGCCGCCGCCGAAGTAGCCGCCGTACGAGGCGATGAAGAGCTGCACCACCGCCCCGACCGCGAGGGGCACGCCGCCTCGTCCGCTCATGCCTCGCGAGAGGCGGGATCCGAACGTGAAGACGAGCGAAGCCACGAGGAGGAGCCACGGGATCAGCTTCGCGAACGTCTGATCCGACGTCACGAGCAGGAGCTTCGCGCCGAAGACGCCGCCGACCGCGCTCGCGAGCGCCAAGACGAGGATCGTGGTGCGATCGCTCTGGAGATCGCGGCGATACGCGACCGCGCTCGCGAGGCCCGCCGGCCAGAGCGCCGCGGCGGTGGTCGCGTTCGCCGCGACCGGAGGGACGCCGAGGAAGAGCATCGTGGGGAACGCGACGAAGCTCCCGCCTCCGGCGACCGCGTTGATCATGCCGCCGACCACGCCCGCGGCGAAGAGGAGCGCTGCCGATCCCGGACCGATCATGTTCGCTGCGGGCGGCCCTCGGCGAGCATGATCGCGGCGGCGAGGATCTCGAGCCACCCGTGGAAGAAGGCGATCTGGAGGTACCGGATCCGCGCCGTAGGCAGATCGCCGAAGGCCCAGACGACGAACACGACCGCGGCCACCGCGTGGATCGCGAGCAGCGGCACGCCGACGTCACGCACGAGCGAGCGGAAGCTCTGGCGGAACGAGACCGGCGAGCTCGCGGCCCTCTCCTCCTCCGGCACGAGGCGGAGCCAGACGACGTAGTGCACGCTCTGCGCGAACGCGAAGAGCAACACGACGCGATCGGGCATCACGGGATCGGTCGAGACCTTGCTCACGATCTCGGCGGGCGCGAGCTGCGCGACGAGATCGCCGAAGTGGAGACCTGCGAAGCTCGACGCGTGACGGAGCGCACCGTCGAACGCGCCGCCGAGGATCGCGATCGCGCCCGCGGCGACGACGCCGACGGGGATCCAGTGGAGCCTCGAGCCGCGGCGGCGCCAGAAGGCGAAGAAGAGGATCGCCACGACGTTGTGCGCGTGCGCGAAGACGATCGTGGCGATCGCCTCCCAAAGGTGCGCGAGGAGGCCGAGGCCGGCGAGCGGCGCGGCGACCGCGAGGCGGCGCACGATGGGCGCGCGCGTGACGAGCGCACAAAGCGCGCCGCCGAAGAGCGCCGCGCGCACGCCGAAGCCCGCCCAGCCGCACGCGAGCGCGAGGAGGACGGGCACGACGAGGGTCGGGCGCCGGTGGTAGCCGGGCCTCAGCGCGAGGTAGCGGAGATCGGCGACGACGTGAGGCACGCCCCACACGAGCGGACCGAGCGCGAGCATCCAGAGCGGCACGAGCCGCGTGAGGGCGAGCGCCGCGGTGACGAGGAGCGCGCCTGTCCACGCGACGCGTACCTCGCGCGAGACGAAGAGCGGCCGCGCCCAGGGTCCGAACCAGCGGAGCACGCGCAGGCGCGCGGCGTCGGCGTGGCCCAGGGCGAGCTCGATCATCGCCCTCGATTAGAGCATCCCTCGACCGCGCGAGCGACGGCGTCCTGGAAGACCCGCGCCCCTAGCGCTCCCAGTGCCACGGCTCCGACGCCACGGTGCGGCGGAAGCCGTAGCTGCGGGCGCGGCTCGCGAGGAAGCCGTAGACGCCGCGCGTGCTCGTGTTGAGATCGAGCGCCTTGCCGCTCTGGTGGTTCGAGTAGCCCGGCGGCGCGGCGAGGTTGCCGCCGTTGCAACGCTTCGTCTTGTAGCAGTTGTAGAGGTAGCGCTGCTCCGCCATCGTGCGAAATCCGCTGACGACGCGGATCGCGATGCCCTTCGCCCGCGCGGCCTTGCGCATGCGGAGGAACGCGCGCGCCGTGTTCACCTCGACGTACTTGCCGTCGACCTTCGTCACGCAGATCGTGAACTTCCGACCGCTGCGATAGCCGTTCGCGCGCTGGCATGCCTTGACCTGATCGAGGCTGTCGGGATCGACCTCGACCGGCGCGCGCAGCTCTTCGGGGACGAGGAGGCGCGGATCGTCGGCGTCGAGGAACGGCGCGCTGTCTTCGAGCGGCGTCGTGAGCGGATCCTCGAAGAGCGTCGTGGGCTCGGCGCCGTCTTCGACGTCGCCGGCGAACGCGGCGCCTTCGGCTTGCTCCTCGGGCGTGATCTCGTCGGCGTCGACGACGCCGTCGGAGGCGGCGCAGCCGGCGAGCGTGAGGACGAGAGTCAGCGATGCGACGCGGAGAGCTTTGACGCGGTTCATGGGGCGCGCCCGAAGCACGCGGCTTGCCAACGTGCGCGGCGCTGTCTTTCTCGTCGCTTGCCGCCGCGCGCGCGAGCCTTCGCGATCGAATCCGCGCCCTCACGCGATCGCGTTCGTGACGCGTCGCGATCGCGATCAGGCAGAAAAATAGGCGTTGCGCAGCTCTTCGCGCAATTCGAGAAGCGCGCGACGCAAGCTCACCGCGCGACGACGCGGCCGCTCGACGCGAGCTTGATCCAGAGCGTTCCGCGCCGATCGGGCGACCACGCCCAGCCGTCGGGCGCGGCCTCGAGCGCGGCGAGATCGGCGCGGCGCTCGAGCGTCGTCTTCGGACCGCCGGCGGGATCGTCGCGCACGACGTCGCGCGGCTCGGGCGTGGCGATGAGCTCGAGGACGAAGCCGCGCGTGAACACGGCGCCCGCGGTCGCGACGAGCGCGCCGTCGGGCGCGCGCTCGATCGCCGTCTCGTCCCACAGCGCGAAGCGGCGCGGGCGCCCGGGCGCGACGCGCGCCCAGAGCACGCCGGGATCGCGCGCGTACGACTCGATCGCCGGGTCGTCGGTCTCGGTGAGCGTGTCGATGCTCGGACGGAGCAGCGGGACGATCGCGCCTTCGCGCATGAGCAGCGGCAGCTTCTCGAGCGGCGCGTCGATCGCGACGCGAGACTTGCCGTCGGCGACGTGCTGCGCTCCGTCCCACCATTCGAACCACGTCCCCGCGGGAGGCACGAGCTCGCGCACGCGCGCGCCGCGATCGAGCACCGGCGCGACGAGCAGGTCGTCGCCGAACATGTAGACGTCCGAAGGATGCAGCCCCATCTCGGGGTACACGAGACCGAGCGGACGCTGGATGGGCTTGCCGTCGATCGGGATCTGCTGCGCGAACGTCCACTCGTAAGGGAAGAGGCGAAGGTGCAGGCGCGCGTACGTCCGGTAGACGTCGACCGTCGCGTCGCTGCGGCCGTTCTCCGGCGTGAAGACCCAGGGCGGCTGCGAGGAGCTGTCGCCGACCTGCATGACCGTCGAGAGCGCCGTCTGCTGCGTCCAGCGAATGAAGAGCTCTTCGTCGGGAGGCGAGTGCCGGTAGCCGCCGGTGTCGGCGCCGAAGAACGGAAAGCCGGAGACGCCGAGCGTGAGCCCCATCACGACCGTCGCGGGCAGACCGCCGACGCCGAGCACCTCGCTGCCGTCGCGCGTGACGAAGCGCTCGCGATGACGCGTGAACGTCGCGTCCATGTCGCCCGGCCAGATCACGCAGCCGTTCGACTGCTCGCCCCAGTGGGCCGCGCGGCACAAGAGGAAGCGCTCCTCCGGGAGCGCCTCCGCGTACGCGCGGTGATAGAGGCCCGAGTAGCCGTGATGCATCGTGCGCTCGTCGCTGCCGTCGGCGAAGCGCCACACGGAGCGAACGAGGCCGATCGAAGGGACGACGTCTTCGCCGTAGTCGAGCTTGAAGCCGTCGATCCCCATGCGGGTGTAGCGGCTCGCGAGATCGCGCCAGAACGCGAACGCCTCGGGGTTGGTGAAGTCGATGGGCGAGCTCCACTTGTTGAGCGGGATCCCGCTCTGCGGAGGGAACAAGCGCCGCGCGTCGGCGTCGGCGCGCATCGGCTGCGCCGCGCTCTCGAGGTAAGGCGTGCTCCAGAGCGCGAGGCGGAGGCCCGCGGCGCGGACCTTCGCGATCATGCCCTCGGGATCGGGGAACTTCGCCGGATCGAAGTCGAAGGTGTTGACCGCGGACGCGTAGGGGCGATCGATCCAGATCGCCGAGGTCGCCAGATCGAGGCGACGAAGCGTGGCGACGTCGACCTCGACCTCCGCTTGAGTCTCGTTCTCGTCGCGCCAGATCCAAGGGCCGAGCGCCCACGGCGGCGGCAGGCGCACGCTGCCGGAGACGCGGTAGCACGCCTTCATCAGATCGATCGGCGCGTCGGCGCCGAAGAGCCAGACGCGGAGCGCCTCGGCGTCGCGCCGCTCCGCGGGCGGCGAGACGGCGAACGTGGCCTCGACGACGCCCGGATCCTTGCGCGCGACGTCGAACGCTCCGACGCGGCGGCTCGCGACGAACATCGCCCACCCCTTCGTCCCGAGGAGGAACGGCACCGGGACGTGCGCCTCGTTGTTCGCGCTCTCGATCTCGAGATCGGCCTCCATCTGCATCGCGCGGAGCTTGCCGCGATGATCGACCGTGTCTTGCCACTCGCCGAGGCCGTAGAAGCCCTCGGCGGGATCGTTCGACGTACGCGCGCGCACGCGGAGGAGCGCGACGACGGGCGCGCCCTCGGGCGAGGGCTCGGGCCTGACGTCGAAGGTGAACGCGCCGTCGGCCGCGTCGCCGACGTCGACGCGCGCGCGAACGCCGTCGCCGAAGTCGAGCGCGATCGCAGCGAAGTCGGGGCCCGACGCCTCGACGCGGAAGTCGCGCGCGGCGCGGAAGGTCACGCCCGCCTCCTCGTCGCCGCGCTGCTCGATCGCCCACGGATCGTAGCTCGCCGCGTCGTCGAGGGTCTCGACGACGCCGGCGCTGAACGCATCTTCGGCGAGCGTGAGCAGGATCGTCTCGCCGCGGTGGAGCGTGATCGTGCGGCCGCGGATCTCGAGGTGATATCGCGGCGGCCCGATGTGGATCGGATCGGGCGCGAGCGTGGCCGCGCCGCTGCACGCCGGCGCGACGGCCGCGAAGAGCGCGATCGCCAGCGTGAGCGATCGGCTCACGCGAGCACCACCTTTCGCACGAAGCCCCGCAGCGTGGCCGCCCCGTCGGGCGCGTCGGCGGCGCTCGCGAGGATGGCCTTCGCGTCGCCGCCCTCGGCCTCGATGAGGTGCGCGCGCGCCTCGACGTAGCCGCGCATCGCGTCGCCGTCGATCTCCGGATGGAACTGCACGCACTTGATCGCGTCGCCGACGGAGAACGCGGCGTGCGGCTCGAGATCGGTCTCGGCGAGCAGGCGCGCGCCCGACGGCAGCTCCACCACCGAGTCGACGTGCGTGTGGTTGGCGAAGAACCGATCGCCGACGCCGTCGAGGATCGGATCGCGCGGAGCGTGCGGAACGACGCGCACCTCGCGCGTCCCGATCTCGCGCCCGCGAGGGTTCTTCGCGACGCGCCCGCCGAGCGCCTGCCCGACGAGCTGGTGGCCGAAGCAGATCCCGAACAGCGGCGTGCCGCGCTCGGCGACGCTCCGGATCCACGCTTCGATCCTGAGCATCCAGGGCGCGCGCTCGGTGACGCTGCTCGACGAGCCGGTGATGATGAACGCGTGCGCGTCGCGCGGGCCCGGGAGCGGCGCGTCGGTCCGCACGTCGTGCTCGGCCCACTCGCGATCGCCCCACGCGGGCGCGGCCTCGCGGACGATCCACGAGAAGTACTGGCCGCGCCGCGCGGCGACGGGACCGGCGACGTCGCCCGCGCGAAGGACGATGATCCTCACGCCGGAACCTCTAGCAAACGGCCCTTCCCACCAGCAAGGCCGGCACGGTCGGCTCGTGAAAGCGCCTTTCGTGGCAAGCTGGGTGCGGATGAGCGCTCGCGATCCCGACGCGATCCCCGACGAGCTCGCGGCGCTGAGGCGCTCGCCCGTCCGCGCGTGGATCGAGCGCGTCGAGGGCCCCGCGCGCTACCTCCTCGTGCGGACGGCCATCCTCCGGCTGCTCGGGCTCGTCTACTTCGTGGCGTTCGCTTCGGCGATCCAGCAGGCGCCCGCGCTCGTCGGCGAGCGGGGCCTCATGCCCGCGCGCGCGTGGCTCGACTTCGTGGCGCACGCGAAGGGCTCGCGCCTCGCCGGCTTCGCTCGCCTCCCTTCGATCTTCTGGATCGACGCGAGCGACGGCGCGATCACCTTCGCGTGCGCGCTCGGCGCCGCGCTCGCGGTCGCCGTGATGGCGGGCGTGACGAACGCGGGCGTGATGCTCGCGCTGTGGATCTTGCAGCTCTCGCTCCACGCGATAGGGCAAACGTTCTGGGGCTACGGCTGGGAGATCCAGCTCCTCGAGACGGGGCTGCTCGCCGCGCTCCTTTGCCCGATGAAGACGTGGCGGCCGTTCGCGAGCCCGCCTCCTCTCGCGAGCATCTGGCTCATGCGCTGGCTCATCGTCCGCGTCATGCTCGGCGCCGGGCTCATCAAGCTGCGCGGCGACGTCTGCTGGCGCGATCTGACGTGCCTCGTTTTCCACTACGAGACGCAGCCGAACCCGAGCCCGCTCTCGTGGTGGTTTCACCAGATGCCGCGCGGCGCGCACATGGCCGGCGCCGTGTTCAATTACCTCGTCGAGCTCGGCGCGCCCCTCCTCCTCTTCTCTCCGTGGCGCCCGCGCGACGCACGCCGGCTCGCCGGCGGGCTCTTCGTGCTCTTCCAGGCGGTGCTCATCGCGAGCGGCAACCTCTCGTTCCTCAACTGGCTCACCGTCGTGCCCGCGCTCGCGTGCTTCGACGACGCGACGCTCGAGCGCCTCGTCCCCGCGCGATGGCGCCCGAAGATGGCGCCCGACGCGACGGCGAGCCGCGCGCACCTGCGCGTCGCGCGCGCGTACGCCTTCGTCGTCGCGCTGCTCAGCGTCCCGCCCGTGGTGAATCTCCTCTCGAGCGAGCAGCAGATGAACGCGTCGTTCGAGCCGCTCCACCTCGTCAACACGTACGGCGCGTTCGGATCGGTGAGCCGCGTGCGCCACGAGATCGTCCTCGAGGGCACGCGTGACGCGTCCGTGACCGACGCGACGCGCTGGGAGCCTTACGAGCTCCCGTGCAAGCCCGGCGATCCCGCGCGCCGGCCGTGCCTCGTGAGCCCGTGGCACTACCGGCTCGACTGGCAGATGTGGTTCGCCGCGATGTCGAGCTACGAAGACGAGCCGTGGATCGCGATGCTCGCCGACAAGATGCTCCGCGGCGATCGCGCGATCGCGCCGCTGTTCGCGCGCGATCCGTTCGACGGCTCGCCGCCGCGGTTCGTCCGCGCCGAGCTCTATCGCTACGAGCTCACGCGCCGCGGCGAGCCCGGCTACTGGAAGCGCGCGCGCGTCGGCGAGTACATGCGGCCGATGAGCAAAGACGATCCGGAGCTCGACGCGTTCCTGCGCGAGCGCGGCATGAAGTGAATTTTCAGCGCGCGGACCACTCTTCGAAGCACTTCGGGTGCATGCCGCCGCCGGAGGCGAACCAGTAGATCGTCGTGTCTGCGCGATAGCGCGATCCGCAGTGCACGCACTCCCCGCCGAGCGGCGCGACGATCTTCTCCGGCGGATCGACGACGCGCTTGTTGCCCTTGCTCGATCGCGATCGCTTTCGACCCGACGAAGGTTGTTGTGCCTCACGAGCGGAGTCGCTCTTCGTCCGCGCGCGCGCCGACGACCCCGCGTTCGCCGCGGGGATCGACAGCACGAGGCGATGCTTCCGAATGAGCTGCACGGCGAGCATCGCGGCGTTGCGCGCTTCGTTCTCGTTCGGCGACGTCGCGAGCGCGATGAGCTGTTCGACGCGTTCGACGACGTTCTTCATCGTCTCGATCATACCTCCGGAGGTGATACGCTCGGCGGGTGCGTCGCTGGCGACGGGCGTGGATCGCGTTGGTTTTGCCGATCGCGGTGTGGCTTTCGCTCCTCGACGGGTGCGCGAGCTTTGGCGCCGGAGAGACGCCGCCCGACGCCTCGGCGCCGTCCGCCGACGCGCAGACCGACGCCGCGCTCGACGGGCCGCGGGGCGACGGCGGGCTGCCGAGGACGGGCCCGTTCTGCCTCCCGAGCACCGCCACCTACGACTACTGCTGGGATTTCCGCTTCCCCGACGCCGGGACCGGCTTCGACACGCTGAACTCGACGGGCGAGAGGACGCTCTTCCAAGACACCTCGGAGCTCACGTCGCTGCCGGGATCGCTCTACTCGGAGGTGCGGGGCGCCGCCGGTGGATCGCAGGCGGCCGCGCGGTGCGTGCAGCGCCTCGGCGTGCCGCGGGTCGGCACTTACAGGCTCGCGTTCAACGTACGCCTCGCGTGCGACGTCAGCGGCTCTCGACCGACGATCGCCGAGCTCTGGTGCACCGATCCGACGCAGCCGAAGGGGACGATGATGGCCATCGAGGTCGTCGACGCGACGACGCTGCGCGTGCGGGTCTCCACGAACGACAACGGCACCGCGTTCAGAGACACGGGGTCGACCGTCTTCTCCGTCTCGCAGAAGGCATGGACGAGGATCGAGGTCGACACCGTGGTCGGCCCCGGCGGCGGCGCGAGCGTTCGCGTCGACGGCGCCGAGGTCGCGAAGACCCCGACCGCCGCCGTCGGCTGCGGGATGGCGACGGGGCTCGAGCTGCTCCTCGGCACCCAGGGCACGCTCGCAGGCACGTGCGCGGCGCACTACGACGACGTGACGCTCCTCCTGCCGTGACGCAAGCTCGGCGTCAGAGCGCTTCGACGACGACGCGCGATCGATCCGCCGCGCGCTCGGCGGCCTCCGCGGAGAGCACGTCGGCTCCGTTCGCGAGATCGGAGCGCCGGAGACCGACGGTCGCGAGCAGCAGGCGCGACGGCGTGAAGCCGAGATCGTCGGCGTGGACGAAGAGCTTGCCGAGGTGCTCGGCGTAGGCGCGCGCCAGCGTCGGAAACGGGATGTTGTCGAAGAGCTTCGCGCGTCGCCGGCTCGCCGCCGCCGACGCCATGAGCGCCGCCGTCAGGAGGTGGTAGAGGCCGGTGAGGCGCTTGCCCGCCGCCGGACCTTCGCGCTCGAGGATGCGCCGCAAGAAGTGGGCGTTGAGCGGGACGTGGAACGACTCGTCGCGCGTCAGGATGGTGAGCATCTGACGGATCGCGGGGTGCGGCTTGGCCGTGCGCAGCGCGAGGCGATAGGTCGTCGCGCCGATCGTCTCGAACATGAGGTTCGTGAGCACGATCGTCTCGTGCCGCTTCGCGCGCGCGTAGAGCTTGTAGAACGTGCGCGTCGTCGGCCCCATCGGCCGGATCTCGCCGCCGATGAAGGCGATGAACTTCGTGAGCAGCTCGCGGTGCCACCCCTCCTCGTCGCCGTAGAGGCGAAGCACCTGCGCGAGCTCGGGATCCCAGGCCTCGATGTCGCCCGCGATCTCGTGCGCCTGCCGCAGGCCCGACTCCTCCGCGCGGAACGCGGCGTTGAAGAACGCGATCGCCGCGCGCTGCTCTTCGGGGCTCTTCCACGCGATGGGCGTCGAGAGATCGAGCGTCTCGCCGTACATGCGCTCGCGGCGTTTCTCGAGGAGACGGAGCCACTCCGAGGTCGGGAGCGTGTGCGCGGTCGAGCCCATGGGCAAAGAGGCCCGAGTTTCTCACGCTTCGCGGCCGCGCGCACGCTCCGTCTCGCGGGCGCGCGCGGCCTTCTTCCGGCTCGCCTTGCGCGCGCGCACGAGCGCGGTCGAGAGCTGCTCGTGGAGCGCGCGCCGGAGCGCGACGAGGATCGGCTCGAACAGGAGCGAGCCGAGGATCGCGATTTCGAGCGCGCCCTCCTTGTCGCTGAGCAGGAGCGTGCGCGCGCGCTCGCTGCCGATCTCCTCCTTCGCGAGGGCGCGCATCGACGCGACGTAGGGGCGGAGATCGTCGACCGTGACATCGTAGCCGAGGCGGCGGAGCGAGGCGATCGCGCGCGCGAGCGTCTCGCGCGCGCCGGCCTCGCGGCGGACGACGATCTTCTCGCGCGTGAAGAGCGTGGCCACGTCGCGCCGCGCGCGGAGGAGCGCGGCGTCGACGGGCGGCGCGTCTTCGTGCGTCGCAAGCGCGTCGATCGCGGGCGCGATGGCGTCGACCGCGTCGGCGTGAGGCGCGTCGACCGCGGCGAGCGCGCGGCGCATGACGTCGATCGACAGCCCCGCGACGTCGCGCATGGCGCGGATGACCGCGAGGCGCCGCACGTGCGCGCCGTCGTAATAAGCACGGCCGGGCCTCGAGGCGTCGCCGGCGAAGAGCAGGCCCTCGCGGACGTAGAACTTGATGCTCGCGACCGAGACGCCGCTCTCCTGCGAGAGGTCTTGGACGGTGAGCAGGCGGCCTTCCGGAGAAATCGACGCGCGCACGGGAACAAAACGATAGCCGTGCTATCCGATAGTCTCACTATCCGTTCGGAGGCGGCATGGCGAAGGCGTGGCGGGGGCTCAGGCGGGGGGAGAAGTGGGTCCTCGGCGCCGTCCTCTTCACGGGGGCGATCGCCCTCGCGGGCAGCCTCGCGTCGTCGTGGGATCTCGAGCGGAGGAGGCGCGCGATCGCGGAGGCGGTCGAGGAGGAGAAGGCGGCGCTGCCCGAGCGGCCGCGGGCGCTCGTCGCCGCCATGGATGACGTGATCCTCGAGACCGCGGCGCTCCCCTACCCCGGCGATCTCGTCGATCGCGAGATCGCCCCGCCGCGCGTGCGCGCTGCGCTCCTCGCCTCGAGCGCCCTCTACGTGCGCGCCGCGCTCCCCGAGGTCGCGCGGCTCGACGCGCTCGGCGCCGCGGTCCGTCGATCCGACAAAGACGCGTTCGTCTTGTGCTTGCGGCGGCCGCCCGCGACCGACGCGGGCGCCGACGTCGCCGCGGCCGCGACGAGCGCCTGGATCGGAGGCGCGCTCTTCGAAGACGCGACGCACGACGTGCTCCCGCTCCACGCGGTGCACGCGGGCCTGCGCCCGCTCTCGCGCGCCTGGGCCGACGAGCTGGCGAGCGCCGACGGGCACCTCTGGGTCCGCCGCCTCGAAGAGGAGTACGAGGAGCGACGGCCGCTCGTCTTGTCGCTCGCGCGAACCGCCGCGAGCGCGGACGTCCTCGTCGTCGTGGTCGACGAGCTCCCCGACGGCATGGCCGAGCCCGAGGTGGGGCGCAGCCTGACGGCGACGCGCAGGCCCGCCGTCCTCCCGCGCATCGAAGACGCCGCGCACTTCGTCCGCGTCGCGGTCTGGAGCGCTCGGATGCGCCGCGTGGTGCTCCGCGTGCGCGCGCGCGTCGACGTCGCGCCGCTGCGGCTCGAGAACCCGGCGATGGTCTCGGCGCACGTGCACGCCTGTCAGGCCGCGCTGGCGCTCCGCGGCCTCAGCTTGTGAAAGGAAAAACGACGGCTCGTTGCTATGCTTGGAGTGTGTCTGCCTCGCAGAGCGAAGCGCCCCCCCACACGCAGCAGCTCGTCCTTCCGCTCGACGACTTCACGTCGCGTACGCCGGGCCCCGGCATTCCGCGGCCCACGCGCGTCTTCTGCAACCGCAACCTGAAGATGAGCGGGATCTCGTGGGTGGGATTCGACATGGACTACACGCTCGCGATCTACGATCAGCCGGCGATGGATGACCTGTCGATCCGCGCGACGATCGACAAGCTCATCAAGCGCGGCTACCCCGACTTCATCAAGACCGTGCCGGTCTCGACGCAGTTCCCGGTGCGCGGCCTCCTCATCGACAAGCGCTTCGGCCACGTGCTGAAGATGGACCGCTACAAGCACGTCCACAAGGGCTACCACGGCTTCCGCGAGCTCACGAAGGAGGAGCTGCGCGCGCTCTATCACTCGAAGAAGATCCGCCCGGCGACGCCGCGCTACCACTGGATCGACACGCTCTACGCGCTCTCCGAGGTCGCCACCTACGCGGCGCTCGTCGACGCGATGGAGAAAAAGGGCTACGCGGTCGACTACGCGAAGCTCTTCACCGACATCCGCGAGTGCATCGACGAAGCGCACCGCGACGGCACGATCCTCGACGAGGTCGCCGCGAACCTCCCGCACTTCGTCCATCGCGATCCGAACCTCGCGCCGGCGCTCCACAAGCTGCGGAGCGCGGGCAAGAAGCTCTTTCTGCTCACGAACTCGCGCGCGGCCTACACCGAGAAGATGATGACGTACCTGCTCGGCGGCGCGATGAGCGAGTATCCGACGTGGAAGAACTTCTTCGACGTCGTGATCGTGGCGGCGACGAAGCCGATCTTCTTCACCGAGAAGCGGCCGCTCCTCGAGCGCGACGGCGAGAACACGAAGCCCGCCCAGCCTCCGCTCGAGCGCGGCAAGATCTACGAGGGCGGAAACCTGGTCGACGTCGAGCGCGCGCTCGGCGCGACGGGCGACGAGGTGCTCTACGTCGGCGATCACATCTACGGCGACATCCTCCGATCGAAGAAAGACAGCGCCTGGCGCACCGTCATGATCATGCAGGAGCTCGAGACGGAGATCGCCGCCTACGAGTCGTGCAAAGACGATTTTTCGACCATCGAGGCGCTCGACGGCCAGCGCGAAGGGCTCGAAGACGATCTCCGCTACTACCAGGCGCGCATCAAGGAGCTCGCGCGCCACATCGAGCACAAGTCGGGCAACGGCGTCTCGATCGCCGAGCTCGAGGCCGATCGGATGCGCTTCAAGCGCGCGGTCGAGCGCATCCGCGGCAAGCTCCGCCAGATCGAGGCGGAGGTGAGCGCGCTCGAGCGGCGCATCGATCTGCGCTTCCATCCGTACTGGGGCTCGCTGCTCAAGGAGGGCAACGAGCAATCGAGCTTCGGCAAGCAGGTCGACGACTACGCTTGCCTCTACACGTCGCGCGTCTCGAACTTCCTCGCGTACTCACCGCAGCAGGCCTTCCGCAGCCCGCGCGACGTGATGGCCCACGAGATCGGGATGTAGTACGAGCGTCGCATGGCGACGACGCTCGTGCGCGGACGGATCAAGGCTCAGCCCGAAGACTTCGTCGTCGAGGAGATCCCGGCGTACGAGCCGAGCGGCGAAGGCACGCACCTCTTCCTCCATTTCGAGAAGAAGAACCTCACCACCGACGCGGCCGTGCGCGCGATCACGCGCGCGCTCGGCGTCGAGATGCGTGAGGTCGGCATCGCGGGAATGAAAGACAAGGTCGCGGTCACGACGCAGTGGGTGAGCGTGCCCGCGCCGCCGCGCGCGCAAGACATCGAGGCGAAGGCGAAGGCGCTCGAGCTCGAGGGCATCCGCGTGCTCGAGGCGAAGCGTCATGGCAACAAGCTCAAGACGGGCCACCTCCGAGGCAACCGCTTCGACATCGTCGTGCGCGGCGTCGCGCCGGGCGCGGTCGCCGAGGCCGTCGCGACGATCGAGCGCATCGCGCGCGAGGGCGTGCCCAACGCGTTCGGCGTCCAGCGCTTCGGCAAGGAGGGCGACAACGCCCAGAAGGCGCGCGCGTGGCTCACCGGGCAGGCGCGCGCGCCGGGCGATCCTCGCCTTCGCCGCTTCCACTTCTCCGCGCTCCAGTCGGCGGTCTTCAACGCCGTGCTCGACGCGCGCGTCGCCGACGGGACGTGGGCGGAGCCGCAGGAAGGCGATGTGCTCAAGAAGGAGGACACCGGCGGCCTCTTTCTCTGCACGGACGTTCAGGCCGACCGTGAACGCGCGGGCCGCGGCGAGCTGTGCCCTACCGGACCCATCGTCGGTGACAAGATGAGGTCACCCGAGGGTGCGGTGCGCGCGCTCGAAGAGCGGATCGCCGCCCCGTGGCTCGAGGGCGTCGACCTCCAGCGTGCGCGGAGCCTCGGCGAGGGCACGCGCCGCGCGCTGCGGCTGAGCGTCACCGAATGCACAGTCGCTGAAGTGATGGATGGTGAACGTCCTTTCGAGGGCGACAGGGAGGAACAAGGCCGCGATCTGCGGGTTCGGTTTGTGCTACCCAAAGGGGCCTACGCCACGACGGTTCTCTCGAATGCCTTCGATCTGGTCGACGGCTCACGAGAGACCGATACGAGGACAGAGGAAGAATGATCGAGAGAGTGAAGAGCGCGATGGTCGGCCTCGGGGCCGGCTGGGTCCTCATCTTGATGTTGGTCCTGAGCGTCGTCTCCCTCGCGATCATGCTGGAGCGCGCGTGGCTCTACTGGTCGCTCCGCGACGACGTGCCGACGTTGATGCGCGATCTCGGTCGGCTCCTCCGCGGCGGCGATCTCGAAGGCGCGCGCAAGCGGCTCGAGGCCTCGCCCAGCGCGGAAGCGGCGGTGGTCATCGCCGGGATCGTCGAGGCGGGCATGGGGAGCGACGCCGCACAAGAAGCGATGCTCGGCGCGAGCGCGCTCCAGAAGTTGAAGCTCGAAAAGCGCCTCGCGTTCCTCGGAACGCTGGGCAATAACGCCCCCTTCATCGGTCTGCTCGGGACCGTCATCGGCATCGTCGGCGCGTTCGACGAGCTCGGTAAGCAGAAGAACGCCACGATGACCGCCGCCGCCACGCAGGTGGCGCCCGAAGCGGTCATGAACAACATCGCCGAAGCGCTCGTCGCGACCGCAGTCGGCCTCCTCGTCGCGATCCCGGCGGTCGCGGCGTTCAACGCGTTCCAGCGCGTCGTCAAGGCGACGCTCTCGAACACCGAGGCGCTGAGCCACGTCCTGCTCGCGCACCTCAAGGCCACGGGCGCAGGTGGCGCAGACGTCGAGAGCGCGATCGAGACGGCTGCGGCGCGGGGCGAGCGCACGAGCAAGACGGGCTCGCGCAAGCACGAAGCGGACGACAACTGATGGCTGGCGGCGCCGACGAGACGGACGAGCCGATCACGGGGATCAACGTCACCCCGCTCGTCGACATCGTCCTCGTGCTCCTCATCATCTTCATGGTGACGGCGAAGCTCATCGTTTCGAAGTCCGTCCCGCTCGATCTGCCGAAAGCGGCGTCGGGGTCCGACATCCAAACGGTGTTCAGCATCGTCCTCGCGGCCGACGGCACGACCCAGATCGACAGCAAGTCGGTGCCCAGCGACGACGCGATCCTCGGCATGGCGAAGACGGCGCGGGACAAGAACCCCGAGCTTCGCGCCATCATCAAAGCCGACAGCTCCGTACCCCATGGGCGGGTGATCCACGTGCTCGACTTGCTCAAACAAGCCCAGGTGGCAAAGATCGCGTTCGGGGTCTCTCCCGTCGCTCCCGGAGTCCCGAGCCCGGTGCCTTCCAAGTAGGCCGGCGAATTGCAGAAGGACGTCGTTTCCCCATGGCAGCACTGAACGGACCGGCAGCAAGGCCTCGGGCAGACGGCGCGTCGCGCCCTCGCGCGCGCGCGGCTCGCGCCTCGGCGCGCGATCCGATGGCCGGGGTGCTGTCGCTCGGTCCGAAGATCCCGGTCGGCGTCGCCGTGGCGGCCGCGATCCTCGCCGTGTCGCTCCACGCGGGCGCGGCCGTCGGCGCGGTGCAAGCCGCGGTGCTCCACGCGTTCGCCTCGTGGGCGCGCGACGTGCGCGGCGCGATCTCGCTCCAGCTCGCGCAGAGCTATGACGTCGATCTCGTGAAGCCGATCGAGAAGCCGCCGGAGCCCGAGCCGCCGAAGGAAGAGCCGAAAGAAGAGCCGAAGCTCGTCAAGCAGGCGCCGAAAGACGAGCCGCCTCCTCCGCCGCCGGCTGCCGCCGACGCCGCGAAGGTCCTGACGGCAGACCCGCCGAAGGACGAACCGGTCGATCTCACGAAAGACAACACGTTCCTCAGCGGCAACGCCGACACCGCGCTCGGCGGTCAGACGCAGATCGGCGGCAAGGCGACGGCGCCGACGTACAACACCGCGGCGGTCGCGACGGGCGTGCCGGGCGGAACCGGCGCGGCCGCGGCGCCTCCGCCGGTGAAGGTCGACCGATCGCGCGCCGCGCGCATCGCCAACCTCGCCAACCTCGAGCGCTGCCCGTTCCCCGCCGAGGCCGACTCCGAGCAGATCGACGAGGCCACCGTCGGCATCGAGGTCAAGGTGAGCCTCGACGGCCGCGCGGAGACGGTCGCGATCACGCGCGATCCCGGCCACGGCTTCGGCCGCGAGGCGCGCAAGTGCGCGCTGCGCGAGAAGTACAACGCCGCGCTCGACGTCGACGGCAACGCCATCCCGGGCGTGTTCCGCGTGAACTTCCGCTTCAGCCGCTGAAGCACGAAGACGATGGCCGCGATCGTTCATGGGACGTGTGACGCGCGCTTCTCGCGCGTGAAGGAGGCGTTCGCCGAGACGCTCGCGGGCGAGCACGAGCTCGGCGCGGCCTGCTCGCTCGTCGTCGAGGGAAGGGCCGTGGTCGATCTCTGGGGCGGCCACGCCGACAGGAAGAGGACGCGTCCGTGGGAGCGAGACACGCTCGTCAACGTCTACTCGACGACGAAGGGTCTGCTCGCGATGTGCGCGCATCGCCTGGTGCAAGAGGGGCGCATCGATCTCGACGCGCCGCTCTCGACGCTCTGGCCCGAGCTGTCGACGCCGACGACGTTGCGATGGCTCCTCTCGCATCGATCGGGCCTCCCCGCGATCCGCGAGACGCTGCCGCCGGAGGCGCTCTTCGACTTCGCGTTCATGGTTCGCGCGCTGGAGAAGGAAGCGACGTGGTGGGAGCCGGGCACGGCGCACGGCTATCACGCGATGACCTTCGGCTGGCTCGTCGGCGAGATCGTTCGGCGCGTCAGCGGCAAGATGCCTCGCGACTACTTTCACGGGACGATCGCGGGGCCGCTCGGCGTCGAGCGCGACGTGCAGATCGGCCTCGCGCTCGCCGACGAAGGACGCGCCGCGGACCTCCGCCCGGCCCGGCCTGCGCCCGGCGTCAGGACGCTCTTCGATCGCATCGCGGCGGAGCCCGAGTCGATGACCGCGAAGGCGTTCGTCAATCCGATCTCGCTCGTCATGCCCGACACGATCACGTCGCGCGCGTGGCGAGACGCCGACATCCCTTCGCTCAACGGGCACGCGACCGCGCGCGGGATCGCGCGCATCTACGGAGCGCTCGCTCGCGGCGGGCTCCTCGCGCCCGAGTCGATCGCGCGATGTCGCGAAGAGCAAGCGTGCGGCCCCGATCTCGTCCTCGGCGTCACGACCCGGTTCGGCCTCGGCTTCATGCTCCCTCAGCCCCACGACGACTTCGGCGGCGCGGCGAGCTTCGGCCATCCCGGCGCCGGCGGCTCGTTCGGCTTCGCCGATCCCGACGCCAAGCTCGGCTTCGGCTACGTGATGAACCGGATGGGCGTCGAGATCCTCGTCGACCCGCGACCCAAGGCGCTCTCCGCGGCCGCGTACGCCTCGCTCTGACGCCCGCGAGCGTTGCATCGCGACGCGCCCCGACCTAGACGTCACGTCATGTCCGATCCGCGAGACGAGCTCGCGAGCGTCGCCGCCTCGCTCCGCGCCTACCTCGAGTGGCAGCAGGACACGGGCGCGATCGGCATCCCGCGCAAACCCCGCGACCAACGCCCCGTCGCTCCCCCTCCCGCGCTCGCTCCCGCTCCCGCGCTCGCTCCCGCGCCCGCGCTCGCTCCCCCTCCCGCGCCCGCGCCCGCTCCCCCTCCCGCGCTCGCTCCCGCTCCCGCTCCCGCTCCCGCTCCCCGCCGCACCCTCGAGCAAGTCTCCACCGAAGCCTCGACGTGCACCAAGTGCGTCCTCGCGACCACCCGCACCAACGTCGTCTTCTCCCGCGGCAACCCCGCCGCGTCTCTCTGCTTCGTCGGCGAAGCCCCCGGTGCCGACGAGGACGCGCAAGGCTTGCCCTTCGTCGGACGCGCAGGCCAGCTCCTCGACAAGATGATCGGCGCGATGGGCCTCGATCCCGCCAAGGACGTCTACGTCTGCAACATCATCAAGTGCCGCCCGCCGGGTAACCGCAAGCCCGAGCCGATCGAGATCGACACGTGCATCCCGTACCTGCACGAGCAGCTCGCGATCGTCGAGCCCAAGGTCATCGTCGCGCTCGGCAACACGGCGGTGGGCGCGCTCCTCGGAACGAAGCTCGGCATCACGAAGGTGCGCGGGCACTGGAAGCTCTACAAAGGCAAGACGCCGGTGATGCCGACCTATCACCCGTCGTACTTGATCCGCCCGAGCGCGCAGCAGTCCGAGGCGAAGCGACAGGCGTGGGACGATCTCCAGGCGGTCATGAAAGAGCTCGGTCTCGCGCTGCCCGCCAAGAAGTGATCTTCACTTCCACGTGAGGCGCGTGACGCACTCGTCGCCGCCGTCCGAAGAGACGCACTTCACGCGCTCCCACTGGAGATCGCGCTTTCCCATCCGCTCGAAGAGCGCGCACATCGTCTCGATCGTGAGCGTGCAGAGCAGCGGGTGATGGCCGGGCCACTTCGCGGTCACGCTCCTCGCCTCGTTCGGCCCCACGATCTTCATCCTGCGCACGCCGGTGCTGTGGAGCTGTCGCCAGAAGCGCGGCACCATGAGCGCGTAGATCTCGGGCGTGACGATCTTCTCGAGCACGAAGCGGTACGCTGCGATCCCGCGCAGGATGACCGCGCGGGTGCCCTCGCGGAGCAGCGCGTCGAACTCCGCGTCGCTCATCCCTTCCTTGAGCGACTCGAGCATCGAGTGCACGAGGCGGCACGGGTACCACGACGCCGGAAGGAGCGTGACCCGCGGCTCGTCGGGGTCGAGCAGCGGCCGCAGATCTTCGGGCACGCGGCGCACGGCCTCGCGCACGCGGCCCTTCCCGCGCGTCTCTTCGTACCAGGCGAAGAGCTCGCGGATCGCCGCGCCCTTGATCATCGGCTCCGCCATCCGACGTCGATGGTATCAGCGGTTCAGCGAGATTCGTCGGCGGGGAGATCGCGCGCGGCGACGTTGGGCTCGCGGTCGGCCGCGGCGAACGCCGCCTGCGCGAGGCGCTTGTACGCGTCGACGCGCGTGTAGACGTGATTGCCGTTGGCCGAGCAGCTGCCTCCGCGCGAGACGATGCCGACGATCTCGCCGGTCATCGCGTCGATCGCGGGACCGCCGGAGTCGCCGCGGCACGTCGCGCGATCGACTTCGAACTCGCGCGGGCCGAGCACCGCGCCCGTCGCCGCGTTCGCGCTCGGACCGGTGGCGAGCACCGTGCTCTTCTGGCGCGCGACCTTGAGGCCGACGACGTTCGAAGTGCCGCCGCCGAAGCCGACGGGGACGACGACGTCGCCCGTCTCGACAGGCCCGTGCAGGCGCATCGAGAGGATCGCGGCGTTGGGGATCGGACGATCGAGGACGAGGAACGCGACGTCGGCGTCGCAGAGCACCTGGCCCGTCGGGTGGAGCGTGCGCACCGCGCGCGCGACCGGCAGATCCATGTCCGGGCGAACGTGCGCGCCGGTGTAGATCGCGATCGCCGAAGGGTCGACGTCTTCGGCGAGGTGATCGCCGTTGTGCGAGCGACCGCGCGCATCGCACGAAGGCGTCGCCGTCACGGCGCGCGACACGCAGTGGCGCGCGGTGAGCACGAGGTTCGGAGCGACGACCGCGCCGCTGCACAGCGTGATGTGCGTCGGGCTGTCGGCCATCGTCGTCGCGATCGCGACGACACCGGAGGAAGACTCTTGCTCGACGGCGCGTAGCATCCGCTCGTCGGGAGTCTGTTGGCGCTTCACGCAGCCTGCACCGGTCACGGACAGCAGTGCGGCTACGAGGGTGATCGATACGGAAGTGAGCGCGTCGCGGCGGGCGTGCTTCGTCATGTCAGTGCGCGGGAACGACCGGCAAGTCACTGCCTCCCGCTCTCTTCAATGTGCCCGATCGCGACGTCGTGCGCGAGAGGATCATGACGCTTTCGCATCGTAAAAATAGGCCTACGGTGAGTTACAGGTGCACACACCGGATCATCGTCGCGCCGGATCTCGGACGCACCATTCGCGCACGCACCGACCACGTGCGATGACATCGCACGACGGCTCTCGCCGGCTTTTCCGCGCTCGAAGGCTCGCGCTCCGAGCGTGCACAACGGCGCTGGGCAGCGGTCGATCCAGCGTTCAGTCGCGCAGGCCTTCGAGCTGCGAATTGAGCTCCGCGCCGACGAGGATCGAGAGGCTGGTGAGCCAGAGCCACACGAGCAGCACGGCGACGGCCGCGAGGCTTCCGTAGAAGACCGCGTATTCGGCGAGGCTGCTCACATAGAGTCCGAACGCCCACGAGATCACCATCCAGAGAACGACGGCGAGGACTGCTCCGGGGAGAACGCGCCGCTTGAGTTGCGTCGTATGAGTTACCGCAAGTCGGTAGAACGTAGCGAGCACGGCCGTGGCGAAAAGGATCGAGATCGAGAGCGCGAGCGCACGCTCGCCACTGCTCCTCAAGATCTTCACGCCACGCTTTCGCGCGGGAGAACGCTCGACGGGCTCGTGACGCACGACGGTCGCGCTCGGCTTCTCGTGCAGCCGCGACGAATCTGCCTCGGAAGAGCTCGGCGTCACGCTCGCGCTCGCGATCGGCGCCGGCTCGCGCGGGTGCACGACCGCGTCCCACTGCACGAGCGCGAACGCCGCGAGCGCGAACGCGAACAGCGAGCCGATGACCCACAAGAGAGAGTAGAGGCGCTTCTTCCACCACGGACGACGCGGCGCGCCCACGACCGTCTCGATCGAGTTCATGAGGCCGTGCGTTCCGCCCGACGCGATCCACAAGAAGCCGACGGCCGCGAGCGGACCGAGCGTGCTGCCGCCCGAGCCTGCGAGACGCGCGACCTCCTTCTTCACGACCGCTTCGGCGGCCTGCGGGAGGTTGTCGAGCACCGGCGAGAGCACCGCGTCGACGCCGCGACGGCGCGCGATGTGCCCCACGACATAGCCGACGAAGACGAGCAGCGGCAGGAGGCTCAGGAAGAAGTGGAACGCCATCGCCGGCGCCGCGAGCATCGCGTCGTGGAGCATGAGCCCGTGGCCGAGGCGGCGCAGCGCGCGCAGCGCGCGCTTGAGCCGCGGCGCGTTCGCCGGCAAGGGCGGCGCGAGCCGCCCGCGCGGGTGTCGCACGTCGGCCATCGACGCGGGAGGCAGCGACGGCGTCATGCCTTCGTCGGACAGCTGCCGCGCGGGCAGGTCGGACGGAGGCGGTGCAGAAAGCGACACCCGACAAGGAGACTCGCCTTCGCGACCGCCGTCAAACAGCTGCGCGGACGCGCTCGGCTTAGTATGGTTTTCGGCGATGCGTAGCTCTTTCTTCGGCTCGGTGCTCCTCGGGGCTTTCTTCTCGGCGGGCATCCTCCTCGCGTGCAGCAGCGACGACGACGCCGGCTCGTCGGGCGGAGGCGGCGGCGACGCAGGCGTCGATCGCCGCCTCGCGCAGCCCTTCGTCCCGCCGAACGCGAGCTGCCCCGTCGTCATCGAGTCGCCGGCGATCCTCGAGAGCCCTCACGTGCCCGAAGGAACCGTCATCACGTACAACTCGAACCCGCCGTCGAGCGGGCCGCACTACCCCGTGTGGGCGCAGTTCCAGGAGTTCGACAAGCCGATCGACCACGGCTACCTCGTGCACAGCATGGAGCACGGCGCGGTCGTCCTCCTCTACAAGTGCCAGAGCCCCACCGAGGCGGCGTGCGTCCAGAACGTCGAAGCGCTCCGCAAGGTGCGCGACGCCGTGAAGGCCGATCCGCTGTGTGTCGACCCGGTCCGCGCGCGCGTGATCCTCGCGCCCGATCCGCGCATCGACCGTCCCGTCGCGGCGGCCGCGTGGGGGTGGACGTACAAGGCCGACTGCGTCGACGCCCCGACGCTCGGCGCGTTCATCGCGGAGAACTACGCGATCGGTCCCGAGAACTTCTGCTCGCCCGGCCGCACGTTCTGACCGAGGCGCTCTGCTCCGCTGGTTCTTCCTCGCTTCTTCAGTACGATGCCGAGATGGACGCAGGCCCGCTCCTCGAACGGGTGGCGAGGGCCCTCGCCGACGCCAAGCTCGATGCCGTTCTCATCGGCAACGCGGCGGCGGCGCTCCAGGGAGCGCCGGTGACGACGCTCGACTTCGACTTCTTCTTTCGAGACACGCCCGCGAATCGACGAAAGCTCGTGCGCTTCGCGCGCACCCTCGGCGCCGTGGTCCTGAGGCCTTACTACCCCGCCTCGTCGCTCTACCGCGTCGTCGACGACGACCTCACGCTCCAGGTCGACTTCATGGGCGCCATCCACGGCCTGCGCTCATTCGAAGGAGCGAAGAAGCGTGCTTCGGCGCTCCTCATCGGAGAAACGACCTTGCTCGTCGCGGCGCTCGAGGACATCTTGAAGAGCAAGTCCGCCGCCAACAGGCCCAAGGACCGCGCCGTGATTCCGGTCCTCGAAGCAACCCTCGATGCCAAACGCAAACGCTAGAAAGCGCACCCGCAGGCAGAGGCTCGCCAGCCTGCGGCGCGAGACCGAGCGCGACCTGCGAGAGATGATCGAGCGACTGCTCGCGAAGCCGATGCGCAAGCGAACGCACTTCCTACGACGACGCCTGCCCGGCGGAGGCTCGGCGCTGTGACCGCGCCGCAGTGACGATGCTCAGCCGACGCGCGGGCCCTTGGGGGGCTCGGGCGCGTACGCGTCGTCGTAGGGCTGAGCCTCGGCGGGCGGCGCCGCGGGCGGCTCCTTCTTCTCTTCTTCGTCCGGCTTGGCGCTGGCCTCGGGCGGGGGCGGCGCGCCCGTCGCCTTGTTGAAGACCTTGTCGATCTCGTTGGCGACCGATTCGAAGGCCTTGCCGACTTCCTTCGCGCCGTCCTTCACGACGTCCTCGATCTTGTCCGTCGGGAGCTTCTCGACGGCGCCCTTGGCCGCCTTGAAGAGGAGGCCGAGGCCTTGCTTGAGGTCGTCCACCGGCTTGGACTTTTCGTCGCTCATGGCGAGTGATGATGCGCATCCACGGGGTGACTGTCCAGGCAGGACGGTCGCGCTCGGCGGAATCTGCTCGCTTTTCAGCCTGCTTTGATGCGCGAGAGCGACGCCGGCTGCCACGCGGTGACGCGGTCGCGGCCGCCGCGCTTCGAGGCGTAGAGCGCCTCGTCGGCGGCGCGGAAGAGATCCTCCCAGCGCTCGCCCGCCTCGGGGAACGTCGCGATGCCGACCGAGCACGTCACGCTGAGCGGACCGTTCGGCGTGTGGAAGACGGTCTTGGCGAGCTCTTCGCGGATGCGCTCGCCGAGCATCAACGCGCCGGCCTCGTCGGTCTGCTCGCAGAGGATCACGAACTCCTCGCCGCCGAAGCGCGCGACCACGTCGGTCGTTCGCTTCTGCTTCTCGAGGATCGCGCCGAGCCCCTTGATGACGACGTCGCCGACGTCGTGCCCGTAGGTGTCGTTGACCTTCTTGAAGAAGTCGATGTCGGTGACGAGCACCGAGAGCTTGCGCCCGAAGCGCACCGCCGCGGCGACCTTCTGCGAGGCCTGCTCGAGCATCGCGCGCTTGTTGAAGAGGCCGGTGAGCCCGTCGGTCGTCGCCATCGTCTCGAGCTTGTGGACCATGCGCGCGTTCGAGAGGCTCACGGCGAGGTGGCTCGCGAGGACCTCGAGGGTCGGCCGCACGGTGTCGCCGAAGGCGTGGCGCCGCTTCGCCCCCAAGATCAGCGTGCCGAGGGGCCTTCCGTGGTGGAGGAGAGGAAGCACGAGCAGAGAGGGAATATTCGGCCAGGGCAGGCGCTTGGAGAGGACGACCTGATGCGCCGGGTCGAATTCCCCCTTGTAGGGGAGGGGGAAGCGGTTCGTGACCACCATCGAGACGAGGCCGGTGTTGTGACGAAAACGCTGGCCGACGAGGTCTTCGATGTCACGGCTCTCGCTTCGCGCGGCGCAGACCTCGTGCATCTTCGCCGCTTCGTCCCAGATGGTGACGGCGGCGAGCTCGAAGCTCGCGATCTCGCGCGCGGCGCGCACACCGGCCTCGACGACGTCTTTCTCCGAGGTCGCCGCGCCGAGCGCCTGGGCCGCGCGATAGAGCTTGCCCTGCTCGACCTTCGCGCGCTCGAGCTGCACGAAGACGCGCTCGTTCTGGATCGCGCGCAGGCAGTAGCGCGCCGCCTGCGCGGCGAGCTCGTGCTCCTGCGACGTGAACGCGCGGTTGTCGACGCGATCGAGCGCGAGGACGCCGCGCACGATGCCGTCGTCGACGACCGGGATCGCCGCGAGCGCGCGCACGGGGCAGGCGCCGGCGTAGTAGGGCACCTTGTACGACGGCCGGAGGTTCTCGAGCAGCACCGCTTCCTT